>JALQTW010000009.1 GCA_023263945.1 Patescibacteria group bacterium | reverse complement strand
TCGGATACTTTTTCGAAGGGGCCCATCGACCTTGATTGTCGAATGGTATCGAACAATGCCTTGGCCCTGCTATACGCCCGCTCCCTGACAATGGCATCCTGCTCTTCTTTGAACTGTTTCAACCTCTGAATTCTAGTCCATTCCCTGCTGATGGAATCGGAGTACATTCCAGCGACGTATTTCGCCTCTCGAACCCTGGCATCGGTTTTTGATACCCATACATACATGCATATCGCGACGACTGTGGCGATGGCAATTGTAACGAGCGCACCCTCATGCATTCTTTACTGACCTTTTTGTTGTTGTCTTACAAGGTTTTTTTCTGCCGGAAAAAAACGTAGATGAGTTGATGTACAGTACATTTTTTGAAAAAAATATTGGTAGTATACAACGTAGACGTTTTTATCAGATGTATTGGATTCAACAGTGGCCCGCGTTCCATAAAAACGCAGGTGAAAATGAGCGTGATTTGGAAAGTGTAACAATCTTTTTCCAAGGAGGTTATAACCCATTCGTCCATGGAAAAATCAAGTTCCTAAAAGTAGGTGGTGTCGTGCAAGTAACGACTCCAGATGGGATTGTTTTTCCATATTCAGATGGTCGAGAAATGTCATTCCCGCGTAGAACAGAATTTATAAAAATCACATTCCCTTTGAAACCGACTTCATTTGAAGTTGTCCCTTTCCCTAATGAAGACGGTCTTTTCCCGATGATCGAGATGACGTTCAAAAATAGTGACTCGTCGCTCCAAAGCTATCGATATTTATTGAAGGGCGAGGCGTCACTTCGAATTGGAGACCGATCGTATGAACAGTTTGCCCAAGAGTTTGGAGATAATGTGATAACCATCGACATCACTGAGACAATCAACCCTGAATCGAATATAGTGACCATGAAACAAGTGCTCCCAATTGTTATAAGCCGGGATGGTATTGCTGGCGTTTCACCGGTTGATGTCGAGGAAGTCAATTCGATCGAAGACAGTATACAAAATAGATTCGCCGGCGGGTTACTCACAGTCGACCCGCACGAAATCGTAACGAATAATACCCCATGGTCGAGTCGGGGGAGAAAAAATCAGAATTTTAGGACACGTCTGGCATTTACATATGATCAGCCCGTGTATTGCATTGATTTGAGACTACGACACGCCCTTGACAGGGGGGAATCAACCGACACCCTGCCTTCAAAAATGCAAGTCTGGTCAGGTGGTGTCAAACAAGAGACGTTGACGATTACCGAGTACAATTTGAGTCAAAATATCGATTCTTTCGATCAAATGAACAAAGTGATTACATCGATGCGTGCGTATGAATCTTCGACTCTCCCGAAAGTCGTGGACAATCATTCAGACAATGACCCCCCCGTTGAGAAGCCTGATTACAAGCCTCGGACGATTGATGTTGTGACCGCATTGGTAGTGTGGTTCCTCTCCGTACCAATTGTTAGTGTATTTGCCACTTACATGTTTACACTTCTCAATACTGCGGCGGTAGCATTGGCAAGTTTAATTGTTTTTCACATAGTGTCTGCACTCGCCGATATCACGGCGGCCAATACGGCTGGGGCCGTTACAGTATTAATATTGGCACCCGTAATGTACACTGCTCCAGTGGTTGGAGTATGTCTCACTATCCTGGCATCTGCATTGTTTGTGAAATCAGTGACGAGCGGTGATTTCTTCAGGATGAAGACAAATCTCGAGAATTGGAATCCCGATGCCCTTTTCGGTAAGAATTCCGATGTCAGGTTTTTTACGAGTCAGAAAACGAAATGGGCGAGGACAACGCATGTACTCGGATCGAAAATCGAGAACGCGTTCGACAATGCACAGGGTGGTATCAAAGAGTTTGGAGAGTCTGTAAAAGACGGTCTCAAAGACTTCGGCATCGACATTGATGTCGGGAAAAAGAAAATAGACGGGGAAATTGAGGATATAGCCGAGCAAGTAGACGGTGCATTCAAAGACTTGGGTGCAGGGATTAATGCCAAGAAAAATGATATCGATAATAAATTTGAGGAAATTGGAGAGTCTGTAAAAGACGGTCTCAAAGACTTTGGTATCGACATCGATACCGGGAAAAAGAAAATAGACGGGGAAATCTCGGATATAGCCGATCAAGTAGACGGTGCATTCAAAGACTTGGGTGCAGGGATTGACGCCAAGAAAAATGATATCGACGATAAATTTGAGGAAATTGGAGAGTCTGTAAAAGACGGTCTCAAAGACTTTGGTATCGACATCGATACCGGGAACAAGAAAGTCAATGATATTGGCGAAGATCTTCGCGAGGGGTTGAAAAATATGTTCCGGAAAAAACCGGCAAAAAAACGGGGGGGAAAGTTACCGCTATTCAGACGCCGGTAATGTACATTTGATGAAAAAAAAAATGTTTCGTAATGACAAATCTAATGACGAGTGTCAAACAAGTTTTAGCGTCGATTATATCGACCCAGCAAGAAATCTTGATGCGGCAACCCCACCCCCCGGTTATATCCGGGTTTTTGAACGATAAGACATTGTATCATGTAAACGAAATGGTGTATATAACAGGGGATTTTGATCAGAATCGTGTGTTTACATCTATTTTTTCATCAGGAGACATGGATGAAACATCAACCGCGAAACCGGTAACTAAAAATGACCAAACAGTACTCGAGGTTCGTATTCCACGCGAACTTTCCGCTGGAACGTGCGACGTCTTTATTGATGCCGGAGATATAATAAAAGTCGGTGAAATTACTATTCATGATAGAATGACGCCAAATAAACCCCTGGTAGTGAATGCTCTGTCGGGAACACCTATTTCATTCCAAATCCCACATTCCACATTGTCTGGTTCCATCGCGGATCTCGTATCTGTCGAAACACGTTGTGATATAGACGGTGTACTGTGCGAGTCGTTTGTAAATGTTCGTTTTGTCCAGCTAGAAATGAGTATACCAGAAATACAGGCGATGACGAGCGGGGAAATTCACGTCACTCTGACAGACAGTGAAGGATTCAGTGCGGTTTTTTCGATTCAATTAATTATTTTGACAGGAAATTTCAATACTTTCGTGAATACTGAAGCCTCGGATATTGCCATGCGGACAGGAACAAAGACATATGTCATTGGAGACCGAGTCGATGGAACAACCATACATGGGCTAAGCAACTTTCCATTGGATATCAAATCGCGTGTAAAAACGAACGATGTGGTGGCACAACTCTCACACGACGGTAGTATATCATTGAAAGGGACTGGAGTTGCGATGGGAAATATCGGAGATTCTCAAGAATTTACCATACTTCCCTTTCTGCCTCAAATTGAGCAAATTGTCGCGGGTGATAACCATTTCATTGCCCTCGCTCGGGACGGGAGTATCTACGTCTGGGGGGATAATTCAAATTTACAATGTTCGCCAGATGCAGAAGAACACGTCACAATACCGCTCAAACTCCCCGGCACTTTTGGAAGTGTACATGCAATCGGGAATTATTCATTTGCGGTTAGTACAATGACCGTTTTGTATGGTTGGGGTACTGGCGTCGGTGCATTTGGGCTGCAGAGCTCGACCCCTGAAATTGAGCACAAATTTATGAAAGTTTTGTTCCCACATGGGGTATTTTACTACCATTTCACCGAGACATCGCTCTACGTTCTTGTCAGAATGGATTTTTCGACAACTGTTCAGAGTATCAAGAGAGAAGTTCACCGCACATCGGGTACTGAAAATATCCTTTCGTCCAACGTGCTGACGTTCTCTGACCCTGCCATGACATTCGACATGGTTGGTGGAAAGTCACATGTTATTGTAAGGTGTGACGACCAGTTGTTTACATTTGGGTCCAACAACAATGGACAGCTGGGCACTGGAGTATCAGATGAGAATTTATTTCCACTTCAAGAACATGTTCGCGAACTTCAGTTCCCGGGTGAAAGTATAATAGATATTTATGCAGGTGATGATTTCTCCGCAGTCAAAACTGATAAAAACGTCTACATTTTCGGAAAATATGGAGAAAATGTGCATCGCACTCCTGCACCTTTGCGGAAGCTGCTCCAAAGTCCTATAGCCGATGGGAATACTAAAAAATCCGTATCTGGAATCGAGGTTTCTTTCCCAATGAGTAATATCCCACGTTTGATTACTGCTTCACATCCACTCGATTCTGACAATAGGGAAGTCACGCATCAAGATATCACCGGTTTCTCGACAAATGGCAGAATGGTTGCGTTTGCCATGGAAAAATACTATGTCTCTGGATATGGGTCTATCGGCTTGGTCAGGATATACGATACCTTTTTGAACACAACGCATGACGTGACAATCAATGAATCTGTACTGGATTTATCGTCGATACCTAGACGGTTTGCCCGCGGCGTTCCGAACAAAAGTTCATTATATATAACGAACGATCACTTATTTGTTGCATCACCCAATGCGCGACCCGATGGGTACACTGAAGGTTACCCCGGCGTGGTTGACCATTTTAAGAGAGAATTACTCGCCGACGGTAGCTTCGAATGGCGTCATGTGAATGCCTTCCATCATGCATTAGATGAAAATGCACCGATCGCCCTTAAAACGCAGGGGTATGGAGAAAATATCATATTTGACGAAGTGCGTGATAAATTGTTCATCACAAATTCGATCCATAACATGTACGGAGGTTTGCTCGACGAATGGATCGTCGATAAATCGGCGTGCATTCAACACAGCCCCAGCGGTCCTGTAGAATATCGTTTTTTTGGGGTACATGCGCGCGTTCTTAATACGGAAAACACTCGGTTCCTCTTGGCATCTGCTCCAACGACGGGAAATGGAACAATTTGGATGAACGCGATGGACCACGCTGGAGGAAGTGAGGGAATTTCAACAGAAAACGGATGGACCGCGATATTCAAAGCCTCAGACTATTCAGAATTGAATGAATACAATAATATAGGCTATGTATTCACCGCGTGGATGAGTGGGACAAAAATCAAAGTACTCGCATCATCTTGCATTGCTGATGGAATATATATCGCACAGACCGTAAGTGGTAAACCTAAATTGGTCTACTTCGAATATGACACTACATCAGGGACAACGACACCGCCATCACTGATCACCCCACCGCCGATTTTAACACCTAGCAATTGGGAGAGTTTCGGGTACTTTATAGAGTATGTTAATAACGAGCACGTCGTCGTCTGTGACAATGGAGAAACTAAAAATTTACTGATATATCGTCCAAATACGAGTGGAAACTTTGAGTTTGCCTACGATATTCCAATCGATCACTACCCAATGTCAATCAAGTGTGTCGGTGATACGATTTTCTCATTGGATAGAGATAACCGAGTTGTCAAGTCATACGGACTGCTTGGGTCACGAGCTTGATCAGCAACCATCTACCATGTACAGTCCACTTTTTGTTTCCAGACTTTGTTGAAAAAAAAAAATGTTTGTATACTCTATACATCATACCAATGCAAAATCAATTGACAAATCTTCTCGTGAATCTTGTCGAGAAACTCAGCCACGAACTCGTCGAAGTGTATGGAGATTATGACGGTGTGAAAGAATTTAACGAATTCGTCGAGAAATCGAGCCCATCTGATATTATAGATGTCATTCGTAAATCTTTCGAAAATGATTCCGCATCGACGGAAGAGTCATTGGAACATATTGTAGTTCGCTTTCCGCATGAGAAAAAGTCAATGACACTTCGCATTTATGATTTGCTTCGTGATCAAGGGACAGACGAAATGACCAAAAAGATGATGAAGTTGGGATTTGCTTGTTTAAATATACTCAGTACTTGTATCGATCACCCGGACGAGTTCAAGGCGGCCGAGAAACGTAAACATCAAAGAATCGAGAAGCTTTTGAATGGTCAAATAAAGCCGTCAGAATTCTTTGACGAACTCAATCTGGATAGTGAAATAAAATCGCGCCTTCGCGATGTGTTGTGTGTTTTCGAATCTCCACAATTGTTGGAGAACTTGGGAAAAGTTGTACACACTCTTCAGATGCAACGCTAATGCATCAATGCAATTCAGAGGTCGTTTCGACCTCTGAATCTCAAATGACTACTGTACATGTACAGGTATCTTTGCGTTACCGAGAGACAGATACTGAGGTTATCTGATCGTTCCATGATGACGACAGATTGATGACATTTTTGGTTCCAGTCCCCTTGTACAGTAATGACGTGTCCCCGCCGGATGAATTCTTGCGCTTAATAGTGACGTCTACATTTTTCCCGATCCTCATTGACGATACCTGTTTCAACGTGGGATGAATAATGACAACACTCTTATTTTTCTTCGAGCAAATGGTCCGTACGTAACTCTTTGCATTGCCGTTGGAGTACAGGTAGACGCAATTCTCATCGTAATTCCCCCCGACATTTTTCAAGGTACCGCCGCCATACTCTTTGAACGCGAGACTGATCGCACCGGCTTGGTCATTGAAATCGTGTTTGGTCAGGTTGACCAACTTCCCAGCCTTTGTCTTCCCATCGTTGAATTTGAGCGCGGATTTCGTATTGGCATCATTTCGCGGTAAAATATGCACCTGAACATCCGGGCCATATCTGATACTGGATAATTCGTGAATCTTTCCATTTTCCCAGTACTGCGTGGGATTAGACCGACTGACACACATGGATTTCATGTACCCTTTTCCATCTATATCCTTGTAGAGGTACACGCAATTGTCTTTATATTTCTTGTCTTTATCATTTTTCTTATCTTTTTTGTCTTTCTTATCTTTGTCTTTCTTGTCTTTACTTTTCTTCCCACTTTTACCATCATCTCCTCCACCACCGCCACCGGTTGTTATATCTCCTCCTTCATCACCGCCTTCATCATTATCATAGTCCTCGTCGTCGCCCTCGCCGGTACCTGAAAACAGTTTGAAAGGCGCGGATAGAAAAGAGTCAAGGGGTCCAAATGACACGGTACCCTTATTGACCATGTACCCTGCTGCCAGGTACCCCAGGCTCAAAAAACAGCAACAGCAAATGATCATCACCAGCACTATCATCATGGTACTGTCACCTCCTCCAGACGATGAGGACGAATCGTAGTAATCCATTTCGCGTCGATAAAACTTTCTTGTCATAGAGAAAGAATTTTTTTTTTATGTGGATTCCGTGGCTGTGCGTGGTGATTTTTCTGATGATGGCTTCGTACGCCATCAGCTATTGGGACTTGTCGAGACTATGGTCTCGGTCACAATCCCTTCGTGAAACCGACCCAAATCTTGAGCGGTACTGATACTGGAAAAAAATCTTGATGGAGTGTACCGATGAATAGAACTACAGTTCAGAGTCAAATTTCTTTCGCGCGGGAGCTCGGCATTCCTAAGGCAAAGACAGATTTGTTCATCGCCTTACTCCGTAAGCGCCCCGTGTCATCTGTCCTGGATTTGGAGGCCATTTTACGCAAAATGGCCCTGAACACGCGAAATATCGACCGCGCGTTAAACGCATACATCATGACCAGAGTGGCTGCTCCAAGTATAACGACGACCACCACTGCTAAATCCGCCTCGAGATCTGGGCGAGCTGCATCAAAGGCCATGGCGTTATCAAACACGGCGTCGTCCGCGCAAAAATCTTCCGGCTCGAAGAGACGTCTCGAAGCACCATCTCAAGCCCGATCCATCAGTAAAAAGTCCCGTGCCTCGACGGATATCATCTCAATTGGAAATAACGCATCAGGTCGTCCGTTGGCGGCTACCCCTACAACCCCATCCGGGTCATCGCCGCCAAAAAAGAAGGCCCACGCGGTTGTTCTGAAACATATTTTGGGCAAAAACATCATACACGAAAAACTCAATGGCAGGCACATTTTGAAGGTCGGAAACAGGTCGTACAGTCCCCTAAACCGTACGGGTAATCTGTTTACACAGGTCCCAGAAAAGTTGTTCAAACCCCTCGGCTCAGTCCTCTTGGTTGATGCATTCCATCCATCGGCAAAAAAGCGCGGAAAAATCACAAATATGAACAGTTTGCTCGATATTGCGACAAAAGATGGAAAAGTTGCCAAGATGATTGCGGATGAATTGAAGATCAAGGTCCCAAAGACACTCAAACAGGTACATAGGGAAAAAATTCATCAGGGCGCGATGCATTACATCAGGCATGGGCATATACCCGAAGATCTGGTACAAAAAGAAAAAAAGACATCGACCGCGAAAGATCCCTTTAAAAGGCTTCTGACGGAGCGCCAGCAATTGTATAAAATGTACCTGAACAACCCAAGCGATGCCCTGATCAATCAGATCGAAGAAAAAAGTACCCAAATGAAGAAACTCCTTGACCCACTGCGTGCAAAAGAGCGTCAATTAGAAACAGAGTACAACAATATCATCAAAAAAGCCAGGATCATCACCACACACGGTGAAAATCTGGACGAATCCAGATTGTCTGAGAACCAGCTTCAACGCGCGCGAGTTCTTCACAAAGAGCTCGATAAGATTGGCGCTGAAATGGAGAAAAAATGGAGTAGATTGACAGAGTTGGATAACAAACTGTACAAAATTTCAAACAATTACCACGGTATGATCAAAAACATCATGGACCAGCAAAAACTAGGGGCAGCAGCTTTCCAAGGCATTCCGATCGCTCCAGAGTCAGAACCATCGGCAATCTCTCACAGGAGCATTGGTTCCAAGAATACGGCAAGTAGCAGAAGCATTTCTTCTCGCAATACAGGCAGCAGAAGCATCGGTTCCCGCGATACAGGCAGCAGAAGCATCGGTTCCCGCAATACAGGCAGTAGAAGCATCGGTTCCCGAAATACAGGTAGTAGAAGCATCGGTTCCCGCAATACAGGCAGCAGAAGCACCGGTTCCAGTGCGCGTAGAAGCATCGCGTGATTCCCTTTTTTTGAAAAGAAAAGATCCATTTTGGATCTCTTCTTTCGGTGCGTTTTTTTTTCGTCTCGAAAAATCTTGGACGAAAAGAAAAAAGGCATGATTGTTTACGTTTTGTGTCCAGACGATGCAGCGGTGAAAACGGCGCGAGATCTGTATACAGAGCCTGAATTTAAATGCATTTGTCTTCCAAATGAAGAGAATCCATTTTTAGAATCGTTTGTTTTCAGTGACATCTTACTCGACAGAAAGGAAGAATGGATACACCACGATTTTGTGGGGACAATTTCACATAGTGCGTGTACAAAACAACCTTTAGTAACCAGACTTCCCGAGATCGTTGACATTGCGACCCAGAAAGGGTGCGACGCTGTTACTCTAATGTATAGAGGCGACCCCCTGCTTCGCACCGCTGAGAAATGGCATCCCGGATTTTGCGAGACTTGGAAAGTTGTATGCGAGCGCCTTGGTTTTCGCGAATCCGAATACATGCGGGACGATTTATTGTCCTTTTACTGCAACTACTTTTTGGTTGCGCCGCGTATCATGGAGTCGTATTGCCGCATGTTGTCCGCCCTCAAAGTATGGATGCGTTTAGATACGCTTTTGCTCCACCAGTTTATGAAGGATTCGCATTACGATGATAGAGGTCCCGAGATCGCCAAGATCAGCGATGATAAGAAAAAAAAGTTATTTGGCGTTGCTCACTACCCCATGGGAGTTTTCGTCTGTGAACGTCTTCCGTGCCTAATTTTACCTCAATTATCGGGGAAAATGCTCCACATCCGCTGATTTTACAGCGCCAACGCCATGAGGAGTGTGAATACGAGAAGCACACATACCGCACAGCTCATGGACGATGAAGATATGATGCCTTGTGTGGCAGCCGATGTTGCTCCTATGCCCGTATTGGGCATGTCCTCAATGTACTGCGTTTCATCTAAATTTTCATATGTGGGATCAAATGCACCCGCCATTCCGGCAACGCCGACGCCCAATAATCCCACTTCTGCCGCACTAGACGCAGCACGCAACGGTGCCGTACCCCTTGCTGCATTGGCAGCGGCCCTGCCTGCGATTTGAGCATTTTTAACACCTATACGCGCCGTTGACGCAATCCTGGACCCTATTTGTGCCGTTTTTGTACCAACCTGAACGACGGCTTGTACGAAACGTTCCTTTTCCATGATTCTAATGGAAGGCAACATTTTTTTTTCAGTCTCATCTGAGCAGGTTGGGCATCTGCTTCATATTACAGTACTGATTTTTGAGGTACTGGTGGTTCAATTTCGATTCGCACATTCCGAGTTGTTTCTTCATAAACGATATATTTTCGAGGGCTTCCTTCAATTGACGACGCAGGGAATCATTTTCCCCCTGACATTTTTGTAGATCCGAGGTCAATTTACCTATTGTTTCCAAAGCTTCCTTGATCTGAAGCTCAAGTTCGGAGACGCGCGCTTTCAATTGATTATTAACCGACTCTTTTTGTAAATTTTCGGATTGTTGATACACGAGTTCTTGCTTGGTTTTCTCCGGAATGACGTACACTTCGCGAACCGGTTTGGTATTTGATACCGCTGGGGATGAGAACTTGCCCTGTACCGACATGTTCACGACATGATACGCCAGTGCAATGAAGAGAAGTGCTAGAATTTTCCAGGAAATCATCGTCTGGTATACCGCAAGTTTTTTTTTCCAGATTTCAACCAATGGCAAGGTCTTTGATCTTCACGGTGTTTTGACGCGGGACACTCCAATCCATGCTCCCACCGCCTCGAAAAGCAACTACCCTCACCCTTGAAATGACCGTATCCGATGTCTTTCTGTACATGATATCATCGACACTCCTGGTCTTTCCATTCACGGTAACGGTCAGAACCCCATTCTTCTGGGATGGATCGTTAAGTTTGACGGTCATTGAAATATCATTCCACCCCTTCTGAAGCTTGAGCACCGATTTGCGTTTCTCGTAAAAGACATCGTGTCCAGCGCGTTCTCCTGGAATGGTAGCTTTTTTGTATTTCTCCCCTTGATATTTATACGTTTCTTCTGGTCCCGCGCCTGGCAAGTAGATATAGCCAATGATGGCATCGTCTCTCCACATGAGCCTGACACTTCCGGCATCGCTGAGCCAATTGGATGCGTTGGCGCATTTGGTGAGATTATTTTTCGGCGAGAGACAAACCCCTGGTAATTTCCCGCCTTTTCCGAACACAAAATCATCGGGAAGGAAGAGTTTATAACTAAATGTGATGGCCGACCTCGGGAAGAATGATTTGGATTCGATATCAAAGGCGCCGCCACTGCTCCCCCCAATGGCATTCTTTTTCAGGCCCAGTGCGATTGTCGAATCATCTTCACGCTTCCATTCTCCCAACCCCTTCACTTGGAATTCACCGACCTTTTTGTCCTTGAGGAGCGCGCCCAGTGGTAGGGCGCGTCCAGGAGTCGGGGTAGACCCCTTGGTGCCACCACCCCCTGAGGGGTGGTGGACGCGTTGAATTCCTATAAATAGGACCAGTGAAATGCTCAGGAAAATCGACGATGCCGCCACACAGCATAGGAGTAGCGATCTTTGATTCATTCTCTCTCATTACACAACTTTTTTTTGATTTTTATTTTGTTGCCACATTGTAGTCGCAATGTCCTGTAATATTTCTTTAAAGAAATGGAATTTGGAAAAAATTGTAGAGCACCCTGTCATATTCATCACCGCAAAGCGCCGGTCTGGTAAATCTGTGCTCATCAAAGAGATTTTGTACAAATTGAGGAGTCGTTTTTTCTGCGGTATGGTTCAATCAGGGACAGAAGTCTCGAATAAATTTTACGGAAAATTTGTCCCCGAGACTTTGATTTTCCACGAGTTTAATGAAATGGCCATATCCAATTTGATAGATTCGCAAATGGACCAGGTCAGTAAGGGCGTGGCGAAGCCCGTCTTCCTCGTTTTGGACGACTGTGCTTTTGATAAGAAAACGATGAATTCCACGTGCATGCGTCGCCTCTTGTATAATGGTCGCCACGCATTGATCACATTTATCTGTGCCTTGCAATATCAGCTGGATATCACACCATCTGTTCGCTCGCAGATCGACTACTTTATTGCATTACGCGAGAATTTGTTTGCCGATAAGCTGTATAAAAACTTTTTCAGTTTCATTAATAATCAGAAAACATTTCTGACCGTATTAGATACTGTCACGCAAAATTACGGGGCTCTTGTATTAGACAATGCTAGTCACGTCGCGTACCCAAATAATATTTTTTGGTATCGAGCGTCGTACAATCCGAACCTGAAATTCAAGTTGTGCAATCCGATTTTCTGGAAACTCAATGATTCGAAGAAGAAGAAGAAAATTGACAGGGAAAAAAGGAAAAAACAGACGACGAACGGTGTTCGTCTCATTCAATGAATTACAAAAAAATTTCTTGCAACACTGTAAGTTCAAAATGAACCCAAACACTATCGCACTGGCTCTCGTGGCCTTGACCACCATACTCGTGACCGCATACTTCGCGGGCAATAAAAAAAGCAAAGTTCTTTCAAAACCCTCGAATAAAATGGTCGCCCCGCCTCGCCCTGAAAATACTCACAAACAAACGAAGAGTGAGAGTGACGAACCACTGACGTCTATGGAAGAGATTGATCGCAGTGTATTGGGTGAATTTGCGTTTCAGCACGCGGAAACAGAACTCGTGCCGGACGATTCACTGAAGCTCGGGCAACGAGCCAGGGGATCTCTTCCATTCAAGTTCATATCTTCCCCCGATGTAAATGCGTACTATATCAAGAAAGGAGGAAAATTTTTGTATGTCACAGACGGTGATGATTCTGGGAGGGTGGATATGACACCGAGAGATCCCGGGCTCAGTGGATCGTGGTTGATCAAAAGTGGACATTGCGGATCAGTCTCGCCACATCAAAAATATACAAATG
>JALQTW010000008.1 GCA_023263945.1 Patescibacteria group bacterium | reverse complement strand
CCTGCGTTGTCAGAAAGCCGAGAATTTTGTTAACTTTCGGTGATGCCCTCGCCTTTGCGTCGTCAGAATCATCAAAGAGGCGGATAAGGTCGTTGATTCCATCTTCGCCGATATCCAGGCCATCAAAGTGATCAAATATCCCGTCGCGGATGGCGTTCACGGTCTCCCTGACATTGTGTTTCCTCAAGAATTTACACACATTGAAGTACCCGACGCACCTCATTTTCGCCGGGGTCTGGATATTTGCCCACGCCGCCGCCACGGGCGTTCCCTTGACGACCTTCTCCACATCACCGACCGCATTGATCTCATGTGCAAAGAAGTTGTCGGCATCGAACGATAGACTTCTCAGTTCGGGAAAGTGATCAAAGACTTCTTCCATACACTGGGCGATGATTTCATCGGCTAATGTTTTGGTGCTTACAACTGGCATGTTGTACAACGGTGCAATTTTTTTTTTGCACTGTACAAAAAAACACTCACTTTTCGACAATTTCCTGTATGACCATATCTCTTCATTTTGGCTCAAGAAAAAGTGAGTGTTTTTTTGAACTGTTGGACATCTTCACCCGATTCTAGCGCTAATGACTTTTTTATTGTACGAATCGTATTGAACGGTGACTCGATCTCGCCTGAACTCGAGGGAAATTGGCTCGCCAATAGGAACTGCTCGGACAGTCAGTTGTGGGAAAGTATTTGAGATGAATTGGAAAGCATCTTGTAAATTCAACCCCTTGAGTCCATCGAAACTCGCGCCGGGGGTTGTGTACCAACGTCTATTGAACATTTCATCTTCACCAAGTGTTAAAATGGGAACGGTGTTGTACAACAGTGAATTCTGCGCAATTGTATAGGGTTGGTGTTGAGGCTGCGGCGCCTGTACAGGCTCGGACGGTTCCTGTTCAACGTGCATGACCGAAGGTTGGACCTCGCGGTGTTCTTGGGTATGAGAACTCATTGTGACAAAAATGGCCGATAGAAGAACGACGATGACGGACGCAGTTGATGCGAGGATGATCTCGGTGTTCATTTTGAGGCTGACTTATAGGGTGAAAAGATTTTTTTTTCAAGTCACGTGTTTTTTACGGTGTTTTTTCACACAGTAAAATTGGCACAGTTTGTTGTAACAAATCAGACCATAATCAAAATTTGCTTTTGCGGGGTCAAAAATGAGATTTCCACTCGCATCGCACAGCGTAACTCGTGAATACCCTCGTTTATGCGCCCATACCCCGGAATGTTTTACCAAATATACGTTCTCCCCTCTCTTCTTACACCTTGTGACACACGATTCATCTACCTTGAATTTCCGGGCAATTGTTTGTTTGGTTTCGTCCCGTTCTGCCGCATAGTACACATCCCCGCTCTGGCGGAGGAAATGGTAGTCGTCACCAGGTGACAAGATGAGACAAATTTTGTAGTGGCCAGGCGGGCATTTACATGACCCCCTGCTGAGCTTCTTATATCCCAGCAACTCGAGATCACATTCGAGACGTTTTTTTACCGACTGACAATTTTTTAATGTGTTTTGTCCCGCGTTATACTTCCCGCTCAATTGACCTGGCTGCAGCTTGCCCTCATTCTTGCACACGTGATTGATTGCGAATGCATAGCAATTGGCTTTGAACAGGTCCGACTCGGGAAATTTTTCACACGCAAGTTCCGCGCCGCTCAGTCCGGTCTTCATGAGTTCACGCAAGATTTTTTGAAGTGCATTCGAAATGATTGATTTCTTTTTGTCGCAACTGATTCGCGAGGACCTCGAAAAATGCCGCCAAAGAGAAGAAGCAGTAACCCCGCCGCATCCCCCCCAGGCCCATCGGGATCAAAGCGGCGAAAAAAAGGAGCACCCACAGCCACGAGTCCCCGCGAAAAGTGTCAGCAGTTCATCTTAAAGAAATTGTATGACGATAACCCAGACATGCATGGGTACGCAGTCTCGCTGGAAAAGCATCTGTATAATGCCGTCATCAAGGGCGCGCTCAAGGATCGAATCCCCCGGGCTTGGGAGCACAAGATTTTCAGGAGCAGGTACATTCATAAAATTACAGGCACGTGGATTTGTCTCACTGAACCGAGGAATGAGGAATTGATGAAGATGTTTCGCGACGGAAGTCTCTCATTTCAGAGACTGGCGGAAGACCACCCCTTCTCGCTCTGTCCATGGAACTACGAAGAGATTTTCGACACGCTCGCGGCAAAACAGCTCCGGCGAGAAACTGTATCCCATACAACATCGAGCAAGGGTATGTTCAAGTGTGGAAAATGCAAATCGACGGATACACAGTACACGATGATGCAAACAAGGTCGGCTGACGAACCGATGACCGTCTTTGTGTTCTGTACAAACTGCTCGAATAGATGGCGTTGCTGATCATTTTTTTTTTGTAAAATGAAAATTTCCATTTGCGGTAATATCGCCAGCGGCAAAAGTACATTGCTCGCCAATCTCGCCAATGCCGCCCCGGAGAACTACACAACTGTCCCAGAGCCCCTGGATGAGTGGCGCCTTCTGGAAAAGTTCTCCACCGACCCTGCAAAATATGCATTCGCATTTTCCATGGAGGTTTTGCTTTCTTTCGCAAAGCTAAAATCTGTACCGGGAGCGCTCGTGGTCGAACGAAGCCCGGTGGATACCATCCACGTTTTTTCGGACGTTCTTATGAAGAATGGGAGCCTTGGAAAGGAGGAGATGCAAATTCTGCAAAAGTACTGTGATGAATACTGCTGGACTCCGGACGTGGTCATCTATGTGGACACACCTGCTCACGTGTGCTACGACAGAATAGAACATCGCGGACGAAAGGGAGAGGATGCTTTATCGTATGAATACATCAAGTGTATCGACTACAGTTACAAAAAAGCGCTCACGACAGCGTATAAAAATGCCACCGTGTACACAGTGAGTCAAGAGGACGGGGAGACACATGAGGACTTTGCCTCCAGAGTGCAAACGATAATTCTGGATCATTGTCGTGAAAAAAAGTGAAAATTATTTTCTTGTTCTGTTTCATAACAATTTGTAATCGAGAATCATGTCTCACTTCTTCGTGCAAAGTTTTAATACGCTCTTGAAGCACCTCTCATCCGAGCTCGCAGAAAGTTATGATGATAAGCCATATGTCCCAGAATTTAATGCCTTTATGCAAGCTCTCCCAATCGACAGTGATATCGCAATTTCGATTTTTTCATCGAGTATGGAGCAATATGGAGAGTTGATCATGGGAAATGATAACTCGGTGTACTCCAAGATCAAGATAAACGTGCCAAATCTCGGTGTGTCAGTTGATTTGAACGATATCTGGTCTGATCCAGATACGGACGATGAAACACGGGACATGCTGAAACAGTATTTACAGACTCTGTACAGTCTCAGCCTGACATATTCCAAGGTACCCAAGGAGATGATTGCCGTTATAGAATCCATGTCCAAGGAAGTGGTTGATAAAATCAAGAATGAGGAAATGGATATGACGATGCTTATTCCACATATAATGTCCCAAATGCAGGGGTTGTTTGGTAACGATTCAGATATCGACCAGGCAAGCATCATGAATCTGATGAACACCATGCTGGGGCAATGCTCCGGCGATGGTATGAACCTGGCAGCTCTTCTGAAGCATACTTAAAGAAGCACTGGTCGTGACAGCCAAGTCGGTCTGTCACGACGTGGCATCTATTGCCCGTCGGGCGTGGGCTTTGATGGGATGTGACGATGTACACACGACATGTGTCTGTATGTATCGAATATACGGGGGGGTTTTGTCCATGTAAAGGCGTATTTTTTGGAGCAAAATTCACTGATCTTACGCTTATTAGCGTTGTTTATACGATTTATATCATTGTAAACATATTTCCGCGTGTTACATACGTTGTGCGTTATACATATGTCCTTTTTGGTACGTTCGCGTCAAACCAGCCGCCTATGTCAAACCCGGTTAAATGACCCCATCTGTGCAAACCCTGACTTGATTTGTTTCATTTTTTCATAGTATGTCATATATCTTCGCAGAGAGATCACGATGAAGACGTTCTTCACGTTGTGTCGGTGTTGAGACCAAAACTTGGATTCCAGAACCTACTACGGTCTAATATAGGGTATCGATGCATCTCATCCTCGGCGCAATCCGTGTGGAAAACACGATTTGAAGATGTTTATAATGCTTTTTGCGATGCAAACCGTGGATCTTTGAAGTTCAGTGTTGGGAAAGACGATGAAGTTATACCCATCCCTGTCATTGCATGTACCCTGGATGGTAACACTGCTTCGTTCAATCTGCACACATTGTCTGTGAAAAAGAATGCAGTGAAGCCCCCTGCATTAGGTAATAATACCGAGATTAAAGCCCTGGTACAGGATATCTTCCCAGAGGATGCCGGTGGTAAGAAGAGGTACCCTATTCTACTGGGTAGGGTAGAAAGCCCTTTGAACACGGTGGACTGTTTATTTGCCATACGAGATGACACCGGTGATAAGTTTAAGGTTTCTGCAGTGTTGAATGCTGTCGGTATGGTCAGGTGCAACGATGAGATGTTATGTGCTGAGGTGTCCTTCACATCAACCAAGAGAAATGGAGGTGTGTTCAGTTTCAACAGAACCAGGGTTCTGTTGAGTCATCAGTTGTGGTCAACGTTGTTTTTTGGCCACAAGGTATTGATGGGAGACGAGGCGGTGAAACGTTTTGTCATCGACCCGTCGAGAAAAGAAGTGGAAAAGGCTGCTATGAGAAGGACCGCGACTGCGAAAAAACGTTCCTCCACCGTGCTTCAAGAACACAATTCCCCAAAATCATTATATATCCCCCTTGAGATCAGTGCCGGGAGGGAAAATAACTCCCCTATGAGCGTGTTGAGCGGTCCCGAAGAAGATCATCTGGGGGAAGTTTTGGGCAAGATCCACAGAATGAATTTTTCTAGTTCCTTAGAAGATCAAATCTACTATTTTTTGGACTCTGCCCAGAGAGACTTTCTCCTGGACATCGAGACGTCAGACGCCATACGTTGGCTGTCTTCGGAAATCGATACGTATGATTCTTATAACGACGATACAATACTTGTCGAACGAATGAGAGAATACATGCAGTACTACAATTTTGGATTGTGAAAATCCATGGTTCAAACAGGTCGAGAAAAAATGTATATATTGATGCCGTCGCGGCACTTTTGATGTAAAACAATTTCTCAATTGAGATCATTTCACAAACGCCGCTCAAGAAACGCCGCTCAAGAAACGCCGCTCAAGAAACGCCGCTCAAGAAACGCCGCCCAGAGGACGCCGCTCATTGCTGTACAGAAAAAGGTACGAATAGTTGTACGTGGAAAGTGCTCATGATGTGATCACTGATAATTGTATAACGTGCAATGTAGATGGCAATTCCAAGAGATTACATGTATACCACGTGCATTATGAAGCAGAGAAGAGGGGGTAACATCTCATGGTTATTCAAAGACGAAATTGATGTCACTCATTATTTCAGTGTCACAGATTCTATATCTCCGCCAAGAGATAGACTGACATCTCTGTATTCTCACGTGACAAAGTATCGTCGTGAATACAATGAGTTTCTGGAGAAGACTTCTCCACTAGAGTTTCAAGTGCACGCTGATCATATTAAAGTCCCAGTGGTTACATATGCAAAGGGGCATGGGTTCAAATTATTCCACATGACTCTCAAGAGTCAGATGAATAAGACTTCAAAGTTGGGGAATCACTCGGAGATCAAGTCTATTTTGGAATACGTGTTTGGTGAAGAAGAGTTGAAGCAAGTTCCACGTAGATTTGACATGCTTTTCTGCAGGGCACATGGACAGCAATGTCTTTTTGCCCTGCCACACAAGATAGGGGGTAGAACCTTGGCTCTGTTGAACGCGGTGGGGGTTCAGAAGCATGACTTCGAAGATGATACCTACCTTTACGGACTGGGGTCTGAAGAAACTATCCGGTTCGTGACCTCGATGTCATTTAGATCTGCGAAGATGAGATCAGGGAAAGCAAACTTCAACAAGACATGCTGTGCTTTCTCATGTGGAAAGTGGAAGTTGTTTTTCGACAAAACAGAGTTAATGAACGAGGATATTGTGTACGAGTACATACAGAAATCTGCTGATAGTGAAAATTCAAGGGTGTCCAAGAAATTGAAGAGGGAAATGTTGGAAAATGACAATGTATGTGATAATCCTTCAAAGCGCCCTTTATATGCTGGAAAGGGGCCTTTATTCGTCCAGTCACAACAGGTGGCATCTACTGCTGGAAAACGCCCTTCATATGCTGGAAAGGGACCTTTATTCGTTCAGTCACAACAGGTGGTATCTACTGCTGGAAAGCAGCCCCTCGGCAAATGCCTTGCTGGAAAGAAATGCATGCCTTATGAAGAATCATGTTCAGAACTCGATATGGAATCCGGGGAATTGATCGAGTTCAAAATGGCCTCTTTTTCAGAGGACACAAAGCAGTATATACGCCAGATTCTAATCAAGTTAGAGGAAAAAGGGTACGTCCTCGACCACGGAACTGAAATGTTCACCACAGTTATTGACGAGCTCGGTGTTGACGAAACCGATTCTGAACTCATGCGTAGATTCGATGATATATTGATTTTTTCTTGAAAAAAAAATTCTTTTGTTATGACAACTTACATGTCAACCGACGATTTTTCAACGCCCCTCAGTTCCTTGCCGATGGCATCCACAAGAGATGATAAGCCGGACCTCAACCGGGCAGGTATTTCATATGACGAAATCCTGGCCATGAATGAAAATGAAATGAATCAGGCACCCTTGAAGGAAGATGGTCCCGTTGAACAACCGTACCAACAGCAGCAGCAACCTCTGCAACAACAACATATGATGCAATCATATCCTCAGCAGATGATGCAACCATACCCTCAGCAGATGATGCAACCATACCCAGCTCCTCCCCAAATGGCCCCGCCGCCACCGGCCAGTGATCCTCCTCCGCAACAGCAGTCAGGGCTGAAGGGTCTCGTGGCTCAACACAAGCATAGTCTTGTTGTTGCGGTAGTCATATTTACGCTGTTTACATTCGTGTACCCCAGACTCAAGACTATGCCCCGCTTTGCCTCTATCGATGGCCTGCCAGTGTACGCCCTCCTGCTTTTATCAATGGCTGGTTCTGGGGCCGTCACTGCAGCTGAATATGTACTGTGAAAAAAATGTTTTTTTAAATATTGACGCGTTACAGGTATATCAATCATCAGGAATGGATGAAAAAACACATTATCATTTTAGAAGGCCCGCAGGTGCTGACAAATAAAGTATCGATGCTGGCTCCAACCAATTTTGCAACTGTCCAGGATGCTATTGGGGACGATATGTACTCCACGGATAGGCTCAGACAGGTTGTGGACAAGATGATGTACAAAGTCAGAAATATTAGAAATTTGTTGGAGCATGCGAGTGCGATGTCCATCTTTGTCCCGAATTTTTACGACATTCACCCAGTAGACGATGACGATGTGGTCCATTTCATCAAGATGCACGGTAACTTTTTTTTAGATTTTATCCTGCAGACGTATGACAATGTGATCATTCACAAAGTTTTTTTGAGTACTGATACAAACCATCACTATGAATTACTGATCCAACATCAAATGTGCAGGGAATCTTGTGTCTATGACATTGTCAGGTTGAAGGATAAGATATCTGCCGTCACTGACATGACTGTCAACTGCAGAACAGATATTCTGTACACTGAGGCCCTCCTTCGCGGAGTTTGTCAAGCTATATTATCCGAAATCGTGGTGAATTACAACAAAAACAAAACATCCTGATGGATTTTCGACATATATATGGCGATACAATGCCGCCCCGGTTTTACTACTTCGCTGACAAACCCAGGGCTTTCACCGTCGGATACGGGGCGAATACGAGTATAAAGTTTCAAGTCCCTCGCCAACGATGTAAAGTGTTCTCACACGCATTTGATTCTCGGCGAAAGATCTTGAGACCCGTGGCGACGCAACTGTGTTCCGAGTACACGGAATTCATCGAGCGGCTTGCAGGGGACTGTCATGCTCAGTGCTGTGTTGATTGGGAAGATCCCCCTCCTGGTCAGGGATCTATAGTCTACGAAATGAACGAAGACACAGTGGTTTTCGACGATGCATCAGCCATTGTAGAGGACCCGGATATCATTGTGGGGAATGAGTACGATATTTCCATGATCCTCAACATCAAGGGTGGATGGGTCAGTGGAAGGAAGTGGAAAATGGTAGGGATTGTGGAGCATCTCAAAGTGTACTCCTGTCAATATGAGACTCGGCCAAAATTGTTTATCGATGGTAAAGAGGCACAGTCCATCCAAAAAAAAATTTTCTTGTGAACATGTAACGACAATTGCGCATAAATGAATACGAGACCATTGCCTTGGGTAGTTGTCATTCTCCTTCTTTTTGCATGTATGTGTGTGTGTAGTAGCGCGATGAATATGTTCTCGTCCGCGAAACGTGCCGGCCCTGAAGAGACTACCGAAGTAGTTGTTCAGCCGTGGGACGTTGAACCAAACGAATATAAGCCCATAGATTCTCTGAAACGCCACCCAATTCTAGGGCCAGACGGTATCAATCCGGTGATTCATCATCTGGGGACCAATACCCGGTCATGATCTGCTTTTTTTTGAAAAGGAAAAACTTTTTCTGTTTTCGTCCGCGAAAAACAAAAAAAATCTTTTCGAAATGCAAGATAATGATGGACGTTGAGTTTTGGGCGGATGATTTGAGCGAATTATTCGCATCTCCCATGCATTTTTTCCCGACATCAGACATGACAAGAAATGAAAAGCTCAATGCGGCGTCTCGATTTTGGATATACCTCGCGGCGATCTTGTCCGTGGTCCATAAATCTATATACTACATATTGGTTGCCATATGCGCCCTTGCGGTCTTGAGCGTGCTCACAAAGCGATACGATGTGATGGAAATGAGGCAGCGGCATAACAAACCATGTAGAAAGCCAACTGCTGATAATCCATACATGAACAATTTAGTGGCTGACAACCTCGTGCCGTGCGATCATGAGCAAGAAGCTGCGGACCGCGTGTATCAGCAAGAGTTTGTGTATGAGGACTTGGACAATATGAACACCAAATTGGCTCGACGAACATTTTACACCCTACCAAATGGCGGCATCCCCGATTTCGAAGACTTTGGAAAAGGCCTTGTCATCCAGTCATGAAAAGAAAAAAAAGAAATCTTGGTGAGTAACAAGAAATATGGATTTGGCAATATTCGCAGCACTCGCGGCCACGGGGTTTGTCTTGAATACAGTAAAACCACGGCAGCCCAATCCAACTGAGGAGGACGGGTTCGAGACCTTACAGCTCTCAAATGCATCTCGCCCCGAGCATGCTCCGTTGCAGAATTTACAGAAATCCCTCGCAGACCAGGCTCTTTTGGAGTATAATGAGGACGCGATAAAAAGGTTTCAGGCAAGTTTTTTCCCGTATCAGTCTGGTATCATCGCGCCACAGTACTCTCAGAGAACACAGGGTCTCAACCCAGCCAGTAATCAGAGAAGACATGATCTTTACACGGGAAAAGACGCTGCGTATCAACAAAAAAAGGATTCTCAGCCTGCATTTTTCGAACCTCGACAGCAATTCATCGATAGTTCCGGTCGTGAAGGTAATTCATCATATGATATGGATCAGGAGCAGCTTCGTCAGTCTTTGACACACACGCAACAGAATACACTCCCATTCGAGCAAATCAAGGTAGGAACCGGGATTGGAACAGATAAGACGACAGCCGATGGTTTCCATTATGGAAAGAATAGGGTAATGCCCGTAGATCCGTATTCGCACAAAAGTAAGGATCTCCCTGGCCGACTCCCAACAACCGGCGGAGCAGTGAACGCCAACCGGTCTCTCGAGCCATTCGTCCAGCAGAACCGGCCGGCGCGTGTTTATTCTCAAGGTGTGGACGAGAATAGCCGCAGGCATTTGTTGCCCCAAAAAGCTATTCGAAGTGAGGCACAGGCATCTCGCGGCCAGTTTACGAATATTGGTACACAGCCCTGCCATGCCGATGGTGAGTTGCATTTTGGAGGGGCTATCTTCCCTGGTTCACGGGCCCCCGTGGGCGAGTTCACGCGCGTTGATGACAGGACGAGTGGCATTGCGCAACTGAATGTGAAAGGAATGGAAGCTCCCTCTGCTAGGTCCAAGATTGACCTAGCAGCACAGAATAGAGAAACCGACAATGAATTGTTGAATGTCAAGTACCACACATCAGCAAGAACATTGGCCCCGATGACGGCTCCGAGAGAAACAGGACGAGATGCCATTTCCAAGGATACCGATCCTCGTGTACTCGGACCAGCGGGCCCTGCCTGGTTCAAGGGTGATAGAGACCTGTGCAGTGGAAAACAGCTACTCCGCCAGGCCAAGCGCGCGACGTACAAGGACCAGGTGTATGTCCCGGGCGTGGATGCTGGAAGAACACAGCAAATACGAAACGCCATGTTGGGATACGATGCTAATCCGTACGTCCAACAGTACCATAAATTGAGGCGTCAATGCCCGCCATCTCGCGCGTACGTGTCTCACATGGACTCGTATGCAAGTAGGGGCTATGCCCAGCCGGAACATCTGGGCAAACCGGGCGGAAACACGAAGAAAATTACTGGAGAGGTGCAATTGCGTTCTGATTTCGATATCGGTATTCAGCAACAGTTGGAACAAAATCCATTTTCTGTCAAAGCTTGATTTTTTCTCGAAAAAAAATAAAATCTTGTGGCGTTGTAACTGACATTTTACTTCACCGTATATGAAAAAGTCTCACAGAAATATCTTGATTATTGTCCTCGTCCTGCTGGTGGTGATTGGGGGGTATAAAGCAATGGCGCACAAGGCCCCTGTAGACGACGTGGTTGTCACGGAGATTCCCATCACTGGTTACAGCATTACCGATGATGATAGCGATGGCATCGCCGATGTCCTTCCAATGGAGCTCCCACCGGTGAACGATGTCATCACCGCACCAACATCCCTGCCACAGACTCTCAGTGCTGCTCCAGAGCCACAACCTGCAGCTGAGGTCGTGGAGGAGAAGAAGGAGGGTTTTGCAGAGTATGCTCCTAGACGTTGGAACGGCGAACTCTTGTGATTTTCAGCGCGAAAAAAAATCAAATCATAAAATCTTTTGCAATCATACAACATTGTATGAGTGCAAATCACATTTACCTTTTTATTTTGGACGGGTATGACAAGACCGTCAGTATCACATGTATGTCCAGTCTACTGAAACTTCAGCAAATAATGGCCACTATGCCAGGGTGTCCCAGGGTGGAGATGGTGTTCAAAAAAGATATTTTTGACGTGTTTGACCACTTGACTTCCGCCGAGACGACAGAAAACGATACAATTATCGTGATGAATTCTCGATTTGGAATTGACACAAATTTCTTGCTGTCGCCTATCCCAGATGCCCTGGGAATCGTTGTGCCAGCGTACCCCGTATCAAACCCTGATAGCACATTGGATTGGCAAAAGATCGCAATGGCAAAGAAGTCTGGCGTCCATGTAAACGAGTTAAAACAACACGGGACGATGTACAATTTCGTCGCTCGTGAACAAACGTGCTACCAGAACAGATTTATAAAGACAGACAACACGACGGATGTATTTTGTGATATTGTCAAATTCTCTCCGTCATCGCTCAATGAGTTGAGACAACATTTGCATGGTGCAAACAAACTTGACATCCCTGTGTGGGTGGATATTACAACAACGTCAAAAACGAGCATTCCATATTCATTTTCTGGATGTGTGGGAAATCAAATTTTGAAACTTTTTGAGTGAAACTTCTTTTACAATGGGATCATTTTGAACAGTCTGTAAAAATTATTGATTTGATGGACACCCAATTTCGACCGAATTTTCGAGTCTCCAAGGATGATACTTGCTGTGTTGAGCTTGGTCTGTTGCAACCGGATAATGTGGTGATCGATGGTGTCTATACCGCAAATTCTGTGCACCAGCACATCTGAAACCTGCCCGAGTCTGTGCGAACGAGCGATTGCTTGTGTTTCATTAGCGGCGCTCCAGTCTAGAGACCCAAAAATCACTTGTGATGCAGATTGGAGATTCAGTCCCGTGGCACCGACATTTATCTGGAGAATGAGGACGGCGTGACCTTCACATGCATTAAAAGCGTCACAAATTTCCTGCCGCGCCTTGGTTGATCCATCGATGCAGAAAACAGACGATTCCGAGAACTCGCTCCTGATCATCTCCGCGATAAGTCCCATCTCATTTTTCCAGTGGCAAAAAATCAATGTTTTCCTGGAATTCGAGTGTAAAATTTCATTGATTTTTCTCATTTTTGTCGATCGTTCGAGTACAATTTCCCCCTGAACTTCTCCCTCCTCGGCCGATGCAATTTTCACGGTACCTGGCTCAACAGTTGTGCGACACATGGGACACATTTTCTTGACCTGGAGAGCCATAGAAAAACATCCTTTACAGAAAAAATGCCCGCATGGCGTCATGCAAATATCCTGGATGTTTTCTTCCAGACAAATCGCACACGGATTATCGTTTTGTTTCGATGCAATATCATCCAAATTCATATCGACCACAAAAAACGTTTCCCTGAGCTGCTCAAGTTTGTCTCGAATCAGTTCCGGGGAAAAGACAACCTGGTTCATACGCAAAAGAATCTCGAATATATTTCTCGTAGCCTCTTGTCTGTTTTCCCCACTTAAAAGCTGTTGCTCGGCCACATGCGTCGAGAATCTTCCGTATCGAACCAAGTTATTGTAAATGATTTTTTCATCCCGTGATAGATCGACCTCGTGGTTGATAATGTGGAGTGGCGGCAAACGCATTCGTTCGTCCCGTGCTCCAACATCATCAAATGTTCTTCGAAGAACATACAAACGCTTTAGACGGATCAAATTTTCCCACGTCATGACGAATCTACCGTGTACGTGCGTCGTCTCTTCGCCAATGAACCTCAATAAGGATTTGAAGTCGTTGGAATCTTTGGTGATTGGCGTCCCAGTGAGCACCCATTTATGCGCGGCCTTGAGTTGGAAACACGCATTGGATATTTTCGAAGATGCATTCTTAATTGCGTGTGCTTCGTCCAGAATAATTCTGTGAAATCGCGTTGCTGCCAGAGTCAAATTGTTCCTGACAGTTCCATATGTTGTGATCAGAATGCAATGTCCCATTGATTCCAGAGCCCTCGAGTTTAATGCGTTTGTATCTTTTTTTGTCAAAATGTGCACGCCACATGAAGGATAAAATGCACGTGTCTGTTGCTTCCACATATCTACGAGAGATTTTGGGGAAATCACCAGTGTAGGCGCGTCTCCCGGTCTGGCAGCTATCAGCGATAACATTTGGAGTGTTTTCCCCAATCCAGGTTCATCTGCAAGAACCCCGCCTTTTGCATGTAACGGATCGCACTCTCGCTCCATCATCCATGCCACTCCCTCATGCTGGTGTTGGTACAGTGTTGCCTCGACCCCTGGGGGAGCGGGGGTATCGTTGGCGGCATTAGTGAGATCGATTACGTCTGTCATTGTTTCAAAACAATTTGTTTCTGACTTTGTGATCGACAATGATCGCATTTGTTTGGAAAATGAAACAGAACGAAAAAAAATGCCGCCCTCAAAAAAAAAATCTCGGGTGACCATACCATGAGGCTACTGCTTTCATCTCTTCTCTTCGCGCCTTTTGCATCGGCGTTTGAAATTGTAGATAAGCCAAAAGTATCGACATATATTGAATCGTCAAATGGGTTTGCAACTTTTAGAGACAGAGAGTGTTTGGATTCACCCGGAAGCTCGTCATTGACCCCCGGTCCATACATCTCCGGGAGAAGGAGTCGAAAGAGGTCCAGATGGGTTATAGATGATGAGGGGCGAATTCGCGCGTATAACATCGGCCAGAAGTGCCCCGGGTACTTTACAAATTTAGACACGCAGAGTGGGTTCTGCTTTGACGAAGGACAGTCATTTTCTAAAGAGATTTTTCTGACGCTGAGAAAACAGGACGCCATAAAATTTGACATTGTCCCGGACCCAGATACAAATGATGTTCGTTTTATGGAAAAAGACCCAATTTGTGAAACTGCACATACTTTATTCGTCGATGATGGGATTTTGTACACTAGTGTAGAGAAAGCATCTGATTTCAAGGTGGATAAGATTCCAAATGGAACGGTAATTGTACCCTCACCGCCCCCAAGCCCA
>JALQTW010000083.1 GCA_023263945.1 Patescibacteria group bacterium | reverse complement strand
GTAACACGTGGGAACATACCTCATAGTACGGAATAACTGCGGGAAACTGTAGCTAATACCGTATATTCCAGAAATGGGAAAGATTTATCGCTATGAGATTGGCCCGCGCAAGATTAGCTTGTTGGTAAGGTAACGGCTTACCAAGGCTCCGATCTTTAGCTGGTTTGAGAGGATGATCAGCCACACTGGGACTGAGACACGGCCCAGACTCCTACGGGAGGCAGCAGTGGGGAATATTGCACAATGGGGGAAACCCTGATCCAGCCATGCCGCGTGTGTGAAGAAGGCCTTAGGGTTGTAAAACTCTTTCATCGGTGAGGATAATGACAGTAGCCGAAGAAGAAGGACCGGCTAATTCCGTGCCAGCAGCCGCGGTAATACGGAAGGTCCTAGCGTTGTTCGGAATTACTGGGCGTAAAGCGCATGTAGGCGGAACAAAAAGTTAGAAGTGAAATCCCTGGGCTCAACCTAGGAATTGCTTTTAAAACTTTTGTTCTGGAATTCA
>JALQTW010000082.1 GCA_023263945.1 Patescibacteria group bacterium | reverse complement strand
CCCCCCGGAAAAGTAGCTGTTGCCGGAGTACTGAATAGGAGATTGTCAAGAAGAGAGATCACGAAAATGCATCGTACCCTCCAGAATTGGGGACGGAGACGATTCGCATCACAGATTCCGAAGGCCGTTGGGAGAAGCAGTATAATAACACCTATTCTTACGGAATCTGCATGTATATTCGCACTCCGTCGTATACCGACAACGTATTCGATGCCTCAGCTACGCCTCAGAAGGACTTCGGATGGATCTGAATTGGATGTGTTTTATGACGCATTCGGCGGGTTGGTAACTAATATTTCGAGTTGGATAGGTGGGTCGTCCGCATCAGTGTCTTTATGGTATGATCAATCTGGTAATGGTAATCATGCTCAAGCATCAACTGGGACCGTGAGTCTCGATACTCAAAAAAATGCACTGTATTTCGATGGATCCTCGACATTACAGATTCCGCACTCCCCGTCTTCTATGGATTTTTCTTTAGCACAGACTATTAGCATACGTATGGAACCAACATCAA
>JALQTW010000081.1 GCA_023263945.1 Patescibacteria group bacterium | reverse complement strand
ACTTTTTACGGTCTTGGCAATATCCTCGGGGCCGGGATCTACGTGTTGATTGGCAAGGTGGTGGCCTATGCCGGGGTATTTGCACCGCTCTCGTTCATGGCTGCATTTATGCTGGCCTGCCTGACGGCATTCACCTATGCCGAACTTGTGGCACGCTTCCCGCAAAGTGCGGGGGAGGCGGTCTATGTGCAGGAAGGTATCGGCCATGCAGCGGTGGCGGCGCTGGTTGGCCTGCTGATTGTTTTTGCAGGGGTCGTGTCCGCGGCCACTATCCTGCGTGGATTTGCAGGCTATCTGCAGGTATTTGCAGCGGTTCCCGAGGCGCTGGTGACAGCGGTGCTGGTCGTGCTGCTGGGTGGTCTTGCTGTCTGGGGTATCAGTGAATCAGTGGCTGTTGCGGCGTTGATTACCATGATAGAAATCGGTGGTCTGCTGTTGATTGTCGGGGTTGCTGCCCCCGCGATGCCGCTGGTGTTGCCGGAGGCTGCGGATTTCGCCCCGCTGCTGGACCCCGGGGTGTGGCAG
>JALQTW010000080.1 GCA_023263945.1 Patescibacteria group bacterium | reverse complement strand
GGTATCGATAACGACCAGGACGGCCTGATCGACTATCCGCAGGATCCCGGCTGTACATCGAACCAGGATAATGATGAAGGTCCCAAGAACGTTGCAACACTACAGATTACGAAAGATGCACTGTCATCAACTGTTCAGCGTAATGGCGTCGTCCAATTCTCCGTCAAAGTAAAAAATAATGGTTCTGTTCGTGCGAACAATGTTGTCGTGACGGATGCAATTCCTTCCAACATGACGCTGGCTCCAGGCAGCACAAGTAACTTCTGTACGCAGCAAGGGACGAGTGTTGTATGTCCGGTGCCTTTCCTGGATCCTACGGTCGAACAGGAAGTAACAATCGGCTTCACGGCTTCTGCAAGCGCTTCGTGTAATTCTTCTATCCGAAATACAGCAACAGCGAAAGCTGACAATGCATCGCAAGTTTCCGATGATGCAACAGTGCAAGTGCAGTGTGTATTCCAGTGCCAAGACGGCATCGACAACGACGGCGATGGCGCGGTCGATCATCCAAACGACTTCAGTTGTTC
>JALQTW010000007.1 GCA_023263945.1 Patescibacteria group bacterium | reverse complement strand
CCGACGTACACCATAAAAAACAACACACAAGCATTAATATCGATTTTACCAATCAAATCTTTGCACGATGGAAATCTTCGTGTAAGAGCATTCTCAAAGTGTTCAAGTCTGATGACCTTCATAACATATGCTTGAAACAAGCGGTCGACATCTTCCTTACTCAAATCATATGTTTTGCTTGCAATGTTCACTATGAAACCTTCTTGAGTGATATCTCTCACGCCGAAAACAACGCCCAGAAGATATCTCAGGGCTAATATTTTCTTAGCACTTGGTTGCATCACGTACACGTACTTCAATCGAACAATGACAAATTACAATTGTAATTTTCTACTAAATCAAAATATAACTGTACCGTGTATAAATAAACAACTAGAATCCGCACATACGCAACCGTATACTGACTGTCATTGGTTTCCCACAACTTCCCATTGAACGGTACCTATGAAAGGACGCTTCAATCATTTTTGACATTCACAGCGTATCGTCGAAGACAGACGATACTGTCTTTGTAGATGAAGCATTTGTTCAATATCAAAACACAAATTCATTATACGTTTTGATATTGATGTATAAACGTATGTGGAAATGATGACTGTAGACGTACCGGTAAAAAACGAGACCATCAGTGAGATGCGGACACGTGTTGAAGCCCGAAAAACCCGTCTCGGTCAGGAAAGGGAGATATGTTTGTTAAAAATAGAAGATTTAGGCCAATATAAAGATTCTATAGACGTCGAGGGCACGTGGAGATTGCGGAGACGGCTTCGAGAGCTTGACGAAGAAATTGAGTGTGTGTCCAAAGCCTACGAGGAACACATGAAACTAGAGGCAGAATCAACCGGAGCAGACAAGTTGCATCTCATGTGTAGGAGACCGCGAGACGTTTCATCACTGAAAAAAGAGCGATCTGACATCGACTGTCAAATCCATTCCATTGAAACCCGAGAAAGTATGAGCAAATTGGCTCCATTTGCTACTGGTATTTTCCAAATGAGGTTATCAGATATAGACGCGGAGATTCTCGCATGTGATGAGACACTATCGGCTATATACAATATCGAGCATAGGAATTCAATTCAAAGAGATGAAGGTGTGGATCATCCAAAACATTGTGCAGAGGTCATTGAGTTGCTCGATTCCACAGATGACGATGAGGACTTTTGGGACTCTTGAAACTCAAAACAGATATAGAGACCGTGTGTCGACACTATACCTTTGACACTTGAAGCACCTTCCCTTTCGAGTATACTTGGTGTATGTGTTCCAGCACGTTCTACAGCAGACATGGCCACAATACAACGCTGTGTCCGGGTAGTTTGTGTGACACAAAGAACACATGAAACTGTTTGTCGGAAGAACAAAGAGATTCAAATCAGCGTCATCTTTAAAAACAGAAGACTCTTTCTTCTGTATAGCATTGACTGCCTTGCAAATTTTTTTGAGCAACCATGACCTCATCTCATTCATTCTGGCCCGGAATGTTTCAGAATCTTGGTGCATATCACTGACCACCTCCAGAGCCCCGGTGAGAAAATCAAGGGGAGGGTTTTTATCGATTTCAAATTCCAATCCACGTACGATCATTCGTACAATTCTGTAAAATCCACGCTTACCGATGATGAACTCCCATGAATTTTCCAACTGAATGACTTCTGAAAACAGATTGACTTTCATGTCTCTATTCTCCACAAAGCATAAGATTTCGAACGGTGTCAACCCAGAAACATCAATCAAATTCGAAACATCACCGTCACGGCAAAGCAGGCGCAACGTTTTGATCCCCAGGTCTATTGACGGTAAAGTCCCACACGCCTGAATGACATTTTTGAGACAATAGCACAGATGATGCATTGGAATCCTGTGGTTATGGTCCTCGATGATAGTATCGGCGCCATGCTGCAAAAGTAGGGACACCATGTCCATCATGGATTCTTGATTCCATGTTTTTTCCAGACAATCAATTGGACTACTGGCATAATGCAGAGGTGTGAGCCCATTACACTGGACTGCATTCACACTGATTCGTCCTGTTTGCAAGAGGAACTTGGCACAAGCAATCTGATTACTTTGCACTGCGATGTGCAAGGGCGTTTCATCTCTTTCATTTGTCACAAGTGGAAAATCTTCAGCTCCCAGTGCAATATGTAACAGGTCTGCACGACCCAGCTCGCACGCAAGGCATGCAAAGGGCACGCTTGCGCGATTTATCCCTCCTCGCATGAGAAAAATCAGAGCAATTTCCAGGTGCTTTTTTTCTACTGCGGTCTTGAGAGCATGCTCGATATCGACCGTTGGTTGAATTTCCATGTACAGAAATTCCTCCGGGACCGGTTTGGGTCCATCTACGACTTCTATGTCTGGTGTTTTTCGTTTTCCCATGTCTTGTAATATTGTTGTTGAACTTTGAACAAACAAAACATTTGTTCCCGCTTTCAAAGTCGCGTCTTTGATTCTTCGTTTCACAGCCACGATAACTTTTTTTTTGAGTTCCACGTGAACTCAAAAACTTTGGTAAGTTTGGAGATACGATATTGGATTGATTCAAATCAATTGCATGTTGATTTTTCACGTTTCATTTTTTGTCCCAGACCATCTACTGTATTGAACAGCGACGATTGTTTGTTGATGACAGAAAGCACGTCTGAGCTCACTCAGTGGCTGGGGCCAAAAGCCACTGGCGTTCGAAACTTTTTTGTTGAATTTCTGGACTCTAATGGAGAAGTACTTGATGCTCGAATGAAATTTGAACTTCCAGCGGGCATGTCTTCAAAAGGTCGGGCACTCAAACCGACCAGGCAGACGGTCAGGCACATGCTTCCATTCCATGTCATTGAAAACAATTGTGGAGGCAACGTGTACATGAATTTGTCTTCGTTTGAGAAGATTTCGAGACAAAAACTCCACGTTGTATGTGGAAAATTTGGGGTGCGGACACACACTGGTAAAATCTGGTGGGAATGGGGAGCTGGATGCACCTCGGCTCAAGATTTCATGGACACAAGTGTTGGTGGAGGGAAAAATGTCCATTTCTGGCTAGAGGATGATTCCGGGAGGATTTACGACATTTTGTCCCTGTATCTCATGAATATCGTTTGTAAAGTCCATCGAGCAAGGATCAAGACAGACGATCTATGGTGTGGTTGCCTGGTCATGGGTTTTACAATTCAAGAGGCAGAGGAAATTGGTCTGTTCTATCGACGAGCACGCCAGGACGTTGTTGAGGAAGTTGTTCAGAAAACGAAACACAGGTTGAGACAGGTTCAGAGGTACGCCAATGGCGAATCATAGTGTACGCGCAGTCCTCGGATAGATTTTGTGCGGTCCCCGTCTTTGTGTTGTGTTGAAAAGCCAGTGATCACATATCCATCTGGAAGCGTGAAAGACTGTTTGCAATAATCCCAGACGTATTTATCATTTTCACTTCCTATATCTCCCGATTTGTGTTTATCCCTGACACTGTAGTATCCAGTTGTTTTGTTATAGCACCCATCTCTGAGCTTGGAAAGGTTGTTTGGCCAGAAGTCACCACAGCACCCCACCTTGATTTCACCTCTGTATTTAGGGAGAACTAGTGCGTTCATGGCCGGTTCCATGTCTCTGTACACGTTTTTTAGTTTATTTTGTGTACTTTTTCTCTGAATCAAGTTACCAATGGTTAAGAAGAGATTGCGGATGTAACTGCCCAACAACATAACGGGACCACCAGATGCTGAGAGGTAATCCACACTGGTTGGTGTCCATGCAGATGCCGACATATTATTCACCTTGAATCCACTGTACGGCTCTCTGAAAACTTTCCTCTTGTCAAAACTGTCAAATTGGAGATTGAACAAGATATCTGGCCTGGACAGAGCATGGACCTTGACAAACCCTTCCGTGGCGTCTTGGATACCAGAGATTGGACTCTGAGTTCCACCCTCCCCCGATGACCCACCGAAATTGAGGTACTTTCTCATCTCCATCATAGTGTTTGGCTTGGCCGTGTGGGCCCCGATAATATTTTCTTCGACATCATCGAACAATGGCGAGACCTCATGCGTCTTCAAGTTGAGATATTCCGCATATATACCGGTGACGTCACCCCAATCACCCCTGAAAAGGGTGATATTGCTAATGATACACCCCTTCGGGCATACTTTGGTGTAGTCGGTGTCATGATTGTATTGAGGGTTGGATTCTGTCCGTCCTTTGCCCAAAAAGGGCGATACTTTCTCTCCTGCCGGGGGAACGGTTTGTTTTTTTGCACATGCCAAATTCTCCATATTGCCGCCTCGACAGTATGTTTTGTAATATCCTTGCGGACACGTATACGCCCCTCCTGGAGTTTTAGTCAATGGTGACGTATACTTAACACCCCTCAAGGGACCTTTCAACCGGCATGTTTTGGAATCTTGGAGAACGACGGGACGCCGTCTCTTGTTTTGCATCAGGATCAAGAGGACACAAAGTGTGATGCATGTGCATGCACATATACACGACGACGATACGACGAGCATTGATTCTGAAACAGCGCAAGATTTTTCTGAAACTTGGATTTAAAAACCATTATACGCGAGCGTCGAATCACACTCGAACTGTACACCTCGGAGTTGCTTGTTCTTTGGATCGGTGACGGTATGAACCCCAGTGAGCCTCTTACCTTTGGGGCATGTGAATCGTTCAGATTTTCCGCTCGTTGAAGTTGCATTGGGGTGTGTAAACGTCCTATTATCGTAAGTATGGTATCGAATATCGTATATAGTATCGGGATCATACCGAACATCAACACTCTTGACACCGCTGTATGCACCATCCAAGCCCTGCGCTGTGAACGATGACGATCCGTCGCCCCAGTAATTACCCACAGTCAGGTCAGCAATAATACCCGAAATGATACCCCCAGCTGAAGGCCCTTTCTCAGTTTTCCCAATTCCTCCACTCAAGGTTGCTTTCAATGGGACGTCGATGTTATATACCGGGTCACTGCATGTCCCATTCAGGGCCATGACCTTTCCCTGGTCATTGAAGGTTTTGAGAGACGATAAGTACGAACCATCCTTGCACCTGTGTTTTACAACGACATTGTCAACACTCCCGAATAGTTTGCTTGTGTGTTTACCGTACACGGCGACGTCTTGTAGCCTAGCACACGCTCGTTTGGGGTCAGAACACCCACTCGGGCTCCAGCCCGTTGTGCATGGCGAAGCCTTGTATTCATGTAACGCACTGGAGCACCCCGCATTTCCAGGGGGGGTCTTACCTCTATTGGTCCTGGAGGGTGCAGATTTCCGTGCACGATTGCGGAGAATTGAGAGAACTAGTAGGGGGGTTGACAGTAAGCTACAACAGAGTAGTAACACAAGGGTGGCTAAGACCAACATTCCCTTTCCTGTCTACCGACAAGGTTTTTTCTTTTTCGAAATCAACATTGAGACCTTTTTTTCCAGACGACGTCTTTACCCTTACAGGACCCAGAACATGAACAAATGATATAGTCACCGTGCCATGAATGAGCTTGAATATCTTTGGGCCGCACCTCTCCAACGACCCTGAAAGATCCCTTCAAGACCCCGTCATCCGCACCGATGAAGTCGTGTGCTGTCGCGTGGACATCGACTAAAAAGCCGTGTTTTTTCGTATTTGTTATACATACAGTTTCACCGGAATTGCACACGTCGACGACATGCAAGTATACGGTCTTGTTTTTTTTAAAGGAGTCACATTTTAGCTCCAGAACTTTGTACAGGTAAGATGCAGCATCTTCTTGAAAGACTGCACATGGAAACAAAGGTTTATCATTGAAAGTTGCTTTGGATTTACCATACTTGAACAAATCTACACCGCTATATCCCTGCCCATTGTCGTCTAAAGACGTGTTACCGTAAAAGGTGATGCCAGTGGTTTTCCATTGTCCGGGCTCTTCACTAGAAAACTCCTTGCCCTGGGGACCATTTGGGGGGACACTGTTATCGGGCACTTTGCGACGAACATGGAACAAAATGGAACTCAAACAAATGAATAGAGTGCAGCACGCAAACAACACTAGCACCGAAATCACAAACATTAGCTTGTCTACTTGTCAGCAAGAAATGATTTTTTTTGACGAACGATAGGTTTGTCGTCACGGGCCATACTCGTTTCCCATCAAGAGTGATCTTCGATGGGGTGAACAAGACGACTGAGTACACGAGAGATTCTTCATACCCCTCGAGGGCATGTCAACAAAACAAAACATATATTTGTTTTCAATATTACAAACAAAAAATATATCAAAACAACAGAAAACAAATGAAAGTTGTGAGGGTTACGAATCTAGGGGGGACACCGGGTGGAAAAAAAGGTTCTCCAGACACGACGAAGAAAGAAGATGTTCTAAAAGACATCGCTCGTCGATTGTTTTTGGGTGATTCAATATCCATTCATATTGAATCACATAAAGGAAAGGATGATATTGTCATATTTTCACACGGGGGTGCAGAAGGAAGAGTGAGCAGAAAGGTGCGTATTTTCTAGCACAGTTTTATACCGAGGTCGCTGATTAACGATGTGTATCTATGTTTACAGAGCTTTAATAGGAAATTGTATTCAATCGCAAGAAAAAACGCTCGTTCTATGGAGCGGGAATGGAGGAACGACTTGTCATCACTCATTGGCCCACTTGCATCCCATCTGTCTTTTGATATCTTTATATGTTGCTACCTTGTGCTTGGTTTCATACGGGATCATGATATTACAATGGATCATAAATCATGGACAGAATCCAGTATTGATGACGTTCGATACAATGATTTCGCATTGGATACAATCAAGATATTCCAGAATTTTTTACTTGTGCAACAGGAGGAGGTGGAGAAGGTCCTTCCAAAGGTTCGTACACAGGCAGATTTTGTGAAAATGTGTTATGTTTTAATCAATGATGAAGATCCAGAGGGTGATGATGATGATGACGATGACGATGATCACGAACATGAAGAAGAGAATACACTATCCGGGGGTGAAACTGGTAGTGAGGAAGAAGAAGATGCTTCGAAGAAGAGAAAAAAGGACCAGGAAAATATGGGCCCAACCCAGGAATCTCGTAAGGAGAAATCTCCGAAAAAGAAACGTCAGAAACATGAACCATGCCCCCCAACCAGTATCGAGTTGTTCCTCAATGGGTCTCTGTCTTTTAGATTGGGTCAGGCTCGGTCATCCGAGGGGTTATGGACTATTGAAAAGATCAAGGCACTAGACAAGGCTCTCGAGGATATCGGGTTACCGCCCAGTGCTTTGAAAGAGTATTTTCCCAATGGAATCGATGTCTTTGAGACGGAGACAAAAAGGCACATGGGATATCTTGATCAAGAAAGATTGCTTGCACTTGTTGACAGTATGAAATTTCTCAAAAAAACCATCTGATTCTATGGGATGATGTCTTTGAATTTTTTCTGTAACACATATTCATTATGCTCAATCTCTGCAATGGTCAGATGGCGATTGTATACCAGTATCTCTGCAATCTCCCAACCTGACCTCTCCCCTGAAATGTAGTTGTTCACTCCAATGGAAGAGCTGGATGTAGACGGCGGTGTAGGGACTGTTCTGTCGAGACCATTGGCACGATATAAATCATTTCTATCTGTCGATAATAACCACTTTGTTGCATCTAACGAAGATGTCGTCGGTGTGACCCACCCATTGTGGTATGCAACACCCGCAATCCCATTATGGAAGCCCGAGAGCCAATTCGACCCTCCGCTGTTTGTTAGAATCCTTTTTCTATGAATAGTGTTTGGTGCGTATCTACAAAGGTGAATGATGGTGTAAGTTGCTGGCAAAAAACCCTGTGCAAATTGTAATACTGTATTTGTTGTCCCGGCCACTATAGTAACCCCAGAGGGTGTTTGATAGTTACCCAGCCCTGAACCAAATACCCCCACATCATTTCCCAGTCCAGAGAGGTCACTCCATGACGTCATTCCGATAGAGGAACCATTAAACCAGCCGATCAGCCCATCATCTATGAAAACTCTGTACCCCAGGCTGAACGTTCTCGTGACTGACTGTGATTCACTGTCCGTTGCCATGACGGAGATGTTGTACGCTGCATCATTGAAACTTGTAATATTCCCGGAGAGTATACCACCTGGACTCAATATAAGACCTTCTGGTAATGGGGAACTATTCGAATACATGATAGAAGACCCCGTTGCTTCTTGAGCAATCAGAGACTTGTTCAGGGGTTCATTATAGTAGACCTTTCCGAGCAAAGACCCCGTTGTCCACGCGGGAAGAGGACTGAATACTAGAGAACCCAGCAGTGTCGCTGTCACAGAGTCTCCACGGACAAGTCCGATATTATATGTCCCTGCAGGCATGCCTGCAGTCTGTACCCTTATCTCACTTGGACTGACATACGTCGTCGTGTCAACTGGCTTGCCATCGATTGTAGCGACGATCGATGGTGCAAATCCAGATCCATTTATGATGAAATGGCACTCCGCGACATTGGGAAGGAATGCGTTTCCACTCAATGGTACCCACGAAGCATCTGAATACGTGATTCCATCTATCACGAGTGGTGTGGTGACCCCCGTGAGATTGCTACCGTCTCCTGTAATTTGCTGAACTTCGAGATTTTGAATGATAATACGACCACCATTCTCTTTTATCGTGATGCCATTCATGTCAATTGTGTTACCACCGATGTACAGGTCTTTCCAACGCATTTCGGGACTTCCGAGGTCATACGCCAAGTTGGATGTGGGTATGAAGTTGGAAGACAGTACAAGATTATCACCGTCCAAAGTCAATTTTGAAATTGTTGTCTTTATATCAGAAATATTAGATGCGTTTATGTTTGTATTATCTCGCAATGCAATGGTATTCACCTCTTCTACACTAACCCGTGAGGCCAAAGCTGCTATATCACTGGCTAGGGATGTGGATATGGTTTGAATATACGAGTCTGTGTTTACTTTGTTCTGTACAATAACATTAGATAGAGAAAGTGCATTCGCCTCTTGCAGAGCTTTGTTGGTTGCTACAGTGGAAGCGAGCCCCTGGATATCACCATCTGTAGTTGCCTTGTTTTGTATGACAACCTTGGACAATGACAGTGCATTTGCCTCTTGCTGAGCTTTGTTGGTTGCTACAGTGTTTGTCAATGCCTGGATGGTAGAATCCGTAGACGTTTTGTTCTGGGCAACAACAGTGGATAAAGTCTGTAAATTTGAATCAACTTGCTGCCTGTCAGATACCATATCTTTTCTGAGCATATCTTCTAGATCAACAACTTCTTGTCTCAATACGATATTCTCAATCGGGACCACAGTCGTGCCACTGGTCAATGTCAACCCCCTGGCATCGATGAAGATACCATTGTGCTGCGGGTAATCGAAGACCAGTCCGGGCGAGCCCTCTGCGCCAGCCTGGAATGTAACTGTTTCCACAAATGTGAAATCGCCACTCGTTACAATGACGTCACAATCAAATTCACCATCGATGATGGCTGTAGCGTCTACTACAGTCTCTTCCATATTGACATTGATACCCAGTTGCCCCCTGAGATGGTCCACATAGAGGGTGTCCACCTTGATGAGATTCGATTCGAAGGTGTTCGGCATCAATTTTGCGTCAATCTTCCCATACAAAAGTTCGTACGCATTTCCGGTAAACGGTTTGATTTTCTTTCCTTCCAGATAAAATGCATTGGAACTCAGCTCAGGGATTGCAGTGGGCCCATCTTTCTCAAACATGATGCGATCTTTTCCATCAATCTTTGATTTGTTCCAGACATCTACATTGCTCCGAATTACATTACCGTTCAGCAAAGCTTGAGTCTGTATCGTATTCAGTTTCAACCGTCCTTCGTTCTCGACGAAATCAATAGCGGTATCCAAAGCCTGGGCATTGTTCTGTAAAAGAGTGGTGGTCAGATTCGCTGCATCGCGGATCATCTTGATGTCGTAGATCAGTGCCTGAGTTTGCGAAGTTATTGTCTTCGTCGAAGACTCCACATTGGAAAGCCTTATCACATTATTCGCGGCGATCTTTTCAACATTCCCCAAGCGCGGTTGCATATTCGCAACAGTACTTGACGTGATGGTCACGCACGCATTTACCATCCCATATTTCAGATACAGATCGTTAAAATATTCATTCACACCACTCATGTCGCGTCTTCTCATATCACGCGAGATTTTTATTTTCTTGGACCAACATACCAAGGCCAACTTATCTGTTTCCAATGAGTCGAACTTTCCCAATCACGGAAGTCATCAAGATTATTGATGGAGATACCATCGATGTTCTCATCGATCTCGGGTTTTCCATCACACTTCAACAACGTGTGAGATTAGAAGGCGTTGATACACCCGAGGTGAGAGGAGGGACTGATGAAGACAAGTTCTTCGCCAACAAGGCACGGGAATGGTTGGCGGATCGATTGCGATCTTCCGCAAACCTGAGCATGGTACCATCGACACAATTCAAAGACCCATTCGGTAGGACAATCGCGAAAGTTTTTGCCGATGATTCCGATATCAGTGTGGAGTTGATCCAAAACCATTTGGCAGTTGCGTATGACGGGGAAACGCCAAAGAGTCAACTTCAACATGAGCATGCAATGAATTACAAGATTCTTGGGGAAAGTATCTGATTTTTTTATGAATCTAAGCACTCTAGTACAATGTCCTGGAGATGCATCGATTTGGGGTCGAACCCCTCGTCGAAAATCACATTGTTCATGTGACATGCAGCTCGTATCGCCCATCCAGGGAGTTTATTTTTCTGGCGACTGATAGATATATTCAAACTAGACGAGAATGAGACGAATGATGTGCAGAGCTCTCGTAAAAGCCTGGAGAGTTCGCATCTGGATGTGTTGAAAGATCGACGCTTATACAGGATGGGTCCTGTTGAATGAAGGACGTATATAGAGTCTTTATCGATCTTTCTCATGCAACGAAATCTCGGGGGGCACTCTGGGGCGCAAGCGAACTTCTTCAGGTACCTGATCAACAAGCCACCGAATGTCACCTCCGAAGCCAATGTATTCAGTAGATCCAAATCCTCCAAAACGTACGAGACTCGTGGACATACATCTTCGACACATGACACAATAGTGTCGAAGATAGACTCGTCCCATTTACTTGGAATATTCTCAGTTTTTGTAATGGTGTAGATAGACTCATGTCGCTGGCACTCATGCGTGCCTTTTTTTAAGTTATGACGCAACGCGTTCCCTCGGTCGAATGTCATATATCCACAAGCACATTTCCAAACATCTATCACGGGGTCGTTTTGCTTTATAGAAAGATACCGCAAGAATTCGTCAGCGCTCATCTGAATAGGACATCTCGCATGCTCGATGGACACTGCCTTGGAAAGGAAGATCGCTTTGCTACACACAACATGCCCTAGGTACTTTTTGATACCGGGGTACTCGACAACAGTATCGAGAAACTCGTCTATTGTCTGATCAACGATTTTCTGAATCTTTTTTCGCGTCTTTTTGAGACTGTACATCTCCACTTGCCCCGCGGAGGTTCTCGCACAAAGCTTGATGTTTCGACCCTTTTTAAGTAACCATATGTCACAAAGCGCGTCGTTACTGCTATTACTCACATAGCTCTTGATAAATAAGATAAACGCGTTTTTTAAATCTGGGGCATCGTAGACGGTATTGAAAATTTCATCTAGAAATGCACAATTCTCGATGAAATGATCCTTCTTATTGATTCTTTTAGGCACATCCCGTAATTCCACTTCGCAACGAGAGATGCTAGATTTGCATTTGAGTCTTCGTTGATGTCTCTCCACGGTGACTTGTTTAGAGGCGGCATAACCGCACTTGCACACAAACAGAGTGGGGGGCGGCATTTTTTCTTGATTTCGAAAAAAAAATTCGTGTTGGCCGATCCCATTGATTCGTGTTTGAACAAAAAAAAATCCTGCCAGTTTGTAGGACGAAACATGCCCTTGAGAGTTCGTGGGAATTTATTACAGTACGATTATATCAATTGGCTGCCCCCGGGGTCTGCAGCTACCCCCAGTCTCACATGGTACAATGACAGGACGAGTGGATTCTTTTACGATACACAGAACAACACTGTTGCTATATCGGTGCAAGGGCAGACTATGGCGTCATTTTCAAAAGATTCTGGTCAAAAGTTGGAAAAATTGACGGCAAATGTCGTCGATGTGACACATACCCTTATCTGCAACGACGGCGAAGCTAATACATTGAACGTGGCGGGTACTCTCAGGTATGATACAGCATTCGGGTCGCGTTTGTTCGTTACCGATGCTGGCATCACCAATATAGACTGCAAGTCATTTACGGGTAATACAACACATTCGGTGATTCTCACTTCAAACGCAGCGACATTTGACGAAGCAAATATTAAGTCTTTATCAACCGAGGCAGCGTATATCAAAGTCCTTGAAGTGGAGAGTACTATTGCAGACGATATCACTTCTAACACGATCACAGTTTCCAATACCTTTGCCACAAACATACAGTGTGAGGATGCCGATATTTCAAATGCGTATATTTCACAGGCAGTCATCGTGTCCGGGAATGTGTCAGATCTGGTTGTAGATTCATTGTTCACAAACTTTACAACCATGGATACTCTCAATGTCGGGAGTTTATCATCGTTTTCGTCAAATTTAAAAACTCTTTCTTCCGAAAACGCTAATATTTCCACCCTAAATGTCACCAATGGTGCGATAACAAACTTTTCTTCTACAATGGGTCAAATTTCAGTGGGTGAAATTCAGGGCCTGACATGTCAAGATGCAAATATAGGCGCCCTGACATCCCAACAGGCGAACATCACGACATGCGACATTGATACGGGGTCAATCACCGACTTGACAACACAAGACATCACTACTTCTAACATCCAAGCATCCCAGGCTGCCATCGACACGATTTTAGCATCCACAGCGACTATCCAGACACTGGACTCCCTCCAGGGCACGATCTCCACATTCTCTTCCGGCAGTGCAAATGTGCAGCGGCTGGATGTGTCTGGGCAGGCATTGATCCAGGGGCTTGTTGCTGCGGACATCCAGGGGGTGCAAGCGAATATACAAAGCTTGACGGCACAGACAGCCTTCTTCGAGACACTGGATATAGGAACGACCACGGTAGATGGCCTGACAACACAGAATATGTCTGTGACAAATCTACAGGCGGTAGAGGCCAATGTGGACTCCTTGGACACGGGGACACTCACGGCATCGATTGCCTCCCTATCTTCTTTGACGGCAACCACGTCCACACTTACCAATATGTCAGTACCTGGTCAGGGGACAATCCAGGATCTCGTGTCGGCAAACATCCAAGGCACTGATGCAGATATACAGAGCCTGACAGCACAGCAGGCGAACATCACGACATGCGACATTGATACGGGGACAATCACCGACTTGACAACACAAGACATCACTACATCTAACATCCAAGCATCCCAGGCTGCCATCGACACTATTTTAGCGTCCAGGGCGACTATTCAGACACTGGACTCTCTCCAGGCTACGGTAGCAACCTTATCCTCCAATAGCGCGAGTATGGAACAGTTGTTTGTCTCCATTCAAGCAACTCTGGAATCTCTATCTGCAGTGACAGCTTCTCTCACAAATGTCATTTCTCAGACGATATACACGGATTCAATCACATCAAATTATGGAAATGTTGGAAATTTGATCACATCGATGGTGACGGCATCGAATATTCAGACCCAGTCTCTCCAGGTCCAAGAAATTTTTGGTGATGTGATGATACACGGTAATGTAAATGTTACCGGTGATGTTGTGGCCAATGTTACCGTGTGATTTTTTATGGAAAAATAAAATCTTGGCCACAGGTACATTGAAAAACGATCGAAAATGAAACCAGAGGCTGCATTGAATGAAAAGACACTCAAAATTCTCGGAGATGCCACGGGAATTTATGACTATGAACAGTGGCTCGCCTGTTGGTTGTTAGTGTCCAAATCAGAACACGACAACGAAGATCCAGCAAAGACGTTTATCGGACATGGGGGAGAATCTGTATTTCAATATGCAGATTTCCTGCCGTATGATTGGAAAGAACGTGGAGTCACTACGGGATTGGTGGGGTTCACAACTTCCAACTGTGGCAAGAGTGAGTGGGGAGACCTTCAGCCCGTATTGAATATTCTCAAAGAATCTGGAGGCCCTGATTTGGGGAAGTATACAAAGAATTGTCATAAGGACAAGGATGATGCAAAGAAACTGTGCAAGAAGATCCACGGGCTCAGCGGCAAGGATCTTGATCTATTTATCGAGGCCCAATTCAAGGCCCTTGTCGTCAAGGGAGGGTACATTCATGAAACAATGCACGGGTTCAAGAAGATCGGTATTGAAAAACCATCGATGCTGGCCATCGCAACTGTATTCGACGCATCCCTCAATCAAGGGCACGATGGCAAGGACGGTGGTGTCAAGAATCTTATCAAACTCGGTGAGGGAGTGGGTAACGAGAATGACGTACTCAAGAAGTACAATGCATGGAGACGTGACGTCGCAGGCGGTAGTAATTACAATTCTTGCAAACACAACGGTCACAGTCGCTCAGACATGTTTGAAGATTTGAGAAAGGATGGTAAATTCGACATCACCTGCGCCGACGTATGTAAGGTCAATTCATGGAAAATGAAGTAAAAATCTTGTCTCTGTTTTGAAAGAAAACAAAAAAACTTTGTCAATCATTGCGATTGAGAAAGTTTTACAATTTGTACAAATTTTTAAGCGGCAAATAAGGTACCGGCGAGGCCATTTTCAATTCGTAGAATGTTGAGAGTTTTTGCAAACAATGTTATCTTTCCGCTGTGAATTGCCTCTGTAAATGCAGAAGATAATGTCAAGATTAGATCGGCGCGTTCGACACGGGATAGATTCAGACTGCCACTGGGCTGGAGCAGCTCCGGGCTGAGACCAAAGCTAAAACAGAAGATATCTTTATCGACCGGGACACGCGTATGTCTCAGGAAGGGTTCCATTAGTCTGTAATAATTCTGGTGCCTCTTACTCTGTCGGTCGACGCCATTGATTTGAATCTGTGCACTGTCGAATATCTCCCTGCCATCCAGGCTGTAGTTGAAGAAGTCGTTTCCTTTGGTAGCGTATTCACTGGGGGAAATAGCATTGTTATACGCATTATTTCTCCTATAAATCCAGATCAATTCTTGGCATGGATTTGTAAATGAAAAGTTGATTTTTTTGTTTAAATTTGCGTTACTCTGGTTCACAATCAAAGGAACCTCAACGCTCTGCACATCGTGGAAAATGTACTCCAGTTTTTGGTTGGCCTGTAAGAAGCGCTGGCGTTCGGGCTGGCTGAGATAGACAAAAGTTGCATACATCTCCATTTCCATCACCTGCTCTGGTGTCCGTCCGTTCACGTCAACTAAATTAATGACCTCAACATCGCTGCGAATTAGCTCGAAAATGGAGCGGAAGTCAAAGAAGAGCTGGATTTGGTGGAAGGCCAGGGAGATGAGGGGCAGGGCAGACGATGGTTCTTTGAAGAACGAGAACAAAATAGGAGCAAATATTGTCCCCGCATCTTGCTTTGAATTATCGTAGAGATCGTAATTTGCATATTTACAGATCATGGCGTTGTACCCCTGCAACTTTTCCTCGGACATCTCCAACTCGCTCTGAATATCAAAGTACTCGCCACTGGACTCCGTGATCATCGTTCCTCCGATGTTTAGGGACACTTTCTTGATGGAGGCATTTCCTATGGCATTGGCATATCGCAGGGCCACGATCTTTTCCTCGGAAGATACCGCGCCATCGACGTCTCTCACGATGGTGGTGGTGTACGTATTGGGGGCGACGAGCCCATCGATGATTTTTTCATGGAGACCACCGTCGGAAATGCTCAATTGACCGGTGATGTCATTCCCATTTACATCCTTGACGGATACCGAGAACTCGCTCGAGGCGTTATCGGTGGGGGCTAAGAACTTGACCTTGGCCTGTGTGGAACTCGTCCACCTGCTCGAGATGATCACCGGGGTGTTTTGAAGGGCCACTGCCTGCTTATTTATACTGAAATCTCTCAAATCGGGAAGTTTCATCTGAAGGAAGACGTTGTGCAAAAGGTCCCCATTCTTGCTGATATTTACATTGCAACGCGTCCCTATCTGCGCCTGGCCATTGAAGGGCTGCTGAATATTTTCCATCGAAAATAAGGTCGACCTCTTCCACATCGAGCTCCACAATGTGTGCGTTGGATTCCCGCTCAAAATCACGTCTTGTTCGCCGATTAGTGATAATTGCGAGGCCATGGCTGATTCTACAAACGACCAAGATAATTTTTTTACAGAATTTTTTCTTCCAAGGCTTGGAGTCTGGTCTCGAGATCTACCAGGCGCTGTGACAGACCGGGGACATTGGATTCCGGGATGTACACATTAGGGTCCATCTCCAAAATAATGTCGTTGACGTGCAAATTTGCATGGTCATTGTTTGTTGTGAGTTGCACCTCGGTCGGGGTCGATGTCAGTGTGTAACGATCGGTCGTTCCGAGGGAGATGGCGTTGCTCGTGAGATGAATGCTCGACATACCGAGTTTGTACAAAACAACAAGATTTTTTACATTTTCAAAAGATCAGTGGAAATTTTTGAAAGGAAAGCGACGACTCTCGACGCCAAAAATGTGGACGAAGACTTCGTCGCTCAATTCAACGGGACACTCCTCGAAGCAGCTCATGTTGATCTCTCCGTATAGATCGACAAGCGAGTCGTACTTCAACTCGCTCAGCACACGCCCAACTTCTTTGGAAATCATCGGGGACTTTCCAAACGCCACTGCCACGCCTATGTGACGAGGCTTTTTCCCCGGGATGTTTTTGTATAGAGGCGCCATGCTCTGGAAGCAGTACTTGGTTCCCTCTGCCCTGGGCGGCATTACCCTCCTGTTTGGTCTGTGCGCGGCAAAAATCACGGTCATTCTTTTTTTTGGTCGAAATGAAAATTGTCTTGGTCTATGATACGATGAAACATTTGAAACCAAAGGACTATGCCATCTTGGAAGATGGTGATACTGTCAAGTCCCACGGTCTCCTGTTCTGTCGAAAGACTCCCCTGGAGTTTGTCAAAAGACCGCTGAATTCGTACTATGATTTGAATTTCGTCATTAAAAAACACGGAAAAACATCGTCTCGACCGCTGCAACTGTACACGTACAAAAGCGTGAAAAATCTAGCGTCCAAGGGAAAGCACGCATTCATTCCACTCGCCATCAGCCCGTATGATTCGGAGCAAATCTCATCATATATCCAGTCCCTCAAGAAAAATACCAATACTCGCGCGAAGAAAACCAATACCAGTACCAATGCCAAAGCAAATGACGGTCCAGTGTCATGCGAGGATACGATCCTGAATCGTATGCGGAGGCGCGACGTGTCCGCACTGGATCACATCACCAAGAGGCACTATTCGATACCCCTCGATGCTCTCACCGGAAATAAGCCTTTGCACGTGGCTATTAGGACGGGAGACCCGAAATTCACGAGGCGGGTCATCGGAAACATGGTCAAGAAGGACGCAGTGGTCTCCGCATTCATCACACGGCGCATTCCAGGGAAATATCAATCGACGAAATCTCCATTCCACGTGGCATTTGAATCGCGGGGTAGGACGATTCCTCTCATGGAGACGATGCTCAAGTATCCAAACGAATCAATTCACAAGACCATGAGCAGACTCACGCGGCATAAATACGCGGGTCGCAACGCCCTAGAAGAAGCTGCCGCGAGAAAGAACGGACCGGTCTTTACATTACTGCGTCAGTTTTCACCATTTGAGAAAAAAACAAAGGGCCTTTGATTTGGAAAAGTCCAAAAAATCTTGCCCAAGAAAAATGAGCGTGTCATTACAAACAGTAAGGGAAAGGTTACAACAATTGCAAGGGCAGGTTGTAAACGTCACGACATCATCATTAAATCCCATGACATTGACAACTGTCATCCCATCCCCGGAGGGGCAGGGGGTACTGACACTCATCGGTACCAATTTCTCTCCCTATTGCTCAGTCTTCATCAGTGATGGATCGATGGGAAATGCATTTAACGCGAGTTCGGTGGCATTTATCGACGATACACAGTTACAAGCTGTATTTACACCAGGACCTTCTGGACCCTATACTGTCACCGTCATTCGCGCTGATGCCACGAGAGTCACCAAGGCAGGTTGAAAATTGTGCATAAAAATCTTGACCAGATCAAAGTAGGAGAAATGAACGCCATCTCTCTCATCGAGACCGTCGAAGCAATCAAGCAATTGATCACCGACCTCGATGATTTCAATTTACTCTCGTTCAAAATTACTTCCGTAGTCCTCTCCCCACCAGGTGTCAATGCCCTCGATTCAAACAAAACAGGATATTGCATTGCATCTGGGTCTGGGCTGGCACCGGGATTTACAGTGTTCATTATCGACGTAAACGGTACAAAAACAGTATCCCCAAACGTGTATTTTGATCCAGTCACGGAAAGGCTGACGATCACGATCCCCCCTCTACCCAACGGACAGTACAGCCTGGAATTCATCAGGGGGGATAGTCAGGCGTTGACGATCGAGAATTGCGTGACTGTAAGTCCCGCTCCTTTTTGGATTACCGATAACATATTGCCGCCCGCGCAAAGAAATGTTCCATATTCTGTTCAGTTAGGGGCAACAGAAGCATTGGGGTCTTCCATTGCATACATACTCGGGTCAGGGTACACCCTTCCACCGGGACTCTCTCTCTCTTCCGCCGGTCTTCTAAGTGGTACGATTCAAGAAGCATTGGACCATACA
>JALQTW010000079.1:277-532 GCA_023263945.1 Patescibacteria group bacterium | reverse complement strand
AATTAAAACCTGCAACTATGATCTCACAAGCTTATGTGTTTGAAAAAGATAATAAACATGTCTGGACCTTTGCAAGTTATGATTCAGAGCAAGCTGTATTTTCTGATAGAAATGTTTTTCCAAAATGTATAATATCTAAAATGGAGAAGATAAAAATATGAGTCAAAAGAAAAAAATAAAACAATACGTTCAACAAAGATTCGAAGATGCAAAGAACATGAATATGTTTAAGTTCTTACGAAAAGAAGTTGAAGT
>JALQTW010000079.1:0-267 GCA_023263945.1 Patescibacteria group bacterium | reverse complement strand
GGACCAAATAAGAATAAGGTAGTTTAGTTTGAATTTTTTGGAAATTCTGGCTTTGATAGCACTTTTGCTTTTAGTTCTTTTTCATCAACACCCTCAAGAATCGGAGAGTAATCATCTATTATTTTCTTCATACGATTCTCTAACTCTTCAGCGCTTAAATCCTCTAGTTTACCAGTACGAATAATTTTTTGTTCTATGTAAAGTCCAGCTGCTTTACCTCTTGCAACTTCAGCATTTACAGCTGCAGACCATGCTCCCTTTGCTAAC
>JALQTW010000078.1 GCA_023263945.1 Patescibacteria group bacterium | reverse complement strand
GGTCGTCCTCTCAAACCAGCTACGGATCGCATCCTTGGTGGGCCTTTACCCCACCAACTAGCTAATCCGATATCGGCCGCTCCAATAGTGAGAGGTCCTAAGATCCCCCCCTTTCCCCCGTAGGGCGTATGCGGTATTAGCTACTCTTTCGAGTAGTTATCCCCCGCTACTGGGTACGTTCCGATACATTACTCACCCGTTCGCCACTCGCCGCCAGACCGAAGTCCGCGCTGCCGTTCGACTTGCATGTGTAAAGCATCCCGCTAGCGTTCAATCTGAGCCAGGATCAAACTCTTCAGTTCAATCTCTGTTTGGTTGACATGCACCCTCTCGAGCACACGCCTCGCTTCACTCAAAGAAACAAACAAGTCATCTGCCAAGTCTCCCCAGCAGACTTCCTTACCTTGCTTCTTCTTTGTGAGCACTTACTTATCTATGTGGTCTTGCGTCCCTAAACACCATCCAGCTACCGAACGGTAACCCAAACCGTGCCTAAGCAAACACACCAACACCAATAATCAAGCGCCCACACTT
>JALQTW010000077.1 GCA_023263945.1 Patescibacteria group bacterium | reverse complement strand
AGACTTCGGACGATCCATCATCTAAGATCCTCATTTCGACGACAAAGTGTGCTGCTGTTGGTGTCAATTTGACGAAGGCGGACGCCCTCGTCATGATTTCACCATCACCGAGCGAAAGCACGGTGACGCAAGTCATTGGACGAGCACAGAGAATCGGGCGATCTTCTGATCAACCGATTGAGTTTGTGGAGTACATTAGTTCTCAATTCGAGAAACTCGTTTACGATAGACGCGTGAGGAGCGGAAACGCGTATTTACAAGATGTATTTTTGGAGTTTGTACAGTAAAAATTTTAATTTTCGTTTAACGCAAAGCATCAAGATGGATTTTGCAAAATTTTTGAGTCACCTCAAATGTGGACGACACATGCAGTGGCAGTCGCAACTGACGGCACAGATTTCGGGAATGACAAAATGAGGGTTTTGTCAAATATGGTTTTAGCTTCTGAAGTTGACGTTTTGTGCAAATTTCTGATCAAATCATCAAAATTTGATGTCAAAAAATGAATGTGCGGCGCTATACAGGTAACTCTGT
>JALQTW010000076.1 GCA_023263945.1 Patescibacteria group bacterium | reverse complement strand
CGCGTAGGAGCGTCCAAATAGCTCCACAGTGCGCGCATTTGTGGTTCTTCAAGGTTCGCATCACGAATCATCTGTTTGGCCTCTGTGGGCTGATTTGCAATGATTTCAGTGACTGCTGCTGCAAGTTCTTCAAGATAAAGCAGTTCATCTGCTGACACATCATCACGAGCACCTTGATTTGGCGCAATCTTTTGCACTTGCTTTTCAACTGGTGGTGCAGAGTCAAGCGCATCATGCTCAACAATCTCCATCGCAGTCATCCACAAGTATCGGCGTTGATACGTTTCAACAGCGCCAAGGTTTTGGATTGGATGTGTGCCTTTGAGATTCGCTTCTGCCATTGGACTTGACAATGTAATTGCATTGTCTGGAGCATCAACGTCAACGATACGCAACTCCGCATAGTCTTTTGAATAGCTGACGATTCCACACAAACCAACGTCAGCAAAAATCTGCTGAATTGCTGGAAGGAAGTCTCCAAGTTCAAAGTACTCATAGCCAGCAAACTTGTTTTTTCCTGATTTCTTTAACTTGGTGCC
>JALQTW010000075.1 GCA_023263945.1 Patescibacteria group bacterium | reverse complement strand
GGCGGAACTGGTAGACGCGCACGACTCAAAATCGTGTTTCGCAAGAAGTGAGAGTTCGATTCTCTCTTCGCCCACCAAGTAACTATGAATTTAAATAATTTAAATAATTTGATCGAATTATTTGTTAATCAAGCAAATAAACAAAATAAAAAAGATATTTTTTTAGAATGGCTAAACCCAAGCAATAAAAAAACATACACATGGGAACAAACTGAAAAGAATATTTTAAAATTATCAAAAGTTATTAAAGAAAATATAAAAGAAGGCGATAGATGTCTTTTGGTTTCAGAGAATAGACCAGAATGGTTTGTTTCTGATTTAGCAATTATGGTAGCTGGTGGAATTACAGTTCCAGCATACACAACTTACACAGAAGATGATTATAAGTATTTGATAGAAGATTGTGAGCCTAGCTTAGTTGTTGTTTCTAATAATGAAATGTTAAAAAAACTAAATAATTCAATTAACGAAAAAGACTTTATCAAAAAAGTTATTACCTTGGATGAAAAAACTAAGGTAACAAATAATTTAAATATAATT
>JALQTW010000074.1 GCA_023263945.1 Patescibacteria group bacterium | reverse complement strand
TTGGCCTTTCACCCCTAGCCACACGTCATCCGGACCCTTTTCAACGGGTGTCGGTTCGGACCTCCAGTTGGTGTTACCCAACCTTCATCCTGCTCATGGCTAGATCATCTGGTTTCGGGTCTGATCCCTCGAACTCAACGCCCTTTTAAGACTCGCTTTCGCTGCGCCTACACCTAACGGCTTAAGCTTGCTCGTGAGACCAAGTCGATGACCCATTATACAAAAGGTACGCCGTCACCGCTCAAGGCGGCTCCGACTGCTTGTAGGCGTCCGGTTTCAGGTACTGTTTCACTCCCCTCGTCGGGGTGCTTTTCACCTTTCCCTCACGGTACTGGTTCGCTATCGGTCAGTAAGGAGTACTTAGCCTTCGAGGGTGGTCCCCCGATCTTCAGACAGGATTTCACGTGTCCCGCCCTACTTAATACGTCCCGTGGAGCTTCCTGTACGGGGCTGTCACCCGCTATGGCCTGCCTTTCCAGACAGTTCCAGTCACTCTTCCAGGCTCGGCTGGTCCGCGTTCGCTCGCCACTACTAACGGAGTCTCTGTTGATTTCCT
>JALQTW010000073.1 GCA_023263945.1 Patescibacteria group bacterium | reverse complement strand
TGGATCAGCGGTTGATGTTCCTTTTAATTCATGGAAATTTGCAGATATTAGTTCTGCAACAGGAACTCAAGAATTTCAAACTACTAGTTCTTGGAATTCAGTAGGAAGAAAAATTTCTTTCATGGCAAGAGCTGAATATGACTACAATGAAAAATATTTAGCTTCTTTTACATTAAGAAGAGACGGTTCAACAAGCTTTGGACAAAATAATAAATTTGGTTATTTCCCTTCAGGATCTCTTGGATGGGTTATATCTAACGAAGATTTTTTCGAATCAAGTGCAGTTAACTTCCTAAAGTTAAGAGCAAGTTATGGAATTGTTGGTAATGATAACATTAGCCCACAATTTGCAACGATCTCAACTTTCCCTAGTTACTCATTTGGAAACAACATCGTTTCTGGATCTACTCTATTAGCAATTCCAAACTTGGATGTATCTTGGGAAAACCAAGTACAAGCGAACATTGGTCTTGATTTAAGAATGTTTGATTCTAACGTAAGTGTTACTGTTGATTACTTTGAAAAATCTACAGAAGATCTTTTATTTAATCCAACACTTTCAC
>JALQTW010000072.1 GCA_023263945.1 Patescibacteria group bacterium | reverse complement strand
GGATGACCCAAGCGAGGCGCTCACCCCCGAGCGCTCAAGCTGCGTTGATGGGATCGACAACGACCGCGATGGGGCGGTTGACCTCGCCGACAGCGACTGCGCCCCTGTAGGCGACCCGAGCCTCGGCAGGGTGAGCTATGGTGAGGAGGGCGCCTCAGAGGGAGATGTCACGGGGGGAGGCGCGCTGCCAGTCTGCCTTGACGAGATTGACAATGACGGCGATGGGCTCATCGACGCCGCCGACCCAGGCTGCTTCAACCCCACAGCCGACAGCGACTACACCTTTGAGGCTCAAGCTGAGTGTGGAGACGGGCTCGACAATGACGGCGATGGGCTCATCGACTTCGCGGCCGATGGCTCAGGTGACCCCGACTGCCTCTTTGCAGGGGCGAAGCGAGAGTCGAGGGAGCGCGCGAGCTTAGGCTCACCGCTCTTGCTCTCCACCACCCTTGAGCTGCCGAGCGGCCCCGCCTCCTTCACCTATGTGCTCAACCCTCAAGGGGAGCTCGTCTCCGTCGCGCTTGATGAGCTCCCCTCTCGCGCGGCGATGAGCGCCAAGGTGCTC
>JALQTW010000071.1 GCA_023263945.1 Patescibacteria group bacterium | reverse complement strand
AAGAGAGAATCGAACTCTCACTTCTTGCGAAACACGATTTTGAGTCGTGCGCGTCTACCAGTTCCGCCATTCGCCCTAATTTAAAAAATATTATTTAAATAGTATAAGAACTAAAATTATATTAAAAAACAAAAAAATGTTTACTCAGCTTTATAATAAATGTCTCAAGTTAGCTGCTCATAAAAATTCAAACTATTTTTTAGGCGCTATTTCTTTTATTGAGAGTTCTTTTTTCCCTATTCCTCCAGACGTTATGATTGCGCCTATGGCAATTGCAAAAAAACGGGAATTTTTGAAAATTTTTTTAATTGCAACAATTTTTTCAGTTTTAGGTGGAATTTTTGGATATTTACTAGGTTATTTGTTTTATGATTTAGCTATTCATGTAATTGAATTTTATGGTTATGAAAATAAAGTAGAAAATTTGAAGACAAGTTTGTCTCAAGGATCAGGTTTTTTTGCCTGGCTGAGTATTCTTTTTCTAGCAGGATTTACTCCACTTCCCTATAAAGCATTCACTATTGCTAGCGGTGTTGTTGGTTTTAGTTTACCTGTATTTATTGTTG
>JALQTW010000070.1 GCA_023263945.1 Patescibacteria group bacterium | reverse complement strand
AGTTTGATATAATTGCCGCTTGCGGCAGCTTATATCTTGCTGAAACAGGTACTTAATTCCTGAATACATAGGGTTTTAAGAGCAAACCTGGGGAACTGAAACATCTAAGTACCCAGAGGAAAGGACATCAAACGAGACTCCGTTAGTAGTGGCGAGCGAACGCGGACCAGGCCAGTGCTTCTTGTTCAACTAGCAGAACACTTTGGAAAGAGTGACCATAGCGGGTGACAGTCCCGTATGCGAAAGCGAGACAAGAAGACTCGAGTAGGGCGGGACACGTGAAATTCTGTCTGAACATGGGGAGACCACTCTCCAAGCCTAAGTACTCGTGCATGACCGATAGCGAACAAGTACCGTGAGGGAAAGGTGAAAAGCACCCCGACGAGGGGAGTGAAACAGTACCTGAAACCGGTTGCCTACAAGCAGTGGGAGCCCCTTTAGGGGGTGACAGCGTACCTCTTGCATAATGGGTCAGTGACTTAATGTATCATGCAAGCTTAAGCCGTTAGGTGTAGGCGCAGCGAAAGCGAGTCTGAACAGGGCGACTGAGTATGTTGGATTAGACCCGAA
>JALQTW010000006.1 GCA_023263945.1 Patescibacteria group bacterium | reverse complement strand
CCGTAGGCGCGCCTCCGGAGGCGCGCCTACGGGTGGGCGGTGTAATCCCATCAATCGTCGTGCGTCGCGCGATGCGTTGGATTTAAATGAACACATGAAATTCGATAACCCCCCTTGTTGCGGTTCCATAATCACATGCACATGATCTGGCAAAATGCAGAACGCATACAATGTCGCACCGTGGATGTTTCGTGTCATGACAAGGTTATCGATGATGATTTCGGGCACGCCTTTGCGTGTGCACCACGGAATGCGATTCTTGGCGCAGATGGTGATGTGAAAAATGCCGCATTGTCGCGTATGTCGTTGAGGCATAAAGGGCTTATGGTAGGGCTCTTCCGTCCAAAAGAAGATGGACGCACGAGAGTGATGTTGATCTGATAGCACACCATGAAAAGAATACTTGACAAATGATGCCTCTATGTCTAGAATTTTTCGGCTTCAGGCCTGCTTGAGGCACTGTTCTTTCTCATCGTCTCTTCATTCTTCAGTCCACATTTTGCTCGATGCATGCGTCGTGTGAGATGTGGGCTGATACCGTTTTAGCCCTGCCACCAGCCTCCTTTTATTGCATGGAGGCACGTCATCACTCCATAGAGGAGAGGTCATGCTGGTACTCAGCCGACAAAGGGATGAAGAAATCGTCATTGGTGACAACATCGTCGTCAAAATCGTGGAAATCCGCGGCGACAAGGTTCGTTTGGGCGTGGAGGCGCCCAAAGAAGTGCCTGTCCATCGGCGTGAGGTCTACGAGGCCATCAAACGCGAAGGTCCGCGAAAATCATGCGAGCCGCAACAATCCGATAATCCGTAGCTTTGCGTGGGGGATCGGACAGAGAAGAGGCATTGAGATTCCGGTGAGTTCAGTATCTTACCCCTACTGACTCACCTCCCTCACACGTGTGGGGGACCCCCGTGTTGGCGCGAGCCAGCGCGGGGGATTTTTGTAAGGTAAAAATACTTGCTACACTATAGGTGTTGGCACTCGTCGTGCTAACGGGGAACTCCGGCCTCGCCTGTGGGTATATCCCATGGGCGAGGTTTTTTAAGCACGGGAACAGTCCCATTGAATGATCGATGACGCGCTGAACAGCTGACAGCTAATAGCTGATAGCTGTAAGCTACTCTCATGTCTCTCCTCCTCTATAACACGTACACTAAACGCGAAGAAGAATTTGTTCCCCTTAAGGAAGGGCATGTTTCCATGTATACGTGTGGCCCCACGGTCTACGGACGCCCGCATGTGGGCAATTACGCATCTTTTTTGATGGCGGATCTTCTGCGTCGATGGTTGGAAGTAAGTGGCCACCAAGTGAAGCATGTGAAGAATATTACGGATGTTGGTCATCTTGTTGCCGATGCAGATCAAGGTGATGACAAAATTGAGGCACAGGCGAAAGCAGAAAAAATTGATCCCCTCGCCATTGCAAAAAAATATGAGGAGCAATATTTGGAAGATGAACGGGCGCTCAACATGCTGGAACCTTTCGCCCGTCCGCGTGCGACGGAAACGATCAAAGAAATGATTGCGATCATCAAAAAACTTCTCGAGAAAAAAAATGCCTACGAAACAGATGATGGAATCTATTTTGATGTGACCAGTTTTCCGCATTATGGAGCCCTTTCTGGCAATACTCTCGACAAACTCGATGCAGGTGCGCGCGTGGACATCAATGAAGCAAAAAAACATCCCGCAGATTTTGCGCTCTGGAAAAAATGTATCGGCGCGAATGCGCACCATCTGCTCCGTTGGAATTTTTCCACCGGTGAACGTGTGCATTCCGAAGGTGATGACGCATCATCAGGATTTCCCGGTTGGCACATTGAATGCTCTGCAATGAGTACAAAATTTTTGGGGGAGACTCTCGACCTCCATACCGGCGGTGAAGATAATATTTTTCCTCACCACGAATGCGAAATTGCGCAGAGTGAATGTGCATCAGGAAGGCCTTTTGTACGCATGTGGCTCCATCGCAGGCGCATCGACATCGGAGAACAGAAAATGTCAAAGAGTCTTGGCAATGTGCTGAGTTTGCCGAACATCGTTGAAAAGGGATTTTCAGCGCTCGATCTCCGGTACTATCTCCTCTCTGTGCACTATCGCACGAACTTGAAGTTCAGCGAGAGGGGATTAGATGATGCACGCAAGGCACGCAGAAAAATTCTCGAGTGGATGGGAGAAGCAGGACGACTTACAGCATCGAATGCACCTCGCGATCCCACACTCATCACCTTTGGTCAACAATTTTCTGATGCGATGAATCACGATCTCAATGTAAGTGAAGCACTGGCCGTGCTGTTCGATCTATCCACCTGGGCACGTAAGAAAACGGCTTGGCACAGCGATGATCTCGTATCATTGCAAGAACTTATCGGATTCATTCGTCACACGTTTGGATGTTTCGAGTCGGAAGAATCATCGGTGCCCTCCACAGTCATCGAACTCCTCGAACAACGGAAGATTGCACGCACGCAAAAAAACTTTTCCGAGTCAGATCGCTTGCGTGATGAGATTGCAAAGAGGGGATATGAAGTGCGAGATGCGGGGATGGAGCAGGTGGTGAAACGACTGTAGTGGCTGGTGATTAGTAGCTAGTAGGTAGTGTTTTTTAGAAAACGAGACACTAGCTACTAGCTACTCGTTACTGTTCTGTCTCCATCTTTCTTTCAAAAAAGTACAATCAAGATAACATTCTGTGCAGACGACTTTCCATGCAAGAAAACCATGCTTTCTGACAAGTAATATGAATAGACAATGAATGCCAAGTTTTATCAACACGAAACAGAACGTTTATCTCATCATCCTAACATGGCTCTAGAGAGCCGTGATGTGCATGCAAGGATGGTTTCTCTCCTGTTTTATGGGCTCTGGACGCATTTTAGAGTAGGGTTTCGCCGTAACACTTTGAGCCCTCTTCCGTTTTCACGCACGTGCGAGAGAAAGTGTCTGGGTCTTGCATCCTACGCTTTCACATCGCTACGATTCCTTCGATCCCCCTGTAAAGGGTCGTTGGATCCGTGTACACGCTCCTTCACATATCGGCAGCTTGCCCTTTCCATGAGGACAAGTTTTCACATTCTTTTCCGTTCCGTCCTATTCCTTAATAGGCGGATATGAAAGAATCGTGCTTTTTTTGTCTATGCGCTCCCGTTTTATTGTTCGTGTCTCCTCTTTATATCTAAAGAGTTCGACCTCTCTTCCTTATTATAATAAGACGAGGTCAATCTCTGCACGGCGGCGGCGCTCCCCATTTGTATTCAAACCCACACCCTCATACATTTTTCTCCCTCGCTTTTATTTTTTACTCTCTCCCATTTATATGGATATTTCTCGTTTGAAGAGAGTGCTCGCTGGCATCTCTGCTGGTGCGATCATGGTTTCCCAAGTTGGAACTGCGATTGCTGCCTACACGGATGTTCCGGCTGGCATTTGGTACGAGGATGCCGTCGAAGCGTTTGTCGATGACGGTCTCCTTGATGCCTCTCAAACACGATTCCGTGGTGGCGACCTCGCTAACCGCGCTGAATTCGTGAAGCTCATCGTTGAACTCAACGGTGGCATTCTTGGCACAGCTCCGGCAACGCCAACCTTCGATGATGTAGGACCAGGTGCCTGGTACTACAGCTACTTCGAAGAGGCTGCGAAGGAAAACTGGGTCCGTGGTGACGGTTCTTGCGCAGGCAAGCACCCATGCTACGCACGTCCAAGTGCAAACATTAACCGCGCAGAAGCTGCTGCGATCATTGTCCGTGCTTTCCCAGAATTGGAAGCTTCGGGTGATGCTCCTCAGTTTGCGGACAACCCATCCGGCCAGTGGTACACAGACGTCATTCAGACGGCTGCAGACAACTGTGTTCTTCAGGGTGATGAAGGAACGGGCCGCGTCCGTCCTTCCGATAACATGAACCGCGCAGAAATGGTGGTCATGTTGCACCGCGTAAACCAAGGTCTTATGTACGGTGAAGACTGTGGCGGCGGTCCTGTTGCTGAAGCCGGCATCTCCGATGCAATGGCGATATCTGCAAACGTTGTTGAAGTCAGCTTCAATGTAACGCTTGATCAGACAGCAGCAAACGACAAGACAAAGTACACAATTTCCGGTCCAGGTGGCGAAATGACGATTTCTTCCGTCAAGCTCACAAGCTCTGACACGGTGGAACTCACACTCGCTGACCCTACGGATGCTGGTGCTGAGTACACGGTCTCTGTTGAAGACATGATGGGCTCCGACGGTGAGTCCTTCTCCGATTCCGCTACGTTCGATGGCTACACAGCTGTTGTGAAGGGCGATGGAACTCTTGAAGTTTCCGCTTCTTCCAAGAGTCCTGTTGGCGACACAGTGCCAAAAGGTGCTGTTGGCGTCACTATGGCCAGCGTTGACCTCACGGCAACGGACGACGATGTGTCTCTTGAAAATCTGACAGTCCTCCACGAGGGCTTCGGTGATGCAACAGACATCTCCGGCGTCTACGCTGTTGTGAACGGCGAGCGTGTAACACGCAAGCGTTCCTTCGACTCTCAGACGACAACCGCAACAATCCGCTTCACAAAGCCTCTTATCATTAAGAGAGGTGAAACGGTAACGTTGGATCTTGCAGTCGACTTCACGACCTCTGCTGCAACTGCAGCTGAGCACACCGTGACGGTGGAACTCGCTTCCGACTTCATTTCCAATGCAAAGGAAGTAAAAGGTAACTTCCCAATCCGCGGCGCTACATTCCGTATTGCTGCTGTGACGGCTGGTTCCATCTCCATTGCATACCGCTCTGTCACTCCAAGCCAGATCAAGGTTGGTGACAAAGCAGCTCTTCTTGGCAAGTTCGAGTTCTCCTTGGACTCCACGGAAGATCAGACCATCTACTCGATGACCGTTGAAAACGACGGTACAACCAGTGATGGCGATGTCACGAACCTGCAAATCACCCGCACGGACGGCACAGTTGTTGCAAACACTGTTCCAACCACAACGGCTGACTTTGCAACCTTCGTGTTCGACCCACCTCTTACAATCCTCGAGGGCGACAAGCTCACGTTGAACCTTCGTGGTGACATTACAGGTGGTGCTGCAAAGACCGTGAAGATCCACTTCGATGAATCTTCCGACATCTTTGCTGTCGGCTCTCTCTACGGTTACGGCGTTAGCAGCCAGCTCTATGGCTCTCTCGTCCAATTGCCTGCTGAGACGTCTACATCTCCATCCACCGTCTTCATTGACGCTGGTCAATTCACCATCAACATCAGTGGTCCAACGACACAGAACTACACACCAGATGACAACGATGCAGTTCTTGCAAACATCAGCTTTGACTCGGGTGGCCAGGAAGATGTTGATATTGAAGAACTCTATATTGCCATTCAGGGTACTTCCTCCTCTGGTCAAACTTTCACATATCGTGGTGCTCCTGCCGCATACAACGAGCCACGCGAAGCTGTTGAAGGAGTAGAACTCCGCTCCAAGACGACGGGACGCACGATCTCCGGAATCATTCCGGATGCAACGTCCGCTACATGGTCGAGTAGCGTCTCCGGTGGATCTACTGCTGGTGCATACTCAATTTATCGCTTTGATGACTTCACCATTCATGGAAAAGAAAACTACGAATTCCGTGTCGACTTCATCGACAACTCTTCCACAACGGATGCTGCACCGAAGAACGGTGATCGTTTCCGCATCCACATTTGTGGTGAGCCTACGTACGTTCTGGATACATCCAACAGCCTGACAGGCAACAGCACGACATGTACCTTCGGCGGTCTTGTCTCTGGTTCCACGACATACCAGATGAAGATTACAGGTGCTTCCACGAATGATCGCGTTGGTGATGTACGCCCACGTGGCAACATTGCCGGTAACTTCCAGGACATCAAGACGTCTGCTTTGACGCTCACGGGTCGCCCACAGGCTTCCACGGATGTCTCTGTCAGCAATGCGAAGAATATCAACCTCCTCCGCTTTGAAGCTCGTGCTTCTGAGGCGAAGGACGTTCTCCTTACAGACCTCTCATTCTATGCAGGAACAGGAAGTCTCCAGAACGGTAACAACTACGCTCTCTGGGTAGACACGAACGGCGACGGTAACGTCGACACTGTTCTTGAATCCGGTGTGGCAAGTTCCAGCGGGAACTCACCAACAGTCACGTTCAGCCGCATCCAGAATGGTGGTTATGTTATTACAAAAGAGACCACTGTCGTCTTTGAAGTCCATGCAGACATTGCTTCTTCTCTCAACACAAGCCTTAGCTCAACACTTCGTATCAACTTTGCAACAGGAGCTACATCCTTTGTGCAGGCTGAAGAGGCTGACAATGGAAGTTCACTCACAAGCATTTACTGTACTGGTCTAACAGGCGTACAGTCGGCTTGTGCAGGCGCTTCAAATGCCCTGAGCGCTTCGCAGATTATTGTGAACGTTGCAAGTTCCACCATGTACTCGCTCAGAGGCCAGGGTGACCTGTACGTTTCTAAGTCTTCGAACCCAATTCGTAACCGTCAGCTGCTTGGTGGCAAGCTTGAGGACGAAATCCTCCGCCTGCAATTCCATGCTGAATACGAAGACATTGAAGTGACAGACCTCATCTTCACGGGATCCGGTACAACGGTTTCCGCAAATGGCTTCGGTAAGAACGTTGACTCTCTCGAACTCTACAAAGTCGGTTCCACGACACCACTCGGCACAGCTACCGTCGGTGGATGTAGTACGACGGCAGACGTTCTTGCAAACTCCATGTGTGCCAACTTGGATACCAAGCAATTGGTAGTCCCACGCGGTGCTGATATTGATATCCTTATTCGTCCAAAGATGAAGACAGACGAACAGGGTGCTCACTCCGGCTCCGGTGTTCTGCTCTACGTCGACCCAACGACAACGTCTTGGTCCGGTTCTGGAGCAGTCCGTGCCCGCGGTTTGCAGTCCAGCAATAACCTTGCTGCAAACGATGGCAACTCCACGCCTGCAGGTGAAGTCTTCATTGGCCGCACAACTGCCGGTGTGAACGCTGAAATCGAGGGGAACCTCAACCGTGTTGTTCTCTCGAAGGTTGTTTCCATCACAAACGCGAACCCAGATCCAAACGGAACTGCTATCGCTTCTGGTACACAACCAATCGGTCAGTTCAAGTTCACTGCTGCCACACATGACAACACGAAGAACGGATCGAACGACTGGACGCTCTCCGGCATTATCTTCAACGTCAATGCCACGAACGTCTTGCTCGGAGACTCCACGCAGGTCACGCCAGCTGGTACTGACTTCCGCCTCTACAACAAGTCCAACAACAGCGTAAAGGCAGTCTGTCAGGCTCCTGCTACTTCGACGTCCGCTAACGCCCAATCCGGTGCTCTCGTTGTCATCTGTGCAGACATTGCTGCTGCAGGTGTCAATACAGAAATCAACTCCGGTGAGGACCAGACATTCGTCCTTGAAGCTCTCGTGTCCAATCCAAAGATTGCAAACACGAACTCCACGCTGCAAGTTTCGCTTACGACTTTCACGAACAGCAGCTACTCGACGATGACGTCGGCTACAAGCCACCTGTTCTGGAAGGATAAGGACAGTGGTTACTCCACGAACTTCTTCTGGGTCGATTACCCAGAGACAACGGTCAACTCAACAAGCTACCAGAGCTAATTGGTTCCCGTTGAGAGACGGAAGAGTCCGTCTATCGCAGAAAGCCCCATTCGAAAGAGTGGGGCTTTTCTGTATGGGCGGATAAGAAATCAGAAGGCAGAAATCAGAAAGCAGAGAAGGAAACTCTACTGACTTCTGTTTCCTGTCTTCTGCTTTCTATCCGAGAATCTTTCTCTTCCCTCGAATAATCGCTCGTACAAAAGGTCTCAACACAATCTCGCGCTCGGGTGGAAACTCGATGACTTTCCCTCCGAACTTCTTCTTGAATTCCGTAATGCCCTGCCAGGGATCATTCGCAGGAGCAGAAAGGGGAGCAATGCCCAGGAAATCGTATAAGATGCAGCCGACGGCCTTTGCGCGCTGGATTGCCGTCCATTGGAGTAAATAAGGCGCCATAAGGGCCCTGTATGCGTAATCCGACGCACCGTAGTAGTAGAGAGCCTGCTTATTCCACAAAACCCCTAAAAGCCCAGCAATGGGCTTTTTTGAGGTCGGTTCGTAGGCCATGAGAAGGAAGGCGTGTGGCATCTTCATAAATGCGCGATAATCCCCTTTTTGTTTGATCTTAAATCCATCACGACCTCCCGTTGATTGCAACAGCGTATAGAACGCATCGATAGCATCCGATGCTTCTACCGTCACGCCATTTCGCTGTGCAACACCGATGTTGTAACGACCTTTTTGATGCATTGCTTTCAGAATGTCTTCTTCCGATTGTGTGAGATCGATCACTGTTGTTGCCTGTGGCACAATGTGCCGACGGGATTCGTGCTCTGGAAGATCGACTACAGGATCCCACGCAGTAGGGGAGAGGAACAGGCTCATCGCGCCGTCTTTCTTTGCAGCGTCTTGAAGGAACTGAAGGAACACCTGAATATCGTCTGCTTCAAGAGAAGCATTCCACAGTGGCCCGCGTTGCACGGTCCATGTGGATGCTCCAAATGCCGTGCGATCAATGCTCACAAGAGCAGCAATCAATATCGTCTGTCCACCAAAGCCACCGAAACGTTTCACGGTTCGTCCACATGATTCTTCATACTGCATCCACGCGGATGATTGCCACAAAGATGCATGAGGATGCGCAAGAACAAACGCATCGTATGCCGCATGATCTTCTGCCGACTCGCATTCGCGGATGAGCATGCTAGGATTGTACGCGAAAACAAAACGAAGAAGGCAGAAGTCAGAAGGCAGAAAGTAGAGAGCTAAAGCACATTTCATGTCATGACTTTTCGTGTACGCTGTGCTATAGTTCCTTTTTCCCCTGCAATTTATGAAGCATACGTTGCCTGCACTGCCCTACGCGTACGACGCACTGGAGCCTGCTATTGATGCAAAGACGATGGAAATTCACCATACGAAGCATCATCAGGCGTACATTGATAAATTAAACGCGGCTCTGGAAAAACACCCAGAGATTTCCGAGAAGACCGTTGAGGAATTGGTTGCCGATATTGAAGGGGTCCCTGAGGATATTCGGACTGCTATTCGTAATAACGGTGGGGGACATCTCAACCACTCCTTCTTTTGGGACATCATGACACCGGGAGGCGCTGAACTCGGCGGAGCCCTAAAAGACATGCTGGAATCCACTTTTGGATCCATCGATGCGTTCAAGGAAAAGTTTGCGACAGAAGGAGTAGGCCGCTTCGGTTCGGGATGGGTATGGCTTGTGCTTGATGGATCGAAGCTGGACATCGTTTCCACCCCAAACCAGGACAACCCTGTTTCAAGCGGAAAAACGCCTATCCTCGGGTTGGACCTCTGGGAGCATGCGTATTACCTGAAATACCAGAACAAGCGTCCGGACTACATCAAGGCGTGGTGGGAGGTTGTGAACTGGAAGGAGGTGGGGAAGAGGCTGGAGGAGTCACGTGGGTAGAAGGCAGAAATCAGAAATCAGAAGGCAGAGGTTTGTGGTCTAGCTTTCTTCTGTTCCATAAGCCTTCCTTAAAAGCAAAGAGGATCCTGCTTAGTTCATCTGTTTTCTGGGTTAGGTCGTCGATTATTTTTTAATCCGCAGAAACATCTTCTGTAAGAAGAATTTGCGTTTCTAATTCTGCGAGGGACCCCTTTGCCATATCGAGGAAATGAGAAAATCTTTTTTTGTAGATCGCTGGCTTCCTTCGGCAATATTCGATGCAATCGAAACAGCTGCGCTACGCATTTGAGCAATTAAACCATATCGTTCAGTATCCGGTAACGTTCGTGTAAAGCTATAAATAGCACGCGAGAGATCCATCGCTTTTTGCCAAATGATGAGCTTTTTATACGGTAATTTCGTCATAGCAGTCCATCCTACAACAAAAGCCCCCGCTGCCTTCTGATTTCTGGCTTCTGCCTTCTTTCAAATGATTATCTAATGCTATTTGACAACTCATTATTTCCCTTTACAATGCCCCTCGACGCAGTGGCTTCGATTGTGTTGTGAGTGCTGCCGGTTTTATTTCTTGGTCGCTCTTTTTTCCGGGCGATCTCACTCACTTCCTGTATGGCCAAAAAGAAGCCCGCCGCTGCGAGGTCCGCCGGAAGGCGACCCGCGAAGAAAAAGTCTACTCCCAAAAAGAAGTCCAAACCGATGAAGAAGAAAAAGGTCTCGCCGAAGAAAGCGAAATCGATAAAGAAAAAGGCGGCTCCTAAAAAAGTTGCAAAGAAGATCGCCCCGAAAAAGGCGCCGAAAGTTTCTGCAAAAAAACCTGCAACTATCAAGAAGGTTTCTAAGGCAACGGTTGTGAAAAAGTCACCGGTCTCCTCGCGCATGCTTACACCGGATGCGAAGAAAGGTGCCATGAAGAAAGTGATTCCGGCAGGAAAGCGTGTGTATCAGGCGGATGTTCCAAAGGTGATTCTTCCACAAATGCGTGCACTTCTTTTGCCGCGTACAGACCGTGTTCCGGTGTCTCTCAAAGACACCAAGGGAGATCTTGTTCCTAGCAAAGTGATTGGAGGACGTGTGTTCCTGCGAGCTGATGAAACGCTGGAGCACATGCGCTCGCTCATTGAAGCACAGATTGAAAGTTACACATGGTTCCTCACAGAAGGTCTTGCAGAACTGCTCAAAGAAGTAAGTCCCATTACGGACTTCTCTGGTCGTAAAATGGAACTGCATATTCTGGGTCACACGTTCGATTCTCCTAAGTACGATCCTCCTACCTGTCGCCGCAGAAACTTGAGTTTTGAAGCAGCCATGAAAGGTCATGTGCAGCTCATCAATAAAGAGACGGGTGAAATCAAAGAACAAGATGTGTTCCTTGGTTCCATTCCGCTCATGACGGAAAGCGGAACGTTCATTGTAGGAGGTATTGAGCGGGTGGTGGTCAATCAGCTCGTGCGTTCACCAGGTGTGTTCTTCTCTTCCATGTCCGAATTTCCCAAACATCACGCTGCAAAAATTATTCCAAAGCGTGGTGTATGGATGGAAATTGAGACGGATCGCCGTGGACTCATCAGTTGTAAGATCGATCGCAAGCGCAAAATCCCCATCACGCAGCTCCTCCGTGTGTTTGGATTCCCCATGGATACAGACATCCTGGAACTCTTCAAAGATGTGACGAAAGCAGAAAAAGATTACATTGCTGCAACACTGGAGAAAGATCCTGTGAAGACGGTCGAGGAAGCCTACCAAAGCATTTACCGTCGTATTCGCCCGGGAGACTTGGCAACGCCGGACAATGCCAAACAGCTCATCGACTCGCTCTTCTTCGACTTCAAGAAGTACGACATGGGAAACATCGCCCGCTATAAGCTTAATCGCCGCTTCAATTTTGATACTCCCAACGATGAGAAGCACCGCACGTTCCAGGTGAAAGATTTCACGGAAATTCTGAAAGAACTGATCCGCCTGAATAACGGTGAAGGTTCTCCAGACGACATCGATCACTTGAGTAACCGTCGTGTCCGTTCTGTGGGTGAGCTGGTGCAGAACAAATATCGTGTGGGGCTTATGCGTACAGAACGCATTGTGAAAGATCGTATGACGGTGATGGATCTGGAAACAGTGACACCTGTTCAGCTCATCAACTGCCGTCCTATTACTGCTGCCATGCGTGAATTCTTTGCAAGTTCGCAGCTCTCCCAATTCATGGATCAAACAAATCCCCTTGCAGAACTGGCACACAAACGCCGTCTTTCTGCCATGGGTCCTGGAGGTCTTTCCCGTGAGCGTGCAAGCTTTGACGTTCGCGACGTGCACCCCAGTCACTACGGCCGCATCTGTCCTATTGCGACAACAGAAGGGCCAAACATCGGTCTGGTTGTGCACTTGGCTTCCTACGCAAAGGTGAACCAGTACGGGTTCCTGGAGACTCCTTACCACGAAGTGAGACATACGGTGAAGATGGACGCAGATGCGCTCATGGGTCGCATTCTAGATACCACCATCCGGGGCATCGGCAAAGAAGGAGATCTCATCGACTCCAAAAAGAAAGCAACCGATATTGTGAGTGCTCTCAAGAAACAGAACCTCACAGAGATTCCTGTGCGTGCCTACGTTGTGCCAACACAGGTGTACGTGGATGCCGAACGTGAACGTCACATGACGATTGCAGAAGCGATTACAGATCTCACCGAGAAACATGAATTCAAGACATCCCGTGTTTCTGCTCGCCGTCGTAATGAACCGATTCAGGCACACGTGCGTGATGTGACACATTCGGACATTTCTCCAAAACAGATTCTCTCCATTACAACATCCCTCATTCCGTTCCTGGAGCACGATGACAACACCCGCGCATCCATGGGAACGAACATGCAACGGCAGGCAGTTCCCCTTCTTGCTCCACACGCTCCGCTTGTGGGAACAGGCATGGAAGCAGTTGCTGCTCGTGCGTCTGGTCAGATTATTCTGGCTGAAGAGGATGGTGACATTATGCATGCCGATGCGAATGACATTACGGTGCTCTACCGTTCTGGAAAGAAAGCCATGTATCCACTTGAAGTCTTTGTCCGCAGTAACCAGGGAACCTGTATGCACATGCGCCCGCGTGTTGCCGCAGGGGACAAAGTCCGTGCAGGAGATGTGCTTGCTGATGGTGCGTGCGTGGAAGACGGCGAACTGGCGCTTGGGCAAAACCTTCTTGTTGCGTACATGTCCTGGGGTGGATTCAACTTTGAAGATGCCATCATCATTTCAGACCGTGTTGTGGAACAGGGCCTCTTCGACTCTGTACACATTGAGTCCTACATCACGGATGTGCGCGACACAAAGCTCGGGTCCGAAACCGTCACACGGGATATCCCCAACGTGGGTGAAGCAAAACTGAAAGATTTAGATTCCGACGGTATTGTGCGCATTGGTGCAACGGTGCATGAAGGAGACATCCTCGTTGGAAAAATTACGCCAAAAGGAGAAACAGAATACACACCAGAAGAGCGACTCCTCCAAGCCATCTTCGGTGATAAAGCAAAGGATGTGAAAGACAGCTCCCTCCGTCTTCCTGGTGGAGAAGGAGGAAAGGTTGTGGATGTGCACATCTTCGACCGTAATGAAGGTGATGAACTCTCCACCGGTGTCATCAAGCAGATCAAAGTGTTCGTTGCGCAGACACGCAAGATTCAAGTAGGAGACAAAATGGCAGGACGTCACGGAAACAAAGGTGTGGTCGCGCGCATTGTTGCAAAAGAAGACATGCCGTTCCTCGCAGATGGTCGTCATGTGGATATCATCTTGAACCCACTCGGTGTGACGTCCCGTATGAACATCGGACAGATTTTGGAGACACACCTTGGATGGGCATGTCAGGTGCTAGGCATCAAGATGGCGACTCCCGCACTCAACGGAATTTCGACGGATCAAATCACGGGGTATCTCAAATACGCCGGTCTTCCGGAGAGCGGCAAAGTGCAGCTCTTCGATGGTCGCACGGGTGAGCCCTTCTCACAGCAAACAACAGTGGGTCAGGTATACATGCTCAAACTTCTCCACTTGGTAGAAGACAAGATCCACGCTCGTTCCGTGGGACCGTATTCGCTCGTCACGCAGCAGCCACTTGGAGGAAAAGCACAACACGGTGGTCAGCGCTTTGGAGAAATGGAAGTGTGGGCATTGGAAGCATACGGTGCTGCGCACGTTCTCCAGGAAATGCTCACCATCAAGTCCGATGACGTGGTGGGTCGCAGCAAAGCATACGAAGCAATTGTGAAAGGTGAAGCCATCAAGAAGCCTTCCACACCAGAGTCCTTCAACGTGCTGGTGAAGGAACTTCAATCATTGGGACTGAAAGTCGATCTGCTCAAATTCAAAGATGAAGTGAAGGCGCCTGAGCACATTGCACTTGTGGATGAAGAAGAAGTCGAGAAAGTAAAACTGACGACGCGCTTCGATCAAGAAGCTGCAGAGGATGCCCTTCTTCCTGCAGACGATAAGATTTCAGATCTCGATCTTGAAGAAGAAGATGAAGAGGATATCATCGGTGGTATTGAAGAGGGCAAAGATGTCGATGCGCGGGGGAAGACGTACAAGGAAGAGATCGAAACGTTTGAAATAGAGGAGGTGGAGAAAGGGAATGAGTAGAAAGGAAGCAGGGGAAGCAGAAGATGCAAAGGAAGCAAAGGATGAGAAAAGAGGGCCTCGGAGACGGGGCTCTTTTGAGGAAAGAAGGACAAGATGCAAAAGAAGCAAAGGAAGCAAAAGATGGAACCTTTTCATCATTTGCTTCCTTCAAAATTCCCCTTCTTTTTCCTTGACCCACCTTATTCTGTAGGGCAAAATCTTGGCCCGCATGGAAACTTGTGCACAACCGTAGGGTCAGAGGCCTCGAAAAGAGGACCTAACTGATTCTACGGGTGTGCGCCAGCCACCCGTTTTTCTTATGTGCAAACATGAAGAATGGAGGATGGTTCCATCATGGATCTTTCAAAGCACAGGCCGAAGATCAAATGATTATAAACATGATTGAGTTCACGAAGAGTGAGCAGACGATGCGCGTAGATGCGTACCGCCTGCCTCATGACACGTGAACAGCACAATTTTGCTCCATGCAAGTGGAGCATCCAGTCCATGCGAACGCATCGACTGGACACCAAAATAACCGATTTAAATGTTACTTACACGCATCACACGGATGCCTCGACTTTGTACTCCGATGAAGGACGTGGCCAGCTGCGATAAGCTTCGGTCAGCCGCTAGGCAGGCGCTATGAACCGAAGATGTCCGAATGGGGAAACCCCTCAGGTGGAATGACCTGAGACGTGGTGCTGTTTTTATCTTTAACAAGGCTCAGGAAAGAATTGAGAATTGTGAATTTAGAATTGAGAATATTCTTGATTCAAAATTCCAAATTCTTCTCTGAAAAAAGAAAAACGAAGAAAGCTTTGAAAAGGCTAAAAGCAGCACCACGAGGTATACTCTGTGAACTGAAACATCTCAGTAACAGGGGAAAAGAAATCAATAGAGATTCCCGTAGTAGTGGCGAGCGAACCGGGAACAGCCTAAATCCCTCACCATTTTGGACGATAGTGAGATATTGCCTATCAGCTGATAGGCGGTATGCCGCTGTCGGTCAAAATGGTGAGGGAGGTTGCAGGACCTCAATATCCGACTCCGTCTCTCTAGGCGAACGTCCCTGGAAAGGGCGACCATAGAGGGTGACAGTCCCGTAGACGAAAGAGTGACGGACGGTAGAGGATTCCTAAGTAAGGTCGGACACGTGAAATCCGGCCCGAATCTGGGTGGACCACCATCCAAGGCTAAACAGGTACAAAGATCAATAGCGGATAGTACCGTGAGGGAAAGGTGAAAAGCACCCCGGAAGGGGGATGAAATAGTTTCTGAAATGTGATGCGTCCAAGGAGTGGGAGCCCCGCACCTTTTATTGTTGTTGCGATGATGAATTCCGATTTTGTCGGATATATTTATTGCTTCGACGAAAAAAGGTGCGGGGTCACCGCGTTCCTTTTGCCTAATGAACCAACGACTTCGTTGTTAGTGGCGTGGCTAAGGCAGTTTTAGCCGGAGCCTGAGCGAAAGCGAGTCCGAATAGGGCGAACAATTCGTCGCTAGCACGAGACCCGAAACCGGGTGAGCTATCCATGAGCAGGGTGAAGTCCCGCGAAAGCGGGATGGAGGCCCGAACCATAACATGTCGCAAGATGTTGGGATGACTTGTGGATAGGAGTGAAAAGCTAACCGAACCCGGAGATAGCTGGTTCTCCTCGAAATGTTTTTTGGAACAGCCTCGTAGTATATGGTGTGGGGTAGAGCTACTGTTTGGATGAGGGGTTCACCTCGAACTACCAAGTCCAGATAAACTCCGAATACGCACCGTTTACAGCTACGGGAGTGAGACAGTGACAGCGAAGTGCCATTGTCGAAAGGGAAACAGCCCAGACCGTTTGCTAAGGTCCCAAATATCGATCACGTGTATCAAAGGAAGTTTGATCGCAGAGACAACCAGGAGGTTTGCTTAGAAGCAGCCATCCTTTAAAGAAAGCGTAACAGCTCACTGGTCGACTGCGGTCATGCGCCGAAAATTTACGGGGCAAAATCGATAACCGAAGCAGCGGATGCGTGGGGTCACTTGTGACTTTGCGTGAGAATGAAGTTTGCAAAAGAGATACGGGAGAAGAATTGAGAATTGTGAATTAGGAATCGAGAATATTCTTAATTCTTGATTCAAAATTCCAAATTCCTCCAGGGGAAATCTTTTATGACTTCTTTCTTGCCGAAGCCAGAAGCGGCCCCATGCGTAGTAGAGGAGCGTTCTCTTCAGCTGTGAAGCTCTGCGGTGACGCAGGGTGGAGCGGAGAGAAGTGAGACTGTTGGTATGAGTAACCACATGGCAGGTGAAAACCCTGCCCACCGAATTCCCAAGGTTTCCCACGCAACGTCGATCGGCGTGGGGTTAGTCGGTCCTAAGGCGAGGCCGAAAGGCGTAGCCGATGGAGAACAGGTCAACATTCCTGTACCTCGTGTGAATCGTTCACGGAAGTAGCTTGAACGTTCTCTTGGCCTCTGTTCCCGCAAGGGAATATGTCGGGAGAAAATGATGGCTATGCCCGAGAAGCGGCGTGACGGAGAAGGATGATAAGAGCGTCCGTATTGACTGGACGTGCAAGGCGCGAAGCGTTGATGCCGGGAGGCAAATCCCCCGGTAGAGCTGAGCGTTTATGCCAATGACCCTCGAAAGAGGCTGAGTCTTTCCCATTCATCTTCCAAGAAAACCGTCGTTTCGAGAGTCACATGAGACCGTACCGCAAACCAACACTGGTGGGATGGTCGAGTAGACCAAGGTGATCGGGACAACTTGCGTTAAGGAACTCTGCAAAGAAGCGTCCGTAACTTCGGGATAAGGACTACCCGCACCATTTTGCGTTGGTGTTGTAGTGAACATGAATAGACTGTTCATGCACTTTCCAATGTAAAATGGTGCGGGTCGCAGCGAAAGAGGCCAGGCGACTGTTTACCAAAAACACAGGTCCCTGCGAAGCCGTAAGGCTATGTATAGGGGCTGATGCCTGCCCAGTGTCAGAAGGTCACGTGCGAGGGTGTATGCCCTCAATCTAAGCCCTGATGAACGGCGGCCGTAACTATAACGGTCCTAAGGTTAATCTAGATGATTACGCTACCATCGCTAGCCTTAGTAAAACTGAACTATATGCGGGAAACTCCTCAAAAACCGTCCAGTACTAACCCACTTCAGGGTAGTAAAAATCTGGCGGACACGGGGACAATCCGCAGGGAAGGCTTCTGGTATGATGCCGGAAGAACCCTCAGAGACTTCACGTTCAGTCTTGATATATGAAACTTGATGCACAATGGATTGTCGGATTCGTAGACGGCGAAGGATGCTTTTATATCGGCATCAATCGTCATGCGGAAATGACAGCGAAGTACCAGGTACTCCCTGAGTTTACCGTTGTGCAACACAAACGAGATATTCAACTTTTGCACGCACTGAAGGATTTCTTTGGATGTGGTGTGGTGCGAACCAACCACGGCGATCGAATGTCCTATCGCGTGAGAAGTATTGAGCATCTTGTGGATAAAATTCTTCCCTTCTTTGAAAAGCATGAACTGAAATCGAAGAAGCGGCAGGATTTCATTAAGTTTCGTCAGGTGATTCATTGGATACAGCAAGAGAAACATCTCGTTCCGAAAGGAATTGAAGAGATACGTGTTCTTGCGAAGACTATGAACACCGGTCGAGAAAGATAAAGTCCGGCTCCTCTGGAAACAGAGTGAGAATAACCGAGCGAAATTCCTTGTCGGGTGGTCGATAAAAAAACTTGCCCGCATGCCGCGTAAGCGGCACTACAGGAACTGGTAAACAGTAAGTCAATCTTTCGTAAAAAGTAGAGTTCAATTAACAAAATAATGAGACAATTAAATGACCTAAATGTACCGAAAAGTAGTAAACATTCCGACGTCGCCCCGCTCATGCGTGGGCTATGCCGGACGGCGTCTTTCAATAATTAAAGGATGCCGCGCTATATGCTGGAATATCCGAGAATGCTGTGGTACTTGACAATATTATAAATATGATTAATATATGTTTATGACTAAAGCAAGTGAAAACCCATCAGCTGCGGACAATCAGCAGGAAACTGATATAAGTCTTATCGAGAATGCACTCGTAGATTTGAATAGAGATGTACAGAATTCACCTCACCCAACGAGATCAAGCTCAATTCCTGGAAGACTTGACATTCTCATTCGTGAACTTCAAGCACTTCAGTTATTGGACAAAGAAGATCCTAGATGTCATAGAGTTCAAGCTCGACTTGAGCGGCATGGAGATTTGTTATCAAAAATTCGTGCCATTCAAAAGAAGAGAATGGAGATTAGACGCCTACTTGAAGATGTTGAGTTTGGTATTTTCGGTGGTTTTTAGATACTTATATTAAGAATCCTCAGAGACTACACGCGATGCTCTAAAAGAAGCAGAAGAAGCAAGGGAAGCAAAAGAAGCAAAGGAATAATCCTTTGCATCATCTGAATCCTTTGAATCTTTTGAATCTTTCAGATGAAGATATAGTCCGATCCCTGTGGCGACATAGGGTGTGATGAACCGTATCACAGATAAAAAACGAGCGAAGAATCTGGAATCAAGAATTTTGAATTTAGAATTCTCAATTCGCAATTCCATATTCTCAATTCTCATGTGCGCTCTGCATTCGCAGAGTTCTCACTTCAGTGAGAGGAACAAGCACGCTCGTGAAGTTCCGACCCGCACGAATGGTACAACGGTCTGGTCACTGTCTCGACGCAAGGCCCGGTGAAATTGCAAACCCGGTAAAAATGCCGGGCAATCACGGTAGGACGAAAAGACCCTATGAAGCTTTACTGTACGCTGGCATTGTGATGTTGATTTACATGCGCAGGATAGGTGGGACCCTTTGAAGTCGTGGCTTTGGCCGCGGTGGAGGGGCCGTTGAGATACCACCCTTGTGTTTCGATATCACTCACCTGGAGTGTTAAAAGTACTTTCGTAGAGTTTGGAATGGAATGATCAAATCGAAGAAGCGACGAGACACGAGCGATGAGCGACGAGAAAATTCTCGCAGCTCGCAGCTCGAAACTCGTAGCTTCCTCTTCACGATCATTCTTACGACAAACTCAAAAGTATTTTTACCACTCCAGAGACAGTGCTTGCTGGGCAGTTTAACTGGGGCGGTTGCCTCCTAAAAAGTAACGGAGGCGCGCAATGGTTCACTAGCGCCGGATGGAAATCGGCGTGGTCGTGTAATCGCACAAGTGAGCCTAACTGTCAGGGTGACAACCCGAGCAGAAGCGAAAGCTGGTGATAGTGATCCGGTACCCGAACATATTTACTATGTTCTAACCACGTGGGTGGGGTATCGCTCAACGGATAAAAGTTACTCTAGGGATAACAGGCTGATCGGTTCCAAGCGCCCATAGCGACGAACCGGTTTGGCACCTCGATGTCGGCTCATCACATCCTGGGGCTGGAGCAGGTCCCAAGGGTTCGGCTGTTCGCCGATTAAAGTGGTACG
>JALQTW010000069.1 GCA_023263945.1 Patescibacteria group bacterium | reverse complement strand
GTGGTGACTCTAGGCTCCAAAGGGGCTGTGGGCTTCACCACGGAGGATGGCGCCTTCTTCGCTGAAGCGCCCGTGGTGAACGCGGTGGACACCGTGGGCGCTGGCGATTGTTTCGTGGGCTACTTTGCCTCGCTCATGAGTGAGGACCACAAGTGGCAAGGAGCCCTGAAGGGTGCCGTAGCTGCAGCGTCGGAGAGCGTTCAACACCCCGGAGCGCAATCGTCCTATCCACCCCGGACCGACGCTGACACGTTTCGAAAACTAGCCAAGACTGTGTGACGATTTCCACAGCGCACCATTGGTGGAGATGCCGGGAATCGAACCCGGGTCCACTACTTCGAACCACAGTCTTCTACGGGCGTAGCTTATGAATTCGTTCTACTTGGCCCCGCTCTTTGTCACAAGCACCTAGAACGACAGGCCCAGTATCAGTGAAAAGTCCCGATGATTCCTGACACCCGCATCATCAGCAAGCCTTCTCAACGACGCCAGGAACTGAACCGAAGGCATATTCAGACTGACGGACTTGTCTGCTGCTTAGGCAGCGAGAGCGAAGTCGGTGCGCTTTGTATT
>JALQTW010000068.1 GCA_023263945.1 Patescibacteria group bacterium | reverse complement strand
TGATGCGTCAGATTTTGATCCTGTGGAGGTGATGAAATGACTTTGCTATCAATCCATGATGTTAAAAACATCAAAGCCAAGCGCACGATACACGGCAGTGATTTTCAAGTGTTGACGTTTACCATCACAGACGATCAAGGGCAAGAAACACAAATCAAATTCTTTATGGATGAGCCAGTGGTGATTGATTTTGAAGAAACAGATACAGACAGGAGCTATGAATGACATTCAACGAAATTCGCAACCAGCTAAAAGCTGTTAGCCGTGGTGCAAATCACTTTACGCAAAATAAGAAGCTGGATGCTTTGATTACACAGCTACAAAAAGACCACCCTGAGTATTTCTATTCAGAAAAAGACGAGCGATTGAATGACCGTGTATTTGTCCACAACCCGTTCAGCGTCCCGCACAAGCGTTATTTGTTTGAAGAAGCATATGAACGTCAAGGCGATAAGTGGATTGCAGTCTAAGGAGCAATGATGAGCGTTTACAAAAAATTGATGGATGCCCGCATTAAGTTGCAAGGCACCAAGTTAAAGAAATCAGGAAAAAACAAGTTTGCTGGCTATGAGTACTT
>JALQTW010000067.1 GCA_023263945.1 Patescibacteria group bacterium | reverse complement strand
AGGTATTTTGCCTAGTTCCTTCAATGTAGTTCTCTCAAGCGCCTTGGTATTCTCTACCAGTCCACCTGTGTCGGTTTAGGGTACGGTCTGGTGTGGGGCTATTTCCAGGAACCGATCAGCGGCCCACCCAATCCAATAAGGGTGAACAACAGTCACGATCCGTCACATCCTCCTGGCCCAGGAATATTAACCTGGTTCCCATCGACTACGCCTTTCGGCCTCGCCTTAGGGGCCGGCTTACCCTGCTCAGATTAGCTTTAAGCAGGAACCCTTGGACTTTCGGCGAGAGGGTCTCTCACCCTCTTTGTCGCTACTCATGTCAACATTCTCACTTCTGATCACTCCACCGGATGCCTTACAGCCCGGCTTCACAGTCAGAACATTGCCTCCAATCTTCCCGAAGGAAGTAAGGAGGCAGCGTTCTATATCACAGAACGCTCCGCTACCACGCGCATTGCTGCGCATCCAAAGCTTCGGCTCGTGGCTTGAGCCCCGTTACATCTTCGCCGCAGGACAACTTATCTAGACCAGTGAGCTGTTACGCTATCTTTAAAGGATGGCTGCTTCTAAGCCAACCTCCTGGTTGTTTTGGTCGTCCCA
>JALQTW010000066.1 GCA_023263945.1 Patescibacteria group bacterium | reverse complement strand
TTACGATAGGCTAATTAAGAGCGTAAGGGGAATGCCTTGGCTCTCAGAGGCGAAGAAGGACGTGATAAGCTGCGAAAAGTTGCGGGGAGTGGCACATACATTATAATCCGCAAATGTCCGAATGGGGAAACCCGATTATTTGAAGAATAATCATCCATTTATGGAAGCTAACCCGGAGAACTGAAACATCTAAGTACCCGGAGGAAAAGAAAACAATAGTGATTCCGCTAGTAGTGGCGAGCGAACGCGGAATAGCCCAAACCAAAATTGTTTCGGCAATTTAGGGGTTGTAGGACCACAATATTTATTGCTCAATGAATTAGAATCTGTTGGAAATCAGAACCATAGAGGGTGATAGTCCCGTATAAGTAAAGAAAGTTAATAATAGTGGTATCCTGAGTAGTGCGGGGCACGGGAAACCTTGCATGAATCCGGCGGGACCATCCGCTAAGGCTAAATACTCCTGAGAGACCGATAGTGAACTAGTACCGTGAGGGAAAGGTGAAAAGAACCCTGAATAAGGGAGTGAAATAGATCCTGAAACCATACGCTTACAAGCGGTCGGAGCCCTTTGGGGTGACGGCGTGCCTTTTGCATAATGAGCCTA
>JALQTW010000065.1 GCA_023263945.1 Patescibacteria group bacterium | reverse complement strand
GGGGAGTGAAACAGGTCCTGAAACCGTGTGCCTACAATTAGTCAAAGCCCGTTAATGGGTGATGGCGTGCCTTTTGTAGAATGAACCGGCGAGTTACGATGGCGGGCGAGGTTAAGCCGATGAGGCGGAGCCGCAGCGAAAGCGAGTCTGAATAGGGCGCATCAGTCCGTCGTCGTAGACCCGAAACCAGGTGATCTACCCATGTCCAGGATGAAGGTCAGGTAACACTGACTGGAGGTCCGAACCCACGCACGTTGAAAAGTGCGGGGATGAGCTGTGTATAGGGGTGAAAGGCTAATCAAACTTGGCGATAGCTGGTTCTCCTCGAAATGCATCTAGGTGCAGCGTCGTGTGTTCAGTGCCGGAGGTAGAGCACTGATTGGACTAGGGGCCCCCACAGGGTTACCGAATTCAGTCAAACTCCGAATGCCGGCAACTTGTACTCGGGAGTCAGACTGCGAGTGATAAGATCCGTAGTCGAAAGGGAAACAGCCCAGACCATCAGCTAAGGTCCCCAAGTGTATGTTAAGTGGAAAAGGATGTGGCGTTGCACAGACAACTAGGATGTTGGCTTAGAAGCAGCCACCATTCAAAGAGTGCGTAATAGCTCACTAGTCGAGTG
>JALQTW010000064.1 GCA_023263945.1 Patescibacteria group bacterium | reverse complement strand
AACCCTATCAAACTATGAATACTATATGTGTAATCGCAGGAGTCAGGCGTAGGGTGATAAAATCCTATGTCGAGAGGGGAACAACCCAGACTAACAGCTAAGGTCCCAAAGTCATATCTAAGTGGAAAACGATGTGGAGTTACTGTGACAACCAGGAGGTTGGCTTAGAAGCAGCCATCCTTTAAAGAAAGCGTAACAGCTCACTGGTCTAGTGATTCTGCGCGGAAAATATAACGGGGCTAAGATATGCACCGAAGCTTTAGACTCAGTTTACTGAGTGGTAGGAGAGCGTTCTATTCAGCGTTGAAGGTGTACCGGTAAGGAGCGTTGGAGCGGATAGAAGTGAGCATGCAGGCATGAGTAGCGATAAAAGAGGTGAGAATCCTCTTCGCCGAAAACCCAAGGTTTCCTACGCGATGCTCGTCATCGTAGGGTTAGTCGGGTACTAAGTCGAGTCCGAAAGGGGTAGACGATGGCAAATTGGTTAATATTCCAATACCAACAAATAAGCGCGATGTGGGGACGCATAGAGTTAATCGAGCTCACTGATGGAATAGTGGGTCGAAGGACGTAGGTTGTATCTTAGGAAAATCCGGGATACAAGAGACCGAGATCTTACAGGCCGGACAATATCTTCGGAT
>JALQTW010000063.1 GCA_023263945.1 Patescibacteria group bacterium | reverse complement strand
ATTGCGCTTGGCCATCCGGTCGGTGCGACGGGGGCAATCCTGACGGTCAAGGCGATGTATGCCCTTGAACGCACAGGCGGAAAACGCGCGCTGATGACTATGTGCATCGGCGGCGGCCAAGGGATTGCTGTTGCAATCGAGCGTATCTGACGCCGGATTTCCCAGACAAACCGCAACGCTTTTTCGGGCCGGATTAAGGGTTAATTCACCTCATCCGGCCTAAGGTCCGATCAAAGAGATCAGGCCTCGGTGTTGTGCGTATGTCCCCGTCCTTAGCTGACAAGCTCGCCCAGGAACGCCGCGCCCGCCTCGCGGCGGAGCGGCTGCTGGACCAGAAAAAACAGGAACTTTTCGCTGCGAACCAAAAACTCGCATTGCACGCGCGCGCGCTGTCGACCCAGCTTGAGGAACAGCGCCACGGGCTGGCCCGCGCCATGAGTGAGGCAGAAACCCTCAAGGGGGAGAATACGCGCGTGCGCGACGATCTGGAGCGCGCCCATTCCATGGCGATGATCGCGCGGCGCCGCCTTTGGGACGCTATCGAAACCGTGCAGGACGGGTTTGCGGTTTATGATTCAAACCTGTGCCTGATCGTCGCCAATCAGGCCTATCTGCGGTTCTTTCCGCGCGAAGCCCCTTTGGCC
>JALQTW010000062.1 GCA_023263945.1 Patescibacteria group bacterium | reverse complement strand
ACCCGAACCCGCTTGATCTAACCATGGCCAGGATGAAACTTAGGTAATACTAAATGGAGGTCCGAACCGACTAATGTTGAAAAATTAGCGGATGAGTTGTGGTTAGGGGTGAAATGCCAATCGAACTCAGAGCTAGCTGGATCTCCCCGAAATGCGTTGAGGCGCAGCGGTTGTTGATGGACTATCAAGGGGTAAAGCACTGTTTCGGTGCGGGCTGCGAAAGCGGTACCAAATCGTGGCAAACTAAGAATACTTGATATGTTTTCCAACAACCAGTGAGACAGTGGGGGATAAGCTTCATTGTCGAGAGGGAAACAGCCCAGATCATCAGCTAAGGCCCCTAAATAACTACTAAGTGGGAAAGGAGGTGAGAATGCTCAGACAACCAGAAGGTTTGCTTAGAAGCAGCCATCCTTTAAAGAGTTCGTAATAGATCACTGGTTAAGCGTTTTTGCGCCGAAAATGCTCGGGACTAAGTAGTTTGCCGAAGCTGTGAGATACCAATGGTATCGGTAGGGGAGCGTTCCGCTGTAGGGTGAAGCGCTATCGAAAGAATGTGTGGACGAAGCGGAAGTGAGAATGTCGGTTTGAGTAACGAAAACACTGGTGAGAATCCAGTGCCCCGAAAACCTAAGGGTTCCTCCACT
>JALQTW010000061.1 GCA_023263945.1 Patescibacteria group bacterium | reverse complement strand
AGTAAAACCAAAATCAAAGATATCGTTTGACATTATCCTTGTCCTCTATATGCTTTATATGAACGCTTCTTAGACTTATTCATAGTTTGCATTTTAACGTTACGACGACCAATACTTGTTGCCTTCTTGACTGGCTCTGGTCTCCATGCGACGCCTGTCTTTACAATTTTTGCCATTATGTTTTCCTATTTATATAAAAAATAAAGGCGGAACGGGGGGATTCGGGTAACCCCCAAGGAGGTACGATCTGATGTACCTTTCCGAATGGACCTCCTACGACCTGACGTTCCCGCTAGGGACATGGGCGCTACCCCTTCGGTCTACCTTAACCCCCATCAGCGAGAGGCATTCGGTCACGTTCCTATCGGTGCTGCAGGCACCGAACCTGGCTGCTCAACCTGGACTCGAACCAGGGACCAAGAGATTAACAGTCTCCTGCTCTACCAACTGAGCTATTGAGCAATTTGGCCTCGTCGGCAGGATTCGAACCTGCGACCCTCTGCTTAGAAGGCAGATGTTCTATCCTACTGAACTACGACGAGAAAAACTATTAATAAAACCCATATCCACCAAGTCTTATAAAAGATCTTGAATATGGCACCTAGTAAGCCTAGAAGGATGGCTACTCCCGCCAATAGAGAGAGGAGAGAGA
>JALQTW010000060.1 GCA_023263945.1 Patescibacteria group bacterium | reverse complement strand
CTGGTTCTCCGCGAAATCTATTTAGGTAGAGCGTCATCCGAATACCCCGGGGGGTAGAGCACTGGATGGGTAATGGGGCCCCACAGGCTTACTGATCCTAACCAAACTCCGAATACCCGGGAGTACTAGATGGCAGACACACGGCGGATGCTAACGTCCGTCGTGAAGAGGGAAACAACCCTGACCTCCAGCTAAGGCCCCCAATTCATGGCTAAGTGGGAAAGCAGGTGGGACGACCAAAACAACCAGGAGGTTGGCTTAGAAGCAGCCATCCTTTAAAGATAGCGTAACAGCTCACTGGTCTAAATAAGTTGTCCTGCGGCGAAGATGTAACGGGGCTCAAGCCATGAGCCGAAGCTTAGGATATGCACTAGTGCGTGGTAGCGGAGCGTAGTGTGACATAGAACCTATCCTCTTCTATCGCATCGAGTACAGGGCGCAAACGCGCTCAAGTAGCGAAGCGGTAGCGCAGGATAAAGTGCTTTCGATGAAGCCGGGCTGTAAGGCATCCGGTGGAGAGATCACTAGCGAGAATGATGACATGAGTAGCGACAAACAGGGTGAGAGACCCTGTCGCCGAAAGTCCAAGGGTTCCTGCTTAAAGCTAATCTGAGCAGGGTAAGCCGGCCCCTAAGGCGAGGCCGAAAGGC
>JALQTW010000005.1 GCA_023263945.1 Patescibacteria group bacterium | reverse complement strand
AGCGAAGATGGTACGGAAGGTGATGGAGGTGTATGGAGAATGATCACTGCCTTCTGCCTTCTGCCTTCTGTCTTCTGTCTTCTCGTGCTAGTCTCTCGCCATGCCCGCAACCTCGCTCGATCAGCTTGTGAGTCTCTGTAAAAGACGTGGTTTTATTTTTCCGGGATCAGAACTGTACGGAGGTCTTGCCAATACGTGGGATTACGGTCCTCTGGGGGTAGAACTGAAGAACCGCATTAAGAAGAACTGGTGGAAGACATTCGTCCGTGGACGCGAGGATATGGTGGGGCTCGATGCATCCATCCTCATGAACAGGAAAGTGTGGGAAGCAAGCGGCCATGTGGGTTCCTTTGCGGATCCTCTCGTCGACTGCAAGAAATGCAAGCAGCGCTTCCGCGGCGATAAACTCTTGGAGGAAAAATTGGGCGTAGAAGCAGTTGCGGTTCTCAAACTTGCACAAATTCAGCCCATGCTCATGGCGGAAAAAATCCCGTGTCCTGCCTGCAAGAAGATAGATTGGACAGAAGCCAAGACCTTTAACCTCATGTTCAAGACTCATCAAGGTGTCGTGGAAGATGAAGGTACACTTGTGTATTTGCGGCCGGAAACCGCGCAGGGAATCTTTGTGAATTTTAAAAACATTGTGGATACCATGCGCATGCGTCTCCCTTTTGGTGTGGGGCAAATCGGCAAAGCATTCCGTAACGAAATCACACCGGGAAACTTTACCTTCCGCACACGCGAGTTTGAACAGATGGAAATTGAGTACTTCATAGAACCTGGAACTGCCGGGCAATACTTTGACCACTGGAAACAGGATGTATGGAATTGGTACGTGGGACTTGGCATTGACCCCATCCGGCTGCGCGTCCGCGAACATGAGAAGGATGAACTTTCTCACTACAGCTCCCGAACGATTGATATTGAATACAACTTCCCATGGGGGTTCGGCGAACTTTTCGGTCTTGCGAATCGTGGCGATTTCGATTTGACGCAGCATCAAACATTCAGCGGACAGGATTTGCATTACACGGATCCTGATGATCCGAAGAAGAAATTCCTTCCGCATGTCATCGAACCAAGTTTCGGGTGCGACCGAACCGTCCTCACACTGCTCCTTGAGGCATATACCGAAGAACAGGTGAATGACGACACACGTATCGTCATGAAATTCCACCCGTCCATTGCACCTATTGATCTTGCGATTCTTCCACTTTCAAAGAAGGAAAACCTTATCGCAAAGGCACAAGAGTTGTATAAAAAATTGATACATGAAACCGATCTCTCTATCGATTTCGATGTGACGGGGTCCATCGGCAAGCGCTACCGCAGGCAGGATGAAATTGGAACCCCGAAGTGCATCACCGTGGACTTTGGAACACTGGGCGAAGATGAAAAACAGGGCGAGAAAGACACAGTGACCATTCGTGATCGGGATACGTTGAAGCAAAATCGCATGTCGATGAAAGAAGTATTGGAAACACTGAAAGCAAACAGGTAAGAACGATCTACCGTGACATTTCGATGAGTGGCGGAGTTCCTGTTCCGCCAGCTTCTATTCCTTCGCTGTTACACGAACGAAGTTGCACAGCCCCATCTGCAATGCGCACCGCATAGTACGTCGCCTGATCGGAAGGAGGAACATCCTCGCCCGCAGACGGAGCAACGGGCATGCGCGGAAGATAACCCGAAAGGTCTGGACCAAGATCGGTACACGTTGCCATTGTCTGGTACGTTACGGACGGAACATCTGTACTCCAGGAAGCGCCCCCAAGCAGTTTTGCTTTTCGGTCAGGAAGAATGTCTGCAGAGTTTTCGGATTCCGATCCTGTCCCTTCGTCCAGCATCCAATATGCCCAAAGTGGGAACCCCGCATCTAGCTGACCCCCTTGCATAATCGTTCCTGCTTGATCTATCCCAAGTTCTGCCTTGTAAAAACGAATATCATCGATGTCCAACGAAACAGAAGGTTCCGCACCTCCGCCAAAGATAAGGGGCAGGGGCTCGTCATTATCCTGTGGAAGGACAAAAGAAGAAGGACTTGGTAACGGCTGAGTGCCATCGATAAAAACGTTTGCAGTAGGTTCCGACGTAAAAACAAACACCAGGTGATGATAGTGACCATCGGAAAGTGCGTCCGCCCTTACAAAGAGTTGACGAAAATTTCCTCCAGAGCGAAACGCCTCTAATTTTATGAGCTTTGCCGTCGGCACATACTCAATCGAAAGATTGCCTTTTTTAACGATGGGAATTGCGGAAGAGGTATTCCCATGAACCTGAACCCATAGTGAGAGCGAAGAACCACCAAGGTCAAACGTTGGCTGTTCGTTGCTTGCAAGGTCCACGTAGGAATCTTCAACGGAAAGAGTAGCGCCATTTTCCAGACGCACGGCGCTTGTAGATCCACCAAGATCCCCACACGTTGTAAGGCAATCACGGTAGTTTCCTGCATTTTTCTTTCCAAAGTTTGCTGCCCACAGAGTGTAATCCCCTGCTCCTATGACTCCGTCTCTATTGTAATCCCCTTTCCTGTAGGCCTCCTGAATGTCCATAGAGCCTGTATTGAGACCATTGTTTGCTGCCCACAGAGTATAATCTGCAGCATCGATGGATAAATTGCGGTTTGCGTCGCCTGGTACGGAGTCACGATTCACGTCGTTATTGAGCGCTGGAAGGGTTGCCTTTCCAAGCATGCGCCACTGGCGGTTTACGACGGACGAAAATTTCACACGTCGTTGGGTGTCGGATGTTTTGAGTGCAATAGCGTCTGCAATGGCGCGGATATCTTCCATTCGCTTTGCATTGCGAGATTGATGGATGCGGCGGATGGGATCGAGCGCAACGAAGATAGCGCCAAGAAGCGTCGCGAGAATGGCCACCGTCACAATGACCTCGATAAACGTAAAACCCGATTTCAGCGGAAGGCGCTTTGATGGAAAGATAAAATGAAACATAGCTATCGTGAAACTTCTATGGAAGGACCCTGCCCGGCGCCCTGTCTTTCTTCTCCTTCGGACAGACAGGAACGAACAGAAATGGTCCCGTTGATACTGCGGATTGCGTAGTACGTCATGGCTTCGGTTGGTTCCACCGTATCAGTTGCCTGATTCACAGGAACCTTTGGAAGCTGCCCATTCGTCGTTAATGCTTCGCGAAGATCCATACACGCCGATGGCAACTCGTAACGAAGTCCGGTCTGCGTATTCACAACAGCAAGCGGTGCAACCGTATCGCTCCACATGGAATCCTGAGCAATGCTCCCGCTTGCATCGTTATCACTACTGTCTTCCGTTTCTTTGCCATCTCCTTCATCGAACATCCAGTGTGCCAGGAGTTTGACGGCACCGTCCTGATGCTCACCACCATTTTTGATGCGAAGGATGTCTGTCGATTGCAAAACCCCATTGTATGCCCGAAGGTCATCAAGCTCCCCTTGGAAGTATCCCTTCACCTCGGCGACAAGAAGAAGGGAAGGGAATACAAAGGTATGATAGCCGCCAATCACAAGAGGTGCATGAGAGGCAAAGTGACTGGAGGGTTGAGCAGGTAATGTGACATCGAGTGATGATGAGACTCCGTCTACATAGATCTGCATAGCAGGATTGATCCTGTTTCCGTTATAGGAAATGGCAATATGGGTGTAGCGGTTGTTGGAAAGAACAACACTCGTTGTAATGGCGCCATCTGCAACCAGGGATGGGAAGAAAGCCATAAAGACACGCCCATTGATCTGACCGATGACGTAGCCCTTTTGGTTGCCTGTATCTGATTTATAGAAGAACGGAGAATAGTCCTTTATGGAATGGGGCCTCACCCAGAAGGAAAAAGTGAAAGGACGATCGTAGTCGAAGTCGAGGAGTGAGCTTCCTGGCACGGTGACAAACGTTCCCGAGTTGGAGAATGACAACGCATGGATCGTTGTCCCAAGATCCCCGCACGCAATGGAACATCCGTTCGTCTGTGTCCCGATCATCCTCCACTTCCTGTCAAGCGTGTTCACCGCCTCTGGAATTTCTTCCTGTGCATCCGTGAGCGTAAGGGAAACGGCTTTCGCAATAGCTTCGCTATCGGCACGACGGACTGCATTGCGCGTCATATTGAAACGCCGTACAGGATCTACAAACACAAAAATAGCCCCGAGAATGATAATGAGAATGGTAATGACAACGAGAAGTTCAATGAGGGTGAATCCTCGGCGGGGGGGGCGCATGGACATACAGTAGCGAGAAAGGATGCATGGAGGAAGTAGGAGATACAAAGGAAGAATAATGAATGAAGAATCAAGAATTATGAATCGTGCTAAAAGCTATCAGCTAACAGCTAAAGCTACTTGCAAACCTTTTTTACATCCTCTAGTCTATCTCGGTCGCGTACGACCGATCGCGTGGTCCTGGTCCCGCACCCGCGGGAAATCCTCCACAACGTGCGAGAAGACGTCGTCCGTTTGAACCCAAGGAAAAATTAGTAGCTCGTGAATAGTGGCTAGTGACTAGATGCTGCTCCACCGCACACGACACTGTTTCATCCCCAATAAAAAGTTCGAAGTACGAAATTCGAAATAAGGAATCAATCAGTCAACCAATAAACGAATAAACCAGAAAACGATCTAACGTTCTATCATTACTACCTACCAACAACTAGCTACTACCCACTAACCTCTCCCGCTATGCCCATTCCTTCCGAGAAACAACTTCTGGATAACGCCTGCCACTTTGGTCACCGCAAGGAAAAGTGGAACCCCAAAATGAAGCCGTACTTGTATGGCGTTCGTAAAGGAATTCACATTTTCGATCTCTCGAAGACGCGCATTGCACTGCAGAAAGTCTGTGATGAGCTGCGTGCCATGCAGAAATCCGGCAAAACGATCTTGTTCGTTTCTACAAAGCCACAGGGCATTACCCTGGTGGAAGAAATAGGGCGTATGACAGGCCAGCCTATTGTCACAAAGAAATGGATGCCAGGACTCATCACGAACTGGCCCACGATGAAGCGCCGCATTCGTACGTACTTGGATCTTCAGTCTTCCTTTAAAACAGGGGAGGTTGAGAAATATACAAAGAAGGAACAGACGCAGCTTCGCAAACAACTTACCAAACTGGATCTTGCGTTCTCCGGTGTTGCAACATTGAAGGATGTGCCAGATGCCATCTTCGTGGTGGATGCCATTCGCGACCATGTCGCCGTGTTGGAAGCAAAGAAACTTGGTATCCCCGTGTATGGAATTTGCGATTCCAATGCAAACCCCGATGAATTTTCTGGGGCAATCCCCGCAAACGATGATGCTGTAAAATCCATTGAGATCATTCTGAAAACAGTCGGTGAAGAACTCGCAACATCGAAGAAAGATGAGGAATAGCGAAAGAATTGAGAATTATGAATTGAGAATTGAGAATCAAGCACAGCCAACCAATCAACTAGTCAACCAATAAACGAATAAACCAATAAACGATTCAACGTTCACTATCTACTCACCACTAACCCCACTCCGTATGCCCATCACTCCCGCTCAAATCGCCTCCCTCCGCGCACGCACCGGCGTTGGTGTGCTTGCCGTGAAGGCTGCACTAGAAGAAGCAAACGGCGATGAAGAAAAAGCAATTGAGATTCTCCGGAAGAAAGGGCAGGCACAGGCTGTAAAGAAAGCCGAGCGTGAGCAGGGCGAAGGTGGTATTTTCATTGCGTCAAAAGGAAGCAAAACAGCTCTCGTCTTTGTGCGCTGTGAGACAGATTTCGTTGCACGCTCTGATAATTTTGTCGCCTTGGGACAGGCCCTTGCAGATCACCTCTTGAGCGATGGCGATGCAGGACTCAAGAAATTTGCGGACGAACGGATTCCAAAAGCAGTCCTTGAATTTGGGGAAAATATTTCGATCGGTGAATCACATCTCATCGAAGCTCCTGTCATGGGTTCCTACGTTCACAGCAACCGCAAGATTGGCGTGATTGTGGGTCTGGATGGTGGCGATGCTTCCAAGGCTACAGATGCCGCCATGCACGCTGCAGCGATGAACCCACAGGTTGTATCCCCGAATGAAATTTCCGATGATGCAGTTGTCAAGGAACGGGAGATCTGGAAGGAACAGCTCTCCAAAGAAGGAAAACCTGCCGATATTCAGGAAAAGATCATGGCAGGAAAAGAGAAGAAATTCCGCGAGGAAAATGCCCTTCATTCTCAACCATTCGTGAAGGACCCATCGCAGACGGTTGAAAAGATGTTAGGAGGAGCAAAAGTGACAAAGTACGTGCGCGTTTCCCTTTCCTAAGACTTTCTTCATGACCGCTCTTCCGCCCGCCTCCGGTACTTGGGCCCTCGTTGGCGCAATCCTCTTTGTGTTGGGGCTTTTGATCTACGAATGGAAAGGTCTGCAGGATAGCCAAAAAATTGAAACCATGAGTCTTGCCCATATTGAACGGTCTCACCCCCGTTTGCTGACTGCTCGCGAAATTGTCATTGCCATCACTCTCAGCATGACTTTGGGAATCTTAGTAGCGGAGTTGGCATTGCTCCTGTAGCGGGAGCGTTTCATAGTTTATTGGTTTATTGGTTTATTCGTTACGTACACTGCTTCTGCATTGAGTGCTCGGCATTCAGATGAGGGACGAGGTGACGAAGGGCTTATTCTCAATTCCAAATTCTCAATTCTCCCCATTCCCCTCTTCCTCTATTCCTCTCTTACCCTTCTTCGCTTTCTCATGCTACGATTGAGTACGTGCTTGTCCTCCAGGCTCTCCTCCTCATCATTGGCACCGGAATTGTCCTCTGGATCATTCTTGCCATTCTTCGGCATATAGCAGACGCGAAGCGTCAGCGTGAACTGGTGTTCTTGCAGGTTCTCATGCCCAAAAAAGAAAGCAAGGAAGATAAAGAGCAGGATTCTGAACAGTACTCGTCCGGGAAGGATTTCAAGGAAGTGCTGGGTATTATGGATCACCTCTACCAGGTGCTCGCGAGCCTGAGAAACGGAGCATTCAACCGTTTCTGGAAAGGACATCCTTTCATCTCTGTAGAATACGCGGCGCTGGCAGGAGAGATTCTCACGTTCGTTGTCGCACCCCGTTCTATTGCCGCCCTTGTGGAAAAACAGATCACATCGTTCTACCCAGATGCGGTGATTGATGAAGTGGAAGACTACAACATTTTTACGCAGAATTCGGTGCCCGCATCGGCGTATCTTGTTCCACAAAAGTCCTTCGTTTACCCCTTTAAAACGTATACCCAACTGAAAAGTGACCCTTTGAACGCCATCACAAATGCCTTCAGTAAACTGAAGACTGACGAAGGAGCAGCTGTGCAGTGTGTGCTTCGTCCTGCAAAATCGGGCTGGCAGAAGAAGCTCAATAAAGAAGCACAGAATGTCCTGAATCCCAAAAAGAATGTTGGCTACAGCTGGTGGAACCCATTTGGCTGGCTTCTGGCAGTCATTGATACGTTCACATCCACCGAAAAATCACCGGAGAATCAGCCTACAAACGAGCGTGTTTCGCAGACCGCGGAAGATCTCTCCAAAGCCATTGACGAAAAGGCAGCGAACCCGGGTTTTACAGGTGTTCTCCGCATTGTGACGTCCGCTCAAAACACCGAACGCGCAAATCTTCTTCTGGAAAGTGTCATTGCTGCATACTCACAATTTAATTTCATTCGTGGAAACAGTTTCCGAAGAACCAGGAGTCATTCCACAGGTTCGCTTGTCTATAACTTTATTCTCAGAAATCCCAATCGATCTCTCCTTCAACATGTCATATGGAGGACCATGCTCCTGGGAACAGCCGAACTTGCAAGTTTGTTCCATCTTCCCAATATCAAATACAACAAGGTAGAGACGATGAAATGGGTCAACTATAAACTGGCCGTTGCGCCGAAGAGTATTCCGGATGATGGCTTGTTTCTGGGCTATAATACGTTCCGTGGAGAGAAGAAAAAAATCTTCCTCAAGAATGAAGACCGTTTCCGTCACTTCTACGTGATTGGGCAAACAGGAACAGGAAAGTCCTCCATCATTCAGCTCATGGCACGGCAGGACTTCCACAATAAGAAAGGAGTGTGCATTGTAGATCCTCACGGGTCGCTCATTGAAGATCTTCTTCCCTACATTCCGCGTGAGCGTGCCGATGACATCATTTACTTTAACCCGGCCGATACAGAGCGTCCTCTAGGGCTCAACATGCTGGAAGGAAAAACAGAAGAGGAGAGGGACCTTATTGCGCTTGATGCCATGAACATGATGACGAAGATGTTCGGAGAGGAAATCTTCGGTCCTCGTATTCAAGATTATTTCCGAAACGGCTGCTTAACGCTCATGGCCGATGAAGAGGAAGGAGGGGCAATCACGGACCTTGTGCGCCTCTTCACGGACGATGAATGGGGCATGTACAAAGTGCAGAAAGTGAAGAACCCCATTGTGCGAAGCTTCTGGGAAAAGCAGATGGCAAAAACAGGAAAGCGTGAGAAGGAAGAAATGATCCCCTACTTTGCTGCAAAGTTCGGGCAATTCACGACAAATACTTTGATGAGGAACATTGTGGGTCAGGTCAAGAGCGCATTCGATTTCAGTGATGTGATGAACAACCAGAAGATTCTCCTCATGAACCTTTCCAAAGGACTTGTAGGAGACATTAACTCAAAGCTCCTTGGAATGATTATTGTGAACAAGATTCAGGTGGCCTCCATGCGACGCCAGCGCCAAAGCGCAGAGCAGAGAAAAGATTTCTTCCTGTACATCGATGAATTCCAGAACTACGTGACGGATTCCATTGAATCGATCCTCTCCGAAGCGCGTAAGTACCGTCTTGGTCTCGTTATAGCGCACCAATACCTCGATCAGTTGGAGAAAGACAATAAATTGTCCGGTGCGGTGAATTTAAAAGGTGCCGTGTTCGGCAACGTGGGAAGTATGATGTTCTATAAGATTGGTCCGCAGGATGCAGAATTCTGTGCAAAAGAAATGGCCCCCGTGTTCAGTGAGGCAGATTTGGTGAATGTGGATGCTTTCCGCGGTTGCATCAAACTGAGCATTGATGGCCAGCCTTCCCGTCCGTTTTCCATCGAAGTTCCACGCCCATGGCTGGAAACAACGTACGCAAAAGATGCACAGGCAACGGAAGCATTCAAACAACTCTCCCGGCTGAAGTACGGACGCGACAAAGACTTTGTGAGTCGCGAAATCATTCGACGCATTGGAGCGTAAGAAAGTGGAGTTCACGCTCACTTTTTCTCCGTTTCGATTCTTAATCGATTAGTGTAGGCGTTTCTGCCACTCTGTGTGAGCCTGTATTTTCGTACAGGCCGCTTTGATCCATCTTCTTGTTCTTTATCTCCAAGAAAAGACTCCAAAGTGCCCTTACTCAAGAAAAACTCTATGCGGGAATCAAATGTTTTGCTCTCCTTAGCATCAGGGGAAACGGCAATTCTGATTTCATCGGATGAAAGATGTTCCCCTGAAACTGCATGGAGAATTCGTAAATCGAGAGACATGACCGGTGTTTCATTCGAATCCGATAAAGCATTCGCTGTGCTCGTTCTTGCTCTCGCCCTTCTTGATAAAAACCATGACCCAAATCCTCCTCCCTTATTAGGTTCCTGGGATACATTTTCGATATGCCGCTCAGGGTTATGAAGACTCATGCCTCCTATCATACCAAATTATTTCACCGCTCTCACTGTTCCTCCAAAAAAGAAATGAGACGTTGCAACGGGTGAGATATTTCTTCCTTCTTCGCATTCACGGCATCGGGGTCCATGTGAACAGGGAGAAGCTGACATACCGACCGTCCCTTTGCGATGAAGTGATTGCGTATCGCTTCACGATGAATCATACCAAAAAGCAGAACGGAAGGATGCTGAGCTGCCGCAAATTCTTCCCGTTCGGCATGAAGGGAAGGATCGAAACTTTCATTTTCCACTTTCACAAGTTCACGCAAGAGCGAAAGCAGAATATCCATTTCAAAGACGGCATCACCAGCACATACAAACTTCTGGCTTCCTCTTTGTTCCACAATCACAGTATGTGCACTCATTTCTTCCAGGAAGAAAGATAATTTTTGGCGCAGTTCTCTGGCACGAAGAATATTTTCTTTCATCTCCTGAAAAGCTGCAGGACTTTCAACACCTTCCACAGATGTGCCATCTTCCGAGCATCCTGCAAATATTTGGCTTATGGGAAGATTCGCTCTTCCTGCCTGTGACATGCGATCAAGCCAAAAACGAAATTCATCAAATGATTGCATTCTCTGCCGTATATCCTGGGACGGAAGAGTATTTCCCCCTTCATCTAGAAGTACGTAAGGAGGGATTTTCTCTCCTTTTGGAGATCCTTCACAATGAAAAACTCTCATTCCATTTCGTTCCAGTTCCAAGAGAGTTTGCAGGCAGGCGTGCATTCCCGGTATGTCTTTTTCCAGAACCCTTCCACTCCACGGATCACCATGAACCTGAGGAACAAGAACAACGGGGTCCCATGGCTCACCTCCTTCATGACCGGCTGGATGAAACCACTCTGTCTTCGCATATCCTTTTTCCTCAACACTTTTGACAGCTTCCATCATGCGCTCAAGAGGATCTTCCGGAAGATCCTGACGGATGGCGCTCGATGTCCGGTGTTTCACGATGATATGAACAAGCTCGGCTAAAAAACCGGCTCCTATCATTCCAATAACAACACGACGGGTCATGTTCTTCCTTTCTTTCTTCTTACCCTCTTTGGACACCTCGATAAAGGGATTCTGCGCCGGTGAGGGAACATCTGTACTCATTAAGACAAGATTATCGTGCTGCAACACTCTCTACCGGCTTCAAGAACACAAGGTACCGCTGATCCACCGTATCGGGTGGCCAGCACGTATAGAGAATCAACTCCTCACCATCTTTATCCGGCTGGAAAGACGTGGAGTCATCCACCGCCACTGTTGCATGCTGCGTCACTTCATACACGTATATCTTGCCGTTGTACGTTACATACGCGCGATCCCCAATCTGCAGTTCATTAATCTTCCGGAAGATCTTCGTGTATTCAGAAATATCCCATGGGTATCCCGAACTGTGCCCATACACCATGATTTTCCCTCCTTCACCGGGGTAACTAAACAAATGTCCTACGCCTACATCGAGAACGGAGAGGATGCCTTTCGACGTGAAAGGATCGGACGGATGCGTGATGGTGAGGTCCATAATGCCAAGCGAGGGCATGGTGATAGCAAACGATTTCTGCGATGCATACTGGCCATAGGCGGATGTTGGAAGTGAACGTGCCCGGGGCGTGACCTGATTTGTCACAACAGTTTGCGCACGAGACTCCGGAAACGATGCAATGTTCTTCATTTGCGCTTCACGAAGACGATAGAGCATGTCAAACAGCTGTCCGCGTGTGACGGGCATACCGGGCTGCAGAATGAGATCATGCATGATGATGTTCTTCTGAATGGCAATGCTCACGGGAGCGGAGTACCACTGGTTCGGCTGATTCTTGATGTACTGAGACGTTTGATACGTTGCAGAGGGATTGTCCTGTTTGTAGACACGCAGCATGAGAGCGATTGCTTCCTCTACGGTGACCTGATCGGCAGGTTTGAATGTTCCATCAGGATACCCTTTCACAACGCCCATGCGGAATCCTGTTTCGATGTATGGTGCATACCAACTGCGTTGGTCGATGTCTGAAAAGAGTGGCAATACCGGCATACGACTTCGAAGTGATGAAACTTGAGCAGAAGACGTTGGTTCGGCAGCTAAAATGACCTTCAGAGCCTCTGCACGGGAAATATAGTCAAACGGACGGACGGAACCGTCTGGGTAGCCTTGCACAATGCCAGAAGACGCTAAAACCTGGATTGCAGGTTCATAGACCGTGCCTTGGCTATCCTGGAAGGCAAATGCCCAAGATGGCGAAAAGAGCCCTATTAGAAGCCAAAAAGCCGTGATTTTGAGGGAGATACAACGCATGCGTGAAAGGAAAAATACTGTATTTTATATATTTTGTCAATAGTTATTGTGGCATCTTGCATCCAGAAAAACGAAGGATGAAAGGTTCTCATTGTGGCACTCGCTTCACATCTGTCATAAGAACGATCGTGCTCACGTCGCGAAAAAGGGGCACCGTCCTTCTCACAAGATCCTGAGAGCGGTCATTGACGGCCACAATTTTTATTGACGAAAAAATTCTCTGCTGCAAGAATCATGGTCCGAATTCCTTCGGGAGTTCGAATCTGCCGCCCTGCAGTCTCTTCCTCTTTTCACGATTGTTCACATCCTGCTCGTCCTGAGCACCCGATCCGATCCAGTTACCGCTCCTCTCATCGTTCATAGCCAATTCTAGAGATGAGAGCAAATAGGGAGAGAAATCGTCAGGGCGGCGATTTTTAATAGGACTCTTAGAGCATTGACTTGATTGTGAAAATCTAGATGATAATCGTTAATCCGTTTCAAGATGAGCCCGCTGGGTAACGAAACGGAGTGGCATGGCATCAAAAAGGAATATTGCCATGACCTCACTTCTGATTGCCGCGGCAAGTCTTGTCATCGCGGCCAGTCAAGGGTACGTCGTGTACGAGGCGATCCACACCGACGTCCCGAGACAGGTGATCGAAGGATTGTTACATTCCTTCCGTATCACCTGATCACACAGCCGGCCCTCCGAAACTCTTCGGGAGGCCGGCGCTTTCTTTTTCTGCTACCCTCTTTCCACTCATGGCACTTCAAATAGGAATCGTGGGGCTTCCAAACGTCGGTAAATCGACGCTCTTTAATGCACTTACGAAGAATCACGGAGCGCAGGCAGCGAACTATCCCTTTTGTACGATTGAACCGAATGTCGGCATTGTAGAAGTGCCGGATGTGCGTCTCAAAAAACTCGCAGAGATCGAAAAGCCTGAGAAAATCATTCCCACCGCCATCGAGTTTGTAGACATCGCAGGACTTGTGAAAGGAGCCAGCAAAGGAGAGGGACTTGGCAACGCATTTTTGAGCCACATCCGTGAGGTAGATGCCATTTGCCATGTCATTCGCGTGTTTGAAGATACAGACATTATTCACGTAGAAGGATCCACCGATCCCAAGCGTGATCGTGAAACCATTGAAGCAGAATTGATCCTGGCTGATTTGGGGTCCATCGAGCAGCGCTCTGGAAAATTAGAAGGAAAAGCGCGCAGTGGCGATAAACAAGCCGTGAAGCAATTCGCGCTTATCACGAAACTGAAGGAAATGCTGAATGCGGGAAAGCTTGGTTCATCCATCCCATGGGCACCGGAAGAAAAAGATGTCGTGAAACAGTTGCAGCTTTTGACGACGAAACCGATAATCTATGCACTCAATGTGAAGGAAGCCGAATTGAAAACGATCAAACTGGAGGATGCAAAGAAGCAAGCATGCCTCTCCCCTTCCGATATTGCGATCCTCGTGAGTGCAAAGCTGGAAGAAGAATTGATTGGTCTTTCCGATGAGGAATCCAAGCAACTCCTCGCAGAGCTTGGTGTTTCATCGTCGGGACTCGATCAACTCATTCAGGCAGCGTATGAGGCACTGGGTCTTCAAACATTCTTCACAGCAGGACCCAAAGAAGTACGTGCGTGGACCGTGAAGAAAGGTGCCAAGGCACCGGAAGCAGCAGGTGCTATTCATACAGATTTTGAGCGTGGCTTCATCCGCGCCGAGACAATCTCGTATGATGATTTTGTGAGTCTGGGAGGAGAGCAGAAAGCAAAAGAAGCAGGAAAACTGCGCGTGGAGGGAAAGGAATACATCGTACAAGATGGCGATGTGATGCATTTCCGGTTTAATGTTTAATTTTTAGTCCATAGAGAGCGGCCCTTCGGGCCGCGGTCTTCGCATTGGTATAATCACAACCACGAAAATTCATCAAATGATGTCACATCCCATTTCCCTGATGCTGAAGACCATGGATAATCTTCAGGTTTTTTACACAATCCTCCTTTTACAGGATTCATGTGGATATAGTTCAATGCACCAGGGAGGTTATAAATAAATTCCAAATGATACCTCGGTTGCCAAATTGGCCCTATCCCAATTTGATGAGCTAATCCGCCTTTATAGATATCCATGATGCGACAAATAGTTTCGGGAGCACATACCTTAAGAAGAAAATGACAATGGTCGGGCATGATGACAAACCCATAAATAAAGAAAGGATGAAATAGTTGAACTCGATAAAGATGATCGATTGCCTCTTTGGCAAATCCATCTCTTGCAAAGAAAGGTCTGCGCTTCTTCACGTTCGTCGTAATAAACATAGGAACCTCATTGACGATGGTGCGTCTCGGCATCATAGAAGAATCCTAAAACTCCATGAACGCGGCCCGAAAGGCCGCTCTGGTGAATAAATTTTTCAGAACACCAGAGCGGGGCTTCGCCCCGCGGTTTGACCAGTTCCTTTTCATCAGAGAACATACCCTCATGATTTTCCTCGCCCGCGAAGAACCGTTCATCTGTGAACACTGTGGCAAGAGTGTGGAGCCCTTAGGAAAAGGAACCTATAGGAACCATTGCCCCTTCTGTTTATGGGGGAAGCATGTGGATGACAAAGGCCCTGGGGATCGAGCGTCGCTCTGCCAAGGGCTTCTGGAGCCCATAGGGATAGATCAAGAGTCTAAAAAGGGCTTTCTTCTTGAATTTAGGTGCCAGAGGTGTGGAATGATCGCAAGAAACAGGGCTGCACCCGATGATGACCTTCTTAGTTATGCACACTCTTCCACAGGAAATGTGTAAAACTTTTGTTCATGAGTTGATCTCAAAATGTATACGGAGGAAACATTATCAGGAAGGGCTCAAGTCATTTTTTCTTTAACGCTCTTGTAGATGAGAAGAAGGAAAGAGTAGGCTTTGCAGTCTCATGCGCTACTTTCTCTTCGTCTGTCTTATCGGAACACTTTTCATCTCGTTCTAGAGACGTGTTTTCCGTCATTCATAGACGTGCGTAATATCTCAAACACATGATTTCTTTCCTGCAATCTCACACGTTGTTTCTCACCGCACTGCACGTCTTTGGAGTCGTCATTGGATTTGGAGGAGCTACCCTTGCAGACATCCTCTTCTTCTCGTTCCTGAAGGACTTCCGCATCAATAAGAAAGAGGCCAGCGTCATGCATATCATCGCAAAAGTCGTTCTTTTTGCGCTCTTTCTGATGCTTCTTACGGGCATAGGACTCTTCTTGACGAATGTGCCAACGTACCTTCAGAGTCCGCCATTTCTTCTCAAGCTGATTGCTGTCATCGTCCTCACGGCAAATGGTTTTTTTCTCCATTCGTATTTGGCTCCCCGCCTTGTTCGCATCTCTCTTTCTTCTGCACATCATAAAAAACTGACATCAGTCGAACACCATTCAGTACGTCGCTTGAATCGTATTGCATTCGCTTCCGGAGCTGTTTCTTTTGTTTCCTGGTATACAACGTTTTTCACGGCCATGCTGAAAAGTATCATGCCCCGCGATCTTCCAACCCTCCTGTTTCTATACGCCTTTCTCCTCTTGTGCGGTATCATCGCAAGTCAGTATATAGAACGGTTTATGACAGAAAAGAGTACGTAGCATGAGGGTGCGCCTCCATCCGCTAAGAATTAGCTACATCCGCTTGTTGCACCACAATCCAGACACAATTCACACGATCCATTGCGCTTCATTTTGAAGCTACCACAGCCGGAACACATGGAGCCTGTGAAGCCCTGGAGCTTTGCCTGCGCTTGAGGATCGTCACTGTCCGTTTGTGATGCGTGATGATCTTCTGCTGTAAAGGGAAGCGTTGCAGAAAAGACAGAAGCACCTTCATCAATAACAGGAAGGCTCATAGCGAAGGCATCTTTGCTCTTGGAACCTTCTGCGTAGGCTTTATCGATGAGTTCTCCATTATGGAAACGCTTTGCCTTTTCCTTTGGAAGGAACTTGAGTGCAAGCCAGCGACCCATGTAGTCCATGAAGCTCTTCACCATCGGGATTTCCTTGTTCTTCGTCATACCCATCGGTTCAAAACGCGTGTTCACCAGCTTCTCACACAGGACTTCCAGCGGCACGCCGTACTGCAGGTTCATGGAAAGTGAGAGCGCGAGCGTATCCATCACACCGGAGAGAGTGGAACCCTCTTTGCTCATCTTGATGAAGATTTCACCCGGAGAACCGTCTTCGTAGAGGCCCACGTGGAGGTAGCCTTCATGACCGGCAACGGACATCTTGTGCGTCAGACTCATGCGTTCATCAGGAAGTTTGCGTCGACGTGGCACTTCTTTCACAACGACTTTTTCGATGATGGTGGGCTCCACCTCTTTCTTCTCTTCCTTCTTCTTGTCGGACTTATTGGAGAGCGCCTGACTCAGCTTGGACCCATCGCGATAGAGGGCATTGGCTTTCAAACCGAGCTTCCATGAAAGCATGTAGGCTTTCTTTACATCCTCGATGGTTGCTTCGTTCGGGAGGTTGATGGTCTTGGAAATAGCTCCGGAGATGAAGGACTGCGCTGCTGCCATCATGCGAATATGGCCTTCTGCTGCAATAAATCGCTTACCGATCTTGCCGCACTTGTTCGCACAGTCGAAGACAGCAAGATGTTCATCCTTCAGATGTGGAGCACCTTCCACCGTCATGTGACCACAGATGACCACATTTGCTTCCTCGATTTCGCTCGGCATGAACCCGAGTGTGGAGAGGAGATTGAAAGAGGAGTCATTGAGCTGGTCATCGGTAAAACCGAGTCGCTTCATCGTGTCATCACCCAGGGTCCAGCGGTTGAAGGCAAACTGGATATCGAAGACGGACGGCAAGGTTTTTTCGATCTTTGCAATATCTTCATCGGTGAGACCTTTCTGTTTCAGCGATGCACGGTTGATATGCGGCGCACCCTCCAGCGAGAGCGTTCCCATCACATACCGCATGATGTCATGCGTTTCGGCCTCACTGTACCCCAATGCAAGAAGTGCGGGACGGACGGACTGGTTTGCAATCTTCATGTACCCACCACCGGCAAGCTTCTTGAATTTCACGAGCGCAAAGTCCGGTTCCACACCCGTGGTGTCACAATCCATGAGGAGCCCGATGGTTCCGGTTGGCGCAATGACGGTTGTTTGGGCGTTTCGGTAGCCGGACTGCTCGCCCATAGCGAGAGCCTTATCCCATGCGTCTTTTGCGGCTTCCAGAAGCGGAGAAGGACAGACCGATTGGTCGATACCAATGGGTTTTACCTGAAGCGATTCATACTCTTTTTCCGCAGCATCATACGCGGCGTGACGGTGATTACGAATCACACGGAGCATGGTGTCACGATTTGGCTCATAGCCCGGGAAGGCACCCAAGTGCGATGCCATTTCCGCAGACGTTGCATAGCTGTCTCCGGTGAGGATGGCGGTGAGTGCGCCACACCAGGCTCGACCGACTTCGGAATCATACGGAATACCCATGCGCATGAGCATGGCACCAATGTTTGCGTAGCCGAGTCCAAGGGTTCGGAATTTGTAACTGAGTTCCGCAATTTCTTTGCTTGGAAACTGTGCCATGAGCACGGAGATTTCCAGGACGATGGTCCACAGACGCACAGCATGACGGAATTCCTCGATGAGGAACGTCCCCTGTTCATCGTCATAGAACTTGAGTAAGTTGATAGATGCCAAGTTACAAGCAGTGTTGTCTAAGAACATGTACTCACTGCAGGGGTTACTGGCATTAATGCGGCCGTCTGCAGGACACGTGTGCCAGTCATTAATGGTTGTGTCGTACTGCACACCGGGATCTGCACACGCCCATGCGGCGTAACTGATCTGCTCCCAGAGATCCCGTGCTTTCATTGTTTTACATGGCGTTGCGGCTCTACCCTCTTCTTCGGATTTTCGCAGTTCCGTCCTCCAGTACAGATTCCAGTCTTTATCCTGTTCCACGGCCTCCAGGAATTCCTGCGAGACACGAACAGAGTTATTGGAGTTCTGACCCGATACCGTGAGGTAGGCCTCACCGTTGAAGTCATCGGAGTAGCCAGCTGCCACCAATGCCGCGACTTTCTTTTCTTCTTTCACCTTCCAGTTCACAAATTCCTGAATATCCGGATGGTCCACATCCAAACACACCATCTTTGCAGCGCGGCGTGTAGTACCGCCGGATTTGATGGCTCCTGCTGCCCGATCCCCCACCTTTAAGAAGCTCATGAGGCCGGACGTGAAGCCTCCTCCGGAGAGTGGCTCTCCTGCTCCGCGCAGACGTGAGAAGTTGGTTCCGGTTCCTGAGCCGTACTTGAAGAGGCGTGCCTCACGAATCCAGAGATCCATAATGCCGCCTTCATTCACCATGTCGTCTTCCACGCTTTGAATGAAACATGCGTGTGGCTGCGGATGCGTGTAGGCATCTTCACTGCGTTTCACCTCTCCTGTTATGGGATCGCAGTAGTAGTGTCCCTGCGCATGCCCTGTAATGCCGTACGCAGTCTGGAGCCCTGTGTTGAACCACTGCGGACTGTTGGGCGCTGCCATCTGATGAATGAGCATATGACTCAGCTCATCTTCAAACGCCTGTGCATCCTGCACACTTTGAAAATAGCCATATTGTTCACCCCACCACCTCCAGCATCCCGAGAGGCGACGCATCACTTGTTTTGCCGAGCGTTCCGAGCCAGTGACAACATTTCCTTGTGCATCTTTCTTGATTGTTCCGTCCTCGTTGTACTGAGGAACCCCGGCTTTTCGGAAATATTTACTCACGATGATATCCGTTGCCACCTGACTCCAGTCCGCAGGAACTTCTGCATCGCGCATTTCGAAGACGATGGAGCCATCCGTATTTTTGATGGAGCTTGTGCGTCTCTCATACTTCACATGTTCGAGTGGATCTGCACCCGGCGTTGTGAAGACACGGGCAATAGAGAGTCCCCCTTTTGCAGAAGAACCTCGAGCACCATCCAGCGCTTTCTGTTTCTTCATTCGTTCCACCTTCTCAAGTTTGGGAATATCACGTGCAGAGGTGGCAGTAGAAGCACTCTTATGATTCATAGAAACGGGGGAATGGGGGGATAGAGGTGAAACACAACATCTTGTGTCTCAAAATCTGTTCATACACAACATCTGTGGATTCTACGCGTGACAACATGGATCGCAAGACATTTTTTCCTGACATGTTTTGAGAGCAGCTGATCGTACAAATGGCTTCCTTCTGCGGAGGTCATTCGAATCAAAAAGATGATCAGAACAGAGAAGAAAAAGATGGGTAGAGATTCTTGAAAAGAAGACAGAAACCAGAGGGCAGAAAGCAGAGGAATTTTAAAAAATCTTCCTTTTTCATTGTCGCGTTGAAACATTTTCCGATTTTGCTTTGTCTCTTGAGAGCGCAGGTGTACACGCCTGCGCTTCACTGATTTCTACCTTCTGCCTTCTGATTTCTTTACACAACCTCATTTCCTCTTCTATAGTCCCCTTCTATGAAATTCTTGATTCTCGTTGCAGGAACAAATGACCCGAGCAATGCCGATTTTCTTGCGGATCGTTTTGCAGAGGGCATTAAGCACCATGATTCTTCTGCAGAAATCACAAAGATACGGTTGAAGGATCTCACGATCCATCATTTCTCATTGGAGGACTATCAACTCGGGAAAACAATAGACGATGATTTTCAAAAAATTGAAGATGGCATTAAACAGAGCGATGCTGTAGTGATTGCATCGCCTATTTGGAACTTCTCTGTTCCTGCACATCTGAAAAATGTCATCGATCGGATGGGAAGTTTCTCACTTGGAGAAAACAGGACGATGGGCACGCTCGAAGGAAAGCCGTTCTTCTTTCTCTATACAGGAGGCTCCCCTGCTCCCGCCTGGCCCGCTCTCATGCGGGGAACATTACGACATATGAAGATCTCCATTCAGTACTTTGGCGGATCCGTTGTGGGTATGGACTACGAAGGTCGATGTACACAGGGGAAGGGTCGATTCGGCCTCGTTGTGCATGAGCGGCCGGAGAGCATTGCCCGCATGAAAAAGAAAGGAGCCGGCTATGCAACACAGATCGATCGTTTCCTGAGAACGGGAATTCTGCCTCTTCGATACAGAATGAGTGTGAAGATTTTCGCATGGGGTCAACGCCTCATCCGGAAGATTGTATAGGTTGAAAGGAAGTCAATCTTGTGCTATCATGACAAGATGTCTTTTTACAGAAAAAACACCCACCTCATCTACCTTCTTGGGCTCCTCCTCGTGTTTGTGGGCATTCTGTCCATTGCCAGTCTTCAAGTGCAAAAACAATCGGCTGTTTTGACATCTACGAATCTTGACGAGCTCCCCACCCGTGAACTTCTTTCACGTGTCATTGATCTTCACAAAACGACGGTAACGACAACGGATGCGCTGCTTCAAACTCTGCAATTCGATGATGTCATCGAACACATGACAACCGATGAGTTCTTAGACATTCTCATTGCTCAGGGTCTGATTCCCAGGGTGCAGTCCAGGAATGAACTCATTGCAATGCTTCCCTCGCATGAAGTGGATCTTACGAATCTTCGTGCATACGGCATTCTGCAGGCTCTCGGAACGGCACATAACGGCTCCCTTCTACGTCAAAAAACAGGGCGTCAACTGTGGAATATCGTGCCAGATGCGTATGCGGACCTGAAGAACGCTTTCAACGGTTCCATGGATTCTCGTGCAGTGTTCCTTAATGTGTTAACGGCAGAACGCAAGCTTGCTCTCTTTGACGACCACATGACGCATGTCTCTTCCCAGAGTAAACCGTTCTTTTTCTTCGCGTCACAAAGATCACCTGTCACCAGTGACAAAATGATCTTCAATGTACAGGTGAAAAGCACCGGCATGGAAGACATCAATACGATTGCAAATTCGCTCCTTGCACAACCGGATGGAAGACGCTATTTGGATCTGAAAGGACTGGAACGGCTCGATGCCTCGTTAGGATTTTACGGGGGGATCTTTCCCCCTCTTCTGAATGGGGAAGGACATCCCGTCAGCGATGCCGACGGTCCACTCTATTCTCTCTGGATGGACGACTGGGAACAGGTCATCACACCAAGAATGAAGACATTTTTTCATGCTCTTTGCGGCGAAAAGAATGTACCACTCGATATCGTCACGGCTGATTTGGAAGTGGACTGGCTCAATTCGTTTCACGCACGGCGCATTTGGTCCTCAGGAAATAAGAACCTGATTTTGAGCGACCCAAGATGGCCGGCACTGGAACAGGAACTGCGGGAAGCGGGAATCACTAATACGAACTTTCAGACAGAGGACATCGGTTCATGGTACGGAAGGAAGGATTACCGTGCGATGATCTGGGATGCTGTCATGAACAAAAGACAGGCGGCAGCGTACAATCGCGCGATTGTGGATCCCATTCTCAACAATTGTCCCGGCGTTCATTTTACGGAGTATGAATATTTCAACCGGTCGAGCATTGTCCCGTTTGGGAGTTACCGAAAATTTCCACGGAATCTTCAAACAGTCGGTTATCTTCTTGGCACGCATCAATCAGTCAATTTGTATGGAGGCCCAGGTGCAGTGATCGATTCACCGGATGGCATTATCGATTCTCCAAGCGGAGTGAATCCTTCCTACGATGGACTTGTGAATGATGTCCGTACGATGCGCGGAATGGTCAGCACGTCCACTGCGCCTATTCTTCCTTGGGTTTTGCATCCTTCGTATGCAAAGGGACGTGGTGAAGGGCCGTACGATACCTTTGCAGCAGAACGCATCTATCACGTGGGATTGCTTGGAGCAGATCAATTCCTTCTCTGGGTCTGGAGCAAACTTCAAAGCAATCTTCCGGCAGCGGAATACGCGGATGGGTTTTCGCTTCTGGACTCCGCCATACGCGACCTCGATGCGCGGGCGGGGTTTCAAGATCGCGCTCCTTTTACATTCGGAATGATAGACTACCAGGACGACTATATTCTTTCCGGAATGGAAACACGCGGTAAACGGATATGGCGCCTTACCCCCAATCCTTCTTCACAAACAACCGTGCGCACAGCAGGTACGAGTACGGAAATCCTCGTAAACGGGACGGCTATGAAGACGATTCCATTCAGTACATTTGAAAAGACAGGAATGGGCTACTGGATCACACAAACGGATACAGTTCGCTCTCTGAAGGATTCCGTTCCAACGATTATTGACCTTCTTTTGAATCCTCCTGTTTCTTCCTCTTCCTCTTCGTCATCCAGCCCTCGTTCATCGTCGTCTTCATCAAGCTCCCCACGCTCCAGTTCTTCGTCTTCAAATTCATCAAGTTCCAGTTCCTCATCCAGTTCGAGCTCTTCTTCATCGTCGAGCTCAAGCTCCTTCACTTCATCTTCAGGCTCATCGAGTTCCAGTTCTGCATCGACAAGTAATGAGGTAACTCATTCCGCTGCTCCTGCTGCCGCTCCTTCCGGCGGAGGAGGCGGGAAAGGCGGTGGGGGTGGAGGAGGAAATACCGCTGCGCCGTCATCAACAACATCCGATACATCACTCCATGGCGCGGCACCCGTGCGAACAATCACCGCAGTAGTACCATCGATTCCTTTTGAAAAACTTGCAAAGACGGATGTTCCCGCAAAAGCGGTATCCCGCGATGCGGTGATACGCCTCTACAATAAAGGAATCATTAAGGGGCAAGGGAATAATCCTGGAACATTTGCACTAAAAAGCCCTACGAATCGGGCAGAAGTCGTTACGATGTTTGGAAGGCTCCTCACGCTTCCCATTCCCTCCTCTTCCTCCGTGCGTTTTTCCGATGTGCGGAACGATGTCTGGTACAAAGATGCATTGTTTGCTGCGCTCTCACGGGGTCTTGTGAAAGGTTATCCGGATGGAACATTCAAAGGTGGAAAGCAAATCTCCGTTGTAGAAATGCTGAAACTTACAGCAATCGCTTCAAAACTCTCCGATGCCTCCCGTGAAAAGAACGGTGCAACCTGGTACGCAGGGTATTTGACGGACCTGAACAATGCAGGGATGCTGAAGGGAATATCACTTCCACGACTGGATGCTCCCGCGACACGCGAATTCGTCTTTATGCTTCTTGCACGGGTGGATGACTATCGTGAAAAGAAACAGGCAGAGCAGGACGCCATCTATGACAGGCGACTCACCGAGCAGCAGCAAAAAGAGCACGATCAAAAGGTCCTGGACTCCCATCGTCAGCAATAAACGGAGCCCTAACAGAAGCCAAAAACTTGATTGAGGTGCAGTTTTGTGCTATGCTATCTTGATGAAAACACATCCCGTCACGCATCAGGAATCAATTCTTGCAGCCATCCTTTTAGGCATGCTTGTCATCATTGGCACCATCGCCTTTCAAGGAAACGTTCAACGTGCGGCAATACTCACGCCGGAACTGGACGCACTCCCCGTCACGCAGGTTCTGCAGAAAGTGATCGATTCCAATAGGAGCACGAAGACAAGCGTGAATGATCTGCTTGCAACGCTCGACTTCGATACCATTTTGCAGTCCATGACCCAGGATGAATTCTTAGATACCCTCACGCGATACGGCCAGACGCCCGGTTACACAACGCGCATGGCATTGAAGAGTGTTCTTTCTTCGCGCGGTGTTGATCTGACAAATCTGAAACCATACGGTATCTTTCAGGCACTGGCGTATCCGCCCAAGGCACCGTCTCTTCTGAAATACGACGATACGAACCCCTGGGAAATTCCGCAGAAACGCTACAGCGATTTGGAAACACGATTTCTGGCAAATCGTGCAGACTTCATGGAAGTGTTCACAACAGAACGACTCCTCACACTCATGGCAGATGCCATCGCACCGGCAAATGGCGGAACGAAGACATTCTATGCATTCTCCAGTCTACGGGCTCCGGGCACGTATCCCAACATTATGTTCGATGAAGAACTAGAAGAAATTAATGATGTGACGGACAGTGTTCTACAAACAAAAGCAACACAATTGAAAACTGTTCTGAATGCGCGCCCTGCCGGACTTCGTTCCGTAAAGGTGCAGGGAGTCGAGCGTGTGGAAGTGAGTCCGAACCCTTACGGCAATATGTTCCCTGTTCTCCGTGAAGCAAACGGTACACCCGCTGTGGACTCTGCCAATTGTGTGAAGGATGAAAGCAACGGCGACGGTGTCTACCTCTATAGTCTCTGGTTGGATGATCCTGCTACTGGATATGACTGGGTAAAGACTGTTTCGACTCGGTTGGATCGTTTCTTTCAGGAATATAAGAGGCAGGGTGGTCTCATTGATCTTGCCGCATCAGATCTTGAAGAAGACTGGTGGTGGTGGGATACAGCTCGTTGCATTTGGGTGAATGGAAAACAGAACCTCATTCTGAATGATCCTCGCTGGCCCGCACTACGCCAGGAACTGTTCGATGCCGGTCTTACACAAAGTGACCTCGATCAAATGCCAAACTGGCCAACCGATATGAAGAAAGATGATTGGCGACGTGCCATGTGGGATGCCGTCATGACTCGCAGGCAAATCGCGGCATTTAATGCAGCCATGTATGCACCTGTCAAAAAGTGGTACCCATCGATTCGATTTGTAGAGTACGAATATTTCCGCAAGAGCGCTCTCATTCCGTATGGTAATTACAGAAAGTACCCACGACCGATCAGTATGCAAGATGCGCTTCTGGGTACCCATCAATCTGTTGCACTCTATGGTCTTGCGCAGCCCATCAATTCACCAACGAGACCCAATTCGAATGCTATTGATGCTCCGACGGACAGAAAAAATCCCACGTTCTACGAAAAACTCATCAGCGATGTGAACCACATGCGCACCATGAGCATGAGTGCGTCCGATCCTATTTTCCCCTGGATTCAACACCCTTCCTGGAGTCAGGACGTCACGCAACTTCCTGAAGTAGAAGAATGGTACTATGAGCGTTTCTATCACACGGCTGTCACGAATGTGGATGATCTTCTCTTCTGGATTTACAGCGGCTTAGAATATGATCTCAAGAGTGACGGACAAGAAGCATGGTACAAGCGAGGATACGACGTGGTGCAGCAAGCGCTCTCGGATATCAATGCGCGAATGGGATACACCGATCGTCGTGCACTTCCCTCAGAATGGGTGGATTACCAGGCTCCCTATGTTCTCTCCGGCATGGAAGTTCACGGAAAGCGTCTCTATCGCTTCACATCAAATCCTGCTGTCCCAACACTTGTACAATCCAATGGGACATCGGTGGAACTCTGGAGCAACGGCGCTCTCGTGAAAACGATCCCGAATGCATCATTCACTCAAAGCCACAAGGGCTATTGGATAGTACAAACCGCGACAGACCGGATTTTGAAAGACTCGATTTCTAATATCATGGCGCAAATTTCAACAGCTTCTTCCGCATCATCTTCGCTTCATGAGGCAGCAAATCCTCTAAGCGTTCTTTTGCCTGCTCAAACTGAAAACGGATGTGTTACACAACAGATCTATACGAATCTCGGCATCACAGCACAATTCCCCTCGTACTCAACGATGAGTCCGCTGACACTCGATAGGAACATCCAATTCAATGTTCCCGCAGGTTTCTACATCAAATACCTGGCATACGGAGGGCTCCTCAATCATATCTTTTCAGTAAAACTGACAGATGCAACAGGTCAGTCACTCGGTTGGTATGTTTTCAGCAAAGACAAAAACGGAGATGCGTACCGCTACGATACCGTTCTGTCAGACAAACGTGCAGTAGGAATCTATTTTAAACAAGGAAATATTTTTGAGGGCGTAAATATCTTCTCCGTCACAATGTGTCCACTTGCCTAGTAAATGCCCCCTTCCTGAGAGTCAGCCTGAGGCTGGTTGGAGGAAGGGGGGGGGTACGAGTAGTTGGAAACCGACGAGGTGCCATCCATGCAATGGCGTGGCTTCGGTCGATCCCGTAAGAGAAGGAACACCCTCCTCCCACCATCGCATTGTAGAACAATACAGGAACTGCTCAAGATGAACCGGGCAGTAAAACGTCCATATCCACATGATGATGGCTCCAAAACGGATGCCATGTCCTTTCACCACCTTCGACGAGGATAGAAGTGATCCCACAAAAATTTTCTTGAGAAGTAATACAGCCCTGAAATAAGGCATGAAAGTCGAACATATTTTGTATACATGGTATCCTCCAAATATGAATTTCTCGCTCTAAATAGGGCTCCGTACATGACAAGTCGAGTGCGGCATCGACAACGAGAATGGTCCGCTCGGGATTCTTTTTGATGATCGATGCATGAAGCGGCGTGCGTGCGTGCGGATCGAACACGATCCTCCATGGTTGCACGGGAACATTGATGGATCGAACTGTGAGAGAAGGATCATCTTTGATGATGGTATTCACCCCGACAAGAATGGCATCATGCTTCGCACGGAGAAATTCATGTGACCATGCATCTTGTTCTTTCGATGTAATCCTCTTCGGCGATCCATCAGGATGTGCAATGGATCCATCGGCTGCACGCGCGCTCTTCAGCGTGATCCACGGTCTTCCTTTTTCCCGCACGGAGATGAATCCACGATTCATCCATGCACATTCATCGCGAAGAACGGGGCCAATCACTTCAACGCCGTTCAGACGAAGAAACTCGATGCCCTGTCCTGAAACCCGACGATCAGGATCACGGAGCCCATACACAAGATGTTTGACTCCCCGTTTGAGAATGATCTCCGTGCATGGAGGAGTTTTCCCCATATGACAACATGGTTCCAAATTCACATACAATGTATCTGTTGGTTCGATTGATCCTGAGAACTGTTCGAGGAGATCTCTCTCTGCATGCAGTAGGCCGAATCCTCGATGCACTCCTTCTGCAATAATGTCTCCATCCCGCACAAGAACGGCTCCCACAAAGGCTCCGTTGCCTACCTTCCCACGTCCTTCCTCGGCGAGTGTAAGGCACCTGCGCATGAAGAATGCATGATGCATGAGAAGGTGAGAATACACCACCATCGGGGAATCTTCACAATTGATTCGGTTGGTCGAGACTTCTATCGTCACCTGTCCATGGTCACCGACGACACACAACCGCTCACGAAAGCGGACGGCAGACACATTCTGGAGCTTCTCAGTCAGATGGTAACAAAACAGGATGCAAAAGGATTTGCGACGAAAGAAGATCTTAAAGGATTTGCAACGAAAGAAGATCTCAAAGGATTTGCAACGAAAGAAGATCTCAAAGGGTTTGCAATGAAAGAGGATCTCAAAGGGTTTGCAATGAAAGAGGATCTCAAAGGGTTTGCAATGAAAGAGGATCTTAAAAAGTTTCCAACGAAAGATGATTTGGCTGCCATGGAACGGCGCCTTCTCGATCACGTGAACTTTCTGGATGAACGTAATCGTAAGGATTATTTCGACATGTTAGAAATCCGTTACGATCAACACGATGTTCGGATTTCACGATTGGAACAGCATACGGGAATCTCGCCACGATAATTATCGTTGAAGATACTTTTGTAATGGAGAGACTGGCTGGGATTTTTCTTGATGCGATGCTTCACTCTCCTGCTTTACATCCACTTTCATTCGATGATGACGATGTGTCTTCAAAACTTTTCGATACCCCCCTTCTCCATTTTCGATAAATTTCGCAACCCGTGTCACCGTCGTGGTACTTGCGCCTGTGCGTTTTGCAACTTCCCGGTACGAAAGTCCTTGTGCAAGAAGTTTTGCGACTTCCAACCGTTCTCCCCACGCCTGCAATTCCGAGAGTGTTGCAATGTCCCGGAGAAAATTTCCCATATCCTCCGGTGTCTTGGAATGCAGAAGCGCATCCACGAGTGCCTGAAACCAAGGATCTCTTCGCCAGCTGTCTTCGGTGAACCGTCGTTTTCCCATAGGGGAAAAGAGTACGGTGCGGGCTCGGGTGTGTCAACATGATGACACAAAAAGCGGCCGAAGCCGCTTTTCGATGTTGAAGATCGCATTTTATGGTCGTGTTCTACACACGACATATGCCGTGAGTTCCCGTGGTGATGAAGCTGAATTGAAGCCACTCACTGCCCAACTTTGATTAATAAACAGCGGATAACCCTGACTTCTTACAACCTGTATTGACGTGGTAGTAATGATAGAAAATCCTCCGTATAGCATAACATCATCGGCATCCCTGCACGATGCAATCGCTTCACCCCATGATCCAGCCGGTATCATCGTTGCACCGCTTCGTTCATACACACCTGTGCGACCGTCAAAATCTGAGCCGGCAGGACCCTGGGGTCCTTGTACACCCGGTGCGCCCAACGGACCAACGGGGCCTTGTGGCCCTTGCACTCCTGGAGGCCCAAGGGGGCCTACTGCACCTTGTGGCCCTTGAACACCCGGTGCGCCAAGTGGACCAATGGCTCCTTGTGGTCCTGCAGGACCAGCAGGACCTTGGGGGCCGACGGGCCCTTGCGGACCGGGGATGCCGCCTTCAAGACCGTCGATCTGCGCTTGAAGATTGTTCACGGTCTCGCGCAGCGTATCGAGGGCTGCCCACACGCGCGGAAATGTACCGTGGTGGAAAAACGACGGGAGACGGGGGCCGCGGGCCGCGGCCACTCCCACCGTCATGAGAGAGCCTGTAACGGCAAGTGTCGCAATACCAACGCGCAAGGAAAATTTCATAAAGATGGGGTAAGGATGGCACGAGTGTAGCAACAGTCGGCATGCTGTCTAGTGGTGGACGAGACGTTACAAACCCTGTGCGAGGAAATCGCGCAGGTACGCGTTGATACTCATCGTCCCACCCATCACCGTCTGGAAAAGAGATTGTACTGCACGGAGTGTTTCCATGGTACCAAGAGTCGGTGCATCCACAATATAATGTCCATGCAGACTAAAAACATACTGGCGTTCCAGCCCTTCATGACGCGGTGGATCCATGTATGTGAGGATCACTTCTTCTCCTTTCTGAAGAACAAGATTCTTGCCGTCCTCCAGAGCAAGTAATGCACGCGCATCTCCATTCGTCTGCTCTATGGGGTCGAGAGAAACAATGCGCATGGGCTGATCGTCTGACCAATCGAGTCCTGCGACATCAATCTTGTACATCCAGATCGTACGAAGACGGACGGTCACAGTATCCCCTACGATGTCATCAAATTCGATGGGTACGAGGAAATCATCCCATCCGCCGTAATCTCCCGGTTTCACAAAATCGACGGTCCTCCATGCACCTTGTTCCTGCACATCAACAGCAAGGAAAAATGCACTGTCTTTCAAAATATTTTCGATCACACTTCCATTTCCTGTACGCGCGAAGAGGGAGTCAAACAAAGCAAGACCTTTGCTTCCAAGTTTCTTCAATGTGAGATCGCTAAAATTGCCGGACGGGCTCGCCGTTTCCACTTTGAGGAAGAGTTTTGCGTTCTTTTTGTTGGGGGGACGCTTGAAGGTCAACACCACATCATGCGTCAGATCCTCCTGTTTTTCCAGAAGACGCTTGGGGTCAAATGTGAGGACATCACGGTCGATGGACCGTACCTGTTCTTCACACTGGTCGCCAAGGCTCGTAGTGCATGTAAGAGGTGTCGCGGGAGTTTCCACGGTGTGAATGGTGCCATTGATGTCCGCAACCACAGAGCGTCCCGGCGCAGGTTCAACATCAACCGCACGCAAAAGCGTATGATCGATATACGATGTTTCGTCGCGTTCTTCGGTCACCTTCACACGAAGTATGCCATTTTCATCAGGCACAAGTGCAGATAACTTCTCATGACTTCCCGCTTTGAGGGATGCAAGCGGCGAAAAGGGAATCGCTTCCGTTTCGCGCACAAAAGAAGAACCATTCCACGCGTACACAAACGGGCAACTAAATGTCCATGGTCCAATATCGATACTAAATGTTTGTGATGTCGCGCTACCATTACTCCCCGATGAGCCGTTTGATCCGTTGGATCCCGATGAACCATTCGATCCACTGGATCCCGATGATGCCGAAGAAGAACTGGAGCTAGACGATGTACTGGAAGCAGACGATGAAGAGGATGAGGATTCTCTATCCGCACAATACGGCGCATCGGTATGTGGCCTCACCGTACATTCTTGCCCATCAGGACAAGAACAATCTCCCGGACAATAACCACAATCCTCTGCAAAACCGCAGGAACCGTCTCCGTTGCACAAATGGAGCTTGTTGTGTACAAGGTATCCGTTGGCATAGTACGTGTGGACGGTATCGACCGTCAGGTTATAGACGGATGTTTGCTGGAGATCATGTTCAATGGAAAGAACCGCATCTTCTGTGTCATCTGACCGCGTGAGAATATCTCCTACTTCTACATCGCGGATATATTTCCACGAACCCTGCACCCATACCGGATGTTCGCCCGTCACATGGAGTGTGTGATCTTTGAACCCCACCGTGTACGTCATGGGTACCTGCCGCACATACGTCTCTGTGACCTTCGATACTCTCTGCTGTCCTGTCTTTTCATCCCAACCAAGAACAGCGTCACCAACGCGAACATCTTCGATCGATTTCTCTGATCCATCGCCCATCGTGATCTTGGTTCCCGCTGTGAAACAGCCGTCGCTCCATGAATTGCATGTGAAAGGAATGGAATTTCCACCAGGCTCTTTACCAATGCCATGTTGACCAAGGGTATACGCACCCGTATTTGCCTGGACGTAGTACATCGCACCCGGCTTAAATCGAATGCCATTGCACTGCGGGAAACCATAGCACGCTCCCGGCCATCTGGCTGTGCCAACAAGGGACATATCTTTCTCATGAACAAAATTTTGTACAATATTCCCCGTATTCCAATCGATATCTTGTGCAAATTCATAGACAAGGAGAGATCCTGTTACGGTGCGAGTGTCTTCATCGAATGTGCCAAAGAGGTCAATCTCCGATGGCATTCCCCAGTTGGGATACAACAACCCCGGATTCGGCCCCGTGCCATCATTCGGTAATTCGGTTGGACACGTAATGATGTACGGCTGTCCAATGCCAAGATGCACTGTCTCGCCAGGGCTCAAGCGATAGGCCGTTGCACTGGGCGTTCCAAGAGATGCCGAAAATCGAGATGGACGCAGTGAATGATTCGCAAAAAATGTCACGACAATGATCAACACCATCGTAAGAAAAAGCGCGAGAAGCGCAGGCCGTTGTTGGAAGAAAGCACGCATGAACTTAGGGACCATTAAAATACTGTAAGAAGGCAGGCTCCTCTATGCCAAATGTATTGTTATGGACAATTCCTCCCGTAAAACTTGTTTTCCAGAGCCCCGTTTTGCTTCCAAAGAAAACGTTTTTGTGCACAGCATCCACCCCAAGACTGATGATGGATTCCGGTGTATAGCTAAGCGCGAGGTTCTCCTGTCCTGTGCCATCTATATTCGCACGGTAGATGGAACGGTTTAATGTGTCAGCCCAATAGATTTTCTTCGGCGCTGAGGAAAGATCCAAAGCAAACGGCACACCGGTCGATAGAGGTGGGAATGTCACAATGGTCGTGAGGACATTAGGGTATGACAGTTTCATCACTTTCTTCTGATTTCGCAGTGAAAAATAAATATAAGGATAATTGATGGTGTTCTCTATTGCCAGCGTATCGACAACATCGGCAGTGATTCTCATGGTCAACTTTGTGTCGGATCCCGTGATCATTTCCTTGCGAAGAATGCGAGTCACAAGCGGCTCCTGCGTGTATTCGCTCCAGTAGACGTACCTGTTTGCAATATCGATCGCAATACTGGACCCAAGAGAAGTGGATCCTGAAAATGATGCAAACACTTCTTTCTGCGTGCCATCCAGATTCGATCTTTGCACTTTATGCGTACTGTTATTGAGCCAATACATTTTGCGTGCGGTGGTATCGATCGCAAGACCGACACGGTCGATAGTGCCATACGCCAACACAATGCGTGCTGCGTCTGCTCCCGTGATATCGGGACGAATGCTTTGGATGGTCTTGGTTGCCGTATCCAGGAAATACAGACGTGGCCCGGCATCGTAGGCACTGCTGCTGGAAGAAGATCCTTCTTCAAATTTGTAAGGACGCATCATGGTCGCGCAGTTACTGAAGCATCCATCGCCATCGGCTGTATCTCCATCATCGCATTCTTCCAGTGTTCCACTCAAAATGGTATCGATGACGCCATTTCCGCAAAGAAGGTTGGGAGCAGATGATTGCGCCGAAGAGGTGGCGGAAGAAAGAGAGGACGATGAAGAGCCTCCCACTCCGCACAGAACGGGCCCACACATAGAAGTGACACATCCCAATGGATCATAGACGGTGTTGCTATACCAACAGTTGGGTGGAAGAACAGGACACGTTCTGTAGCAATGGCGGGCACATGCAAAGGTACCTGTTCCCGTCCGCGATCTCACATAATACACATTTCCAGGAGCAATGGCTGTAAGGGTATTGAACCTCCCATGGAAATTATGTGTTCTTCCTGGCCAACGGATGCTCCCGGAAAGCGACGTATTCTTTTCTGCGGTATAGGCAGTATCCGCATATTCATAGATGTGAAGGACATCGCGATCTACGTCATTTCGAAAATCACGGGGGTTCATCCATTCGAACCCGGTCGGAAGAGGTTGCGCACTGCATGAAAAAATCGCACGCGTGTTCTGTGGAACAGTCTCAAAATTTCCTGGACTCAGATTTGCATACACGACAGTTTCTGGTCCCGTTGGGCGTTGAATGGTATGTCGCAAAAGAAATCCACTCAAAGCATCGTTTTTACGCAGGGAAAAAACCGCACTGACAGCAAGTACCAGCATGATTCCAAAGACACCGAGATGCATCAGGAACCGTCGACGATGAGGAGAGGACAGCATGGTTCACTTAAAGTGTAGAGAAGCATGACCTTCCTGTGTAGAGGTTCCTTCACAGCATATTCTTAGTTTTCATACACCTCCATCACCTTCCGTACCATCTTCGCC
>JALQTW010000059.1 GCA_023263945.1 Patescibacteria group bacterium | reverse complement strand
AGTTCTCCGCGAAAACTATTTAGGTAGTGCGTCGTGTGAATCTTGTCGGGGGTAGAGCACTAAATGGGCTAGGGGGAAGCAATTCCTACCAAACCTAATCAAACTCCGAATACCGATAAGTCTGCACGGCAGACAGTCCATGGGTGCTAAGGTCCTTGGACGAGAGGGAAACAGCCCAGATCAACAGCTAAGGTCCCCAAATAATGATTAAGTGTGAAAGGGAGTGGGAACTCCAAGACAGCCAGGAGGTTGGCTTAGAAGCAGCCATCCTTTAAAGAAAGCGTAACAGCTCACTGGTCTAATTAAGAGATCCTGCGCCGAAAATGTAACGGGGCTCAAATCATTTACCGAAGCTTTGACAATTACTTTTAGTAATTGGGTAGCGGAGCGTTCTGTAAGCCTGTGAAGGTGATGCGTAAGCATTGCTGGAGGTATCAGAAGTGCGAATGCTGACATGAGTAACGATAAGAAATGTGAAAGACACTTCCGCCGAAATCCCAAGGTTTCCTGCGTAAAGCTAATCTGCGCAGGGTTAGTCGGCCCCTAAGGCGAGGGCGAAAGCCGTAGTCGATGGGAAGCAGGTTAATATTCCTGCACCAGTGGGTAGTGACGGATGAAGTAAATTGTAAGTTCTTACTGGATTGAACTTGCAGTGAAT
>JALQTW010000058.1 GCA_023263945.1 Patescibacteria group bacterium | reverse complement strand
ATCCATATAATTATGAAAGAGGATTGCCATTTATTTTACCGACCGGAATAACAAACCATGACGATTTTTCAATAGAACCATCCTGTAAAGATACATCGACCCCTTGAGATACAGATATATCTCGTTTACATGTAGTACTGGTTATTACATACTCGCGTGCATACTGGCGAGTCCCCTGGAATTTCCAGGATGTTGTGGCGCCCCTGGTTCCACGGGGGAGCAAGCATCCATCATCGGTCGATACATACTGACCCTCGCCATCGAGACTTCTTATGTAACCGTCCTTTGTCGTCCATGCCTGGCCAAGTTTTCTATATTGGAAAGGTTCTACCTGGATACGATCTCCGTTCATTGTAAGCACCTTCAGTTGTCCCTCATTTATCCATGATTTAGAATCCACGAGTACGTATATGTCTATATTCGTCTCAGAAATCCTTCGTTCATATTGATTTCTCATCTCATACATTTGTTCCCTGCTATCTTGTAACTGACTTGATAGAGATGTATTTAATACCCTCCCGGACGTCACCTGTCCCTCGAGGGTCTTGATCTGCTGCGATGCCGTATTATACTTTCCTACGATGGCATTTATCTCCTCCCTGAGGGAAGCCTGTACGGCCCTGGACTCCTCTATCTGCGTTTGGTTTCTTGTTTCGAGGGCCCGTTTCTC
>JALQTW010000057.1:241-690 GCA_023263945.1 Patescibacteria group bacterium | reverse complement strand
AAGGCTGATAAGCCAATGATAATTCAAGAGCAGCCATTGGGTTTATTTGGTGGTGATGCTAATGTTAAGACAGTAGATCCATTAACTCCTTTGAATCAAAACTTTGTTACAACCGAAGATCTTCAAAAACACTATAAGACATTCATTCAACGAGTTCAACAGCAATTATCCACAATTGGTGGTGGTGGCGAAACTCACTTCTTACAATTAGATGATTTCAATAAAAGAACTAAGAATGATAACTGGGTTCTAGAATATGATGCAGCAACTGATATGGTTCAATTTACTACAGAAATTGGTCCAATTGAAGCCGTTATTTTTGATTCTGCGCATATTGACGACCATGAAACTGTTGGTACTTTGTGTTGGAACATAACTGATAGAACACTTAATTTGAAGCATCCTGGCGGTGTTACTCAGCAAATTGGTCAAGAACAGTATATGTTGGC
>JALQTW010000057.1:0-231 GCA_023263945.1 Patescibacteria group bacterium | reverse complement strand
ATCTGGAAAAGATGGAGAAGCTCGTCTTTTAGCACAACCATTTTTAGCAAATGGTACATATCCAAACTTATATGGTATGGGTGTTGCTACTCAAGATATTGCTGATGGAGCTGAAGGATTCGTAACAACATTTGGTAAAGTTCGAGATTTAAATACAACTGGATCTGATGTTGGTGAATCGTGGGAGATTGGTAATATTTTGTATGCTAATCCAACTTATGCTGGCAAACT
>JALQTW010000056.1 GCA_023263945.1 Patescibacteria group bacterium | reverse complement strand
CGGTTTTATCACCTGCAGCCGGGCGACCTGATTTACACGGGCACCCCCGCTGGGGTGGGCCCGGTGGTGGCAGGTGACACGATCGAGGGCACGATTGACGGGCTGGCGCCGGTGGCGCTGTCACTGACCGAGGCCGAATGATGCAGTTTTTGGGCTATTTTCGCAGCTCGTCCAGCTATCGGTGCCGGATTGCCTTTAATCTTAAAGGGGTTGGATATCAGTTTCAGTCGGTGCATCTGAAAAACGGTGCGCAGAAATCGCCTGAATTCACCGAATTGAACCCGCAGCGTTTGTTGCCGGTTCTGATCACCGATGAGGGCGAGGCGCTGTATCAATCCCTGGCCATCTTGGAATGGCTGGATGAAACCCACCCCACGCCCCCGCTGTTGCCCAGCGATCCGGTGGCGCGGGCCAAGGTGCGCGCGTTTTCGCAAATCATCGCCTGCGAGATCCATCCGCTGCAAAACCTGCGTGTGCTGTCGTATCTGCGCGGCGAACTGGGGCTGGACGAGGGGGCGGTGAATGCCTGGCTGGCCCGCTGGCTGCGCGAGGGGCTAGAAGCCTGCGAAGGGCATTTGGCAAAAGAGGCGCATGAGGGGCCGTTTTGTTTTGGCAATGCCCCCGGTTTGGCCGATATTTGCCTTGTGCCACAGGTGTTTTCAGCGCAGCGTTTTGGCGTTGATATCACAGATTTGACGCGCGTAA
>JALQTW010000055.1 GCA_023263945.1 Patescibacteria group bacterium | reverse complement strand
AAAGGTTGCTGAGCCGAAAAAAGAATTACGCGATGTGGTGGTCGCGGTGGATGCAGGTCATGGTGGGAAAGATCCGGGTGCGATCGGTCTCCGTGGTAAAGCGCGCGAAAAGCACGTGACTCTGCAAATTGCACGTCGTGTTAAACGACTGATTGATGCGCAACCGGGTATGCGTGCAGTGCTCATCCGTTCGGGTGACTACTATGTCCCGTTGCGTAAGCGCACCCAAATTGCGCGTGAGCATGAAGCAGACTTGTTTGTCTCGATTCATGCGGATGCTTTCCGTAAAAGTCATGTGCATGGTGCATCGGTCTTCGTTGTATCCAATCGTGGCGCTAGCTCCGAGATGGCGCGTTGGCTAGCCAATCGTGAAAATGCCTCTGATCTTGCAGGTGGTGTGGCAATTAGTGATGTGTCGGATGACGTGGCTAAGACCTTGTTGGATCTATCGCGTACTGGATCACAAGAAGCGAGCTACAAGGCAGCGGAAAAGGTTCATCAAGAGCTCGATAAGATTGGCAAGATGCACAGTCGTCGTGTTCAGAATGCGGGCTTTATGGTGTTGAAGTCACCGGACATTCCATCGATGTTGGTTGAGACCGGCTTTATCTCGAACCCTAATGAGGCGCGTCGCTTAACCAACGGTAAGCATCAAGAGAAGGTGGCTAAGTCGATCGTTAAGGGTGTGCGTGCTTACTTTGAAGAAACACCGCCA
>JALQTW010000054.1 GCA_023263945.1 Patescibacteria group bacterium | reverse complement strand
TAAAAGAAGCGGATGCCTCCATTAAACGCCTTCTCAGCCGGACAGCTATTTTAAGCTGATCATAATGCTTCAATATTATGTTAAACACAAAAAAAGAACAGCATCGGCTGTTCTTTTAAATTTGCCTGGCGGCGTCCTGCTCTCACAGGGGGAGACCCCCAACTACCATCGGCGCTGAAGAGCTTAACTGCCGTGTTCGGGATGGGAACGGGTGTGACCTCTTCGCTGTAGCCACCTGACTATGAAGCATTGAAAGAAGTGTTCTTTCAAAACTGGATAGAAGCGTTTCATTGTATGGGCATAAAGCCGAGTTGATGCATGCCATTTGTGTCTAGCTCCGGGCAGCCAGATACTCGGTGATAAGCCATGCCAGCCATGTGGCAAAGAGCGCCACCCGTCTGTCCTGTCTTATCTCTGCCGTATCTGAACGGCTGCCCTGCGCATTTCAATTGATTAAGTCCTCGATCGATTAGTATTCGTCAGCTCCACACGTCGCCGTGCTTCCACCCATGACCTATCTACCTCATCGTCTCTGAGGGGTCTTTCTTGATTGCTCAAAGGGAAATCTCATCTCGGAGGGGGCTTCATGCTTAGATGCTTTCAGCACTTATCCCGTCCGCACGTAGCTACCCAGCGATGCCTCTGGCGAGACAGCTGGTACACCAGCGGTATGTCCATCCCGGTCCTCTCGTACTAAGGACAGATCCTCTCAAACTTCCTGCGCCCGCGACGGATAGGG
>JALQTW010000053.1 GCA_023263945.1 Patescibacteria group bacterium | reverse complement strand
CGCTGTCTCCAACATCGACTCAGCGAAATTGAATTGCCTGTCAAGATGCAGGCTTCCCGCGGTTAGACGGAAAGACCCCGTGCACCTTTACTACAACTTCGCACTGGCATCAGGATTGTGATGTGCAGGATAGGTGGTAGGCTTTGAAGCAGGGACGCCAGTTCCTGTGGAGCCACCCTTGAGATACCACCCTTCGCACTCTTGATGTCTAACCGCGGTCCGTTATCCGGATCCGGGACCCTGCGTGGTGGGTAGTTTGACTGGGGCGGTCGCCTCCCAAATCGTAACGGAGGCGCGCGAAGGTTGGCTCAGAGCGGTCGGAAATCGCTCGTTGAGTGCAATGGCAGAAGCCAGCCTGACTGCAAGACTGACAAGTCGAGCAGAGTCGAAAGACGGTCATAGTGATCCGGTGGTCCCAAGTGGGAGGGCCATCGCTCAACGGATAAAAGGTACGCCGGGGATAACAGGCTGATGCTGCCCAAGAGTCCATATCGACGGCAGCGTTTGGCACCTCGATGTCGGCTCATCTCATCCTGGGGCTGGAGCAGGTCCCAAGGGTACGGCTGTTCGCCGTTTAAAGAGGTACGTGAGCTGGGTTTAGAACGTCGTGAGACAGTTCGGTCCCTATCTTCCGTGGGTGTAGGATACTTGAGAGGAGTTGCCCCTAGTACGAGAGGACCGGGGTGAACGTTCCACTGGTGGACCAGTTATCGTGCCAACGGTAGTGCTGGGTAGCTATGATCGGACAGGATA
>JALQTW010000052.1 GCA_023263945.1 Patescibacteria group bacterium | reverse complement strand
ATGGAAATGCACAGACGATATGTTTTTTTTCAAACGTGTCACCACGGAGACATACGATCCAGAGCGTAAGAACGCAGTCGTCGTCGGGTACCGAACGGCACGTTCGATGCCATTGTACTTGTCTGGCAGGTACGTTCGCACGATGAATCGGGACGGAACGTATAGTGTACCGTCGGACGTGGAACATGTCTTCCTCGGCGGGGGGACGTCGAGTATTCGTCATTACTTCGAATCGTGTCGAGACGGGAAATCCCCTTGGCCAATGACTTTACTTCTATCGAGGGTCCCCGGGACGTACCCATGCGACACATATCTACATGATAGCGATCTTCCGTTGAATGAGTATGAACTCCATGCAACTATGAATCTCGGGGGACCCGGTGGATGCTTCGTCGATGTATACACGAAACGATCATGCCCCGTTCCAATACGGTTTCCAAAGGCAATTTTTTTAATGTTGTCTGATACTACGAATACATAATGTTACTTGTGACGGTCATTCTTGCGCTTGCCTTTGTTCTCGTATGTTCCAAAACCAATGAATTATTCGAGCCCGATTCCAAGAGGCTTGCTTTGGACGTGAAACGTATATTCGACAAGTACGTGACAGTTGGAAAGGGCGCCCTGGAACGCGTCGTGATCACGAATGCGGAAGTGATCGGGACAGAAAAACCGGGGCTTCTGGACGCTGTATACATGACGTCTATGTGGAAAGCTAAAATTAGGGCGCGTCCGAAATTAATTACGAAGACGGGAACATTTGTCGGGCAGGATGTTGTCGTCGAGGGAAGCGGTCCA
>JALQTW010000051.1 GCA_023263945.1 Patescibacteria group bacterium | reverse complement strand
CAGACGAAGACAAGATGAGGGTAGCTCTTAACGAAGCAAAAAAAGCTCATGATGTTGATGAAGTTCCTATAGGTGCAGCAATATTTGATAAAGATGATAACTTAATTTGTGCAAATCACAATAGAAGAGAATTAGATCAAAACCCAACGTCTCATGCTGAGATACTAGTTTTAGAAGAAGCATCGCAAATCCTAGGTACTTGGAGACTTGAAGAGACAACAATAGCTGTAACTTTAGAACCAGACGCTATGTGTGCTGGTGCCATTTCTTTATCTAGAGTTAAAAAATTAATATATGGAGCTCAAAATGAAAAAGCCGGCGCGGCTTTTTCATTGTATAACATACCTCAAGATCCCAGGTTAAATCACTTTGTTGAGATAAAAGATAATATTCTTTCGCATGAATCTAAAGATATATTATCCTCTTTCTTTGAAACTAAGAGATAACTAAAATAGAATTTCAGGTTTATTCGGAGGGATCGCATAGTCTGGCCTAGTGCGCACGCTTGGAAAGCGTGTAAGGGTTTATCCCCTTCGAGGGTTCGAATCCCTCTCCCTCCGCGTAAAAACCATCTGGAGGGATGGCCGAGCGGACGAAGGCGATAGTCTTGAAAACTATTGTATGTATTCCATACCGTGGGTTCGAATCCCACTCCCTCCGCTGACTTGGAGAGGTGACTGAGTGGCCTAAAGTGCTCGCCTGCTAAGCGAGTGGGGAAGAAATTCCCTCGAGGGTTCGAATCCCTCCCTCTCCGCAAAGCGCCCGTAGCTTAACTGGATAGAGCATCTGACTACGGAT
>JALQTW010000050.1 GCA_023263945.1 Patescibacteria group bacterium | reverse complement strand
AAGGGCTGATCAGCCGCCGCCATCAACCGGCCTGCGATGGCGATCAGGCTTTCCAAATTCATTTTGGCTGTTGGGGCCAAGGCCACCCAAATGCCAGTTGCCCCATCCGGGCCAAGCCGATCTTCGCTGCGCAAAATCGGGCGCAGGCGGGTGATAATATCTTCGCGCAGGTGCTGCAGCTGGGTAGGCGCCAGATCGCGGCGCAGATCATCGGCCTGATCCAGCGCCAAAAACAGGCACGCGCAATCCTGGCCCAGGCTGCGTGCGCCTTGCATAAAGGCCAGCAAGGCAGGTTGCGGGCCCTGTGCGCTGGGGGGCGGCCGTAGCCAGGTGGCGAGCCGGCGCCAAAATGCGCGTAGCCTGCCAAAACGCTTTGGCGGAAATCTGTCATTGTGCGGCGTAAGGCGCGGTGTTGGCTGCTGCATGGCTTTCCCTTCTGCGACGGGGGCAGATTAGGGCAAGGGCCTGAATGCAAGTTTAACGCAAAACCGGAATTCCCTCGGGGGGTGTATCGTCTTTGGGGGTGCAGACCAAACTGGCGAAATCAAACAAATCTGGGTCCAGCATATGCGATGGGCGAATGTTCATCAGCGCGCGGAACATCTTTTGCCGCCGGCCGGGGTGGTTTTTTTCCCATTGATCCAGCAAGCCCTTCACCTGCATGCGTTGCAGCCCGTCTTGGCTGCCGCACAGATCGCAGGGGATGATGGGGTAGTTCATCGCAGTGGCAAAGCGGGCGCAATCGGCCTCGGCCACATGGGCAAGCGGGCGATAGACAAACAAATCGCCCTCTTCATTCACCA
>JALQTW010000004.1 GCA_023263945.1 Patescibacteria group bacterium | reverse complement strand
GTCTCTGCACGATTAATGGAATCGGCTGGACGGAAGGTTGTTGCACCGTCATCGCCAGCAACAATACCATCATGCGTTGCCTGGAGGATGGCAGATGCAAAGGGAGAGGACGAAGGAACGTCAGAATAGGGATTGGATGATGTGGAAAGTGTCACATCGAACATTTCCAGGAGAATCTGCACTACGGCTCCACGGGGAGCAGGAGTGTTCACATCAAGAGCGTGATTCTGGAACACAGACACTTCCCTGGATTCCATAAGAGCAACGTACCCTTCGGACCATTGATCATCATCACTCGTATTCATGGAAGAACCAGGGAGAGGAGACAGGCCCACTGCCTCCGCTGCCATCTTCGCAATCTCCGCATAGGTCACGCTGTTTGCAGGACGGAATTCATGGAGAGGATTCCCCTCAGCATCCTTGTAGCCGGACACGATACCCATGGAGGCAAGTTCGTTCACGAAGGAGGCGAACCATGCATTGGAGGGGACATCCTTGAAGCCCTTGGAAGAGGATGATGAAGATGACGAAGATGCAGACGAGACAGAGGAAGCTGATGAAGAAGAAGTTCCAGGAAGTGTTCTACGACTACCCCCTCCACCGCCACCACTTGTACTGGACGAAGAGGCTGAGATACTTCGGGAGAGGGTGATGCTTGTCGTATTGGAAAGACCATCGACGGGATCCGTGTAACTGATAGTCACGGTGGTGGAATTTCCAAGGAGCTGAATGATGCCATCTCCCACGGTGACAGACTGTTCTTCCGTTGTGCCAACGGAACCACGGAAGACACCGTAAATTGCTGCATAGCCGAATAATCCATTTGTCGATACTTCCGTAAGAGAAACCGTTTCACTGTCTCCATCGCTCGTTGTCACAACGACATTCAGAGATTCAAGGCTTAGCGCTACAAGATTTCGTCCGGCATCCGTAATGGTGAGGTATAACAGATTGCCAATTCCCACATTTGTCTGCGTTGTGGTGTAGGTAGAATCCTTCACTGCAAACGCACTGGCAGCAGTGACGACCTTTCCGGATTGTACATTGATAGTGCCAATGTTGAGGAATAATGCCCCTGTTGCAGCCAGAGTGTAGGAGGAGAGATTGAGCGTGCAGGGGTTACCCACGAGAACGACTGCATCGGCAGAAACATTGGATGCGAGTGTCACGGTGGGACACCCGTTTAATTCAGGGACAGATTCCTGTGGAGCGACACTGAAGCTATCCATGGCCGCGGCACCGTTCGTGTTCACCGTCATCGTCCCTGTTCCGGAGAAGGTAAGAATTCCGTCTGCCCCAAAGGAAATACTTCCTGCGCTTCCAATGACTAAGCTTCCCGACATGATGATTCCTCCGTTTCCAACGTTGACGGATGCTAACGCGCTATTCGCAACGGTAATGCCTCCATCCAGAAGAAGTAAGGTGTTTGAGTATGTGCTCAAATCCAATTGACCGGTTGTCACGGTCACGCTGGTCGCCGGTGCAAAAATGCCAATGCCACAGACACTTGCCGTAATGTTCTCACAATCTACAAGCACTTTGTTACTTCCGGCAGAACCGGTATTGCGGAGAACAAGGTGTCCTGCAATGAGCGTCCCATTCTGCTCCACAGAAAAGGTTTGATTTGCGTTGCCACTGAAAATGATGGAACCGGTGGCTGCAAAAGTGGCATTTGCACCAATAGCGAGGCTGCCCGAAAGCGAGAATGTATTGCTCATTTCCAGGATATATCCCCCTGTTTGTGTTACAGATCCTGCAACACGCAGTGGTCGCCCCGATCCGCGCAACGTTCCTGCTCCCACGCGCAGATTTGACGAGCCGATGACGAACGAGCCTGTGCCAACCGAGACAGTTTTGCCGGTTGTACTTGCAAGCAAAAGACCCTGGATGTTCACAGCGCTCCGCAGTAAAACATCGGATGAACCTCCTCCATCAAAAATAGCAATATCACTACTCCCTGGAACGGTCTGACCCCCTGCCCCTCCGGACGTTGCTGCCCAGTTTGCGGTTGTTTCCCATCTGTTCGTTGTGCCTACCCAGTAGCGGTTTGCTGCTTCTACACGAGTTGTAAGGACGCAAAACGAAGCGGAAACAATGTATAGGCTCAGAAAAATTCGTTTCATGGGGGGGAGAATGACGATATGTATCGTACCGGAACCGACACTGCGAATGCAATTATTTTCTACGCACAGGACAATTTATTTTCCTCCTGCTCTTGCAGCAATAATGTCATCTGCTACGTTCTTCGGCACTTTACTGTAGTGGCTAAATTCCATGGAGTACGCAGCGCGGCCTTGGGTCATGGATCGCAGTTCCGTTGCGTACCCGAACATGGACGCAAGCGGTACTTCCGCATGAACGGTCTTTGCCATTCCGCGTTGGCCTGTTTCTTTAATCATGCCGCGGCGAGACGAGACATCTCCCATCACGTCTCCAAAGAAATCTTCGGGTGTGACCACTTCTACCTTCATGATGGGCTCCAAGATGACAGGATCTGCCTTGCGTGCAGCCTCCTGAAGACCAATAGAGGCACAGATTTTGAACGCCATTTCATTACTATCGACATCATGGTAACTACCATCAGTCAGGTCGACTTTGATGTCCACGAGTGGGTAGCCAGCAAGCACACCACGGGAGAGTCCTTCCTGAAAACCCTTATCGCACGGTGTAATGAATTCGCGGGGAATTTTTCCACCCACGACACTGTTTTCAAATTCGTAGCCCTTGCCCGGCTCCTGCGGGATGATGGTAAACACGACGTGCGCGTATTGTCCGCGACCACCTGTCTGTTTGATGTATTTCTCTTCGTGCTCCACTTCTTTCTGGATCGTTTCGCGGTATGCAACCTGTGGCTTGCCCGAGTTGGATTCCACTTTAAATTCACGACGCATGCGGTCCATCAAAATATCCAGGTGCAATTCTCCCATACCGGACATGATGGTCTGGCCTGTTTCATGGTTTGTTTCTACACGGAAGGTAGGATCTTCTTCGGAAAGTTTTTGGAGTGCAATACCCATTTTTTCCTGGTCTGCTTTCGTCTTTGGTTCAATGGCGATACTGATCACGGGTTCTGCGAACGTGATCGATTCGAGTCGCACAGGCTTTGCTTCATCGGAGAGCGTATCTCCGGTACGTGTTTCTTTCAGTCCAATGACAGCAGCAATATCCCCTGCTTCCACTTCCGTAATTTCCTGACGGCTGTTTGCGTGCATGCGAACAAGGCGTCCGATGCGCTCTTTGTTTCCGGAACGTGTGTTGACGACGTAACTACCGGACTTCAGCACGCCGGAGTAGACGCGAATGAAGGTGATCTTTCCGACGAACGGATCGGTTGCAATCTTAAAGAGCAAACCGGAGAACGGTTCGGAATTTTCCGGCTTACGAACTTCTTCTGCGTCCGTATCGGGGTTTACACCTTTTGCAGGAGGAACATCGAGCGGGCTTGGCAGGAAGGCAACAACACCGTCCAACATGAGCTGCACGCCCACGTTCTTCAGGGACGAGCCGCAGAAAACGGGGTACACCTTGCTTGCAATAGTCCCCATGCGAATTCCTTTGATGATTTCCAGTTCCGAGAGTTCATTCGTGTTCAGGAATTTATCGAGCAGTGAATCATCACACTCCGCTGCCTTCTCCATGAGGATCGTACGGAAACTTTTCACTTTTTCTTTCATGTCCTCCGGCATGGGAATTTCGTTTCGCACCTCGCCATGATCTCCGGAGAACGTGTAGGCTTTCTGCCAAATCAGATCGATAATGCCGGTGAAATCGCTCTCTGCGCCAATGGGAAGTTGCACAGCAACTGCGTTTCCGGAAAGTCGTTCGTGGATCGACTTGAGAGACATGTAAAAATCCCCTCCTGTTTTATCCATTTTGTTTACGAAGGCAATACGAGGAACGTGATACTTATCTGCCTGACGCCAGACGGTTTCACTTTGAGGCTCTACACCCTGTGAGCCATCGAACACGGCAACACCACCGTCCAATACACGGAGCGAGCGCTCCACTTCTGCGGTGAAGTCTACGTGGCCGGGAGTATCGATAATGTTGATGGTGCAGTCGATTTCTGTTCCTTCACTGTCTTTTGCTTTCCAGTGACACTGCGTTGCAGCGGAGGTGATGGTAATACCACGCTCGCGTTCCTGTTCCATCCAGTCCATCGTTGCCTCCCCTTCGTGCACTTCCCCGATTTTGTAGTTCTTTCCTGTATAGAAAAGAATACGTTCGGTGGTCGTCGTTTTACCGGCGTCAATGTGAGCGATGATTCCGATATTGCGCAGTTTCTTGAGGTCCATGGTGAAGGAAGGAAGCTAAAGATGAAAAAAGATGCTGAGGAAGCTGAGGATGCGTCATCCTCAAAGTAGCCGGGGCAGTATAGGGAAGGAAAGGAGCTTTTCCAAGGGGTTTTAAACGTGCTTCTGTTGCTTCCTTCGCAGGCAAAAATTCAAATCAAAATGATCGGGAAGAGGGTTTCTATCAAACTCAAAAAGGAGACGCCGCACCACGGTGTGGTTATCGAGCGGGCGTTGCCCCTCCGTTATATGACGTATTCCACGTTCGTCCATACAAAGGGAGCAGGGAAAGCAATAGGTTCCACAGTGACATCTTGGAAAACAGGAGTTTGGGGCAAGGACACGACTTCTTCCGCAAGGTAATCCTCAATTTCATTCATGATGCGTTCATACACACAACGCACATCACGCATGATTTGCTCATGGAGATGTACAGATTGCATGTGCTCCTCCACGCGCGCAGGACATGTCTTCTGGCACGATAGTGCGTGCCCGAGTGCAACATAGATATCCTGCTGCAAGCGAAGACACTCTTGATAAATGAAAAAACTCGTCGCATGTCGTACACGATTGCAAAATGCTTCATCGAGAAGAATCGAATCATCCTCTGTAAAGCAACCAAGGAGCGCAACGTGATATTTGTCCGCAATGGCTTCATACCGAAGAGCCCTTCGCGCCTCCAGCGGAGCATCATTTTTTTCACGAGCAATTTTCTCCCGGAACGTATAGGGGAAGATCTCCGAAAGCCCACGAACGAGGGCATCCTTCCGCATTGGGATCTATTGTACTCCCCTTGCATGAAAGTCAAGCTACTTCGCCAAGTGTGCAAACGCACGGTTTGCCTGCGCCATGCGCACAACGTCTTCCTTCTTCTTCATGGCAGCACCTTGTTCGGTGGATGCATCGAGCAGTTCATGTGCAAGTTTCTCTGCCATCGGCATTCCTTTGCGGCTGCGAGCTGCATCCAAAATCCAACGGATACTGAGCGATGTCTGACGCTTGGCACTCACTTCTACCGGCACCTGATAGACAGCACCACCCACACGCTTTGGACGAACTTCGACGAGTGGCGTGACGTTGATGAGCGCTTTGTTGAACACATCCATAGGGTTTTCCTTCGTGCGTGTTTTAATCACTTCCATCGCATCTGCAAAAATCTTGCGCGCAGTCGACTTTTTCCCGCGCTTCATGATGCAGTTGATGAACTTCTCGGTGAGAAGATCGGAACCCTTTGGGATGTAAGATTTTGGCCTAGCCATGATGAGGTAGAAGAGGTGGTAAGAAGTTTTTAGTTACTGGTTCTTGGTTCTTAGTACTCGTGATTCGTAATTCTTAATTCATAATTCTTCGCCCTTACTTTGCTGCTTTCGGCTTTTTCGCACCATAACGGCTTCGGCTTTGCTTGCGATCGCGAACACCTTCGGTATCCAGAACACCACGAACGATGTGATAGCGCATACCAGGAAGATCTTTCACACGACCTCCACGGACAAGAACCACAGAGTGTTCCTGGAGGTTGTGTCCTTCTCCACCAATGTACGCATTCACCTCTTCACCGTTTGTGAGACGAACACGGGCGAATTTACGGAGCGCGGAGTTTGGCTTCTTGGGCGTCATGGTCGTAACCTTCAAGCACACACCGCGCTTGCAGGGAGCACCGTGCGGCAATTTCACAGGACGCATGGTAAGCGCATTCCAGGTGTGTTGCAGGTTCGGCGCTTTGGTCTTGCGACGCTTCTGAACACGTTTTCGGCGGATGAGCTGATTGATCGTTGGCATCGGGGTGATAGGGTACTTGGTGAGTGGAGGGATGTAAAGGGAGGGTTGATTGGTTGACTAGTTTTTGGACTGGTTCTTCGTTTTTGGCACTCGAGACTCCTTATTATTCTTGATTCTTAATTCCAAATTCTTAATTCTTACTGAAGTTCCCCAATATCGTCATCCGGCTTTTCGCCAAGGAAGCGTTTGCGATACGTTTCACCGGCAGGAATAAGGCGACCGATGATCACGTTTTCTTTGAGTCCCTTCAGCATATCTACACGGCCTGTTGTTGCAGCTTCCACCAGCACGCGGATGGTTTCCTGGAAACTCGCCCCTGCAAGCCAGGATTCCGTGACAAGGGATACGCGCGTGAGACCAAGGAGAAGTTGTTCGTACGCACACTCTTTTTTCTTTCCTTTTAGAAGTCCGTTCTCACGCTTCACATCGGCAATATCCACAATTTCTCCTGCAAGAAGTGGTGTTGAACCACCATCAATGATGCGCACCTTGCTGAACATCTTGCGTGCAATAATTTCCAGGTGTTTGTCGTTAATTGTCTGACCTTGTGACGCGTAGATACGCTGCACTTCGTGGACAATGTAGTTTTGTACCGCATACGTACCCTGCTTCTCCAGAAGTTCCTGCAGATTGTAATGACCCACGTTCAGCGCCTGACCGGCACGAACGGCATCTCCTGTTTTAATGAGGAGCGTTTCGCGTGCGGGGAATTCGTAATTACGTTCCTGAATCTGGTCATGCTTCACCACAATCTTGTGATCCTCACTGCTCTCTACTTTGCCAGCAATGAGCGCCTTCAGGGTGGATTTATCGCGAGCAGACTTTGCAATGACCATACGCTCTTTCGCGTCATCTCCCTTCTTCACAACGGCTTTGAACCCTGCAGGAAGAAGATACGTATCAAACCCCAGTTCTTCTGCAACAACTTGCACGTAGGCCTTTCCTGCTTTGTGGGAAACCTTCACGCGACCGGAAATATCGGAGAGGGTTGCCGGTGTGCGTGGTGAACGTGCTTCAAAAATTTCCTCCACGCGGGTGAGACCTTGCGTGATGTCACTTCCTTCCGCCACTCCTCCCATGTGGAATGTACGCATCGTGAGCTGTGTTCCCGGTTCACCAATACTTTGCGCGGCGATGATTCCCACGGGCACACCAATCTTCACGCTCTTGTTGTTGGAGAGATCTCGTCCGTAACACTTTGCACAAATACCGTCCGTTGTTTCACATGTCATCACGGAACGAACGGGAACGGCATCAATGTTGTGCTCTTTGAGCGTGGCAATGAGGTTTGCATCCAGTTCATCGTTGCGCTTTGCAATGACTTTGCCGTGTACAGCAATATCTTCGTTCAAGGTGCGACCGAAGATGCGGTTTTCAAATTTCTCACCAATTTCCTCGCTGTCCTTGCGTGTGATCATGTGAGATGCTGTTGCATTGCAATCATCTTCTTTAATAACAATATCCTGCACGGCATCCACCAGACGACGTGTAAGGTAGCCTGCTTCTGCAGTTTTGAGAGCGGTATCGGACTTTCCCTTGCGTCCTCCGTGCGTTGCGATGAAGTACTCAAGAATGGTAAAGCCTTCTTTCAGGTTACTTTGGATAGGAAGCTCGATGGTACGACCGGACGGGTTTGCAACCAGTCCCTTCATACCGGCAAGCTGCGTGACCTGCCCCCAGTTACCACGGGCACCGGAGTCGATCATGTACGTGATGCCGTTCTTTTCATCGGCCGTGAAGTCTTCAATCATGAGGTCGGATACTTCTACCTTCACGCGGCTCCACAAGCGGATTGCCTGTTGGTAGCGTTCATCAGCCGTGATGAGACCTTTCCAGTACTGATTGTTAATGAGGCGGATCGTTTCGTTGGCATCTTCCAGAAGTTTTGTCTTTTCTGGTGGAACGAGAATGTCTGAGGCGGCGATGGACACACCGGAAAGTGTTGCATACCGGAACCCGATGTTCTTGATGTCATCGGCAAAGCGCGATGTGCGTTCAAAACCGATGAGTTCCAGTGCGCTTGCAATAAGTTTTCCAAGATCGCTCTTCTTTGTGGTCTTATTGATGCGTCCCAGTTCTGGTGGAATGATTTCCTGGAAGAGCAGACGTCCGGCAGATGTTTCGATCATATCGGGCGTGTCGTTGTCGGTAATGCGGACAGTAATCTTCGCCTGCAGATCAATGATGCCATGATCCAATGCAAGCAGCGCTTCGGAAGGAGAACCGAACGTCATGCCGCTTCCCTTTTTATCATCGTGCACCTTCGTGAGGAAGTAACACCCAAGCACCATGTCCTGCACCGGTGTCACAATCGGTTCACCGGAAGATGGTTTTAAGAGGTTCTGCGCGGCGTTCATCATCGTACGTGCTTCGCGCTGTGCTTGATCGGACAGTGGCACGTGCACAGCCATTTGGTCTCCGTCGAAGTCTGCGTTGAAAGCGGTACACACAAGCGGGTGCAGCTGAATGGCAAGTCCTTCAATCAGTTTTGGTTTGAATGCCTGAATACCAAGACGGTGCAGCGTTGGAGCGCGGTTCAAGAGAACGAATTTATCTTTAATGACATCTTCCAGAATATCCCACACGTCCTTTCCACCTTCAATAACAAGACGCTCGGCACTCTTCACATTGTGTGCATGTTCATCGCGAATCAAGTGACCGATGACGAATGGCTTGAAGAGTTTCATCGCCATTTCTTTGGGAAGACCACACTCATCTAAGTTCAATGTGGGACCGACGACAATCACCGAACGACCGGAGTAGTCCACGCGCTTTCCAAGGAGGTTCTGACGGAAGCGACCCTGCTTTCCTTTTAACATATCGGAGAGCGAGCGGAGCTTACGTCTGTCCCCTGCTGTGAAGAGTGTCTTTCCTGCACGAGCGGAATTGTTGAGAAGTGTATCGACGGATTCCTGCAACATACGTTTCTCGTTACGGTTAATCACTTCCGGAGCACCAATGCTCATCAGTTTCTTCAAGCGATTGTTACGGTTAATGACACGCCGATAGAGATCGTTCAAGTCGGACGCTGCAAAACGACCACCATCCAATTGGACCATCGGGCGAAGATCCGGCGGAATAACAGGGAGACGTGCCATGATCATCCATTCTGGTTTGATGCCGGCTTTGATGAGAGCGGAGACAAGTTTCAATCTCTTCATCACTTTTTTAAGTCTCTGTCCGCTGGACTGAGAACGCTCGTGTTCCAGTTCTTCTGTAAGCTTGTGAAGATCAATCGCGCTGATGATTTCACGGAGGGATTCCGCACCTGTTCCTGCACGGAACAAGTGACCGAATTTCATGTTCATTTCGCGGAATTTCAGTTCCGAAAGCACAAGACCAATGCGAAGATTTTTGAGGTCATCCAGCGCTTCCTTGTGGTTCGCTTTCAGCTGCTCCAGCTTATCGGCCGTGGATTTATCCAAAGCGTCCAACTGTTCACGTGTTGCCTTTCCTTCTTTCAGTGTCTTGAGTGCTTCATCGTGCTCACGCTTGATGAGCGTGCGGCGTGCTTCAATTTCCTGCGTGAGCTCTTTTTCCACCTGTCCCTTTCCTTCCATGTCTACCGTGATGACAATGTACGCAGCAAAGTAGACAATCTGTTCGAGCGTCTTGATGGAGAGATCCAAAAGAAGGCCAATGCGGGATGGCGAACTTCTGAGGAACCAGATGTGTGCAACAGGGACAGCGAGATTGATGTGCCCCATACGTTCACGGCGAACGATACTGCGCGTTACCTCGACACCGCACTTTTCACACGTCACACCGCTGTAACGGATTCCTTTATACTTCCCACAGAAACACTGGAAGTTCTTCGTGGGACCGAAAATACGCTCGCAGAAGAGGCCGTCCGGATCCGGACGTTGTGTTCGGTAGTTCACCGTTTCTGGTTTTGTCACTTCTCCATGAGACCACGAGAGAACATCTTCCGGACTTGCAACGGTGAGCGATACGGCATCGAACGAGTCGGAGACTTTGGGAGCGGCGGGTGCGGGCATAGAAGAGTTGGGAATAAGAGGTTGATTGGTTGATTAGTTGATTGGTTTTTAGTTCATCGCTTCTCGTGACTCGCCTGTCCGCCGTAGCCCGAAGGGCGAAGGAGGATAACTCGAAGCTCATACACGAAAGATCGCAGCCGTCCCGGGGTGATCGTCTCAATCACGGGGAAGACTTCGATGGTTCGGAGGCATTCTAATCATAAAAAGATCAAAATCAAGAGATTTTTGCACGGTGGCTACAAAGCTATACTGCTTCTATGGTCGATCGATCCGAATCTTCACCTGAGGGAACGCCGTTCAATCTTCATGAGGCACGTTTTGAAAGAAGAGCCATTGAGCGCTCCCGTTCACCACTCGCAAAACCAAATGATACTGGATTGGACATTACGAGACATGTTTTCGATCTCCGTGCTCGCTTCAATAATATTCTCCCTGATACAAGGGAAGGGGTAACAGATATTCCCACGAGACCTCTCGACGAACTCATGGGAACATGGAGGGATGACAGAAACTCCCCTGAGATTCTGGATACAGTGATGCACTGTAACGCACATCATCCGAACACTGCGAAACCAGCATCGAATACAGCATTCACATGGTTGCTCAATTGGGTAAAAAAACTCTGGAAGTGAGCTACGCAAATGAACTGGGGCCATCCCCTGCCATGTTTGCCTTTGGCCCTTTCTTATTCATATCGTCTGCGAATAACTTTTCGAAGGATCCTCCCGATTGTTCCAGCGCTTTCTTGAGCATCGTGAGTTCACCCTCATCTAATTTAAGTGTGGAGGAAACATTTTTGATGCCATGATCTTTACTCTGGTATTGCTCCTGCACAGCGCCACTCAAGCTCACATGCAACACGATGAAGGCCTGACAGCTGTCGCATTTCAGCTGCAGAAGCATGAAGTCATCTCCCGCAAGTTTAAGCGATGGAAAATCCACAGAGACCTTTTTCGAACACTGCGGACAGCGCATCTGTTCCTGAATACGTGTAAGGATTTCGTGAATGGCGTGGGGGTCGAATTCCATGAGAGAAGTATAGCAGAATTGAAGGAAAATCTCATGAGAATGAATTCTTTACTGTAATACATGCAGAATCTCATCCGGTGTTGCTGTGAGCATGTTTTGTCCTGCGTACTGGGTGATCCAATATCCTTTGTCACTCTGCTGCGATGTTGCATGCGGTATGGAGGCAATGCGAATATCGTTACTCCACAGCTCTATGCCATCCCCCACTCTGCGTACTTGGTAAGGTACATCAGGATCTGGCGTAAACCGATAAATCCTTTTGCCGTGTACTTCCATGCCCGTCAGGGCGTAGCCATCTTGAAAATCAACACGACGCATGATGAGTGGCGTACGATCCGCATATCCAATGTGCGCATTCACGTCTTGTAAACCTTTGTGCATCACTTCAAAACCACGATCATAGACTGCAAGACTGCCACTGTTTGCATCCTTCACAGAGGAGTCCAAATTGCTGCCTGTCCAGTTGAGGTATCCTTCGATACCGGAAAGACCAAGATGGTACATTCGTTCCATGAACCAGTCATCAACTTCCTGGAGCGGCGGCTCCGTAAAAGCAGGATTGAGCCTGTCCGGAGCATATCTTCTCCAGTACGGGTGCGCCATCCAAACAAACGAAGGGGCCCGTGAAGTGAGAGGAAATGTCCGTACATGCTTCACATCGTTCATAAATGTTCCAAACAGAGTCTGAGGCTGGTTTGGGGTATCTGTTTCAAGTCCAGGAGGAAGCGTGAAAGCGTAGAAATCTGCATATGCGGAGAGGGATTGATGCGTACCAAAAATATCTCCCACGCTTCCAAAGTTGCGGGGAAAAACATTGTAGGCACCGCTCGGAGAGAGCATGGAACGGTAGAAAAATTCGTAGTCTGTTAATTGCACATTGGGAAATAGCGGCGTATTGCCATTTTCTATGTCAAACCGAATGGGGTCATACATCACGTGGTTGTACATTCTTGCAAGGCGACGAGCCATAACAGCATCCCATAAGACAAAGCGCCAATCTTGTCTTCCAAACCACAGTTGCATATCTGTGAGATCCAGCGTTCCATCGGTCTTTGTTCCAATACCCTTATCAATGAATTCCTGCTCAAGAACGGGCCATCTGGAATCATTCAGAATGTGATCTTCATGGTCAGCAAACCAAATTCTTCGCGCATAGTACAAACCAAACCAATCTGTTTCCAAATCGGTGACGATGTAATCTACCTTTCCTCCTATGCGTTTGTATTCACGGAAGAACGCACTCAAGCGCGAACGAACAGTATTCGTCCAGTTTTCTTCCGGATTTGGACTCTCTGTCCAGAAAGAGAAGAGACAGTGATTTTTTTTGTACGCAGCCGTTCCGTCAATGCATCCGGTAGGACTTGGTGGACCTTCAGGGCATGTTGTCGGATTAGCGCCCTGGGAACAATCGTAGTTTGGGGCAAAATATCCCTGTGCCTCAACGAGAGCACCTGTGCTGCTTCGCAGTGGCGGAAAAACTCCGTCAAACAATAAGGAACCACTCATGCGATCAATGCCCTGCAGTTTGATCACTCTCTTTCCTTCCGGCATGGCATCGGTTGCCGCCTTGATTTGTAGAGCCATTTGCGGAAAGCGGGCTCTATACTCGGCCTCTGTCTCTTTCAAGGTACCATCGTACCGTCTTCCCGTAAGCGCAACCTTCGCAATAACATTCGGTGCCACAGAAGGCAACGATGTTTCCTTCGCTCCCGCAAACATGGGAAGCGTTGTGCCTGTTCCCCACGGTAGCGCAATCCTGTCATCAAGAAGCGTGAGAAAGTGAATAGGCGTGAAATGACGCAGAAGAGAGAAGGGATTGCTTTCGTAGTTCGTCTTCAGATCATCATATGTATCCTGCACAATCATCCAGGGCTTATTTGGATCCTTCTGCCGGAGAACCGTTCCTCCTTTGGGAGGAAAAGCAAGAGCCTGCAAGATTCCGTACGGCTTGAGCGGTGTAAGATCGATATTCTGTGACAGAAGACCAAAGAGCAGTGCATCGTAGGTCGTGTATCTCGTGATCATGCCCTCTGCCAGAAGCGCACGGAGGAGTTCTTCCGTCGTCATGCTCTGAAGGACATCATCGAAGGAAAGAGATGTAAGGAGAGCGGAGGAGGATGTGGCATTGATGAGGTTTCGCTTGAAGAGACGATCGAGAATCTCTTCGTTCGAGAGAGAGAGGGAAGGATTGAAGACGCGGAATGTGATGGAAAGTGGGTCTGCCTGAAACGTTGTACCGCTGAGCGTTACTGTCGATGTGAGCGTCACAGTGTGGTCCCCAACAGCCAAGACAGATGGCTGCCAAAAAAGTTCCCGGACTTGAACGCGTTGGGTCGAGGTGCCAACAGGAACATCAATGGTCACAGGTTTCAGCGTCATGCCTTCTGGCAACGGGTCACTGGAAACCGGAAGCGTGTCCAGGGTTCCGTCAGGAAGACGCGTTGGATATCCATTCTTCAGGCTTGCAAGGAGAATACGATAGGGAGTACCAACAGCAATCGATTGGACAGAATATGGATTCGTTGCAACGATGAAAGGAGGGCGACTGGAGGTATCAGGCGGAAGAGATGCACGAAATGAAAACGGGGCTACCCGGGAAACAAACAACACTGATCCCACTGCAAAAAGAACTAGAAGAAAAATGATCACAAGCACAGGAGGGATCGCGAAGCGTCGCATCGAGGAAAGTGTACTAGGAACACTGATGAACCACCACACGTAATGTACGAGGCAACATAGACATCATCACAAGCTACTGCAGTAACGCCCACGTGTCTGCAGATGAGTGGAGCAGGAGAGAGGTCTGCGACGATTGCAAAACCCAATAGCCCGTTGGATTCTGAACTGCGGAAGATTGAATGATGGCATTTGGTAAACGCAGCTTCTCTGCACCGTCAACTTGCACGACAACAAATGTTCCCTCCTGTGTCACAGTTGTCTGGGCACGGGGATCGGGGGTGATTCTGTACACAAACTGCCCTCCTGCATCCATACCGGACATCACGTATCCATCTCCATAGTGTACGTTTTCAAACGTAACTGGTAACCGATCTGCAAATCCTATGTAGGAACTTACTGCAACAAGTGCATTATTTATGATCTGAAGACCGGGAACATAGTTCACATCTGTTTTTGACACGGAAATCCATGGCAAGAAATCGTCGGCACCAAGAAGCGAAAGATGATAAATGCGCTCCGCATACAGAGGATCAATGACACTTCGATTCAAAGGATACTGCGCGGGATGCACAACCCAAGGCATAACAGGAAGTGTGGAAGTGGATGTCATCTGTCGCATAAGTTTTACATCTGCCACGAGAGCATCGTATGCGTCGTGTGTGGATGGATTCAGATAAAGCCCCTGCGTATTCGTGCGGAACGTGAGCGGCGGCGATGTCCATGTCGATGCAAACGTGACTGTATTGTCATCCGGACGACCTGCTATGGAAAACGTTCTACCAATAATCCCCGATACATTCGCCCTCTCCCCTGAGAGTAAACATGCCATTGTAGACGATGCAGACTGTCCGCTCGGAGGACAATCCTTTGCGAGAAATGTGAACGTGTCTCCTGCAGACAAAACATTCGCAGGGATTCCATTCGTCATCGTCAATGTGACGGTTGTTCCATTGGCCACAAGTGATGCAACCTTCGCGGAGAGGGGACGAATGGGACTATCCACAACGCCATCGAATGTTTCGGCATTGTACGTAGCGGAATACAAGTTTTGCCCCGCATGCGTTCCCACAATGTGACCGACTGTTTGTGTGTTGCGTGGGAATTTTCTGTATCGCGTTGGAACAAGATCATTTCGTTGATAGTGCTCGTACTCAATAAAACGCACATCGGGGAAGACGTCTCGGAAGGGCTCAAAGAGCCCTCTGTCGTACCATTCTGCCTGCCAATCTGCCATAACGGCATCCCATAGAATTGCCTTAAAACGGTTTGCAGGTGTGCCGCTTGACCACGTATCGAGATTGAAAACATCGGCATCGGTAAGTCCCCTCGCTTTCAAACGGTCGGAAATTTCTGCCCAGCGCGGATCACTCATCACAGCGTCACGACTTTGTGACCAGGTCGTCTTTAAATCAAATTGAGACATCGCATTCGCTTCAATGTCTGTCACAACGGCCGTGATCTCTGCGCCGCGATCTTTCAGTGCTTGCGCGATAGCCGTCATGCGTGGGCGCACTTGCTCGGACCATTTATCGAGCCACGGTGTTGGAAGATTCCCAGGAAGTGCTTCAAAAAATCCGGCCATATTTGTACCGTCATGAAAGAAAGACGTTGTTGAACTGTCCTGCGCACCAATAAAGATGCCGAGAATAAGAAGAACGCGTTTGCGTGGATCTGTCTGGTTCTTCATTTGTTGAGCAAGTGTATCTGCATTATAGGTGAGATTCACCACCTCTTTCATATCGGCCATGTTGGAATACCCGGATAAACTTGCAGACCACGTATAAGCAAGGAGATTACGACGCGCATCTTCTTGGTGCGTCTGAGGTCGTCCTTCCAAAAGAGTAAGCAGGCGAAGCGAAGAAAAAACACGAAGTGCATCAAACGGACGTTCTTCATACGAAGCCTTTAGGCGATCATATGCATCGAAGACAATATTCCAAGTCTGTACACCTGAATTTTGGACAAGCATGGAACCACCTGATGCGGTCGCAAGCGCCTGTAATAGTCCATACGGACGCAAGAGATCTACATTGGCACCAGTTAGTCCGCGACGATAGAGTTCATCGTGGACAGTTTGTGGCGTTTGATAGTGCTGTACAAGCAAACCATTTTGAATCGCAAACTGTAAAAACTCTTGTTGATCCATCGCCTGCAGAACCCTCTCAAACGGCATGAATGAAATAAACTGAGCTGAGTCGTTGGTGACAAGAAGTTGCCGCGCAAGAAGCGCATCAACAACCTCTCCCTGTTGTCCCCCTTGTCTGTCGAGAACATGAAATGTCATGGGCACAGGATCCGCATTCAAGATCACTCCATTCATCGTCACAGAGGATGTAAGTGTCACGGGAAAGTCTCCAATTCCATCGACCGGCGGAGTCCATGCAAGACGATACACTTCAACGGGGACACTACTTGTTCCATTAGGCACTGAAATAACAAGCGGATTGATCTGCATACCAGTAGGCACGTTCCCCACAAGGGAAACGGGAATCGTTTTGACAATACCCGTTACAGGGTCGCGCGAGGCGTATCCTTGTTTAAGACTTGCAATAAGGATGGATGCTTCTGTCCCTGCTATAACGTTGAGTGTCGGATAAGGATTCGTCGAGATGATGTATGGAGGACGACCACTGATATCCGGTGGAAGTGTTGCACGAAATGGATCAAAAACTTTTAGGGACGCTATAAAAATATAGATAACGACCAGTGTTAGAAGTGCCAAGGTAGCAAGCCAAATTCGTCGGGGTAGAATTCTGTACATAGGCATCACGGGAAGTGTAACAGAAGATAGAAAGCAATACATGCCAGCCTACATGTTTTTTGCTATGCTGTTCTTATGCCCCCCAAAAAAAAGAAGAAATCTCGTTCCGGAAAAAAATCCAAACGCGTGCTCCTGCGTGGTGCTTTCATCCGCACATGCATCGCGGGCGGGGCGACCTTTATTCTTGTTCTCTTAAGCAGTATTGTATCGCAGACGTTCTCCACACTTCTCAGTGAAGCATCGGTCTCACCACCGAAAGCGACCGTGACGATTGGATTGGAATATGAAAAATCTATCGAAGCACAAGTGGATATCAGCAGGAGTGGCGAAAAAGGATACGTCATCGTTCACGGAGATCCTGTGCAACTTATGAAAATCAGTCTTCCGGCATCCTGGCATAGAACGGAAGTGAGCGGTGTCCCCCTGAAAGATGTCACGGCCGAACCTCCTCTGTTTGGCTTCGTCCGCTGGACACTTCCTCCCAAGGCAACCATGTCCATGAATATTCCGGCGGTACCCGACATGCTTTCTCTTGAAACTCCCTCTCCCGGAAGGGCAACGGTGACGATCAATGCAATCGACGTGGAGGCCCACTCCATTGCACCGCAGGTGATTCTTCTGCAAAGGAAATCGCTCGTGCATTTGTGGGAGGAATAGGATTGGTTGATTGGTTTACTGGTTGATTAGTTCGTTGGTTCTTGATTGAATCACGTTATGCAGCTGATTTCTCTTGTGACGTCTGTTTTAAAATCAGGCGATGATCTTCTATCCATTTTGATGCAATCTGCTTCATTCCAGGAAAACGATATTCTCGTTCTCTCCTCCAAAGTGATTTCGATGGTGGAAGGTAGTGCGATCGATCTTACGTCCTGGTCGCCATCCGATGATGCAAAAAAATGGAGTGCCCAGTGCGGCCGCTCAGCCGAATTTTGCGAAGCGGTGTTACAAGAAACCGAACGATTGCACGGATCGATCGTTGGCACGTGTCCTGGTGCGCTTCTCACAGAAGTGCGTCCTGACGGACTGAAGAAAGGATCAATCCTCACGGCAAATGCAGGGCTGGATCAATCGAACGTGCAGGAAGGATACGCCATTGGCTGGCCGAAAGATCCTGTGAAATCTGTACGTGAAATGAGATCTTGTCTAAAGGAAAAGACGGGAAAGAACATCGCCATCATCATGACCGATTCGTGTTGTCGCCCTCGTCGTCTGGGAGTGACAGCCTTCGCGCTCGCTGTGAGCGGGATCGATCCTCTTGTTTCCCAGGCAGGAAAGAGCGATCTCTTTGGACATCCTCTTCGTATCACAACCGAAGCAATAGCCGATCAACTTGCCACCGCTGCGAATTTTCTGATGGGAAACGCAGCGCAGGCAACACCTGCCGTCATCATGCGTGATCATGGAATATCTCTGAGCGACGATGAAGGATGGGTAGATGGCATTGAGCCGGAAGACGATTTATTTGCAGGAATTCTCTAGGTTCCCTACTATGCGCGTCCTATGTCCACCATTATTGTCGATTTAAACAGAAAAGAAGAGATCTATACCGCCATGGAACCATTTGGAGAGAGTGTTGCCTTCAGAGGTTTTGACAAACAACATGTTGCCCCAAACAAAGTTGCCCTCGTGTACGCAATAGATCGTGCAGTAATCGATGCAGTACGAACTGCAATCGAAGGTATAGGCATATTCGAAGCTGGGTTGGCATCTTCTGCACCTGCTATGATGGAATCATGCACTTCGTCGTCTTAAGTTCCTCCCGCGGTACCACATTCCAGGCAGTGTTAGATGCCATTGCCGATAGATCACTCACCATGCAATGCAGTGGTCTCATTACCGATCGCGCAGACCGTGGATGTATGGAGAAAGCACGCAGAGCAAACATTCCCGTTGTGATCATCCACAAAAATCCAGATGAATCACGTGAAGAATACGATCAAAAACTCTCTGCAGCTATCGAAGAGCTAACGAACAAACGAACAAACGAACAAACGAGTAAACCTGTCCTCGCCTGCATGGGATGGATGTGGATCTTATCTCCGTGGTTTATAAAGAAATGGAAAAATAAAATTCTGAATGTGCATCCCTCACTCTTACCGAAGTATCCTGGCATCCATGCACATGAAGAAGTCCTTGCCGCAAAGGAAAAAGAATCGGGTATGACCATCCATCTTATCGATGAAGGAGTCGACACAGGAAAAATCCTGATGCAGAAAACCTGCCCCGTACTTCCGGAAGATACGGTCGATTCTCTGAAAAATCGTGTGCAAGATTTGGAAAAAGAATGGTACCCAAAAGTTCTCCAGATGATTGAAGAGGGGGAAATTCAATTCGTTGATTAGCACAGGTGTGCACACCTGCGCCCCCTTCCTTTTGGAGCCATAGAGCGCGATGCTTCGCGCGTATTATTGGATCCTACAATGACCGCGGGAAGCATCCCGCTCTCTTTTCCTTAGAGATAGACGCTCCCTGGTTCTATTGTTGATCTTCATCCTTTTTACACGCGGCAAGCATGCCGCTCTCTTGTTATAAATATTTGTAGATCAAATGATCTTCAAAAACTCATCAAACAAATAATTGGCATCCTCGGGCCCGGGTGTTGCTTCCGGATGAAACTGAACAGAGAAAAATTTTCCCGATTCATGACGAATTCCTTCCACCGACCCATCATTCGCATTCGTAAACCACACCTTCCATCCCGTAGGAAGCTGATCTTTCACGGCAAAACCGTGGTTCTGTGACGTGATGATGCAACGCTTCGTCCCCACTTCTAAACAGGGTTGATTCGCACTGCGGTGACCGTAGGGAAGTTTGTATGTATCGCCACCAATGGCAAGTGCGAGGAGTTGATTCCCAAGGCAGATGCCAAACGTGGGAATATTTTTCGCGAGTGCAAATTGAATCTGCTTGATGGTCTCCGTGCACATTTTAGGATCTCCCGGGCCATTACTGATGAACACGGCATCGAACTTCAGAGGGCTTGTTACAAGGTCATAGTTCCACGGGACACGATGCACGGTGACTCCCCTTTTTAAGAACGATCGAAGAATGTTGTTCTTCATGCCGCAATCGAATGCGATGATCGACTTTTTGATGGAGACATCAGCATCTGGTTCATAGGTGATGATGTTTTTACAGGAAACTTCCGCAACGAGGTTGCGCATATTTGGATCCTCGATTGACACTGCCTTCTGACTTCTGCCTTCTGACTTCTGTTCGATTCTCCCCAACATCACCCCATGCTCCCGTAATTTTTTTGTGAGCGCTCGCGTGTCAATACCCGTAATGCCCGGAATCTTATGATGTTCCATCCAGTTATGGAGTGAACTGACCGCCTTATGATGACTATACTCACGACTTTCCTGCGCAACGATGATCCCGCGTACGTGAATCTTTTCACTTTCAAAATTCTCTGCAAAGCCCCATCGGTTTTTTTCCTCCGAAGGAACACCGTAATTGCCGATGAGCGGATAGGTAAAGACGAGGATCTGGCCCTCGTAACTGGGGTCCGTCATCGATTCCGGATACCCCACCATCCCCGTGTTGAAGACGACTTCTCCATCTGTATCCACTCCTGCGCCAAAAGGATCCCCTGTGAAGACGGTGCCGTCCTGGAGGATGAGCTGCGCCATGTCCGCGGCATGGTAGCGGGGTCTTTCCTCTCTGTCACCTCTTATGCGACCTGTCTTTTTTCAGGCCCTTTAGAAACCGCAATATCCGCATGTTTATGCGTCTTGGACGCACCATCCTGTGCATAGAGATCGTAGTTTCCTTCCTTCATAAGAAGGACCTTGAAGGCATTGTTTCCATCTCGTTCAACCCATGCAATGTTGCCAATCATCATGCCACGACCATCGCGTGGGAAGGTGGAGAGATCGATCGAGAAGTTTTTAGGAAGGGTTGTTCCATCACTGTCGCGCAGTGCAAGTTTTCCTGGAACCCCCTCCTTTCCCCATGTCTTCTTGAAATCGATACGAAGTGATTTGAGGGCTGGATTTTTGGGACGATCGAACCGCGTATCAACAAGAAGGAACTTTCCTCCTTCCAAACGCTTCTGCCATCTGTGAGCAACAATTTCTCCCTTGGAATTCAGCACCATTTCCTGACGCGTGGGCTTGTGGAAGATGTAAGCATATCCTGGAATGTATCCATCTTTTGCCATGGTGGGAATGAATTTTTCTGTATCACGATCTTCCCATCCTGTCTGACGGAACGTAATGAACTGATCAAAGTTCATCATGTTGTCATTTTTGCGGCGTACCTTCTCCCAACTATCCCGAAAGATTCCATCACGTCGAAGTGATTCTATTTCCGCTCGGGTGGGAGGTTCCGTTGCCACGTCATGAATCATGGAATGGTCCCGAGAAAGAAGGGAATGAACCACATTATTTTTTCGTGCCTGACGGAGAATGCGAGGATCGGAGAAATCGATGGGTGCATCTTTGATTTTCTGAACCTCCGCTTCAAAGCGATCCGGATTTGTAAGAATATCCATAATATCTGCACGTTGTGCCGCAAAGCCTTCCATCTGTTCAAGGCGCGCAAGCCTTCTGGCACTGCGTGCGTTGAGGAAATCCTGAACATCACGGCGATCTCCCTCCGTAAAGAAGTTCACGCGGCCATCGGATGCATAGCGCTCTGTAGGAAGGGCGTAACGGCCACCGGCCATGGGACCGCGGTCCAGAATGCGCTTGGCATCACGGAGCTCATCGGTGGAGACGCGAGACGATGATGCAAGGTCACGACTTTCGGATGATATTTCCTGAGGAGCATTAGACGCGTAACTACCCGTTCGAGGATTAAATGTAATAGATCTGCCATCCGGCAATCGTCCCTTGAGAAGATTTGTACCCGGGACAGATTGCACATCACGAACAGAGGAGAAATCTGGAACAGTGCCTTTGCGTTCACGGAGGTACATGGAGTAATCCTTCCCATGGGCTTGATCAAAGAGATTTCGTAGATGCCAATATTGGGAATAGGCCGTGGTACCGGAACGACTACGATTTCTTCGTGCATCGCGGCGGAAGCGTTCTGCACTCTGTTTTGCAGCCTGGATTTGTGCATGCATCTCTTCTGGCGAAAGAAGCAGGAAACGTTCATCAAGCGTCAGAGATTTTGGCTTTTCTATTGTCTTACTATTTTTTGCAAACTGCATTTTATCAACCAGCGTATTGTACGTAGAGGGATCAATGAAACGCAAATCACGCGCAATTTGAAGAAGTGCAACGTCATTCCTGGAATCGGCATCAATCGTGAAGCTGGGATAGATTAGGGCAAGAGTCTCTTCAATTTTGTCTACGAGTGCCTGCACTTCTTGTACGTGCATCTCGCCGTCCACCATGAATGCATCAATCATCTTCACCACATCACCTCGGTTTATTTCAAGAGGTTTCTCTTGGCGTCCTTCGGGAAGAGTATAGTCAGGAACAGGTGGCATTCCATTTCCACCCAAGAGACGATGCTCTCGCAAGGAGCCGTCTTCACAGAGCCGGTGACAACGTGGTTCATGTTTCATGGTTGTACATCGAATTGCTGAATGAGAGATGTTGTTGCGTCTTCATCATCACGCTCTTGACGGGCGTTTGCTTTTTCGAGAGCTGCTTTCTTGAATGCAAGTAGTTGGCTTTTCCAGGTATCGATAAGAATGCCAAACCGACGATTCACTTCCTGCACAGCCTCCACATATCCTTGCACACGTTCACGATGCTCCTCGGGTGTTTCATCGGCATACACAACGTCCAAGTCATCCTTAAAATCGGATGTTAATTCTGGTTCTACTTCACGCATAAGCGCTTCGTAGAGAGTTTTCATGAGCTCTTTGAGTGGTGTGTTTGTGTTCGATGGCATCTCTATATTATAGCACAAAAAGGAAAATTGAACAATATGGCTTGAAAGAGCCCAAAAAGGGACTTATTGCGTAAAATTGCTTTTATGATAAAATAATAAAGCTAGTTTTGTTGATCTATCAAAACAACGCTCAAAAACACTTTTGGAGTATGTAGCATGACCGCTCTCTTCCTGACCATCGTGGCTCTGGTTTTCTTGTCCTTTCTATTAACCTACATCAACGGTCTCGTCGGATGGTGTATTGGAATTTTAGGTTTCGCATTTATTTTAAGTGCGATTCTGCATTCCTATTTCGCAGCAGTAAATTCAGGAAAAAGAAAAATACCAGACATTGTATTTGGCTCAATCATGGCTCTGTTAATATTGGGAGTCTATCTTGTTGCCAATACAAAAACCAGCCGCAATATGTTTGATGACGCACAAGCCTGGACACTAAAGAAAGTTGCATCGGAGAAAATGTTTGAAAATGTTTCCGGATTCATAGCTCCTCCTTCAACAGTAGTTGCACTTCATGTAGAAGATGACATTCCCTATACAGATGGAATTCAATGGCGAAATGGATTACTTTCATTCCCGCCTGCACCTAATGGATTCTCATGGGGAATACAAGTTGAGGGGAAACGACCTCTTCTCGTACAAGGGCAAAAGCACCTGTTAGAGCCAACCGTCAAGGAAGTGAAGGTTTTCTACGTGGATCTCTCGCGTAACAAATCCTCCAAAGCAAGAACGATCACAATAAACTAGCAGAGGGGCCGCTTCGCGGCCCCATTTTTGATATTTGACATAAATATATTATTTAGTTATAATATAAATATGAATAATGAGGATCATATGGAATTGGAAACCGGATTCTTTGCGCCCAAATCCAAAGAAGAAGAAAAAGTTCTCCCCCCTCAAATGTCAATCCCACAAGAAGAATCGATTCCATTAACTCCTCAGGAGAAAAATATCGTCGTGCACGTTGCACAAGAAAATTTGTCATCTCCGGCAGAAATCCCAAAAACTTTGACGGAGACAGAACAAGATGTATCGAGACGTGCAAGAGTAAGTGGTCTTTTACCTAAAGAAAAAAGACCCTTTTCAAAAAGGGCCTACGAAAAAGCAGAAAACATTAAAAATTGGGGTGAAATGATAAAAAAATTTGAAGAACTTGTAATTCTTCTTGAGAATGCAAAAAATATAGATGAAGAAGGAGATGCTCAATTAAAAGGAATGGTAGAAAAAGCAATAAATGAATTTATCCTTGCTCTCCAACCAATTCCTTTTGATTCAAAAGATCCAGATGGAGTGGCCGTTATAGAAAATCTCCTCTTAACTCTTTTGCAATACGAAAGATGGCCGGGGGAAGAATTGCGAGATGAAAAAATGGCTTTCTTAACAAGTCACTTTCGCCGAGCCTACAGCTATATTGTTGGATGGGCTTCTACAAAACACTTTCCGGAAATAAATACGGGAATGAAAACCAAAACACGATCCGAAGACCGTAAAAAACTGGAAGGAATCCTGGAAGATGTTCAGATGAGAAAATTAAATGCACGTCGCATGTTTGTCATTGGGGCTGCAACAGGAGCAGTCTTTGGAATATCAGGTCTCGCAGCAATAAAGGGTACTTACAACTTTTTCGTCAGAGAAAAAGATTTCGAGGAACTTCAGAAAGAATGCACAATTGAAAATAGAGGCAGAAAGGTAAAGGTCTTCTTACCAGAAGAATACACGTTGGATAAAAATGCATCTCTCTTTTGGGGACAGCAAAAACCCTATGAACGATATGGAAAAGTACATTCTTTGGATGGAGAAAACTCATTTATGATCCCAGATGACATTCTCGGTGAAGTTAAAATTACCGTCCAAATACCATTTGGGGGAAGTGATGCGACAATTCTGAAAACTCAAATTGTAAATGTTGGATCTTAATTTGAGATCTACGGCAAAGGTCTACTAGGATCTCCGGGAAATGGAGAAGCATCATCAGCAGGAGGTGGCGCCTCTTTAGGTTTATCTTCAGTTGGTGGTGGCACTTCAATTTCAACGTCTGGAACGGGAGATGGTACATCCCCTTCTGTATTTTGAGGCGTCTTCTCATCCTCTCCTCCAATCTGATCTACAACCCATCGTGCTCCTCTTGCTGCTCCATCGCGCGCAGGAATAATGACTTTATCCCAAACCATCATGATTGCATCATCCGTCAGAAAAATAATATCCCCTACTTTCTCTCCATAAATTCCCAAATTTTCTTCCAGGAATTTCCACATTTCTGAATCCTTGGTAAATCTATATTTTTCCTGTGCACCACTTTTTATCGCTTCCGTTTGTTCCTGAACATCCCTGATAAAGTTATTGGTCCACGTTTCTATACTCTCCTGTGTGATTCCAAGACGATTCAATTCTTCAACATTTTTTGTTTTCAAATATTTATAAATCTTCTTCGCCGTATGCGGAATATCAATCGTTGCAAAATTAACAGCACGTCCGAATCCTTCATATGCAAGATTACGGCCTTTTGACGTAAGTTCTGTCAACTTTGCATATATTTCTTTAAGTGTCTTCCCTCCAGGACCATAATTCGACAATTTATCGAAATCTTGGGGATGCAAATGAATAAGGAAAATATCCAACATCGTAAGAGGATTTTTCGCAACGTTTTTCTTCATTGTTTCCGCGTATTCTTTTGCAGAAACCAGAACGTAAGCACCGGCTGCACCATGCTTTGCCGTCCATTCCTTTGCCCATTCGTCATAGACGCGTGTGAAATAATCTCCTGTAACGTATCGCTCTTCAAGGTAGGCTACAGGATCCATTCCTTCCGCATCGGGATCATTCTTGAATGAGCCTAAGGTCTTTTCCGCCACACGAAGGAGTGCATCCATTTGCTGCTCTTTATTCATACGTGCAATCGAGTCTGGAACGATACCTAATCGGACTAGCTTTCTAAATGTCTCATTCAAATGTGGAGGAAGGCTCGGCATATCTCCATTACGAGTGAGCTTCCACGTACGAGCCTGGTTATACCATGAAAGAAACTCACGAGGATTTTCTTTGCAGAGTGAATTGAAAAATGCGTATTCATCATCTCCATTTAATTGGAATTTTTCGTGGAAGAAGTTCAAAACACTATATTCACGTCCAGATCCCAATAACAAACCTCGTTCCATCGTTTTTGAAAAATTCTTGAGTGAAGCAGCAGTGTTTGTGAATCCTAAATTTTCTGTAAAACCCGCAGCCCAATCTACTCCACTTTTCCCTGTTTCCTGACGAAGAACCGTATCAATTCCAAGAGCACCAGCAGCCAGGATAAGAAGGCGCCCAGGATATCGAATTAGCTTACTTTCATTGGACCATAATCCTTTGATAGCTTTTGATCCTAACCAGAAGAGAGCTAAACCTCCTATGAGAGCAACAGGAGGATTTTTGATAGCAAATTCCTTTGCTTTTTGATAAATCTTGTCTGTTGCCGCTATTTCCTTTTGTTCATGTAATTGGTCTTGTACCTTTTCATACGTACCTATACGTCCCAACAGTTTTTCACACATAATACGAACAAAATATGTTAATTTTTCCGCCACTTCAGGATGATCCTTTGCCCAGGCTTCATGTGCCATTTTCTGAGATTGTTCGTCTTTCTCTACTGTCGCACCTACAAAATTCCATTCGCGGAGCCCATCCAAAAAAGGTGTATGAACAATGTTCTTTTCCATTTTTCCAACCAAAAACTCATAAGCACGCCACGGGTGAGAAGTCCATTGATGTATATCCGCAGGAGTCATCTTTCCTGCTTCAATAGCATTTCGTAATTCAATTCCCAGACGGGTGTAATCTAACATTTCTACCGCAAGATCTTCCTTCATTTCAGGGAGAGGTTTTGGAGCTTCTGGAGTTTTAGGCTGAATCGGAACATCTGGCAGTTCTCCTGGGCGGAGAGGCTCTGGAGAAGGAAAAGCCGAAGGAGTGGAAGAGAGATCAGTGCTCATGCTTATTAGAAGAGGAAACTCCAGAATCAAAAATAAATTTGAGAGTTTTCGTTATGGCTTGTCCTGGAAGAGCCGTAACCTTTTCCACGTCCTTCAATTCTTTCCACTTCGAAGGTTGAAAACCCTTTACGGTTCCAGAAAAAACATGCCACCCCCATCTCACTGGATCTGTAAGATGACCTACTGTGTTTTTGCCTGTCGCAATAGATTTTGCCGCATTGTAATTTTTCTTACCTGCTTGTTTGGTAGATTTCCATCCATACTTTAGAAGACCAGCGGGAATCCAGAAGGGCGAAGTTACCCCACGTCCCACGGTTCTCCAGAAACCAGCAGGCTTTTCTTTCCAGATCTTCTCTTCTAGACGACCAAGGCCATACAGTGATGCAAGCGAACCTGCCACCATTCCTCCCACAACCGACGAAGAAACAGCACCTGCCCCTACCAGAACTCCCAACCCAACAGTCCCAGCAGTCCACCCTGTTCCCGTAAGCAATGCGCTTGTTTCTCGGGAATAATGCTTCTTCTCAGGTCTCTTTGCAGATTCAAAAGAATACGCGCCCGCAGAAGAAAGTGCGTTTATTTGATCCGCTGTAAGTGCAAGAACAGCAGCTTTTTCTTCAGCTGTCTTTGCGGAGGCTTCGAGTTCCTTTCTGGTTTCATCAGGACTGCGAAAGGGAGCATGAATGTTTAGTACATGTCGCATTTTTGCGAGTTCCTTAGCAGAAATAGATTCCAACTGTACTCTCTGATTTTCAGGCACTCTCGTCTTTAGTCGATCGCGGATAAGTTCGCCGTATTCTTCAGGAGAAATTTCCAATGTGTGTGGGTGTTAAGAAATCCTTCTATTATACCAAAATTTTCCTCTTTCTCCAACTGTAGACCCCTATTCCAACACAAGATGATAGCAGTAAAATTATTATAGATATTGTCAATAAATTTCGAGATCCCTCCCTTAAGCCATTTTCCTCCCCTTCCCCCTCCAACATCGCTTCGAAAAGACCCTCCATATCTCCCTCCTGAGTTTTGGCCAGAAACGAGGTACTTTTTGCCTTCTTCGGTGCCTTTCCGGAGATGAACGGAACGACTGAAGGAGTATTCATCAGCATCATCGAAGGAGTGGCTATTGTTAGGGCTGAACGAGCTGAACAGGTATTTACAGTTCCGGGTGTAGGCACGGAAGAGAGGCACCATGCTCCTCCACTCATGCTCATCGACACACCTTCTGCAATTTTCTCATAGGTCAGGGCTCCGGCACTGGTTCCATCTGGCCGAATGAGAAAGATAGAATCTTTATCATCATTCAGGGATAACTTGCTGATACTTTTCGGAACAATCAGGAAGGCAAGAGGCTCGATGAACGAGTCCTTCGGAAAGACATAGGGTTTACTTCCACCATTCTGTTCATCATCCAGAGACCAACCCTGAAGATCAAAGCGATCGGTCGAGGTATTCTGAATCTCCATCCATTCTTCAAAAAGATTCAAAGAGCCCTGATTCAAGCCACTTTTCTTCCGTGGATGAGGATAGATTTCAGAAAGAAGGATCTCATCGGAATTCATGCCATGTATCGCTGCCGCACCACTTGCAGACGAAGAATTAACCGTTATTTCTTTTTTCTCTTTCATTGCCTGTTTCTCCGCATACTCTTGGGCTTCCGTATCACTCCATAACTTTTTCTTTCTCGCTTTCGCCTCCTGTTCAAGGGTAAGGAACTCTTCTTTCTTGGAGAAGGGATACTTGGTATAGGCAAAGGCTAAACCTTCTTGTAACAGTTTCTCCTGTGCAAGAGAGCCATCGGAAAGTTGTACATACGCAAGCACTCTTCCGTAATAGTCATAGAGATCTGTATCAAAAAATAGTTCGACTTTCTTTCCTTCTAATAGGGCTCGCATGAAATTCGATGCTTCTATTCCATACGCTTGCACCGATTTCTTTGGGTGCACCGTTTCCGGTGTATCGATCCCGATCATACGAACACCCAGTGATTTCTTTCCTCCAAACAAGCTGGAGGGTTCATCCAGAACAACATCGATGGTATCCCCATCAATCACCTTCGTGACGGTTGCCTTGAGTGGCGCCAGCTCTGCTGCAAACTGATTAGCGGCTCCTGGACTCAGGAGATCTGTCCACATAAACGATCCATCCGTCTTTCGGGCATACGCCTTCTTGGCTTCACTCTTCTCATAGCTCACCGTTTCCAAGACCTGATGATCGTTTGATCCACTGATGGGACCCAGAAGTCGCACGCTTTCCTGTGTGTTATTCAGGGCAAGGCCTGTGCGACTTCGAGGAAGAACGAGATACTGCTTGGGGCTCATCGAAATTCCATCCAACCCAAACGGCTTCGAACCACCCTCCGCATCATCAAGTTGCCAACCACACACGTTGATTGTGTCACCACCGGAATTCCAGAGTTCAATCCATTCGTTGTCATCACTCCCGTCAGGGTCCGGAAGGACCTCCGAAATGTGTACTATTCCCATGCCTTCGGAGGGACACGCGAGACCTGTAGTCGCCGCGACCAAGGAGAGGGGAAGAACATCATCTTCTGTCTCATTTTCCGACGAAGAAGAGTGACTGGATGAAGACGAAGATGGCCTTGCTGTAACGTGGTATGCAAGTGTCTGTTCCACTGTGATACCACATTGATCGGTCAGTCGAAGGGTCACTTCGTTGTCTCCAATGCGACTGATGGAATGCGAATTTGGGTTACAACTTTGGGAGACAAAACCGTCACCGTAGTCGAACACACAGGAAGCTCCTCCAAGGGTGCCATTCGATGCCACCGCCTGAAGGTTCATGGTGATGGATCCTTCCCCTACTGTCTCCCCAGACTGGAGAGAGATTGCGATGTCTAGAGGGATGACACTATTCGGTGCATCGGGAGTCGGGACACAGAACGATTGGAGCGTCAGAGGACTCTCCGGAGACCTGCCAAAACTCACTCCTTCCATCATGGACGGATATGAAACCTCTTCGAGAAGGGTGCCAGAAGAATCTTTCAGATGCACCACGCCTCCTCCGTTTGGAAGAGAGAGATGGGTGAGACTACGAGGAAGAAGCAGTGTTTGCTCAGGTTCCAGTACCGTTCCTGGAGGCAACGCGAACGAGGTCGAAGTGCCTGTATCCAGCTTGAATCCCGAGAGATCCACCTCTTGCCCGTTTCGGTTCATCAATTCCATCCATTCAAAATCATCGGATCCCACAGGATCTGGAAGAAACTCACTGATAAACAGGAAAGAGATGGGCTCCGACGAGATCGAGCTGGACTGCTCTGATGATGAAGACTCTGATGATGATTCCGACGAAGAGGATTGCGCCGACGATGACAACTCCGATGACACAGAGGACGATTCGCTTTCAGACGAGCTGGAAGATGATGCTAGAAGCTCGGTATCAAGAGGCAGAACCTCCTCTGCAAGGGCGATGCGCCCAGCAAGGAGGACCGTTGGAACAAAAAAGAGAATGGGTGAGAAACGCATAGAGAGGAAAAAGAGGCGCACGGTACTGCGCCCAGAAGGAGCCATCGAGCGATCCCGATTGCTACCAAACAACAAATGGTGATCTAATCAATCATTGTTTTCGGCTCTCATTCGAACCGAACGCAGCAGGAAGCCATCCATCAGCCCTCGCCTTTTGCCTTGCCATCCTCTATGCTTTGTTCGTCTCGTCCCACTTCCTCTCCTTATGTTCTGAGAGACGAGCCTCACATTGCATCAATTCTTTGACCCGACACCGTCATGATTTCTCTCCTTGTAGATCGGCCATCAAATTCTGACATTGCTTTGACGTGAGCTGAAGTGGGGCGCCCTTCTTCTTGCCCCAACCCTCTATGGATTTTACCGTCGTCTTTCTAGGTCTTATTGCAGGACTTTTTCTTGGCCTCCTTGCCGGCTGGTTCTGGTTTAGTTCAGGAAAGAAAATCAGTAACCGCCTGCAAGCGGAAATTGATCAGAAAGAAAAAGAACTTGCGGACACGCAGGTTCAGATTGTAGAAGCGCGCAGCAAAGCGAAAGCGCTGGAAGCTGAAGCGAAGGCAAACGCGAAAGAAATTATGAGCGAGGCAAAATTGCAGGTGCAGGAGATGACGTCTCATGTGGAGAAAGATCGCGCGCGCATTGAAGAACATGAAAAAGCGCTCACGGAAAAAGTGAAGGAAGTGGAAAAGCAGCGTGCAACATTGACGAAGAGAGAAACGGAGATGAAAGAGATGGAGGTGGAACTGAAAGAGTCCACCGTGAAGCATCGTGAAGCATTGGAAAAAGTATCCAAACTTTCGGCGGAAGAAGCGAAGAAAAAATTGTCTGAAGAATTAAAGTCGGAATTTGCACCATTCTTTGCAGCGCAACTGAAAGAAGAACAGAAAGCGATGGAAGAAGAGGTGGAAGAGAAAGCAAAGAACATGTTGGCCGAAGCCATGCAACGGTATGCCTCCGAAGTGGCTACAGAATCAACAACAACTGTGGTGCAACTTCCGTCGGACGATGTGAAAGGACGTATCATTGGAAAAGAAGGACGCAACATTGCAGCGTTTGAAGCAGCAACAGGCGTGGATGTAATTATTGACGATACACCGGGAGCCATTGTAATTTCCGGGTTCGATTTGATTCGCCGCTACGTTGCAAAACTTGCGATGGAAAAACTCGTGGAAGATGGACGCATTCAACCGGCACGCATTGAAGAGGTGGTCAACAAAGTGAAAGAGCAGGTTGCAAAAATGCTCTTGGAATTTGGAAAGCGAGCAACCGAGGAACTCGGCATTACGGGCTATCCGCAAGATCTCTTAAAGATCATTGGACGCCTGCGCTTCCGCACCAGTTACGGACAGAATATTTTGAAGCACTCGGTCCAAATGGGAAACATGGGACGCACCATGGCGGAAGAGTTAGGGGCAGATCCTTTGATTGTTGCAGAAGGATGTTTGCTGCATGACATGGGGAAAGCCCTGGACCACGAAGTCTCCGGTACGCACGTGGAGATTGGCGTAGAAATTGCAAAGCGCTTCAAGGTACGACCGGAAGTGATTCACTGTATTGCAGCACATCACGAAGATATCCCCATCGAAACTGCAGAAGCCTTCATTGTTGCTGCAGCAGATGCTATTTCTGGTGCACGTCCCGGTGCCAGAAGAGAATCCATGGAAGCGTACATCAAGCGTCTTACGGAACTGGAAGCGACAGCCAAATCGTTCGAGGGAGTGAGCAAGGCCTACGCCATTTCTGCAGGACGCGAAGTGCGCGTGTTTGTGGATGCAGGCAGAGTTGATGATCTCAAGCAATTGGAACTCGCGAAGAACATCGCAAAGAAGATTGAAGCCGAGCTTACCTACCCGGGTGTCATTAAAGTGAATGTGATCAGAGAAAAAAGAGTAGAAGAGACCGCAAAATGATGATCACATATTCGCCAGACCATCATCCAAACGATCGATCAAGAATATCTGAAAAATGGTGGATAACGTGATGGGTCCGCGGCAAGCATGCCATTTATTCGCGGCAAGCCCGCCTGCCGGCGGGCAAGTATGCCGCTCTTATGTCATTTCATTGATGATTAGACCATCATTTATCCAGAAATGAGAGCGCGATGCTTCGCGCGGCCCTTTAGCATTTCCCAATGTCCCAACGACACCCCATCCAAAACCAGCTTCCCATGCTCATCACAACGAACGTTAAAGGAAAGCATCCCCTCTTCCTTGAACCGGGTCATGCAAGAGAAGCAATTAATGCTCTCTATTTCACACAAGAAAAGTTGCCCTTTTTTCTCTATTCCTTCGTCATCATGCCCGATCATTGTCATTTTTTGCTAAAGGCACCAAAAGAAAATTCAATTTCTAGAATCATGTACACCTTCAAGCGTGCAGTCGTATTTCAGGTAGGCCAAGGTGCTCTATGGCAACCTCGATTTCATCTTGTTATTCCTGACCGAATACGTCAGGTCATCAGATACATCCACATGAATCCAGTGAAGAAAGGACTCTGTGAAAAACCTGAGGAATACCCGTGGTCCTCCGCATCGGGGAAATGGGATGTCACACTATTGAGTTGTTTCGATATATAAAGAGTTTCATTTATACCGCGGCAAGCCCGCCTGCCGGCGGGCAGGTATGCCATTTATCCGCGGCAAGTATGCCGCTCTCATGACAAAACAATTTTTCCTTCGCGCGGAAAATGCGATACTTCGCGCGGAATGTACGATACCTGTTTATCCGTAGTTCACCGTGGCGAACGAAGGCGGACTTCGCGCGACTTGTTTCCGCGCCAGCCAGATCTCATTGCATCCCCCTTCGATTCTCTTTACTCTGCTTTCCAATGACCCTGAAGACTCTCCTTCTTTCAGTCGTTGGTGTTGCAGTCACTGCAGCAATTGTTGCAACCGTTGCCACTCAGCGCTCTTCGTCGCATGTTCTTATTCCGACCCTCAATTTTTCGCGTGCGGAAGTGAAGGGCTCTACCCTTCTTGGTGCAACGGTGAACGGCATTCAACTCAATGAATATACACGCGAGCAATCCATTGCCGGTGCACTCATCCAGAAAGATGAACATAACCTTGTCTCGTGCCCCATTGGAACCGCTTCCAACATTCCTGTTATCAACCCTTCCCTTGCTCCGGCAAGTGCAACCACGCTGTTTTGGGGCTACCAATATTCCGGGCAGGAGAATGCCAATTACGCGGCAGGCAAAACAAAGCTTGCACTGTTTGACGGGACATTCTTCCTTTCGCAAGCACAGGTGAATGCACCAAATTTAACGCAGGATGAACGCACGCTCTATGCAGACATCAACAGATTGACGCAGTTCAGCACGGCGGAAAGCAGTAAGCAGTTGTATGTGATGAGCGCCGTTGATTTGTGCTTCATCTGCGGACAGGGACTTCTGCCTGCAAATGCTTGTCCAGTGGGAGGCACTTCAAGCAGCTCCGCTCTTTCATCGTTATCATCTATTTCGTCTCTTTCTTCGTCTTCTTCGTCCTTCATTTCCTCTTCCTCGTCTTCCTCGAACTACTCGTCTTCATCCTCTTCCTCTTCATCAAGCACATCACAACAAGCATGCTCAACAGATGCCAACTGTCCAAATGGACTTGCATGTATTGGGGGGCAATGCGGAGGTGCAGGTTCGTGTGATCAGGATGAATGCAATAATTCACGAACAGTCTGTCAGGCTGGCTTGTGTTATCGATGTGGAAATGGCGTGAGTTGTCCTTACAATATGGTCTGTAATTCGGGGACAAATAGATGTGAGGAAACTTCATCATCATCTATTTCTTCTATTTCCTCGTCCTCTTCGTCCTCCTCATCTTCCTCGTCTTCCTCATCCTCCTCCGCAATCTGCGGCAATGGACAAACCGAAACCGGAGAAGACTGTGACGATGGCAACACGAACGATCGTGATGCATGCTTCAGTAACTGCCGATGGGTGGTGCCGCCGGCAAGTCTATAAGACATGAGATTTGAGACATGAGATCTGACTACTGACTACTGATTACTGATTACTGATTACTGACTTCTTACTACCGCCTTCTTCACCGTAACTTTTTTATTGCATCCCGCCAACTTTCTCTCTATCCTTCCCTCCAATGGGCCTCAAGCACCTTCTGCTCTCGGTCATTGGAATTGCTGTCATTGCGGCAGTGGTTGCCACCGTCGTCTCTGAACAAAAACAACAAGAGAATGACATCCTCATTCCCACATTAGATCTCTCTGCTGCTCCGCGTCCCGGAGCATCTCTTCTTGGTGCTCTCTACCAGGGCATTCCTGTGAATGAATACACAAGCGATCAGTCTCTGCAGGGAGTCATTATAAAAGGAGATGAACACAACCTGGTCGTCTGTCCGCAGGGCTCTATGGTGAATGTTCCTATTACCCCCACAACCGGAAACTATCAAATTCCCGCAGGCACACTCTACTGGGGGTACCAGTATTCCGGACGGGAGAATGCGAATTATCAGGCGGGGAAAACAAAGCTCTTCCTCTTTGACGGCACGTTCTTCCTCTCACAAGCACAAGTAAACGATGCTGATACAACCGACCAACAGGCTCTCTACAATGAGATTAACAAACTGACGAGGCTGGACAGCACAGGAAGTGGCAAACAGATCTATGTGATGAGTGATATCGATCTATGTTTCATCTGTGGTCAGGGACTTCAAATGTCAGGAGCCTGCCCCGGTCATGGTGCTGCTAGTTCCAGCAGTACATCGTCGGCACAATGCACGGGCTCCCTCTGCTTCAACAATCAAGTGTGTACGAATGGGGTGTGTACTCCGTGTGACTCGACCCATCTCTGTCCTTCAGGTTATCAATGTAGTGGAAGTGGAACATGTGTTTCAACATCCAGCACGAGTTCATCAAGCAATACTTCCTTCAGTTCTTCTTCTGTTAGCAATTCTTCCTCGAACTCTTCGTCTTCCTCTTCCTCTTCTACCAGCTCTTCCAGTTCCACAACATCCTCTTCATCTTCATCGAGCGGTCCCCCTTCTTCATCGTCTTCCAGTTCATCAAGTTCATCGGCACAATGTATCGGCAACCTCTGCACAAGTGGCCAAGTGTGCGTGAACGGTCTCTGTGTTCCGTGTGACGGAACGAACGTATGCCCTCTGGGACTTATTTGTTCTTCAGGTATTTGTACAAGCGGTTCTTCCAGCAGTTCCTTATCCTCTTCGTCGTCGTCTTCTTCTTCGTCCTCCTCCCCTTCCTCCGTCTGTGGAAACGGAACAACGGAAACCGGTGAAGACTGTGACGATGGCAACACGAACGATGGTGATGCGTGTTTCAGTAACTGCCGATGGGTTGTTCCTCCTTCGTCCATTTAAAGAGGCTCCTCCTTAACCTCCCTCATGCCCCTCCGCCCTGCCTCCCACCGCATCAACCTTCTCCTGGGGGTACTGATTGTGATTGGCTTGGGAACGATGTTTGCGTTGATGAGGAATCCTGCTCCGTTGCGCGGATCACTGCCCCCAACGCAAACAAGCCGCCCTGCGGGCATCATTATTTCCGGAAGTGAATTCATTACGGTTCCTGCGGGTTCTTCCGCAACCATGTACGTCGCCGGGATCGATCGCGACAGGACAACAAACCGTACCATCAACGGCGTTGTCCAAACGGAGGACATACTGACCGATGCAGCCCTTCCAAACGGCGCAACATTGCAGCGCTGCATCTACACGGGCTACTTTGGCGCAACGCCCATTCAGGTGAGCATGTACTGTCTCACATATGCACCTACGAATGCAGATATTGGGGATCATACGATTGTCCTCCGTGCGAAAGAATTTGGAACAGGAACACCCAGTGATTCGCCGCTGCCGGTCACTTTCAACGTGACAGGGTCACCATCATCAACAGACATGAGAGCAACTCTCTCGTCTCTCACTCCCATTACCACTCCTTTAGGCCTTCCGTTTGTCACCAGATTCACTGTCGGAAATAGCGGAACCTCCACCGGAACAAATGTACAACTCTCCGTGAACCTTCCAACAGGCTTTGGGTATTACCCATCACTGTCTTCTTTGTATTGTACGCATGGAACAGGTCCTGTTGTGTGTAATCTTCCAAACTTTCCTCCCAACTCAGTAGCAGTGTTTGATATTGCAATGACTCCTCTTGATCAAACTACATGCTTAACCACCGTGCAAATAAGCGGCACCACAACAGCGGCGGGCGTTGATCCAAACCCCACAAACAATACAAGTTCACCACATATTGTGACTGTGTCGTGTCCTCCACCCGTTTCGTCGTCTTCAAGCTCCAGTTCTTTTGATCTTGCGCTCATTTCTATTGAAGGAGACGATCCTACACTGAATCAACCCCATGTTTTCCAGATGATTGTCAGTAACTCTGGCTCTGGAATTGCAACAAATGTCCGTGTGCTTGTGCCCGTTCCAAGTGGATTCGGGTTTACTCCGTCTTTGTCCAATCCTCTTTGTACTCGTGAAGGAACCAATCCTGTCTCATGCAATCTTGGTACGTTTGGACGAAGAGCTACAGTATTAGGTGTGGCTCTCACTCCACTCAATAGCAACCTCTGTAATTCCTCTACTGCCATACTTGCACAGGTTACTTCCGATGAATCTGATACCAATGATATAAACCTCGGCAACAATGCTCTCATTTTCTCTCCCACCATCTCCTGTTCCAGTTCCTCCTCTAGTTCTTCATCGGAAAATAATGCAGGTCTCCTCTTCACTGCTGTCGCTTCTCAGACGGCAGCGCGAGGTGGAGATCTTGTAAACACATACACACTGCAAAATACGGGAACGGTACCTCACAACAATGTGACCATTACCGTTCCGCTGCCTACAGGAAACGGTATAAGTTTTAAATCGAGTGCCATATGTTCTCCGGTGGGCTCCAACATTGTTTGTAACTTGGGAACACTACAAGCCAATATGACGGGAATCACGCCTGCTGCCATCGCCTATGCCGTTGGCTTTGGAGCAACATGTCCGTCTACCTTCACATCGGTTGCAACACTCACCTCAAGTCTTCTTGGAACGCCGCTTACAAGAACATTGCAAGTTCCCATTACGTGTCTGCCTACTCTCTCGTATTGCTGTAAGGCAGGTGGCATCTGCGAAGAAGGAGTAGGTTGCTCACAAACACAAGCTCAGTGTCGCGCAAGCTGTGGAGTTAATTCCAGTTCTTCCTCTAGCTCCTCTTCCAGCATTCCTACTTCTGCACTCTGCGGCAATGGAAGTATCGATGGCACTGAGGAATGTGACGACGGTAAGCAGTGTGCTCCGTTTGGCACTGCCTGTACCACCAATGCCGACTGTGCTTCCGGGCAGACCTGCCAAACATGGGACGGAGATGGGTGTTTTGCAAACTGCTCCATCATGTTCCCGCCTGACTCGATCTTCCCCTGATGAATGAAAACCCGAATCCACACCGGCGCGGTAGACTCGTCGCTGCCATTCTTGTCATAGCAGTTATTGCTGCCATCGTTCTTTTGCGTGGACGGTTCTTTCAGGGAAGTGTGACGACGGTCACACCTATTTCTGGTCCACCTCGTACGGTGATTGCGGAAACACTGTCACACGGGCAAAAGGTAACGATTCCCGCAAATGCAGCGGGCATTATCACTTGTCCTTCCACGGAACCGCCGCTTGGAAGTTCTTGGAGAAATACGCTTCGTTTCAGATCATCCTCAAACCCAGGATGGTTACGTATCTATGAGTATTCACCGGGATTTTCGAATGAGCAAAATCGTACGCTTGCCTCCTCAACCAGATGGACTGGTCCTCGCTTTGGGGTGAATTTCGTGTCCAGTGCGGGAGGTGGCGGAGGAGGTAGTTTAGAAACACTTGCTGCAGGAAAAATGTACTACGTGGCTTCTTCCACAGATTTTGACTTCTCGTGTTCTTCCCCACGTCCCATCGCCTGGTGGAAAATGGAGGAAGGACAGGGTCTCACTGCTGTAGATAGTGTGAGTAATCATAACGCGACGATTGCAGGTGCATCGTGGATTGCTCCCGGTGCAACGACGGATTCTGTTGCAGCGTTGAGCTTTGACGGCATCGACGACTTTCTCACCGCTGCGAACTCAGAAACTCTCAACTTTGACGTACAGAATCGTTTCTCGTTCTCCTTCCTGGGGAATGGAGACAAGACGGTCCTTCGAAATTTCTCCGTCTCCGCAATGCCGCTTCGAGGATACTTGCTACAAGTAGTGGATGGCTACGTTCAGTTGATTCTTTCCGAAGGCACGAACGCAGGAATGATCGCAACGTCTTCTCTTCCCATGGCGGAAGGACGATATTCGCATGTAATTGTGTCGTACGATGGAACAAAAGCGAATCCAACCGATCGCATCACGATGTACATCGACGGTGTGCATGACGATGGACTCCTCACACAAGCATTTGGAAACCTGACGACCTTTTCTATTCCAGACCCTACCTTCTATATAGGAAAAGGATTCGCATTCTTGAGTGATGCTCCTTTTAGCGGAAATCTAGATGACGTGAGGATTTTCGATACCATCGTGGATCCCAGTGATTTCAAATACATCTTCCCTACGGGTTCTTCGTCCTCTGCTCTCGTTCTTCCTCCTCCACCCGTCACGGTTTCCCAATCAGGACCAACAAGTGCGATGGTAGGAGATACGGTGACGTATACCTATAGTCTTCGAAACAACGGTCCACAACCACTTACAGGCGTGACTCTTCGAAATCCTCTCCCCACGGCCTCCTCCATCACCGTGAATACGGGAGGAACGGATGCATCATGCACGGTACAAGATCGTTATCTTGTGTGTAGCCCTTCTTCACCTCTGGCAGGCGGAGCGCAACTGACACTCACCGTTTCGTTTGTTCTTGGAGCATCCACTCCCTGTCCTACCATCCTCTCAAACACAGGTTTTGCATCGGCAACGGGATATCGCTCCATTCCCATTCAAACGGTGTACACGGGGATTGCGTGTCAGCCGATTCCTTCGTCCAGTTCCTCAGCTCCCCCCTCCTCTTCTAGTTCCTCCTCTCCCCCGTTGTCAGTCGTTGCAAGTGGCCCAACAACGGTGACGGCAGGACAAACGGCGCTCTATTCCTTCCGTGTGACGAACGTCTCTTCAGCCATTGCGACCAATGTCACACTGCGTGTTCCTATTCCTGCTTCTGCCATCATGGATACCGCACAAACCATGCCAGGATGCCGTGTGCAAGGAACAGATGTGATCTGCGGCGGAGATAACTCTCTCGTTTTACCGGGTAACAATAATAACTTCAGTATTCCCATTGGCTTCACCATTGCACAAAGTGCGCAGTGTCCTGTTTTGCTTTCTGTGTTGGGATACGTTTCTGCAAACAGTATTTCAGAAACGTTCAGTAATACGGTCTTCACAGGACTGCAATGTGCTGCTCCCGTTTCGAGTGCTGCTGTCTCTAGTTCATCTAGCTCCCTTTCGTCTGCAACATATACTTTTGAGCCAGCGTACGCACTCTGTGAGCCATCTGAATGGATGGAAGCAGGGACCGATGCACTCCCACGGGAACTTGCAGCGGGTTCGGCCGTGAGCCATAACGGCAAACTCTTTGTCCTTGCCGGAAACAGATACAACGCGCTGACCATTGTTGCAGGAAGCGGTGTCTATATGTCCATGAATGGCGATACCTGGACGTTTCAAGGCTTCCTTCCGCACAATATGCAGAACGGCATTGCTCTCTCTTATGCAAATAAATTGTGGTACATCGGAGGGGCGACGTCTTACAACAACTTTGCTCCCAACGAAATCTTCCCCTACTTCAGTAACAACATTTCGAAAGCAGTCTTCATGTCATCCGATGAAGGCGTGACATGGCAACGCGTGGGAGATCTTCCGGATTTCCTTGCACAAAGTGCCGGTGTGGTCTTCAACGGAAAAATGTGGGTGATAGCTGGACGGAATGGTTCTTCCGGCTTCTCCCAAGGTGCCGGGTTGAAATCCAGAAAAGTCTATTCATCCACGGATGGAATCACCTGGAACACAGAAGCAGATCTTCCTGTTCCGTTGGATCCACAATTTGGCAACGAACAGTACCGTGGTTTGAGTGATCACGCAGCCGTGGTCTTTAACGGAAAGATCTACGTTGTGGGTGGCTATTTTGCAACCCCTATCACCACGACCACGTCACGAGATGTCTTCGTGTTTGATCCGGTGACAGGGTGGACACGGTATCAAGGTGTTCTTCCTTCGAACTTTATTGATGTTCAGCTGGCTGTCTTCCGGAACAAAATCTGGTCTCTTGGAGGAGGTCCTTCTACTGCGCCTATCTGCTCAAATTACCTTTCCGATAACGGAACAGACTGGTACACAGCCGGAAACAACTTGCCCTACCCCACCACGCAATTCTCCATCGTCACGCATCCGTTTGGGGGAGGGATGGGTCTGTGGGCTATTGGCGGTCAGGCAACAAACACCCCCACAACACCGTACGAAAAAGTGCTGGTTCTCTCGGATACTGGCTTCCTTCCTTCCGCTCCCACGCTCACATGTGGTAACAATGTTCTGGACAGCGGAGAAGAGTGTGATGATGGAAACCGCTTCGATGGTGATGGCTGCTTCAGTAACTGCTCTTTGATGTCTCCTCCGTTCCCGCTTCCATGACCTCCAAAACATTCCGTCAACTGGCACTTGTTGTCCTCGTTATAAGCGCGATTGTGCTGTACGTCGTTTTCTCAAGAAAGGCGAATCCGGCATCCCTTACAGGACAGGTAAGCCCTCCCGTGACAGTGAGCGGAAAGACGTACATTCCTGCAGCACTCAGTAATGCAGAAACCGTAGTGATTCCCCAGGGACAATACGGACTTGTGACATGTGATGCGGGAAATCCTCTGCCTACAAATTACGCAGTAACGAGTCCTACATCTTTTTCGAATGTTCCCGGTTTCAAAGCATACGAATTCTCCAAAATAAACTCGAAGACGGAAAAGAATACATCTCTCCAGTCATCCAGTAGATGGTCCGGTCTCCGGTACGGATATGGAGGGTCCAATTCGCTCACACAATTCTTTTCTGGACGAACGTACCTTATCTCTGCAGATTCAGCATTCCAATTTGCATGCACGTATAACTATGCAAGTTCCTCTTCTGCAGGAGGAACCATTACGGCCATAGCACGGTGGCCACTGGAAGAAGCCGTAAGTTCCACGACTACAACAGGAGTCGGTGTATCGAACGGCACCATTACAGGAGGTGCCCAGCGGGAAGCAGGAGCGTTCCTTGCAAGCAACCGCGCCATCACCTTCGATGGTATTGATGATGCCATAACGGTTTCTACAACGGCGCTTCAGTTCGATTTCTCTTCTCCGTTCTCCATCACGCTCTGGGTGCGCTCCGCCCGAACGCAGGATGCGCTTCTTCTTTCCAAACGTTTCAGCTCCAGCGGCAATGGATATGAAGTGAAACTCCGATCCGATAACAAAGTAGAACTCATTCTTGCAGAATCCATGACGAAAGATGTCCGCTTTACATCGGCAGGAACCGTGCCTGTAGACGGTAAATTCCATTACGTGGTTGTGACCTATAACCCACAGTTTGCATTGGCGAGTCGTGGAAGAATTTACGTTGATCAGATGAATCCTATGACGGTGCCACCAACAGGGGGGCAGACAACCTTCACGTCTACAAATCCTGCACCTGCCACATTTGTAAGCTCAGCGAACCTTCGTATGGGTGCAGGGGTTGGAACATCGTTCGCAGGAGGACTGGATGACATCAATATTTATAACAACATCATCACGGCGGATGTGAACTGTTTCGTTTCAGGAACGCCTATTCTCATGGCAGATGGTTCTTCCAAACCGATTGAAACCGTAAAAGAAGGAGACCGTGTTCAGTCGATGGACCCTGCGACAGGAAAGCAGGCAAGCGCAAAGGTTAGCACCATCTTCTCACGCATAAGTGAAAAGCGTGTTGTTCTGAAAACTCCCATTCGGCACATTGAGGTAACACCCGAACATCCTTTCTGGTCACACGGAATATGGAAAAAAGCGGGTGAACTTGTCCCTGGTGACATTCTGAGTCTCTCCGATGGAACAACCGATACCGTTTCTTCCATCACTCCTGTGACAGGAAAAGCTCCTGTCTTCAACATGACCGTGGATGGAACGCATACCTATTTTGCAAATGATGTTCTGGTTCACAATAAATCCATTCTCGTGTGCGATTTTGACTCCATCTGTGAACCTGGTGAACGCTGTAACTGCGCAAGCGATTGTGGTTGTACCGCAGGAAAATTCTGCGTGATGAGTGGGGGAACGCCCTCCTGCTCTGCCACCCCGGGTAGCTCCTCTAGTACCCCTACAAGCGCCTGTTACTGCAACCACACAGCCGCAACCTGTGGTGCTCTCTGTAATTAGAAAAAATTGCTTTCCTTTGCCCTCCTCTCTCCTCTATCATCTCCATAAAGGTTATGCCCACTCCCCCATCCGCTTCCCGTCATCGTACGTACGTTCTTGGAACCATTGTTGTTCTGGCACTTCTTGTGGTTGTAGCCATTGCACAGTTGGGGGGACTTGGCGGACTTGGCGGAGCATTGAGCGACAAGAGTTTTATGAGAAACGGCTTGACGGAAAATTTCCGTTTTGGTCCTCTTGCCTCTGCAGAAAATGCAAACCTCCCAGCCGGAACCCACGGTATCTTCACATGCCCTGCATCCCTTGGCGGAAGCGATCAGTGGCTTTCTCCATCAGATTTTTCCGGTGTCTCAGGACTGAAGATTTATGAGTACACAGCAGACTTCGCTGCAGAGAAAAATCCTACGAGCGCAACATGGCCCGGTGAGCGTTTTGGTTTTGCAGGAAATGCTTCTCCCGTCCTTGCAACATTCAAGCCCAACAGAACATATTACGTGCAGGCAACACAGCAATTTGATTTTCGCTGCAGTGCTGCAGGAGCAGTGAGTAGTTCCAGCTCCTCTGCACAATGCTCGGGTGCGCTTTGTCCCAATAGTCAGGTTTGTGTAAACGGTATCTGTCTCCCCTGCGATAATGGAACGAATGTCTGTCCTGCGCTCATGGTGTGTAACAGTGGAGTCTGTGTTTCCGATCAGCTTTCCAGTTCTTCTTCAAGCTCTTCCTCCAGTACTGTTACCGCAAACCAGCCACCGGTCTTTAATAATCTGAATACGACATACAATCTCACGGTGGGACAACCTTTTAGTCTTACGTTGGATGTAACAGATCCAGAAACCGATAGCGTTCGTTTCCTCATGGCTTCCCAGAATATGATGGCTGGCCCCGTACATCTTGATGTGAACGGAGACACGTTTGTGGATGGAACAGATTACAATCTCATTGAGAGCCTCTTCGGTAAACACACAGGCGATTCCGGGTTCCTTGCCAGCGCAGACTTGAACCCCAACGGTGTGATTGAAGAATTTGATCTCCTCGCTTTCGTTGGGGGCGTGAACAGTATTAACCTGGGCGGTTCATCGTTTGATCAAACGACCGGCGAACTTACATGGACTCCCACAACACCCGGTACGTACGTTGTCTCTATGACTGCCCTGAACGATTCATTCCCTTTCCCCACACCATTCACCACCCGCGTTGTCACCTTCACGGTTCAAGCAGGACTGGAAGCAGGTCTTCTTGGTTACTGGCCACTGAATGAAGGAAACGGAACAGTATCCCAAGATGCCACAACGGGTGATCATGATGTTGTCTTCGCAAATGGTGCTACATGGAGCTCCCCTCTGACAGGAGTGGGAAGTTCTGCAAGTCTGAATGGCATTGATCAGTATGTGAATATTGGAGCATTGGCCCTCTTCAATTTCCAGTACAACAACGATTTCTCTCTGGGTGCGTACGCAAAGCCCAGTGCAACGAGCACGCAGGATGGTATTATTGTTGGAAAAGTGGAGAGCAGAGGCTTTTCTTTCCCGGGGTGGGCTATGACATACACCGCCGATCAGCGATTCGGCTTTAAGATGTCCGGCAGTTCTTTCTTAAATCCCATTGGCCTTGAAGTGAAGACCGGTACGGCTTTCGGTACGGGAGCCATTCATCATGTTGTGGTGAGTTACAACGGCACAAATGCAGCTCTCGCCGGAACTCCTGACGCGGTGAAAATCTACGTGAATGGCACGGAATTCTCCACAGCACGAGGAAATCTCAACGTCACACTCAATACCTTGCGCAGTCCAGGCGGCATCAATTCCATTATCAACAATGGAGAAGCGCAGATTGGCATGGGCGATGCAGCCATCTCTCCGTTTGCCGGCCAGATTGATGATGTGAAGATCTACGATCGTGTGATTATCCCAACAAACTAGAGAAAGAATTGCGAATTGAGAATCTAGAATTGAGAAGAATGGACTCTTACCCTTTCTCAATTCACCATTCCAAATTCTCAATTCTAGCGCGGTTGTGGCTTTCCTAAGCCCAGATCCTCCCTTGTAAAAAACCCCCTTTTTGTGCTATAATAAAACGTTGTACACCCATACCCATATCACTTCACGAATTGCCCGTTTCGGCCTTGTTCTTGCAGGCTTGATGATTCCGCTACTCACAAGCGGGTCTGCTTACGCATATGTGACGCCCGATGAAGCATTGAACGGTCTCTTTCCGTCGCAGCAATCTCCCAGCGGAAGCCAAATCCCTCAGCTCCATCCTGCCATTCCCACGCTGAATTTGGGTAACTCGCAAATTCCGAATCTCCCGACTCCAAATTCTCAGATTCCAAACCTTCCGACTGCAAATCAAATTCCACAGCTTCCAACCACGGACGATGACATCGTACCCCAGTTGCCAAATGGCGATGATGACATTGTTCCTCAATTGCCCACAGGCAGTTCTTCATCTTCTCCAAGAAACACAGGCGGTGGAAGTGGTTCTGGTGGATCTGGCGGTGCGTATGACCCTAACTGTGCAGCGTACGGTTGCCCCTACGGCTACCCAAACTATCCGAATTATCCAAACCAATACTACCCAGACGGATACAAGCCTTACCCCCCGGTTCTCTCCGTAGGAAACAACAATTCCGGTGCTCCGTTGAGCCACACGGGGCCTGGCCTCATTGTTGCTCTCACAACGCTTGGCGTGAGTGCGCTGTGGACCATGCGAAGGGCAGTGAAGGCAGAAGCGATGGCTTCATAGAATCGAGAATTTGGAATTAAGAATTGAGATTTATTTTTTGATAAACCGGAGCCCCGTAATTGGGGCGAGGGTTTGTCCTATCACTAAATCTTTAAGCGAACTCGATCCTTTTTCATTTCAATAAGATGATCTTTTACGAGCCTTTGGATGATTTTTTCTAACCACACTTTTTCCTCCTTCTTTCCTTTCCATTGTGTATCGATCAAATCACCAAGATCTTCAGATGGAATACCATTCGGACGATTCCGAAGCGCCTCGATAATCCGTCCACGATAAATACGATTTGGCTCTCCATGATGGAACCGTTCTTTTGCTTTCTTCTTGATGTCCGATCGATACGGACTTTCGTAGAGACCAAGAGCCATGAGAGGATCACTCTCATAACGAGGGTTCGTCTTGGTGCACACAAGAGAGCCAAAGTCCATGAGTGCTGCATGCCAGTCTTTCGTGAAATGGAGTTCAGCGGGATCGATCGCGATATTGAGAATGTTCGATGCAAGTTGATACAGCTCATCGGTCTTCACAGATATGACAGACGGTGCATAGAACACACGTAATAAAATCCGTTCGATGTTTGTATCGATACACGGCGTTGGAAGATTGAACGCAAAATTGCGGATAGCTCCCGCCGTGTAACGCCCGATGCCAGGGATGGATCGGAGGTGCTCCACGTCATGAGGAAAAGTTCCTCCAAATTGATCCATAACCACCTTTGCACCATCACGAAGCCTGAGTGCACGGGAGTTATACCCCATCCCTCTCCAGGCCATGATCACATCACGATTGGACGCCTGTGCGAGGTCTCTTAGATGAGGGAATTCTTTGAGGAAGCGATCAAAAATGACGATGACCCTGCTCACCTGTGTCTGTTGCAGCATCACTTCAGAAATCCAGACACGATATGCTCGATCAGCCGCAGAGAGATGATCTACATCCCGCCACGGAAGCGTTCTCTTATGTTCAGAAAACCATCCCCAGATGGCATCCGAAAAGGCTTTCATTTTCTCAGCACGGTCCATGCTTTTATTGTATCTGGTGATGTATTGACTTGCACCTTTGTGCGATTACTATGCAGACATATGGAGTATTACAAACTCACAGAGAAAAAAGCTCCGTCAGACCAGCGTGAAAATGCTGGTGCCAGGATGTATGCGGATGTACAGCAGGTTCTGTCTGATGCAGATCTCTCGGGAACGTGGGGCGGAATAGACACCGTACTCATGAATCTTACACAGGGCCAGGTAGAGCAGATAAAAGGCGTTCTCCTCAATCTGAACATTGAGCCTTTTGTACCGTTTGGCGCACCGTATGAGAAATCCGCAGTTTGACAAAGGTGATACACTTTTGATACACTAGGAATATGCCAACCTCTAAGAAGCGTATCAACATCAGTCTGCCAAACGATGTTCATATCCTCCTGCAGGAACTTTCTGCGCGTGATGATGTGCCACAGGCAACCAAAGCCTTGGAATTACTGAAAATGGCAATGGATATAGAAGAAGATGCCTACTTGAGTGAGCTAGGCGAAGAGAGACTCAAAAAGACGAAGAAATACATCAGTCATAAAAAGTTCTGGTCATGAGGTACAGAATCGTTTATAGCGATCAGATTGATAGAAAGGCTTTCAAACGTTTACCGAAGAAAGATCTTGTGCGTATCCGTAAGGCAATTGAAGTTAAATTGACAAGCGATCCCGAACTGTTTGGAAAACCCCTTCGACATTCTTTAAAAGGTCTACGCAGCCTCCGTATTGGCGATTATCGAGTGATTTTTGTTATTCAAAAGCAGGAAGTGCAAATTTTAGCGATAGCGCATCGATCAACAGTTTACGACTCATAATCGGACAACCTGCTACCCAGCAACCTGCTACCGTGTAACGTTACTTGACTCCCCTTCTATTCCTCTCTAGACTCCTTTGGCTTTTAAGGCTAGCATGCCTTAGAAATTCTTCATTTTTAGACCCTTTTTCCTCACCTTTTTATGGCAGATGCAAAGAAATTCGATCGAAGTAAGCCGCACGTGAACGTCGGTACGATCGGTCACGTCGACCACGGTAAGACAACCCTCACCGCGGCCCTCTCCGTTAACTTCTCTCCGGAAGGCGAGAAAAAGGCATATGCCGATATCGACAATGCTCCGGAGGAAAAGGCACGTGGAATTACCATCAATACGGCGCACGTGGAGTACGAATCTGCAAAGCGTCACTACGCACACGTGGACTGTCCTGGTCACGCTGACTACGTGAAGAACATGATCACCGGTGCAGCACAAATGGACGGAGCAATTCTTGTGGTGTCCGCTGCAGATGGACCCATGCCACAGACTCGTGAACACATTCTCTTGGCTCGCCAGGTGAACGTTCCGTACATCGTAGTGTTCTTGAACAAGATCGACATGGTGAAGGATCCTGAATTGATCGAACTCGTTGAAGTGGAAGTCCGCGAACTTCTCACGAAGTACGGTTTCCCAGGAGACAAGACTCCTATCATCAAGGGTTCTGCTCTCAAAGCTGTTGAAGGAGACGCTGAAAACGTCGGTAAGCTGAAGGAACTGCTGGATGCTCTTGATACGTACATCCCTGAGCCAAAGCGTGAAACGGACAAGCCATTCCTGATGTCCGTGGAAGACGTGTTCTCCATCAAGGGACGTGGAACAGTGGCAACGGGACGTATTGAAACAGGAAAGATCAAACTGAACGATGAAGTGGAAATTGTGGGTATTCGTGAGACGAAGAAGACGGTTGTGACGGGAATCGAAATGTTCCACAAGCAACTGGACGAAGGTATGGCTGGTGACAACGCCGGTCTCCTCCTCCGTGGTATTGAACGCGAAGACATTGAGCGCGGTCAGGTGCTTGCAAAGCCAGGCTCCATTAAGCCTCATACGGAATTCGAAGCAGAAGTGTATATCCTCACGAAAGAGGAAGGTGGACGCCACACTCCTTTCTTCAAGGGTTACAAGCCACAGTTCTACGTTCGTACAACGGACGTGACGGGCTCTGTAGAACTTCCTGCAGGTGTCGAAATGGTCATGCCGGGTGACAACATTAAGTTCGTCGTCACGCTTGGTGCTCCCATCGCTCTCGATACCGGAACACGCTTCGCAATCCGCGAAGGTGGCCGCACGGTTGGTGCCGGTGTTGTAACCGCAATTAAAAAATAATTTCTCTCGGCGTAGTCCCTCCCCCGCAAGGGGGATGGGACGAAGCCGGACTGTTCTTTCTTTCCCACCGCTTCTATGACTCCCGAGAAGAAGAAAACTCCAGCGAAAAAATCTGCTCCGGCCAAGAAGCCGGTAGCAAAGAAGCTTGTCTCGCCAAAAGGCGGAACTGTGGCAAAGAAAGAAGCTCCTAAGAAAGCTCCTCCCGCTCCCAAAGCGAAGGCGGCTCCTTCCAAGCAGCAACTTCCCATGGAAGCATCGGCAGCGGCAAAAGCCATGGAGAAGGGTCACCCGAAGATTCAGGGAATCCGCATTCGTTTAAGCGGATTTGACCACGCCGTGCTGGATGAAGCAGCCCTCAAGATTATCGATACGGCAGAACGCAGCGGTGCCGTTGTGCATGGTCCTATTCCCCTTCCCACGAAGATCAAGAAGTTCACCGTGAACCGCTCTACGTTCGTCCATAAAGACGCCCGTGATCAGTTTGAAATGCGCATTCACCGCCGTTTGATCGATCTCTCCGAGACAACGTTCAAGACAGTCGACTCTCTCCAGAACTTGAGCCTTCCTGCGGGTGTGAACATTGAGATTAGGATGGGATAAATGTTTCATGTTGCGCGTTACACGGTAGCAAGATAAAACGTGTAACGTGCTACCCTGCAACGTACCACTTTTTTATTTCCACCCCTTCACCCGTAGCCCTTCTTTGGCAGCAGCCTGCTCTGCACGCTGTTTACTATTGCCTGTTCCGTGCGCAACTTCTTCATCACCAATACAGACGGCACAGGTGAAGATCTTTTCGTGATCAGGACCGACTTCCGACACAGTTTTGTACGTAGGTGTTTTGCCTGTTTTCTCCTGTGCGATTTCCTGGAACACGCTCTTCTCATCGCGGTGTTTTCCTTTGGAAAGGAGATCTTGAAGGCGTGCAAGAATGAAATCCTCAATGAACGTACGAGTGGGATCAAACCCTTGATCCAAATAGATGGCACCAATGAGTGCTTCCAGGGCGTTTGCGAGGGTCGATTCCTTGGAGCGACCATCGCTCGCCTCTTCTCCTCTACTCATGAAAATATACTCACCAAGCTTTAATTCCTGCGCAACATCCGCAAGGTTATCGCGTTGTACAAGGGCTGAACGCCAGTTCGTGAGTTCCCCTTCCGGGCGATCTGTTAAATGATAAAGATACTCTGTTGAGACGAGCTCCAGTACCGCATCACCTAAAAACTCCAGACGTTCATTGTGTCCATTCGTTCTGCTCATATGCACGGCACTGCGGTGCGTCAGCGCCTGAGCGAGGAGCTCTTTATCATGAAAATGCACACGAATGGCTTTCTCCAGAGATGTGAGGGATGTGGGATTGGGCATGTACCCCTATCGTAGCAGCGAGCCATGGCTCGCTGCTAGCGGCGACTCCGGAGTCGCCGCTTCGACGATTAATCCGTTTTTCGACCATGCGCTATAGCGTTCAACACCCCATTCACAAACTTCCCACTCTCTGCGTTTCCGTATTCTTTGGCAATGTCGATCGCTTCGTTCATCACGACTGGTGGCGGTGCATCATTCGCAAACAGGAGCTCATACACGCTCATCATGAGGATAGCGCGAGAAACAGGATCCATCCGTTCCAGTGGCCATTGCGGTGCATACTGCTTAAGGGAGTCGATGGTCTGCTGAAACTGATCGCGGCTTCCAAGTAAAAGTGTCTGCGCAAAGGATACATCTACCGCTTCTTCTCCTCCCAATTCTGCGATGCTTCGCGTGAGCATCTCATCGTCTTTTTCCCTCCCACGTGCCTCACATTCAAAGAGCACCTGCATCACAGCAATACGCGAGAGATGGCGGCGTTTGGGCATGGGTGTAGAGTAACGTGATTGGGTGGAGGACAAAAGGGATTAAAAAGAGTTATTGGTTTTTAGTTTTTGGTTCTTGGATACATTTCAAAAATCCACTCCAAAAAAACTAAGAACTAATAACCAAAAACTAATAACTCGTGCCTTACGCCTTAATCTTCGTAATCTTCTCAAGCGCCTTCGTTCCCCTATCCTTCTTCTGTGCTGGTCCTGCAAAAGGAGAGTTTGCAAACTCGGCAAGACGACGTGCTTCGCCACGAGCATACGCAGAATGCCTGCGACGACCGCGATCCTTACTAAGCCGTTTTTTCGGGGTAGGACGTTTGGACATGTGGGAGACAGAGGATAGCGAGCGAGCTTAGAGATGTAAAGGGTATGAATGAGGGGTTTTTAGTTGATTGGTTATTGGTTTCCAAATTGAGAGCTTTTTCCTTCTCTATTGTTTGGTTCTTAGGTTCTTTTGATTTGGAACTTCTTCTAATCCCTATTCCTAGTTTCTAGTCCCTAATCCCTAGTCCCTCCTCCCCGAGATCGCCGTCATAAAGCGCAGAATCATGAGGAAGAGATTGAAAATATCGAGATATAACGATAACGCGAGTACGAACGGATTTGCTCCTGAACCTGCAAGCTGTTGCACACGTTGCACATCGTACGCTGTGAAGAGTGCGAAGATGATGACACCCGCACCGGAGATGATGACTTCCACTTCCGGAAGACGCAATGCCGGAATGAAGAGCTGCAGAATCATGACTGCGAGTAAACCGAGCAATGCAAAGAGAAGCGTGCGACCCAGGAATGCCAAATTCCATCCTGTCGTGAGTGCAAACAGTGCCGATGCCCCTGCCATGAGGGTTGTTGCGACAAGCGCATTCAAGAGAATGGCACCACCATTTGTGTATCCCGTTGTGACAAGGATCAAATACGGTGTGACGGTGATACCAGAGATGAGTGGGAAAAGAGCAAACAGCAGATAATTCAAAGGACTGGAATGAGCCCACCAGCTGGAGCTCAGGATGATAGCAAAACTGATCACAACAAGAAGGAGCGACATACCAGAGGTCAAAAGGACTTCGCTATACGTCATCCCCAGGTATACACCAACCGCCGTGAGCCCTAGTGCAAGGGCAAAAAGAGCATACGTCTGGCTGAGGGTGGAACGATCGAGAGCAAGAGGCCGACTTTGGGAAGGGGAAGCGGAAAAAGGCATAGATCCGTATTGTATGGATGGAGAGGCTTTCTGCAAGTTTCAAAAAGCGGGTTTTTGTGCTATAATAAAAGGAATATGTTGCGTCGCCATACCCCCTTTCTGGCAACCGTGGGCAGTACCCTTCTTCTCATGCCAAGCCTCGCCTTCGCGGCGTGCCCTGTCTTTCTCTTGGGTGGTACGGGCGCAGCAGGTCTAGCTGGATACATCAATAACTTTCTGCTAGGAAATGGCGCCACTATTTTAGGCGGCGTTGCAGCAGGATTCCTCTTCTACTACGGGTTCAAAATGGTTGTGAACGAAGGAGACGAAAGTACCATCACCACAACAAGAAAATCATTCATCTATGCCCTCATTGGATTCGGCGTTCTTGCCGCAGGTGATCAAATTCGTGCAGCACTCTGTTTAGGTTCTCCCGGAACGTCCAGTCCTCAACCATTTGAAACGGGTCCTCTCATCTTTCAGTTACATCAACTGCGTGGATACCTGGTAGAAGCATCTGAAGGGATTCTCCTCCTCATGCTTGTTATTGCTGCGTACCGCTTCATCACATCCGGTGGTGATGAGTCTGCCGCTGCAAATGCCCGAAAGAATATTCTGCACTATGCCGCTGCCATCATGATCATGATGACCAGCACGGTGATTGTGCAAGCCGTCTTCTTCCCGGACACAGGATGGATTGGACTCGTTATTGAAATTGCCGGCGTCATTCGTTTTGCACTGGCCTTCATGGGAGCACTCTCCGTTGTTGCACTCTTTGCAGCAGGTGTGATGCTTATTATTTCCATTGATGAATCATTAAAGGATCGTGCTCGACAAACGGTGATTGGAACGCTCGCTTCTCTCCTCATCGCACTCTTTAGCTATGCCATATTGACAGCCGTTATTAATACACTTCAAATCCCATGAAGAATTTCTCTGTTGTTCGCTGGCTTCTTCGCTCAGGGGCTACGGGGCTCTTCCTGGTTCCTACGCTTGCTTTTGCACAAACAGTGTCTCCAGGAGCTATAAACATTTCGCAGTACATTATCGATATACTCATTCCCGCCTTCAACGGTCTTCTACTTCCCGTTGCATCGGTTGCAGTGGTTATTTTGTCTATGACACTGCTCATGAGCACGGACGAGGGTGCGCTGGGAAAAGCCCGCACAGGAATCGGCATTGTGCTTACAGGTATCGTCCTTGCAGAACTCTCTCCCATCATGATCCGCATCTTCTACTACAACCAGAGTGGAAGCAGTTCATTTCTAGGCACGGGAATTATTGTGAACGCGTGGGAAGTGTACGATGAAATCAATGGTTTTGCAGGATTCCTAGAGGCCTTTGCCGTCATTGTTGCCGTAGGAGTAATTATTGGCTCCTGCCTGCGTGCCATTGCCAGCTTTGGTGATGAAGGAAGTTATTCCAATGCACGTCGCTCGCTCTTCCATGCACTCATGGGACTCATCATTCTGGTTGCTATTCCGGCAATCGAAAGAGTGCTGGTTGTGGATCGCACACCCAATGCTGTTCTCATTTTTATCTTTGCTATTTTCCAGTTCATCCTCACCTTCCTTTCTATCCTGCTGGTGGGAGTTATCATTTTTGCAGGTGTCCTTCTCATTTTGAGTTTCATGAATGAAGGTAATATTGATAGATCCAAAGGCATTGTTCTTCGTGCACTTGTGGGGCTCATCCTCGTCTTATTTAGCCTTTCTCTTGTTCAATTTGTGCTGGAGGTGTTTGGGGCATAAAAATAAAAAGGTGAGAGAAAGAGAAGGATAACGAGAAATAATTGTTACATTGTTCACAAGCGATGGGCATGTTTTTATTTTAGCAATATAACAATTTCTATCTCCGCTCTTTCCATTCTTCAATCACTCTCTTCGTTTCCTTAACATCATGTGTTCTGATGATCGATGCGCCGTGTTCCAGAGCGATAGCCGTTGCCATGAGCGTTCCGGGAAGACGCTCCGAAGGAGGAAGATTCTGAGGTCCTGCAAGGAACGATTTGCGTGAGGGGCTCACAAGCACCGGTGCAAGTGCCGCAAACGATTCCAGATGCTTAAGCACCTGCCATGAGTAGGAAGGGTCAGATGACACAAAATGACCGAGTCCCGGATCGACAATGATGTGCGTAGGATCGATCCCTGCTTTCTTTGCAGCACTCATACGATCCTTCAAGAAGGAAACAATCGTCTTCACAACATTTTTGTACTGTGTTTCTTTTTTTATTGTCCGCGCAGTCTTGTCTTTGGAAAACATGATGCAGTACGGCACTTTGGTTTGAGTGATGACAGAAAACATTGCTTCATCTCCCCTTCCTGCAGTCACGTCATTGATCATCGAAGCACCTGCCTCAATCGCTCTACGTGCAACCTCTGCTTTGTAGGTATCCACGGAAATGAATGCATCAGGAAGATTTTTTTTGATGAGTTCGATGACTGGAACAACCCGCTGGATTTCTTCCTCTTCCGATACATCGCGCGAGCCGGGGCCCGTGGATTCTCCGCCTATATCGATGATATCTCCACCTTCTTCTACGATCGCCCTCGCACGTGCAAGCATTGTCTCATTCGATGCGTACAATCCACCATCGTAGTAGGAATCGGGCGTCACATTGAGGATTCCCATCACACGAACAGTGCCGGTGAGATCCGCTTTTAAAAGAACCATGGCCGTATCCTGCCATAGAGAAGGTATATCATTGAACAACATTTTTGATCAAATTCAACCTTTTCCGCTTGCAGATGCGCTCTGTACGTATTTCAATAGTCTCTGAATAGGCCCACTCTGTTTCCTGTATACTGTTCCAAATCGTCTTTATGTGGAATCCTCTCTCATCTACGACGAAGAAGAGCTTCATGCGGCGCACGGTCAAAAAGGCCGTGGTCGGCGTAATTATTGGCGGAGCGATTGCATCGATCGTAGGTAAATCGCTCATGGATGAACGAAAGAGGATGCATGGCGGCGGTGAAGACAATGATGAGGAAGAATGACCAATTTCTCGTGCCTCGTAGCTCGAAACTCGAAACTTATTTCGCAATCGCTTTTTCCACATCTGCAATCGTCACATTCAATTTTCCTTCAATGTTCCGAATACGAACATCACAGTGATCCGCTGTTGCAAGTTCCTGTTTCATACTGCTTACTCGATTCTTCAATTCAGCATCAGAAATAGGTGCACGGTTTTTGATGCGCGTGATGAGCTGCTCTTCATTTTCCGGAAGGATGAAGATAGTTTGCAGATGATGCTTTGGTGATGCACCGGAAAATTCTGGATGAATGCGAATACTTTCAAAACCCTGCACATCCACTTCACGTACAACAGTCTTTCCGGTTTCGATGGCAGGAAGGATTTCAGAAAGAAGCGTGCCGTACCGAGCACCATGATGCACCTGCGCCCATTCTAAAAACTTTCCTTCGTCGATCCACTGTGTGAAGTCCTCTTCCGTAATGAAGTGATAGAGTTCATTCCCTTCCCCAGGACGGCGTGGACGGGTGGTTGCGGAACGGGGAAACACATAGTCAGGATGTCTGGTGCGGAGTTTCTTTAAGATCACACTCTTGCCAACGCCACTGGGACCAATGAGGAGAACGAGTTTTCCAAGGGACATGGGTAAAGCCTATCACACTTGGTCATATGATTTTTAGAGTTAGCCCCCGATTTAAATCGGGGGCTAACGGACAACGAAATACGCGAATTTATTCGCGAAAGAATCCTTTGTCATCATGCTCGGATGATCCGAAGAAGCCTTAAAAATCATGTGATCGCTCACACCAGCACCTCTTGATTTAGAAGCCAAAATCCTTTATACTGACGAGATTTGTTCTTTCCCATTACTTTGCCCCTCGCAGTGAGCGACATGCGGCTTCTGGCCTCATCTCACTCCCTGCTCTTCTTAGGCCGAAGAGTTCCCTCGTAGAGGGATCCATACAAACACAAACACGTTCATATAGTGAACACACAAACCTACCACTCACACAAAAACGTGGGTAGGGAGACGAAGTAGTTTTCGGTCGCTGCTTCATTCGGAGGCATCCGTACTGAGTGCTCATACTGAGCGTTCCGGACGGGTGCCTCTTTTTTAGAATCATTCACAATTCTAAATTCTCAATTCTCAATTCTTTTGCTATACTCCCCTCCTCATGCGAAAGCTTCTCTTGGCATCAGGGATCTTTGTGATTGCACTTGCTGGATCCGCCTCGGCGGCGCTCTTTAGTGATACAGGAAATACGCGTTACGAAACGAGCATTGATCTCCTTGCAAATCTCGGCATTGTTCGTGGATATGATGACGGAAGTTTTAAACCAAACGCTCCTGTGAATCGCGCCGAGCTTATGAAAATGCTTATGGGAACGGCCTATCCCGATGCTGCAGTCCCTACGGATCTTCGGTGTTTTGATGATTTTCCTGTCGAAATTATTCCATGGTATGCACGTCCTGTGTGCCTAGCAAAAGGCTTTGGCATTGTGGGTGGATATTCAGATGGAACATTCCGACCGGGAAATACTGTCAATTTTGCAGAAGCTCTCAAGATGACAACACTCGCATTCGGCAGTCCCCTTTCTCCTCCAACAGGAGGAGGCACATGGTATGCACCATATATCGCGTATGCGCGTAGCAAAAATGTCCTGACGAATCTCCTTTCAAGCCCTGCTCATCTCATGACGCGTGGAGAGATTGCTGAACTGATTGTGAAGCTTGCTCCGGAAGGACTCATCACTCATTCTTCTTCCTCATCTTCTGTCTCATCGGGTTCTGGCATGTGTGGCAATGAAGTCAAAGAAGGAAATGAAGAATGTGATGACGGCAATACGGAAGACGGTGATGGCTGCTCCTCAATCTGCCTTCTTGTGAGTGAACCTGTTCGTCATGCGATTGTCAGCATTCAACAACAGGCAGCCGCAACCGTGAGCACATTCCCAAGCGGACAGCGCAATGTATCGCTCTTCCGATTCACCGCAACGGCGGGCCGACAAAATGCTCTCCTGACGAGCATCACGTTTGTCCCAGAAGTAGGTTCTCTCTTATACGCGAGCCAATACACGCTCGCGATGGATCGTGACGGGAACGGAACGTATGAAACAGTTGCCCAGGAAAGTGGAAGGACGGATGGAGGCAAATTAGTCTTCGATCAACTTGGAACAAATGGGCTTCTGCATGACGGCGTTCTTGTTCCTTTTGAAGTTCGTGCGAATCTTGTGAACACCATTGCGAATGTGAGTTTACGCCTTGGGTTTGATGTTACCTCCACGCACTACATTGAAGCTGTAGGAGCAACAGATGGACGTGCGCTCACCGGCATTGAGACGGATGGCACCTGTCCTGTGAATCAAATCTGCTGGATGAACGTGGTCACGCAGAACAGTGGAACCATCGATGTTTCGGATCAAGGAAATCTGTTTGTGATGAATGACAATATCAATGTGCAATCACATATAGATCTCGGCAGTGCTCTCTCCGAACCCGTCTTTCAGACAACATTTCTTGCAGATCAGGAAGATCTGGATATCACGGACCTTCGTTTTGAAGGAGGAAGCCCCAGTATTGAATCACTCTATTTGTATCGAAACGGTTCTTCAACCGCCTTTGCACAGGCAACAAATAGCCAGTGTGGAACGTCAACCAGCGCACGTTTCTGTGCCGATCTTCCATCGCGTACTTGGATCCTCCGTCGCAATGAAGAAGAGAAACTCACTGTCCGTGCAAAGATTAAGTCCGATGGTCTTGGTGCGGTGAGTGGCGAATCATTTACCATCACCATGTCCACAAGCACCGCAGGATATCCGGCTGTCGAGGCACGAGGTGTCACGTCCACCCACGAGCTTCGGCAAACAGACGGAGACAACGTACTGGAAGGAGAAATTTTCATTGGTAGAAATTCGCCGGGGGCAAACGCGCCTTTGAGCGGAAAATCTCAGACAGTCGCTCTCGCCAAAATTTCTTCCATTGCGCGAGGTTCCCTTTCAGTGGACGGCGGCGTTATTCCTTCTGGCATGTCGACGCTTGGAACACTGGAACTCACTGCTTCTCCACACCTCAATACCTACCATGGCTCGAACGATGTGATCATCAAAACGCTTACATTCCAGGTACTTGCACAGAATGTGCAGATTGATCCCGTGAGTCCCCGTTTGTACGCAGAGGGAAATCCTTCTGTCACACTCTCCTGTTCTGGTTCTGCTCCAACGGGAACTATGACCATCACGTGTTCGAACATTGATGCAGGACCAATGCAACATGTTGTCGAGCAAGGCCAAAAAGTGCGCTACGTCTTGCAGGCAAATATTACGAATCCACAGGTTGCTGTTGCACCAAGTATTCTCATTACCTCTGTTCCTGTATTGGGTGATCCCAACACATCAAACTCCATCATCTGGAGTGACGAAGAAACCACATTCACGTGGGTAGAGAGTACAGTGCCATCTTTGGAACTGCTGCGGTATCAGCGTGGATAGCCTGAAAAGAGCTTTAAGAGGCTTTTGAGCTGATATCGTCATTTGAGAAAAGTTGTCTTTTCTGCTATAATAAAAGGTATCTTCCAAACATACACATGAAGAAACAAACATCCCTTTCTGTGCAATGGCCACTGATTGCCATGCTGCTCGGTGCAATTCTTCTTGCAGTTTTTGCCTCTTCTTTTGCCGGAAGCGGAAGTCTACTTGGGAAATTCAAACCTCGTACACCGGTAGCATGCACTGATGGAAAAGTCGGCACACTTACATTCACGCGCGGCGGCGGACAAGTGCGCGTCTATGGTGTACCAAACGGACTTTTGAACGGAAAGATTCCTCTCTCTTATTCTTTCTGGATGAAATCTGGAGATAAGAATGCCGATATCATTTCGAAGATCAGTGTGGAAGGTGTTGGTGGGCGCGTTGGTTTGCAGGACGGAAAACTGGTCTTTGAACTGAAAGGACAATCCAGTGCACTGGCAGCAGTGAGCTCCGCTGTTGTTTCGGATAACAACATTCATCACATTGCAGTCACGTATGATGGAAGTTTGAAAGCAACCGGCGTGAAGATGTACATTGATGCGAAAGAAGTTTCTGTAACGGCAAAGAGTGACCTGAGCGCGGAAATTCAGAATGAGTGGGGCAACCTTCTTCTTGGAGGCAGAAAAACACAGCGCTTCAATGGTTCCATTCAGGAACTTCGAGCCTATGCTTCTGTTTTGAACTCTGGCGATATTACAACGCTGGCAACAGGTGGCTCTATAACATCAAACCTTATGGGGCGTTGGACATTCAACGATGTTGATCAGCGTGAATTCAAGGATGAGGTCTTTGGGCTGGAGGCAAAAATGGAAGGACCTGTTGTTCGTACGTGTGAGAAAGCTGCATGGCAACGATAACATTGACCGGAAAACCTGCCAGGAGGTACGATGGTGCAAATGCGTCGCTTCATCCCCGCACTTTTCCTCGTTGCTGCTGTTGTTGCATGCACGAATCCTCCGACATGCCCTGTTGACGGGAAATCGTGTCAAGCGGGAACGTGTTCATGTCCATCAGGACAGGAGTGTTCTGCAAATGAATGTATACCAGAAGGAGGTTCTATTGCAGGATCAAACGGAGGAAGCTTTGGTGGATCTTCAGGAGGAAATTCTAGTTCATCGGAAAAACCGTGCGGATGGCTGAACAATGTCTGTGGCGGCTCTTGTCCATCTAATAGTGTGTGTAAGAGTTCTGAGTTGAGCTGTACCTGTAGGACAGAATCATCTTCTAGCTCGTCTTCATCGCAATCTTCACAAAAGAATTGCGGCGACGATCTTACAAAGCCAGGTTTGCAGTGCGGTGGTCAATGCCCTCCAAAAAAGGTGTGTGGCATTGACGGAAGTATCTGCAAATGTGAGGATCCTGCCTTGCCTGATTGTGACAATGCCGGTTTCGGTGTTGGATGCGACAGGTGTTTTTGCACGTTGCATAAAGTGTGCAAAACAAAGCTTGGTGGTGTTTTTTGTGGAGAAAGAGGACAAGGAGAAGAATGTGATAATCACGATCAATGCATGGGAAGCTTTTGCATAAATGGATATTGCGAGAAGTGCGGTTGGGGTTTGCAAAGTTGCAACAATTTCTGTCTCAATGTTGACGGAAAAAATACATGCGTTGACTGTACGCAAGATACTGATTGCGGGGAAGGAAGAGCTTGCAATCAACAAATGGAATGCTACACACCAAGTTAGTTTTGACACTTTGTATCCATAAGCATCGCAGCCCCCCTCACCGCTGCATCATCCAGATATCCAATAGCAAGTTCCGGGATGGATGAACCTGGAAGCATCCACTGCTTCAATTCTTTTTTGATCTCTTCCACATGTGGCTTGAGTGCGCGACCAGCGGAACCTCCAAAGACGATGATGTCGGGATCGATGACATGCGTGAGTGATGTGATCATCCATGCAACTTCACGGAAGATCTCCGGGCGCATCCATTCGCAGACCTCTCCTTCCAGGTAGTCCTGCGGTTTTTTCGCGCTGTTACAGCGCCTCCCCATGGCTGTACCCGAGAGAAATTGCTCAACGTCACCGCGCAGATCTTTTGTAGGATACGGGGGTTCCCCCGGCTTCAAGAGCATGTGCCCAATTTCTCCCGCAAAACCGTGTGCGCCCGTGAAGAGTTTTTGATCAATCACGATTCCTCCGCCAACGCCCGTACCCATGGTGATTCCAATAACAACGCGATGATCCTTTCCTGCTCCAAAAATGGCTTCTGCAAGCGCAAAACATCCTGCATCGTTTGCGATAACAACAGATAATCCTGTTTCTTTCTTTATGATCGTTGCAAGATCACGATTTTCACTCCCCGGAATATTCGGCATAGTTTTAATCACACCCGATGCACGATCAACAAGTCCCGGCACGCCAATGCCAATGCCGATTGTATCGGCTGTTTTCATGGAATCGATGACATCCAGCACTGCGACTTCTACTTCTTCGTACGATGTCTTAGGCGTTTCGATAATCTTCATGTCCAGACGTTCCATCGTCTTCTCATCAAACCGTGCAATGGCTATTTTGGTGCCACCGAGATCGATGCCGATGATGGAGTGGCGAGTAGGAGTCATGGAAAGCTGATATGAGTGTGGATGTAAGAATTGAGAATTTTGAATTGAGAATCTAGATTCCAAATTCTCAATTCTTCTTCGTGTCTTCTTGAAGAGAGATCTTTTTCTTTACATACATAAGATAGGTTCGAACGTACTCCGCATGGCTCCATGTGAGAGGGGCAACGGAGACTGGTGCACCGCTTATGGGATGAAGCTGCTCCGGAAGAATATTGCTGGAGGACGCATGGGACTTTACCCACTTTAGCCACGCAAGGGGTTCCTCCAGCTCTGTGAGTGTCGTTGCGTACGCAATCTGCCACTGCGCATACCAGAGCGTTGTGATGATCCAAGGATTTCCCGGAAGAGCATCGCTCAATTTTTCTGTAAGCTGATACACATCATTTTTGTAGCGGGCAAAACCGCCGATCGGTGTGCGAACAAGAAGGAGAGAAGCCAACCGCTGCATGGTGGAGACCACACGCGGATCGTTGGCGGGCAAAATACCAAACATCCACACGGCGCTGATGCTCATGTCGGGCGTTGTATCGCGGTTCATGATCTCACCGTGATAGAGATCGAGCTTTTTCAGGAAACACTGCTCTTTTTCATCATACAAATGGAACAAGAACGCCTGTTGCATCGCATCTGCTGCTTCTTGGTATCTATCAGCATGACGATGGTGTCCCAGTGCCAACGAAATCCGTGCGCTATCGCGAAGCGCCGCGACCGTCGCTGCCGTTGTGAATGTAGTGACCGCGCGCTTTTCTTCCCATAAATCGTAACTAGGAAGAGGCAGATGTGTTACGGGATCGGTATACTGCAAAAGGAAATCCGCCCCTTTCTTCACAAAACCATGATACATCTGGTGGAGGAATTCAAAATCTTGATAGCGTTCAAAGTGTTGCCACACTGCCGAAATTGGGAGCGCCGTTTCATCGCATTGGATAGGCAGTTGCAGTTGTCCTGCATTGTACCAGGGGTGCCAGGAGGATCCTACTGATCCATCAGGATTGTATTTATGCAGCAAATACCCTTCGGGCGTTGCAACCGAAGAACAAAATGTGAGGAATTTTTGCACCGCCTCACTCTGGCCAGACATGGTGAGAGCGGTAGACACCAGTGCGCCATCGCGGGGCCAGACGTAGGTATACGTATCACGATTAAAAGCCATGATGTCGCTATCGTTCGCCGCCACGATGCCTCCATGGTTATCCGTTTGTGAACGGATGATGAGAAGGCTGTCTTCATACAACTTTGTCAGTTCGTCTGGCATTCCTTCGTGATGATCATGTGCATTCAGCCATCCACGCCAATAGTTGATAGCAGATTTCTTAAGCTGCTCCGGTGTTTCTTCCAAAATCATGTGCTGGAGATCATGCACTTCATCCAGCGTCTTTCCCGCACAGAGCCACAGAGAAAGTGACGTTGGTCGATCAGGGTGAATCAAACAATCAATTTCCACGGTGGAATCGACCGAACCCTGTTCAATGGGACTTCGTGCCAACACTCCATCTTCCGCATCGCGCCACGTTCCCTCTAAGCCACGGTATTTTGCCTTTCCAATAGAGAAGGAAACAATGCCGCAATGGTCGATGTGATCTTCGCGCTCGTAGAGCGGGTGGAATTCATTGAGCGGCTGACTTGGAATGCACGTGACAGGATCACTCGTTGTCCCACCAATGAGGAAGTACCGTTTGGAGCGATAGTGCACAACGCTCTTCGTATGCGGTTCGTAGAACGCAGTATCTTTTTGTTTATCACCATAGAGATGGAAATCGTGGTGGAAGAAACACTGTACGCGATGTTCCTTACCGTCCAATGATCGCAACGTAAACGATCGGATGAGAATCGTCTTCAGAGGATCCACGAAATCTTCGGAGAGAATTTCCAATCCCAGTTTTTGATTCTTTAATGAGGATGCGCCAACCAGAGAACGGGGTGTATAAGCCGGAGTGATAGTCCAGGAGCCATCATCCAGCCAGGAGAATCCTTTTCCTTCAACCAGGAATCCAACCTTATGCACATTGCCGTACGTCGTATGGTCTTCGGAGCCAACGTAGGGGTAATACAGATCGCGCAGCAGCAAGTTCTGGTCGAACGTTGCAAGGAGGGAGCCGTTACCGAGGACGAGGGAGCGAGGCATGGGAGAAAAGTTGATTAGTTGATTAGTTGATTAGTTTTTGGTTTCTTTTTTGTAGAAATAGCGCGGGATGCTTCCCGCGATTCTTCCGGAACAACGGGTATTTTGATTGTTTCAACCCGATCCTCAAGTTTCATCCGAAGATCTTCAATGACATGAGATAATCTTCGGTACGCTTCATAGGGTGAGTCATAGGGACTGAAATATTTATGCACGTCTCCATCGCTCCAATACTTCGTACAGAGGTAGTAAAAATGATCGGACGTTTGGAGTTTTCTCCATGTTTCTGTGAGAAGAGGATCTTCCGCCACGCGAACGAGTTTCTCAAGATCGTACAGCCTCTTGAACATGGCTTCCTGTAAATTATTTCCTCGCCATGCAGAGAGATCTCGCTCACAATCTGCCCAAGACATCGGTGTGTGAACATCCAACGTATCGCACGGTTTCTTGCCCCAGGAAGAGAGCACTTCAGAAGGTGTCTTTGCTTCAATCCCCTCTTGCTTCCACTGTTTGGGAAGTGCTTCCAAGAACGAGAAAATACCGGTATCTGCCCACTGGTGTTCTCCAAATGTTTCGTAATCCATGAAGAGATTGATACTGTGACCACCGGAGGACGTGAGCCAGTGTGTAAACGTATCACTGTGGAGTGGGAAGCCAACCCACGAACGATCTGAAAAACGGAAGGCAACGTCATCGGACAGTTTGTAATTCTTCAGGAGAATTTTGATAGAACGTTCGGATGTAGGATGAATGCGATATTTGCGGATGATCGCTTCCGATTCTCGTGGCAAACGAAACACGGGAGGAACGTAGGGCACATTGGGGGAACGATCGTGAAGGACATGATCTGCGCCTTCAGCCAGCATTCCCTTAAACCCAAGCTGACGCACAATGTGTGCCAATTCATTGGAATAGATGAGCTCTGTATTGCGGAAGATCTGTGGACGGACACCAAAAATTGTTTCTATGGCGTCCGCATGCTTTTGTACCTGCGTACAGAACTCTTCTGTAGAGGAAAGTGATGAAAGCGAGTGGTAGTATGTTTCACATAAAAATTCGACATTGCCAGTCTTCGCTAGTTTTTTAAAGGACTCCAGAACGTCAGGGCCATACGCCTTACATTGGTCTAAGAAAACACCAGAGAGTGAATAGCTTATGTGAAACTCCGGATATTTCTTGATGAGTTTCAGCATGAGTGCATTTGCAGGAAGATAGCATTTCTCTGCAACTTTGCGGAAAATGGCGCGGTTCTTGTCTTCATCAAAGTATGTCTCTGCATCCATTTCGCCAATATCGTGGATCCGCACATCGCGGAGGCGATATGGCTGGTGGACCTGGAAGTAAAAGCAGATGGAAGGTTTCATGTTGGTTTTAGGAGTGTTAAGGAGGGACTAGAGGCTAGTGGCTAGTGACTATTGCATAATTTTTTTGTAAAGATCGATCATCTTCCTCGCTTGGTTGTTCCATGTGAGCCTTCGCAGGATCGCCGGGCTGTGACTTCTCATTTCGTTCTGGAGTGGTTCTTCGCGAAGAACCGTGAGGATGCAATCTGCCATTTTTTCCGTATCCCAAAAATCGACCGTCAGTGCATTGTGTACTACTTCACTCGCACCCGATTGCTTACTGAGGATCACCGGTGCACCATGCGTAATGGCTTCTAGTGCAACAAGTCCAAAGGGTTCGGAGACCGATGGCATCACAAAGCAACTCGCCTTTTGGTAGAGCTTCATCGCTTCCTCCGAGCAAACCTTGCCCGCAAACATGACATGGTCAGCAAGATCCATATCAATAGAATCGTTGATCAATTCCGGAAGAAGGTACCCGTCTCCTGCAATCACAAAACGTGCAGCCGGCATTGCCTTGACTACAGCCTGCGCAGCTTTGAGGAAGTATTTCGCCCCCTTCTGTACCGTTAAGCGTCCCAGAAAAAGAACAAGGGGATGTCTCTTATGATGCATTGCAATAGGCTGCGACAAAGGTTGCTCCGATGTGCCGTTATGCAACACCGTCACCTTGTCCTCACGAATACCGTATTCCCGGATAAGAAGCTGCTTCGTGTAATTACTCACCGTAATGATGTGATCTGCAGCAAGAAGCCCTTCCAATTCTTTTTCAAAGATCCACGGGTGGGGGTTGTATTCTGTACGATCTAGCTCCGTTGCATGAATGTGCGCAACGAAAGGCTTGTTGTGATACTCCGCACTTCTGCGCGCTGCTTCAAATGTCATCCAGTCATGAGCATGAATAATATCCGGATGCAGATCCTTCGTCATGTCTACTGCCATATTTGTGAAGCGTTCCACTTCATCACCAAGGTTGGAACCGTAGAGTTGATCGATACCACTGGAAGAGAACGTCCTGCGCGAAGAAAAACTTGTGAAAGAATCGTACGGCTTCAGGGCACTTGGAACGCGAATCACTGGTCCTTCACTTGTGGGGTGAATAACGCGAACACCATCTTCCACTCCCTCGTCATGCGGAAGAACAAGTGTGACTTCGGCACCATGATGCAATAACCCCCGTACAATTCCCTGACATGCAACGCCCAGTCCACCTAAGTGAGCAGGAGGATATTCCCATCCGAACATGAGGGTATGTAATGACATGGGTTTGTGAGTGTTTGTTTTAGAAGTAATGAGAAGTTGATTGGTTGATTAGTTGATTGGCCTGCCCGCCGAAGTCCCCGAAGGGGCGAAGGCGGGTTGATTAGTTATTGGTTCTTGGTTTTAGATTTTGAGAATTGTTTGGCATTTGACCTCTGTCATTTGGCATTTCACTCATCAAAGAATTATAGCAGAAATGAGCCATTTTCTCAAGAGCTCTTCATTGTCTTTGACGTTCCTGCAAGGACATTGACGAATCATCTTTTTTATCACCTTGCTTTTCTGTGAGGACAATGCAGAATAGTCGATTTATAGGAAATCCCATTTCTTCCAAATCCTCTTTTTTGTGGGGGATAGGACAGGATACAATAGTGGAAATCCTCCTCCTCAATCCCCCTTTTTTCTATGAAGAACTCCTTTCAGACGTATGGTGCTGAAGTGCTTGGAACAGCCTTCCTCACTTTTACAGTCCTTATCGCCCTCACGCATTCCCTTCCTGTTCCAACTCCCCTCCTTGCAGGCATTACACTTGGTTTCCTGGTGTACGTTATTGGCCCCGTCAGTGGTGCGCAGGTGAACCCTGCTGTGACTATTGGGCTTTGGAGCGTTGGTAAGATGAAACCCCTCGTCACGGTAAAATATATCATTGCCCAGATTGTTGGCGCTGTGTTCGCGCTGGAACTCTTCCTCCTTCTTGGCGGCATTCTTCCCAATGTTCCCGCACAGAATTCCCTTGTGACTGGTGTTGGTGAAGCGCTGGGTGCCGGCGTTCTTGTTACCGGTGTTTCTGCCGTTGTCTACGGGATGGCAAAGGAAACATCCACAGGACTCACGGTTGGAACAGCTCTGTTTTTGGGAGCACTTCTTGCCTCCTCCATGGGAAACGGCATTGTGAATCCTGCCGTTGCCTTTGGTGTTGGTGCGTGGTCTCTTCCCTATTTAGTCGGCCCTCTGCTTGGCGGTGTGATTGCTGCAGCGGTGTATCGGTGGATTATCGGGAAATAGTGTATTTCATCCAAAAGGCATACACTGTTGATTGATGTCATCCATCGATCAATTGGTGTCTGCTGATTCTGCGCAAGAAAGTGAACCGACGGATACCGTGAATCCTGTTGTCACGACGACGAGTTTCATTCACGAAGAAATTGATGGTCTCACGTTTGAACCCGGTATTTCCGGGTGTCCATCATCATAAATTTTCTTGAAAGAAGGCAACTATTTTCTGCATGAAATCATTCCACATGAATCCAAACTCATGGCCCTCACCTCTGTATTCAATATACGTGATGTTCTTCTGAAGATTCGTCAGTCTCTTCGCAAGATCATCGGACCAGGCTTTGGGAACATCCTTATCGTTTGATCCCTGAAAGAGAAGAATCGGAATATCGATCCTTTTCAAAAATGTCTGCGGAGAAAGTGCATCCCAGATCTCCGGTTTTGTTTCCCGTGTTCCAAATTCTTCAATCGTCCTGTCTCCTTCTTCACGTTCTTTTCTCCACCGCGTGAAATTCTCAAACACATCGGCATGCACGGGAGCATAGAGGACCGCTGCATCAACAAGACCAGGTCGGCCTGTGAGAACCGCGAGTGTCACACCTCCACCAAGCGAGTGACCCATCATGCCTATTTTTGATGTATCGACATGTGGAATCTTGGCTTCCTGAGCGGCAAGAATGGCATTCACGCTATCCATCGCATATTCCAGATTTCCATCATAGACTTTCGCTGTCATGGGGCTTTCGTCGGACTCAGCATGACCCCGGTAGTCCGTATGAAGGACGGCAAACCCATGACGAGCCAAGTAATCTTGCTCACGTTTCAGTCCCTTTCCATTCGTGTAAACTTTTGGATCGATGTATCCGTGATTCAAAATAAGAAGAGGGAAGGATCCAGAGCCACTTGGAATATTCATGATCCCCGTGATGAGGAGTCCATTGCTCCGATACGAAATGTGATACCGCGTGTACGCAGCGTTTTGATCCAAAACGCGGTCGAGCGTGAGATGGCTTCCAGAAAGAGTCATAGATGCAAAGTGAGGGATACTTAGCTCGCTTGGCAATTGTTCAAGTGACGACGCTGCAGAAGAACGCGATGATGACGTTGATGCGATACTCTGTATTTCTTCTTGCACACACGCAGAAAGAAGGAAAGGCATAAGAAGAAACAGGTGAAGTCCACGCATTACCCGGAAGGAAAGAAGTGCGTAGTGTAGCACATGATTTCCAACTCCTGATAAAAATGTGATAGAAAAAGAGCAAGAAAAGGGTATGCTTAGCATTCTTTCTCACCCTCTCTATGCGTCACTTTTCTTCTGTTGTGCTGACTCTTGTCATGGTAATAGTCGCCACTCCTGTGCATGCTGCCACCTTTCAGCAGGCGGAATTTGTGAATGTCACGGTTCCCGTGAACGATAACCTCTACGTGGCAGGTACAACGATCCACATAGAGGAAAATGTATCGGGCGATCTTCTTGTTGCAGGAAGTAACGTACAGATAGACAGTACGGTGGGCAATACGTTGCAGGCTGCAGGTGGTCAGGTGAACATAGAAGGAACGGTCACGCAGAGTGCGCGTGTTGCAGGAGGGACTGTCACCATTTCTGCACATATAGAAGGAGATCTCATTGTGGCAGGCGGACAAATTTTCGTTGCATCCGGCGCAGTGATTGATGGTGATGTGATGATTTTTGGAGGAACGATTGTCATGGATGCTCAGGTGGGAAAATCACTCAAGATCTATGGAGGAGACGTGACGCTAGGAGGGAGTGTGCAAGGACCTGCCGAAATTCATGCGGAGAAAGCAACCCTAAACGGGACTATCAACGGAGAGTCGATTCTTGCCATTCAAAATCTTTCCTTGAGAGAGAATGCTTCTTTTGCAGAGAATGTTCGGTATTGGACAAAAGAAGGAGAAACAGATTTTGCTCCTACTCTGGAGAGAGACGCTACTGCAGAGTTTGATACCACGTTGGGCCCCAAGGTGAATTCAGATACGTGGGAACAAGCTGCCGTTGCAGGAGGCGCACTAGCCGTTGTGTTTGGTGTGTACTCGCTCCTTTCTTCTGCTCTCATTCTGCTTCTTTTTCTCCTCCTTGCCAGACCTCTGTTCAAGCGTGCGGGAGATCGTGTGCGTGCTGAGCCCTGGTGGTCTCTCCTCATTGGCTTCCTCTACGTTGCAGTAACGCCCGTTCTCATTCTGCTCCTCTTCGTCACCCTCATTGGAATTCCACTCGCGCTCTTCACGCTCTTCCTCTATATCTTCTCGTGGGTTTTTGGAACCGTAATCTCGGCCATGATACTCACACGATGGATAGAGACAAGAAACCGAACACCATGGAATATGTGGATCTACTTCCTGGTGAGCTTCCTGATTGTCATTGGACTGAAGCTCCTTATGATCATCCCCATTCTGGGATGGATTGTTTACATTGTGCTGCTCTTTATGGCGTTTGGCGGGCTTCTCCCCTCACTTTCTGTGAAGGCAAAGCGTTCTAGCCGCTCGTAATATCGAGCGTTTCTTCCCGCGACAGGTGCTGGTAGAATGCCTCACTTGTATGAACTTGGTAAAGCCACCTTCACGGCTCCTTCCGCAACCGGACGGACCAACACGTCTGGCAGCGCTTGGACAATATTCCTATTCCGATGAAGCTGCGAGGAATTTAGCGGCGCATTATCAGGAATATCACGGACAAGCCGTTGAAGTCGTCAATCTACCAACCATTGATGAAGTGTGGAATCAACAAAAACTTGGAAGAACATCCATGCTTATTCCTTTAGAAAATACGAGTTCGGGCCTTGTTCCGGAACATTGGAGATTCATCGAGGCTATTTTGAGAGATCCCGGGATGAGAATTGTCGCAACAACACATCATCATGTGTACATGTGTCTCTGTGGCGTAGGAAACGATACTTCCAAAGCAACTGCGGTCGCTTCGCACTTCCAGGCTCTTCGGCAATCATCTAACATGGTCGGAACATCCAACGTCAGTAAAGAACTGGCTCATGCGCCGGTTCTGGTTCCCGGAAAGATTGATACCATTTCAACGCATGAGGGAATGCCCTCAACCGTACTGGGACTCAAACAGGTTCACGAAAAAAAGGATCCAAATCTTGTAGGACTTGGCACGCGCAGTGCGGCGGAAGCACTGAATTTAAATGTGCATCACGATGATGCTTCGAATCTTCCTGGTTCAAGGAATGTGACGCAAATGCTCCTTTTGCAGCGTGATTATGAATCACGAGAACCTGACGATGATAACGATATGCCCTACCATGCCGTTCTTCTTCGCATTCTGAACAGGCGTGGTTCTTTGTATGAAGTGCTCCGCCCGCTTGCAGACCATGGCGTCAATATTACGGCAATCCACAATAAGCCCCCCAAAGAAGGGGAAATTCAACAAGCTGTCACTCTTTTTATGGAAATGGATACCAGTAACGTAGCGCGGCTGAGCAAACTGAAACGGACGATCGGAAGGCTTCCTCATGTAGAAAAGCCTGTACGCTGGCAAAGCTGGCAGGATCAGCTAGAGAAAGGTAGCAGCAATGAGCCGAATGGGGACGTCGTAAAAAAACATCCTCCCATCGATTGGGGGAGTTTTCGGAATGTCCTCCGTGGAAGGCGATACAAACTTCGTCTTGTTCCAAAAAGTGAAATAGGCGTTCTTGCGACGAATGTAGGTATTATCAGCAGCAATAAAGGAAACTTACTGTCATTCAACAGCAAAATCATTGAGCCGCACCGTTATGCATTTGAGATGGAAGTGGAAGTTCCCAGAAGAGCATTCATGAATTCCATGCTTATTGAATTTCGAGAACGAGGAAATATAGAAGAAATAAGTATTGAAGCGCTCTGAAATTGATTTCAAATACAGAGCACAAACAACTATGCTACTATTCCGCGCACGTTGGGGAGTAGCCAAGTGGTAAGGCACCTGCCTCTGGAGCAGGCATTCGGGGGTTCGAATCCCTCCTCCCCAGCCAACACCTGAGCCCTACCGTTTTGCTCTTACACTACAGAAAATCCGAGATATCCAGCAGAGGACAATCCGATGAAAATCATGCAATCGAAGGTATAGTCCTACGCCTCTTCAACCTCATCCTCACCCGATGGCAATTCGAGATTTGAGATCGTCGGCAAGGCCGCTCCGATCAGGCCTTGGAAGTCACCATACATGCCAGTGGTGTTTTCTATGACACGTTCGATTTCCTTTTCCCGCTTCTTCCAGTGCTTTTGGAAAGCCCGTTTCTCGCTTTCGAGATCGGTCTGCATGCTCATGAACGCGCTTACGATGTTCTCCATTCGGTTCTTGAATTGCGGGCTTGTCAGATAGCGGTACAGAATTTCCATTTTCTCGTCTTTGCCAACGAGGGATGCTTTTACCTGTGCAAGCTGCAAAAGCTGGTGACGCAGAGCGTGAGCCAGAGGCAAGGCGTGATGCAGATTGGTCGCCCAGACGCCGTCAACGAGCCCGAATCCCTTCATCCCTTCAGGCAACACCTGTGAAACGATGATGCAAAGATCCGCCTTTGCCTCCACTTGGTCATCCTTGAGTTTTTTGATCCAGTCGCCGCCCCAGTTCTTTGTGTTCTTGCTCTCCCAAATCATCGTGCCCGCGCAAAAATTGCCACGGGTACGTACGGTCTGAATGAGATCCGCACCGCAAACGCCCTTTGGCACATCCTCCACGGTGTCTTCCGGGAAGGCGGCACACAGGTCGATCTTCAGACCGTCTTCCTGGATTTCTCCTTGGATCTGCATCGAACCCTGTTCACTCCTGCGCTTCAGATCGTCGATTGTTTTTCTCATCTGATCCATCTGCTCATCTTTTGCCATGAGCTGCTGACGGTATTCGTCCGCAGCCTTGCTCTGGGCATCACCCTCGATCTTCTTTCGCTCCTGCGAAAGCTTGCGTTCGACTTCCAGTTCCATTGTTCGCTCTTTTTCTTCGAGTTCCCGCTGCTTTTTCATCAGATCCAATTCTCTCTGTTCTGCTTCACGCAGTTTGCGATCTTTGTCGGCATACGCCTGTTCCAAATCGGTCAGCTTTGTTCCGACCTCTTCCCGCGCCTTCTTATCCGCTTCTTGCCAAATTTGCTCACGTTCTACGCTTATTTTCTTCTTGAACGATTCTTCCAAGTTCTTCTCTTTCTCAGCCAGCTCGGCCTCCTTGCGTTTAATAGGCGCGGCCATCTCGGCAGCGAGCTTTTCCTTGGACAATTTTCGATCTTTCATATTGGCAGTATACCTTCCAAACCGAATCTTTGAGAAAATGAACGCACTCAGGAATGCGGTTCAAGGCTTTCCGCTGTCCGAATTGACCTGACTACTCCCCATCAGGGAAATACAGGGCAGCGACGAGGGCGCAAACATACTGGCCGTCCTTCGGCTCGGCGCTTGCCGTCGTCTCGACATATTCTTTGACCTTCCAATTCCGAAAACCGAAGACCTCCTGAATCGATTTCTTCGCGATGACGAGGAGCTTGTCCTGATGCATGCCGACCTCCGCATGTTCCATGATGATAGATGCGTGTTCTGGGTTCTCGTTCACGCCGATGACGAGCGCCGATGTTGCCCGCTCTGCATTGGAAACCGCGTATTGATAAGCCATCGGAAGGAAGGCACCTTTGCCGGAGAGTTTTTCAAGTTCTGCATTGTTCGTGACAATTTCCCAATGCGGCGGCACGAATGAAGTGACCCGGATTGCATTGGTTGCCATGATTTTTGCTTGCACCTCTGCGGCATCAAAAGCGGCTAAGGGCGTAGTGCCGTAGCCGACACCTGAGGTCACGTAGACCTTGCCTTTCATTGCATTCCAGTTGTGCATACCAGAACATCCTACGTCCCACAGGCCCCTCTGCACCACTCTAGTTCAGTAAAGCGCTGGGTCGCATCACATGGATACGATAATGCCCTTAAGGCGCTGCAAACCGCGTTCCATGCCTTCTGCAACACTCGGCTGCATTGGTTTGCCCTTCGCGATATCGCGAACAACATCCGCTCGCACTCCCCCAAGATCGGCAATGAGATGCAACAGATCTTCTTTGACGGAGGTCCTCTCCATATCTTTTTGGATGATTTCATTAAGTGTCATTGCCATAATCTGCTCTACAGAAGGTTCTTTATCAGCTTTTTCCGCCGAATATACAGGAATTTCTCCAACTTTCGAGATCAGTTGTATGCGGAGTAAATCTTCTTTCTCTGCGAACATTTGGCCTTCAACAAGTTGTAGAACTTCCGGATATCCCGATCCTTCTTGCAGTACACCAATCTCCTCCATGCGACGTCGGAAATAGCCAATGCCACCTTCAAGAGTCGCTTCGCGACAAACCGCCTGGCGCACTTTCCAAAAGACTTTTTCCGGCTCGCCGCCGATCATGATCAACTTTCGGGGTTTTGCTGGAGCTTCGCGGAGCATCTGCACACAGGGCAATTCAATAGCATCGCCTGAATACAGTGCGTGTGAGACGCCGTAACGTAGTGAGCCTTCTTCATTTCCTTTGGCATGATTTCTTCCAAAACCCAATACTTTATCGCGTGCCTGGATGGTTCGCTCGTCTGTCGCGATTCTGAATGTGTAGGCGAAATACTCGATCATCCTGCCGAGAACACTTGCTTCCTCCACTTCGAGATCTTCATCAAACCTGAATCGTTCGACGATTTTCGGGGCACATGCTTCTTTAACAAAGGCTTGCAAATATTTCATGTTCGCCAGGGCACATGAACGAACCGCTTCGGCGTCGCCATTTGTATTGCCGACGAAATTGTGTGCCGAGTAGAGAATTACCGTCGGCAGCGTTTTGGGGAAAGGCGTTTCTACCGTGGCTTCCGCTGTTGCATCAGATGAAATACTTGCTTCAAGCATTTCTTGCATTGCAGACAGCAATTGAGTCTGTTCCTCGCTCAATGGTCGATCAAATAAAAGATTCGTCCGCAGTTTTCCGTATTTGTTCGCAGGAAATTTTGGAGAAACCATATCCAAGCGTGTCAGCAATTCGGATCGTTCGCGACCTTTCAGTAGGGATTCAAGAATTTTTTTTGCTGAAAGCACGTATGCGGGTACACGTGCATTGGGGGATGACAGTGGAGCTGAACCGAAACCGATGCGAATTTCCATGTCTTCGAAGTAGTTAGGATCCTTGCATGAAGCGATCGCAGCGCGTGTCAGATCCGCGAGACCGTTTTGATCAATCGTGGCGACGATGTCTTTACTCTGCAGGAAACAAAGCATTACTGCTTTCGCGTGATCAAGAATCAGCCGCATCTGTTCAGGGTGCACATCACTCAACTCTTTCCGGACCGCCGCTTCGACGGCATCCTGCAGTCCGGCAGCCTCAGAAGGCTTCATACTGTTGCGCTCGGTTCCGAAGAGCGTTCCCTGCCAAGATTGTGCCAGAAATTGCGGAATGCCTGAGGCGAATCCCTTTGTTTCGCGATCAATGCGGGCGGTGTCCATGCCGCTGGAAGTAAGTTCGTTGTTCATAGAGAAGAAGGAATGGAAACAGTGCCTGTAAAAATCATCGATACAGCACTGGAAAGTCGTGCAAGTACTGTATTGTCTCCTTCGTCAACAATCTCAATGGAATAGTTTTCGCCACTCGGTTGTAGGATAGATACAGCGTTGTTTTCTTTATTTGAATTGTATCGTGTAAGCGCAACGGCAATGCTTCCCGACCCGCAACCGGTCTCAAAGATCATCGAATCGGTGTCGCGCACGTACACTAACGGCATAAATGTGACGACTGTCCCGTCTTCGATGTAGGGCATGAATCCGCAAGCGGGCAATGCACTCAGATCGCCATCCTTCTCGATGAGAGAGCGAAATTCTTCTTCGGCACTTTTCTTCTCGGGCATGCTCTGTACTTTGTGAACCAGGTGGGCGATTCCTTCCAGCTGAACGAGCGTGCCATACGGCTTTTCTGTAAAATTGAGAGGACAGGAAAGTTGAATGCTCGTTTCGATTCGATCATCTTTTGTCTCATTCGTGCATTCGAGGGTGCCGCTGAAACCGGAACTTTCAAGGCGCACGTTCGTTTTCGATACATCCTTGGAATACAACAATGCGGCTGTCGATCGCAAAGCGTTGATGCAGAGTTCACCTCCCATCATCTCCAATCTTGCTTCCGCTTTCTGTGGATCAATTGGAGAACGGAGGAATCCCACCTGTTCGGCACACAGATAATCCGCACCCATGAGAATGTTCGAAACTTTCGCACGAAGTCCGGGTTCGATCTCGCTTTCCACGATAATCGTGGAATTTCCTCCGGGCAGTACTTTGGCGACTTTAAGATCCATAATGGGGATATAAAACAAAAAAACTCACACGGGAGATGCGAGTGTACAAAATTCACAACAGGCACACCGCCTCCCGTTAGCAGGGAAGATGGTGATGATGCCAGTTGCGGACGGTCCGAATGGACATTGCGAGTGGATCATAGATGGCTGGACGAGTTGTGTCAACTAGGTGATACAGTCCATTTATTGGCTTCAAATTCAAGAATAAAGGACTACGCGATCCAAATCGTCACGAAATTCGTGAACAACTTTCAGTGGGAATAGTGGATTACGCGTGGCAATCGAAAATGCGGGAGACTTCTTGGTTGTCCGCATGAGAATGGCTGCGGAGGTCATTCGATCTCGTGCCTCCAGCACGGTTTCATAGAGTTTCTTGCCGAGGCCCTTGCCTCTCTGTGACTCATGCAATCCGAGTTCAGAAAGGTAAAAGAAGGTATCCTGATCGAACAAGCCGAGCATATCGCGGATCATCAAAGCCTCGTCGCTACTGAAGCTGAAATGATCTGCATGCTTGTCTTTTAAAGAATCTTCCCATCCCCAAGAAAATCCTACTATTTTTTCGGTCGATGCGTCATTGGTTGCAAGTGCGATGCGTGCTTTGGTTCGGGTCAACTGTTCGAGAATTCTTCCAGTCGTTTCCTCGAGAGGATAGTAATCCACAACGGGATTGCCGCAGCAATTGTAATCGCTACCCACATCTTTCCCGAATGATTTTTCACATGTGGTACAGCGGTACGCCTCATTCCAGGGAGGAGAAGCAAAAACATCGCGATACAACGATGTAATGGAAGGCAATCGGTCGACTGCTTCTGAAATTTCGTATGATTTCGCGTTAGGTTGATTCATAGCTATACGGAAGTAACAGATTGGACGGACTATGATAGTCCGATGATGAGAGGTAAAAAAGGGCCCCAAGGAGACGGATGTCTCCCTGGGGCTGCCGCTCTTCGGCTTTTGGAAGGAATGGGTTAACTGAGGTGTTCGACGAGCTTCTCGAGAGGAACTTCCTGTTCATCCCCCTCGAAATGCCGGACGGTGCAGACGCCGCGCTCCTTGCGCTTCTGGTCGAGGAACACGACGTAGGGAATGCGCTTCTTCACGGCGTACTTCGTCTGCTTGTCGACCTTACGGTCTTCCAAGAAGACTTCGCACGTCACGCCCGCGCGGCGCAGGTCCGTCGCCAGTTGGAAGCAGTCCGAACGCATGTCCGGGTGCATCTGGAGGATCAGAACCTTGGCCGTGGACTTCGGACTGGCCTCCGTCTTGATCACGCCGTGCTTTTGGAGCGACGTGAACAGCCGGGTCAGCCCGATGGAGATGCCGACGCCCGGCAGCTTACGGTCGATGAACGTGCTTGCCAGGTCGTCGAACCTGCCTCCCGAGCAGACGCTGCCGATGCTCTCGTGGTTCACGAGCATGGTCTCGTACACCGTGCCGGTGTAGTAATCGAGACCGCGCGTGATGCCGAGATCGACGGCGAAGCAGTCGTCGGGGACGCCCAGCGAACGCATGTGGCCGATCACTTCCGTGAGTTCGGTCACGCCCTGCGTGAACAGGTCACCGTGCTGGCGGGACTGGAGCCACTGGAGAGTCGCGGCAGGCGTATCCTTGAACGTCAGCACTTCGAGGAGAGCGGTGAGCTTTTCCTCGGAAACACCGACATGGTCGCGGAAGTCCTGTTTGGTCTTCTCCAGACCGTCCTTCTCCATCTTGTCGATCAGCGTCAGCGTGTTGCGCTGAGCTTCCACCGGTCCCTCCCAGTCCGGCCCGGGCTGTGCTTCACTGCGTTCGACGTAGTGCAGCGGGATGCCCAGATGGTCGAGGAGGCCGTTATGGATCTTGCGATTGTTGAGGCGGATGACGAACTTGCCCACCTGCAGTTCCGAGAAGATGCCGTAGATAACGGCGGGCATCTCCGCGTCGTGCAGAAGGCCGAGATCGCCGTCGCCGATGACGTCGATATCACACTGGTAGAACTCGCGGAAGCGGCCTTCCTGCGGACGTTCCCCGCGCCAGACCTTCTGGATCTGGTAGCGGCGGAACGGGAAGTCCAGTTTGCCGTAGTTCTGGGCCACGTAGCGGGCGAGCGGCACAGTGAGGTCGAAGTGGAGCGCGAGGCTCTTGTCCGATTCTCCGTGCGACTGGTCGCTGCGTTCGAGCAGGTGGATGCCGTAGATCTGCTTGGTGTTCTCCCCGGACTTGCTGAGGAGGACGTCCGCGCGCTCGACGGCGGCCACTTCAATCGGCACGAAGCCGAACAGCTCGTAGTGCTTGGTAATGATGCGCTTCATGCGCTCGAACTCGACCTGCTCCTCCGGCAGGAATTCTTTGAAGCCGGAAATGGCTTTCGCGGGAACCAACATGTGCGTTTCTCCTGTGAACTAGAGGTTGAAGAGATCCAGACGTTCCTGAATGTACACCGCGGCGTCCTTGCCGGAAAGCACGGGTTTCTGCGGCATGCAGGCGATCTTGATTTCCTGCTTGCCCCAGACGAACGGGAGGCCGTCGGCCACCCCGCCGGTGCCGTGGATCGGAATGATCACTTTCACCGGATGCTCGTACTTGAGCAGGCTTTCGTTCATCTTCAGCAGGTGCGCTGCTTCGATGAGCGTGCCGGCTCCGCCGCCGCAAACGATTACGGCGTCGAGCAGCTTGCAGAATACGCTGCTCTCGTCGCCCCAAGCGCTGTCCCCGTAGTGCGCATTGACGCACACGGCGAGGTCCAGTTCTTGGAGAACGTAGTTTTTGTCCATGGCGGTCTTGGGGAAGACGCCAATCGTCTTGAGATCCATCTCCTTCGCCACTTCCACGGCGGTCTTGGGGAATCCAAAGCGGGTTCCCCCCGTCAGCACGGCGATGCGATAGTGCCGAAGGATGTTGAGAGCGCTGCGGACGATCCGCTGCTCCCGCTCCTTCTGCACCTGTTCGTATTGCGCATGCAGGGGGTCGTCGCTTGAAACTCCCGGGAGATCCGTCGAGGCCCCTCCTGAGAACGCGATGACATGGTGGAGACCGTGACGCTTTTTGAAGTCGTCGACGGCCTGATCGACTTGATCAGTGATGACGTCGTGCATGAGACACCTTTCCAGTTTGAGATTAGATACCACTCCTTCCGTTGATGCCAAAGAACGTATCGTGCATTATGCCTTATAAATGTTGCTATGCAATAATTATTATTGTAATGCAACATCACTTTACTGCGGTAAAGCGGTCGAATGTGTTCTCCAGTACAGGGCGTTCTATGAGGTCGTAGAACGTGCTTTTGATGAAGAATTTTGTACTAAATAGTCTTTTTGCTCATTTTCTCAAAATGGATAGTGGCAAAGCCCCCTTTCAAAACCTTGAAAAATGCCTAGAATGTCGAATAGACTTCGCGTTTGCTTATGGATGATCAGCAGAATCCACCGCGCTTCCAATACCCGAACAGTCATACCAAAGAATTGTTTGAGGCTGTTTTGAAGTTGGAAACAGTGGAAGACTGCGAGAGGTTTTTCCGAGATTTATGCACGATCCAAGAGTTGAAATCGATGACCGAGCGCTGGCAGATCGCCAAAATGGTATGGCAGGGCATGCCGTATAGAGTTATCACCGAGAAGACCGGGGCGAGCAGCACCACGATTGCACGCGTAGCGCACTGGCTTACCTACGGCGAAGGCGGCTACCAGAAAGCTTGTAAGAAGATTGTTTCTGAGAGCATTTTTGCCTGATTTGGAGATGCTTTACTACATTAAAGAGTTATGTCTTGATTATTTTTTCTGCGTGCGTAAAGTGGCGGCCAGATGGTGCATGTAGCTCAATTGGTTAGAGCACTGGCCTGTGGAGTCAGTGGTTGCGGGTTCAAGTCCCGTCATGCACCCTCGTCGACCGCCAAGCTCTCGTAGCTTGGCGGTCATTTTTTGCCCCATCTCCTTTGCATATGTCGCGTCACGAAGATGATCTCCCGTATGTAGAAAGTGTTGCTGCTGTGGACAGTCGACTCGCCCAACGTGTCTCACAATGGAAAAGAGAGCTAACAATTGATCAGTACAAGGATCGTATCCGCGAGCTTTTGGATGATCTTGATGATGCGAGAGATTGGATCGGGAAGGAGGGCGATGATGCGACAAGATTGCACACTCTCACGAGAGATCATTACGAATCGCTATGAGTTTTCTCAATGGTACGAATCCGTTCAGCGAGTTTCGCAAGTTGTTCGTCATTTTCTCGCTTAAAATCGTGCGATGAGATGTACCCCTCGTATTTGTCGAAATACTTTTCGACGCTCGATTTGAGCGGCTTCCACTCCTTCATTTTCGTCCCGTGCATGGGAAAAAGTTTTGCGTGAAGATGATCGACGCCGAATCCCTCAAAAATCATCCCTGTTCGACCGACATCATCGAACGCGGCATCGAGCAGTTTTCCCACTTTTCTTGAAGCCAGCATCAGCCCCTGGAGAATGTCCTCCGGCGCGTCGAACGCATAGCTCGGATAATGTTCTTTCGTGATGATAACGCAGAAGCCTTCGGTGTTTGGGAAAATGGAAAGAAACGCGAGATGTTTCCCGTCTTCCCAGATCTTGTGACAGGGAGCCTCACCGGAGACGATCTTGCAGAAAATGCAGGATTCCATGGCCCCATCGTAGCTCATGCGATCTGCTTGAGCATCTCGATGTAACGATCCCCGTATCCACATTTTTCGTAGAAGGCATAGGTTCCCGTGTTCTCAGCAAAGCATCCGACGCGGATATATTCGCACTCCTTCTCCCGAAAATACGTCTCCATCTTCTCCATAAGAGCACGTCCGGCACCCATGCCCGCGATGCATTTGGGAAACGACCAATTCAATGATATTTCCTTCCTTGGCAGAATAGTGATCGAGCGCGTCATCGGGATCTTCATTCGGGATGGCTCCTGCAATGAAGCCCAAAAGTATGTCCTTTTCTTCGGCTACAAATATCTCCCCCTTGTCGTTCCTGACTTTTTCAAGAAGATGATCGATATACTGCGCGGCATCAAAATCTTCGATTTTCCGGATTCTCCTTAATGGATCCATGGCAGAGAGATGCTCCTGCAATTCCGCCATCAGCTGCAGTAGCATATCTCGATCTGCCGGTGCATAGGCACGTATGGTTGTCATGGTGTTGGTGAGATTGCAGTATTGGGTTTTGCCGCAAGAAAGACAAATCCCTCCGTCGTTCCGGATTCATCTCGGTGCGCAAATCCTGCCCCCTCAAAACAACGCAGGCTCGCAGGATTGTCCATCTCGATCTCCACCTTGAGTTCACGAATATGAGAAACTGTTTTGTCATTTAGCAACGAACGGAGAATAGATTGTCCCATTCCCTTGCCACGCACGTCAGGCCGGACGAAAAGACTCATCCACGCCGCGCCATCGCCACTC
>JALQTW010000049.1 GCA_023263945.1 Patescibacteria group bacterium | reverse complement strand
CTGGCTGTGGCAGCGTTCAGGCAGCCTACTATGCCTGTCGCAACCCCAACTGGAATGTGGTTGGGATTGATATTTCCGACAGTAGCCTCGCTCATCAGAACAAGCTAAAAGCACGTCATGGACTGTCTAACCTCAATGTCGAGAAGCTTGACCTGACTGAGGCACACAAGCTTGGCGATGATTTTGATTTCATAGTGTCAACTGGCGTCATTCATCATCTGCCAGAGCCTGTGCGGGGACTGGCAGCGCTTAAAGAAGTGTTACGGCCAGATGGTGTCATCAATCTTATGGTCTATGGCAAGTCGCTGCGGCTTGGTGTCTATTTGATGCAGGATCTGTTCAGGTCATTGAACTTCGAACAGACCCAGACCGACGTCGATATCGTCAAGGCAACGGTGAACGATCTGGCTCCTGATCATGTGGTCAAGCGCTACATCAAAGCTGCCAATGACTTGCACTACGATGCTGCGTATGTCGACACGTTCTTGCATCCACAAGACACAGCTTTTTATGTCAATGATGTTTATGACCTCACTCGCGCGGCCGGACTCGAATTTCTGACTTGGTGCGACCCGGTTGAATACAATCTAGAAGCGGTTGTGCCTGGTGGGCATCCGCTTTGGACCAAACTACAGGGTCTTTCACCACAGACAGCTGCGCACGTGTGCGATTTGCTTACGCAACTGCGAGGCACGCACCGATGGGCAGCTGCCCACGCGGACTATGTCCAAAGTGTTGAGATTCCCTTTGACAGTGATGCCTTTTATGACTGTGCTGTTGGGCTACATAGGCATAGCCGGATCGTGCAGTCAGACTCTGT
>JALQTW010000048.1 GCA_023263945.1 Patescibacteria group bacterium | reverse complement strand
CACAATTCAAAATATGGGGAAGTGTTTTGGACGACGATAACGATTGGAGCGGTGGTGAATTGGAAATGACAGGAGGAACATTCATTTGGCCGTATAAAGGTGCGTCCGCATTCCAGTTTCGAGTGGTCGACGGGTACTTCAATGATAACGTGTCGTATTTTGATACTTCTGGACTTACAGAGTTAGCATCCGGTTTTACAACCGATATGTCTAATATAAACACTAGTACCAATGGACACATTCCATTGGATAACACTGAAGCAACATATTCCGTTCAATGGATTGGACTTTTTTCACCTCCAACCACTGGAACGTATACATTCTACACCAATTCAGACGATGCGTCATATTTTTGGATCGGAACTTTCGCAAGATCCGGGTACACTGTTTCTAACGCTATTGTAAGCAACCCTGGTCTTCACGGTATGCGTAAGATATCTGGTTCCGTGGTCCTGGAACAAGATACAGTATACGATGTACGAATTCAATTCGGAGAAAATGCAGGTGGTGATAACTGTATCGTGTCGTATACACCACCTGGTGGTACTGAGACAACGGATTGGTCTGGAGTGCTCGTGAGCCCTGTTCTCATTGGTTTATCTTCAAGAGATGCGTCTGAATACTCGTTGTCCACGAATACCACAGCAGACTCGTATACATATGACAACATATCTTCATTAATTATGACCAAAAGCTCCACATCATCCGCAACGCTTATATCAAAAAATGCAAAGAAACAATCCCTACCTGGAAGAATTGTCCAAACAAAACCATTACCGGCTCGCGCCACATCCCTTGATGCGTTGATCAGTATGGTCTCAATCTCTCGAAAAGATCT
>JALQTW010000047.1:618-870 GCA_023263945.1 Patescibacteria group bacterium | reverse complement strand
GCACGCTAGGAACCATTCAAATAGGGCGATAAATCGAAGCTGAGCCTGTCGGAGTATCGTCCCGACACACACTATGACTTGATCACAACATGCTCTCGTCGCCTCCCTAGGTATTGCCACCCAGTTAGGGATCTGAACCATCACGCTTGCGCATGATGCCGAAGTCTTCCGAGCTTTTCTCTCTATGTCGCACCCGGGAAGGCTGCAACTGCGTTTCACCGCAGCGAGATCCGCTACAAATAACTTGGATTA
>JALQTW010000047.1:0-608 GCA_023263945.1 Patescibacteria group bacterium | reverse complement strand
CTTGGACGGCTCTTTAGGACCCTCAAGGGGTCAGGGAGAACTAGTCTTGGGAGGGGCTTCCCGCTTAGATGCTTTCAGCGGTTATCCCGTCCGAACGTAGCTACCCGGCAATGCGACTGGCGTCACAACCGGAACACCAGAGGTTCGTCCACTCCGGTCCTCTCGTACTAGGAGCAGCTTCCCTCAATTCTCCAACGCCCACGGCAGATAGGGACCGAACTGTCTCACGACGTTCTAAACCCAGCTCGCGTACCACTTTAAATGGCGAACAGCCATACCCTTGGGACCGGCTTCAGCCCCAGGATGTGATGAGCCGACATCGAGGTGCCAAACACCGCCGTCGATGTGAACTCTTGGGCGGTATCAGCCTGTTATCCCCGGAGTACCTTTTATCCGTTGAGCGATGGCCCTTCCATACAGAACCACCGGATCACTAAGACCTACTTTCGTACCTGCTCGTCTTGTCAGACTCGCAGTCAAGCGCGCTTTTGCCATTACACTAACCTCATGATTTCCGACCATGATTAGCGCACCTTCGTGCTCCTCCGTTACTCTTTGGGAGGAGACCGCCCCAGTCAAACTACCCACCACACAATGTCCTCGATCCG
>JALQTW010000046.1 GCA_023263945.1 Patescibacteria group bacterium | reverse complement strand
GTAATCGCGGTTTGAGTGTAGAAGTACGTAATAATGACGTTAATTTTGCATTACGTAAGTTTAAAAAGAAAGTGCAGGAAGACGGCATTCTACAAGAACTACGACAGCGTGAATTTTTTGAAAAGCCGAGTATTACTCGTGCTAAAGCAAAAAAAGCAGGTCGTGCTCGTTGGCTTAAAAAACAAGCACAGATGAACGGTGATGTAACTACTATTTCAGGAAACAAAAGAAAGAGATAACTTATGAGGATTGAAGAAGATCTCAAGTTAGACTATAAAGACGTACTAATTCGACCTAAGCGTAGCACCCTTAAAAGTCGTTCAGAAGTTGCATTAGAACGCAGTTTCAACTTTAGAAATTACATTCCAGACTTTCCTGACAACTGCACAGAAGATCCTCACTACCGCGGCGTTCCTATTATGGCTGCTAACATGGATGGTGTTGGTACATTTGAAATGGCAGACACACTTGCTAAACAAGGCATCTTTACTTGCTTAGTTAAAACGTATACTGCTGAGGAATTAATTAATTTCTTTTACGGCGATGGTCTTAATCGCACAGACTATGTTGCTATGAGTATTGGTACTAGTACAGCAGACTTTGAAAAACTTTGTACAGTATATGAAAAGTGTGAAGACAACTTAAAATTTGTTTGTATGGATATTGCAAATGGTTATTCAGAACATTTTACAACACATGTGCGTGAAGTACGCAAGCGGTTCCCACATATTGTAATCATCGCCGGAAATGTAGTAACAGGCGAAATGACGGAGGAACTTATTCTTGCTGGAGCGGACATTGTCAAAGTTGGTATCGGTCCTGGTAGTGTATGTACGACACGTATACAAACAGGAGTGGGTTATCCTCAGCTTTCTGCTGTTATTGAATGTG
>JALQTW010000045.1 GCA_023263945.1 Patescibacteria group bacterium | reverse complement strand
ATACGGCGTCCTTCCAAGGGGCGCCAACCGGAAGACGAGGCGTCTGTCCGCGCAAGCGGATGGGGGCCGTGCTCTTTCTGGATCAAATCAAGCGCGAAAAGGGCGTTTGGTGGATGCCTTGGCAGTAAGAGGCGATGAAGGACGTGATACTCTGCGATAAGCGTAGGTTAGCCGAGAATAGGCTTTGACCCTGCGATTTCCGAATGGGGGAACCCACTTGACAGTTATTTATTGTTACCTTTGGTGATCAATAAGTGGCTGAACCAAGTACTTCTTACCTGAATAAAATAGGGTTTGAAGAGCAAACCCGGGGAACTGAAACATCTAAGTACCCGGAGGAAAGGACATCAATAGAGACTCCGTTAGTAGCGGCGAGCGAACGCGGACCAGCCGAGCCATGATTGTGATCAGAACACATTGGAAAATGTGGCCATAGTGGGTGACAGCCCCGTACGAGAAGCAAGATTGGACGTATTAAGTAGGGCGGGACACGTGAAATCCTGTCTGAAGATCGGAGGACCACCTCCGAAGGCTAAGTACTCCTTACTGACCGATAGCGAACCAGTACCGTGAGGGAAAGGTGAAAAGCACCCCGACGAGGGGAGTGAAACAGTACCTGAAACCGGACGCCTACAATCAGTTGGAGGGGCATAAGCCCTGACAGCGTACCTTTTGTATAATGGGTCATCGACTTGGTCTATCTAGCAAGCTTAAGCCGTTAGGTGTAGGCGCAGCGAAAGCGAGTCTTAATAGGGCGCATGAGTTAGATGGATCAGACCCGAAACCGAGTGATCTAGGCATGACCAGGATGAAGATAAGGTAACACTTATTGGAGGTCCGAACCCACACCTGTTGAAAAAGGTCGGGATGAGTTGTGCCTAGGGGTGAAAGGCCAA
>JALQTW010000044.1 GCA_023263945.1 Patescibacteria group bacterium | reverse complement strand
AACAAATGTTATAATGAAGACCAACTACCTTAGTTATCGGTGGTTGCAGTGGTTGGGTGCTGAGTTTAACGATTGCCAACTTGATGGTTATCAGTCATTTATATTAAGGAGTAAGTAACAATATGTGTGACCCAATATCAGCAACTTTAGTAGCAACATCTATAGGCTCAAGTATAGCAGGTTTTGCAGGGCAACAGAGGCAAGCTAAACAACAAGCAGCTTATCAAGCACAGGCAGCAGCAGCGGAGCGTCAGCGTTTTCTACAGGAGCAAACTTCTATTCGTATGCGTCAGGCACAGGAGCAGGAAGCTGTGGGTCGTGAGCTTGAACAGGTAAGTAAGAAGTCACAAGAAGCTTTAGCTCGTGCTAGGGTATCAGCTGGAGAAGCGGGAGTAGCGGGAGCATCTGTACAAGCTTTGATGGATGACTATGTTAGACAAGAGGGAGGATACCGAGCAGCACTTTTAAGACAACAAGAGTTAGGACAGGTAGCCACAGGGTTACAGCTTGAACAAGCAGGGTTCGGTACACAGCAAAGACAGATCGGTATTAACAGACCTATAGCTAGACCTGACTTCTTAACAACAGCTTTATCTGCTGCTTCTGGTGCTATCGGTGCTTATGGTACAGGTTTACAGATCGGACAGATGAGAGGTGGGTTTGGAGGAGGAGCACCTACAGGAACTATAACAGGGAAGACAGCTTCATACGCACCCGGTACGGTAGGTGCTGGCTACGATATTTAGATTATGGCTAGAGAACGAGTACAAGTACAAGGTATAGGAGGAGCCGTTCCCGGTATATCTCCAACAATTCAACGAGGCGGTCAGTACAGTGTACAAGTACAGCAAGCTGGTCGTAACAAGTTGATGGACTTAGCTGATGCTCTTGGTCAAGTTAAC
>JALQTW010000043.1:626-923 GCA_023263945.1 Patescibacteria group bacterium | reverse complement strand
ATAAATCAAGCCAATTGAGCTATTAGTACTGGTCAGCTGCACGCATTACTGCGCTTCCACATCCAGCCTATCAACGTGGTGGTCTACCACGGCTCTATAGGAAGAACTAGTTTTAAGGTGAGTTTCCCGCTTAGATGCTTTCAGCAGTTATCTCTTCCATACTTAGCTACCCGGCACTGCAGCTGGCGCTACAACCGGTCCACCAGTGGTATGTTCAACCCGGTCCTCTCGTACTAGGGTCAACTCCTCTCAATTCTTCTACACGCATAGCAGATAGGGACCGAACTGTCTCACGAC
>JALQTW010000043.1:0-600 GCA_023263945.1 Patescibacteria group bacterium | reverse complement strand
AAACCCTTGGGACCTGCTCCAGCCCCAGGATGTGATGAGCCGACATCGAGGTGCCAAACACTGCCGTCGATATGAGCTCTTGGGCAGTATCAGCCTGTTATCCCCGGCGTACCTTTTATCCGTTGAGCGATGGCCCTTCCACTCAGAACCACCGGATCACTATGACCGACTTTCGTCTCTGCTCGACTTGTCAGTCTCACAGTCAGGCAGGCTTATGCCATTGCACTCTACGAACGATTTCTGACCGTTCTGAGCCTACCTTCGCACGCCTCCGTTACTATTTGGGAGGCGACCGCCCCAGTCAAACTACCCACCATACAATGTCTTGATGCCGGATGACGGCAATCAGTTAGATACCAAGAAAAACAAAAGAGGTATTTCACTGGTGACTCCACAAAAGCTGACGCCTTTGCTTCAATGTCTCCCTCCTATGCTAAATATGTTTTTCCTAATACCAATGTAAAGTTGCAGTAAAGGTGCACGGGGTCTTTCCGTCTAACTACGCGAACTCCGCATCTTCACGGAGAATTCAATTTCACTGAGTTGATGTTGGAGACAGCGGAGAAATCGTTACGCCATTCATGCAGGTCGGAACTTACC
>JALQTW010000042.1 GCA_023263945.1 Patescibacteria group bacterium | reverse complement strand
ATCGACGACGGGGCTGGGGTAGCTCTTGCCCAACTGCACACCGGCTGCTTGTAATTCAATCGGGTCCGCCTGCCAAGGGGCGTGGATGGCCTTGTTGCTGAGCTCAGCCAATTGCGGCAGGTAGCGGCGAATGAACTTGCCCTTGGGGTCAAATTTTTCGCTTTGCGTGATGGGGTTGAAGATGCGAAAGTAAGGCTGGGCGTCACAGCCGCTGGAGGCCGCCCATTGCCAGCCGCCGTTGTTGGCCGAGAGGTCAAAGTCAATCAGCTTTTCGGCAAAGTAGCGCTCGCCCCAGCGCCAATCGATTCCTAAATCTTTGGTCAAAAAACTGGCCACAACCATGCGCAAGCGGTTGTGCATGTAGCCACTGTGGTTGAGTTGGTGCATCGCGGCATCGACCAGCGGGTAGCCGGTCTCGCCCTGGCACCAGGCGTGAAACAGCTTTTTGGCGTGCGGGCCGTGGGCCCATTGGATGCGGTCGTATTCGTGCTTGAACGCAGTTTCGGCCGCGTGTGGGAAGTGGTCGAGGATTTGCATGTAGAAATCCCGCCAAATCAATTCCGACAACCAAGTTTGCGCACCGACCGAGTGGGTTTGCGCACGCGCCCAGGCCAGCGCCACCAGTTCGCGAATCGACAGCGTGCCAAAGCGCAAATGCACGCTCAAATAAGACGGGCCTTTGACGGCGGGGTAGTCGCGCGTGTCTTCGTACAAGTCCATGCGCAAGATGAAATCAGCCAGCAGTTCACGCGCGCCGTGCGTGCCGGTTTGGATGTGCAAATGTGCCAAGTCGGCGGCCTCGAAACCCATCTCGGCCAGTGACCAGCCTGGGTCTGCCGCACGGGTGTGGTCGGGTAAATCAGTGGGCAGAGGGGCCAGCGCGTGGGCATAGGCCTCGACCGGATAGGCCTTGACGTAAAAGTCGTTGAGTTTGGCCAGCCAAGCCTTCTTGTAGGGCGTGAACACCGTGTAAGGACGGCCAGTTTTGGTCAAGACCTCGTCGCGTTCAAAGATGGCTTGGTCTTTGAAGCTGTGCATGAC
>JALQTW010000041.1:774-1127 GCA_023263945.1 Patescibacteria group bacterium | reverse complement strand
AATATATGTATTCAAAGGTTTGATGACGATATAGACTTAAATAGTGTTGATACAATTATTATAGAGGGTACTAATTCAATTGATAAAATAAATGTTAAAACAATAAGCGAGTGTAGATATACACCTGCTAAAGTTAGGTTTGTGAATAGATTTGGTGCAATACAAGATTTATGGTTCTTTAAAAAGTCTATTGAAAGTTTAAGTACAAAAACAGAAAAATACAAATCTAATTTTATTACAAGTGTAGGTACTTATAATAGGCTTTCACACCAATACAAGACTTTTGATGTACAAGGTAATAAGAAGATAACGTTAAACACAGGATACGTTGATGAAAGTTATAATGAGGTTAT
>JALQTW010000041.1:0-764 GCA_023263945.1 Patescibacteria group bacterium | reverse complement strand
AGCAAGTTTGGATGGAGATGGATGATGTAACAACACCTATGAATGTAGATACAAAGAGTTTAACTTTTAAAACAAGTGTTAACGATAAATTGGTTGACTACAAATTAGAGTTATCATTTGCTTATGATACTATAAACAATATTAGATAAATGCAAACTATTCAATTATACATAGAGGGTCAAAGAGTGGATATGTTCAAAGACGAATCTGTAACACTTACGCAATCAATTCAGAATATAAGGGATATTGCTAAAATATTTACGGACTTTTCAAGAACATTTACAATACCAGCTTCTAAAACAAATAATAAAATATTCAAGCATTATTATAACTTTAACATAAAAAATGGTTTTGATGCAAGAACTAAAAAGAATGCTATAATTGAATTAAATCATTTACCATTTAGAGATGGAAAAATAAAATTAGAAGGTGTTGATTTAAAAAATGGTGTGCCTTACACATATAAAATTACATTCTTTGGTAGTACAGTTGAACTAAAAGATTTACTTGGCGAAGATAAATTAGCAGTTTTAAATTTAAGTTATTTCGATAGAGATTATACTCAAGGCGGAATACAATCAGGTTTATTTGCAGACCCAACTTCAAGCGATATTATAGTACCATTAATAACACATACAAAAAGACTGTTTTACGATTCATCGAGTGGACATTCTCACGATGACCAATTTAGTGGTAACTTGTATTACGATGGTGGAGGAATACATCATCACGGAGTTTTATGGTCTGATTTAAAATACGCTATT
>JALQTW010000040.1 GCA_023263945.1 Patescibacteria group bacterium | reverse complement strand
GATGAACTTAGCGGCTTCGGTAACACCAGTTTGACCAGTGGAGGTAGGGAAAGTAGAGGTTGCCATTTTATTGTCCTTTCAGAATGACTTTAGCGTACTCGTCCTTCAATGTATGCTTTAGTAATTTCAGGTAGCATTTGAAGGTAACGATCATGGTTTTTAAGAATCAGTTCTTGAATGTCAGCCTCATAGATGATCTTCTTGCTGCTTTCACCAGAACCACGACTCGAACCTGTTGATGCACTCTTCAGCGTCCTCTTCCGTTCCTGCGTAGATTGCTCTTTCGTTTGTTGAGCCAAGTTGCGGCGCTCCTTGTAGAGCGTTAACAACTCATCGGCTGAATCAAAGTCATAAGCGTTAGCTTTTTGGAACATTTGAGTACGCACTTTGCTGGCTTCAATCCAATCCTTAAATCCTTGATCGTTAGCGATCTCTTTGAAATCAGGATGTTTTGCTTCCAACTGCATCATGGCTTGTTGTGCTGCAAGTTGTTGATTCAACTCACGCATACGGGCCATTTCAGGGTGCTTGTCGATAGTTTTGTAGACAGCTTTGTTGGGGTCTTCAAAGAAGTCCACCTCTTCGTCATCTACTTGCTGCGGGCTTTTATTATTGAGTTGTGCTTGGATGTAAGCGTCGAAGGTCTTCCGCAATTCGCCCATTTCACTACCTTGGCGTCCAATGAGTTTCTCGCTCTCTTGGTGCATGGTTACCAAGTCTTTGAGACTCTTACCTCGGTACTTCTCTGGGACATCGTCTGTTTCAGGGGGTTGTTCCTCTACGGATTCCTCTTCGACAAACAAATCGTCTTGCTCTTCTTGCTCTTCTTCAAAGCGCTCTTCTTCTTCATTCATTTAAATTCTCCGTGCTAAAAGCATTATGGAAGTCTCGCTGAATGTGCTTTATCCCATTTCATTGCTGCTCCAGGAAAAGCACCCGATACGCCCTCAAGAACACTCATCGGGGCAGCGAGTTGTTTAGTTGCGAGTTCGCCACATTCAGGACAGGGGATTGAGCTAGTGTTAGCGTCCACCATTTTCTCCGTCACATGGCCCTTGTCACACTTGAAATCAAACACCTTAAACATCTTGGTTCTCCAAGAAGTCTTTATATGAGTTTTCAATCATCGT
>JALQTW010000003.1 GCA_023263945.1 Patescibacteria group bacterium | reverse complement strand
GGACCGCTAGTGTGCCGGTTGTCGCGCCAGCGGCAGTGCCGGGTAGCTATGTCCGGTTTAGATAACCGCTGAAAGCATCTAAGCGGGAAGCTCATCTCGAGATTAGTATTCCCCATAAGCCCCCTTGAAGATTACAAGGTAGATAGGTCACACGTGTACGTGCAGCAATGCATTCAGCGGAGTGATACTAACGGGCGATTGAACATTGAATTGGTTATTTTTCTGTGTGCTGTTCATATGACATGTTGGCAGGCGATACGCGGCTATGCTGCGACTAAACTCATCTGATCTTTAAAAAGACTATTGTCTTGGTGTCTTTAGCATCGAGGTCACACCCGTTCCCATTCCGAACACGGCAGTTAAGCTCGATTGCGCCAATGGTAGTACGGTATCCCCGTGCGAGAGTAGGTCGACGCCAGGACAATGGTCTTTTTTTATGAAAAGGAATGCTCTACGCTTCCGCCAATGTCGACAGGTGACACACATCTTCGTGAGTATATTTCCCCAGAAGGAATGATTCCATTGCGTACTGTTGTAGTGGAGCACACACCTTCAGAAACCCCTCTTCCCCCGCTTCGTACGAGTGTGTGGGATGACGTAGAGGCGGCCACCAAGGGACTTCTTAGGAGGATGATGGATTGACAAGATAATGAAGTTACCTATAATAAAATAACTTTCTCTTTCTTCTATGAGTAACGCCGAACGTTCAGAGATTCCTGAAACCAAAGTGCAAGCAGCGAAGCCAACTTTTACCCAACTTTATAGGATTATTTCACAGCATGCGGCTCGTCTAGGAGCTGAAAGACTAGCGTTTGATCTTGGCTCTGTTGCTGCCGATCAAGAATGGTTATCACAACCAAAATCTCATCCTCAAGCAGCAGCTTTAAGACAGGAAGCATGCAATGTACTGCAGAGAATAAAAGCAGAACAAGAATAACACTCATTTCTATGATTGCTTTTGCTCACAATTATCAGCGGCTCCAACAACAAGAAGTACCGCCTCAAGAAGTTCTCTTGCCAGAGAAGATTGTTGATGAGGCGATGGTAGATCCACGCCTGAATACCAATGCACTTGTGAGGGAATTGTTTGCAGATCTTTCTCGTTTCGATTAACGACATGATGTCGTTTTGTTTCTAGGAGTCTTTGCTGCACTTTTCTGCTCGAATGCTTGAAAGAGAAATGCTTCGATGTACAATAATGTTCTCATGTTTCGCTTCCTGAAAAATCGTCGGCAAAAACATCAAGACAATACCAAAGGTACGCATCACCAGCGTATTAAAGAATATGAAAAACTCCCAAAAAAATTGAAAGAGTTAGACGATGGCTATCGCGCGGTTATTCGCGAGCTTTCGAAGCGATGATTCGCTATTTCGATATAACGGCTTGTGTGCAATTTGGATTCCCGTTTATTCTTGATGAGTTGACACAATCTGAGCCAGCCCCCGATTATCTTTCTGAAACCAATGGAATGAAGGAATTAGGGAAAGTACTCGCATTTGTGCAGAGTGATGAATATTACAGTTCTTTTTCTGAGAAATCAGCATACTTGATTTGTAGCATTGCTGGTTCGCAGTATTTTTCCAATGGAAATAAGCGTTTAAGTATTGTGATTTTGCTTATGTTTCTACTTAAAAATGATGTTTCAGTTCTCCGATTAGACCGCAGTCAGTACGAGAGTGTTTTTTATACACATTTTCCAACATATACGTGGGAGGACAATATTCAGATCACTGGTACACATCAGCAGTTTCTCTATAACCTTTCCATTGTGATTGGCGATAGATCTCATTGGGGAACCGATGATTTTACTGTTCTACGCAAGAAAGTTGCCTCGATTTTTGATCAACTCTACATACGATAAGTATGCTTGAACGTCTTCAGAAAATCCTCTCGGCTCGTGGCATCGCTTCACGTAGAAAAGCAGAGGAGTACATCGCGCAGGGGCTTGTGAAGGTGAATGGCAAAATTGCCTCTTTAGGCGAGAAAGCGGATCCCATGAAGGATCTCATCGAAGTAGATGGCAAAGTCCTCTCAGAACGTCAGGAAATGCTGTATTTTGCCATGAATAAACCGGTGGGGGTGGAGACGAGCAATATTGATCGTTGCACGGTAGCAGGTTGCACGTTGCATAATAAAAACAATAAACGTGCTACCTTGCAACCTGCAACCTGCAACACAAGAACAGTGAGAGATCTTTTACCAGAAGATCTACAAGGAAAAATTTTTCCTGTTGGTCGTTTGGATAAAGATTCCTCGGGCCTTCTCCTGTTTACGAACGATGGTGTACTTGCCTACCGGCTCACGCACCCCAAGTTTGATCATGAAAAAGAATACGAAGTGACGGTCGATCGTTCCATCCCCGCTATGTCGCTCAAGCACATCGAAAGGGGAATCATCCTAAAGGGAAAACAAACGAAACCTGCAAAAATCATCCGTGTGAGTCCTACAACGTTCCGTCTTATTCTTACCGAGGGTCGCAATAGGCAGATTCGCCGCATGTGTCAGGACCTTGGTTATACCGTGAAAGAACTGAAGCGTGTACGAATCATGACGTTTCAGGACGCAGGATTGCCAAGCGGAGCGATGCGCGTGCTCAGCACGAGAGAACGGATTGCACTATTGCGTTCCGTCGGACTCGCCTAGCAGGGCGTCCATGCTCAAGGAATGATGTGCAAGAAACTGCGCTTCTTGAAGAAGCGTTTTCAATGTTATTTGTTGTTCTGCAGAAAGCTTCATGCTGTACAAATCATGAGTAAGCTGTGTACATGTTGCAATACGGCCGTTTACGCGTTCATCCAACATGCGAACGCTGGATGTGTCCGGCCCTTGATCCAGTATTCCCTGAAGTCGCTTCTCATACCATTGCATGAGATATACCTCATTGTTTATTGCTTCGTTATCGTTCAGCGTTCTTGCAATGAACATGCGTTCTCTGCATTGTATCAATTCTTCCTGAATGGCGAGCATTGTTTCATCTGCAGAAACTGCAGGATGTTCGTCCTTCTCCCGCGTTATGACGTACGTGAGCGCTGCACCAGCTCCCATTCCTAAGAGTGTCTGCATGAAGACGCGACGTGATGAAATCTGTCCGCCTGTATCCAAAGGAACTTCCTGTTGAACTTCCCACGTCTTGGATGGTATCGAGTCCAATTCTGCGGTGGATGGAGGAAGCATAGGAGGTGTATTGTAAGACGTTTTTCTCTCTTCTCAATGCCTGTTTTTGCCTTTGTATTCATCAAGAGTCGGCTTGTGCTTAAGGACAAATGATTCGATGACAGAGAGGCAGTTTTTGATGTCTATTTGCAGCGGATCGTCCTGTGCAAGTGAGTGTTTCCATGTTTCCAGTATTTCAAGATCTGCCTGTAATTGCGCCTCTGCTCTCTCCCCTGCTTTTATAATGGATGTGTCTTTCTCATTTCCAAGCACATGATTTTTTATCTGGTTGTACCTCAGCATTCCTGTAAGGAATTCATTACAGAGAGTTTCTATATTATCGGATATCTCACGAATTTCCGTTGCTGCTTTTTTGTTCTCTGGCTCTTCCTGAGCTTTTGTTTTCACCCCAATGTTCTGATCAATCTTTTCAGATTCAATCGGATTTGGCGCCTTTTGAGCTGCTCTCATTGGTTTAGATTCTCTTCCTTTTTCTTTGGAAATATAATTCGCTGCTGTGGCGAGTGTCATCGCAATGCCAAGTGCGACACCAAATCCAATGTGTCGGATGTTTCTTTGCGCCTCGTTCTCTCGTTTTGGTTGTGGCAGCCGATTCATCCTTTCTCTTCCCCCTCGATTTTGTAGAATTGACATAAATAAAAAATATATCAAAATTAAAAATAATGCAAGTATTTTCTCTCCTTTGTTTTAAGAGAGCATAAAGAGATGTTCTGTGAGATACTCCGTGCCATGAAACTTATTAGTCACGGTGCAGCCCGCGAGGTGACAGGCACGTGTCATGAACTCATCGTCGGCAATAAAAGAGTCCTCCTCGACTGTGGGCTCTTTCAGGGAAAGCGACGCGAATCGGCGGAGAAAAATCGCACATTCACGTTTGACCCTAAATCTATCGACGCGATGATTCTCACGCACGCTCATATGGATCACACTGGACGTGTTCCTTTGCTCTACAAACAGGGCTATACAGGGCCCATCTACAGTACGTATGCAACAAAAGACCTTGCTGAAGTGATGCTCCAAGATAGCGCTTACATTCAGGAAAAAGATGAAGAATATATGCGAAAGCACGGCAAGGCAGATGAAGCCACGTCCGGCGCACTCTACACACAACAAGATGCTGCGGAATGTATGAGTTTGTTCGTCGGAAAGAATTATAATGAATCCTTCGATCTCTTTCCGGGACTTCGTTGTACCTATTATGAAGCAGGTCACATTCTGGGCGCTGTGATGGTGTATTTGGAAATTGATGAAAATGTCCTTGAAGGAAAACCTTCCAATGGTTCTGTGATCCGCTTTGGATTTTCTGGGGATCTTGGCCGTTCCACGCTCCCCATCATTCGGGACCCCGCTGTATTTCCTCAGGTGGATTATCTCATCTGCGAAAGTACATACGGAGATCGCGTGCACGATGGCATCGACACTGCTATTCATCGACTCCAGGAGATCATTACAGAAACCGCTGCACGTGGGGGAAAAGTCCTTATTCCGGCATTCTCGTTAGAGCGCACACAAGAGATTGTGTACGACCTCCACCTTCTCTGGGATCGCAAAGAAATTCCTGCGCTTCCTATCATTATCGACTCACCGTTAGCATCCAAGGTCACCGAAGTCTTTATGAAACACCCCGAATGTTTTGACCAAAAAATGTACGATGAATTTTTGGGACGCGCACATAATCCCTTTCACTTCTCACTCGTCAATTACACCGAGTCGGTCGAAGAGAGCAAGGAACTCAACAACGCCCGCGGACCCATGGTCATCATGGCGGGAAGTGGCATGTGTGAGGCAGGGCGCATACGGCATCACCTGAAAAATGAACTGGAAGATCCTAAGAACAGCGTCATTGCTGTGGGATTCATGGCTGCAGAAACGTTGGGGCAGAAGCTTTTGGATCCCGAGGTAACAGCGGTAAAGATCTTTGATCAAATGGTCCGTAAAAAAGCGCAAATTCACTACATTAACGCCTATTCTGGCCATGCGGACAAGAATGACCTGGATGCCTACATTAGTGCGCAAAAAGGCCTCAAAAAGCTCTTTCTTGTCCATGGTGAAGAGAAGGGAATGTACGCGCTTGCAGAAAGAACCGTTGCGCGGCAGAAGATTGAAGTGGTAATGCCCGAACGGGGGAAGGAATTATTCGTCGTCTGATTCTTTTTCTTTCAAAATAGAAATTTTTTTTGTGGGTTTGAGGGAGTCAGCAAACTCTATGGGTGCGACAGATCTAGATCCCTTCACGCTCATAAGCGCTCCAAGCATACGCATACGATCATTTACGAGAATCGTTTTTAGTCTCTCTTCTTCTCTCCTTGTTTCTCTATCCATTTCCCATGATGCCCCAGGTTCTCCTTGGATAACATGTTGATCTGCAAGCTCATGAAAGGCATGTAATTTTTCTGCGTCTTGTGGAAACACTTTTGCCAATGCTTGTTCAGCGTCAGTAAAACCTTTATCCATTTTTTCTTGATCTGATACATCAAAATAGGAATGTCCATCTGCCCCAATAAATTCTCTTTGTGTGAGATCATCCAACTCCCTTTCTAAGGCCAGAACATCATTATTCTCTAATCCTTCAGTGCCACGTTCATCAATGTTCTCTTGTGACATATCTATATCATACTTATTTTGATTTTATTGTCAATATCTTGAAGAGCCCTTCCTTTAAATGAAAAGCATTTCTCTCAAAAAAATAAGGAACCTTTTGAGAAAAATTTTAGTTCATAAGAACGACTCCCTTTCCCTCATTCTCTATCATCCCTACACTAGTGGCATATGAAGATTCTTATTGTCGAAGATGATCCACTTCTCGTTCGTATCTATTCCGTTCGCTTGAAGGAAGAGGGGTTTGATGTCGATATTGCTGCCGATGGCAACGAAGCGTTGGAGGCTATCAAAAAACAGGTACCGGGACTGATCATTCTAGATCTCCTCATGCCGCGCAAAGATGGATTTTCATTCCTTGATGAATTCAACACATTGAACCTGAACCCTCGCCCTCCAATCCTCGTCCTTACCAATTTGGATAAACCCGAGGATGCAGCGAAAGCAAAACAACTGGGTGTGCAGGATTTTGTGGTGAAAGGCGACACGAATATGGATGCCATTTTGGCGAAGATTAAAGCATTGATGGGGAAATAAAGTGCAAGAAATGAGAAGGCAGAAGGCAGAAGACAGTTATCCGATGGGGAGAATTACTTCGACCGTTGTTCCGCGCCCCTCTTCCGATTCGATCGTAATTGTTCCGCCCATTCGTTCCACGATGGATTTGGCGATGTATAAGCCAAGTCCTGTGCCATCGGGTACCATCTTTTGTGCGTTATCGGTCCGAAAGAATTTATCGAAGACCTTTGGTAAATCCTTCTTCGGAATACCTATTCCCGTATCGTGAAGTGTCCAGCTGATCTTATTTTCCTTTACCGTCAAAATGGAGTCGATCTCACCATTCTCCGGAGTATATTTTACTGCGTTCTCCAGAATGTTCTGAATCATCTGCATGAGTGTAAAGCGGTCCGATTGAACGAGTGGAAGTGACTTCAAAACCGATTGCTGAAAGGTGAGGTTTTTTCTTGTCATATGGGGCTGCAGGCCCTTTGCGCCTTCTTCAATCGCCTGCTTCAAATCAACAGCTTCCATCGCTTTCTTCTCTGCTCCTCCACGTTCCAGTTCTGCAACCTGCAACAACTGCTGAAGGGTCACCATCATGCGGTCACTTGCCTCAAAACATGTTTCAAAAATGATACGCCGATCCTCGGCATTCATCGTCTCATTTTTCTTGCGCAATTCATCCAATGACCACTTGATACCGGTGAGAGGTGTTCGAAGCTGATGGGAAGCAACAGAAATAAAGTCCGTCATTTTGTGATCAAATTCCTGATGCTCACGAATATCTTCAAATGACACAAGAATCGTTTGTAAGAATCCTTCCGTATTCAGGAAAGGAACAGCATGCATACTCCACACCATCGCTGGCTTTGGGTCATTTGCCGTAAAGAGAGCAAGATCTTTTGCTTCCGCACTCTTGCTGGTTTGCTGTGTTACGAGCGGAGGTAATAGATCTTCCTCGTATGGTTTTCTGTCCTGTTTTTGAATGTGTGAGGAGAGTGTCTTAAATGTATCGATCGACGAGAGATCAATCCCCGCACGGCCAAGAAGATATTCCGCCTGCACGTTCACCAGAGAAAGTGTGAGATCTTTCGCATCCAGAAGCATGACGCCCAGCGGAATGGTATTGATGATTTGGCGAAGAATATTCGTGCGTTCCTGCTCGGCAGAAAGATTTTGCTGACTGAGAATGGTGCATGCAATATCTCCAAATTCATCCAATACAGGTGTAATGCGCACTGATGCGTCATAGGATTTCTTGGGATTCAGTGCGACAGCATTCTTCACCGTTGTTGCAACGGTCTCTCGTTTTTCGCGAACGCTCTTGAACATCTTCGAATAAAAATCCTGTGGCACCGTTGCGTGTTGCCACTGAGAAGGAAGCATTCCCACAAGCGCTTTTTGATCAATCCCACTCAAGTCCGCAAGCGCTTTGTTTGCAAACAGAATACGCCCGTCGATGTCTGTAATAGCGAGAGGATCGGACAGTTGTTTGGCAATTTCACGGAATACGATAGGGGAAAGTTCCTGCCCTGAACTCACATTAATGGCCATTTCACGGCCTTTCAGACGGTACTGCTCACTGTAACGATACGTGGTGAACATGCCCATTTGTAAATACAATGTGGGGAGAAGAATCGCGAAGAGAACAAGGCTGTACCCCGCAATCGCAATGAGAGCATTCGTATCTGGTGCAATAAGAAGATATACACTTCCAATGAGATGAATTTCTGTGAGCATGATGAGCATCGTCAGGAATTCATCGTGGAGAGCTCTCTTCCGAAGAAGTGAAATGATCGTGATGCAGAGAATCAATGCAATGAGAATTTCCTGAGGAGCGGTGAGGACTCCAATCGTAATGGAGCTTGGAAGATCGACGAAGAAAAGACTTGCGATAAGACCTCCTGCAAGCAGGACAACAACCGTACTAAACCAAATGATGTGTCCGCGCGTTGGCTGCATACCTGTTTCCAAGCGACACGCGAAGAGGAGAGACACTGCAAGCATCAGACGGAGCCCGTATGCAAGCCATGTATTTGACGGCAAATTCACAGTACTGATCATGGGAGCGAGGACGAACACTCCTATCGCAAGGAATGTCACGACGGCAAAACTGATAACGAGTGGAAGGCGGAAGAATGATCGTGTTGCAATGAAGCGCAAAAAGAGCATCAGGCTGGATGCAATACCCGCTGCAAGAGCGAGGAATATCGTGATCACAGAAAATCCCTCTGTTACTGCAACAGGATGAACGAGTGTAAGTGTTGAAAAGAGGAGCACACCGCTTGCCGCAAGTGCCATGAGGAGTAATCCCGCTAAGTGTGAACGAGGAGGAGACCCCTCCTTCGCTTTAACAGCATTTTGAGTGGGTTTTTGTGCCTTGAGCCGGGTGCGATCGGACCAGGAAAGTGAGGCCATAAGAAATCCTCTTAGTATACCACACTTTTTTGGCTTCGTGAAGGGCTCAATCCTTTATTCGGCAGGGTAAAACGTGCGACTTTCTTCAGCGATGCTTTGACATGTGGACTTTTGGGCTTGGGGCAGGGCTTTACAGAATGCTTCCGCAACTGTCGGAGAGGCATAATGAACCACCAGATAACTTGTTGCACCCTCGGTACACGCTGTCATAGCAGATCCTTCTTGTTTACTGCAGAGATTGAATGCAAAGGATGGATCATCGATATGGAGTTTCATGACAGCACTGCCAATTCCTTTTACGCACGCAGGACGTGGCTCACGATCGATCGTTCCACACCATGCAAAAGCATCATCATATGCGCCAGGATGGAGGGAAAGAAAGTATCGCGGCGCATAGAAAGCGCACACCCCCATGAATGCGGGCGTTTGCCCTCGGCAGGGGAAGAAAGGATCATCCTCTCTTAGGTAATCGCTGTGGTGCACGTCTTCATCCGTCGCAAAATTTTCCATGAAGATCCCTTCTGCACACTGATTCTGCTCGGAGGATGTTCTGAGCGTTTTGCAGTACGAAAGAGATTCCGGTACATCATTCTCTAATGCGTACATCAGCCCATGTCCAAGCGCATGAAAGCACCTGCCATCATTCTCTTTACAGGTTGTCTTCATGGCACTGGTGATATCAGTTATATCTCCAAAGTGCTTCTCAATAATGCCGTGAAGGTATCCTGAGCCACAAATATCATCGTTATTTTGTAGCGCATCCATACCATATGCATCATAAGCGCTATGACCTATTTCATGAGCGAGCCCATGACAAAGCCCAGAAAGCTCCTTGTCATCATCTACAATTGTTCGAAAATCATCGAGCGCTGCAACAGGTCCTTCTGACTTCACTTCTTCTGCCAATTTCACTTTTGCCAATTCATAGCGCTCCATCACATCTTTTGGCTTTCTGTGAGAAAGAGTGAAAATCAAACCCATGCTCACAAGCAGCACGAGGGTCAGAATGGCGATATTCAGAAGGGGAACGAAAAGGCGTTTCATGTTAGAGCCCTAAATCCGAAGCAATTCCTTGCATTGCCTTCAGCGTTATCTGTATGAATTCATCAAGCGGGACCTTCAGCAGTTCTTCGCATTTCTTAATCTGTTCCCTATCCACCTGTGCGGCAAATCCTTTGTCTTTCATTTTCTTTTTAATACTGGAAACTTCCACGTCGGCAATCTTCTTACTTGGCCGAACAAGCGTGACGGCAATGATGAAGCCCGTGAGCTCGTCTACACAGTACAAACACTTTCTGAGCATCGAATCGAGCGGATACTTCTCACCATACATACTCGCATAATGAGAGCGAATGTCTGCAAGCAGTTCGCCTGGCGCCTTGATGGTTTCCAGCATCTGTTCCAACGTAGTACCACAATGCTTCTCCCAGTCCTTTTCCAAGTGATCCCAATCCAGATCATGAAGCATCCCCGCAACGCGCCATGTTTGCTCATCACCGCCAAACTTTTTTGCCAGCATCGCCATTGCTTCTCCCGTTGCCAGAAGATGAGCCTTTGTTTGAACGGCGTGGGTTTCGATGAGAGAATGGGCTTGAGGGAGTAAGTGGCCGTATTGGGAATGCTCGGGCAAAGAAGCAAACGATGCAGAAGAAGCAAAAGAGTCAAAGGAAGCCGAGTCTTGCGGCTCATCGTGCGAAGGGTGGCTGTTCTTTTTCTTCCCTTCCATCGTTTGATTCCTTTCCATCCTTTCGAGGGGTTTCATCAACGGAAAGAGCACTACGTCTCGCAGGTTTTCCTGCTGTGTAAGAAGCGCCACCATGCGATCGACCCCCATGCCCCAGCCAGAACAGGGAGGGCAGCCGTATTCCAGCGCTGTCACAAATTCTTCATCTTTTCCGTGGGCTTCATGGTCTCCTTGAGCCTTTGCCTTGTTCTGTTCTTCAAAGCGTGAGCGTTGATCAACGGGATCCACAAGCTCGGAATATGCATTCACAATCTCCCATCCTCCTACAACAAGTTGGAAGCGATCGGTAATCTCCGGGTTTTCATCATTCCTTCGTGCAAGAGGGGAAAGATCAATCGGATGATTCGTGATAAACGTTGGCTTCAAAATTTTCGGGCGGCTTACTTTTTTATAGAGTTGATCAATCAAGTTCCCTCTTCCAAGCGTTTTCACGTCTACTTCCAATTCGATCTTTTTGGCTTTCATAAGGGCTCGAAGATCATCAGCAGTTTTTGCAGCATCGATATCAATGCCACAATCACGCTTGATGGCATCTTTTAGGGAAATGACATCCCATGATCCTGAAAAATCCACTTCAATTAGGGCTCCGTCGCGTCCGGGAATTTTTACTTTCGTGGATCCTATTACTGTTTTGAGAACCTCCCGTAACATCATCTCGGTAAATTTTATGTTGTCCTGAAAATCCCAGTAACTTGCATAGTGTTCGCACATCGTAAATTCCTGCAGGTGGCTTGGGTCCATCCCTTCATTCCGGAAGACGGGACCGATGGAGAAAGTCCGATCCAGCCCTCCCACAAGCGCTTCTTTCTGATGTGTCTCAAGTGCAATACGCAGAAAAACATCCAGATCCAGCGCTTCATGATGGGTTCGAAACGGTGTTGCGAGTGCGCCCGATGCACTGTTCACAAGCACGGGGAGATCGACCTCAATAAATCCCTGCGCCCAATAAAACTCACGGAGTGCTTTGATGAAGTGTGATCGAAGCAAAAAACGATCCATCGTTTCTCTATTACTCATCATGTCCAGATAACGCTGCCTGTATGCCGTTTCACGATCTGCAATACCATGCCACTTCTCCGGGGGCTGACGGAGCGTTTTTGTGAGCATGGTCCATTTCTTCACAAGTAGAGTTGGCTCACCTTTCTGCGTGGTGAATCGCTCACCACTCACGCCAATAATGTCGCCAAGATCCATCGTTTCCAGCATCAACGCGTACTCATCTTTCCCAACTTCTTCTTCACGAAAGGCAATCTGCATACGACCGGATTGATCCTGCAGTGTTGCAAACGTGAGCTTTCCCATATCGCGGAACAGCACAATACGACCTGCTAATGAGGCCTTCGCCTTTTCTTTCAGGCCCTTTGCTTCTTCCATCATGTGCGTACGCTCAAACTTTGCCGCATAGGGATTTCTCTTCTTGGAACGAAGAAGATCTGCTTTCTTGAGGCGGAGGGGATCCATGGTGTGCAGAATACAATGAATATGTGTAAATCTCTACCGTTGAGTGTAGATCACCCCTTTCCTTTTGCCGCTTTTTTTAAGTTTTCCTGCACGGACAAGTGCGCTTACGTCCTTCTTGAGTGTTGGTCGCTTGATGCGCGGTACGCGATCAGAAATTTGCCCGATAGAAAGCGTGTCTGTGCCTATGACTTTTAGGATGAGTTCTTTCCGTGCATCGCGATGAAGCTTTTCCCCTGGGATGGGAGGCAAAGGCTTCCCTTGTAAGACGCGAAGCATTGTCTCTTCGGTGTGAATCAACTCTTGAGCGAGTATACGTACAAATGCCTCTGTAGATCCTGTACTGTCTGCCTGTTCAAGACTTTGCAGATAGTTTCTGCGTTTACTATTGCGTACCACACAGGGTGGATACCCTGACTTCATGAGCAGCAGATTCATGAGGAGGCGTGCCATACGTCCATTACCGTCATCGAAGGGGTGAATACACACGAAGCGATAGTGGAACAGTGCAGCCCTTTCAACAGCATGAATCTCTTTACTTTGCTTGAGCCACCGAAGAAGCATTTGCATTTCATCCACCACCTTGATTGGCTCCGTGTATTTGTGAATCGTGCCCGAGAGCGTGAGCACATGGTTCGGTCGCACTTTGTACTTCCCTGGGCTCAGAGGTTTATGAATCAGCTTTCCACCTGCGCCCCTCGCGACAGTGTGGTCAATATCGCGCAGGAGAAGGCTGTGGAGTTCTTTTATGAAACCCTCCGTAAGCTCCCTCTTCGATGTAACCACTTCTTGCAGATAGTCGATGGCCTGCGCATGGTTCTTTGCCTCGACGTAGTCCTTCAGAGGCCTTCCTTCTGATGTGAGTCCTTCGCGCAGGAAAAATGCTGTCTCACCGTAGGTGAGAGTATTTCCTTCGAGAGCATTGCTGTTATATGTCCAATCGATGCGAAGCCGTTCTTGCCAGAGAGCCATAAGCCCCTTGCTGAAAGGGCGAAAGACATTGATCTTCATACGAAGATCATCAATTTTCTGCAATTCTTCTATGGCTCGTGATGCGGTATTGTGTGCCATATCTGTATTTTATCCAAAAATATCCAAAAAATCAATATCGTCTTTCTAGAATGTCATTTGGACGATAACGTACCATGTAAATGGGAAACTTTATAAAGTTGGCCAAACATTCATGACTTTATAAAGTTCAAGAATTATTCTTTGCTAGAAAGCAACTGGTGTTTTTGTAAAAATTACTCACACCATTGGCCAAAATAGCTCTCCAAAATATGCCACTGTTATAAAGTTAGCCTTTTTGGGTTTGCGATTTCTTCATACTTCTCGTGTTTTGTCATTTTTACCGGCCAAAAACGGCCAAATTTTATGTTCAAGAATGCTGAACCAGAGCCAAGAAGTGGAATGAGACTTGGATTCACTTTGAAAGTCATCGACATCAATGCGGAGGCCATCGCGGTGGCGACGGCCAACGCCCGTCGCAATGGTTGCGATGTTGATTGCCGCGAAGGAGATCTCCTTGCGCCGTTGCAAGGGGAGACTTTTGATCTTATTTGCTGTCACCCACCTGCCATACCACACGTTGATCCGGCTGCCTGGGGCTTCTCCCCGGGCATGACAACGACCACTCGGCGTACCAGCGCTCGAATCTGGGATGCCGCTCAAAAAAGGGCCGCATCAGGCGCCGCAAAATCTTGCGGGCGCGGCGGACGGTTTTGGGCGGAGCCGGCGCCACTTCAAGTTCGACTTGGGCCGAGAGGTTGTCGTCGGCTCGGCACTGCACGGCGCCCAGGATAGCGCTCACCGGATCGGCCAGTGTTCGGCTCACGTCGTCGGTGAACTGCACGTAGCGGCGAATCGGGAACAGGTAGGGCGTGAGATACAGGTGTCGCGTAAAGAGAACTGTTCCCGGCGGTGGACCTAACACGTTTTCGGATAACGATTCAATCGCCAGGTCCGGGTACTGGGCCAGCAGCGGACCATCGACGAGCGGCCGCAAGCGCGACGTGCAGCGAATGAACAGCCCCGCGGCGCCGGCGTGACTGGCAAACAGTAGCGTCAGCCGTTCGCGGCGAACGTTTCCCTGATGGAGGGCCGAAAGCGCCTGTTCGGTGTACAAGGGCCCGCGCTCGTTGGTCGCGGGCAGACGGGGGGAGAGGAGCACGGCCGACAGCGTAGCACACGTTACGATTTCGCGTGCCAGCGCTGGGTGAACTCGCTCGGACTCCAATCGAGGTCGCGCAGAATCTTTCGCAGCGTGCCGATCTTGAGCGTGCGATGTTGGCCGAGCGGCTGCATGTGCGGGTTCCCTGGAGCCGCACGATGCACGGCGGACGGTACAAGGATCGTCAGCCCGAGCAGTTGACTGCCGAGGAGTTGGCGGCACTGGTGGGTTAGCGCATGGGAAACGCGACGCGAGTTCGCCGGCGCCGTGATTGCAGTGCCGTGATCTCAAGGCTGTGGAATTGTCCGCTCCGCGGCAGAACCCCGTCGGGGCATAGTGCGGGACCGCGCTCGGGCTTTTTTAGCAGCGACACGCCTTAGGCGAACTCGGACGAGCGGACGAGCGCCTAATATAGATGTCAACTACGACTATCTGGCGACGAGTACGCCGCTGTCCGCGCCGCTGCTCGCGGATCATCATTTCGAGCGGCAGGCGCTGGTCCCGCCACAACTGGCGCTGGTCGGCCCCGATTTCTGTTTGCCGGCGCTGGTCGCCGCGTGATACTCTCCGCCGCCTGTCGGTTGTCGGTCATGACGACACGGGCGCTTGGGACGCGGCGTTTCATCCACAGCCCGCAAATCCCCGACCCAGTCCCCAGGTCCAACACGCGCGTCCCCGTCTCGGCAATTCGGGCCGCGGTACGGCCCAGCAAAACACTGGCCGGCTTGGGTGGATAGACGTCGCGCCGGTCGAGTTCCAGGACAGGCGACTCAGGGATCGACGTAACTGAGATTGGCGAGAGGAACATGTCTTGATACCTGCCAGGGCATTTTGTCAGCGAATTGTTCTAGGGGGCTAACGTGACGTCGGCCATCTTTTTCAGGTCGGGCTTTTGCCGGATGATTCCCAGTTGCCTGGCCACATCAGCGTTCCGGTCGAGTTGTTGGAGGAACTTTTCTGTCAGTCTGATATTGACATTTTTCAGCGCCCGTGCCTGCATATTCGGTTCAAAGGCGGCAATCGCACGGTAGTCGGCCGCGGTGAGCGCCAATCTCGATTCTGTCGTATACCGGTCGTCAAAGACCTCCGGCGTCTCCGCGTACGCGACAAACGCCTGAGCATAGGCCCGCAGGAATGACCGCACGAGATCGGGGTGTTGCTCGACGATCTCCCGCCGCACGGCGACCAAGCCGGGCGAAGCCCACGCCTTGAGGATTTTGGCCCGCGATTTCTGCACGGATGCGGCGACCGTAGGATCGTAACTCGCGATCGCCGCCAGCTCCCCCCAAGTTTCCTCGCCACCGGCCGCGATCACTCCGGCTTGTTCGGCTTGATCAACATTGACTACTTGAACCTCGTCTTTGAGTCCGGCATCTTCCAGCATCCGCATCAAATCGCGATGCGTCGTCGAACCAAAGGCCGTGGCAATCCTCATGCCCATCAAGTCTTCTAGGCTTGTGGCTGGCGACTGCAAAGGAACGAGAATCGCCGAGCGATAGTTCGTCATCCGGGCGACGATCCGCCAATCATCGCTGCGGCTCAAGAGGGTCAATACCGGCTGGTCACCCGCCAGCATAATGTCAATCCGCCCCGCCAGGGCTGCCTCTCCCATGGGACCACCATAGGTGAAGGGAACATACTCGACCGCAATTCCATCGTGCGCGAGTAGGTCGGTGGTCTTTAGGACGGTCACGATTTGACCTTGATTGGCCCAGGGCGGTTGCCACCCCAGCCGCAGTGGCGGGCCCTTCCCGTTTGAAGGTGAACCAGCGCCGTCTTGACAGCCCGCGAGCATGAACACCAGCACAAGACTCAACGCTGCGCCCAGGAAGCGGCGAGCGCCTGGGCTGGTGCCCAAACGACTCAGCCTGCGAAGGGGGGAGAGAGAAGTTGACATACCTGTTGCTCCAAAGCGACAAACCTAGGGGAGTATACCAGAGGGCCCTGGCGTGGCCTTTCTAAGTCGATGTAAAGTTCACCGCGTATGCCTGCTGGCCGTGGGCCCATCACGACGACTCGGTCAGCCATGCGCAGGATACGACGAACGTCATGGCTCACCATCACCACGGTCAGCTTGTGGTCACGCGCACGGCGGAGAAAGTCCTCCTCCAGCCGCTCGTCGGTTCCTGGGTCCAAATGAGAGAACGGCTCATCCAACAAGATCAGGGGCGCGGCCGTCGCCAGCCCACGCGCCAAGGCCAAACGCTGCCGCATGCCGCCGGAGAGCTGATGCGGAAAATGTCGTTCGAAGCCCGCCAGTCCCATTTCCGCGAGGAGTTCTTCCGCCTGCTTCGTGCGCTGGGATTTGGGTACGCCGCGCACGCGCAGCGTCACGGTCAAGTTGTCGAGCGTCGTCATCCAGTAGAACAGGCCCAATTCCTGGAGCACGAGGGTACTCCAAGTCCCGCCCGCCCGTGAAATGGTCTCTGGCGTAGTCCGGATCGTGCCCCTTTGGAGTGGTATCAGGCCGGCGAGCAATTGCAGGAGGGTCGTCTTTCCGCAACCGCTGGGGCCTGCGATGGCGACAATCTCTTGAGGAGCGACGCGCAGCGAAATGTTCGTCAGGACGGGCAAGCGCGCTAAGCCGTCCGTCGCCGCGTAGGCGAAGCACAAGTCGTCAACCTGCAAAAGTGGGAGCGATTCCGTCATGACTGGCTCGGAAGCGTTTCTCGGCCTGTAAACCGCCATGGCAGCAGCGCGCGTTCCGCCATTCGTATCAATCCAATGCTCAGCATCCCGAGTCCACCGACGACGCCCATCACGCCGACCACGACGTCCGTTTGGAGCTGCGATCGACTAATCTGCAGCAGATAGCCGAGCCCGGACTGGACGGCGATCAGCTCCACCGTCACCAACGCCATCCAGGCCACGCCCATTCCCACCCGCAGTCCGGAGAATATGGAGGGCAGGGCCTGGGGAATTGTCACCAGCCAAATGGTTTGCCACCACGAGAAGCCCAATGTTTGTGCAGCCAAACTGTAGGTTCGCTCCGCCGAGGAGAACCCCAGATACGTGCCGCTGAAGGTGGGAAAAAAGACGCCCAAGCTCACCAAGAAAAATGCCGGCCCATCTCCCAACCCAAAGAACAGAATGGCGATCGGGATCCAGGCCATTAAAGGAATTCCTTGGATCGCCGCCAAGAGCGGGCTCAGGATGCGTCGTGGCCACGCGCCCAAGCAGATGAGCCCGCAACCAAAGCCGAGGGCGCCGCCGATCACGAAGCCGACCGACACGCGCCAGAGACTTGCCAGCACGTCTTGGGATAGTTCGCCCGACTCCCAATGTTCGGCTACGGCCAGAATTGCCACGGACGGGCGTGGCATGACGCGCGCATCAAACATGCCGATGGCCCCGCACGACTCCCACGCGAACAGCGCGAGGGCCAGAACCACGGCGTTCTGGGACCAACCGGTCAACTGGCGGCGAAGGGAAACGGAGCGCATCACGTCACGCAGTCTACAGGTGCTATGGACAATCCAACACAACTTGGACGGGCTGGGGCTTCCTGAACATGGCGATCAACTTTTCTCGCGCCAGTTCCTAATCCCACAGTTGAAGGAGAAGTTTGATGTCAGGATTGCTGACGTGAAAGATCGTGCGCTGGTATGCCTCCTGCGCGACTTTGACTCCGAATTCGACGAGGATTCTCTTGGTCGTCCACTCGCGTTCGCGGATTTCGTCGATGATCGTCAAGATAAGTTTGAGGTATTCACGTGTCGCACCTGGCTCCGCCCGCCGCACGTTGATCACGATGTCTTGATGTAGGTCGGCCAGAATGTGCTCTTGGAGCAGAACGTTTCCGACGTCACCCAGGTGGTCAATACCCTCCAGCCAGCCGGCTACGGCAAGCGGAACCGTGAACATTGGCAGCGTACGCAGGTGATGCGAAGGTATTGAACCATTACAATTGATTGACAGAAATATTAATTATTTTATCTCGGCTAACGTTTGCAGATGCCGAGATAAAATAATTATACAATACTCTTTCTATTTACGCAATAAAGACCCATGGGTTGTGCTTTTTTGCCCTTTTTGCATAGGGTGAAAACTCTTGAAGCCCAACGAGCGATGTAGCCAATGATGGTCGCTCTCGCCCCGTTCGGCTTACAAGAGACCATCATTCATTTATTTTTTTCTCCTCTTATATATGGCGGAATCAGCCACTATCTACATGGATTTACCTCTCGAGCAATTAGAGAGAGATCCTTCTCAACCTCGACAAGAGCATAATGCTCAGGGTGATGAATGTGATAACACACGTCTCCTTAATTCACTCAAAGCAATCGGTATAGAACAAGCATTAGTTGTGCTTCAGGAAGAGGAAAATCGATACAAAATTATTGACGGCCACCGCAGACATAAAGCCGCAAAGAAATTAGGCTTTAAGACAGTTCCTTGTCGGGTACACACCAAACTTCCAAAAGGTGAATTAGAAATACGTCGCTTTCAAATACAGAATAATCGAAGAGAATGGAAGCCTATGGAACGATCAGAAGCATTGCATACTATAAAAAGAGAAAACGGTTTTAAATCGAATAGAGAGGTTGCTGAATCGGTCGGTATTTCAACTACTTTAGTGCATTTTTCTTTGAAATTGCGTGACCAATCTCTGGAGAACATTGGTCTCATGGAAGGATATAAATTACAAGATACATACCGTGTTGAATTTCTTCGTTTGAAGCCGAAGATACGAAGAATAAAAGATATTGAAGCTGAAGATATTCCAACAATTCTGTTCGAGAAGATAAAACATGGTGTTATTAAAAATGCAAAATCTTTCCGTCAATTGCGGAAAATTTTCTTACGAGCTCATCTCAATGAAAATGAACTTCATGAGTTTTTAACAAATCCAGATATGACCGTTGATGAACTGGATTTAAAAACTGTCCAATCCGGGCCTTCTCTCCTTGTGGAAAAACTCCTTCAGGAGCTTGGAAAGATTTTTCAGGAAGGACGGATTATCCCAGAACAAGAGACAGGCACCTACCGTCAATTGCGTGATTTTTTAATGCAGAAATTTCCTCTTTCCCAATCCTAATATGCTTACCACCTATCTCCCTTTTATGGATCATTCAGAGCAAAAACGTGCGATCGCATACTATCGATCTGCCATGGATATTCCGGGTTCTTTAGATCAGCAGAAGGAAAGGATCCGTATGTTTGCACGCCTCAGCAATATCGAAATTTTGCATGAGGAAGAAGATCATGGACAAAGTGGTATTGCGTCACAACTCCCAGGTCGCACATGTCTTTTCCAAAATTGGATCCTAAAAAAAGATGTACCTTCGTTTGATATCGTCCTCCTCGATCATGTTTCGCGATGGGGAAGATCTTCTCAAATTATACAGGAATGCGAACTTCTCTGTGCCCAATTCGATAAACGTATCATCTATGTTTCCGATGCATTACTTTCTTTGCGACCTCTTCTCTATGGACGCTAAATCTTTCTTCTTTTCTTCAGGCAAAAACCCGAAAAGAGCGATTGCTTACTATCGGCATTCTGCAGAGGACAAACAGGAAAACTCCGTCCCGATCCAACGCGAACTCACAGAAAAATTCGCTCAAGAACATGGTGTTGAGATCATTCATGAAGAGTTTGATGAGGGGGAGACGGGTCTGCTTGCTGATCGTCCAGGGTTTACAAATCTCTTTAAGGATTGGGTTTTGAAGAAAGACGCGCCTGCATTCGATTATGTCTTTGTCTATGATGTGTCCCGTTGGGGCAGATTCCAAGATCAAGACGAAGCTGCGTACTATGAGTTTCGCTGCAAGCAGCAGGGGAAGAAGGTGGTCTACGTTTCGAAGGGCTTTCCAAAAGCGGAGCAGCAACTGATCGCACATCTCCAGACCTCTATCGAACGTTATATGGCGGCAGAGTATAGCAGACAGCTCAGTGGCAAGGTGTTCAATGGCTGTGTGAAAGTATCAGAACAAGGATATTCCGCGGGAGGGGTGCCATGTTACGGCATGGCACGGGAACTGCTTGATGTTCATAAGCAGCCAATTCGTCTTTTAAAGAAAGGTGAACATAAACAAATTGCCAATGAGCGAGTGAGGTTTGTTCCTCTGAATGACGAAACTACGAATGTCGTTCGCGATATTTTCAGCATGTTTGTGACAGAGAATCTTGCTCTTTCTCAAATCGTTTCTGTATTAAATGACCGGGGAATTCCATCGGCATGCGGTGGACTTTGGAATCGTGATAAAATCGTGCGCATTTTGATGAATGAAACATATACGGGTGCACGCTTATATAACAAGACATGGAACAGATTGAGGCAGGGAAAGAGAGTGAATCCCCGTCAAGACTGGATCATCACAAGAAATACATTCCCTGCCATTATTGAACACGATGTTTTTCTGAAGGCCCAAGAAAAATTGTGGATGGCGCTTGGAAAATGGAAAACAGGGAAAAAAGCGCTGAAGGAAGCAAAAATGCGTATATTCAAAGAAATGAAAAACCTTCTTATAGCGAAAGGAATACATGAGGATCAGGTTTTTTCTTTATGCCAACATTTCCCCTTTCTCTTTAGCATAACCACTGTTTCATCACCTTCTAAAAAGGAATGGACTTTTCTTCTCTCGGAAGAGTTCAGGACATGTGATTATGTATTTGGCATTGCAATCGTCTCTTCAGAAAAAAATCTTCTCGATCAATTTTTTCTTTTACCGGTAAAAGATTTTGGTGGGGGAGGTGTATGTTCATTTTCAGAGAAGGACGAACGATATCATCGTTATTCGCTTCCTTTGGAAAATATGGAAGAGAGAATTCTTGGAATGTTGCAAAGAGATCTGGTTCAAAGTTCTGAGAAGTTGCAAAGCGCATTCATTATCGCCGCGGCCGAGAACGGCCGCTGCTAGAACGAGGGGATTTACTTGCGTTGTTGACTGACATCCCCCTCCTTCACAACCTTCTTCGGAGCGTTTGCAAATTCCACAGCCGCTGCAAGCCAGTCCAGACGATGCTCGGGCGTTGATTTCTTGAGGTCAAGAATCCGTTGCCTGCGCGCCAGTGCTTCGTAATCCTCTTTCATAGACCTTTCAATTCTAGCAGAAAAGCAACGTCTTCGGCATCTTTTTGACGATGTGTTGCTTGTTTCATGCCAATCAAATCTTCAATAGAAACAACAGGTATGTGCATGCCCCACATGCCTATAAGAACTTGGTGTTTCTTGTAATTCTCAAATTTCAGTGATTCACCAACAATAATATCCACACTGGCTTGTGGTTTTTTTGGATCGTTGAATGTGAAAGCGATGAGATTTTTTTCCTTGATGAGCTGCACTACATGCTTTTCATCTCCTAACTCCTCTAGAGTCACGGGTAGTCGCTTTTCATATCCCATCTCTTTCATAAGAATGGACATTTTTTCGATGTTAGGTGGATCAAGTGCAAGGAGAATATCAATATCACCCGTAAAACGCGGTAATCCGTGCAAATTCATCGCAATGCCACCAACGACGATGTATTGAATACCTGCTTCATTCAATTGCTGAAATATGTGACCGTACGGATTCATAGCACGATTATATCATTCCTCGTGTCTCCTTACGCTGCATCTGAAAGGGCTTCTCTTCCCACAACAAACGACGTCTCTCGCGGATGTTCTGTTTGCATGTTTTCTGGGGGAATGCCCTTTTTCGCAAGAAGAGATTGAATGCTATCAAGCGTTCCCCATGATCGACTTTTTACGACAAGAGCCTCCTCTCCTCTTTTTCTTTCAATAGTGGCGCCCTTTTTCATGTTGTTGATTTCGCTTTCTATAACGTTGATAGGCATCTCCTTCGTTGGATGTATAAGCAGAGTCATATTTTCACCTATCCTAGGCAGAATTTTTTACTTCACAAGAGCAAATGAAAGAAGCCACCACGCAAAGTCGTTGTGCTTACACCTATTGTACGTTATAATGGCTATATGAGCAAAACAGTCACAGCATCGGAAGCCAGGAACAATTTTTTTGCCATTCTGCATGAAGTAGAAACGCCGGGAGTTTCCATCGTTATCACCTACGAAGGTCATCCAAAGGGAGTTTTGATGTCCATTGACGAATTTGAAAGTTGGATGGAAACAATGGAAATTATGGCCGATCCAGACGTTACAATGAGGCAGGACATTCTTGGCGGAATCGCAGAAATGAAATCGGGAAAACGTCCGAAGGACACTGTGAATCTGGATATTTTAAAAAAGAAACTGAAACTTTGAAAGATGTTTCAAATAGAAGTAAAAAAGAAGGCAGCAAAAGAAATCATGAATCTTCGGCCAAAAGATCAAAAGCGTATCTATGCATCATTTGATATTCTTCGGCAGAATCCATTTTCTGGGAAAAAACTGGAGGGTGAATTTGAGGGTGCGTGGTCTCTTCGTGTGTGGCCTTATCGTATTATCTATACGATTCATAAAGAAATTGTCACGGTGACTGTCTTGCGCGTACGACATCGACAAGGGGCCTATAAATAGTCATGTTTTATATTGACCGCCCCATTTCCACACTCTAAAATCTCCCGGCTAGTTAATTTGTCACTGAGCGCACGTTTCTTTCCGCCTTGATCATGTATCAACAAGCGGAGCCAAGGAAACCTCCCGAACTCGGTGATCACGACACTTCCAATGAACGGACTTCTTGCTCGCAAAGTCGGCATGTCGCGCGTGTTTCTCCCAACCGGAGAAGCAGTGGCTGTCACGTATCTCAAAATTGATGAAAATCAGGTCGTTCGCACGAAGACAAAAGAGAAGGATGGCTACGAAGCTGTCGTCTTGGGAGTCGGTGCCCACACCATGAAGACACGTAAAGGAAAAGAGCTCACGAAGTTCAAAGGACAAAAGGAATTTAAGGTCGTAACACTCGAGGGTGTTGCAGTCGGCAATAAAGTGGATGCATCCGTCATTCCGGCGGACTCCACGGTGACTATCGTCAGCACCAGTAAAGGAAAGGGATTTCAGGGAGTCGTGAAGCGTTACCATTTCTCCGGAGGTCCCCGCACGCACGGTTCCCACTTTAAGCGCGAACCAGGATCCATCGGTATGCGTACATGGCCAGGACGTGTGCACCCAGGGAAGCGTATGGCCGGACGCATGGGAAATGATCGCATTACCTTAAAGAACCGTCCGGTTGTTGCCATGGATGAAAAGGAGGGACTCATTGCCATTAAAGGACCAATTCCAGGACCAAACGGTTCTCTGGTGACGGTGATTGTGGAAACTTCTGCTGCCAAGAAATAAGTATGAAGATCGATATCTATTCAGCATCGGGTACAAAGTCGGGGTCTTTAGACCTCCCATCCGCGTTGTTTGAAGCTCCCATTAAGCAGGGGCTCATGCACCTGGCGCTTGTTCGTCAGCAAAGTAACCGCCGTCATCCTATTGCACATGTGAAGACGCGCGGTGAAGTGGTTGGTTCTACGAAGAAGCTCTTCCAACAAAAGGGAACGGGTAACGCACGTCGCGGACCAATTAGAAGCCCCGTGATGCGTGGCGGTGGAAAAGCATTCGGTCCACGGAACGATGCAAACTTCCAGAAAAATATGCCGAAGAAAATGCGCCGCGCTGCACTCTTCTCGTGTCTTTCTTTGAAGGCAAAAGAAGGATCCATCGTGGGACTGGAGAACTATCCTGAAACGGTGAAGACGAAGGCACTCTCAGAGCTCCTCACAAAAATGAAATTGGAGTTGGGTCGTCGCATTGTCATTGTGCTTCCAGAAAAGCATCGTTCGCTGGAACTCTCCGCTCGCAATATTCCACGCGTGAAGACCATCACGGCACAGTATTTGAACCCGGAAGATCTTCTCCTCGCAAAGCATGTGGTCTTCCTCGTGGATGCGGTGAAGGTGGCGGAGGAGGTGTTTGGAAGAAAGGATGGAAAGGAAGGAAGAGAAGCAAAGGATGCAAAGGAGAAGAATACGAAGAGCACGACGACAAAGAATACGAAGAAAACATTGAACAAGAAATCTTCAGCTTCCTCAGCTTCTTAATTCATCTTCAGCTTCCTTATGGAGCTCTCTCGTATCATCCTCGGCCCCGTCATGACAGAGAAAGCAGAAGTGCAGAAGACACGCGGTATCTACACGCTCCGTGTTTCGCAACATGCATCCAAGATTGATGTGAAGAATGCACTCCGCAAATTCTATGACACCGATGTCGCCTCCATCCGCGTCCTCCGCACCGTTCCCAAAAGGAGAATACTTGGTGCAGGTCGTAGTATGGAAAAGCGTCACCGTGAAAAGAGAATGATTGTCCGTCTTGCGCCAAAGAGTAAACCTCTCGATCTCGCTACCTTTAAAGCCTCCTAACCATGCCAGTCCGCCAGCAAAAACCAACGACCCCTGGAAGACGTCAAATGACGATCGCGGATTTTAGTGAACTTACGAAGAAGCGTCCTGAAAAGAGGCTGACCATGGGCAAACAACGCATCTCCGGTCGCAACAACTTAGGTCGCGTGACGGTGCGTCACCGTGGTGGAGGACATAAGCGTTTACTACGAATCGTCGACTTCAAACAGATCGACAAGCTTGGTGTTCCGGGCACCGTGAAAGCTATTGAGTACGACCCCAACCGCTCTGCTCGCCTTGCCCTCGTCCATTACGCCGATGGTGACAAGCGCTACATTCTTGCGGCAGATGGTCTCAAAGTAGGGGATCAAGTTGTGTGTGCACATCGCACCAAGGTAAAGCCTGGAAACCGCATGCGTCTGGAACACATCCCCGTTGGTTTCAAAATCTTCAATATTGAAATGCAGATGGGCAAAGGCGGACAGATTGTTCGCTCTGCAGGAACAACGGCAACGCTTGTAGGTCTTGATGGTCTTCATGCCATCATTCAGCTTCCAAGTGGAGAAATGCGTAAGATCCGCCGTGAATGTTTTGCATCGATCGGCACTGTCAGCAACATTGACCATCACCTCATCACCATTGGAAAAGCAGGACGCATTCGCTGGATGGGTCGTCGTCCTCAGGTTCTTGGTAAGTCTATGAACGCGGTGGATCACCCGCACGGAGGTGGAGAAGGTCACTCACCTATTGGTCTCAAGCGACCAAAGACGCCATGGGGAAAGCCTGCTCTGGGGGTTAAAACACGCAAACGAAAGAACCGTTCTTCTTCCCTTATTATCCGCAGACGTCTGCGAAAGAAAAAGTAATCAACCTCCTTTCTTTCACGTTTTCCTATGTATAAACTCATTCTTCCCTTCATCGCCCTCGCGCTCATTCTCATGACGATCTAGACGATCTACCGCTGGAAGCATCCAGCTCTCACTCCTCTCTTTATGTCACGCTCACTCAAAAAAGGCCCACAGATAGACGAACGACTCCTGAAAAAAGTCGTCGCGATGATTGAAAAGCAGGAGAAAAAAATCCTGAAGACGTGGGCGCGTGACTGCATGATTCCTCCGGAGTTCGTGGGCTTCACGTTCGCTGTTCACAACGGAAAAGAATTCACGCCTGTGTATGTGACAGAACAAATGGTGGGTCATCGCTTGGGGGAATTCTCATGGACAACCAAGTTCAAAGTGCACGGTGGGAAGAATGCGAAGCCCGAGGCTTCGCCCTCCCCTCAACCCTCTCCCGCTGCTCCTAAAAAATAATCTATGTACGCACTACATCGCTCCTGCCGGCTTGCTCCTAAAAAGGCCAATCTTATGGCCAGAATGGTCCGTGGCATGCCTGTGCCGGATGCCATTACGCTGCTCTCCAAGACACACAAGAAGAGCGCTCGCATGTTAGAAGCAGTTCTCAAGTCTGCTATGGCGAATGCAAGTCATAACCTCAAGCAAGATCCTCAATCGCTCATTGTGAAGACCGTTATTGTGAATCAAGGACAGGCCTACCGCCGTGGTGTTCCTATGGCACGTGGACGCGTACGACCGATTAAGAAATTCCTCTGTCACATTGAAGTGCAACTTGGTTTGAAAGAAGAGAAGGCACCGAAGAAAATGAAGACTCCGAAGAATGAGAAGAAAGAATCGTCTTCAAAAGCTTCCCCAAAATCTCCATCAAAAACGACCAAAGCTTCCTCACCTGCTTCCTAACTTATGGGACAAAAAGTTCATCCTACCGGCTTCCGACTTGGGTTCATTAAAACCTGGAACTCTACGTGGTTTGCTGTGAAAGGCAAATACCGCGAAAATTTCCTGGCTGATGTGAACATCCGCCGGTACCTGGTCAAAAAACTGGGTGACGCAGGGATTAGTTCTATCGATATCGAACGTGGCAAAAAGGTCTCTGTGCTCATTCACTCAAGTAAGCCCGGTGTCATTATTGGTAAGCAAGGTGCCCAGATTGAGGAACTGCGGAAAGATCTTGAAAAGCGTTTCGGTGGTTCGTTCGATGTGAACGTGCAGGAAATCCGCACGCCAGACAGCGATGCAGAGAACATTGCAGAAAATATTCAGCGTCAGATTGAGCGCCGCATGCCATATCGTCGTGCCTGCAAGATGGCACTGGAAAAGGCCATGCAGTCCGGCGCAATCGGAATCAAAATCCGCGTTGCAGGACGTTTGAACGGTGCAGAAATTGCACGTAATGAGACATTCAAAGACGGGAACATTCCTTTGCAGACTCTTCGTGCAAACGTGCAGTTTGCCGTGCGCCATGCACGCACCACATATGGAACAATCGGTGTGCAGGTGTGGATCTATAAAGGAATGGTCTTCAAGAAAGTTCAGGAAGTGCAATCGTCCGCTATGACTTCTCTCTCCTCTCAATAATCATGTTGCAACCAGCACGCACCAAATACCGGAAGCAGCACCGCATGCGCGGCAACCTCAAGGGTAAAGCCCAGAAAGGCGCAACGCTGGCCTTTGGAACGTTTGGTCTCAAGTCGCAAACAGCAGGGGACATTACCGCACGTCAACTGGAAGCAGCACGCCGTGCCATGACGCGTTCCGTACAACGTGGTGGAAAAATCTGGATTCGCATCTTCCCGCAAAAAGCAATCTCCCGAAAATCTCCAGAGGTGCCGATGGGAGCCGGAAAAGGAGCGATCGAATTTTATGCTGCAGAAGTGTACCCAGGCACGATGATTTTTGAGATGGCCGGTCTTTCTGAAGAAACAGCGCGTGAGGCACTGCGCCTTGCTGCTCACAAGCTTCCTGTTCGTACCAAATTTGTCAAAAGCCTTCACCACCAATCATGAGTATCGTCCTCTCTGAACTCCGGAAAATGCTGCCTGCTGAACTAAAGCGGGAGATAGCCATGAAGCAGAGCGAGGCAGGAAAAATCCGTCTGGGCATTGAGCTTGGAAAGGAAAAGAACCATGCTCAGCTCCGTGTACTTCGCCGCGAGATTGCACGCATGCGTACGGTGGAAGAAGAGATGCGAAAAGGATTGAAGCAAAACGGCCAGGACGCTACACTGCCGGCCCCAGAAAAGAAAACGAAGAGTACAAAGAAGACGACGAATACGAAGAAAAAATCGTCCACCTCGAACTCCTCGTCCTCCTCGTCTTCTTCGAAAACTTCCCTATGAGAACCAAACAAGGCGTCATCACCTCGGCAAGCATGCAGAACACAGTCACTGTGACGGTGCACCGCGCCGTGTTGCACCCCATGTACAGCAAGCGTTTCCGCGTGAGCAAGAAATTCCTTGCGGATACGAATGGTCACAACTTGGGCATTGGTGATGAAGTGATCATTACGGAATGCCGACCACTGAGTAAGAGAAAGAGATTCAAAGTGACAGACATCGTGAAGCAGGCTCCTCGTGTTTCCGCGATGGCAGATGATATTGATCCAGCACTTCAGCGCGATCACCGTGATCGTGACGCAGCAAAGAAAGATTCCTCACCTCAATCATGATTCAGGCGCAAACCATCCTCAACGTGACCGACAACACGGGTGCAAAGTCCTGTATGTGCATCAAAGTGCTGGGTGGAAGCAAGCGTCGCTATGCGAATGCGGGGGATGTAATTGTGATTGCGGTCAAGGAAGCAGCACCCCGTGGAACCGTAAAGAAGAAAGCTGTGGAGCGCGCTGTGATTGTCCGCACAAAATCCATGATTCGCCGTAAAGACGGTTCTGCTGTCCGGTTCGATGACAATGCATGCGTCATTATCGACGGCAACAAGGAACCCAAAGGTACACGTGTTTTCGGCCCCGTTGCCCGCGAAGTGCGCGTTGCGGGATTCCAAAAAATTATTTCTCAAGCTCCTGACGTCTTATGAAAATTTATAAGGGCGACTCCGTCCTGGTTATCAGCGGCAAAGACCGTGGCAAGAAGGGCACGGTCCTGAAAGTTCTCACGGAAAAAAACCGCCTTGTGATTGGGGGCATTAACATGCGTACAAAACATGTGAAGAAAACACCGCAATCAGCAGGTCAACGTTTGCACTTTGAAGCAAGCATTCATGCAAGCAATGTGATGCTGTTAGATGCAAAAGGCAAACCGACACGTGTGGGGATGAAGATTGATGAAAAAGGAAAGAAGGTCCGTATTGCAAAGACGACGGGCGCAGTGCTTGGACGATCGGCCTTGCCCAAGGAAGCTAAGGATTCGAAGGAAGCTCAGGAAGCTAAGGAAACAAAGAAAGCGAAGAGTACGATAAAAGAAACATCCTCGTCTTCCTCGAAATCCTCGGATTCTTCGCCCTCCCCCAAGAAATCTCCATTCTGGAAGAAAATGGGCTTTGGCAGTGATGCCCTCCCTCACAGTGAAGATCCTACAGGACATGATGTTCCGGGTGTTGAAAATGCTCCCAAGCCTGGTCCTACACAAAGTCAGTCTCGTGCCGGTTCCCGCGGTTCCTAATCTATGGCTACCTTTACTCCACTCCAACAACGGCTCAAGGGACCTATTACAGAAGCGCTCAAAAAAGAGCTCTCCGTGAAGAATGTGCATGCCCTTCCACGTATTACGCGTGTGACAGTGAACGTCGGATTGAATCAAAGAAAGTACAACTCCAAGGAAATTCAGCAGTTCATTGCAGACTCCGTTGCCACCATCACCGGTCAAAGACCGAGTGTGAGGAAGGCACGCAAGTCTGTTGCGAACTTCGGAATTCGCGAGAACATGGTGGTGGGAATGGCGGTCACACTTCGTGGCAAACACATGTACCAGTTCTTAGATCGTTTGGTGGGCTACGCTCTTCCCCGCGTGCGTGACTTCCGCGGACTTGCAACAACCATGGATGGTCACGGGAATTATTCCATTGGTGTTCGCGATCAATCCATCTTTCCGGAACTTCCTGCTCCGGAGGCAAGCAAAATCTTCGGCATGCAGGTCCAAATTTCTACAACAGCCAAGACCGATGCAGAAGCGCTCGCGCTTCTCAAACAGGTTGGGTTCCCCTTTAAACGAGACCGAAAAGTTGAATCCAAAGCGTAATCCTGTATCCTCCCTACTCTTTTTCTTTTCATGACACGACGCGCACTCCTCAACAGCCAGAAGAAGCGGATGACCGCTTACCGCAAGGCAAAGGCCGAAGGACGCCATCCTGAGATGGCGACGCGTGTCTATAACCGCTGCCAACTCTGCGGACGCCGCCACGGCTATATGCGCTTCTTCGGCATCTGCCGCATTTGCTTCCGTGAACTTGCAAACAAAGGTGAGATTCCGGGTGTCCGAAAATCTTCTTGGTAATTTTCTCTCTTATGCCAGTTACAGACCCCATCGGCGATATGCTCACACGCATGCGAAACGCGCAACACGCGCGTCATGACTCGTGCACGTTCTCGTGGTCTACGATCAAACAAAGCATCTGCGAACTCATGAAGCGTGAAGGGTACTTGGAAAATGTGGAAGTGAGCGGAGCAAAGCCAAAAGAAATGATCACGGTGACGTTCGTCCCAGGACGTACGCTGACTGTAAAGCGCGAGAGTGCTCCCGGCCGACGGCGTTATCTTAACACGTCACAAACGAAGCCGGTCCTCAGCGGATTTGGCATGGCTATCCTCTCTACAAGCTCTGGTCTTCTTACAGATACCGAAGCTCGTGCAAAGAAGGTGGGTGGTGAAATTCTCTGTACTGTCTCTTAACATGTCGCGCATTGGAAAAAAACCCATCGGCATTCCTTCTGGTGTCACCGTTGAAGTGAAGGACACGAACGTGCATGTGAAGGGTTCCAAAGGTGAGCTCACTCTGATGCTTCTTCCAGAAGTAGGTGTTGAAGTGAAAGAGAACAATGTCACCGTGACACGCAATGCAGATACGGATGAAGCACGTGCACGTCACGGGCTCATCAGAAGCCTCCTCGCCAATATGGTGAAGGGTGTTTCTGAAGGATACGAAAAGAAACTGGAGATCATCGGAGTAGGCTACAAAGCACAGGTGAAAGGAAAGGTTCTCAACCTGAGCCTCGGCTTTTCCCATCCTGTGGACTTCCCCATCCCCGCCGGCATCGAAATCGTACAAGATGAAAAGAACAAGGCCTTCATTACGGTGAAGGGGATCGATAAACAGCTTGTCGGTCAGACTGCTGCAAACATCCGCGAATTCAGAAAGCCAGAGCCCTACAAAGGAAAAGGAATCCGCTACAGTGATGAACATGTACGACGCAAGCCAGGAAAGGCTGCTGTTGCCAAAGCTGCTGCATAATCTATGTCTTCTTCCCTCTCTCATCGTCGGCAGATTCGAAAGAAGCGCATCCGCGCGAAAGTGAACGGTACCGCCGAGCGTCCACGCCTGACGGTGTACTGTTCCCTCACGCGCATCTCTGCGCAGATGATTAACGATGAAAAAGGACTGACCATTGTGAGCGCATCCTCCGTCGAGGCAAAAGCAAAAGGCAAGGGGATGGATGCTGCCAAGAAGGTAGGTGAACTTCTTGCAAGGAAAGCAAAAGACGCAAAGGTGACCACGGTCGTGTTCGACCGAAACGGTCGCAAGTATCACGGGCGCATCAAAGCGCTCGCCGACGCCGCCCGGGAAGGCGGATTACAATTTTAGTCTATGGAAACAATGCCTTCTTCATCGATGAATAGACAGCCAATCGCTGTTGCGTTCTATGTACAATCTTATGCGCTCGATGAGATTCGCAAGCAAATTGGCAATGCGATTCCATTAACCACTGACACTCGTTTTGACGGCTCGATTGATAGTGGTGTCGCAAATCTTTCTCTTCCGGATCATACAAGCGGTGACGTACATCATATTAAGATCGCTGCAGAGAAAGTGGAGGTGGTGACCGATCCTCAAGAAATTCATCTTCGCGAAGGTGCCGATAAACTCCCATAATTTTCTTCTATGACTGCAAAAACCTCCAAGCCAGACCGCAAGCGTGACCGTCGCAGTGATCAGCGACGCGAACCGAAGGAATACGAAGAGACAACGCTCGCGCTGGATCGTGTGACGCGTGTGGTGAAAGGTGGACGCCGTATGCGCTTCCGCGCTGTGGTCGTCGTTGGAAACCGTAAAGGAAAGGTAGGCATTGGAACAGGAAAGGCCGGTGAAGTGCAGCAGGCTGTGCAGAAAGCTGCTAGGGACGCAAAGCGTGCCATGATACGCGTACCAATTGTTCGTGATGGCACGATTCCGCACGAAGTAAACGTGAAGTACAAAGCAGCGCGTCTCCGTCTGCTCCCTGCTTCTGCCGGTACGGGAGTCATTGCCGGTGGTGCTCTCCGTGTAATTCTGGATCTTGCCGGTGTGAAAGATGTTCTCAGCAAGCGCTTTGGTACCAAGAACAAGCTCGTCAATGCTCAGGCAGCCATACTCGCTCTCAAGGCTCTCAAGCAGCCAAAGGGAATGGTGACGCTGGATGAAGCTCCTAAGAAGGAGGAAAAGAAAGAAGAGATGAACACGAATGTGAAAATGATCAGCCGCAAAGAAGCAGAGGAGAAATCGAAGGGAGCATTGAGTGAGTAAGCAATCCTGTATAATCGCTTCGTTATGAAAAAAGTGCTGGTGATTATCGCACACAGGGGATTTCAAGATCATGAGTTTGAGGGAACGGTGAACGGGTTACGAGGCTCGAGTTACGAGGTACGAGTAGCAAGCACAGAAAAAGGAACGTGTGTTGGAAAATTTGGAGGAGAGGTAGAGGCAACCATCGCATTGCGAGACGTCGTTGTGGACGAGTTCGATCGCATCGCGTTTATCGGCGGACCTGGTGCACGAGAGTTGATGGATAATCCTGATGCGCATCGCATTGCACAGGAAACGGTGAAGGCAGGGAAAGTGTTAGGTGCCATCTGCATCGCACCGACGATCCTTGCCAAAGCAGGCGTGCTCCGAGGTAAAAGAGCGACCGTGTGGAATGAAGATAACCAGACCGATCAGATCTTGATTGAGAATGGAGCAATGTATACAGGAGAACCTGTCACCGTTGATGGGATAATTGTTACCGCAAATGGACCGAAGGCTGCGGAGGAGTTTGGAAAAGTGTTGGCAAAATGATTGACAAGCAAGAAAGAATCTCCTTACTCTATTCGCAGATGCATACTTGTACGTTTATCTACGTCCGTACGAACTCCATGAATAAGTGGAGCGGCCGGGCTGTATATGCGTATAAGAAGTAAAGAGAAAAGAATCAAGAAGCATATACCCGCCCTCCCGCTCCCCGGAAGGACGTTTTTGTTTGATCTTTCACACCACCTCTCATCCTCCAGAGATCTGTCTTTACCACTTATGTAGTGGATCCACATAAGGAGACAGAATACAGATCAGTTGGAGGATGCAATGCTCAGAAAACGTTTAGTGAGATTGGCCAATGGTGCCATTGCTCGCGTGATCGAGCAAAATGCGAATTGCTTGGTCATCAGAATGGGCGGAAAGCGCCATGTATACAGAGGGAAATTTACGGTCATTCCCTCAAGAACGTTCATGAAGGCAACAGCCTAAAGTAAGGCACGGATGCCAACTGATCGATCCGAATCCCCCAGCCGCCGCGTGCGGTCCGGGGGATTTATGATGATGGATTCAATACTGCAGCCACTTCACGGCGAGCATCTGGGTCGATTTCCCAACTATTGATACCTACTTCATCAGGTTCAGAAGAAGGCCCTTCCATGAAAGCAAGTGCTCCTCTTAATTTTGCTACAACTTCCTCTAATACCGCAGGATTCTCAATGTTTCGAGAGAGATCGGCTATTGATCCTGTCAGGCCACTAATTTCAATGCGATATAAAGCATCATCGGAAAGTTCCTGACAATCTGCTGGAAATCTTGAACGGTCGAGAGGTGACATAGAAAGAAAGAGAAAAGAATAAAAAAATCCCGCACCTCGCTTGGAAGGGAGGCTCGGCTTGTGATGAAGTTACTGCATCACGCGCGCGACCTGCCTTCCGCCGTAAGGAGGAGGCTCAGGAGAGCGCTAAGAAGCAACGAACGATGCATCCGAGCGGCACTGTAGGACGGTCCTTTTATGGCGTCAAGACGCCCTTTACATCCTTTCTGTTTCCCAGTACTCTCTTTCGGCTCTTATGCTTCATACATTAAAGCCTTATTCCGGCTCTACGCACCGAAAAAAGCGCGTCGCACGCGGCAATGCTGCAGGCGGCGGAACAACCGGTGGTCGTGGAACAAAAGGTCAACAGTCTCGTGCTGGAAAAGGACGCAGACTTGGCTTTGAAGGAGGTCAAACACCGCTCATTCGTCGTCAGCCAAAATTGGGAGGATTCTTGAATCCTAACCGCATTGAATGTGAGCCACTCAACCTTGATGTTCTTGAAACGTTGGAAGCGGGTTCATACGATGCTTCTTCTCTGAAGAGGGCAAAAGTAGTAAAGACGAATAAACCTGTAAAACTCCTGGGCCGCGGAAAGGTCACGAAAAAGTTTGCACTCACGGTGCACGCTGTCTCCAAGAGTGCGAAGACTGCCATTGAATCCGCAGGTGGCTCCGTCACTTTGGTGTAATCTGTACGCAATGTTCCTCTACCTCCAGCAACTCTGGCGTTCCCCGGACCTTCGCATGAGGATCTTCCTCACGATTGCCCTTATTTTCGCATATCGTGTAACGGCGCATATTCCCATTCCGGGTTCAGACCCAACGCTCCTGAAATCGTTCTTAGATAGTCGCGGTTCTGCAGGTGCCATCGGTATCTTCACCGCTCTCACGGGTGGTGCCATTGAGAACTTCTCCATCGTCATGTTGGGTCTTTCTCCGTACATCAATGCATCCATCATTCTGCAGCTCTGCACCGTTATTTTCCCTAAACTGGAAGCGCTCAGTAAGGAAGGAGTGCAAGGTCAGCAGCAGATCAACCGGTACACACGCTGGCTTACACTGCCACTCGGTTTCCTCCAGAGTTACGGATTTTTGATTCTTCTGAATCAGGGAGGAGCAAACGGTATTGTGGATGTCACGTTCCCAGGTGTTTTAGTGCCGATGGCGATTGTGACCACGGGTTGTATTTTTGCCATGTGGCTTGGGGAAATCATTACAGAGAAGGGAATTGGAAACGGTATTTCGCTCCTCATCTTTGCCGGTATTGTGTCGAACATTCCGCAGACGGTGTCTTCTATGTTCTACGCCGGCGGTGAAAAACTGACAGCGTTCTACCTGTTTCTCATTGTGTCGCTGGCGATGCTTGTTGCTGTGGTGCTCTTTACCGATGCACACAAGCAAATTCCCATCACCTATGCAAACCAGGGTGCAGGTCGTGGTGTTGCAGGAAATATCCCAATTCGCCTGAACCAGGCAGGAATGATTCCTATCATCTTTGCCATTTCGCTCATCACCTTCCCTGCCATTATTGCGCAGCTTCTTTCTACTGCTCCTCGCTTTGCGGCAATCAAATCGTTCATCGAATTAAACCTTAACCCAAGCGCACCGAGCGTTCTGTATGTGGTGCTCTACTTCTTACTGGTTCTGGCGTTTACCTTCTTCTATGTGTCTGTCACATTCAAGCCAGATGACATTGCAGAAAGCATTCAGAAGCGCGGGGGATTCATCCCCGGTGTTCGTCCTGGAAAGCAAACAGCAGAAGTCCTCAAGCGCACCAGTACGCGCTTAAACCTGTGGGGAGGTATTTTCCTGGGCATTGTTGCCATCATTCCGCTCCTCTTCACACGTCAGGGAACACTCTCCAGCTCAGACCTCATTATCTCCGGCTCAGGATTGATCATCGTCGTAGGTGTGGTGCTCGAGCTCATTCGTCAGATCAATGCGCAGCTTCTTGCTCATGATTATGAAAAACTCACCTAATAGTCTCATATTGGGAGATTTTTATGATCATGAAGAAGATACTCGTGCAGCAAGTCTTATTGAAATGAGTATTCGAGAGGATGCTTCAGACAAAGAAATTCTTCGCCGGGTAAGAACTTTTCGCAGTAATTATCGAAGGGCAAAGATAAAAGGCGATTTACTTCGGGTAGAATAGAAGTATGGACCTCGTTCTCTTTGGCATTCAAGGCTCCGGGAAAGGCACGCAGGCTAAAAAGCTCTGCAGTGAATTTGGGTATGAACAGTTTGAAGCGGGAGGAGAGTTACGGAAGATCGCCGCATCGGGCTCGGAACTGGGAAACACGGTGAAGAGTTACATTGATGCAGGGCATCTGGTTCCACACGAGATCATCATGAAGGTGGTGAAGGAGGCGGTGATGGCACGGCCGAAGGATCAAAAGGTTCTCTTTGATGGTATTCCGAGAGATCTGGATCAAATGCGGGATTTTGATGCAATCATGAAAGAAGCAGGCCGCGATTTTACCGCTCTTCAGATTCTCCTCACGCGCGAACAGGGGATCCAGCGGATTCTTGGAAGAGCAAAAGCAGAAGGACGAAAAGATGATAGCGATCTCTCCATCATCAACCGTCGCATGGATACGTTTGAAGAAAAGACGCGGCCGGTCATTGAGGAGTATCGAAAACAAGGAAGGTTGATCGATATTCAGGGAAATCGGGGAGTGGAAGAGGTGTATGGGGATCTAAAAAAGGTGATAAAAATATAAGCCCCCCTGCAGCGGCGACGCCGTCGTCGCCGTACAACGATCGAAGATCGTTGTTGATCGTTCCCACAAATGGCGACTTTGTCGCCATGCCGCGAGTCCGGACTCGCGGCTGCGGGAAGGAATGATATTTTCGGATTTCACCTTTGTTTTGCTAGGCTCTGGATATTCCATGTCCCAATGCCAAATCTTCTCCTCGGCTGAAATCACTTCCCTTCGAAAGAATGGGAAGATCCTGCGTGGGTGCTTGCAGGAGGTCTCGTCTCGCGTGAAACCGGGTATCACAACGAAGGAGCTCGATCGCATTGCGGAGACGTACATTCGTGATCACGGCGGAAAGCCGGGTTTTCTTGGCTATAATGGCTATGAAGCAACGCTGTGCACCTCGGTCAATGATGAAATTGTGCACGGAATCCCCGGTGCGTACGTGTTACAAGAGGGAGACATTGTCTCGCTGGATTGTGGCGTGATCCTCGATGGCCTTAATACCGATGCCTGCGTGACCGTGGGTGTTGGGCAGATTGATCCTGGCACACAGAAGTTTTTGGATGATGTATCTAAAACACTGGAAGATGTTCTGAAACTCCTTGTGAAGGAAGGGATGCAAACAGGATCCATCTCTGCCTTCATTGAACTCTCTCTTCGGAGAGAAGGCTACAGCCCGGTTCGGGGGCTCACGGGCCACGGGCTTGGAAAAGAGCTCCATCAGTTTCCAGATATCCCAAATGTCGGTCAGGCACACACAGGGCCATCACTTCCGCTCCACACACTCATCGCGATTGAGCCTATTGCGTCCCTTGGGTCAGATTCTTTTCTCCAGGACGATGATGGGTGGACGCTTCGCACAGCAGATGGCTCGCTCGCGTGTCATTTCGAGCACACGGTGCTTATCGAGCAGGATCACTGTGAGATTATTGCGTGAAAAGAGGCAATTTTGTCTTTAATGATGTTTAAAATGTTGTAATACAATATTTTGTAAATAGTGCAATACATTTTTTCAATGGCCTCGTCTTTTGCCACCACAGTGGCTTGCTCTTGCTTTGTTCGGTCTATAAGATATCTCGGCTTTTCTCTGTGTCTAAAGATGTGATTGAACTCATCGGCGTTGTTGAAGAGAGTTACCCTAACGCCACATTTCGAGTCCGCATTACGTCAGCCGAAGCCGAGAATCATGAGCTCCATTGCCACCTGGCAGGACGCATGCGCGTGAACCGCGTACGCATTCTCCCCGGCGACCGTGTGAAAGTGGAAATGACGCCGTATGACCTGAAGAAGGGGCGCATTGTGTACCGCTTTCGCAACGATGATCCTCTGGGAAACCCCCAGACTTCGCCCGTGGAGACTTCCTCTTCCTCTTAAATTTTTCCCATGAAAGTCACCCCTTCCGTCAAGCGCCGTTGCAAAGACTGTCGCGTGATTGTGCGAAAGGGTGTGCGCAGAGTCGTCTGCAAGAACCCGCGCCACAAACAGCGCCAGGGTTAATCCTTCCTCACTTCTCCTCTTATGGCACGTATTGCCGGTGTTGTCCTTCCTGGGAATAAACGCATTGAAGTCGCCCTTACGGCGATCAAAGGAATCGGCAGATCTACGTCCCGTCGCATTTTGCAGGAAGCAAAAATCAGTCTGGACTTGAAGGCAGAGAAACTCACCGAACAACAGGAAGCACTCATTCGTTCGCTCGTGGAAAAAATGGTGACGGAAGGTGATCTTGTTCGAAAAGTGTCTCTGGATGTGAAGCGCCTCCAAGATATTGGAACATGGAGAGGAATGCGTCACCGGAAGAAACTTCCCGTTCGCGGTCAGACATCTCGCCGTAATGCACGCACACGTCGTGGTAAGAAGAGGACAGGTCTCTCCGGACGCGTGACCCTCACGAAGACGTAAACCTTTTATCTTTTATTCCTTCACGCTAAGCGTGACCTTTCTATGGCTGATGAGAAAGCAGCAACCACCGCACCCGCAGAAGGTTCCTCTGAAAAAGAGGCACCCAAGCGCCGCAAGAAAAAACTGAAGCGTTCGGTCACAAAAGCACGCGCGTGTATTTTTGCTGGTGATAACAATACGATCATCACCATTACAGATCTGGATGGTTCTGTGCTCGGTTGGTCTAGTGCTGGTGCTGCAGGATTCAAAGGAAGCCGCAAATCCACTCCCTACGCTGCGAAAGTGGCTGCGGAAAAGGCCATGGAGAAGGTTGCCACACTGGGCATTCAGTCCATGGACATTGAAGTGACGGGCATTGGTCCCGGCAGAGAACAGGCAATCCGCGGTCTTCAGACGTCGGGCATTCCGTTTGATGCCATTGTGGACACAACGCCCATTGCACACGGCGGATGCCGACCTCCAAAACCACGTCGTATTTAATATTCTTCCTCTCTTTCCTTTTGTATGCGATATACAGGTCCTAAAGCACGGCGCGTCAGACGACAGGGTACCAACCTGTACGGTCCTGAAAAGTACGATCGCATTTTGCAGAGAAAGCCGCATGGTCCAGGGAAAGACCCCAAGGCACGCCGCGGAAAACTCTCCGAGTACGGTGAGCAGCTCAAGGAAAAGCAGAAAGCACGCGATATGTTCATGATCACGGAGCGTCAGTTCCAGCGTATTTATGATGAAGCAAGTCGTGCAACAGGAAAGACAGACGTCGCGATGAAACAAATGTTGGAGCGCCGTCTGGATAACGCCATCTATAAAGCAGGTTTTGCGAGGTCTCGTCTACAGGCACGTCAGTTTGCAGCGCACGGACTCTTCAAGGTGAACGGTCAGCGTGTGACGGTCGCATCGTACCGTGTCTCTCCCGGTGACAAAATTGCCATCCGCGAACAGACAAAAGGCTCTCCTATTTTTGAATCTATCCTCCAGGGTAATGAGCGCTATAGCCCCCCTGCCTGGATTAAGTCCGACCCCGCATCCCTCTCTTTTGAGGTGATTGCTGTTCCTGCGGAAGATCAGCTGGAACAGGCGGTTGATATGCGTAAGGTCGTTGAATTCTATTCCCGATAATTGTCGCCCGCGGGAGCGACTTTTCATCCCGCCTCCTCTTTTCCACTCCGTTTTATGCACATCATTCAGGAAGAAATCGGTCTCCCTAAAGTAACGGTCACTCCCGTTGCCAAAGGCGCAGACCACAGTGCAGTTGTCACCATCGGGCCGCTCCCTCCCGGCTACGGTATGACGCTTGGCAATGCACTCCGCCGCGGACTCTTAAGCAGTCTGCCGGGTGCCGCTGTCACCTCCATCCGTGTGAGCGGAACCCAGCATGAGTACGCAACCGTGAAAGGTGTGCGTGAATCTGTGCTGGACCTCTCACTCCTCATCAAGCAGATCAAAATGCGCAAGCACAATAAAGATATGGAGGTGGTCACGCTGGAAGGCAAAGGCCCCAAGGCGCTCCTTGCTGGAGATATCAAAGCCAGCTCGGATATCGAAATTCTGAATCCCGATTTGGAACTTGCTCACTTAGAAAAAGGCGCAAATATTAAGTTGGATCTCACGGTAGAAAAAGGTGTTGGCTTCTCTCCTGCCGCAGAGCGCAACAAGAAACAGAACGAACCAGGCCTTATTCACATTGATGCCATCTTCAGTCCGGTAGAGAAAGTTCGCTTCGATGTATCTGAAATGCGTGTGGGTCAACGGACCAACCTGGAGAAGCTCACGATGGAAGTGGTGACGAACGGATCTCTCTCTGCAGAGGAAGCAGTGCGCTTTGCAAGCCAGCTCCTCTCCAACTACTTCAACTACTTCGGCATGGATAAAGAGAAAGTGGAGCAGGAATTTATGGCAGATTTCACACGAACAAGCCAGGTGATGCCAGAAGCTGAGCGCACGAACAGCAAGGAAAGCTACACCCCTATTGAAATCCTCAACTTCTCTCCACGCACACTCAATGCACTCATCAATGCAGGAGTGGGATCTATTGAGCAGCTCACCAAGTGCAGCAAGGCAACGCTCAGCAACTTCCGTGGATTCGGAGCGAAAGCTCTGGATGAAGTGGAAAAGACCCTTGCCACCCGTGGGCTCAAGCTTGCGGATGATGACCTCGACGCCGCGTAACACTTCCTGCTATCCTCCGCGCCCATGCGCCACCGCAATCACAGTCAACGGCTCTCCCAGAAACCGCACATTGCGGGGCAGATTGTGCGTAACATGGCGACCTCAATCATTCTGTACGAACACGTTCGCACAACAAAGAAGCGTGCGCAGGTGGTGCGTCCTGTGGTGGATCAACTTCTTACCATTGGAAAATCTGAACGCATAGATATCGCCATTCGCCGCATGAATCAAATCGTGACCGATAAAAATGCATCACGCAAAATTATGGAAGTCTTGAAGCACCGGTACAGCGATCGCACCTCCGGCTTCACGCGAGCAATCCCCGTGGGTCAAAGAAAAGGTGATGGAGCGTTGCTCGTCGATATTATGTTGGTGGAGGGGAAAGCAGTGGAAGCAAAAGATTCAAAAGATGCAAAGGAAGCAAAAGAGAAAAAGATGACAAAGAAAAAATCCTCGAAATCCTCATGAAGACCTCCTTTCCAAAGCCGGCTGAGCCCGAGTGGTTCATTGTGGATGCCAAGGATCAATCCTTGGGTCGCCTCTCTGCACGCATTGCCATGGTGATTCGTGGCAAGCACAAGGCATCGTTCGTTCCGCACCTTCCTGCAGGAGATCATGTGGTGGTCATCAACGCTGCATCTATCAAACTGACAGGAAACAAGCCTAATCAGAAGATGTACTACCGCCACACAGGGTATTTTGGTGGTCTTAAAGAGACACCCGTAGAACGCATGCTCAATGAAACACCGGAGAAAGTCATAGAACTTGCCGTGAAGGGAATGCTCCCAAAGAATGCCATGCGAGATCACCTCTTAAAGCGTCTTCACGTGTTTGCAGGCGAAACGCACGAACATGAAGCACAATCTCCCAAACCTCTTCCCACTGTTCGCTCATGACACCACGTCCTTATTTCTACGGCCTTGGTAAGCGCAAGACATCCATTGCGCAGGTTCGCCTGTTTCAAAGCGGTTCCGGAAAGATCACCGTGAATCAATTGCCACTGGATAAATATCTCCATGGAACACTCATCGAAAATTCCATGGCTCCTCTTGCACTCACAGGGAAGCTCAAGGAGGTGGACATTGAGGCGAAGATCGTAGGAGGAGGAAAAAGCTCTCAAAGTGATGCTCTCCGTCACGGTATCAGCCGTGCTCTTCTTCTCTTGAACCCAGAACTCCGTGGTGAGCTGAAACAAGCAGGCTTCCTCCGCCGAGACAGCCGTATTAAAGAGCGCAAGAAGCCGGGATTGCATCGTGCACGCCGTGCTCCTCAGTTCGCGAAGCGTTAATCGAGTTACCAGGTACGAGTTACGAGAGGTTGTTTGTATGTGGTAGATCATTTTCTATGGAAACCATTACCTATCCTGATTTTGAAAAAGTAGAACTGCGCGTTGGAAAAGTGGTTGATGTTGAGGATTTCCCAGAAGCGAAAAAGCCTGCTTATAAACTCACGATCGATTTCGGCTCCGAGATCGGCACGAAACGATCTTCCGCGCAGGTGACACATCTTTATACAAAGGAACAACTGATGAATCGACTCGTCGTTGCGGTGGTGAACTTCCCACCAAAACAAATCGGGCCCTTCATTTCAGAATGTCTTGTTTGTGGTGCACCTGATAAAGACGGTCATGTCGCGTTGCTTGGGTTTGATCGTCCGGATATCCCACTCGGTGGGAAGATTTTTTAATGCCTAACACCGCGGCCCGAAGGGCCGCTCTAGCTACTAACCTCTAGCCCCTAGCTACTACGCTATCTGCATCTTCATGTAATACACGCTCTGACCGTCTGGGGTGTCTGCAATGAAGCGTGCATCCACTTCGCTCAAACGGAGAATGGTGTGACACATCTTCAGGAGTGGTTCGGGAGGAATGCCAATGCCTGCACGCATGAGCGTTGCACAAAGCCCTGCTGCATCCTTAGAACGCACGTATGGTTCACCAAGATCACGAATGTTCTCCACAAGCGTTTGCTGAACGTTCACAATGAAATCCTCAATGTATGCTTCCAGGTCTTCCATAGGAAGTTCCGTAATGTCTGGAAGGAGTTCAACGATGTCCAGATCGTTGTGAATGGCATGTGCCACGCAGGCTTCGAGGTTCATGTTTGTGTTTGGGAAATCGAATCAGTATACCAGATTTGTGGCGGATTTCCAAGACCCTGAGGAGCGAATTGCGTCTAGCGTGTAGCGATTAGCAAAAAAACTAGCCGCTAGCCGCTGATCGCTAACCGCTATATTTCGACCGTCCTCTTCCCCATATCCATCACGGCCATGCACACTTTCTGTGAAGAGGCCTCATCTAAGCCAAAATCGAAGGCCTGCTCCAGCCAGTTACTTAAGACTTGTTCCTGCCAGTCTGGGTCTACTTCATCGTCTGTCTGCGCCAAAACACCCTTCATGAGCTTTGTTCTACGTGCAAGGAGATCCATCAGTTGGCGGTCCAACTGGTCAATTTGCCTGCGGAGATCTGCGAGAGAAGCCACGAGGCGTATCTTGTCCATTTATTGAGAGAATGCAATTGACAGGGTGAAGGAGTGGATTATCGCTGCAAAAAGTAAAAGAAGATAACACCCATCGAAAGAAGGCAGAAATCAGGAGTCAGAAGACAGTGAAAGTACTCTGCTTTCTGGCCTCTGCCTTCTGACTTCTCGTAGTACAATCTATATATGGAAAAAAAAGCTGCTGTAGCTCGTATTGAAAAATTAAGAAAGGAGATCTGGAGGCTTAATCATGCATACTTTATTGAGAACAAGACGGATGTCTCCGAAGACGTGCGTGATGCACTGAAGCAGGAGCTCATCAAATTAGAGAAAGAATTCCCAGACCTTGTCACAGCAGATTCCCCAACACAGCGTGTGGGTGCTGCTCTGGATGGTCGCCTTCCAAAAGTGGCACATTTGAGTGCAAAGGAATCTCTCTCGGATTCGTTCTCCTTAGAGGAGCTGGAAGATTGGAAAGAGCAAATGGTACGGGCACTGGGGAAGGATGATGTGAAAATGGTGTTTGAGTGTGAAGAGAAGATTGATGGACTGAATATATCGCTGGTGTACCAGCGAAGCGATCAGCGATCAGCGATCAGCGATCAGTTGTATAGATTAAAGAGGGCGGTTACGCGAGGAAACGGTATAGAAGGAGAAGATGTCACACACACGATTCGCACTATCGAGACCATTCCTCTCACCGTGACCATTCCTTCCAAGCTGGAGCATCCTGATGAATTTGAGGTGAATGGAGAGGTCTATATGCCAAAAGCTGCTCTTGTGAAGATCAATAAAGGCCTTCTGGAGGCTGAACAATTTGCGAACCCGCGTAATGCCGCAGCGGGTACAGTGCGTCAGTTAGATCCCTCTATTGCCGCGAAGCGCGATCTTCGCATGTTCTGTTATGGTTTGGAGCGAGAGACCGCAGATGGATTTAAGGTCAAAACACAGGAAGATCTCATGCTCTTTTTGGGGAGTCTTCATCTGCCGATCAACATGCACTTCAAAACGTTTGATTCTCTTTCAAAAGTGCATAAGTACTTTGAAGAACTAGGAAAGAAGCGTGATGCACTTGCATACGACATCGACGGCATTGTTATTAAAGTGAACGATCGCCGCATGCAGCATGATCTCGGCTCTACCGCTAAAGCTCCACGCTGGGCACGTGCGTACAAATTCCCTGCGGAACAGAAGACTGCTCAAATACTCGATATTCAGCTCCAAATAGGCCGTACAGGGGCTATTACGCCTGTTGCACATCTTTCTCCTACGCAGCTTGCAGGGACGACTGTCACACGCGCAACGCTTCACAATGCGGATGAAATCGAGCGATTGGATGTTCGTATTGGGGATACGGTGATTCTTCAAAAAGCGGGAGACATTATTCCGGAAGTGGTGAAGGTTTTGAAAAATCTTCGACCGAAAAATGCAAAACCGTTTCACTATCCCCAGCATTGTCCCAGTTGTGGTACCAAGCTTGTTCGACCAGAAGGAGAAGCCGTGCATAGGTGCCCAAACCCCACATGTGGTCCTGTTCGCTTGGAACGCATTGCACACATGGCATCGCGGTATGCTTTTAACATTGAAGGACTTGGCTTTGAAACAATTGAACTGCTCATCCAGGAAGGTCTCGTGTCCGATCCTGCCGATGTTTTCTTCCTGACCGATGAAGATCTTCTCACGCTTCCTCTCTTTAAGGAGAAGAAAACAGGGAACCTGCTTGCATCTCTCGAGAAAGCCAAGCATATGCCTTTAAACCGCTTTTTATTTGGTCTTGGGATTCGCCATATTGGAAGCGAAACAGCCGATGTTCTGGCACGATGCATTGAGTGGCCTGTGAAGAAGCTTACCGTGGAAGAACAGGGAGACATTGGAGCGCAAGCATCGTTATTCGGATCCACCGAACGAAAGAAAATCAGTGTGCAGGGCATCACGATGAGTGATATTGAGAAAACTCTGTTGCATCTCAAGCGGGAAGAGTTAGATGCCATCGACGGCATTGGGGATGCGGTGATTGAATCCATCCTTGAATGGATTTCCAATAAAGACAATCGCGCTCTTCTGGAAAAATTTGAGCATGCTGGTGTTCTTGCACTGCACATGGAAGGTTCTTCCCTGAAACAAATTTTTACTGGAAAAACATTTGTTCTCACAGGGACACTTCCTCTGTTGAGTCGTGATGAAGCGAAAGCGATGATTAAAGACAGAGGAGGAAAAGTAAGCTCGTCCGTGAGCAAGAAAACGGACTATGTTTTGGCAGGTGAGGAAGCCGGAAGTAAGCTAGAGGAAGCCAAAAAACTCAATCGCCCGATTATTGACGAGAAGGAGTTCCGGCGTATGATTGGGGTATGATAGAAACCTCGCCTTGTGAAAGTGCAGAAGATGTTCATGAAGAATATAGCGTCAACTATCTTCGAAGGATCGGTGCCGAAGTAGATGAACAAGGAAGGGCAAAGTGGTCTCCCACACAAGAAAGAGGAAGATGGTTGAGAAAGAGATGGATGTTTGATCAGGATGGCAACTTCACGTTGGGAACAGAAAATCTCCCAAAAACAGAAGATGTTATTTCTGAGAAATGAATATGCCTCACGATGTTCCTGAACAAACACCGCGCCCGGAAGATGAAACACCATCGCCAGATGAGACACAGAAGAAACATCAGCGTTTTGAAGTGGTACAGGAGGATTTAACTCCTGACCAAGAGAGGCTGAAAGCGCTTGTTGATATCGTGCTTCCAGATAAAGAAATCAAGAAAAGTTAAAAATCATTTCTGCTCCTCTAACATCACCGTGATAGTTTTTCGCTCTCCTTTATGGAGGATCAATAATGTTGCCGTATCACCTGGTGACTTTTCACGAATGAGATCTGCAAGTGCTGTTTCTTCATCTAATTTCTTTCCGTCCATTTCCAAGATGATATCGTTCTCCTCAATGCCGGCTTTATCGGCTGGAGAGCCTGGAAGAACGGCTAGTTCCGTCGGATCATTCCCACGCACCACAAGCACACCATAATCCACACTGAGATTATTCTTTTCCTTCATATCCTGTGTAATAGGCACATAGCGCACACCAAGATACGGGCGCACAATGCGGCCATTTTTCTTGTAACTTTCGACTGCTCGCTTCAGGTCCTTCGCAGGAATCGCAAAACCAATATTCTCTGCGCTCTCCGCAATGGCGGTATTCATACCAAGCACCTTGCCATCGGTTGAAAGAAGAGGTCCGCCTGAGTTTCCGTGGTTAATAGCAGCATCGGTCTGCAAAATGCTGGAAAGTCGCTCCATACTGCTGCCTCCTTGATCACCCGCAGAAATAGTTCTACTGAGACCAGAAAGCACTCCTACGCTCACGGTGTTGTTGAATTCACCCAGGCTGTTTCCAATCGCAATTACTTGCTGTCCTAACTCTGGTTCCGTGTCCGAAAAAGCGAGATAGGGAAATCCTGTGCCCTCCACTTTGAGCAGTGCAATATCGTTCCCCGGATCCATCGTCACCACTTTTGCTTCCAACTTTCGTCCGTCATTCAAGAACACGGTATAGTCTGCATGTTCATCAGACACCACATGTTTGTTCGTCATGAGAAGTCCATCCGATGAAATAAAGAATGCTGTTCCTCCGCCCACTTCACGATGTTCGGTTCCATTCTGTCGCATCTGCGGAACTTGAAGGCCGGGTCCTCCAAAGAATTGCTGGAAGAAAGGATCATCCCCAAAAGGATTTACCATATGCCGCTCCATGACAGGAACATCTTTCGAAATGATGACACTCGCAACGGCAGGTGATGTTGTTTTCACAGCTTCCACAATATCGGATGACTCGCTGTTTGATGGACTCTTCACCTGCAAGGCTCCTTCGTTTGTACGTGTCTCTGGAGCAAGCGCATGCGTGCCGATTGCCATCATGACACTCGTGACGAGTGCAGAGGTAAGCGCAGAAATGAGAATGGTTCGAGAAGTGGAAGACATCATAAAAAGAATAACACCAAGGTTATAGAGAGGGAATTAAGGACGCATTAAAGGCTTATACAAGGTTTTCACCTTTCCATTGACATAAGTAGACCAATACGTATAATGTTCATCTATGACTAAAATTGCTGAAACACCATCGGCTCCAGATATGCCTCAAGAAGAGGCGATGAGGCAAAATCCATCACCTAAGAAAATTATTCGAGATTTGGCGAGAAATCCTCAGAGGGTGCGAGAATTATTTGACCCTATTGGAAGTGAACGTGAGGAAACACTTGAGGAAGAAGATTTCCAAAATAAGGTGGAGCCTGAAGAAGAACCAGATATGCCGGACATAGATGAATAATATGCTCAGAGAGAAGCCGATCATCATGATCGGCTTTTTTTATGCATCCCACTCAGTAAATACCTTCCCGTCGATTTCGTATTCCACTCTTTCTATTCCCCGAAATTGCAGAAGTGTTTTTTCAAGAGGAGCTTTTGCCATCTGCTGACGCGCGGCTGCGCTGTTCAGAATCGTCAGTGCGTCTCCATCGAATTTAATATGTGCAGAAGATCTATCAATTCTCACTCCCTGAAAGAATGGGAGAAGGTTTTGGAGATCTTCGGTCGTCCGTGCACCTCTCTCCATTTCTTTTGGTGATGGTCCTTCCAGGAGTGCACGAATAGCATTGGTCATTTGTTCTTCGTCGGAAGATCCTCCAATGGATCGTTCTACAGGAACACTGGGATTTCCACTTGCTGATGCGATATCTTCTTCACTATAAAAGAATAGAGAAACAGGTTCTTGCTGCAGTGCAGACGTGCACGCTGTGAACATGCACAAAGTGAAGATTCCCGTGATAGCTCGACTGCATTTCATTTACTCAGAACAAGAATGGCTTTCTGTCCGCTCGAGACCGTTTCTTTGTCACCCGTCCAGTCGTGAATAGCATTCAGAATCACGTCTTGATCGTACGTGTACCCCTCCCCGCGTTTTGTTCCAGGATCATTCGTGATGAACGAACCAAACCGCGTGTATCCCGTTATCACAAGCATGTGATACGGAGGGCCTTCTCCGCTGAAATAAGGATTGCCAAGCATTTGTCCCTGGGCAGGAATGATAATGGGGTACCCCGCCGCAAGAATGCGTTTCATATTTTCAATCGTTACATCACTTCCTTTATAGACTTTCGTTTTCAAACCAAAGCGATCGCGTGCAATGGTCGCCGTCTCATCTGTCGTCGTATCAATTCCATATCCCTTAGCACTCTCCCATTTGATGAGATCCAATAGTTCATCACGCGCGGTTTGTGCTGTAAATGCCAGATTTCCATCCAGATGATGCTGCACCATGAGGAGTGCTGCTTCTTCACATGCTTCCTCAAATGTGGAGGACCAATCTGCATTGGGTGCCTGTACAGTAAACGGAACATCAATGTCTGCTGTCCATGGAAGATCACTTCCTGCAGGAGCAGATGCAAGGGGATCAAACGTTCCTGTTTGAGGAGAAGCAGAACGAACGATGGAAGATCGAATCGATGATGAGACAGGAGTACTTGAGATTGACGAGGCGCTTGAAGAAGGCAGGGGAACGGGGTCTGGATTAACGGATTCTGATGTACAGGAAACAAGCAAAAAAGCGCTGAGGAATGCCGAAAGAGGAAGAAGGTGGTTCTTCATAGAAGCCTGAGTGTACACCTTTTCAGGCTGAGTGTCCGCTGATACACTCTGCAGGCTCTGATCCTTTCGAATTCGCGTTATTCTGTGCCGTGGTGGTGGAATGGTAGACACGCACGCTTGAGGGGCGTGTGGGAGAAATCCTGTGGAGGTTCGAGTCCTCTCCACGGCACCACACTTCGCGTAGCGGAGTGTCACAGAAAATATTGTGGAATTTTTTAGTACACTTGTACAATTATTCGTATGAGTTTTCGAGATTATTCTCCTCGAAAAAAAGGTGGCTTTGTAGGTATTGCTTGCGCAGCCATCATATCCTGTATCTTGTTTTTTGGATTCGTAAAGTTGCTTGTCATTGATAGTTGGGATGGTATATCGCAAACGGCTGGCAATGATATGGGCAATTTGATCTGGTGGATTTTTATATATGGCTTTTTAGCGCTGATGATCTCAGTAGTGGTATTTGTTTTCTTGTTTGCTGTTCTCTTTTCATTAGGATCTTTCCTTGGATGGTTTTATGGAAAGATTATGCACAGAAGTTAGCCAGCGCAGCGGAAACCGCGGGGGCTTGCCTCAAGGTACGTCATTTCACTTCATCAAATCCAACAGCCGCTCCTTCTCTTTTGTAGGGATCTCCAGCTTCTCAATAAACTGCCCAAGTTTTTCCAACGTCACTCGCTCTCCCCGCGTGAGAGATTTCATCCTTTCATAGGCATCGTGGTATCCACACTTTCGCATAACGGTTTGGATGGCTTCGGCGTGAAGTTCCGGATGCATCTCTAACTCTTCATTCATCATCTTTGCATTTACGGAAAGTTTCTGGAGCCCTTTCTGGAGCGAGAGAACGGCAAGCAGGTGATAGCCGAAGGCAACACCAATATTTCGTTGAACGGTGGAATCCGAGAGATCACGTTGTAGTCTGCTGATAGGAAGCTTCTCTGCAAAGTGTGAGAAGAGTGCGGAGGAGAGACCAAGGTTTCCTTCCGCATTTTCAAAATCGATAGGATTCACTTTATGGGGCATCGTGGAAGAACCCACTTCGCCTTTTATGACTTTCTGCGTAAAGATACCGCGAGAAATGTACATCCACACATCGCGAGAAAGATCCAGTAGAATCGTATTGATGCGCACAAGATTATGCGAAAGTTCCGCAAGATCGTCATGCGGATTGATTTGGGTGGTGTTTTCAAGGGGGGTAAGGCCAAGAGATTTGATGAATTTCCGTCCAAAAAGAATCCAATTGATGTCTGGATAGGCGCTCGTATGTGCACTGTATGTTCCCACCGCTCCGCCAAACTTTCCCTGCATTTTGAAGGCCATGAGCTGCTGCCGTTGCCTTTCAAGGCGATCCACAAACACCATGAGCTCTTTCCCAAGAGTCGTCGGCGTTGCGGGTTGTCCGTGCGTCAGAGAAAGCATCCTTCGTTTCTTGTTGGCATTCGCTATGGTACGCAGAACAGCAATCAAGGCAGTCATTTCAGGCCGAATGACACGCTTGAGGGCATCGTGAATGAGGACGCCATACGCAAGATTATTGATGTCTTCACTCGTAAGACCAAAGTGAATGAATTCCGTGCGCATCTTCAGGCCGGCCACACGCTCGATTTTTTCCTTGAGGTAATACTCTATGGCTTTTACATCGTGGTTTGTCTTCTTCTCAATCGCTTTAATCTTCTCAGCCTCCTTTTCATTGAAACGATCCACAATATTCTGGAGGGCGTCCTTTTGTTTTCGTGTCAGGCTTTTCAGTTCCCGAATGCCCTTTTCATCGGCAAGGGCTGCAAAGTAGCTGATTTCGATGTAAATGCGTGCTCGCATGAGGGCTTCTTCGGAGAAAAACGGCCGCAAGCTGTCCATTTGCTTTGCATAGCGGCCATCAAGCGGGGAGAGGGAGTGCATAGCTTGAGTGTAGCAGATTTGGTCGAGAGAAGAATGTAGGCCAGAAGGTATTAGGTTTTAGGTGTTAGGTTATAGCAAAATTTCTAACACCTAAAACCTGGCACCTAAAACCTCGTCTTTATTCCTTCGCCGCCTTCTCCTCCATGGGACTCAGGGCCTTGCCATCCAAGACTTCCGTGAATTCCTCAACACTCATCGTTTCCTGCTTTAAGAGCATGACGGCAAGTGTGTCTAGCTTCTCGCGGTACTGCATGATGAATTCTTTTGCGCGTTCATACTGCTCCGCGATGATGCGCTTCACATATTCATCAATTTTCTGCGCCATGTCTTCGGAGTAATTGCGTGCCAGAGAAGGATCCACCCCCAAGAAGAGAGAGCCCTGCTTTTCGCCGTAAGCGACCATGCCAAGCTCTTCTGCCATGCCGTAGCGCATGGCCATGCCACGGGCGATATCGGAAGCACGTTCAATATCATTACTTGCTCCGGTCGTAATCTCATCAAACACAATTTCCTCTGCTGCGCGTCCACCAAGAAGCCCGCAGATTTCATCCAGGAACTTTGTCTTGCTCGTCGTATATTGATCTTCTTTGGGCAGGAACCACGTGACGCCCAGCGCTGCTCCACGCGACACAATGGAAATTTTGTGAAGAGGATCGGACTCTTTGCACAAATGTCCTACCACAGCATGTCCCAGTTCATGGTATGCCGTGATCTTCTTCTCTTTTTCCGTGAGCTTGCGAGACTTCTTCTCTGCACCGATGGTCACTTTTTCAACAGCATCCACAATATCAATCTGTGTGATTTTCTTTTTCGCACGCTTTGCCGCAAAGATGGCTGCCTCATTCATAATGTTTTCCAGATCCGCACCGGCAAGTCCTACGGTTTGCTTTGCAATGGAGCTGAGATCAATCCCTGTTCCCATTTTCTTGTTCCGCGCATGGACTTTCAAAATTTCTTCACGGGCAATGAGGTCCGGTTTATCGATGAATACACGCCTGTCAAAGCGACCCGGGCGAAGAAGAGCAGAGTCCAGAACATCCGGCCGGTTGGTTGCGGCCATGACAATAACGTTCGTGTCTTTCTCGAAGCCATCCATCTCGGTCAGAATTTGGTTAAGCGTTTGTTCGCGTTCATCGTGTCCGCCACCAAAGCCCGCACCACCACGCTGACGACCCACGGCATCAATTTCATCAATGAAGATGATGCACGGCGCGTTGCGCTTTGCTTTCGCGAAGAGATCGCGCACGCGACTTGCTCCCACACCCACGAACATCTCCACGAACTCCGAACCAGAGATCGAAAAGAACGGAACACCGGCTTCTCCTGCAACGGCACGTGCGAGGAGTGTTTTTCCTGTTCCTGGAGCGCCAATTAAGAGAGCGCCACGGGGAATCTTGGCACCAATCACACTATATTTTTTTGGACTCTTCAGGAAATCCACAATCTCTTCCAGATCGTGCTTTGCCTCTTCGCATCCTGCAACATCTTTGAAGGTGGTCTTCACCTGCTTGGCGTCTGCAATGCGTGCACGCGATTTTCCAAACGAGAAGGCGCTATTCTGGCTCCGCGCAATGGAACGAAACACCCACATGATTCCCACAATCATCAAAATGAAGAAGAGGACATCTCCAATGTGCGCTTTGAAGAAGTTATTGAGTTCAATGTTATCCACCTTCACAACAGTGGGGTTCTTCGGGTCATTCCATCCCAAATCACTGGCTGTGACGGCGGCTTCCTTATAGGCATGCACGTATGAGCCCGATTCAACCTTTGCATAGACATCGTTCCCACGAATGGTGATTTCCGTATAGTCCTTCGCCACATATCCCTGTGTGATGGCGCTGATAGGAACTTCCTTCGCACTTGCAAAAGACTTTTCATCGTTCACTCCAGGTTCCATCATGTAATAGAGGGAACTTAAAACAAGAAGACCCACCAGAAAAATGGTGAAGAGCCTGTTCTGTCTGCGGTTCGGAGGAAGAGCGGGGGCCATGGGGAGATAGTGTACGAGATTTGAAGAAGAATTTCCAGAGGAAGGGGGAAGAAGTTATTGGTTATTAGTTTTTGGTTTTTAGTGACAGGTCGGTCAGTGCCTTGATGCCTTCTTTATAGGAAAACCTTTCTTGTTATCAATTGTTTCCACAACCAAGAACTAACAACCAACAACCAATAACTTCATGCTATGCTCCCTCCATGATCTCTCTCGACACCCTCCGCCCCTTCCTGACAACAACCCTCGATGCGACGCATTTCACAAATCTTGGCGAGCGCTATCAAGGAAAAGTGCGCGACGTGTATTCGCAGAAGGACAAGAGTCTCCTTATCGCAACCGATCGGCAGTCTGCGTTCGACATCAACTGGACGACTATACCCCTCAAAGGGCAGGTCTTAAGCCAGCTTTCCGCATGGTGGTTTGAACAGGTGAAGCACATCATGCCAACGCATGTCATCGCTGTTCCAGACGCCAATGTGATGGTTGTGCAGAAGCTCTCCATGCTTCGCATCGAAATTGTTGTCCGCGCCTACCTCACAGGATCCACCGGCACATCCGCATGGGTGAATTACAACAAAGGTGTTCGCCATTTCTGCGGGAATGATCTCCCAGACGGTATGGTGAAGAACCAGCCCTTTGCAGCTCCCATCATCACCCCCACAACAAAAGGAGAAGATGATGAACTCATCGATCGTGCGGAAATCATCGCGAAAGGATTCGCAACGGAGAAGCAGTGGGAAGAAATTTGCGAAAAAGCACTCGAAGTATTCCATCACGGACAAAATATCGCCGCAGAACATGGTCTCATTTTGGTCGATACAAAATATGAAATGGGCTACGACGAAGAAGGAAGATTGATCCTGGCTGATGAAGTGCACACGCCGGATTCGTCACGGTACTGGATTGCATCCACGTATGCGAATAAGTTCCTGAAAGGAGAGGAGCCGGAAAGTTTGGATAAAGAATTCTTCCGTCTGTGGCTCCGGGAGCAGGGTTTTGAGTATGGTGGAAAGAGACCGGAAATTACCGATGATGTCCGTTTGATGCTCGCGGCAAAGTACATCGATCTCTATGAAAGGATGACAGGGGAGAGCTTTGTAATACCGAAGGATATTGATGTGATTGGGAGGATTAAGAAAAATTTGCAAAAATGGAAAATGGATAATTGAGAAAATGGACCCGCGCAAAAGTATTTGCGCTCTGGTTTTGTCATGTTTCAAAACAGAGCGGGAATACATTCCCGCGGTCCATATCTATTATTAATTATTCCGGCCGGACAAATTTCTTCACCTGTTTGATATCCAATTTCCATCCTGTTCCGATGCCATAGTCTTCGCGGAAACCTTTATTTACTTCCAGTGCGTACATGGCAGGTTCCGCTGATGCATAGTTGGGGCAAGGATCTTCCGTACATGGCTCCATCGTGAAGGTATTGATGAATGTTCCGTCTTCGGAGAAATAGACGATGTCCAGTGGAATCAAGGTGTTCTGCATCCAAAATCTCTGCACTTCTGCCTTAGGAAACGCAAAGAGCATTCCTTCATTTTCCGGCAGATTCCGACGTTCCATGAGGCCGCGTGCGCGTGCGGTTGGCGTATCTGCCACTTCTACTTGCAAAGTCACCGTTCGGGAACCATCTGGAGATATGACCGTGATGGATCTGGAACGGTTCCCCATGCAGCTTGCAAGGAGAAGAGAAGAGAGCGCAATGAGAGACAATTTCTTCATTATGAACGAAGTGATTGAATGGCTTGGGTTCTCTCCTGAGAGGAGAAAATGTAGCTTCCTGCGACCAGACAATCAACCCCCGCTTCACGGCATCTCTTTGCGGTTTCTGCATTCACTCCACCATCAATCTGTACCAGGCGGGTAGGAATGCGTTGTTTCACCGCTTTCACCTTCTCCAGAACTTCCGGAATGAATGCCTGTCCTCCGGCACCGGGATGGACGGACATGATGAGAACAAGGTCGATATCTTCTATCACATCATCAATCGCTTGAATGTGAGTTTCCGGATTCACAGCAATACCTGCCTGCGCTCCTTTGGAACGAATGAGCGCAATGAGCGTTTTACGATCCACCGTTTGTGGTACTGCTTCTGCATGGAAGGTGATGTTCTTTGCATGCGCATCGATGCATTCATCAATATAGGCAAAAGGATTGATGACCATCAAATGAACATCGATCACAAGATTCGTTTTGATGTCTTTCATGACGGATGGCCGGAAACTGGTGTTAGACACAAATTTTCCATCCATCACATCAACTTGAACCCAATCTGCAGAAGCAACGGAATCCATCTCCTCTTGAAGATGCGTGAGGTCAGCGGAGAGAATCGATGGAGCAATGAGCGTCATGATTCATAGTCGGGGAACATCTCTAATCTCTTTTGATGTCGCCCGCCTTCGAATTTCGTGTTCAGGAAAGCATCCACAATCGGTCCAACGTCTTTGGGTTCTGTCACACGACCAGCAAGGCTCATTACATTGGCATCGTTATGCTTCCTGGCCATTTCCACATCCCACACGCTCACACAGCGGGCACAGCGAATGCCATGGCACTTGTTGGCAACCATTGCTTCGCCATTTCCGCTCCCACCAAAAATAATGCCCATGCAGTCATATTCTTTTACAGCCGCGCATGCCTTTTCCATTATAGGTGGATAATCGGTATCATCTTCAGAAAATGTTCCAACATCAACAACATCAATCTTCTTTCCCTCTAGATATTTCTTTACAGCTTCTTTCAGCGTAAAGCCTGCGTGGTCTGTGCCGAGGACTATGCGGGAGGTATTCATCGCACATAGTGTACATGAGAAGTGGTTCGTTCGTTTATTGGTTTAACAGCGATCTTCGATCGCTGTGCTGCGATGAGGCATCGCAGCTGCGGTCCTGTGCAATTATTCCTTCGTCTTTCGATTTTTTTTCTGTAATCTTGGCCTATGCGTCGCCCATTGATCGCCTGCAACTGGAAAATGAATCCTCCTCCCAAGGAGGCGTTGGATCATGGTTCAGAGAATCCGTACCGTGAACGTGCGGATATCGACGTGATCGTCTTCCCATCATTCCTGGATATCAAAGCCTGTCTGGATGCCAGGCTCATCACAGGAGCTCAATGTGGACGGGCAGAGAAATCCGGCGCATTTACGGGAGATATCTCCATCGCGATGATCAAAGGCGCGGGATGCCGGTACGTTCTTTGTGGGCATTCGGATCGCCGCCAAAAACATGGAGAAACCGATGAGATGATTGCTGCACAAGTCATTGCCGCATTGGAAGCGGGAATTCATCCCATTGTCTGTCTTGGTGAAACGGCGGAGGAACATCATGCGAAGAAACAGGAAGCAGTCATCAAAAAACAGCTTTCAGGACTTCCCTTGGAATCTGACATCACGATTGCGTATGAACCGGTGTGGGCCATTAGTGGTGGCGATGCATCTAAAAAGGCAATGAGCGCAGAACAAGCAGAAGAGACCCATGCGTTCATCCGTTCGCTTCTTCCGTCGGATCGACAAGGATCAACGCGTATCCTCTACGGAGGCTCGCTCAAAGCAGCTAACGCGGAAGAACTTCTGTATCAACCCAACATCGATGGTGGTCTCATCGGCGCGGCATCGCTAGAAGCCGAGCAAATGAAGACCATCATCAAGGTCGCAGAAACACACAAAGCGTGATACAATCGTCCTCCTTTCCTCTTTCTGTATGACACCTTTCCTTTGGTATTTGGTTGTTCCGGTCATCATTTTTCTCCTCACGTGGATTCGTCAGGTAAATCAGTATGAACGCGGGATTGTGTTCACCATGGGAAAGTATTCCAAAACATGGCAGCCGGGGTGGCACTTCCTTATTCCTGTCTTCCAGAAACTGACAAAAGTGGATGTACGTGTGAAGGCAGTTGATGTGCCAGATCAAGAAGCGATTACAAAAGATAACATTCCTGTACGCATCAACGCCGTGATTTATTACCGTATTTCGGATGCAGAGAAATCGATCATAGAAGTTGAAAATTTCTTCTATGCCGTCTCTCAGTTGGCTCAAACCACGATGCGCAATGCTGTTGGTGAAGTGAGCTTGAATGAACTGCTCTCGAACAAACAAGAAATCAGTGAGGGCATTGAAAAGAAAATTGATGCCACATCAGATGGATGGGGAGTAGATGTGCAGAGCGTGGAACTCAAAGATATTGTTCTCCCAGAATCTCTCAAGAGAACAATCGCGAAAGTGGCAGAAGCGGAACGTGAGAAGCAGGCGGTCATCATTAGTTCGGAAGGCGAGGTTGGTGCTGCAACAAACATCTCCAAGGCTGCGGAGATGCTGGCAAAGACACCTGGTGCGTTGCACCTTCGCACGCTCCAGAGCATCAACGATATCAGCTCAGATCAGTCCAATACCACTGTTTGGATGGTGCCGATTGAAGCACTGAAGGCGCTGGAAGGACTTGCAAAGAAAGGTTAAGACTTCCGGGGGTTTGCAAGAATGGTCTCGGTCAGTTTTGTAGCAAAGGTGATACCGCATGCAGTGATGCACTGTTGTACAAACGTGATACAGAAAGCAAGGATAATCATACCAAAAAGCGGATCAATGGCAGAGAAGACGGCACTGATGATTCCAAAAACAATAACAGCCGCGATGGCAACAAGAACAGCGAGAAGGCAGAATACAATTCCATTGCCGACAATTTTCCACCAGTATCCTTTTGTTACCTTGTACGTCAGTTTCCATGCAGTCATTGCTTCTTTGTTTTCAATGAGTGCAACAATAGATGCCAGATTGAGTCGTGGGGCAAGGATGCCAAGGAAAATAAGCCAAGCTATGAAACCAAGGCCACCCAACGCTGGGTGTACGAAGAATAACGCAATTGCCAAGACAAATGCTCCCATGAAAATGATTCCATTCAGAAAACCAATACAGAGAATTGTGAGGAATTTGTTCCATGCTTCCTTAGCAACGGCTTTCCATCCCTTTTTACGGTTGAGCGCCAGTAGAATGTAACTTCCATAAATCCATGGTCCCATCACGATGCCCACAAGCACGGAAATCAAGACAACGAGCAAATCGCCAGGCATCTTTTCATTCCCTTTTTGCTGTAGATATGCATTGGGGTCCTCCACTTCTTTTTGTTCAAGTGCAATAAGAAGGGGATCATTTTTGCTTTCATCAAAACGACTTCGTTTATGCTGAGAGTAGAGATCTTCGGCTGTTTCTTCACTCACGCCAAGTTTCTGTGCCAGCTGTTGATGAAACATGCGTTCTCGTATGTCCATGGCAGCGGACAACGCCCCAAAGACGACCGATCCTATGAGGATGAATACAAGAAAATCATTTCTTCTGAGAAAGAACGATTTCTTTGTTTCGCGGAAGAGGGAACCAAGGGAGGCAGCAGCCATAGGAAGGGGAGGAGGAAATGAAGATATAGTACAGAAAAGAGGAGGGAAAGGATAGAAAGGTTGAACGGTTGATTTGTTGACTGGTTGCTTCGTTGACTCGTTGACTCGGCGCATGAACCAATCAACTAATCAACCAATCAACTAATTTTTTACCCACCTCCCTCCTCCCACGTTTTTCACTAGACCCTTCAGTTCCAAAACTGTGAGCGTCGCACTCATGATGGCAGCGTCCAGTTTGATCTTTGTGCTCAAATCATCCGGTGACTGGGGCATGGTTGTGAGTGCGTGATAGAGCAGCTCTTCTTCCATGGAATCGAACGCTGCATCGGGATCCTTTGTTCGTGTTTCCGGTGCAACGACTCCAAGTTCCCGCAGAATATCCTGTGCGGAAGTCACCAATTTCGCGCGACTTCCTGCAATGAGTGCGTGAGAACCTTCGAACGTGGGATCAAAAATATCTCCCGGAACAGCAAACACGTCGCGGCCATATTCCAGCGCAAGATCTGCTGTAATGAGGGAGCCACTCTGCTTTCCTGCCTCAATCACAACCGTCGCAAGAGAAAGCCCTGCAATAATTCTGTTTCGAGCGGGAAATGTGTACTGGTTTGGTTGTTCATCCAAGGCATATTCAGAGAGGAGTAATCCCCCCTGCTCCACAATGTCTTCAGCAAGTTGTGCATGTTGTCTGGGGTGAATCATGGCGAGCCCGTGACCAAGAACCGCAATTGTTTTTCCTTCCGCATGCAGTGTTTCTTCGGCGACTTCACGATCAATTCCATACGCAAGCCCGCTCACGGTGATCATCCCTGCACGTACAACATCCGGCACCATCGTCTGTGTGACGCGTTTTCCATAAGAGCTCATTTCCCGTGTGCCGACGATTGCAAGGCATGGTTGTTCCGTGAGCGAGAGATCACCTCTGTACATCAGAAAAACAGGAGGATCTCCAATGTGCCTGAGAGCACGTGGGTACTGTTCATCTTCAAGGCTCAAAACAGCGAGTCCTCGTTTCGTCAGTTCTTTCTCATATGCAGCGGGATCAAACTCTTCCAAGCGATTCAACGTTCTTAAAATCGTATCATTCCTGCATCCCAGTTCTTTCAGCACTGCTTCATCAAGTTCGCTCAGTGCTTTATCGAGCGACCCAAAGTGCGTGCACAGTGCGTTGTATCTCTCTTTTGAGAGAATATTGAGCCAGGAGAAGGTGAGGAGTGTGCTTCGTTGCATGGTGGGGAATAATAGAGGGAGCCCTGAAAGAAGCCATCGAGATGAGATGGCGGAAAGTGTGAGATGGTGATGTGGTATTCGTATATACGTGATACCCTATCCATCATGAATTTTCAACGTACTGTAGTTGCTTCTCTTCTTGTGTGGACACTTATCCCTGTATCCACTTTTGCAAGGGAAACAAGAAATCCGCAGATTGTTACATTCGATGTGAATGAATTACTCTTCTCTTTACAGATTAAAGAGCCTTCAGCGAATCTTGTTGGATTTACCGCAACCCCAACGGGGGATCACCACGGATTTTTATTTGATAATGGACAATCTACAGCAATATACAGAGATGGAGAAAAGGTTTACTCAGGAATGAGTAGTAAGTGCTCGCAGCAGGCATACTTTTTTTGGATGACAGATGATGGGCATCTTGTCTATACACCGAATTGCACTTCTCTTTATTTGGATGATACGTTGCTTGTAAACAACAGCACCGTTTTAGAGATGGGTGTGACAAATGCTGCTTATGAAAAAGGAGTTTTCTATTATATTAATGGAAGTTCTATTGAAGGTTACAAACCTTCCACAAAAAAGAGAGACGTTCTCTATAAACACAATGTTGTGCGCATTCTCTATCTAAGAAAAAATGGCGAACATATTGCCTATGCTACAGAAGAGTCTTTTGAAAAATATGCCATCTATCGGGATGGAAAGAAATTAGCAGATCAAAAGATTGATAATCCAACAAATTTTCTCCTTACGAAAGAAGGTGATGTTTATTACTTTACCTATAATGATGATAAGTACAGTATTTATAAAGATAAGAGAAAGTTCTTTACAGGAAAAGGAATAGGAGCATCTATTTTTGAAGATGATAATGGGGTTGTATGGCATGCTTCCTACATCAATAACACAGATCCCAATAAAATTATTATTTCGTTTTATAAAGCGCAAAATAAGAAAAATCTCTTTCCATCAACTGTCGGGAATCTTGAAGGTGCAATTATTTTTAAAAACAGCCAGCCGGCAGTCCGTGTTCTAAAAAAGGGTACAAAAAATGATTTTTACCTTTTTAAGAATCTGAAGATGATTGGTAAAGCATTCAAATTTTTCCCAGTTGATTACAATGGTCCTTTCTTCGCATCGAACGGAAAAGTGTATATGCGCAATTACGATGGTACACGTTGGCAGGCGTATGAAGACGGGCAGCCTATTCTTCAGAATGCGTTTTCCCAGGTCTGGTTAGTGAAAAAGCAGGCAGATGACTCTATCGCCATATATGGATATTAGTTTTAGATGGAGCCGCCTCCGGGATTCGAACCCGGGACCCACGGTTTACGATACCGTTGCTCTACCACTGAGCTAAGGCGGCTGATGATTTGAAGGTGCTCCCCGCCCGTACCGAACGGTACGTTCGGGCGGGTACCACTGCCTGTCCGTCCGTAGCCCGAAGGGCGTAGGCGGAAGCGAAGGCGGCACATCAAAGAAGGATCGGAACGAGAGTATAGAGGGATCCTCTTTTCTTTCAAAGAATCTCTATTTCTTCCCCTCGTACAAGGGCAATGGTGAGTGGCCATTCTTTTGTAAGCGTTCCTGATATTCTGCAATAGGATCATCCTCGCAGGGAAGTCCTATGGCAGCGAGTGCCAAACGTCTACGTGTTATTGCCAATGCCATCACTTCTTCATTGCCATCACGATGTGCGTTGATCGCTTCTATCCTGTGGAGATCTGCTATCGCTCGTATCTGAGCTTTCATTCCCATGTTTTGTGTTGCGGCAATCTTCACAGCACCTTCGTAATCAAAAGCTCTCAACGCTTTTTCAATATCATCTAATACTTGCGTCGGCTCCGGACTGCCAGATCTCTCTGTTAATCCGGAAGGGAAGTGAGAACGCTCCTCAGAGCAAGGCTTTTCTTGTGTCATAGTGGATGAGGAAAGGGGAGGTATTGTAGATCCTCTGACAGACGTGTCAATTTCCCCTTACGTGCATCCTTCTGGCTTCTTCCACGTCTTCAGGGCCTCATAGAACGTCTCATAATTGCTGTTGGCGTTCCAAATGGTGAAGCCGCAAATACCCGCATCCCCTACGGCGTCCATTTGATCCTGAAATGCCTGTACATCCGCTCGATATCCCTGAATCCAGGGGCGTAATTTCCATGCCTGCGGACCCAGGAATTCTTGATAGCCCGTCAGCGTTGTATGCACCAGCGTGTACATACGGCTCTTCTCTTCTGTCTTTGCGTTATAGAAACTTGCAGAGAACGTATCTGGGTAGGCCATGGGAGAAATCACATCCAGAAGAGGGGCAAATCTCTTCACATCCTGACCCAGGTTTTCGTTATTGATGTCGTAATCCCAACCCAGGATGGCATACGTACTGGCACCTAACTTCACATCCTTCCCACACCGTTTCACGGTGGTACGAGCATCCTTCAAAAAATCTTCTACCCTATCTGCCTTCTCATCCCCCGTGAGAATCCGGAGCCCATGCACATCCGCCGTTGTGAAACGAATGTAATCTAAATTGATTTCATCCACCCCGCTCTTGGCTACTTCACAGAGAAGTTGCATGTTGTACTTGCGGGCGGTGGGATCCATAGGATCAATCCATCCTTTTCCCACCGTATTTCCTTCTTCGTCTTCCGTCTGCACGTATGGAATTCTGTCTGTTAGTCCTTCATCTTTAATGGCCACATACCGTGCTATGGCGTACACGTTGGCATCCTTCAGAATCTTCATCACATCGGCAAGTTTGTAGTGTTCTTCTTTCAGTTCCATATCCAGCGCAAGACGGGACTTGGTATCGAAATAGACATACGGTCCTTTCACATCAAAGGCAATCGCGGATCCACCGGCGTCTTTCAGGTCTGCAATCGTCGACTTTAAAAAAACTGTATCACCTGTGCGTGGTGCATTCATATACACCCCAATCATGTGATGCGCGGGGTCCGTGGAACCAATGTGCATCGTGGTGGATTCCTCCGATGCATCCATCACACTCTGTGTTTGCCGGGCGAGATCGGTCACCACTGGCGCCGGTTTCGCTGGGTAGCCTACAAGGGTGAGAGCCAGGGAGAGAGAGAGGCCTAGGGCATCGAGCATAGGTGCAGAGGATTCTGCCTTGGACAAAGGAAAGTAACCAGAGGTGGAAAGCAGGGATGAGAAGTGATGAGTGAGTAGTGAGGAGAGATGAGGCATTTCTTTTGCTTTTCTAGCCACTACCCTCTAGTCACTACCCTCTTTTTTGCCTCCAGAAAAGCAATGACAAAACGTGCTACTTGTGCTATACTTATTCGATGCCTGAAATCACGAATCCTTACTGGGCCATGGCCCTGAAAGAGAACGCCTCCGATATTCACCTTGTGTCTGAGAATGTTCCCATGCTTCGCCTCGATGGAGTCATGACTCCTGTGGGAGAAATTCTTTCCGCGCAAACGGTAGAACAGTACATTCGTGAATTTTTGAATGAGCAGGAATATGAGACCTTTAAGAAAGTGGGGGACATTGATTGTGCATATGCCCTGCCCGATGGCACACGCTTCCGCGTGAATGTGCACCTTGCCATGGGCAAGCCCGCTCTTGCGGCACGTCTCATTCCACCCGTGCCTCCCACCATCGAAGAAGTACAACTCCCAACAGTGGTGATGGACATTTGCCGAAGCCGCGATGGTCTTGTACTCTTCACAGGTCCTACAGGAAGCGGAAAGTCTACCTCTCTTGCAGCCATCATCAATCAGTTCAACGAGGAAGCACCACTCAACATCATCACGCTGGAGGATCCTATTGAATTCACGTTTAAATCCAAGAATTCCCTCATTCGTCAGCGCGAACTGGGAACAGACTTCCAAAGTTTCCCGGAAGGGATGAAGCACCTTCTCCGCCAGGATCCAGATGTCGTGATGGTGGGGGAAATGCGTGATCTGGATACCATCGCTCTTGCTCTCAGCCTTGCAGAAACAGGTCACCTGGTTCTTGCAACGCTTCACACGCCGAACACCATGCAGACGGTAGACCGCATTATTGACGTCTTCCCTGCTCACCAGCAGTCCCAAGTACGCTATCAGCTATCCCTCTCACTCCGTGCGGTCATTGCACAGCGTCTGGTACCCAAGATTGGCGGCGGCCTTATTGCAAACCGTGAAATTCTTATTAAGAACCCAGCAGTTGCAAATATCATTCGTGAACAGCGCCTTGCAGAGCTTCCAAGCGTGCTCCAGACGAGTGCAGAGGAAGGAATGATCAGCTTTGAGAAGGACTTAAAGAGACTTCAGACGGCAGGGTTAGTGGAGGGGGAGAAGTAAAGGGATTACAATTTATCAGAGTGACATATTATATTTTTCTGGGTTTTGGAATTGAATATGCGCAGTATGCACCAATTGCGTAAATCACAAGACCGATAGGGGAAATAAGAGACTTAAGAAAGATAGGGTTCAATACTCCCAATGCATCACGAATCATATTAGGATCGATGTCATTCAATTCCGATGCATGTTCTTGTATATAAATGTTTAAGGTATGTCTGAAGATCCCGTACTCAGCGACGAAAATAACAAATAATGTAAGTAGTAATGCAATCATTTGTAGCATATGACCACGCTTACCACCTGATCCTACTATCACGCCCATTCCTACTAGGAATCCAAGTGCAATTGCTACATACCCAAACTCACGGTTTGTTAGAACTGCAATAAAATACCAAAGGAGACCTCCTATGATTCCGGCTATTACACCTCCTGCAATTGCACGTAGGTAATTTGGATTTTTTGTTTCTTCCTTAAATGCTGCATTCATTTTATCGCGACATTCTGAACACAAATACATTTCCGTTTTATCTTTTTTTTGATATGAGAAAAAGGTATCTGCCTTACCTTCTTTTTTGCATTGTTCACAAACAACACTTTTGTGAACACTAGATCCAATAATGATTTTATCATTTTCTTTTTCTTGTTTTTTCATAATAAAGGAATGAGGAAATAAATGAATATTACATATTCATCAGAAGATTGATTCTCTCTTCAATGGGTGGATGTGTTGAAAAAAGTTTATCGAGAAGTGCTTCTCCACGAGAGGGTGAAGAAAAATAGAGATGAGCGGTAGCACGGCTAGTATGAGTTGGCATAATTACATTCATGCTTATTTTTTGGAGAGCAGATGCAAGAGCCTTTGGTTTTTGTGTCATGTGCGCTGCTGTAGCATCTGCAATAAGTTCCCTTTTGCGTGAAATAAAAAGCTGAATCAACATTGCCGTGAGGGGGGCAAAAATAGCAAGTCCAACACCAATCCAGGCTATCATTCCGGAACGATCTTTTTCCTGTGATTTAGTTGCAAATGATGAATACCAAAACATATCTGCGATTAGACTAATTCCACCAACTAAGACTGTAATAATTGCCATAGTGCGTATGTCATTATTCTGAATATGACTGAGTTCATGCGCGATTACCCCTGTTAACTCATCTTCAGATAATTTTTCTACAATACCTCTTGTAACAGCGATAGCAGCATGCTTTGTATTTCGCCCTGTCGCGAATGCGTTCATAGATGTATCATTGATTAAATATAATTTTGGTAAAGGTAAATTTTCTTGCATGCATAATTTTTCAATAATTAAAAATAATTCAGGTGCCTGATTTTTCTCTAATTGTTTAGCTCCTGATGCTTTTAAGACAATTCTGTCTGAGAAAAAGAATGCTATGAAATCAATACAGCCTGCAATTATAAGAAACCATCCTGTACCAGTAAGGCCCCACTGAAAAATGTAAGAGAGAGCAGATCCTAAAATTCCAATAAGCGTTGTTAAAAATGCCATTGCAAGGAATGTTTTTCTGGAATTGTCACGGATTTGAAGTTGAATGGAAGACATAGAAGTTAGAGGAATTAGTTAATCTATAATTGTACCCATTCACCAGGAACACTTTTTTCTATTTCTATTCTTCGAATATGAAATAACTTGCGTGCTTCTTGGTCTCCTAGAAGCACTCCGTCGTAGTGTCCATTTCTTAAATCTACTAACTCAGGATATCCCAAAATTGCTTCAAGTCCTTTGTCACGATTTTCGGGATAATGAGCAAAAGACCATATATGAGGACAGCGTGGATCTGTAATCTCAAAAAGAATTGTTGGAACCCAAACTGGGAAATCATTACCTTTTTCACTTTGTTCCGTTACTAAATACTGCAATATTCCTTTCCATATATTTATCGCACAAACGACATATTCTTTATTTGGAGTAAGGGGATATCCCTTCTGTTTTTCATGAATAAATGATTTCAATGTCGCCGGTAATACGTCAGTATTATTGTGAATGTATCTCACTTTCATAAATCGATAAAAATAAACTTAATGTCATCAATTGCACCTGTAATCGTATTGTAATTGTAATGAATTTCAATACCCCTGATATTTTGCGCCATTTTTACCCATCCCTGAGATGCCGGCCAACGTGGATCATTTAATTGAATCCTAAGAACAGTTGCATTTGAATTTAGAGGATCCGCAATAACTGCTTGATAAGCCATTTTTTCGTTTAGAGTAAGTGGTTCTGCTCTTCCTGTTGTGCGTAATCCAAGACTGATATCTGCATCCATTGTTTCCGCAGCTCCCTTCGTCAAATCCACGTCAAATTTTCGTATAAAATCATCTACTGTTTTTACAAAGTTACTCGCAGTTTCGCCGTGTGCCTTTGCTCCGGGCAAATAACGATCTAAACCTTCTAATGCATAACGCATGCCGGGCTTCATAAATTTACTCAGAAATTGCAATCCTTCTGCGCCCGCCCAATCAACAATCGCCCAGAAAGAGTTATCAGCCGTGATGCCATCGCCAAGAATGAGGAATGCTTTTAGCAAAACAAGACCTTGGTATTCCGCTCTTGCGGACGAGAATCCTGCAGAGTAGGTTGCCGGATTTTGCAAAAGCATATCCATTCTGGCCTGCACATCCTGCTTTGCCTGTTCTTCTATATGATCAACAGCATCCAAAAGAGTGCTTAATGAAGCGAGTGCAACTGCGCCCGGAGGTCCATGGAGAGCATCATTCAACATAACTCCAAGTACTTCATCAGGATGCTCCAAATCGTATCCATCAAAAAGTGCTCTTTTCCAACTTGAGGAATAACCACTTACTGGATCAGATAATTGTGATGCCAATCTTGAAGCCATGTTTGCCGCATCCCTTTGGAGATTTGCTTCATAATTTATTCCTGGCCCATATTCAAACGGAATAAAACTTTTCTGTTGCTCAAGAAATGCATAGACATCTCCGTCGTAAGGATTTTCATTCCACTCAAACTCCGTTGTGTCATCGTCGTGCCAAGTCACACCTCCAATGACATGCACATCATCAAAAGCAGCATCATGCAAAGCAAGAATCGTCGTCGCCAATCCCGAATCAGGATTGCTCATAACGTAATTTGTTCCCTGTACCAGCTGAACGAGCGCGGTGGATGCAGTGCCAATAGGCATCAATTCTGCACCATCTTCCGTAAATAGAGTACCCATCTCCACATGAATCGGACCATACAGTTTTGTTAAAGATTCATAGACTAATGTCGCCTCATCCTTCGGTGGAGCTTTTGATGCAGCGACCGCGGGAGATTCCGGGTCTTCACTGGGGAAGTGTGGCTTTGGAATACCGATCTGTGTGATCGATTTCGTGCCATCGGGCATCGTTAAGACGACCGTCACATACCCCGTTTCTGTCGTGCCGGAGAAAAATTTGAGCCTAATCGTTTGCTGTGGACCTATGATGCTGTGAAAGATGTCAGTTGCCATACACTATATGATATAAGACTCTTTTTTACATTATCTTACTCGGAATTGATCATCTTAAATTTTTAAACGCCAGATTTATAGATAATTTTCATCAATTTCTTTGCGACGTTTCTCAAATAGGGCAAGAGCTTCGGTGGTTCTTTCGATAAGATCATCATGATGATTAGTATTTGATACCATTTCTTTATATCCCCAAATGGCTTCAAGTCCTATGCTATGTTTGTCTCGTCGATATGAAAATAGCCAATTGCTTGGGCATTTGTTATCAATAATTTCGAACAGAAAGGCAGGAATCCAATCAGGTCGATTTATTTCATCACTAACAACCAAATACTCTAATACCCCCTTCCATAATGAGATCCCATAAACAATATATTCATTGTTAAATATAACAGGAAATTTTGTATTCTTATTATGGCCAGCAATTCTTAATTCTTGTAAGAATTTTTCATCACCCTGTTGATGTATAAATTTTACTCTCATAATCAATATTTGAATTTAAAGTCATCGGCAAATTCAGTGACTGTATTGTACACGTAATGAATTTCAATATCGTTCACTCGATACGATTTTTTCACCCATCCTTCAGAGGATGGCCAGCGAGGATCAGTCAAATCTATACTGAGAGTACGTCCATTTGGATAGTCGGCCATAACCTCTTGCAAGGCCAATTTTTCATTCAAATTGAGCGGTCTTGCGTTTCCTGTGAGGCGCAGTCCTTGATTAATATTTGCATCCATTGTTTCTGCAGCTCCTCTCGTTAACTCCATATCAAATTTCTGGATAAAATCATCTAATGCCTTCACGAAATTGCCAACAGCTTGTCCCGCTGCTTTTGATCCAGGAAGTACGCGTTCCAATCCTTCCAGAGCATACGTCATGCCCGGTTTCATAAATTTTCCAAGGAATTGCATTCCCTCGCCACCCACCCACTCCAAAATAGCCCAAAAGGAGTTATCGGGAGTAATGCCATTGCCAAGGATAAGGAACGCTTTTAACAAAACCAGACCTTGATATTCCGCTTTCGCTTGGGAGAAGCCCGTGGAGTACGTTGCAGGGTTCTTTGTAAGTATGTCCATTCTTGCTTGTACGTCCTGTTTTGCTTGCTCCTCAATACTATCAACAACATGTAAAAGAGTGCTGAAAGAAGAGAGTACAGCGGCGCCTGGAGGGCCATACAATGCATCTTGCAACATATACTTCATAGTCTCATCCGGATGATTCAAATCATATCCATCGAAGAGAGCCCTTTTCCAACTTGAGGCATATCCACTTACCGGTACAGACAGTTCTGACGAGAGGCGAGATGCCATGCTAGTAGCGTCTGCTTGGAGCCTTGCTGCGTAATCTGTGCCATGTCCATATTCAAATGGGATAAGTTTCTTTTGTCGCTCAAGTAACGTGTAAATATCTCCATCGTAAGGATTTTCAGTCCAATCAAACACTGTGATATCTCCACTATTCCACGTAATTTCTCCAGTTACATTAACATCATCGAAAGGTGCGTTGTGCAAAGCGAGAATCGTTGTTGATAACCCCGTATCCACATCCGCACTCGCATATGTCGTACCCTGCACCAATTGTACAAGTGCCGTAGATGCCGTTCCAATCGGCATCAACTCTGAACCATCTTCTGTAAATAATGTTCCTGCTTCTACGTATATTGGCCCATAGAGCTTACTCAGAGAGTTATAGAGTAGCGTCGCCTCATCCTTCGGTGGAGCTTTTGATGCAGCGACCGCGGGAGATTCTGAGTCCTCACTGGGGAAGTGTGGCTTTGGAATGCCAATTTGAGAAATGGATTTGGAGCCATCTGGCATGGTGAGGACAACGGTCACATAACTTTTCTCTACGGTATTGGAGAAAAATTTGAATCCTATCGTTTGTTGCGGGCCAATGGTTCCTTGGAAGGTCCTTACATGTTCATCCGTGGCAGTTCCCGTCATGCCCGTATAAATATCTACCGTGAACGCTCCACCGTGGGTACCCCTGTTCACAATGTTCCCCTGGAATTCCCCGTACCCAAACTTAAAGTCTCCGCTGGCAGGCGTATTCATGAAGGGGCCATAGAATCCCTGCTCTCCACTGGGTCCGTTTTTCTTGTAACTGAAGATGTATTCCACTGCCATGCGGTCCGGTGGCAGAAGATCTTTCGCCCGTTCAGCAAAGGCAACATCTCCCGTATAACTGTAGGTCGGCAATTGCTGCACGTTTCCATAGATGAACTGTGGCGTATTAGGTGCAAGGACAATCGTGCGGCCTTGTATCGCATAGTATTCCTTCGGGAGAGGGCACACGCGCCCGTCTCCATCAATCCAATACAGTTCCGTCGGCATAGAGCCACTTCGTCCGTCCGTCCGGAATGTGATGCTGCGGTATTTCGCAGGATCGGACATGAAGTCCGTGATCATGACACCGCCAAAAGTGCCGGAGCTTCCCAAACGACGAGACATCTCGACGGAATTCCCGCTCGGATTCCAGTCCATGCCTATCATACCAAGTGCGTGGGTGGTGATGGGGGATATGGCATCCGCTTCGATCTGATCTTTATTCATGCGTCCGTCCACGGCGAGATTATGAAGATAGAATGTGTTTCCTTGGGGGCCATTTTTCATGGCCTGAATAACGTCAGTTTGTTCTTCCAGAATCATGTCCGGATAGCGGTCGAAAAAGAACAAGGCTGTTTCTGCTTCGCGTCCCGGGATGAAGGGTGAATAGAACGAAAGATTGATATAATTTTCATTGATACGTGCATTCACGGTATTCATGAAGAAAGGCTGATTAAGGTAGTTCCGCAGTTCCTGTGCAATCTGTGGAATGCGTTCCGGCGATTGTTCAAGAACAATGCCTGTAATACCCCCTTCCTCTTCGAGAAGACATTGTTTACCAGGCAAGACAGACAAGGTTTGTACTTCCTCTTCTCCGCGATACACGAAGACAGAGAGTGGTCCAGGTCCTGTACTTTCCGGAGTAAAGGTGACTCGTGTCACAAGGTGATCTGCGCCTGAAAAATCGAGCGATAGTGCGTGTGCATTTGTTGACAGTGCGTTGATCAAGGAAGGTGAACCGTCCGCTAGACCGTTCATTGTCGGTGTTGCGCGGAGGACACCCTGCCATCCTTCAATAGTCACGCTTCCTCCAATTCCGGGAAGATCTAATGTGGCCTCTGTGCAGATGCCATTTTGCGATAGTTCACCTTGCATGCGTGTGAGGTCTGGCATTCCTCGTACGAGCATTCCATCGTCATACTCTGCTGCCCATACAACGGATGCATTAAGACTCGTTGCATCATTCATATTTTTTCCCACGGCAATTGTTTTCTGGTTCGTGAGACCATCAATCTGTGTGGTATAGCTACTTTCCTGCGTTGTGAGATCACGAAGTTTTTGGTCTATCTTTGGGAGATAGTAATGTGCCTTCGTGCCTGCAGGATATGCAGCTTCCATCTCTCCCACAAAGACAGGTCTATCACGGTTATATGCCTCTTTCACGTCCTGAAAATGTGCATTTGCATTCACATATTCCTGCTTCTTTGCCATATTTCCCCGCTCCTCTTTCCAGGCAGCAAGAGCAATATTCGATGCATTTCGTGCTGTGAGGAGTTCATTCTTGCGTTGCGTATACACAGCCGTTTTATCACGAAGAAGATCACTTGCCTCTTTCATGGTATGGAACTCAACCTGGAGATTTGTTATTTGAGCGCGTACGGTTTCCCTCTTAGTGGAGAGATCGCTCATTTGCTTTTCAATATTCTGCACATCATTGGATGACCGTAGAAAAGTCCCCAGTGCTGTGTCTGCATCGCTCTTTGTTTGCTGCCCTATGTCTGTTTGCATGGCAGGAAGTTCCGGAAAGGACCATGCCGTGAAATCGATGGTGTCCTCACTTTCGGTTGGAGATTGTTCCGGAAGGATGATAGGTGGAGTTGGATCAATGAAATCCAACTGCTTCACGCCGGCCGTCTTCTGGCCGTTCGGCTCAATACGAAAACCTTTTGCCATGACAGCATCATTCAGAAGAATTTGGGGGCCACGTTGTTCCAGATTGAACCGAATATCTCCTGTGGAGGTTTGGAGAACCAACGTTCCACCAAACTCTGCGGATCTGGCACTGTCCATACGCATGTAGGTGATCTTGCGCGTGATGGGTGCGCCGTTTTCATCAACGAATGCAGCAGACATGCCACCCTTTTTATCACCTTGCAGAACTCCTGCTGTAAGAAGGACATCTTTTCCATCCGGAGTGCTTACACGGATGGTTTCTCGTGAGAGATCGATCACTGTTCCGCTTGCAAATCGTCCCGCCTGCACGTTCCTCATCTGTACAACACGGTTGATACCGGGGTTGAGCACCACATCATCCGGTGTCATAGAGCGTGCGTATTCCAATTCATGAGAGATGCTATCTCGCTTGCTCAAAAGTGCAGGAACATTTTGGAGTTCACTACCAAACGCAGAGACGACATCATCAAGATCTGTATCCAGCTGAAGAAGACGCGCTGAAGCATTGCTCAGCATATCATCTCGATTTCTCCAGTCTGTCATTTCTGTTAATGCATGAACATCGCTCCGCAGAGTATCCATCGTCTTTTGTAATGCTTGCGTGAGAAGATCTCCTACTGGCATTCCTTCTTCATACGGACTTCCCGTCATACGCGTAAAAATTTCTTCCTTCGAACGCATTTGTCCTTCCGCGCTATTGATGATGGATCCTGTCCGTGCCAATACTTCATCTGTAATAAATTCTACCGGCATTGCTTTCGATATATCTGTTGTTCCCGGAGTTATGGATCCAATTTCTGCCTGAGGATTTTCCAATGCATGAATTTCCTGACTCAGAACAAAGAGAGAAGAGGAATCTCCGTTCATCATGAAACGTGGTTCCATCTGCTCTATTCGGGTCGTGTGATGATGAGATCGTGAAGTACTCCTCCCAAAAAGAGAAGAAAAGCTTGTTCGAAGAGAGTCCACAACGCTGGATCGTCGCGGTACGTTGGTATTCTGTGACATCGATTCAGGAAGGCTTGAAGGCAAGCGTGGCATACAGAGATGGGAAGTTGATGCCTTTAGTATGAGGAAGTGTGATTCTGGCTGGTACTTCACTTTGTCGCACAGATATCAAGATTCCATTATTGTGGCTTCTATAAGCCATTCTTTCTGTTCCATGATAGGATAGAACGTATAAAATACAATAAAATTGATATTTTAGCATTCTTATGCCAAAAGATATCATTTAAGATCCTGATTTTTGATGTCAAAAGAACTATCCCTTGCTTTACTTCAGCCTTTTCTTCGGTAGCATGACCGATTGCTATGACAGAATTGCCTGCCAGCATAGAAGCGTACCTCGTCGAGGCGGATTTTTCCGGGACGGAGATCCTTATCCTTCGTAAACTTTTGGAAGGTCATGCCATGACGCTTCGAGAGATTGGAGGGAAAACGGGGAAATCACCGGGTGTGTTGGATCAAGCCATGAAGAAACTTGTGGGAAAACACATTATTGGACGGGAGATGATTAACGGGAATCCGAAGTTTGTCCTTTCTTCTCTTGACGCCATTGCGAATTGGATTAAAGAAGATATGCGAAAGAAACGAGAAGTCATGAAGCGAAAACAGGAGGATTTTGAATCGTTCATTGCGAGTTTGAAGATCGATCACAGCAAACCAGAGATTCATTATTTCTATGGTGATGAAGGTATTGAACAGGCGTATCTAAAATTGTTGGAATACGGGAAAGAAATGCTTGTCTATAAACCCGTTATCTATAAAGAAGAGGAAGATCCCCATCAGGATTTCTATAAAAAATTGCGGGCAGAGCGGAGCAAACGTGGCATTTCTATGCGTGTTTTGGCGTATGACACCCCTCTTGGGAGACGCTATCAATCACGCGATATGTTTGAGAATAGGAAAACAACCCTTATTTCTGAGCAATCCTATGCCTTCAATTTCGAAAAAATTATTATTGGAAATACCATTGCATGTATTGATCATGCAGAGAAAAAGGCATCTATCATTCGTTATGAAGAACTTGTCCATACGGAGCGTGTTCTTTTTGATACTCTTTGGAACCAGCCGCGTGTGATTGGCAGCGCACCTGAACAAAAAGAAGAGAGAATGTTAGAACCGGAGACACTGGAGGAATTGAAGGAATTTCTTTTCAGCAAGAGAAGTGTGGTCGCGTTTGTTCTCTGTGCATGTATTGCAGCAGGGGTGACGTATGCGTTGTACAGACACAATGTGTATTTGAATACGCAGAGGGTGAGGGAGCACGCAATGACAGTTGCAGTGAATTCTGTATCCAAATTTGATGTCAATGACATCAATCAGATTCATGCAATTCCAGATGTTTCAAAAAGTGAATACAAGCGTGTTGTAAACACTCTCCAGGAAATTAGAAGCAGCAATACAGACATTGCATATGCTTATATTATGAGGGCCACAAAGGATCCTTATTCCTTTGAATTTGTTGCAGATGCGGATTCTCTCTCAATCCAATCACATAATAAAGATCGTGATGGCATGAATGCAACAACGTATCCGGGATACACTTATGTATCACCAGACATAACAACCGAGCCTCTTGTTGTCGCGCTCAAGGAGCCGACCGCAGATTCCTTCCCCTATTCAGATAGGTGGGGCACGTGGATATCCGGCTATGCTCCCATAAAAGATGAGAGTGGAAATACTGTCGCAATTTTCTGTGCAGATGTTGCAGCGTCAGAAGTGGATAACTTATCGCATCAGACATTTAATGCACTCCTGATCTTTATCATTACGCTGTTTCTGCTTTGCCTCGTTCGACTTGCCATTTTTAATCGATCCCTCATGAAGGAAATTTTTGAACTTTTAAAAACGAAGAAGGTGGTTGCAAGTATTGTGGCGTATGTTTTGTTTGCAGCCCTCGTAACATACGGATTCCGTCTTTATGCTTTGGAATCCGCAAAACAACGTGTGCAGGACAAGGTTCTTGCAATTGCAGCAACAGGAGTCCTTAAATTTGACGCAGAAGAATTGACTTCCATTCAAAATGCAGAGGATGTTCGAAAGCCCGCATATAAGGAAATCGTGAAAAAATTGAATGAGATTAAAAATCAGAATGACAGAATCGCCTATGTGTACATCATGCGTCCTACGGTTCAAGGCGAGAAATATACTTTTGTGGCCGATTCTGCTTCTGGTGATCCTTTTGCAAAGAATGATCGTGATAATAATGGTGTTATCAATCAGGGAGATGATCCCATTTTCCCTGGCGAATTGTATGACAATACAGGGAGTGTGCCGCCAACACGCGAAGCGTTGATGCGTCCCACCGCCTTTGAGCCCTACACCGATAAGTGGGGGACATTTATTTCCGGCTGGGCTCCCATGAAAGACAAGAACGATCAATCGGTTGCCATTCTTGGGGTCGACATGGATGCAGACATAGTGCCGCTTCTTTCCGCGCAGACGTTTGCACCGTTTTCCGTGTTTATCGGCCTTCTTGTGCTCTTAATTTTGTTCAGACCGTCGAAACTGCGCGATTCCCTTTTCACAGAACTGCTGGATCTTTTGCATAACAAGAAATTCCTTCTCTTTTCTTTATTTTACGTACTTTGTACGTGCGCTCTTACGATTGCCATCTATTGGTACACCGAATCCGTCAATCTCGCCCGCGCAAGGGAGATGATACAGTCCATTGCTGTTACTGGTGCATTGCAGATTGATGCAAAAGATGTTGAAAAATTACAAGTGCAGGACGACTGGAAGAAGCCAGAATGGGCGAAAGTGGTGCATATTCTGGAGCGAATCCGGAAGGAAAACCCCAATATTCTCTATGTCTATATTCTCCGTAAGAATCCTCACGATAGGAATCTCATTGATTTTGTGTCCGATTCCCATTCCTTAAATCCCTTTGCGAATTCGGATGATGATCCGACTAACGATGTTGAAGTACGAGATGAAGGGAGAGATCCTGGTGTTCCGGATTCACCTGAATCAGACGTACTCACATGGCCGGGGCAACCATACAATGAAGCACCTGTTCCGGATATTATGAGGGCGTATTCTGGCCCCTACACAACGCCCTCCTTCTACGAAGATATATGGGGAATTCAAATTTCAAGCTACGCGCCGATACGTGATGCTTCGGGTAGAACCGTGGCGGTTTTGGCAGTGGATATGTCAAAGCCACAGGTTGAAAAATTACGTACAAATATGTTCATTTTGTTTGCGATAAGCGTCATTCTGTTAATTGCTATTATTATTTTTCGACCTTCTAAATTTAAAGAATCCCTTTTAAAAGATCTCTTCAAAGTTCTTTGCTCAAGGCGGATACTTACATCACTTCTTCTGTGTGGCTTTTTTGCGCTCCTTCTAACGTATGTGATGTATCGCCACACATTACGACTCATGCACGATGAAGTCGGCACAAGACTCATGTCCATTGCGGCGACAGCAGCACCTCATATTGACCCTCACGATGTAGAGAGTCTAAAGGAGCCGAACGACATTCAAACGCCTGAATATGGCAGACTCTTTGTTCAATTAAATGAAATTAAGAAGCGAAATCCAGGCGTTGAGTATGCATGGATTCTACGACCAACAACGGATGAAAAGGTCTGGCAGTGGGTTGCAGATGCTGATTCCAGTAAAGAGATTGGCCCTTTTACTGATGAAAATGGAGATGGGATTATGCAGCCCGAAGAGCAGAACGTGTATCCTGGGGCGACATATCAAATCACTGAAAATGAAAAGGAAATAGCTAAAAGTTTGTTAGAACCAAAATTCGAGAAAGATTTTGTGAGTGATCAATGGGGGGCCTACATTACGGCATATGCGCCCATAAAAGATATGAACGGAAGAGGGATTGCTGTTTTAGGCATTGATATGAAAATTGATGATTTCAAGGTGACTTTGACGCAAAAATTTATTCCTTGGGTTTGGGTATCAGTGATATATATCGCTTTAATTGGTTTATTTGCCATTGGAGCCTATAAAACAAAGTAAAATAAGCTTTTCATTTGCTCAAAAAAGGCATATAATGGCAGGAATGTCTAATTCTCAGAAAAAAGAAACGGCTAGTACGGCAGGCACAAATATTCGTACTAAGAGTTATCTGCTCTTGTTGACTGCTTCTATCTTGGCAATAGGCATTACCGTGATTTTATACAGACAGACTCAAGATATAATGGAGAAACAGCTAAAGACGGGATTGATTGGAATTGTCACAACAGGCTCTCTGAAATTTGAACCAAAGGATTTGAATAGCATTACAAATGCAGATGCTATTAACACGCCTGCTTTTTTAAAGGTTACTAGAGATTTGCAAATCTTAAGAAATTATAATCCGAATATTAAATTCGCATATCTGCTAAGACCAGCAAGTGGAAAAATTTTCAGATTTATTGCAGATGCAGATTCAATGGACCCTAACGCAAAAATCGATCTAAATCATGACGGTGTTGTTAACGATGAAGATGCTCTAGTTTGGCCAGGGGATGAATATGACGTCAGTGACAACCTCGAATTAGGAATTGACGCAACTTCCTATCCAACTACTGATAAAGAGCCTGTACTAGATCAATGGGGTGCAACTCTTTCAGCTTATGCCCCTATTAAATTACATGGGGAAACAATTGCAATCCTTGGCATAGACGTTGATGTTAGCGACTACTTGAGTCTTATTAGACAGACCCTTATTCCCTTTGTCTTGTTTGTTATTTTTTTGTTTCTACTCTTATGCGTTCTGACAGTTTTTTTGGTTAATATTTGGAGATCTCGTGTCACGATTTTACATGAGATTGATCGCCAAAAAGACGAACTCTTAAGCATTGTCAGCCATCAGCTTGCAACACCGGTTTCTTCCGTAAAGTGGTACCTCGAAATGCTTCTGGATGGCGATGTTGGCGTTCTTTCCAAGGAACAACAGGAATACCTGAATACCATGCAATCTGTCACTTATAATCTTGCCGACCTTGTGAGTATGATTCTGGATGTTTCCCGTATTCAACTTGGCAAGATGAAGGTGGATCTACAACCGCTTGATCTAAATGAGTTCTTCAAGGAAATTCTTTCCGTTATTGAGCCAAAAGCACAAGAAAAGCAGCAGAACTTTGATGTGCATATTCCGAAGGACCTTCCTACGGTCATGCTGGATAAACGCTTAACACGCATGACGGTAGAAAACCTGTTGAGCAATGCCGTAAAGTACACCCCTGCAAAGGGCAGTGTGGCGTGGAATGTGGAGCGTCATGGGGATATGCTCTCTATCACGGTTCAAGATACGGGATGTGGAATTCCGGAGAAGGATCAAAAGAAAATCTTCGGGAAACTTTTCCGTGCGAGTAATACGGGAAGTATCGATGGTAATGGCTTTGGTTTGTATGTGGCAAAAGGTGCTATTGAGGCGCAGGGTGGAAAAATTTGGTTTGAAAGTAAAGAGAACGACGGCACCACATTCTTTGTTGAATTTCCTCTGAAGTCAAATTTGGCTTCTTAGCATCTCTTTAAGATAAATAGATAAGAAATTGGTGTTTTTCTTTTGAAAGTTCTTTTTTTTCCAAGAATTTCCATTTATTTTTTTTCTACAGAACTTTGAACCGCACGTGCAAATAAAAGACATATTTATTATATCTGATGTTTCGTAATCAAAGCATATTTCTTCACCTGCATGAATATCTTTCCTCGCAACTACAAGCGTCTGCCCCTTTATTCCTGCATTGGGGTTACAGCTATGGTTGATCCTGTAGGCATCATCTATTTGATGGATATTAGATGGTGCAATATAGAATCCATTTGCAACTTCGACTGGAAAAAAATCAAACTCCGGAGCTTTTTTAACAATATTTGCAAGCTCAGCAGAACTTAGAATCCTTCCTCCCCAGATCAATATCATATCTCCTTTCTTTATTTTCTTCTTGGCAAAGACACCCAAGCCTTCAATGCCACTTTTTCCAATATAGCAATTAGAAGATAGATATGAATCGACTCGCATTATCAAAAGCCATTCTATTTTTTTTAATACTAAAAATCAAATTTTTTCTAATTTATAAGTTTTCTCCATCACCTTCGTCAGATCTGCTTCTTCTGTAAGAACCTGTTCTACCGGGAACGAGCGGAACAAACTTTCCATCACTTCCGGTACACGTTCCACGCTTACATTGAGCCTGTAGGTCAGCGCATCCAGGCGCTCCATGGGTTTGCCCGTTGTCATACTGCGCAGCCTCTTCTGCTCATCGGCGGGAATGTCTTTCCGGAGCTTTACCAGGATATTGCGTTCAATTTCCGTCATGGCGACCAAACGGCTGTAGTCTCCGTCATAAATCAGCTTGCCGTGCTTAATGACCATCACGCGGGGGCACAGGTTGGCAATATCTTTCATGTAGTGGGATGTAAGAAGCACAGTCACCTTTGACTGCTTTTGGTAGGAGCGCAGGAAGTTCCAGAGTTCATGCTGGGAAACGGCATCCAACCCGATGGTCGGTTCATCTAAGAAGAGCACCTTGGGCTCATGAAGCAGGGCGACAATCAGTTCGCACTTCATGCGTTCGCCCAGTGAAAGCTGTCGTACAGGACGGTCTTGCACGCGCTGAACATCTAACAGTTCCACAAGTGTATCGCGCATGCCTTTCCAAATGCGGTGATCCATACCGTATAGATCCCTATGGAGCAGGAAAGTGTCGCTTGCGGGAAGGTCCCAGATAAGTTGTGTCTTCTGGCCCATCACTAGGGCGATTTCCTTCTTAAATGCACGCTTGCGGTCCGATGGTGTGTAGCCGAGTACGGAACATGTACCCGATGTTGGCGTGAGAATGCCCGAGAGCATCTTCAATGTTGTTGTTTTTCCAGCACCGTTCGGCCCCACAAACCCGACAATTTCTCCTTCATCAATGGAGAAAGAAATATCATCCACAGCCGGGACTTCGGTCCATTTGCGTCTCACAAGGCTTTTGAGCGCAGCCAACACGCCTGCTTCCTTCTCGTAGGAGCGGAAGATGCGCTTGAGGTGGGAGACCGTAATAATGGGCATGTGGGAGGGTTTTAAGAGGAAGCGGAGGAGTAGGTACGGGTGAAGGAGGAGAGGAGGACTCCTGCCAGGCTGCAGATTAGGAATACCATGCCTGCAAGCGTCCAGATCGGCCAGCGGCCGGTTGCAACTTGAAGTGCGATAGAATACTGCAAAACTCCGAAAGATGCAAGCCATAACATAATTTGCCTTGTTTGTCCAATAGGGATGGATCTGGCGCTTTCCATATACTCCCAGACGCCCTCATTAGGGTCCCACTTCCCCCAGCGGACAGATGGGATACAGAGACAGAGAACGATGCCGATTTCCAGGAGGGACGCAAGAAGGGTTGCAATGAATGTCAGGAAAAGTGAGGCCGGTACAACGGTAAGTAAAATGATAATAGTGCCGGTCACAATATGCGGCCAAAACCAGATGAATCCTATTTCCTCAAGGAACATCCTGATCACAAGCGGTGCAGGTTGAAGAATCCAGAAATCGAAATTACCCATCCACACCGCTCTCGCAAGATGCAATGTAATGCCGTGCACAACGCATTGTGCCAGTCCTGTTGCAAGAAGTGTGATGCCAAAGAAAGAAATCAATTCCTGTGGTGTGTATCCAAAAAGATTTCCGCCAGAGATGCGATACGTTACAAACACGAAACATGCTTGCATGCCGATGGTTAGCCAGATGGTAATGGTCCACACGAGCACATCTGTTCGGTAACGCCCCCATCGTTTTAAATGAAGTCGCAATGCCCAACCTAAAAGTTTTGTGTAGTACGTCATAGAATTATCCTCCAATGGCATCGTAGCGGCGGAGGCCAGCCTTGCAGAGGATGGTAGCAGCAAAAATCAGGCCGCACGACCATAGTGCCTGCCCCGCAATGACATAAAAAATATTGATGCTCCCGTGTTCCAAAATAGCACGCACAGGGAGATTGATTGTAAAACGTAGCGGGAGGAATGTGCTGATGTGTTGGAGAGGAGATGGTAGGAGAGAAAGGGGTAGGAGTGTGCCACCAAAGAATTCGAAGACCATCATCATCATGGCAAAGGTACCTTCCGTCTGGATAAGCCAGAATGAAAACATGCCGATAAGAGCGCTCAAACAGGAGAGAAGAAAAATAACCCCCGGAAGCAACACGGTCATCTTCAGCATTCCGTACGGCCAGAGTAATTCCCGCAATTCGGGAATCATGACGCTTCCTATAATGCAAACAATCACTGCAGGAATAAGGAGCGTGAGCACGCGTCCAAGGATCATCCCTACAGCCATTTCGAAGAAGGAAAGCGGGCGCAGGAGCCAGTGGTTTAATGTACCATCGTGCACCATGCGAGAAAGATCACGATGAAAATAAATCTGCGTGAACATACTGAAGATGAAGACGAGGAGGTAGTAACTGATCATCTTTGTTTCCGTCCAGTCACCAAGTGATTTCTGCCCTGCGGACGCAAAAACTGCTGTCCAAGCAAAGAGCGGAATGAGGATGGGGAGTACCCGTCCGATGAAGAGTCCGACCCAGAACGACCTGTGCAGAAGGTACTGCTGCAGGGAAATAGCGGCGGTCGTGACGGCTGCACGTGGCATAGAAGGAATCGTACCCCCCTATGAGGGGCTTTGCCAGGCGTTCTTTTGCCCTTTGGAACGGTAAATATGGCTTTCTCAAGCCAAAAATGGCTAATGACGGGGAGTTCTATGTATTAATGCACTATAAATTATTATTTCGTCAAATTAGGATAAAAGCATGATTTTGCCACCCACCTCCACAGCGCTTGCTAAAAAGAAGGCCCTTGAGGCACTTCTGACGGATCTTGCAAAGGAGTATGGATACCTCCAAACCGTCATTGCATCCCTGGATGAATCCTGCGATCCGCGCTTTTTAGAGAAACGCATGCTCCTCTCCATCCGCGCGGAAGAAGTGGAGCGGTTGATAGTGGTGTTGAGGGGGAGGGTCTAATATTGACATATTATCATATGTATTTTATTATAAAATTATGCCTGAATCTTCTCCTCGAAATAAAGACAGCTTCACTTCAGAAGTTCTACATGCAATATCACATGCCACAATAGTAAATGAAAAGGGTGCCCGAGAGGCATGGGTTAAAAATATTGGGGGAATCCCAAATGCATATGAACACTGGCTCAAAATGCAGGAGTTTGACGAAGGCTTTTCCTTTGATACACCTGAAGGCCTTCACATTGTGCCAATGCGTATTGCGCTTTTCCAACGTGATGTTCGATCTTCTCTCAAAAGAATTCTAAGGATTGGCTCCAATAGAGAAGAAAGCGACCTCATTTTCACACGTAATTTTAATGGTAATGGGCGTGATTGGGAAGAAGTTGCACAGGTGCACTCAGGACATGAAGCGGTTTTCATTACCGCTTCAGATGGTGCTCTTTCTCGAGAACAAGTAGAATCGTTGTATCCTCAGAGCCCCAAAAGAAAAGAAGGCAATGCTTGGATTGTTCGTCTTATACAAAGCACAAATCAGAGAATTAAGAAGAATGCACATATAGAAGATCCTCTCTTTGTTTCATCTTTTCCAGAAGGTGCGCCAGATTCATCTATCGAACAAACAATTAGAGATTGCGAAGCAATTATTACACAACATGGAGGAAAAATTGTCTTTCGACTTTCTCCGGAGAAGGCGGATAGAGTCTTAATAGCTCTCAAATATTACCATGGGAATGAGGGAACTTTTTCCAGATATGATGCCTATGATCCCTTGTTAAGTGATGTTTTTCTTAGGCATAGACAAAATCTTGTTGATGTATCAACTTCAATGTATAGGGTTCATGAAAAGGGAAAGACGAAGTTCTTCTGGGAAACCTATCCTATCTCCTTTGCATATGACAGAGTGCAGGCAGAAAACGAATATAAAATGTTACATGATATGTATGCTGATATTCATCACCAGACTCAGCGAATGGCGCAAATGAGATATCAATATGAAGATGAGGCAAGAGCAGCAGGAATTGATATTGATGATCTGCGGAGAATTCATTCTTCTGCTGTAACAAGTTATGGGGCTGCAGTTTTTCTTGATACGGGAATGGGACCACAAAATGTTTTCGGAGATGGAAGGCTGGATAACAAGGTTGAAAGAAATGTTCTAGAGACGCAAATTTCTGAAAAAAGATCGAAACTGTATCGTGGAGGATATGGTCAGATCGGATTTGCAAATGCTAAAATTGATGTAGAAAAGGAGCGAGAATCATTAATGTTTAATGATCCGCAACGAACTGTAGTAAAAAACATTGCAGAAAATTTAACAAAGAATGATGTTGGTATTCTGGTATACGGAGCAGCACATTTTAGTAGCGGAGATAGATCAAAAATATCTCCCGAAATCGATAAAACGTTTGAAGATTACATACAATATCTCCCGAATACGTATATTATCGTTGTTGATGAACAGCATTTGACTCGCTTACACGAGAATCACGAGAATACACTTCTCCTGTTGAGAAAACTTTCAAGAGAAGAACGTACGATGTACAGTGATACTATAAAAAAAATAGAGCAAACATTGACGCATATATATGCATATCTGATGGTGATATATCAGAGTGCCGATAATGAAATAAAGAGAAAGTTTGTCTGGCTTAAGCTTGCAGAGCTATTCATCTCACTTCGAGAGCTGAAGGGCATTTATGGTGATATATGCAAGAAGCATGGATTAGGTGTGAGCTGAAGAGCAAAATACGATTGAGGATACTATTCAGAGGGAATAGATGAGAGTTACTTTGTCCACCGGAACGTCTTAAGAATATCTTCTGCTTGTTTTGGATTATCTGTTTCTTGATTTATGCAAATCAGTGTTGTTTCTCCATTCTTTTCGACGCAGAAGGCATAACTAAATTTAGATCCACCACATTTCATATGGTCTATATTGAAAGGAGGAAAATAACCACTATCTCCTTCTTTCATCCTTTTCAAAATATCGACGACTCCCCACTGAATTGATGGATCAGCTTCTTTCAAAGGTTGCAGTTGAGATGCGCCAGTAAGGCTTGGTCCACATTTTTCATTTTTTTGATCATAAATTTCAATTGCGTAATCTGATTTTTTATAATCTAGGTCTGAGCCAGTGCTTGTCGCTAAGTATAAGCTACCATCACTTCGTGTTTTTTTATAAATTACTGACGAAGGAAGTTCCATTGAGAATGGCATAATTTTTCCATTAATAGTCATTCCTTGACTCAATGAAGATTCGGATCCATTTTTAGTGCTACATCCAATTAATAAACAAATGCCAAAGCTGAGGAGAATAATTTTTTTCATTGGAATGAACGGGTTGTAGGATTCCATATCTTTAAGTGATCATCGGCATTTATAAATGCATTTTCTTCTTTACTCCAAATCACTCTCTCCATTTCACCTATACTTTTCCCACTTTCTAAAGCATATGCCCAATTTTCACCTGCAATAACTTTTCCCTCGTTATTCTTTATATCTGCGCGCTCTAACACGATTCCTTCATTTTCATTCACCATTGCTTCTATTGCTTGATCCCAAATAAATAAGTCATAAGAGCTTCTATTTTCAAGGTCAGCTTTTGTCACAAGACCGTTTTGTTGCTCATTAATCCAATGGAATACATCTATAGCTTCACCCTTCATAGAGCCAATGTTGAACTGGACATGGAAATGATCACCATCTGCGTAACCTTCCTTTCCTTCCAAGCCAAGGAGACCATCGTCTTTTGTAAATATTTTACCCTCATTTTCCCATTGAGGAATAAGTGTATCGGTTATGTGTCTTTGCACAGCTGAAATGGAGTCGATGATATTTTGTATCTGAGACTTTATTTCTGATGGTAAATTCAAAGTGCTCAATTTGTCACTTTCAATATCATGACGTGAATTGATGTTATCACTAATGGTTTTTTTGTATTCTTCAGGAATACTCATCTTATCGAGAGATTCCTGTAATCCCTCATAAGTATTCCCAGTAATGTTTTCTAAAATATGCGTAAGATGATAGAACGTTGTGAAGTACAATTCTCCCGTAGGAAGTTGATGTTTCAGTACTAATTGCCCTGCAAACAAATCAACCTGCTCAACTTTTGATGTTGTGGGTGCTAAAACGCCTGTTGCAGTACCCCCGCTAAGATCTAATGCATAGAGTTCATCTGCTTTATGGAAGCTTGATATTTCTAAATTTATTGCAACTGTTCCATTAAAGGGAAAATTTAACCGACTAAGTATTTCATTTTCCAGCGCTCTGCGTTCCGGGTTAGGGTTTGTTGAGAGATCTCTTACTGTCACAACCTCCGGATTCACGGCGGGTACCGAGAAAATCTTCACACCTGTTCTGATGTTTCCAGGCAAACCATGCTGTGACACATCATTGTCTTTCCAGACTGCTAGTTGCAGATCGAGGTGCGCGCTGTACACGCCGTTTGCAATGCCAGCGCCAATGCCATCCTGTAATGTTTCGGAGATAATGTAATCTCGCAAGGAGGAGGAGGGAATATCTGCAAAGAGTGTACCTCGAATGGAGCGTGTTGGCTCACCTTTTGCGTTGACGATGACAGCGGTGGTATTGATCTGCGTACCGCTTGCATCCAACACATACACCGATGCTACCCCATAAGGATGATCCAGCGTGGCATCGAAGAACATTCTATAGGTCCCATTCCCCAAATCTTTAAACGAAAGAATGCGTGCCTCCGAAGTATTGCTCGACGGAGCACTGGGGGCGGAGGTAAAGAGTGATTCGTATCCTGATCGCGTGAAGAGTGTGATGAGTCGGGTTGAAACAGACTCGATATTCGACGAAGCCGCCCATGCCAGTGAACTTGCCGGAATGCCAAAGATGATTTCTGCTTTTGCACATAACCTTTCGAGATCTTCACCGGTTCGTGTAGCCAGCTCTCCGCGCAAGGTAATAAATGCTTTTCCCGCAAGAGAATGAGAAGAAATCCAGTGCATCTGATCAATCATGAATATGTCTGCACCAGAATATTTGTTTTCATACAGATTCAAGAAGTCATCGAGAGAATGCTCTTTTTGTTCGCTCGTGAGTGCATAGGAAGCTTCCGTTGGCGCTCCTCCTATTCCGGCTGTGACGAGCTGTTCCCGTAAATCATCAAGATTCGTTGCAACCAATGTTCCCTTCCCCTTCAACCACCCCATCGCCACCAGCGTATTCGTGAGATCATCCAGATCCGTCATATGAGTCAGGGCGTAGTCCAACCCTTCTTTCGATGCGAAGAAGTCATCGTACGCGGAAGTGGGGATGGGCAGACCGTTTTCCTGCAGGTAGGCAATGGCGTTTAACCTGGTCATAGGCGCTCCTTCTGCGATGGCTGTAAGAATATTCTGCTGATTCTCCTGCTGGAACGTGAGGACCGTTCCGCCCCCCAGAACGGTGTTGTAATTCGCCATGGCAAGCGTCTGTTGGTTCTGCATGGAAGCAATGACGTCCGGCGGTGCACCTGCCGCAATGGCATGTTCAAGATTCTTATTGGCAATATGGACAAGATTCCGTGCCTGCCCGGCATCGATGCCGTGCGTCGTGAGCGCTGCGTAATCGATCGTTTGCTGATACACAAGATGGCCGCTTGCATCGGTGACAGGGTTGCCACCGGAGTCCCGTACGACTTCCGTACCATCTCCCGCAGAGGAAGGACTGACGAATGCCTGATACTGCAATCGAGCCGTTTCGGCTTCTGCCCCGTTGCATGCCTCCATGACATCAATCGGTTTTTTATCCAGGACATTACAGCAGGCTTCCACGAACGCCATGAAGTACGGTGCGGAAATGTGGAGCTCCGGAAGTGAGAGATGGTTGTCGTACTTCTGCTGCATGGTACGGATGAGTGCATCGGCCTCCTGTACCCGTCCCTGCCGAAGCATGGCTGCTGCGTTGAATGCCTGTGCGATCATATCGCGAAGGCCCTCATTGTAATTTCCCACATTGTGGCTCAACCTATCCCATTCCGAGCTCCTGCTTTGGGTGAACGCAATGTGATCCCACCGGTAGAGCGCCCGTGTCTGCATTTCGTTTTCCCATCGCCACTGTGGCAGATGATCATAGAAGGCCTGCTCGAATTCCTGTTGTGTCACGCAGTGCAGTGCAGGACACACGCTTGCCATCGTCATTGCAAGTGTGTCCCGTTCGGCTGCCATGATGTTGGCGTTGGTGTATCCGTCGAAGGAAAGGATGGTCTTGAACGCTTCGGGAATACTCGCCGCAATGCGCATGTTTATTGTACATTCATCTCCTGCGGTCATCACGGCTACTTCATCATCCAGTGTTTGGACGATGAGCTCGCCAAAGGGTGTTACTCCATCGTCTCTTCGGTAGGTCCCTGGAATGAACATGCTTGCGTCGTCTCCCAGGCTCATGGTCTTCGTTGCGCTATTCCAGACGATGTTCATGGTGCCGATGACCTTATCTGCGGTTTGCGGATCCAGAATGCGGATCTGATACGTTCCGGATGGCGTTGCGTTGTTCATGGAGACCTGCACCATGCACATTCCTCCGCCCACATCACTGTGTTCTGCCGTGCGGCGTCCCATCATGCCCGCGCCATGATCAATCTCCACGATGGTCGGGAAACCGGGATCGCGGAAGGCGACCGTCACCGCGGAGCCGGAGAAATCCATCACGGAGAGGGCAAGATCGTTCCTCATCCCTTCCTTCGGAAAGAGCGATGCCATGGAAGCGGGGGAGAGACTGCCCCAGGGAAGATCTTTGAAGGTAGTTTGGAGTGTCTGCAAGTCAGCTCCCTCCTGCACAAGCAGTGCGATGCGCTTTCCCAGTTCTTTGGGAAGATGCGCAAGCGACTTCGACAGCACGCCTTGCTCGCGTTGTTGCATCACGTGTGTATGAAGGTACTGCAGTGCTGTGAGTACATCGGAGACGCGCGTTGCATGCAGCGCAAGTTCGAGTGGCCTATTCCTTCCCGCGTCTTTGGGAGTGTCCTTCACAAGTTCCACATGCTCCATGCGCACCGTGCGCCCATCGCTCGCGTGGACTTGTACGTACGATGCCTTCCTCGGTAGTTCGTAGGTGTGCGTTCCTGGTTGCACGTCCATGACATCGTCGGTCTTCTGCTGATCGATAATACCAAAGTGGAGCGTGACCGGCGTGGTGCTTCTGGAGGTGATGGTCACACGCATGCGTTGAGGGTCTCCTTCCCGAAGCGCGTACCCGAAGACATCACTATTCGTGTTTCCTTGCATGGCGGAACGCGTCACGATGAGCGCGCCAGCGTCGAAGGTAAGAGCGAGTTCGTTGGAGTACGCTTCCACGGAGCCTATTTCGGGAATCGAAATGCGCGGGCCACCACCGAAATTCTGTTCCTGAGGAATAGGAACATTCTCGAATGCAGAAAAGTTGAACTCTTTCAGTGGAGGTTGTTTCTTCACAGGGTATCCATCTGCCAGTGTCCATGCAGCAAGACTTTCAGCCATTGAGAGTTCCTCTTGAACTGCATGCACCAATGTTGTTTCATCAACGGATTCTCTAAGTGATTCTGGCGTTGTAAGATGTGCTGAGTTTTTGAGATGTCGTTCCAATTCTGTCGGATCGTTTGCATAGATGAAACCAATGGAGAGTGGTGTGATGCTTGAAGGATCGATGTCTTCATCCAGCGCACTTTCTGCAGCGTTCAGTGTGCGATTCAATTGCTCCTGCCAATCTTGCGTGTCCAGTGTGAGGGCAAAGGAATAATCTCCCATTGTCTGTTTTATTGCTGCAAGACGAGACTTCCCCTCATCACTCCAAATAACATCTTCCGCAGTATGGATGTCTCCTATAACAGCCTGCATCGTCTTAGTTCGTCCTAAGAGGGAGTCTCCTTCTTCAGTCAACGCATGAATATCTGTTGTTGCACTTCTAACGTCCGGAGGTTGGCACTCCGTGACACGGTCTTCCAGTGCCATGAGCAAATTATTTTCTGCTACCACCGCCTCATCTTTTTCTCTATCACGTTGCGTGTTTTTTGCATTGTAGTCATCTTGGAGCGTTGCCATGAGCGCATCGATAGAAGAAATGTGCGATGGGATCTCCGTGCGCGCATGGACGAGTTCATTGATGGTCTCCTCCAGAGCGTTCCACGTATTCTGCTGTGTTGTGATCGATTGCTGGAGTCCAACGATTATTGTTTCAAGTTCATTGATGGCATGAATATCGCTTTCCTGTATGGACTCCATGTGTGTTATCACGGCATCGATGTTCTCTGCAGCTGTCTGTCTATTTTTCTGCACATCTGCCTGTTGCCACGTGAGGAGCGCTTTGGTGAGAAGATCGTTAAAGGCATGAGAAGGAGACAATGCACCGTTCCACTGGGCAATCTCACCATTTGTTAAGGTACGAAGGACGTATGCTGTATCAACGGCCTTTCCAATCTCTTTTGGATAAGGATCTGGAACCAATTTCTCAATCTGGGGTGTGACCGTTCTTCCAATGGCAGCGAGGGACGAGCTGATATGATTGATTGCATCGCGCAATGCGGAAAGACGAGTGGTAAGCTCCATGTTTGCCTCATCCCATGTCACTTGGAGAGCTTGTCGCTCACTGCGTTTCACAGCGATATCGCCCTGACGATGTGCGATGGTGGTCCGAAGATTTCCTTCTTGCACGATACAATCGTTGATTTGTTGACGAAACCCATCAAGCATTCCTTGAATTGTCTGTTGTTGCGATTGTGCTTCTAATTCTTGGTTATGGAGATCTGCGTCTGTTTGAAGGAGTCCGTTTTCTTCGTCCTGTTTTTGTCCTATCTGGGTCATCAATGTATCGATTTCTCCCTGAACGATCGCAATATCATCATATTGGTCAGTAACCTCATGGGCGAGGCTCGTCAATTCCGCGGGTGTTGCGGAATACATGGTGAGAGGTTCCAAACGTTCGATTGTGAGACGGCGGTGGGGTGACATAGGGGAAGGGGAATGTCGGCTTCATCATGAAAGGCAAAAAAGAAGACAGCGAGATCTCTTTTTAAAGATTTTCCTTCAATACGTTGTTTTTGGCTTCTCCTCAATCTTTATTGGTTCCATTCTTCTCTAGAACAGACGTCTCATGAAAAGAAGATTTTCCGTTCTTCCCCTACTCGGAACATTTTTTTGCGCAGAGTAAAGGCATGTGCCCCTTCTCTCCCTATGTATCAAGAGATCATCATATCGCCAGCTTGTCCTCATGATGGTGTGATGATGGCATGAATCCACAGGTTCATCAGGCGATTGATCTCGCCATGCAGGCGCACAAGGGCCAACTTCGAAAGAGTGGAGAGCCGTACATTGAACATCCTCTCTCTGTCCTTTCTATTCTGCTCCAGACGGGAGTACACCTCCCACTTCCGGCATACCTTGCGGCGGTGCTGCACGATACCCTGGAAGATACGACACTCACCTATGAATCTCTTGAAGGGCAGTGCGGGAAGGAAACTGCTGATATTGTTCTTGCACTAACAAAGGTGGAGAGACCACAAGGAATTTCCGCTCGCAATCATGTCAAGCAGTATGTCCAAGACATGCGACATGCATCGTATGCCTATCCTGAAATCCTTCTCATCAAAATGGCGGATTGTATTCATAACCTGGATACCATTCATGGTCATGTAGGAAGGAAACGGATAGAGATCATTGCCGAAGTGTGTGACCTCTACTACCCCATGTTTAAGGATTGTCTGCCGCCTGCCATGCATGCTCTTCGTGTGTGTTATGAACGACTCCTCATGACGCTTCGAACGAGTCTGGAAAGGGCCTTTCGTACGCATGATATTCGGATTTCGTTGGATTGATGGTTTGTACAGGCCGCGTCAGGTATGTCCCTCTCTAATACGCCTTCCCCACAATCACCCTCTTCGTAAACGCGGAGGGCTTTCCTGAAAGAGGATCGTTCTCCTTCTTGGCATCCTCCTTGGCATCGAATGCAAAACAGCGAATGGTTCCACCCGATGTCTCTGCTTTGAGCTGCTCTACCGTTTTCTGCGAGCCATCCCATGCCATTTCCACCCACTTTCCCGTGGCGAGGGCATCTTTCACCTCATCATACGATGATGCATGCAGCGTATTCTTCTCCATGCGTTGTTGTGCTCTCTCAAAGAGCGTCTTTTGGTCTTCTTCCAACATATTTGCAACCTCCTTTGCGGCATCCTTGAGGGGGACTTTCTTCGCATCATCGCGACTGCGGATACGGCTCTTCACCATGCACATGCCTTCTTCCAGTTCTTTCTTTCCCAGTTCAATGCGTACGGGGGTTCCGTCATGAATCTGCTGGAATGTTTTATCTCCCAGACGCACACCTTCGCGTTGGTCGATCCTCACCGAGGAACTTACGCCGTCATGACAGGATGTGCAGGCAAGTTCCTCAAAACTCTTCTCCCGTCCGTGCAGTGCAAAGGGAATTTCTTTGGAGTCTGCAATGAGTCCCGCAAGTTTCCGCGCTTCACTGCGGATCTTCTCGTTCTCTTTGGCGTCTCCCGCAAGAATGGGAAGCACCGCTGTCGAAACAGGAGCTAGGAATGGAGGAAGGACGATGCCGTCATCGTCGCCATGACTCATGAACACGGCACCCAAAAGGCGTGTGGAAACGCCCCAGGAATCGTAGAAGGGGACCGTCTGTTTGCCTTCCTCATTGAGGAACGACACGCGTGGCGAACCATCGCTGTCCATCAAAAAATGTTGGGAGAGCATGTGGCTTGTGCCCATTTGCAGCGCCTTGCCGTCCTGCATCATGCCTTCGATGGTGTACGTCGCCATGGCTCCGGGGAACCGTTCGTGTTCGGGTTTTTCTCCTTTTACAACCGGAATTGCCAAGAGTTCTTCGCAGAGTGTTGCGTAGAGATCTAAAAAGGCGAGCGTGTGTTTTCTGCACGATGCTTCATCGGCAAACAAGCAATGTCCCTCCTGCCAGTGGAACTCACTGGTACGCAGGAACGCGCGCGGACGTTTTTCCCAGCGCATGACACTGCACCACTGGTTCACAAGCAGCGGGAGATCGCGATGACTCTGAATTTTTCCGTTACGTCCATACCAGTCTACAAACAGCAGTTCGCTTGTGGGGCGCACGTAGTAGGGCTCCGGAAGTTTGGCACCTCCTGCATGGGTAACAACTGCCACTTCCGGTGCAAATCCTTCCACGTGTTCTTTTTCTCGCGTAAAGAAACTTTCCGGAATGAGCATGGGAAGCATGATGTTTTCGACTCCCATGGCTTTCAGGTGATGATCGAGATACCCCTTTATATTTCCCCATAGTTTTGTTGCAAGAGGACCGAATGTGATAGCGCCTGTGACGGGAGATTCATCGTATAAATCCGGTGATGCGGAAATGACATCCTGATACCACTGGGGGAAATCTTGTGCTCTGGGCGTGATCTTCGTGGGCATGAGGAGAGGATAGCAGCGATGTCAGGAATTCTACAGAGAAATGGCTCCCCGAGCTGGACTCGAACCAGCAACCCCCTCGTTAACAGCGAGGTGCTCTGCCATTGAGCTATCGGGGAACGTGGCTTGGAACATGGATTTTCCATTTAACCAAAGCCAGCAGATTGTAATGTTGAATGAACATGAAAGAAAGAGCTTGAAAACTCTGTTCCTTTGGTCTTACATGTAATTACGACTGGAATTGATATCATTACTTCGCTTACCAAGAAGACCGCCCAATCGGCCGGATATATCTTTCGCTGTACGCCAAGCACCGAAAAAGAATGTTTTGAGCGAATGCTTTTTGGGGAAACATCTCACTACCAGTCGATGGTCGAAAAAATTGTTCCTGGCGATATTCTTTTCCTGTATAACAATACAACGCAGGAATTACATGGAGTTTTTGAAGCCGTGTCCCATGGACAAAAAAATATTCTTCAAGAGGCTTGGAAAGGAAAATTTCCGTGGCAAGTACATGTTCAGTGGAAAAAGAAATTTGTCCATTCTCTTCCTAGAGAAATCTCTCAGAGCGTGATGCATTTTTGGGGCAAAACGAAAAGACATCCTCAGGAATATCTCACGAACAATCAGATTCAAGCGCTTCTTACTCTTTTTGAATCTCACGAAAAACTTCCTGTCTATGAAGACAATTTTAGGAAAAGGTACCCTGCCAGATTTCTTGCAGAAGACGGGCACTGGGTGCGTAGTTATGCGGAGCTTTTGATCGATAATTGGTTTTTTCATCATCACATTCCTCATGCATATGAAAGAAAATTACCAACGAAATCATTTGCTTGTTGCGACTTCTTCATCCCGCCAGGTTTTCTGGGAGATCAGGGAATTTATATTGAGTATTGGGGAAATATTGATGCAGATTATGAACGTCGACGAGAGGAGAAGATCAAGATCTATGAAGAATGTCATTTTCCTCTTGTACAGCTTGAGCATACAGATCTAACACATTTGGATGATGTATTACCTATGAAACTGGGTCTCTATTCTTCCAAACGAATACCCTAAAATCGTTTTACGAACGGTGCAGCCAGAAGCCATTTCATGCTATACTTTGGAAATGAAAATCCATCGCTTAGATCACGTCGGCATCAACGTAGAGGACTTGGCTGCGGCGAAAGAATTTTTTCTGGATCTTGGCCTTGAAATGCAGGGCGAAATGAGACTAGAAAGTGAGTTGCTGGATGTCGTGACGAGACTGAAGAATGCGAAGACGGAAATGGTCATGATGCGGGCGCCGGATGGAGGGGCAACTCTGGAACTGGTCACATTCATTCGACCAGTGGATGAAACAGGCATTCAGCATCCGTATCCTTTGGCGAATGCGCTGGGCATGCGACACATCTGCTTTGCCGTGGAAGACATTGAGGCCATTGTCACCAAACTAAAAAAGAAAGGGGTGGAGTTTTTCAGTGAGATCCAATATTACGAAAACATCTATAAATTATGTTATCTGCGGGGACCGGAGGGAATGATTGTGGAGTTGGCGGAAGAGATGCAATAAAAAAATCGTACATTCCTGGTAAGGAACCATGACAACCTCCTTCTTGCTTCCATGCAAAGAAGCCTTTACCATGCGCGCATATGCGAACCACATACCACTCGCTTCGCTCAGATATATGGCAAGCCACCTCATCCATTCTTCTTGTTTCTCTCCTTCTTACTGTTGCGGCACCCTTTGCAGAGGCAGCACCAACGCGTGTGCCAACTCAAAAGGGCATGGTGGAGTACTGCTTGCTCATCAAGCTTGCTCTCAAGAAAGCAGAAACGGTGAAACCCAGTGCGGAGAATCAGAGTAAGTTCGCTTTGAGTATCGACATGCTCACGAAGGCCAATGCACTCTGCGATGCCATGCTTGGAACGCAATCAGTAGCAACGACATCTGTCGATCAACCGCAAAGGCAACAAGGACTCCTTGGATACTGTTTCCTTATTGAGACAGCTTTGAAGAAAGGCGGTTCCGTCGTTCCGAGTGAACAAAATCAGAGTAAGTTCGCTTTGAGTATCGACATGCTCACGAAGGCCAATGCACTCTGCGATGCCATGCTCGCACCAACGGAACCTCCTCAAAAAGGACTTGTTGGATATTGCCTCATTATCGACTTCGCGCTGAAAGCAAGTGAGTCGGTCGTGCCAAGTGCGGAGAATGAAACAAGGTTTGATGCTACGGTTGATCTCCTGAAGAAAGCATCTGCACTGTGTGGTGCAATGCAGTCAAAGGAAGATCAAAAGTGACGCTTATTTCCTATCCTTTTCCAGCCCTACAAATCCTGGATTTTTTCCTGCAGCCTTGAGCACGTTCTTCAGCGTGTCTAGGTTCAGATCACTGAGTTTTTTAAAGCTGATGCAGCTCTTGCCCACTTTCACGTTCCCTAGTTCTTTCTTATATGTCTCAGCAATGTACTTGCCGTTCTCAACCGCACACACATACAAGCTGATGTAGTTTTTTTGATTCGCAAGCCCGATAGTGTGCCATTGCAAGATCTGGTTCTTGTTGTTCTTGTAGGGAAAAGAACCGTAGCCGAGCATGTTGTAGGAGAAGTGTGCTTTGAGTGTGGGAGCGGTCTTTTGGATGAACGTATGAAGAAATTCTATGGCTTCTTTTCTCTCTGGTGGAACTGCTTCCAAATATTCTTTCACGGTCTTTGCCTTTGTTTTTTTGAACATGTTCATAAGAGCGATCAGTATACCACTTTTTCTTATGGTAGACGATCCATCTTCTTATAAGGATCCCACGACTGAGTCCACCCCTTTGTTTTCCAGCGAAAGAGAAAATGCACGATAATTCCAAGAAGAAAGAGAGACAGAAACAGTGTGAGAACGCCGTTCCATCCTTGCCATGTGTACATCACAATGCCAATCGCAAGAAGAACGATGTATTTCACGATGCGAAACCGCGGGGATTGCCCGTGTGCAATGACAAAGAATTCCCGTTTCCAGAGCGTGCGGAAGGTCATAGGACTATTGTATCGTGTTTCTTTTTTTGTGTTTTTCAACCATGGATTCCCTGTATTAGCTTGATAAAAAGAGACTATTGACATAATAAAAAAAATTGTCTAAATTATTTCAGCCCATTTTCTATGTTGGAACGGGCTGTAACGCTTTGTTGCAGGCCCCTACCACGGTGGTTGGGTCCTGCTCTTTTCTTTTTTTCATGGAGGTGCTGCCATGCAGCTAAGTCCCCGACGAAAAGTGTTCGCATGCTATTGCTCTTTGTCCGGGCACGGCAAAGGTGTCGAACTGGAGAACCGGCAGAAAATGCCTACGCGGGAGGAAGTCGAGTTCCCCGACGGAGTGAACCTCTGCCACTACCTCACGTACGCCGTCCTGGACATCGAAATTGACGGTAAGCCGGTCGTGCTGCGGTCGGAAGAGCCGATCGAAGAGTCGCCGCTCTACATCCGTCAAGGGCGTATCATCGGCCTCGACAACATTTCCGAAGCTGATCCAGCGACGGCGATGGACCTGCTCACTCGGATTCGCGAGCGCGACGACAAGACGCTCAAAGTCATCGAGTGCGAGGCGAATATCGAGGACGGTATGCAGGGACTTGCGACGCTGATGGGCATCGCGCAGCCCACTTTCGTCATTCCCTACGAAGAAGGTGAAGTCGTCGTACTCAACGATGTCTCTGGCCAGCCGCGCGAGCGGTCAAGAGACCGCAATGGAATAGGCGTCGGCCTCGGCGCCATCCTCACCGGTTTGGGTAGGCGACGGCGTCAGCGCACGCCCGCGGGGTCCTCGAACTAACTCGTCCCTGTCGTGACATTGCATTGCACAGTCTCCTTGGAGAAGAGACGCAGGAGAATCCGCTGCCCCTCGGGGTGGCGGATTTTTACTATGATATGTTTTTATCAAATGAAGTGTTTATTTCAAAAGGAGCCGCCCCGGCAGCTCCTTTTTGCCGATGATTGATCGTGTTTATTGCGCAAAGGGAGACGATGCTGCATCGTCATCCATCATGTGGCGCCCCCACGGACCCTGCGGTGGAGCAGGAAGCGTGATGCCTTTTTTCTCTGCGAGCTTTGCAGAATCGGGACCGCGTCCGTGTCTTCCGTGTCCGCCGAATATCATGGGCATCATGGCATCCTTCAGGTCTGGATTCGTCTCCATGGCGTTCTTCATGGCCGTGCGCTCTGCTTCATGAGCGGCACGGACCGCATCGGCACGTTGTGTGTCATCGGTCATAGAAGCCGCTGCCGTGAGCGCTGCAAGGTGTGCCTCCTTGGCACTCTTCTGAATACTCACAATCTCATTGATGTGAGACAGGAACGCATTGTCTCGCGTGATCATCTCCTGCACGTTCTCCACCGTTGCGGATAGTTCGTGCGGAGGTTTTGTCCATGCTGCAGAGACACCAGAATCAGTGGTCTGTGCGGCGGAGACCTGTGCCAGAATAGGAACAGCAAGCGCAAGGCTTGCCATGCCGGTCATAGCACCAAGAGTAAATTTGTTCATAGAACAGAAATGAGTAAAGAGTAGAAATGTCAGTCGCGACATGCACCACTCTAAGAGAGGCAAATTAATGGAGGATGAAAGCCTTCTACACGTTCTTAATCTTTGAAACGATTAAAAGGTCAGTCGAGCCCACATGCTGGCCCAAAAACCCCCTTCGCAGTATCATACTTTTCTATGAAAACAATCTCTCCTTTCTTATGGTTCGATTCAGAGGCCCAAGAAGCAGCACAGTTCTATGTTTCCGTTTTCAAGAACGGAACAATCGGCGCGAAAGCAACGTATGATGCGGAAGGCGCGAAGGTTTCTGGTCGAGCGGAAGGCAGCGTGATGACGGTGGATTTTGAGATCGAAGGACAGCGTTTTACCGCGCTCAATGGAGGCCCCATCTTCCAGTTCACTCCCGCCATTTCTTTCTCTGTTCATTGCGGAACCGTCGCAGGGGTGCAAGAACTGTGGGCGAAGTTGGTCGAAGGAGGCAAAGCACTCATGCCCTGCCAGGAATATCCCTTCAGCAAACAATACGGATGGCTCAACGACAAATTCGGTGTCTCATGGCAGCTCAACTGTGATGATCGCAATCAAGCAATCACGCCATCATTCATGTTCACGCAGGAGAAATTTGGAAACGTCGAAAAAGCAATGGAGTTCTACACAACGCTCTTCCCGCATTCGAAGATTGAAGCGATTTCTCGCTATGAAGAAGGCGAAGGCGATGAGGTCGGGAAGATCAAATACTCCATGTCTCAATTCAACGGTACAGATTTCATTATGATGGAAAGCAGTGGTCCTCATCACTTCACGTTTTCCCAAGCAACATCGTTCCTTGTTCCATGTGAGGATCAAAAGGAAATTGATCACTATTGGGAAAAACTTGGAGAGGGCGGTGAACATCAACCCTGTGGTTGGCTGATCGATAAGTTTGGTATTGCCTGGCAAGTGATTCCGGCGAACATGGGTGAGCTGATGAGTGACCCGAAGGATCCCGAGAAAGCGAAGCGTGCCATGAAGGCGATGCTCCAGATGAAGAAGATTGATATGAAGGCGCTGGAGGGGGCGTAAAAAAAGAGGATATCTCTATCCCGATTTTTTTATCTTAAGAGGACTTGTTGCTTGTTTCTATTAATAACTTCTCCGGATAAAAATCCCGTATATTTCCAGGAGTATGATCTTTTGCGCGAATACTGTCCGATTGATTTACTCTTTTTTTAAGTGTCTGCTCGCTAATACTTTTATTATCCTTACAAAAGCGAAAAATCGTCGTATAACGTTCTCCGTTATACATTACATACCCTGAAGCATCTGCACGCAGAGTAACAGTCAGAAATTCGCCACTTACTTCCCGGGCAAGTTTCTCTGAAAAATATTTATAGACTCTTCCTTTTGGGTCCCGCACTAAGATATGGCTTTTGCCACGGATGCGTTTATTAAGAGTTGGTTCAGGAATTCCTATAAGTTTGGCCAATCGATTGATACTGCCATATCGCACCTCTTCATCACCTTCTCTTTGTAGCAAGAACTCTCCTTGTATGTCTATTGATTGAAGGAGGTCAGCACAAACTTCCAGGATAATATCTTCTCCGAAGAATTCTAATAAATTTCCCTCAGGGATTCTTGCCATTGTAAGAGGGGCATGTTCAGTCCTTTTCTGAATCGCATCAATGCCTACTCCTAAGTCTCGTGCCCAAGCCAGAGTTGTGCCATAGCGCATTCCATTTTGGATAAAGAATCCACGTTCATCAGCGATTGGTGTTTCTAAAAATAAATCTAAACATGCACGACGGACAACTTCTTCGGAATAGTAAAGACAATCCTGTGTTCTCCCTAAAACATCTTTTGCCTGTATTCCTTCAGCATCCTTTAGGCGCCGCTCAATACTTCCTTTATCAACCCCAAATTCTTTTGCCCAAGCGGGAATGCTGCCATATCGAACAGAATCCTCTTCATTTGTTGATATTTCGAGATCGCCAAAAACTTCCTGTAGTGCCCGGCCCTTCATTTCATTGAACGATGAAGAATTCATGAGAATTGTAATTTTGAAGCCTTTAAGGCCTATTTTATGTATTAATTGACAAAAATCAATATAAATATAAAATACTGTCAACTTGTCTCCACAATCCCGTTATTTACAGGCCTTAGAAAAGCATTTGGGTAGCCAAATTTACGAACTTCCCCATCCAGATCCAACGCGTGAGTCCATTCGTTTTGATATTCACCAGCAAGAACAAACAAGGAATGTTCTTAAAGATCTTATTCGTCAACAGCGAGAAGCCGTTTCTATTATTGCATCATGTGGCTCCGGAAAAACGCTGACAGAACTCAACTTGATTGCGGCATCTCAATCTGCAAAAAAAGAGCTGAATATCAACGGAAATAGAAAAGATCTTCTTATAAGTCTGGGGAGAGCAACAGTGCAGGGTGTTTATAGCGAATTCAGGAATGCCGGTATCGATGCAGGTATCTGGTCTGGCGGACGCCGTGAATTTGAAGCCCCCGTTATTGTTGCTGGAATAGAAGCATTACAAGTTGCCCGTCGTCGTCGTGAACTCCATAAAGTTTTACCGAAAGGAATGATTGATTTATGTATTGTAGACGAGGCAGATTGTTTTTTGACTCAAGCACGCAAACACCTCATTGACGATTTGAATCCACGCCTAAAAGTTGGTTTTACAGCAACAGATCAGTGGCCAGACGGAAGAACTGTCTATGACTATTTTGGGCAGCCAGCGCATCAATTAAGGCTACGTGAAGGTATTCTTCGTGGTATTAATGCGGTACCAGATGTTCTTTTTTATGAATCTGAAATCGAAGCTGGAAAAATAAAAATGAAAGATGGAGATTTTGATGAAAAGCATCTTGCAACAGCGCTCAAGCATGCAGAAATTCACAAGGCGATAGGTGAAGTGTATGGGCAATTGCTTGAAACGAAAGAAGAAAGGGAAAAATGTCCTACATTAATTTATGTTCCAAGCGTTGCATTAGTAAATGCCGTTGTAGAAACACTTTCAGAAAAGTTTGGTAATGAAATCGCCATTGTAGGATGGACCGGAAAAGACGTTACAACAAGCCAATTGGGTGATGGTATGCAGTCCTTCAAAGAAGGAGAGATCCAGGTAGCTGTTCTTTGTGAAATGGGAGGAAGAGGAATGAATCTTGAAAATGCAAAATTGATGATTGATGCGTATCCAACAATGTCCCTCAATAAACTAGAACAACGTCATGGTCGTGTACTACGTAAAATTCGAAAGGGAAGCAAGTTATATAAAATGGGATGGAGAAAGAGCAGTGCCGTTATTGCCCAAATTGTTCCGAAATCATTACAGTACCGCCCAGCTCTTTTTACGGATATTATAGGAGGCTATCAGCAATTGCAGGAAATTCGTGCCCACGCTGAAAAGGAGGATGGTGAAAATGGCCCAGCAGAACAAGATATTGTTGATGTTTTGCGTAGAAGAATTGAAAAGAAAGATCCTCCACATACAGTTCGTCTCATACGAGAAATTAATGCATTGGAGGAAATTAAGCGGTATGATCAGCTGCCTCAGGCAGATGCAAGTGGTTTCTTTAGAATCCCCAGACGTTATGGAAAACCACCTCCAACAGCAGAGCAAAAGTGATTCATGTTCTGAAGATGTTTTTTTGTATGGGACATTACAATCTTGGTCTCAAGTTTTAGCTGTCAGTAGGCGGAAACTCACAAAATTTTTGAGGAATATAGAATATCTTCTGGGAAAAGATAGCATGGGTAAGGTTTGTCAATTCTACGAAGAAAATGAAGTGAGGAGAGCAGTGGGGGAAATACTTACGATACCAAAAGCTTCGGATGAAGGCTTTCTTTTCTTTGAAGGTAAAAAATATGGAACTTTGAAATATTTAGGAAAAGTTTTAAAGATATCCCCAACTCTCCTAAAAAAACATTCCTCGAATTTAGAATCTATCAGGGCTTGTACTATCAAGGGCCATGAACATGTTTTGTATTCCGAAGATGACGTGAGGCAAAAATATGCGGATTACCTTAATACTCCTAGCGCCGATGGAGATGGTTTTTTGGAGATGGATGGGACTATATATGGACTTATTAATTCTTGGGCGAAAAAGTTTGATATAAATCAAAAAACAATGCAAAACAGACTAGAAAATGAGGAATTTATAAAAGTAAAGGATCGGTTTGGAAGGCTTTCAAAAGCATATTCTCAGCATCATGCCTCACTTATTGCAGAAGCAAGGAATCTTCCCATGGAGGATAGAAAAGGAGGGATGCTTGTAATTGAGGGAGTGCAATACGCAACAACACGGACGTGGGCATCGCATTATGGAATTTCCTATGACATTCTTCTAAGGCGTTTAAAATGGAAAAAATCAGTGTTAGCACGTGTTTCATCTGGTAACAGGGCACCTTTTTATCCCCAATCAATTATTGAGCAATATTGTAGTGACCTAATTCATTTAACTACTGAGAATGAGAGAAAGTAAGATTGAAAATATCGGCGATCTAAAAGGAGTTAATTTAGAGGAAACCGAGCGTTATGGACATTTGAATGCTTGGAAGAGGGAGCTGGGGATTTCAAGGGAGGCTATCGAAACAAGATTAAAAGGGATTCCTTCTATTTTAGGGAAGGATACCATGGGAAAGGTAGTGAGTTTTTATCCCGAATCCATTGTACTGAAGTATGTAGAAGAATTGAGATCAATTCCGCAAGTTGATGAAAATGGTTTTGTTCAAATAGGAGATGAGATATTTGCAAGCATACAGATTTGGGCAAAAAAAATTTCAGTGTCAGAATCAATTCTGGAGAGACGTCTCGATAAAAAATCCTCTCGTCATGCAAGAAAGGGGCAGAGAATTTTTAGTGTCTACACTGAAGCGATGGTTCGATCATGTGTCGAAAAACTCCTAAGTGTAAAGAAAAAATCAGAAAATAAAGATTGTAATGTCACTTTAGAAGGAGAAGAATGCATGACTATTTTTGGTTGGGCAAAAGCGATGAATAAAGGATTTGTGTCAATAAAAAACCGACTTGATAAAAGTAGGGCCATTTTAGTGAAAGATAGAGGTGGACGAGTGAGGAAGGTATTTCCACGTTCTTATGTTATTGAAGCATGCGAAGACCTGTTAGCAACTCCTTTTCAAGCTGACGAAAATGGCTACTTTTTACATGATGGTAAAAAATGGGGTACGTTTTTTGCTTGGGCAAGAGATCTTCCTTGCGTTGAACAAACTTTACGAAAGAAATTACAAGATGCAGAACATCTAACTGCGAGAACAAAGACGGGTCATGTCATCAAGAATGGATTTGTTTCTGAACAAGATATATTGACATATTATTCAGTGCTTTTTGAAAATATTCCACATATGGATCCATCTGGCTTTATTATCAAGGACGGAATTAGATATGGTCAAAACAATGCTTGGGCAAAAGTGTTCGGATTAAATAGAAATTCCGTTAGACGAAGAATCTCTCATTTGGTACCTATTTATGGCATTGTCCCGCCCCAAAATCAAAGAAGAAATATTTTCTTCAGAGAAGAGGATGTTCGTGAGTCTTGTCGGGATTTACTTGATGCCAAGAAAGATCGTGAATAAGCCCGAAAAACCAGCGGCAGAAATATTTACTGAAGACACTGAGCGGTATGGTATAGTTGCAAGTTGGTGTCGTGAGTTGGGCCTTTCTCAGGCAGTTGTAGAGAGCCGACTCGCAAATCTAGAAGGAATCCCAGGGAAAATAGCAGGTGGACGGGTGAAAATTTTTTACAATGAGTTTGATGTGCGCAGAGCATTGGCTGATGTGTTAGAACCACTTCCTAGGGCAGATAAAGAAGGGTTCGTCAACTCTGACGGTGGGCAAAGATATGGCACAATTGATGCATGGGGGAGGAGACTCAGTCAGTGGCCACAGACGCTACGGGATCGTTTAAGAGAAGTTGCGTGCCTTCAAGGTAGAGGACTATCAGGTCAACCTGTACGTCTTTATGAACAAGAGGAAGTAATGAAAGTATGCCAGGATCTTCTGCAGAGCTATCCGATTGCTGATGGTACAGGATTCTTTATAAGGGAGAATCAGAAATTTGGTACAGCGAATACATGGGCAAAAGAATTCAAGTTAACAGGGAATACTATGCGCAAATATTTAGCCTCGGTACAAGGCATCACCGCAATGTCAAAGGGCGGAAAAATGGTTGAAGGTGGTTTCTATTCAGAATCCGATGTGCGGACTGTTTGTGATATATTCCGAGAGCTTCCCAAGGCAAATTCGGATGGTTTTATTGAGATTACAAGAGATGCTGGCATTCTTCGTTACGGTACTATTTATGCCTGGTCGAAGGAATTAGCACTGAGTTATATGCGTATTCAGCGTCGTCTTAGAAGAAAGCAGGGTATCAGTGGTAGAGACATGCGTGGACGCATCTTGCACCATAGCTTCTATGCCGAGACAACCGTGAAAGACGCCTGCAAAGATCTTTTACAGAATCACCATGACTGAATCATTTGAGAACAATGGTGATCAGCTGCAAGTTAATTTAGAAGAGACTGAGCGATATGGATCTATATGTGCCTGGGCAAAAGAAATTCAGGCATCTGACGATGTAGTTGCTAATCGCTTAAAAGGAATTCAAGGAATTTCGGGACGTACAATTCGGAATGTCGTTCTAGAAAATAGTTTTTATCCTGAATCAATAGTTCACCATTTATGCTCCGATCTTATAAATAGAGGCTCAGATCACAAAACACTTCCTACCTGTGACAGGAATGGGTTTTTATTATTGACCGAAGAAGGTAATAGCGTGCGATATGGTAATAGAAATGCTTGGGCTAAAGAATTAGGCATTGCTGGTAGTTCCATGAGACGAAACTTAAGAGATGCAGACCATATTGAAGCTTTAGATAGTAGGAAATCGATTAGAAAAATGTATCGTGAATCTATTGTAAGAAAAGTTTGTAGTGATCATTTAAAAGAAATACCTGAAGCAGATCAATGTGGTTTTTTTGAAATCGAGGGAATAAGGTATGGTACCCGTTCTGCTTGGAAGACTGCTTTAAAATGTACTTCTCTAAAAGTTGACTTAGTTGGAATTACGGGAAGAGATAAGAATGGGCAGATACGAGAGAGCGCTTTCCTATCGGAAACACAAATTCGAGATGTATTAAAAATTTCAGAAAGAAAATGGGCTCCGAATTTTAGAAGAAAAATAAAGCGAAAGAAAGTAAGTAAGAAAAAAAAGAATGCATATCTTACTAATGAAGGTTTTCTTAAAAGAAGGAAAGTGAAATACGCCACGATACAAACATGGAGTGCATATTTGAATATACCCTATAGTAAGCTTTACAGGCTCCTAAAAGGAGTAATTGGCGAGAGAGTAAGGAATCCTACTGGTGGAGCCTCCCCTTTTTATTATTCTGAAGGTCAAATTCTAACTGCTTTGCAAAAAAAAGAAACTTCAACTAATCTGAAAGAAGGAAAACCTTATTCTGTAATTGATAAGGAAAATCAATTTTCAGTTAACTCAAACGATATTCTGCATGCAGATAAAAACGGATTCTTTGAATTAGATGGAATCCAATATGGTAATAAACGAGCATGGGGGGAGCATTTTGGTGTTTCATCTCCTACTGTTCGAAAAGCATTAAAAGACTTAAAGGGGATTACAGGTGAGAACTCACGTAATATGGTAATTGAAGAGGGATTTTATTCTGAATTAATTGTTCGACCTCTATTAGAGGGATATGGAAAGTTACCTGTAGCTGATGAAACTGGTTTTTTTGTACTTACATCCAATGGTCACGAGGAACGCTATGGCTCTAAGAATGCTTGGTTAAAGGAATTTAATGTCAAAGAATCCACTCTAAAAGTTCGTCTCAGAAAACTTCCCTTTCTAGATGGGAGGACTAAAAAAGGAACTATTTATCGATTCTATCCCGAATCTGCTATAAGAGCAGTGATACAAAATCATGAGTGAGCAATTTGAAAATATTGGCAATGAGCAAGAGAGTGCTTTAGAAGAAAACGGATCATATGATATCGTTAAAAACGAAGAAGACTCCATACGATATGGCAGCGCTTGTGTGTGGGCCTATGAATTAGATCTATCTGAGTTCGTAATACACTCCCTTTTGAAAAATATTCAGGGCATTAATGGGAGGACTATTCATAATAGAGTTTTATATAAAGGTTTATCATGTCTTGCACTTCCACTACTATTTCGTATGAATCCATAACACACGATTGATCACATCATTCAATTATTCTGTGCCTTCTTCAGCCCCCCAACGTATGATTCACAACGACCCCATTACTTAACACCCCGTTCGGAATAATCACAATGCATGATTCCTTCCGTAAAATCGTTGTGAAAATCTCAATGCGTTCCACGGTTCCTCGGTGACCTTGCGCCTCTATATCGTGCCCCACTTCGAACGGTTTAAAGAGGAGGATGAGCATGCCACCTGCAAAATTACTCAAGGAACCCTGGAGGGAAAGCCCAACGGCAAGACCCGCTGCGCCAAGGAGGGCAATGAGGGATGTTGTTTGAATGCCAACCATCGTGGCAACCGAAATAAGCACAATCGCCTTGAGTCCAATGGAGATTAAGCTCGTTAAGAATCCTGCCAACGAACGATCCACTTTTTGATGTGCCAGTGTCCGCTCCGCTGCATTCGTTGCTATGCCTGTCAGCTTAAACCCAACCCAGAGCACGATGAGCGCAAGGAGCAGTTGCGGAATGTACTGAATAGCAAGGCCGGCGGCAATGTCTGCGTAGCGGAGAAGGTGATCGCGAATCATAGAGAGAGGATAGAGGAATGAGGGACGAGGGACTAGGTGTTAGGTTATAGGTTTTAGGTGTTCGGTGAGACGGGCAGACCAGTCAACCAATTATCGTTATACGATGAGCATCCCATCTCCAAAAGAAAACAATCGATATCGTTTCTGGATGGCATCGCGATATAACTCCATGATTGTCTCTCTGCCTGCAAACGCACTCACAAGCATCAGCAAGCTCGATCGTGGCACATGAAAATTCGTGATGAGGCCGTCGATCATGGTGAAGGTATACCCTTCGCGTATGAAAAGATCGGTCGATCCTTTTGTGCGAATAATCTTCTTTTGTGTGTTCGATGCAGATTCCAATGTGCGAACGACAGTCGTGCCGATGGCAATGATCGGTCGCTTCTCTTTCTTTGCACGCTCGATCATCCGCTTTGCGGATGCAGGGATCGCATATTCTTCCGTGTGGAGCATGCCCTTCTTCCATTGTTCTTCTGTGAGTGGTGCAAATGTACCCAGGTGAACGTGGAGAGTGACAAATGTGATGCCGATGCCCCGTTTCTTGAGTGCGCTCATGAGTCTCTTTGTGAAATGGAGTGAAGCCGTGGGAGCCGCAATGGACCCTGCATGCTTTGCAAAAATTGTCTGATACTCCCGTCGTCGTTCACGTTCCGTGAGAGGGGAATGCTTGATGTAGGGAGGAAGAGGTGCAGAGCCGTATTGTTTCATGATGGATGCAAGTTCATGAATGGGAAACGATGGCTTGAGTATCCATTCTTTTCCACTGCGTTTTGTGACACGAAATGATCGATTCCTGGAAAGTGTAAGTATTTCTCCTTCCTTGAGAGACTTGTTTGCAAGACATCGAATGGTCGATCCATCAGTTTTGAGATACAGAAGGGCCACGGCTCCACCTGTCTTTTTTGTAACATGAATCCTTGCAGGAATCACTTTTGTTTCGTTGAACACGAGGAGCGCATTGCTTGGCAGGAAATTTGGCAAGGAACGGAACGTCGTAGAGGTCTTTTTCTTCGTTGTGCGATTAAACACAAGAAGCCGCGCGCTGTCTCGCGGAGAAGCTGGCTTTTGCGCTATCAATTCGAGTGGAAAACGATAGTCGAATTGTTTGAGAATGGTCGTAAAACGCATGGCGGAAAGCAGTCTACAGAGACTTGCACCAGGAGGGCAAAAATCATATGATGTCCCCTCTTATGGAAATACCTCCTGCGCCAGAAACAGAGCGTGCAGAACCTTATCGCTTTTGCGATGATACAGAACTCCATTCCCTCCTTCTCTTATTTGGCGGGGCAGATGGCACGGCGACAAGCAGAACGTTGCTTGCAGAGCTACGAGAAAGGGGAATAGAAGAAGGACCTCATATTCTTCATCAAATGGTGCAAGAGGGGGTTATGTATGAATGCAAACGAGAACGGGGTGGCCCCGTCTATGCGCTTGCATTACGCGGAAAAAAAATGATGAGAACTCTCTGGAAGGAGCAAGAGCATACGCATAAGCCGCCTATGGAAACTGCTGACGCGACCAATGCACAGCCGGGAACGGAAGAAAAAATAGGTGTTCTACAAGAACGTCTTCGGAATGGGCTTCCTTTATGGCATCCAGACGATCCTCATCATCGACGCATTGATCCTCGTGATGATCTTGCGTGAAGGATCCTCATTTACGCTGCTGCCAACGCATGCTCTTCCTGCGGTATTTGCACCTCAAAGCATGCGCCCTTTTCAGGTTCGCTCATGCAAACAACATTCCATCCGCACGCATCTGCGATGGTTTTTACAAGGTACAAGCCAAGTCCGGATCCTTCCGGATTCATGGCTCTTGCCTTTACGCCGCGGAAAAACTTCTTAAACATCCTGCGTTGATCATTTAAGGAAATGCCGATGCCGTTATCGTTACAGCGAACGACGAACTGGTTTCCTGTTTTCAGAAGGATGATGGCGATGTCCCCCGCATGAGGATGTGTATATTGCGCAGCGTTCGTGATGATGCGGTTGAGGAGTTGATGGAGTAATTTCTTGTTTTCGCGAATGAGAGTTGACTCACTGTCATAGGACAGCTCATAGTGCCGATCTGGGTATTTTACCTTGATCTCATCAATGACCTCTTTGAGAAGTGTTATTGGAGAAAACTCAATGACTCCTTCCTTGTGGGCGAAGAGTACATTGGAGATGGCAAGGAGATCATCGGTGAGTGCGTCGAGGATCTTTTCGTTTTTATACGACTGTTGCAGCTCATAGAGTTGCTGCTCGGAAAGGTTTCCCGATTCAAAGAGCCAGTCGAGTGGCCATCGTACGCGAAGTGCCTGACGGCAAACGTCATCCGAAGAACATTCCTGCAGAAGTTTTTCCCGTCGCTCCTGTTCGTTGACATCCAGTTCGATACCAATAAAGTACAGAACCTCTCCATGTTTATCGAGAATGGGAATAATGTGCATTTCCTGCCAATAGAGCGTTCCATCCTTGTTTTTGTTCTGCATGTCACCCACAAAACACTGTTTGTGTGTAAGGACCGTTTCCCACATTTCCTCATAAAATTCCTGTGTCATGTTGCCTCCCCATAATTTTCCGGGAGAGCTGCCCATCATTTCCTTTTTGCTGTATCCGGTATGGTGCTCTGCACCCGCATTTGCATAGATGATGATGCCATTGCAATCGGTGATGACCACATGTTGATCGGATTTCTCAAATCCCGTGATCATGGGCAGTAATTCCGCAGGGAGGGCAGCGTGCATACAGAAAAAGAGATAGGCTGGATCAGCTTAGCTTCACCGTTGATTCACTGTAAAGGATGAAATAGTTTCAAAGAGCCCTCGAGCACAAGGGGCGCTCGCGAGCTTATGAACGTGATGAAGGCTCTTCGTTACTGAACGTACGACACGATGGTCGCAGCAGGGAGCACAACAGGGTTTGCCATTGCGCTGATCACGAGGAAAGCAGCGAAGAGCGACATTGCACCAGCGAATCCAAGGACGCACTGTGCAACGCGGTGAGAGAGATAAGGGTGTTTCATAGCGTGTGTGGGTATTGGTATGTAATAGATCATTATAGCATAAAACTGCGTTTGCTCCAAGAGCTCCAAAGAAGCGTTTAGCGGCTAGCTGGTAGCTTTTGGCTACAATTGGCCCCAGGCGAGCATTTTCCGCAGGAACGAGAAATGAGGAGGTTTTTCGATATACTTGCTCTTCACCAGATCCTTTAAGAGGATTCTTCGGAGCGTAATGAGGGGTCGGAGAGGTTTCTTGGAGATAAGAACACAGGCTTCACCCACGCTATCCAGTGATGATGGAATAAGATTCGTGGAGCCGATGAGAGCATGCATGTGATCCACAAGAATAATTTTTCCGTGCACCATGCCGGGATAGAGAAGAACACGCATGCGTTTTTTGCTTCCCTGCAGAAGCAGTTGTCGTACTGATTCCATATTCGCATTGAAGTGAACATCCGGATTTTGTGGAAGAATGAGCGTGACATCAATTTTTTTGTGAGATGCCTGGATGAGCGCTGCCAGAATTTCCGGATCAGACAAATACGCTTGTTCCAGAAAAATGGAACGTCGTGCAAGAGAAAGGAGATGCATGATTGTTTTTCGCATAAGAGGAGTACCATCATTACTCACAAGAATTTGCACATTCGAGGCATCGTGAGAGCTCATTCCCGCAAGGTACTGACGCACGAAATGTTTTCCGCAAAGTTCCAGTGCGTAGTCATGCCAATGGAATCGGTATTCATTCGCAAAGTTCATACCGGTAATGACAATGACACTGTCATCGATGATGATGCATTTTGCATGGTTTGCATGTGCGCGGTGGGCAACGTGAATTTTGTCGTGATTCCAGAAGCGCTTCCAAACGAGATCGTCTGATTCTTTCGTACTCATGAAGTCGCGGGATGTTTCAAACACATCTCCTACCGTCTCTTTCATAATGTGCACTTCCACTCCGCGATCTGCTGCTTCTGTGAGAAGTTGCCCCATCCACTTACCAGTCACGTCATCTGCCCAGATGAACATCTGCACAATGATTGTGTGACGGGCCCGTTTGATCAGCTTTTCAAAACGATCAAATGCTTTGCTGTCTGCCCACAAGAGAACAGATTGATCTTCTTCCGGAACCTGCTTGTGTGCTTTGCGGAGAACCATCCTCGTGCGGATTTTTGTAAAGAGGCGAAGACTTCGAATCCGCTGCCCCACATGTTTTGCGTACACGTATCCCATCAGTCCCCGAATAATGCTCTTCACAGAGCGGTACCAGCGATGCATGAGATGTTTCATGTAAAGGTAGTGTACTGAATGTGAGAAGAGAGATGATAGGGGGTAAGGTGTTCGTGTCTCGTGACATAGTATTCTTGATTCTCCATTCAAAATTCTCAATTCTTATTTCTTCATCTTGGTTCTTTTCATTTGGTTCTTTATACTTCGCCTATGCCAGTCTTCGCGGCCTTTTTAGGTCACAACCCCCCCTTGAGCAGAAGCGAACTTGCAAGTGCCTTTGCAGACATTTCATTTGGAGATCTTGTTGCAAAGCAGGTGCAGATTTTTGAAACATCAGCTTCATTGGATCAATCATCGCTCGATATGCTTGGGGGAACCGTGGTTCTTGCGAAGAGAATTTCCGATGTAGGCGCAACGCTGGGCAATATCCCTCACGTTCTCGCCGTAGAACTGGCGGGTGTGAAGGGCAAAGCAACGTTCAGCCTCCGTACTGCGGGATTATCTCCCGGAGAAGTGCGCGCTCTCTATCGTGATTGCAAAGAGCATCTCAAGCAGAAGGGAATTTCTAGTCGTTATATCGGAAGCGATAGAGACCCAGCGCTCTCGATCCAGTTGATTGACGAAGAACTATTGGATGGAAAGAAAGGAGTAGAGCTTGTCGTATTGCGTGACAGAAAGCATTTTTGGATCGGTCGTACCATTGCAGCACAGGATACGAAATCGTATACGAAACGAGATATGGAGAAGCCCGTTCGCGATACATCGGTAGGCCTTCTTCCACCCAAACTTGCGCAGGTGCTGATCAATCTTGGCCTCTCACTCGTTCGTTCGAAGGAAGGACAGCTTCCTTCGTCCATCACTGTGTTCGACCCCTTCTGTGGAACCGGGGTAATTCCCATGGAATGCATGCTCCGTGGATTTCATATGTTGGCATCGGACGTCTCTCCCAAAGCAGTGACCGGGTGTGAGAAAAATATCGAATGGATGCGCAAAGTGTATGATATCAAGAAGGATGTCTCCTCACATGTTTGGAAACAGGATGCAACGAAGGCGTTTGCACTGGAGAAGAAGCCCGATGTCATTATCACGGAGACAACACTGGGGCCTGCACTCAAGAAGCGCCCTCTGCCCAAAGAGATCACAGCCTATAAGAAGGAGGTTGAAGCCATTGAAGCGGGCTTTTTAAAGAATGCCTCTACCGCTCTGAAAGGTGTTCCCATCGTGTGCATGTGGCCCGTGTGGTATGGCCCCAAAGGTCCTGTGTTTTGTGATAAATTGCCAGATATCGCCGTGAAGCATGGATACAAATTGGTGCTTCCACCGGAGACAGAATCCATGATTCCCGGAAGGATATCGCTCTTATACCGCCGTTCTGATCAATTTGTGGGACGTGAAATTGTTCTTCTCAAACCAAAGCGATGACGCAAGGGTACAGGGCACTTCGCTGGGTCATCATCCTTTTTTGTGTCTTTCACATGGCAGCGGTTGCCATCTACTGCATTCCTGATGAGTCGAAAGATCACGTCTCCCGCTTCATCGCGCAACATGGAACGCCTCTCGTTCGTCCGTACCTGCTCATAACAAGTCAGTGGCAGAAGTGGAATATTTTTTCGCCGGATCCCATTCGCCGTGTGTCGGTCTATCGCATCGAGATGGATCGTAATGGCGTGTGGATTCCTGCGCTTCGTATTGATCCTTTCTCCATCCCGTGGTGGAAGCATGCGAAGACGCTCAAACTTCTCAACAACATCCAGGATAATCCTGATAGCGGAGGAGAAGTGCTCCTCTCGTTCCTCTGCAGAACAAATATTGTTCCGGGAGGTGCGTTGGTACGTTTCACTGCGGATATTTCTGTCATTCCCTCTCCAACGGAACTGAAAGAAATGGGAGGATGGAACCATTTCATGCCAACGTTTAAGCCATCGCCCATCGCCACTTTCGTGTGTCCTCGAACCTCATGAGACAGACTCTCCTCACACGCATCGAGCATTTCTTCTTCCGCCCCGTCACCACAAAAGGGTTTGGGCTCCTTCGTGTGAGCTTTGCTCTCATCACCTTGCTTTCGTTCTTGTTTCAATGGCAGGACATTTCGACGTACTACAGTGACAAGGGTCTTGTCCCCCTTGCGGACATCCCGCATTTCCTCCGTACCGGGTATCGTTTTTCACTCTTTGACTTCATTGGAGATCCCACTGCCATCATGTGGATCTACTATCTCTTTATTCTGTCATTAATCCTCGTGATGCTGGGAATCTTCACGCGCCCCGCACTGCTTGTGTCTGTGATTCTTCTCTTCTCATTCCACGAACGATTGTGGGCGGTTCTTGCGGGGGGAGATACGGTCCTTCGTCTCCTCGCGTTCATTCTTTTGCTTTCGCCATGCCATCGGAGTTTCTCTGTATGGAGTCTGAAACATCGTTTCCAGAGATGGAATGAAACAGGGAAAGACCCTGTTCAAAAAATCGCCGTTATGCCTGCATGGCCCTATCTTCTTCTCATGTGGCAGATGGTGGTGCTGTACACCGCCTCCGCCTGGACGAAGATGCTGGGGAGCATGTGGTGGGATGGCTCCGCTATTTCTATTGCTCTTCGTCATCCGTTCTTCTCTCGCACACCACTCTGGTTTTTGCCCGTGATCGATCATACTGCATTCTTCGCATCGCACTTCATTCTCATCTCTCAACTTGCATGGGTTCTCCTGCTCATTCTTCCCCTCGTTCGTTATTCCATCCCTCGCTCGAAACAATTCCTGGATGCTGTTCCATGGAAACTCATCGTGATTCTTGCGAACGCGCTCGTCCATCTTCTCATTGCCATTTTCATGGACGTTGGCCTCTTCAGTTTCGCCATGTTTGCTGGGTACGTGGGGCTTCTTGATGAAATCGATTTTCAGTGGCTCCGCAGAATTGGGAAGAGAATCGTTCCAGGAACAACGATTGTTCTCTTCGATGGTTCCTGTCAGTTTTGCAGACGATCTGTTTTTCTTCTCCATACCTTCGACTGGATGCACAGTGTGAGTCTTGTGGATTATCACGAGACAGCAAAGCGAAAGAAAATTGCTCCATCTATTCCTTTTAAGAAATTAGATGAAGAGATTCACGTGAAAGATCCCCGTGGTCGTTTCACGAGTGGCTTCTTAGCCTTCCGAACACTTTCTTGGAAAGCCCCGCCGTTGTGGATTCTCACTCCTTTCTTGTATCTGCCAGGAGTCCGACCGATTGGTGAGAGAGTGTATGCGAAAATCGCGCAGAGAAGGTGTAAAGGGAATTGTGATAGAGAGACGTTCTTTCGTTGATTCGTTTCTTCGTTATTTCAAAATCTCTAACGAAAAACAAAGAAACGAGTACACTATGAAATGAATCTATGAACGATCTTCAAGTCATCCAGCAGAATCTTCCATTCTTGGGCTCCGTCTACAATCTTCAAGTGTTGGGGTTTCTTGCAAGCGGACTTGTGGTGGTCGTTGTATGGGAGCTTATCTGGAAAGCCTTTGCTTTGTGGAGAGCTGCACGTCTCAAAAATGTTGTGTGGTTTCTTGTCATGATCACAGTGAACAGCGCGGGCATTCTTCCTATTATCTATCTTCTGAGATCTCGAACAGCCTATAGAAAGCTTCTCGCAGTGGAAGAAAAAGGGGAAATGAAGAACATTGCAGAGGAAGTTCTTGCGAAGAAAACGGAGTAGAGAAGCTCTTCACTTTCCCGATGTTCCGCCATCGCAACAGGTCTCGCAGAGTTGCCCGCATTGTGTACAAAAATATTTAAGACGCTTTTGGATGAGAGGAGCATGACAAATGGGGCAGACATCGGTTGTAGGAGGAGTCGATAACTCTTGCTTCAGAGGATTGATGATTTCTTTCATAACGAGAGTATACAAAAAGTGGGCCCCACGCCTTACGGCGGGGGCCCCTCTTAACGTCAGTGGACGATTTCGAGATGATACGTTGCGCGTACCATACCTGATCGCTCCGCCAGTCTTTCCGGCGCTCCCACGGGAAAATCGGCTGTGATATCGACGCTGGACTTTAGGAGCCCAGGCGTCCGATGCAGACGACATCCTGTTAGAGTGAGAAGAAAGATCGGCGGGAGGATGACCGCGATGGCCACCCTGGTGATGCATTTGCATCCAGACATGTGTCACCTCCCTGAGTTAAGGAACAAGCCCAGCCATCCCAGCTGGACTAAAGAGTATTATAAAACATTTTTATATTAATATCAATCATCGATGGAGCCCTTTCCGATGAGCTTTTTCCCTTGTATCACGGTGAAAAGCATCGCTAGAGGAGCCAACTGCACAAGGCCGCGCCCAAGGCCTGTTTGATTCGTAGCTTCTGTTGCAAGAGGGGTCAAAAGATAAATCATCGCTTGTCCAAAGAATGCGATGAGAACGAACAGTGCAAGAATTCCGATCGGCTGAAGGAGGGATCGCTTCAATGAGAAGATGAAGACAAACAGAAATGCGAGTGGGAGGAAAAGGAAGTTTGCTTCGCGTGTGAGGAAGTACCAGATGGCATAGAATGCAGCCTGTGTTTGGACCGTGATGCCAATCGCAAGCTCACTCACAGATTTTGCATTCCCAAACGTAAGTCCATTTGCCCACTTGAACCAGAGCCATGGTGCAATGAGAACTATTGCCATCATGAGAATCGTGATCACAGTTTGAATCAGTTGTTTCAAAGAGATCCGATGTGCATGCCCGTGACGTAGAAGAGTCCATGCAAAAAGGAGGATGTAAACCGGCAAGAACACGAGCAGCACTTCATTCTTCGTGAAGACTGCAGCTGTCATCACACATGCCGAGAGAAGGAGCCACGTTTTGATTGCATAAGATTCATGTTCCTCTGCTGCACGCCACAGCGCTCCTACGGCAAGGAGAAGATGTCCTGCAACGTACACATCGGCATACGGGTTCAGCCCTTGAATGAGAAGTAAAGGAAGAGAAGTGAGTGCATAGGTTCCGATGATGCTGACTGCTGTATTCTCGTTTCTTCGAAGAAGAAAGAAGAAACTCACAAGCAGAGCGATGTACCACACGGCATGGATGGAATTCGCAAGACCTTCACTCCACTCGCCACGGAGAATCGTGAGCCACGCTTTCATGAGAGGAACAGACGGAGGATACGAGTTCACCCCTTCCTTTGTGACTGTGATATCGTTCCCGCCCGGAAGTTCCAGTGCAAGTTCCTGTGTTTCTACGAACACCTTTGCGCGCATATTCCAGTTATTGAACGCATCATCCCAGTATGTGGGAGTGGTGAGAAGATCGAGCGACCCTGCAAGAATCTTCATGGCAGACCATACGATAATAAGGACAAGGACAATCTTCATCCATTTCTTTTGTGGAAGCTCCAGGTGAGGCTTCACAAAGCGGGGAGCGTGCAGAAGTTTTCGATACCACGCGATGCCGATCAAAATGAGAAGAAGAAGGACGGCAGAGACGGAGAGGGAAAGACGTGTGAAGAGGATGAGATCTGCCGTATAAAGAAGGAAGAAGAAGAATGTAAGGAGTGTGGGACCAAGAATGCAGCCCCAGGCGATGCGTTCTGTTTTTCCAAGGATCTGGTGACGTCCTTCAATGAGGATCAAGGTGAGACATCCCACAGTGGATGCAACCCCCATGCCGATGATGAAGGCAAGAAGACTCATCGGTTTTCACGGAAGACAAAGGATCCTTTTTCAAATTTATCCAGCACGGTTCCAGGATTGGAAAGAGGTGAGCCATACGCGCTCAGGCGGCCCTCACGATCCACAGTAATCTCCGGACGTTTGTAGAGCACCCACGTATCATCGTTTGTATCATTCCCCGGAATGGACGGGTACGTGATGTAGCGCATGTTTCCAAGATAGGGCCACGGACGTTCCGCGAAAAACACGTAATGCTCACGATCGTGCACATACTGCCTTGCCCACTCTGCAAAGTCATAAAAATTATCGCGGTCGCGAAGTGTTCTTTCTTCGGGGGAAGCGAAGATATAGGTGCGTGCATCGTGCGCCATCCATGAAAGATACTCACTTCCCATACGAAGATCCCAGAGAATCCATACCATCACAAGCGGGATGAGAGACCATCGAAAGAAGATCTTTTTCTTTGCGTCAAATGGTATGGATGTTTGGAAAGCCAGAGAAATACCAAGTCCCACGAAGAACACGATCAAAAGGATATTCACGAGTCGTGTTGCAGAGAATGCCTGTGGTGGAAGGTAATCCCAGAGTTGTGCACGAGCCACGTTTCCCAGTGCAAACTGTGGTCCCCATACGAAGTTAATGGAATAGGAGCGATAGAGATCGAAATTGAAAAATGATCGCACGGCATTGAGCATTGCTTCGCCAGGAGATGTCTTATGGAAGGTAAGGGATGTGAGGAGAAGTTTCTGCCCCGGAGAGAACTGGAGTCCAAACGTCTTCACCGTGTTTCTCCACGCAGGCTCCGATGCCAAGTTCACATCGGTCATCTGACTTTCTCCTGCGGGCAATGTGATAGAACGCGCCATACTTATTCCATCTTCCAAAATCCACACAAAGAGAACGTCTTGCGTCACTTCAGCACTGCTGAGAAGAGAGACACTGTCCGGCAATGTCTGAAATGAAAAATCATTCGTCACGAATCCTCCTGTTCCTGTTGCTGTGAGCAGTGTGCCGTTTGGATCACTCTGCCCTGAAAGTTCACCAAAACCTTCCCATACCACGTTTTCTCCCTGTTTGAGGCTAAAGAGCCATTGTTGTTCGGCGGAGGCACTCATCGGAAAGATGAGCAAAAGCACAACGACGAAGAATCGGCGAATCACCGGAGAAGTGTACAAGAATCTTTCATGAAGAGGGGAAAGATTGACAATATATAACTATATTGTATTATTGGATATATGTCTGATGCGCCATTTTATTTTCTGGAAATAACCCAAGAAAGTCCATCGCTTCTGAATGATGTTCCAGGTGATGCCGTTGATGCAAGCAGGATGATAGCCCGTTTGCAGGAATTTCGCGCTCGCATCAATCATGCCATGGAGCAGGTCCATGGAGAGGAATGGGATGAAGAATATCCTGATATTTTGGAGATGTGCAGTAAGATGACAAAACGTCTGCAAGCTCTTGAAAAAATGAAACAGTCCATGAAGTCTCTCAACACTCCGGCACAACCTCGTACCTGGCGCGTTATTCGAATAAAAGAAGTGCACGCTTTCAGGGGATCCCTGAGTTTTCTTTCTGTACGAGCGAGTGTACGGAATGCTGTGCAAAATGATGCATCACAGAAAGTGTTATACGACGCACTGGAACGTTTTCTTGTGTACATTGATACGGTAAAGCCGTGGGAGATGGTTCATAAGGAAGATGTAGCGTACTGGAATGAAGTTGAAACCCTTAAACCGGAAGCACAAAGACTCCTTGCCAATCCTCAAAAGGATCAATGGGATGATTTTCTGCGCAGATATATTCCTGAATAGGTGTTCCTTCAACGGGTGAAGAGCAGGTTTTGGTGTGATATACTCGGCCCCTATGCAAACCTTCAACACTCCCTACGAACGTGCGATGTCATTCGTGGTGTCAGCGATGGATCGCATCACCCTTTTGGACTCCGAAAAGGACATGCTTCGTCAGCCCCAGAATATTGTTCAAAAAGAAATCAGTTTCAAAAAAGATGATGGTTCGGAACAAAAGCTCCATGCATATCGTGTGCAACACAATAATGCCCGTGGTCCCTATAAAGGAGGTATTCGCTTTCACCCTGCTGCGGATCTGGAGGAAGTGAAAGCACTTGCGACCCTCATGTCCATCAAGACGGCCGTTGTCGGCATTCCCTTTGGCGGAGGGAAAGGAGGTGTGACGGTGGATCCCAAAAAACTTTCTAAAGGGGAGCTGGAGCGAATGAGTCGTGCGTACATCACGGCACTGAAAGATGCTATCGGTCCGCAAAAAGATATTCCCGCGCCCGATGTAAACACAACGGCGCAAATCATGGCGTGGATGCGTGATGAGTACGAAAAGCAGACGGGAACATTTGCACCGGGTGTCATTACCGGGAAACCTCTTGCCTACGGAGGCTCCGTAGGGCGCGATGGCGCAACGGCGAAGGGAGCTTTCTTCGTCCTCAAAGAACTTTTGGATATCGAAGCGCTTCCCCTGCGCGACCTGAAAGTGGCAGTGCAAGGATTCGGTAATGCCGGAGCCGAGATCGCGATGCTCTTGCATAACGCTGGCGCAACGATTGTTGCGCTCTCCGACTCGCAAGGTGGAATTTACAGTAAGGAAGGGCTAGATCCTATTCGCATCAAAAAATATAAAGATAAAACAGGTGCCGTGCATGGTGAGTACTGCACAGGGTCTGTGTGTGACATAGAAAAACTGAAGATGGATCAAACCGAAACACTCACGAATGAACAACTTCTGGAATGTGAATGCGATGTCCTCATTCCATCCGCGCTCGATAACGTCATCACAGCGGAGAATGCAAAGAAGATCAAAGCGAAGATCATTGTGGAAATTGCGAACGGACCCGTATCTCCTGAGGCAGATGAGATCCTCTCGAAAAAAGGAGTGATCATCATCCCTGACGTGCTTGCCAATGCAGGCGGCGTGACGGTGAGTTATTTTGAGTGGGTCCAAGGGCTCTCTGGTGATCAGTGGACAGCGGAAAAGGTAGATCACGATTTAGAGCGCATCATACTCAAGGCATTCAATGATGTTCGTCATGAGGCGAAACGAAAAGGCCTGACTCTCCGCGAGGCCTCTTTCAATGTTGCACTCCAAAGAATTGTGGATGCTATGAGGGTGAGGGGATGGGGAAATCATTAGAGCGCTTCTGCAAATTCCGCTTCTGCACCGACGAGATCGACGTATGCCGTTTCATCGAGTTCATCCGTACCTTCTTCCGAATCTGCACCGACAACATCTGGAGATGCATCCTTCATTCCCAAGAGTTCCCTCAAGCGCGCTCGACGCTGAAGACAATTTTCATAGTAAGGGTGTCTTGGTACGAATCCTTTCACTGCAAAGGCAGATTCAATCAAATGCAGAGCCTCTTGTTGCCATCCTTCGTGTTGCCTCATTTCTGCACTGATCGCAAGTTGTATATGACCTCCCACCTGATCGGTCACACGGTTTTGGCCAAAGACGGTTTGGTCCTGGCATGGGTAACAATCGGTTGTACGTTCTAAAGTCATGGGCGGCCACCCTACAGGAAAATCTTCTTACTGTCGAGGGTCCATCATGACAAAAAAGGAACCGCGAGAAGGTATTCTCGCTCTGTTTAAAAAAATATTAAGCAAACCAGAGCGCAAATACCTTTGCGCGGGTTATTTATCCTAACCGTGTAATATCCCATTCCCCGCATGCTGATGACCATGGATATGCTTCAGGGGTAGATACAAGATGCTTTCGTACAGGATTCATATGAATGTATCGAATACAGGTGGACATATTTTGTGGAACTCGAAGATCAAATCGCGATTGCCATAATGGACCAATGCCAATGCTATGACTTACCCCCAATTTATACATACGCATGATATTTGAAATCCGCTCTGGTGAGCGGACTTTTATAAGAAAATGGCAATGATCCGGCATGATAACAAAAGCATATAAAAAGAAAGGATGCTGCTCTTGAACTCGGTATAAGACTTCAATTGCTTCTCGTGCAAAAGCCCCATGAATGAAGGTTTCTTTGCGAAATTTTGTGACATTTGTAATGAGCATTGGTACCTCGTTTTGACGAGGATGACGTTGAGACATAGCCGATGAATCTAATGGATGAGGTTGTCATTATCCATTGTTCTTTTAAATAGATGGTGATCTGATTATCAAAAAAATTCTGTGAAACCGCGGGAACGTATTCCCGCGCTGTTATAACCAATATTGGGCAAACCAGAGCGCAAATACCTTTGCGCGGGTTATTTGATATTCATATCTAATTTTGCCACCACTATCTCCTGTGGCCCTCCACTTACGATTGCCTTTATTCTCCGAACTCCTGCAGAAGAACTTTCTTCTTTCTGGATCTTGAAAGATCCCAGCATCGATGTTCGTGCAACGTGCGGACCTCCACAGATTTCTTTACTAAAGACTCCTTTTTTATCATCACCCATGACATACACCTTCACATCAGAGGCATAGCGATCATCAAAGACGCCGATGGCACCTTCTTTCTTCGCTCCCTCCACGGTTGTCACATGGAAGCTCACAGGAAGATCATCCTGGATCGCTTTGTTCACCAGATCTTCTACCTGTTTGATCTGCTCCGGAGTCATCTTATCTGGATGAGGGAAGTCGAAACGAAGACGCTCCGCTGTCACGTTGGAGCCCTTCTGGTAGACATGATCGCCAAGGACGATCCGGAGGGCTGCCTGCAATAAGTGGGTTGCTGTATGGAGTTTTGTTGTTTCAGCAGAGTGATCGGCCAGTCCTCCAGCAAAACGTTTTTCCGCTCCTGCACGAGATTTCTCTTGATGTTCCTCAAACGCTTTTATGAATCCATCTTCATCAAGAGAGAGCCCTTGTTCATGGGCCATGTCGCGTGTCAGTTCAATCGGAAAACCGTAGGTATCGTAGAGATGAAAGGCACTTTGGCCATCAATGATCTTCGATGACATTTTCTCCGTCAATCGAACAAAGTGTTTCAGCCCTTCCTCAAGCGTTTTTCTGAACTGTCCTTCTTCCCGGTCCAAATGAGAAAGAACGATTGATTCTTTATTTTTCAGCTTTGGATAGGGCTCTTCATATTGCTCTATTACAACACATGCAATCTCTGAGCATACGGTTGAGCCCTGTATGGAGAGCTTTTTCGCAGATCGAACAGCACGGCGAATAATCTTTCGAAGAACATATCCTTGATCCACATTCGACGGCTCTACTCCATCCGCCAACATGAACACCGCTGCCTTGATGTGATCTGCAATAATTCGTATGTGCCGCACATCTTCTGTTTTCTGCCTTCTGCCTTCTGCCTTCTTTTCCACTACTTCTACGATCGGCTTAAATCCATCCGTCTCATACACCGTCTCTACTCCTTGCAGTACTTTTGCGACTCTCTCCAATCCCATCCCGGTATCCACATTGCGCTGTACTAAGGGCTCAAACGCCCCATCCTCTTTTTTGTTGTATTGCATAAACACGTCATTCCAAATCTCCATCCACTCTGCATCGTGCGTTGCGGGGTTTCCTGTAGGCTCACCTTTTCCGATCCAGTAGAACATCTCGGTATCGGGTCCGCAAGGCCCCGTTTTTCCTGCGGGCCCCCACCAGTTTTTGGCCTTAGGAAGGAATCCTATACGCTCCCTTGGAATACCCATCTTCATCCATATTTCTGCCGATTCATCGTCTCTGGGGGCATCTTTATCGCCCTCAAAACACGTGACGGCAAGATGAGAGAGGGGAATCTCTAAGATCTTCGTCAAAAACTCAAAGCTCATCGCAATCGCTTCCTCCTTAAAGTAATCGCCAAGGCTCCAGTTTCCGAGCATCTCGAAGCACGTTAAATGGCTTGCATCGCCCACTTCGTCGATGTCCTGAGTCCGTACGCACAGTTGTACATTGGCAAGGCGTTTTCCCTTTGGATGAGGTTCTCCGAGAAGATAAGGAACCAGTGGATGCATTCCTGCGGTCGTAAAGAGCACGGTAGGGTCGTTTTCTGGCACCAAAGAAGCACCTGGGATGATTTTATGGCTTTTGGAAGCGAAAAAGTCGAGATACGCCGTACGTATGTGATCCGTCGTCAGAGGCCTCATGGTTGCATCATGCAAGAGGATTGAAATACTGCCAAGGGAAAGTGTGTTTTTTGCTTACTAGCAAGCCATTTATCAGCTTCCGGGAATGGAAAGATTTTATAACAAAATTATATCATAGAATATAGTTGACATAATATGAATATTACTCTATATTCTGCAACTTACTTCTTCTTACCCCTGTCTGTATGCAGTCAGCCGCTTCGTTTGTTATCCGCTTCAAGAAGCCATTTGCTTCGCTCTTGCTTCTCACGTTTGTTGCGAGCGCAGCTCAGCTCACAAGCATTGGTTTCAGCTTTCCGGCGCCAGCCGAAGCAGCCGCTACTGTTTGGTTTAGTGGCCAGACACATCCATGGCTGGACTGTGGCCCTGTAAATCCAGCGCGTCCGGATCGTGGTCCAAACTGTAACCCTGGTGGTCACTGGCAGGATCTCTCAAAGGACGCGGGTCAACCTCCTGTTCTTCTGATGGCAGGTCTGAAGGCAGGTCAAACGGTGACGATCAGCGAACTCACAGGAAAGATTGCATGGGGTCAGGATGTCACAACGTGCCGTGATGGTTTGTACCCAAGTGAACCAAAGCAGGTTGCTATTGGTCAGTTCACGAACGATGCAAATCAAGTGATTGCTGTTCCAGGTGGTGGTGTTGCCGATACGAATGCCCTTCTTCTCAAGTCCTTTGAAGGAAATGGCATCAAGGTTCCTGCAGGTGCAACACGTCTGTACGGAAGTTTCCCTGACTCCCGTTACTACGACAACGTCGGTCAGTGCGATATGACAATCAACGTCACAACGCCACAGTGTCAGGATGGCATTGATAACGATAACGATGGATCCATCGACTTTCCTGCAGATCCCGGTTGTTCAAGTATCGATGACAACGATGAAAGCCCAGTAAATAAGGCGACATTCAGCATCTCCAAGAGTATTGTGACAACAGGGGATATTAACCCAGGAAGCAATGTTCGCTACTCCATTAAATTCAAGAACACGAGCAATGTAACAGCTCAGAATCCACAGATTGTCGATAACATTCCTACTGGCATGACGTACGTTCCGCAGGAAAGTAGTAACTACTGTGTGCAGCAAGGAAACGCTGTGAACTGCCCTATCCCGTTCATCGAACCAAATGTCGAACTGGAAACAATTATCACCTTCAACGTGAATGCAACGACAACGTGTGGAACACAGATTATGAACCAGGCTGATATTCAGGGCCAAAACGTCGAAACAAACTGGGACAAGGTAAACTTGACTGTTCAGTGTAAGGCTCAATGCCAGGATGGCATTGATAACGACGGTGACGGTGCAGTCGACTACCCAGCAGACTTCAGCTGTTCGTCTCCAACAGATGATGACGAGACAAACCCCAAGGCACAGTGTCAGGATGGTATCGATAACGACCAGGACGGCCTGATCGACTATCCGCAGGATCCCGGCTGTACATCGAACCAGGATAATGATGA
>JALQTW010000039.1 GCA_023263945.1 Patescibacteria group bacterium | reverse complement strand
GGTTTCCGCGAAACGGAAACCACTTCTAAGATGATGAGATTTGCGCGCCGGCACGGAATGGACGCTTTCATTGACGAGATCATGTCCGATTTTCACCGGACCATTGGAGTTGCACTCCCTAGGCCTGATTGGGCACGAGTAAAAGAGTGGCCTGACGGAACCATCTTGACGTCTTGGGCGGCAAAATCACCCCCCTCGGTCAGCGAGTACTTGTCAATGCCCGCGGGACCTCATATTCCACTGTTCTACGCAAATTCCGAGGCCGCTAAAAACGATTCAAATCACGGATGGGTCGAGGGCGCTTTCGAGATGGTCGAAGATGTTCTGCCGCGCCTGATACAGGCGCTGACTACGCGGCCTTGAATGGAATTCTGAAAATGAAGAGGGCGAGGCCGTCTACGGAAAATCAAAAAAAAACACTCAGTTTTCGAGACATTTCCGTATGGCCTTAGTGTCTTCACTTTTCGAGGTAAAAAAAGTGAGTGTTTTTTTTGTCAAAAAAATTTCCAGGAGTTCCCCCTATAGGGATGTCATTGGGGGTGGCTTGGAGATTGTGTTTGGAAACAGGGATTTCCTTTTTTTAAAAATCAAAAAAAAACACTCACTTTTTCTTGGGCCAAACATGAAGAGGGAGAGGCCATACAGAAACTTGTCGAAAAGTGAGTGTTTTTTTTTTGATTTTTCAGAATCGTGAAGAGGCCGAGGCCTTCCAAGACCTTTTTTTACCGCCCTTGAAACCTCATTTCACGCGTCCTACATGTTGCACGTGCCACTCCTGTTCAGCGGGCACGCTTGCAAGGGTACCTTTTTTGTCTACGCCTACGTACCCGCAACTTCCTTTGATTGCAAATGTCCCATTTGTCTTGGGTATGAATACAAAACGTTCGCCCTCTTGACGCAGATCGACCAATGTGATCGACATACAATCTTCATTTTCAGCAAGCCATTTCCCTTTACTCACGACAGATCGAACGCGTCCATCCAAATAAATCGTCCACGTCTGAGAAAGTTCCTTTTCTGTAAAATCTCGCATAAGCAGGCTGCCTCCAATATCAAGAGTCAGGACGCGATTCGTCGTCGCGTGTCTCAATACGTAGATTTTCTTATCGAAATCATCCTGTACATCGTTCGCCGCGTTTTCCCCATCTCGCGAGGCA
>JALQTW010000038.1 GCA_023263945.1 Patescibacteria group bacterium | reverse complement strand
CGTCTCAATGCAACTTTTATTATCGTTCATGCGATGACCAACATCGTAGCCGAGCGTTGGTAATTCTTGACATCCGTCTTCTTTCATTTGCTGAATGATATCTTTCCAGCCGTGACCTACAACAGTCAACTGTTCGCCAAATCCATGAGCTGCGTCTAGACGCAAATAATCCAAACACTCGAATTTCGTTGAATCGATCGAATACGATCCCCGATTATTTCGCGGTTCGAGAATTATACAAACCGTCCCTGTATTTTTCCCTTCATTTTCGATCGAAAAGTATTCTGCATCAATCTCGCGGAAAAATCTCGCGTTATGCGGCGCATAACTTGATTGTATATGTGGATTCTCCAAAATAAAGTCGGCGTATGTAAGTACATGATCGGCGTACTGTACCAAAAATTCTTCCGTCCACTGCTGCCGATGTCTCAAGTTTGGACTCTCGGCAGTATACAAAACTCGCTTCATACCTGTGTGTGTTGTGCGTTTGAGACCGGCCAATTTCTCAAACGGAAGCGTATCGGGTCTGCACATGACCAAAAAACAAAGAGCATCTGTTGGCAGAGTGTTTGAAATGAGAGAATTGAACCCATTGCATAAATTGAAACCATGTGAATGAAAGTCATCGAGCATTGTCATACACCATTCTTCAAGCGGACTTTTTTGAACCGTCACATTAAGTACCCTCTCGGTTTGCTGATTATCGAAGAAAAAGACATAGACATCTTTCTTCGCGGGGTCCCAAACAGGCATTTTTTGAACGCTTTTTTCGAAGAATGACATCTGTACACTGTCGCTCCTATTCCCCAGTCTGTACATCACAGTATGGTGTCTGTTCTGAAAACAGTGTGGCATATCTTTCAGCAACGCCCGCGTAATGAGTCTGTCAGCTTCCATTTCTCCAGGCACGCGCGCCTTCCTTGGCCACAATGGTGCTACCATACGCGCAATTTCTTTGCTGAAAATCAAACAATTTGTATCGATCAAAAAATCGTTCCATGAAATGCTTGTGTTTCGGATATTGCCCATACTTTCAACAGTATCGTCCATTTCATTTCCATCATCATCCACGACCCTGCGCAAAGTAAAGCCCCACGTTGCACCTGGTGATTTACGGATCGATTCCGCGATTGTTGCCACGTGGTCTTGCGTGAGGAAATTATCTTCATCCAAAAACGATATCCAATCGGCATCGGTCAAAAATGACGAGGCGGCATTGATCAAGTGGCACAAGTACCCTGGTCGTCCTTCTTCATCTCGACCGCCCGTATTCGTTGGCAGCGCAATAACTTCGC
>JALQTW010000037.1:1132-1425 GCA_023263945.1 Patescibacteria group bacterium | reverse complement strand
GCCCACGGAGCTCTCGGTGACTGCGCATAAGTCAACACAAATGGAGAGAATCCCGTGCTTGGATTCAATGAGTTGTTATAGGCGAATTCGAAATGAATCAGATACTCATCCCAGTCTCTCTGCCTTGTCGACACATACGATCGTAGCGCTTCCAGAAGAGTTCGATTGAAACGCTCACTTCCTCCGTTCGACTGGGGATGATACGACGATGTCAGACGAATGTCCGTCTTGAGAAGACCAAAGAATTCTTGCCAAAATGTCGACGAGAATTGCGGTCCATTGTCTGACAATAG
>JALQTW010000037.1:0-1122 GCA_023263945.1 Patescibacteria group bacterium | reverse complement strand
GAATGCGCGGCATACCTTGGCTGCGGAACACTGATCGGAAGAACATCAATGCAACATCTCGTGCCGAAACGTTGTCGTTGCACGGCTCTATCCACGCCCGTTTTGTCAGACGATCAGTAAATACCACCACCGAGGTATGTCCCGCCTTCGTTTCAGGAAAACCACAAAGGATATCAAGTGCCACCGCATCAAATCGTCTTTTTGGCACCGGATGTGGCTGCGGCACACCTCGAGTGTTTGCATTATAGGCCTTATTCCGTTGGCATGCATCACAGCTCTCGCAATACCTCGCGATTCTCGTAGCCATCTTCGGAAAATAGAAATTGGCTGCCATCAGGGCTTGCGTCTTGCTCGCTGAAAAATGAGAGCCAATCGGGTTGTCATGCATCACTCGAAGCAGTAGCTCCCGTTTTCCTGTCGGAACACACAACCGATGTTTCTGATTATCCTTGAAAATCAAAAGTCCCTCTGGAGTGATGTAGTACTCCGGATATTGCGGATGCTCTGTATCGCGCGGTCCCTCCTGCAACGCCTTGAAGATCGTAGCAAAATCCGAGCACGTTGTATAATCCTTCTTGAAGTCCTGCACATCGGGCACTGCAGACACCATCGAAGCTTCTTGGTAGCCCTCCTCCAGCTTCCTGTCCGCCTCGATATCTTCAAGTGCGATTGGTTGTACGCCGTGTCGTTGGAATTCCGTCTTCAAAGTATCGCATGTCGAACTGCCACAGAAATCGCACGAGTTGCCCGAAGGCATCGGTGACGGCAAGTACGACTGCTGCGTTGTGCCATCACCATATTCCACGTCCGGAACTCGCAACTGTTCATCCGGCAATGATCGTGCCGATGCCGCTGCTTGGCGTAGCCGTTCGATGTCGCCATCAGCCTCCCGAAGCAGGCGCCTGAACTCCTGAGAGTCCCGTCGTCGCCTCTCTGTCTGTGTCGTCATCGCCCGGAGATCCAGATATATCGATCCGGTATCACCTGTACAAGGCGCCTCGGCATCAGCGTCGATCTCGGATCCAGAGTGCATGTGATTGACGATAGCCACCAGATTCGAAAAACGTACGTCCATGTTGCCATGCTCCGGAATCAAGTGATCGTACGACTGTCCTTGCGGAT
>JALQTW010000036.1 GCA_023263945.1 Patescibacteria group bacterium | reverse complement strand
ATGTGCATCACGGTTCCGGTCGGGAATGTTGATGAAGCGGCGAAGAAACTAATTACACGGACGAAGGAATCTCTCATGGCAGGAATTCGCGCCGCCTCCGGCGGCGCTCACCTAGGGGATATCGGTGCTGCTGTGGAACAGTCTCTTGCCGGCTCTGGACTTCGCGTCGTTGAAGATCTTGGCGGACACGGCGTCGGACACCATGTGCACGAATTGCCGCATATTTTTCACTACGGCACAAAAGGCGAGGGAGAAAAACTTGTCCCCGGTATGGTTATCACGATTGAACCGACAGTGTCGGAAGGAGGAAGCGATATCGTTCTCAAAGATGACGGGTGGACGTATCGCACAGCAGACGGTTCCCGCTGCGCGCAGTGGGAACACACCATTCGTATCACAGACGGTGCCCCGGAGATTTTGACGGTGCTATAATTCATACCATGAAAATGAAATTTGAAGGTTCAATCCCACCCCCGACGGATCCTGCAGACGGAGAACAGGAAATCCAGAGGAGTTCATTGGAGGCGATGAACCTTATTCATGCGAAAAATTTTGACGCTGCGGCGGAGAAAATCGATTCCATTCAGAACGAGGGGAGGAGAGAACAGCTAAAGACAATTTTGTCTTTGGAAAAAATGCGTCAAAAGGGGAAAAAAGAAGAAGTTGAAGTTAAAGAAGAAAAACCCGTTTCTGATATAGAAGAAATTCAACAGACAGCACAGCCGCAGGAAAAAGAAATCGTGTATGCAGGAGAACCAAAAAAACAATCAATACCACGCGTAACAAAGAAATATATCGAGGATAGGCGTGTTCGTTTGGAAGGGGACGAGTGGCTCTCAAAAGAGCAAAAGAAAGAAATCGGAAACATGATCGATGAGCTTGAAGAGGTGAGCGCGGGTTTGAAAGAAAAGAAATATTCTCCTGAGGAGGCAAAAGAGAAACGTGCCCGAAAAGCACACCTTATGCATCGTTTGCAAACCGGAACAGAGGCAGGTGTGACAAAGGAGGCAATTGATGCAGCTCGGGAGGAAGGAGAACGGGGGCTGGAGAGCGTTACGCGCGGACGGCTGGATGAAGTGCTCGGGAGAAAAGAGGGCGAGGTTGCTGAAGATGTAACAACAGAGAAAAAACAAGAAGAGCTTGCTAAAACAGAAGACGAAAAAACAAAAATTTATTCAGATCCAAACGACGATCCAATCGTCCGTGGGGTAAGGGAAAAAATAGAAAAAGATACTACGTTTCATACGTATAAGTTAAGGGTAAAAGCAAGCGAAGAAACGGATAGATCCAAAAGAGAAGCACTTTGGCACCAGATCGGGCAAATGGAACGCGCACGTGGCGGTGTGTTTTGGGATGAATTTGTGTCAACGTATCCGGAAAAGGCGCGGGCATACGCAGACAAAATAGAGGGGCTTAGGGGAGTTTTA
>JALQTW010000035.1 GCA_023263945.1 Patescibacteria group bacterium | reverse complement strand
GGTTGCTGAGTGTTCCTGAATAGGTCAGTGCATCAAAAACCGTTATGACAGAATCTTCGAGCCCGGGTAGCCGATTGGATAGGGCCATTCTGACGAAGTTCGATCCAATGAATCCGGCGCCTCCCGTGACGAACAGTTTCACCGTGCCCAGCTCCTACTTGTCATCGAAATTGTTGTGTCCGATGCCCCCACTCTAGTTTGTTCTCCCGCTGGCACAGGTTGGTTTCGTGGTCCTAGTAGTTTTGGAACATGGGTGAAGAGTTTGAGCCTGGCCAGCCACACCAGCGACTCCCCCTTGTTTCCTTGGTCTTCGCCTATTACGAGAATCCTGCGATGTTGGCGATGCAATGGGACCAAATAAACCAGTATCCAGATTCACTGAAGGAGAATATCGAGATCGTTGTAGTGGACGACGGATCACCCGATAACCCTGCTGAAAGAGTGGCTCGACCTCCTTCGTTGCCGCCCGTATCTATCTTCAGAATCCTGCGAGATGTGCGGTGGAATCAGGACGCGGCACGAAACATTGGAGCAAACGAGGCCAAGGCTGAGTGGATGCTCCTCACTGATATCGACCATGTCGTTCCGAGCTCGACGCTCAAAACCGTTATTGCTCTCAATAAGAACCCCTCTGTTTTTTACACTTTTTCGAGAATTAAATTTGAGAGTAATGAGGTTCGGGAACCTCATCCCAACAGTTATCTCATGACGAAGTCCCTGTACTGGGGTATTGGCGGACATGATGAGGACTATGCCGGAATTTATGGCAAGGATTTCCTATTTCGGAAAAGGGCTTTGAGACACTCTCGTGAGATTCTGCTTGAGGAGGTACCGCTCGCGCGGGTCGGCTCCTCGACCGTCGTTGACGCTGGTTCCCGAACGATAACGCGCGACAATACGTTGCGCCAACGGGTTTGGGGTTATTTGCTACAAGGTCTCAAGGCGGCAAGATTGTGGCGAGGTGTGCAGACCCTGACGGAGCCCTATCGAAGAGTTGTGTGAGGAAGACCTCCGCACGGTAAACCGCGTTGGTAGTCTTCATGGGTGCACATATCCCCGCTTTCCATATCTGGCGCATTTTCTGTTTCGACACGTGTCCATCGTGACGAGAGAGGAGAATTTGTCGAATGGTTCCGGGGAGATTTCATCCACGAACAGACGGGACTATCGTTTCTCACAGCGCAGGCAAACCTCTCGGTCTCCCAAAAAGGCACTCTTCGAGGTATTCATTTCGCTGACGTTCCTCCGGGCCAAGCGAAGTATGTCATGTGCGCAACCGGGTCAATCCAGGATTATGTAGTCGATATTCGGGCCGGGTCTCCAACCTTTGGTCAGTGGGAGTCAGTCACGATCACCGCCGAGGACCGCAATGCCGTACTTCTCGACGTGGGACTAGGACATGCTTTTGTTGCCCTTGAGGAGGAGACCACGGTCACCTATTTGGTGACCGATCACTACAAACCTCTCTTCGAGCACGCAATTAATCCCCAAGACTCCGAGATTGGACTTGAGTTTC
>JALQTW010000034.1 GCA_023263945.1 Patescibacteria group bacterium | reverse complement strand
CTTTTTTTGCCGCCCGAGAAAAAATCGGAAACTGATTTTTTCCCAAGAAAAATGAAGATGGTGAGACCATACCGGCGCCAAATTTCACGTCACCTTTTCTTGGTACTTGGTCCAGCTCGATTGGTGTTCGCGCGCTTCCTCTTTACTGCTGGTGATGTGTTGTTGGAATTTGAATTCTTGGTCAAGTTGATATTGATCGGTGCGGGTTTCTTTTTCTCCATTGCCGCTCGAATGTCATTAATTGTGACGTTTTCGTCGGTATAATTTTTCTTACGCTTTTGAATCATAGCGCGCAAACTCTTGTGTGCGGCGGAGAGATTTTTCCCCGACCCGATTGCTCGTAGGGCAGCGTACATTCTCTTGTCCTTTGCGGTCAGACTGGAATTGAGAGTTTTGATATCATCTTTCGTCATCGTTCTCCCTGTAAACGGATGTTTTGGGATGAGAGGGACACCGTACGGGTTCCTGCGATTCAGTAACTGATTGATATCATCTTTGTGGAAGATATGGCGAATAGCTTTGTTGTCGGGGTGATGGACATATCGAGCATTCTCGAGACTGGGGATATGATTCCGCAGCATGAGAGGATCTCTTGCGTTCAAACTCCCGTGAAGTTGACCTTTTCGTGATCGCGACGACGACGACGATGGCTCGAGGAGATGCATCACGGGTTGTGGGAACCCCCGAGACCCGCTATATTTTCTCATGTACTCGCGCGCCGCGTTCATGCTGGCACCTCTTCTCAGGAGATATTTGACGACGGTAACACTTTGGTCACTGAATAGTGCCCTATCTGCGGGGGTCCACACTCGGTCCTCTCTCGGTCCAAAACTGTGGACCTTCTGGATCAGGGACAGAGCCCACGTGGAGACTGTCACAACCACGTCTCCGCGATTGATCCCTGTTTGATTCCCGAGCAGAAATGCTCCGGGCGACATTTCCGTATTGGGGTTTCCACCCGCGGACAACATCTTGATGCCCCACTTGAGAATGGCTGCAAAGTGTTTTAGATTATACGAGGGGGATACTTGATCTATTGTCCAGGTCGCGACGAAATCTTGCATTTCATTGATCAGTCCGTTCCTCCTCAGGAAGGATGCGATCAATTCCGCGCATTTGAAATTCCTGAGATACAGTTCCGTCTTCTCAAAGACTGGGTCGTCAGATGACGAATTGAATGAATTTGTATCGAAAATGAAGATTGAAAAATGGTCAAAATGTACATTTTCATTCAGGGACGGTGGATCTTCAATACATGATAAAAAGTACTTCACCTGGGTCACGTTACCTCGTTTGAATGCCTCACTAACTCCCATTTCCCAGATGAGGTAATCTCGTTGCCGCGATCCTTTCACGTAGGGGCGGAGCCGATTCAAAATGTACGTTGTCCCAGCTTCGCGCCGGCCTAAACTGGTGATGGTCATGATGATAATGTGCAAACCAAAAAACCTGTGCAGGACGTGCGCCAGATCCGCGGGAAATGGTCTTTTTTGACGAATGAGAGAAAGTATCTTCGATATGAATTCCGCCGTAACGGTAGGGTCGAAATCAAGGCCCAGTGGTGTATCATGGCTGAACAGGGCCCGGATGAACGTCCAATCCCCGCGGGCGACGGCCTTTGCGAGGTGCTTGCTCCGCAT
>JALQTW010000033.1 GCA_023263945.1 Patescibacteria group bacterium | reverse complement strand
TCCAACATCCGAGCCAGACGTTATTTCCGCTATCTCCACTGCCGCTGCCATCCCAATGACCGAAGCTGCATCCACCGCTGCTGCCGTCGAAGGGTTCAGATCCTATGCACCAAAGAACTGGAACGGACGCATTTTGTAAATACATGTATTTTGACAATGTATGGACACTCACTCTCACGAACGAGTGTTCATTCATTCATAACTTTTTTTGTTGGCGTACGGTATATGTTCAATACCAATCCGTATTCGCGCATTCCGCAAACGTCTCAAGGAAATGGAGACGTGTTATCATGGGGCGTGGTCTTCCTTATTCTCGTGGCCATCATTTCCCTCAGTTCTATGCTCGCAGCTCTCCGTTCTGACGTCACAGCACCTCCCCGTCCGCGTCGATTCAAAATTGAATCTGGTTCGTACATGATCGAAGCAAACGAAACCATTGCGCCAGGTGACGCCACTCCGGAACCCATTGCCATATCCCATATTCCGCATCCCACCATGGTTCCCAATACATTCCCAGATCCATTTCCATCCAATGTTCCACCCATGAACATGGGTCTCTTCCCGGGGCGCAGGGAATTCGAGTCCGATTTATACGTGCCGAGAATTCGGTAAGTTTCTTCATATCGCGCCATGGTGTGCCCATGGTGTGATGCAAACAATACTCCTTCTTCATAGATGAAATCGTACTCGGATTCTCTTAAGAATCCGAGTGTGTTTGAATATTAGTACCATACATCAATAAAAAGTACGACGCGATTAGAACCCTAATGAATACTTTCTATTCAAGTATTCTTCGACGTCACCGTATTCCTTTGCAGTGAGGTGTCGGTCGTAGACGAATATCTCGGCTATTGCCCAATCACTCGATTCCGTCGATGCAAACCTTCCATCGTTGACGCTTAATCGTGACGATGCAGATGGACTCGAACTCGTCGTGAAATTTTGCATATTCGCTCTGTATAATGAATTTTGATCCGTGCTCAAAACCCATTCCGCCACCGGGACATTGGACGATGATGATGTCAACCAACCGTTATGATGAGCCACACCTGCCCTTCCGCTCCAGAACCCACTCAACCAATTCTCTGGATTTCCGTCGAATATTCTATTGCGTGCCGAACCATTATACTTTGCAACGTGTATGAATGTATATGTTCCCGGCAAAATAGACGCGGGCCACAATAGAGATGTTGATGTCGTCCCGGACAGAACGGGGAATCCGGATAAAGTTGATACCGAGACCGTGCCTCCGATATCGACAACATGATTATTTGCACCCGATACATCGGTCCATTGAACACCGTTCCATGAATTTCCATTATACCATCCAACAAGTCCTCTGGATACCGGGACGTACCTTGCGCGTCCAACGGCCTTCGGAATCTGTGATGCGAATCGTCTCCGTCCCCAATTCTGGAGAGTACGATGCATTTTCGTGATCTCTCTTCTTGACAATCTCCTATTCAGTACTCCGGCAACAGCTACTTTTCCGGGGGGTTGAGACGATAAACCTATCCAGCGGAGACGTGTACCGCAACCGACCCGGTCGGTTGTTCCGATCAGTGTATTATTGACGTAGAACGTTCCCGTTCCGGTTGTTGATGTCGACGTATCCCCGACATTGGTCACAATGAGAGTTTGCCACGCGCCCGGTAGAACGTCGTACCCCGTATCCCGAAACCCTCCGTCTCTGTTCGAGTATATTCCCAACCCAGGCGCACCGTCACCGCTCTGGACAATCACGATGTGATCGTTATC
>JALQTW010000032.1 GCA_023263945.1 Patescibacteria group bacterium | reverse complement strand
TACAATCAAAGCGCAATGCCAAAGCTTCATACTGTCTACCCAATCAATACAAAGTCGCTCACAGACGATATCCCGCTTGGAAATCTTTCGCATGTGGCTGTTGGTGAATTTAAAAGTACAACTGGTTTTATCAAACAGGGAAATTCCATTTTGATGGTTTCAAATACACAGCCCCTTGCTGAAATCAACCATTCGATGTTGAAAGGATTTTCCAACATTCATTTGGTATGTGATACAGTGCGATTCTCAGATAATGTGTTTACGCAGTCTGCATCATTGGGCTTAATTACAGGTGAGAGCGCGAAAAATTTACCCGGCATGCCCAAAAAAATGTCCATTGCATTTATCGAGTACATTGACGAAACTGGATCTTCCGCTTCGGTATATGCACTTCCTCTGTCTGGAGGATACATAAATGTTCACGGCGAAAACTTTTCAAATACGTGCGTTGCCTTCATATCCTCTGGCCCAGTATCAAAAGCAGCGGCATCAACTGAATTTGTATCGACATCTACGTTACGAATTCGTACCCCCGAATTCGAACGAGGGACGTATACTCTCAAAATACAGCGTGCTGATGGCGACGAAACCGAGCTCATCGATGCTGTGAAAGTATCGCCATTTCCGTCATTGTCTTTACCCAATATACTCAAACCCATCGAGCAGTTTGCGCCGTATTCCACAAATTTGGGTATTGTCAGCGACAGTGCATTTTCCATACAAGCCACGGGATTACCAAGTGCTTTATCCATCAGCCCCGATGGAGAAGTGTCTGGACAAATCAATGATGTGCTGTTCGATACGACATACGCATTCGGCATTACAATTACAGATGAAGAAAACCAATCAATAACCGAGACTCTGTCTTTACCGTACAAGAAGAGACATCTAGCAACCTCATTCGAGACCGGGGTCGTCACTTCAATTATCATGCCATCGGGCGTTGACGCCGCTTATGTTGGTGATATACGCGCGGAGAATTGTATCATTGATGTATTCATTCCGATTGAGTATACGTGGACACGCATATCACAAATTCCGCTCGATAGGACGACGCATTTAATGGGAACGAGCTCGGATGCCAATCACTTTGTGAGATTGAGGGAGTATGCTGGGACGCAATCCATTGAGCTGTACAATTATGACACCTCGCGCCAATATTCTCTCGCGGACCAATTCAATTTACAGACCAATTGGTCCAAACGAATATACCCAGTCGGTACATCTCCATCTCTTCCCCGAAAACAGGTCTTTGTGGATGATTTGGCATCGACAGTTGTATTTGGCAACGATGACAGTGGCGTCATCCATGTGTATTCGAAGGAGGGCGGTGTATGGAAAGACCGAACGATTGCTGCGCCTAGCGGTAGCGTTCATTTCGGCTACAATGTCTCTGTCAGTGATGATGCACGCCTGATTGTCACATCAGACTCCGGTATTGGTGATAACGTATTTGCGTTCGGAAGAGTGTACATATACAGCCGCGAGCTCGGGGGCGTTGGGTACACACTCGCCACAATCAGCGGTGATACCCAATTCATAGGACAAAATGCGTGCTGCAGCGGTAACGGCACGATGGTTTTCTGTACGACCCCGACAGATGTGCTTGTGTATAAATATGTGACAGGGGTATGGACTCGTGTACTCACCCTCCCCGACGCATTCGGCGGAACCTCGACACACTTGAGCTCGAATTATGAAGGGAGCGTACTATGCACAAGCACGACCCACTTCCGCATCGACCTTGTAAATTTGACGTATACTCGCGTTGAATTACCACACTCGTTTAGCGGAGATGACAGTGTACTCGACATAAATGACAGCGGTGAAATTCTGTATGGAATAGACGATACCACGCGGTGCCGCATCATGCAATTTAGTG
>JALQTW010000031.1:1890-2163 GCA_023263945.1 Patescibacteria group bacterium | reverse complement strand
CACAGACCAGGCAATTGAGTAGTCCGCAGGTCTTGGGCGGGGAAGTGTTTAGTGCGAGCAGTACACTTTCCGTGTATTCAGCGGGATTAGCATTTGATGGAAGTTATGACGGAGTCGGTTGGCACTCTTTATACACATCACTGTACGATGCCACGTCTGGTGCGTATATTGGCACCGTGACAACTGTGGTCGATGGACAAAATGTTGGTGGCGAATGGATTCAAATTCAATTTACACAATCAATTCACGCGAGTAACTTTAGTATCAGTGCTC
>JALQTW010000031.1:0-1880 GCA_023263945.1 Patescibacteria group bacterium | reverse complement strand
ATCCCTTGTGGCAAGTAATGATGGGTCCACATGGACATCTTTAATTCATTGGGTAGGTGAGACATACCAAACGGTATATGTCGAAGATCCCGATAAATCATTTACAATATCCAATAATACAGGGTACTACAAGTATTATCGCCTCATATGTGAATCTACGGTACCGGGAGGGAACAACAACAGTATTCAAATCACACAATTCAAAATATGGGGAAGTGTTTTGGACGACGATAACGATTGGAGCGGTGGTGAATTGGAAATGACAGGAGGATCTTTTGACGTCAGCGTTGGACTAACAAATGTATACAACGCGTACATGACGACATCACCGTCTCGTTCATCCATAATACCAAGCGGCCCGTCGGGAACAACGACAGTACCGGTTGATGGCATGTCCCATGCGTTTGCGCTTCGATCCGATGCGAATTCGGCATCGATTGGATCAACCTTAGTAAAAATCCAATCGAGATTCTTACCGGACGCCTTCCTCGACCCGTCATTATTCCCTTCCACAACGTCTGCTGCACAGTATACAGTACCGTCTGGAACAACTGAAATCATCAATTCGTATGCTGAAATCACCGCCAACGTTTCTTCGGGGTCGACATCTATTAATGTCGACGATACGACTGGCTTTTCCGTGGGCGATACGATCTGGATTCATCAAGTCCAGAATGCCGACGACACATCCAATGTCGGGCACCATGAGACAGTGACCGTGACATCTGTAGCTGCCACGACATTAGGAATCACGTCCTTACAGAATACGTACGTATCTGGCCAACCCAATGCCAACCCATCTCGAACGGCCCAATGCGTCCGCGTGGCAGAGTACGACACGCTGACCGTCGACGGAACGGTCGAGGCACAAGCGTGGAACGGGAGAAAGGGAGGCGTCATATACATTCGGTGTACGTCCTTATTGGGAAATGGATCCGTGTCCGCGAGCGCCAAAGGGTTCAGAGGAGCGCATTACGGAACTGGAAATAATAGTCCAGGGTACGAAGGCGAGGGTATATGGGGGTGCGGATCAGATACGGTGGTGAACGGACGCGTGACGGGACAAATCAATACTGCCGTCAATTACGGGAGTTTAGACCCAAGCGGTGGTGTGAACACCGGCGGTGCGCCAGGCGAAGGCGCAAGTCATGCTGGTATGGGAGGAGGTGGCGGAGGACACGTATGTCGCGGGACCTACGGGCGTTGCCGGTATACGCATTTTAATATGGGTGGATTCGCAGCTCCCGTCTCGGATGACAGAGTCTTCTTCGGAGGAGGGGGTGGAGGTGGCGGAGATGACGATAATTATGGAAATCAAGCATGGGGAGGACACGGAGGCGGGATACTAATCATGGAAGCCGGAACTATGGCATCAACAGTATCTATTCAATCTAACGGTGAAGATCATTCAACGATTGTGGCTACAGGAGGAATCAATGCACATGCTGAAGGAAGTGGAGGTGCAGGAGGGACGATATCTATACACACGAGATCCTCTGCGTTACCTTCTATTTCAATCAACGGAGGAAAGGGAACACAAAGACCAGAAGATACAGGTGGCGACGGCAGCATAGGTCGCGCGGTACTCAATCGATACGGAACCCTCGCGACGACAAATAAGATCCGTCAAACAAAACCATTACCGGCTCGCGCCACATCCCTTGATGCGTTGATCAGTATGGTCTCAATCTCTCGAAAAGATCTCCTCACGTCTCTGCGCGAGTCGCCAACGAGTATTCTCGACGACGCGTCCGGGAGCACATGGAATTTCGGTGGAACTGTGACGCCAACATTGGATGAGGGCGTCCCGTGTTTGGATATGGACGGTGGATATATGGAATTACCGTCCACTGGTGCCACTTTGGGGCAGGAGTATACGG
>JALQTW010000030.1 GCA_023263945.1 Patescibacteria group bacterium | reverse complement strand
TGACGTAGCTGCGTCTGATTTTTCCCGTGGCTGGATCGCGCCAATCAAAATGGAATTTGCCCTTGATCTGTTTTGGTCCAGGTTTTGGTCGACGAACGGGTTTTGGCGGCATTTTGGTACTGTACCGCGAGATATTTATTTACCTGTACATGGACTTCGCGAGCGCCCAGACCGCAATGGCCAGGCAGAGAGCGACGAGTTGTATGATCCCGAGTCCATTGCGATGCGTGTACCTCGCTCGATACTCGCTCAAAAAGTGGGCTTCCACCGGATTGATAGTAGAATCGAGGACCATATCGCGGCCATGTGTTGTTGGAAAATAGAGGGGTACTTTGGGCACTGGATCGAATGCGGTCCTGAGATGGAGAACATCCACGCCAGTGGATTCGAGAAGTCGATTGAAGGCTGCATTTCCAATACGGGGACATCCGAATGTGATGACACGAGGACGGTGTGCACACGTTTCCATTGCCGCCATGACTGCGAGAGCCCCTCCCAAGCTGTGACCAACAAAGACAGTTTTTGACGCGGGGCGTATCATGCCCTGCACTTTGTGACGAATGGATTTGTACGCATCCTGAAATCCTTGATGAACACGCGCATGCTCGAGATGCGCCGTTGCCTTATCATGGCAACTGGAAATGAGAAGATCTACCTTGACTTGCTGTGCCCTGGTATTGGTGTTCAGGAAATCGATTTTACTGTTCGAGCCGAGGAAACAAATGTATTGCGTCTCACGATCGAAAAAAACGAACGCCTGCGCCCCAGAAGATTCTGAATGGGCATACGTCAGTCCATTGATTTTCTTGTGATTTTCCAGTACATCAAGGCCACGAAGGACATCACGTTCCTCGTCAGCCCCGATTTTCGCGCGGGCAATAACTAGCGCGATGGTCAAAATTATTGCCGGAACAACCCCCAGAAATTCCTCGGCAATCACGAATGGGACAAACAATTCCAAGGTATTGTACAGAATTTCATTGACCGTTTGGATTTTATGGTCCTGCGATACAATCCAGGACCCCGTATTGGCCAGGAAGGACGTCATGAGCGCGATCATCATCAGAAAAGTGAAAGTAACGGCGCGCCGCTGCTGAAGTTTGTATACAAACAGCGCCACCGTCGCCGCGGTGAGTGCGACGATCTTGGCCCGCCGCGCATTTGAATTCATTGTAGAGCGCCAAGATAAAAAAATCTCGCCAAGTGATATATATGTCGACGAAAAAAACCGCTCCACCACCTCCGCCGCCGATGCCAGGGAAGAAGAAGGGTGCAGCACCACCTCCGCCGCCCATGCCAGGGAAGAAGGGCGCAGCTCCACCTCCGCCGCCCATGAAAAAACAATCCCAGAACGCGGTCCTCGAGAAGCTGGTTTTACCAAAACCCAATGTGAAGGCGTCTACATCCAGTGCCCAAAAGCCCCGGAAAAAGTCAACTTCAAATTTAGAACCGTTGCTCCAGAAACTCAAGGCTGTCGCGGGGGAGCACATGTCCACGCGAGTAGGACGCGCATTCGCCGAGCGCGTTCAAAAATTTCAAGAAAACGAGATGGAATTGGAATTTCTGTACAAAAAGAATCCGGGAATGATCTTTGAGTACATCAAGTACCCCAAAATCGATAAGAAGACCTTGACCGAGTATGCGTATTATAATTACTCTGCGACAAATTACCACGCCAATGGCGGCGTCACTGTTCCACTGACAAAAGAAGGGACCGCAGCCAATGATATCATGCGCCAAGTGGCTGCTCTTTTCGACATACGAAATCCCATAATCATGCTGCCATTAACCCTGACCAAATTGAATTCGTCATCAAAGAACCAATCTCGAGGAACGTTCCATCGAAAAATTCTCGAGTTTCGCGCGACTCTTTTGAAAAAGATCTCTGTGCTTTTGGTAGATATTTTAAAGATCCATTTCGAAACGAAGCAGCGGTACGAACAGAAACGCATGCCTTCGACAACTGCAATACAGCAGCAGGCCCGGGATATGATGACCAGCTTTCTCAAAGTCGACGAGGAATTAGCCTCCTTCAGCGCAAACGTCAGAAATGTATCCACATCGGTCAAAAACCCGGTAACAAATGGTTTGAGCAAGATGCGAATGAAACTCCGATCCCTGAATTTTGCCGATATGCAAAAATATAGTCGACAAAACCCAAGCGACGCATTCGCCAAGGGGGTTGTCGC
>JALQTW010000002.1 GCA_023263945.1 Patescibacteria group bacterium | reverse complement strand
TTGGAGGGGACATCCTTGAAGCCCTTGGAAGAGGATGATGAAGATGACGAAGATGCAGACGAGACAGAGGAAGCTGAAGAGGAAGACGTTCCAGGAAGTGTTCTACGACTACCGCCTCCTCCCCCTCCACTTGATGCTGTGGAGGATGTTGATGCACTGCGGGAGAGAGTGACGCTTGTCGTATTGGAAAGACCATCGACGGGATCCGTATAGGTGAGTGTCACGGTGGTGGAATTTCCAAGGAGCTGAATGATGCCATCTCCCACGGTGACGGAAGAGTCCTGTGTTGTACCGATGGAATTCCGGAAGTATCCATAAATATTTTGGATACCGAGGTATCCGTTCACATATGCTTCATTCAACGTCAATGTTTCACTATCTCCTTCTGACGTGGTCAGCGCTATAGTGAATGACTAATGACTCGGTAGATGTCCCTATGAGATTCCTGCTGTAGTCCCGAATGGACACATAGAGCCGATTCCCTATGCCTACACTTGAAAGAGAAGTTGTGTAGGTGTCGTTATAGAGGAGAAATCCTGTTCCGGCATTCACATATTTCCCGGACTGCAGTGTTATTGTTCCCACATTGATGATATCGGCACCTGTAGCGGCAAGGGTATGCGTGGACAGTTGCACTGTGCAGCTGTTCGTAAAGAGGTGCGTAATGAGGAGATTGTTCGCTAAAACAAATTTCGGACAACCGTTCAACCCCGGTACACTGTCCTGAGTTGCAACTGTTATATCGGGAATGCTTGCTCCATTCAAATTGATGGTCATGGTTCCCGTTCCACCAAATGTAATACCTGCATTATTGCCAAACGTAACACTGGCCGCGGTCCCGACCGTCACACTTCCAGATAACGCCAGCCCACCATTTCCAAAGGTTGCAGAAGCGGAAGCATTGTTTGCAACCGTAAAATTACTGTCAAGCATGATAAGAATCTGAGAGTATGTGGCAAGATCCAAATTCCCCTGAGTCACTGTCATGCCACCAGAATATAATCCCTCATCTCCTGATGCGCATACATGCGTCGCGAAGTTACTACAATTGATCGTCACCAAATTATTGCCCGCTGTCCCGGTATTACGAAGAACAAACTGGCCAATAAGTACATTGGCAGTTGCATCGATAACAAAATTTTGGTTCGTGTTCCCACTGAAAATAATGGTGCCTGTCGATTGAAAAATCCCCCCTGTTGTGATGGAAAGACTGCCCGAAACGGAAAGTACATTGCTTGCTTCAGTAATGAATCCTCCCGTTTGTGTCAAAGATCCTGCAACACGCAGTGGCCGTCCTGTTCCACGAAGCGTTCCTGCACCAACACGTAGATTGGACGAACCGATGACGAAGGAGCCTGTCCCCACGGTCACCGTTTTTGTTGTGGTGCTGGCAAGAAGGAGTCCTTGCACACTTACGGCACTGCGTAGGAGCACGTCGGATGAACCTCCTCCATCGAAGATGGCGATGTCACTAGAACCAGGAACCGTTTGTCCGCCTGCCCCTCCGGATGTTGCTGCCCAGTTGGCGGTTGTTTCCCATCTGTTCGTTGTGCCTACCCAGTAGCGGTTTGCTGCATCCGCATGAGCAATGCAGAAGAACGATGCAGAAAGAATAGTGGCGAAGCGAAGAATAAGAGAACTCGAAGAGGGGAGAGTTCGAAACATGGGAGAGAGAAAAGAAGAGGCAAAAAATTTGTACAATATTAGATTTTACCCTCTGGAAAGGCAAAAATTTAAAAACGACACTCTCCTAGAAGAGTTGTCTAAATACATTTAGAGACCTCCAGAGAACTTCCGTTTTAAGCCATTTTATGCTATAATCAAGAGATTTCATGAACACACATCTATACCTCATTCCTCTGCGGTTTCTGGGCCTTCTCACAGCGCTTCTGCCTGTGAGCGTCTCTGCTGCAGACCTTCCCTTAGGGTTTGAAACGAACGTGAGCATGGAAGCAGGATCTGTGTCACTTGCGGTTCTGCTCTTTTCCGTGGCCATTATCATCACGCTCTTCCTGGTGCGTGTGTGGGTGGGTGTCTTAAACGTTTCCACGGTCTATAACACGCAGTCGCTCGCGGCGGTTGAAAAGAAACATCCGTATCTTCCGGATATCAGCGTCATCATGGGGGCCATCATCGTCACGGCCGCACTCATCGTGTTGTCTGCTGATACGTTCTCCAAAGTTCTTCCACTGAATGCTCTTTTTGGAAGTTCAAACCTTGTCCATCGCATCGTCACCGTCCTCCTTGCATTTGCCGCGTTTGGCGTTTTTGATCGCTCACGCTTCCATGCTCGTCGCGAACAACACCCACTCCTCTTTGCGTTCATCATGGGGACTATTGTCACATGGGTGCTCATTGGATTCAGCTTCGCGTTTTTCCAAACCGGCGTGAAACAAGACCCCTTTCTCTTGGCACTTGGTATTACATGCGTGATTACAGGATGGAGATTTCTCTTTGGTCCCTGGAGTGCACGCATCAAAGCGACCGTTCTTGCAACATTCATTTTCTGGGTGACATATACGTTGCTTCAACAGAAAACGCATGAAGAAATGTTGGCAACAGGTCTTGCTGCCATTGTGGCGTTCATTCCCGTAGCGCTCTGGTGCAAGTTGTTTTTGAGTTACCACAAGGAACGACTCAGTTATGTCTTGCTTGCCTTCTTCTCTGGCATTCTCTCCATAGTTCCTATTCTCTTCTACGATGCCCTGGTCCGTCATTCCATTGAATTCGACTTCTTCCTCTTTAAGATTGTTCCCATTAACTTTAGTGCATCATCCCAGAATTTCGTTCAACAGAGTGTCTTCAGTTCCGTCACAGGTGTGCAATCCACCATCCTGGTGACCCTTGTCACGTACATCGTGGTGGGACTTATTGAAGAGGTCAGCAAATTTTGGGTGTTGAAACATAGTGGAGAATCATTCTTTGCCTCTGTGAACGATGTCCTCCAGCTTGCCATCATTGTGGCTATTGGCTTTGCCTTTGGAGAAAACCTCATGAATCCCAATTACTTTGTGGGCTTCGTTCTACAGTACCTCATTCATCCTTCCACGCCCGAATGGGGTCAGTTCATCGGCAATGTCTTCGGACGTTCCGTCCTCACAAACATGGTGCACATTCTCTCTACGGGCATTATGGGATTCTTCTTTGCTCAGGCCTTTTTTGCGTCCCCCCTTCTGAAAGCGGAATATGCAAACGGCAAGAGACATCCTGCCATTCAGTGGTTGCATCAGGTGCTTGCCATGAAGCCAGATACTATCTTCGAACGTGAAATGATGATCCAGGGGCTCTTCCTTGCCATCGGCCTCCATGCCGCGTTCGATTTCATCGTCTCTCTTCCAAGTGTTCTCCCGGGAAATCCTTCCACCATTGGAGAACTCCTGGGCTCTGCTGATGGATCTTTCCTCAGCAATATTTCCATCATTCTCCTTCCTTCTATTCTCTATATTGTGGGAGGAGTGTGGCTTCTTCTGTGGCTTCTTTCTAAAGATAGCGCACAAAAACAGTTTGGACAGCGGGTTCAAAGCCAGACGTTTATCACCGCTTCTCCTGTTATTCCGGCACCGCCACCCTTAACCAATTCTTAAGAAAGGAGTGGCAATGTGGGGTGCCGGCCGCTACGATGAGTCGGCTTCTTTCCCCCTCAAAAAGAATGCCTTCTGTGTCTGTGAAACGGTTCTTTTGCTCTCTTCTTGTTGCATCTCTTTTTGGGACATCGCTCCCTGCATGGGCAGCAAATCCCACCGAGTTTGTGAACACGAAATCACGGTCTGTGAGTCGCATCGAATTTTTGGAATGGACACTCAAGTCCATGGATATTGCAATGAAAGGGGAGTGTGATCTTTCCTATAAAACTGTTTCAGTCCGGTCTCAGAAAATTCTTTGTGCTCTTGAAGATCGCGATGTATTGGAGGGAATATTCCCGGATGCTCAGACCGATTTCACAAAGCCCATTACCCGTGGTGAGGCCATCATTATTCTCACTGCCCTTACAAATGCACACGATACTGCGGATGTTAAAAAGTTCCGTGACAGCCGCACGAAAGATCCTCTTCTCCTTCGTGCCATGCAGAATGCGGTAGCCCGAAAATGGCTCACACCGCTCAGGGCAACGTATTTCGGTGTCACACGAAATCTCACGGGAACGGAAGCACTTTCTCTTTTGCAAAGTGCAACGAATCAAAATCCTGTGAAACAGAAAGTGAAGATAAAGATTGATGTCCTGCCACCGCAGATAAACTCTCCTTCCACACAGGTTCCTAATGCAGAGCTCATTCAAGCGGTCTGGCAACTTTTGCAGCGCGATTACCTCCGTTCCAGTTCCATTGATGAACGAGAAGCAAGTTACAAGATGATTGAAGGAATGGTGAACAGCTTGGGGGACCCGTACACCACATTCTTTAGACCTGTTCAGGCAGATCAATTCCAGACGCAGATTAAAGGAGAGCTTACGGGTATTGGTGCGCATGTGGAAGTGCAGTCAGGGTCGATTGTCATTGTTACTCCTCTTCCCAATTCTCCCGCGGAGAAAGCAGGCCTTCTTCCAGGAGACATCATTCTGAAAGCAGATAACACAACCCTCACGGGACTTCCGTTAGATCTTGCCGTGAGTTACATCCGTGGGAAGAAGGGAACATCGGTGAATCTTCTCATCCAACGCGGTTCTTCTTCGATGAATGTTACTGTAGTGCGGGATACCATCAGCATCCCAGAAATTGATATTTCTTCGCAGGGCTCTCTTGTTATTGTAAAACTTGCCCAATTTGGTGATACGACTGATGCGAATATTCGTTCTGTCATGGAGAAAGTCGCCGCGAAGAATCCCAGTGGCATTGTTGTGGATCTCCGCAATAATCCAGGAGGCTTGCTCCATGCGGCAGACATGCTGGTAAGTGCCTTTGTCCCTAAGAATTCTGTCGTGGCTCTTGTGAAAGGGAAAAATGGGATATCGAAAGAACTCACGGATTTCACCCCTATCATTGATGCCGATATACCCGTGGTAGTTCTTGTCAATAATGGTTCCGCGAGCGCTTCTGAAATTGTTGCTGGTGCATTGCAGGATTACAAACGGGCAAAGATCGTGGGCACAAAAACGTATGGCAAAGGAACCGTGCAGGAGGTGTTGACCTTTCAAAGTGGTGAAGCGCTGAAGATCACCATCGGCGAATGGCTGACACCCCTTGGCCGTACTATCGACAAAATCGGCGTGCAGCCGGATATTGTCACCACTGATACCGCAACTCCAGACCAGCAACTGAAGGCAGCGATCAATGCATTACGATAGAAGACAGAAGTCCACAGGTTATTGGTTTTTGGTTCTTCGTTTTTAGAAAAACCAAGAACTAACAACTAAAAACTAACAACTTGTACCCCCCCTTGCCATACCCCCATCTTTCCCGTAGGCTACATCGGCTTTATGGCCATTTACGCTATCCGCAAAGGCGACGAATCTGCAGACCGCATTCAAAACCGGTTCAAGTCGCAGGTGCAAAATTCACGCCTTGTGAAGCTGCTTCGCGAACGTCGTCGTTTCAAGAAGAAGCCCACCAAGCGCCTTCAACGTCTTCGTGCTCTGAAGAGAGAGGGATTCAGGAAAGAAAACAAGAAGAAGCAGTTTTACTCCAACATGTAAGAAAGAAGGTGAGGGGATATTTTCTCACATTCTTTTGAGGATTCCTGGCCAGGAAACAAGCTCCCGTTCTTCATCACGCTCTGCCTCTGCTGCCAATGCTTCAATGATGCGCTTTGCAAGTTGCACGTTTGTGATGAGAGGAATGCCACGGTCAATCGCCAGACGACGAATGAAGTATCCGTCCGTTTTTTCCGTGGAAGTTCCATGTTGCGGAATGTTGATGACCATATCGATCCGTTTGTTCTCCAGATATTCACGAATGTTGGGACTTCGTGGTTCGGAGATTTTATAGAGGAGCGCGCTTGGATACCCACGTGATGTGAGAAATTCATGTGTTCGTTCTGTTGCAAAGAGCGCGTAGTTCATATTCATGAGCGTTTCTACAGCTGGCAGCATATCCACTTTGTCTTCCAATCGGCCGATTGTGAGGAGAATATTTTTCTTTGGCTGCTTGAAGCCAATAGCTGTGAGAGCAAGTAAGAATGCTTGTTCTGCATCGGTTCCAAAGCACGCAACTTCACCCGTGGATGTCATTTCAATTCCCAACTTGGGGTCCGCACCTTTCAAGCGACTGAAACTGAACTGTGCTGCTTTCACCGCAACGTGATCCAGGTCGATCGTTTGGTAGCGTTTGTCGAGTGGTGCTTTTTTCAGCAGTGCCTGCGTTGCAAGCTGCGCAAAGTTCACGCCTGTCACTTTGCTTGCAAACGGGAAGCTGCGACTGGCACGAAGATTACACTCAATCACCTTCAGGCGGTTACTCTTGGCAAGAAACTGAATGTTTAGCGGGCCTGAAATGGACAGTGCCTTACAGATGCTCTTTGCAACCACTTTCATTTTCCGCATGGTTTCCATCGTCACACGTTGAGGGGGCATGACGATCGTTGAATCGCCCGAGTGCACACCGGCATGTTCCACATGTTCTCCAATAGCATATGCCAGCAATGTTCCCTCCTGCGCAACGCAGTCCATCTCAATTTCCTTGGCACCCTGTTCAAATTTGGAAATCACCACAGGAGAGTCTGTGGATAGGTCTGTCGCAATATCCAGATATTCCTTCAAGTCATCCTCAGAATGAACAACCGCCATCGCAGAACCAGAGAGCACGTAACTGGGACGCACAATGACGGGGTACCCGGTGCTCTTTGCAAATTGTCGCGCGGACGCCATGTCTGAAAATTCTTTCCACAGCGGCTGATCAATTTCCAGCGTATCCAGAAGCGCGCTGAATTTATGCCGGTCTTCTGCGGCATCAATATTTTTGGGATCAGTCCCCAGAATAGGAACACCGGCTTCCGAGAGTTTTTTAGCAAGCGAGTTTGGAATCTGCCCGCCCATGGACACAACAACGCCATCGGGACGAGTCACATCCACAATATCCAGAACACGTTCCAATGTAAGCTGTTCAAAGAAGAGCGTGTCGCATTCGTCGTAGTCAGTACTCACGGTTTCCGGGTTGGAATTGATCATGAGAACATCAAAGCCCTGACGTTGCAGTTCATGCACTGCCTGCACGCAGCACCAGTCGAACTCCACAGACGAACCGATGGAATACGGACCTCCTCCAAGAACGATCGCGCGTTTTTTGCTTGTATCCAGATTCACATCACTCTGCGTTCCGTGGTAGGTCATATAAAGGTAATTCGTCTTGGCTGGGAATTCTCCGGCAAGAGTATCAATCTGTTTCACGATAGGAGTAATATGATGCTCTTTTCGCACCTCACGAATACGTTCGACGGAGGTGTTCTTAAACTTAGCAATGGCTGCATCGGAGAAGCCATGTTTCTTCGCTTTTCTGATGAGATGGGGATCCAGCTCTTTACTGGCTGTCTGAAAGAGTTCTTGTTCGGTATCGCTAATGGCACGCATGCGGTTCAAAAACCACCGGTCAATGCCTGTTCTCTCATGAATTTCCTCCGGAGACCAGTTTTCATTGAGAGCTTTGGCAACGGCAAAAATACGATGGGGCGTTGGGCGGGCCGCATGGGCAAGGGTGTCTTTACTGGGGAATTCAACAGGAATGGGAAAGAGGCCATCTGCACCAATGTTGAGCATGCGGAGCCCTTTCTGAAGCGCTTCTTCAAAGGTTCGTCCCAGTGCCATCACTTCCCCAACAGACTTCATTTCACTGGTGACTTGATCCAATACAAAGCGGAATTTTTTCAAATCCCAGCGGGGGATTTTCACCGCAATGTAATCCAGCGATGGTTCAAAATCGCTACATGTCACTTGCGTGATGGAATTCTTCAGTTCGGGAAGTGTTTTTCCAAGAGCCAGCTTTGCCGCAACAAATGCAAGCGGGTACCCCGTCGCTTTGGATGCCAACGCAGATGATCGACTCAAGCGCGCATTCACTTCAATCACGCGATAGTCACGTGAAAGGGGATCCAGCGCGTACTGAATATTGCATTCTCCAATGATGCCAAAGTGACGGATCACTTTCAGTGCAATAGACCGGAGCATGTTGTAGTCCGTGTTATCCAGTGTTTGACTTGGCGCAACGACGATCGACTCTCCCGTATGCACTCCGAGTGGATCTACATTCTCCATGTTGCAGACCGTGATACAGTTATCGGCCATATCTCGAACCACTTCATATTCAATCTCTTTCCATCCTGTGAGATCTTCCTCCACAAGCACCTGTGGAGATTCCACAAAGGCCGCACTGACAATTTCCTTCAACTCCGCCTTATCTTTTGCGCGTCCGCTTCCTTTTCCTCCCAGTGCGAATGCAGCACGGACGATGACAGGAAAGCCCACTTTATCTCCGGCCTTTAATGCTTCATCTTTGGAATCACATGCTATCGACCGTGGAACGGAAACCCCGATACTCTGAAGCTCTTCATTAAAAAGGGCGCGGTCTTCGGTTTTTCGAATAGCATCCGTGGATGTTCCCAGAACCTTGACATCGTGTTTTTTGAGCACACCGGCCTCTTCCAGCTTGAGGCCACAATTAAGAGCAGTTTGTCCTCCAAAGCTCAAGGCAATGGCATCCGGTTTTGTTGTTTCAAGAATGCGTGTCACATACTCCGGTGTCACCGGAACAAAATAGACTTCATCCGCAATACCCTCACTCGTTTGATTCGTTGCAATGTTAGGGTTCACCAGAATAACGCGTTTTCCCTCCTCCTTAAACGCTTTAATGGCCTGACTTCCCGAGTAATCAAATTCTCCCGCCTCTCCAATTTTCAGAGCACCGGAACCTAAGAGGAGAATCGTTTTGCAGGGGGAAATAGCCAACCCCGCGTTGTTCGGGGCCGACGGGGGATGCACTCCGGCGTTCATGCCGCGTCAGAGGCTACGCGCTCCTCTATGCCTTGGCAAACAGAAAAAGATGACAAGTTTTCTTGCTGTACAAACACTCTTTTTTTGGCCGTAGATAATGGCTCAAAGAGCCTTTTTTTGCTATAATGAAAGGAAAACAACATTCCATGAAACACACACCCATTCGCTTCTATCCGGCTACCATTCTCCTCTGTTCGTGTCTTGGGAGTTTGGTTTCTCCCGTCATTGGTCAGGTTGCCGTTCTTCCGTACGAACAGGAAGTCTACCTCACCGCCTATTATTCACCAGAGCCGGACCAGTGTTGCTATGTGCTGGGGAGTTATGAGGAGGATGTCATCATGAATGGGCAGGGGATTCACGGAGCAGATGGCACACCGGTGTATCCCGGCATGCTTGCAGCGCCCAAGGAAATTCCGTTTGGAACACGCATCGATCTCCCCGGTATTGGCGTTGGTGCTGTGCACGATCGTGGCAGTGCCATCACCATGATGGACAACGACGACGATGCATCCATTGCTCACCTTGATATCTGGGTGGGACACGGAGAGGAAGGACTTGCACGGGCACTCGCATTTGGCTCCAAACGTATGACGGCAACCATCTATCCACTTGGAAGTGATCATCCTCAGGTGTCGCTGGTGCTGGAAAACCTTCCAGCACCACGTGCTGTGCTTCCTGCATCGACGAATACTCCATCATCTCTACTTCTGGCTGCATCCTCTCTGGGAGATTCCTCTGCGTCCGTTCGTTTGCTCCAAAAAACACTTTCTTCACTTGCCTATTTTGAGCGTGAGCCCAGCGGAACATTTGGAGAGGAAACAAAAGCGGCTCTTGCACGCTTTCAGAAAGATCACAACATCTCAGGAGATGGATCATCTGCTGATGATGTGACGCGCGCTCGCCTCATAGCTGCAGAAAAACTTATGAATCGACTTCCTGCTGCATTCGGTGAGTTGGCGATGGGAGACACTGGGCAGAATGTCAATCGTGCACAAGGAGTTCTTCGTTTCCTGGGGGACTATTCCGGGCGTACGACGGGAGCATTTGATGAACGGATGAAGAATGCTGTCATTGCATTTCAGCTTCGAACACACGTGATTGATGATGCTCTCACGCCGGGAGCAGGTCGCATTGGTCCCAAAACAAAAAGTGCCATTATTCATGCCTGGAGAATCAAACGTGCGAAGAGCGAAGCATCGCCTATTTTTCTCACCATGCAGGTCACGAAGATCGTTCTGGAGAAGCATCTTCCATCATCTGTCCTCGCTCGTGGAAGCCAAGGAGATGATGTGAAGCGACTCCAGCGTCTTCTTCTTCGAAAAGGACTCCTCACAAAAGCAGATATTAACGGTGTCTTTGGTGAGAAAACGGAGAAGGCTGTGGAAGCCATGCAACTCCAAGGAAAGATCATCACAACCTCGAACGATCACGGAGCAGGGGTTGTAGGTCCCATGACGAGGAAGCTTTTAGAGGAGTTTGCCGTACAAGAGGGCATTAGGATCGTGCGATCGAATGGGTTTCGGTATTTATAAATTATACTAATTCTCGTACAAGATTCTGTTCCATTTGATCGTAGAATTTTCGCAAATCATTATTGCTGTAATACATGCCAAGCCCTTTTGTGTTTCCAGCAGGGCGAATGCCTAGACGATGCAATAAATAATTCGTCTTTGTTTCAAATGTTGTAGGAGATGTATTGAGGATGGGTAGTCTCCTCTGAATATTGGGAAGTCGTTCACGAACTTTTGCCCCTGCTTTATATGTTCCAGGTTGTACTGTTGAATCGTGGAAAGGAGCTTCGAAAAGAATAATTTTTCCATGCTGCGCCGCGGCAAGAGCAACTTCTACAAGTCTGTCATCTGCGGTCGCGCTTCCTAATTGGGTTAACACTGCTACGCGTTGATGAATAATATGTTCGGCGATGGCTTGAGTTGATTTATCAGTAAGCGTCGCGGGGAAGAGATTGGCTTCTTCTTCGATCATCGTAAATGGTTCAAAGGCGCCTTTATGTTCAAAATCGATTGCATGTGTTGCAAATTCAAGACTTCCTCTACTTTTTCCCGTTCCGAAATCTAATAGAGCGGGTGCTAAACGGTGTAACGTTCCATCTCGTGTAGCCCTTTCCCAATCCGTTGCATCAAAATCTTGGTTTGGTTGATTCCAAGGTCCAAAAGCATTCACGGTTGTATCACCAAGTTTTTCTGCCCACGTACCACGGGCAACCCGCAGCCCGCAACACACCATCACTTCTGCAATTTTTCGGTTAGTTCCTGAAGCGAGTTTTGCTGCTGTGATACTTCTTTCCATTTGATCCTTTGCATCTGTCCCACTTTTGCGGGCAGGTTCTTGAGAACCTGTAAAAATAATACTTTTGGGAAATCCTTTGAGCATTAAAGAAAGATACGATGCGCCTTTCGCCATGGTGTCTGTTCCATGTGTGATAATAATTGCGTCGTACATATCCGATACTTCTTCCTCGAATTCAATAATCATCTCTGCAAGGAATCGCCACTGTTCAACGGTCATTTGAGAAGAGTCCAATTTCATTAAATCAAACAGCTCCAGGTGAACGGAAGGATCCTCAGGAAGTCCTAATGCATCGAAACTTTCTTTCAGGGATCCCGTTGGAGCTCTGCCTTCATCTGTCTCATCAGACTGGAATGTGCCTCCCGTGCCAAGAACAACCAATACTTTTTTCCCTTCCTCTTTTAATATTCTTACTCTTTCGCGAAATCCAGCACAAAAGACGCGAAATTCCGGAGCGGTTTTCTCGAGTAATGTTGCATAATTTGGAATGTCTTGAGAAGGACTCACATGAGAAGCAAAATCCCGTAAATTGAATGTTTCAGAGGGCATAAAGTCTCTCATGCTGTACTCATTTATGAAAAATGTCAAAGGGGGGTTTTAGAAGAAGAAATAGGCTATTATATTTTCCCCATGAAACGTCTCTTGCTTCTCTCCTGCGCATTTCTCATGTGCGCGAACACGGCGTTTGCAGCCGATTCCATTTCCCGTCGCGATGCATTCGTGATGATGTGGCACACCATCAAGCGTCCTACAGACCCTGCCACGAAACAACGGTACGAAGACATAAAACCCGGGGATGTCGGCTTTTTGGAGATTTCGTTTGGCCAAAGAAGGAATATTCTTCCAAATGACATCGACAATTTTCGCCCGAACGATCCTCTCCTCATGAGCGATGCACTCCTCTGGCTCTTTCGGACGCGTAACATCGAATATATTGACCCCGAAAGTTGGGAAGGAGTGAGCGAAATCATTGACCTGGAAGACGTTCCGTTTGTCCTCAAGAAATATCCCATCACAACAAAGTCGATGGACAGTACGCTCACGGCGGAGGAGCTTTCGGCCATGATTACCGACCTGGACACAAAATTGAAAACGGAAGACCATGAAGTAAGTTTGTATTCGGAAAAATTTCAGGGAAAAGGAACTGCCTTTGGTGAGAGTTTTGATATGCATCAGATCACCGCTGCCCACAGAAGCTTTCCTTATAACACCCTCGTCAAAGTAACCAATCTTACAAATGGAAAAAGCATTGTCGTCCGCATTAATGATCGTGGTCCGTATATGCCGAAAGGAAGATACCGCGATATGGACATGAGTCTCGCATCATTTCTTGCCATTTCCCCGCGTGAAGTGGGACATACACGTGTGACGTTTGAACGTCTTGGTGATGTCTCTCTTGTGGATACATCGGGCATACAAGCTTCGTCCCAATCATCCTCCTCGCAATCATCGGTGAGTTCTTGTTCCAAGGAAGTCCGCATCCAACAACGACTCGGCTCCATGACTGCCCTCACGCAGGGAGTTCCCTCGTTCATACGGTCTGGAGTGCCGGTTGTCCTTGCATCGAAACGGTTCTTTTTCGTGGATACCGTGAAATATCCTACCGGTGAAGTGAAGTCCATAAGACAGTGGACTACACCCAAGGAAGAAACATTTACATTTACGACGAATATTCCCGGAACGTATGTCTTCACACTTCGTGCAAAGAACGGCAAGAACCGAGAGATGACAATGCGTGTTGGAGAATGCGATATGCATTGAGAATGAAGAATGTGGTAATAGGCATTAGCTTATAGCTTGTAGGAATCATTTCCTTTTAATAGAGCAGCAGCCCTTCGTGGCTGCGGCGTTCAAAAAACGCCCCCGGTAAAGGAGGCGTTCTTTGAAGATCTATCTTAACGAGAAATCGTGATATCTGGTGGAGTTCCAGATCCTCCCGCTCCTTCTGCTTGTGGATTGCATGCCTTTGCTTCATAGGCACCGCTGGTCAAGCGAACGGCGTAACGAGTGTCTGTTGCAGAACCACCGGCTTTATCGAAGGGAACTGCCTTAATGTAGTTTGGAACCAGCTGTCCGGAGACATCAACACAGTTTGTTACTGTCACCGTATTTCCTGTTGGTCCGCATGCAGCGGTACAGTTTGCGGAACCCAAACGATACCAGTTGTTTGCATTACTATTGAGTGTTGCAACACCACCAGCAAGAGAATTTCCTGCAGCCAGTGTATCTGTTGTGTAGAGCTGCAATGCCTGCACGATGGCTGTTACATCTGTGCGGCGTGTGGAGTTGCGGCTTGTGTTCAGACGTCGAACAGGGTCAATTGCCACAAAGACAGCGGCAACGATGATTGCGATGATGGCAATCACGATAATGAGTTCAATGAGCGTGAAACCACGCTTCGAACTCTGGGGGAAAGAGAGTTTCATACAATGGAAGGGGGTAAGGGGTCAACGATTGCCTAAAATTCTACCGATACGTGACAATGGAAGGCAAGAGAGAATCTTTTCCTTCCGGTTCGGGGTTACATGCCCCCACTTCTAGCTGTCTGTCTTTGTACCGAATATAGTACAGGGTTCGACCATCAGTTGCTTTGGGATCTTTCGGAATGGTTGTCAGTTCATGACGAAGGTCATTCGTGATATTGATGCATCCTGCAATGGATCCTGCAGAAGGACACGATGTTCCTGTGCAAGAAGATGTTGTGTCCGTCACAATGAGTCGTGCTTGATCATCAATGCCCGTAGGAAATGTTCCGCCATCCTCACGATGAAGAACAATGGCATTCGCAATGGCTTCAATATCCAGCCTCCTTTTTGCATTGTGTGCCTCCGCAATTTTTTGGGACGGCTTGAGAGCAACGAAGATGGTGGAAAAGAGGATTGCAAGAATGCCGAGGACGATGATGAGCTCAAGAAGAGTGAAGGCGGAGCGTTTCATGGAAAGATGATAGCACGCGGAAAGAAATCCGAAATTCGAAGTACGAAATCCGAAACCAATCAACCAGTCAACCAATAAACTATCTCGTCACTTCAATCGGATTCGGTGTCCCGCGTCCGCCGCGCGCATCGGACTCCGCATTGCACGCGCCGATGGTCAGAATGCCGCCGGTCTCATGGTTGATGTAATACCGTGTGTCCTCCGCTTTCTGCGCTTCCGATTTTCTATAAGGATCCGCAGGAATGCGAGGGAGGTAGGGTTTGAATTCCTTCATGAATCCTGTCATGAGGGCAAGGTCCAACCCACATCCAGGCTGTACGGAAACGAGACTCGCAGTAACACACTTGGTACAGTCCGGTCTTCTGCCAATGATCTGTACAGTCGTTGGATCAGAATCGATGATGGGGGCAGAGGTTGGATCGGCAGGGTTTTGCACAAGAAGACCGTCGTGATCTGCCTGATAGGCTTTGAAGGCATCCAGCATGATGGTGATATCACTCCAGCGTTTTGCATTTCGGGCGGTATTGAGACGTCTCTTGGGATCCACCCCCGCAAATACGGCAAGTGCGAGCATGGAGAGGATGGTGATGGTGATCACCAGTTCCAGAAGCGTGAATCCTTTTTTGTGCGAAGAGCGTGACATTAGAAGGAGGGAAGAGAAGGTTTTGCAAGTTCTGCACTTGCAAGCATCGCTGCGTAGGTCCACTCATCTCCCTGCTTTGTGGTGAGAGAGACGGAAGGATTTTTTGCAAGTATTTTTGTGAGAAGTGCTTTCGTTTTCGCTTCATCACCAAGGGCAATCATGCTCGTTTTTGTTTCTTTGGGAAGAAGGGCTGCCCACGTTTCCAATGTTTCCGTGAGAGATTCCTCCAGCGTTGCATCAAACAGGAGACGCTCATCCAGCATGATGGAACGGGAACCCCGCATGATGGAGCCAGGATGTGTGGTCAGGTTGAGAACAAGGGTAGGTTGATCGACTGTTGCGCTCGACGCATGCACAGCAAGGAACGCGAGGGAGAGAGGTACAACCTTCACACTGGAAAGTCCTGCTCCTTTGAGTGCTGCTTTGTATTCCTCCAGCACATCGTGTTCGATGGCAACGCAGGACCACACACCAGGATTCTTTCCACTCGGCGCATTCCATTGATCTTTGATCTGCAATTTTTCCGCAGGCAGAGGAATGGCTTCACTCACAAGGGACGCAAGAGGTTTCTTCGCAGTAGGGGATTCCGTGAGCCCCGTTTTTGCAAGGGTGAGAACAAGTCCTGCAGGAAGTCCCAGTACCACGGTCGACGGTTTGTGCTTGAGCAGAGAAAGTCCCGTTGCAACAAGCTTTGAAAATTCTTCTTTCTTCTGAATGCGCTGATGGAGAACAATCCCTGGTGGAAGATCCACCGATGTATGTTCGGTGACTGTTCCCGGTTGCCCTTCTGTTCCGGATGCACAGGCAAGATGCACAATGGAATCTTCAACGCTCATTGCCAGAATGGAACTTTTTCGGGAGAAGAGAGACATAGGTTACGGAAGTGAGGGATCGATACTGGCATCCCACGAGAGGATTTGCATGGTGGGAACAAGAACTGTCACACGAGCGGATTTCTTGGTGCGTTGCCGCTCGGCGGTAATGATGATGGCGTACGTCTCCAGTGTAGTCCCGACGACGCTTTCACTTGTGATTGTACAGGTGCCTGCCCCAAGCGGAAACCGCACGGGAACACCCTGTCCAAATGTCTGATCTCGAGAGAGACGAAGCAGTGCTTCATCGCTGCAACCCGAAAGGAGTGCATCCACCTGCGCAAGGCGAACAGAAGAAACCGCAAGGTCAGATTCCCCAATACCACGCAGTGCAATAGCAATGGACATCATGAGCGCCGCTGATCCAATCACCACAACGGTGAGGAGGGCAGTCATGGCCGAACGTTGGGTAAAGAAGATCATGGAGTTATGCGAGAAAGAGCAGCCATCCCTGCACTCACTTCGTCCAGTGTGACAGGATGATTGTAGACACGCAGTTCATCGATGTATCCCTGGAAGGGGGTAAAGGTGGTGAAGGCAGGATGCGCGCTGGCACCAAGGCGGAAGGGAAGATGCGATGCATCATCATGCATGTGTGAAGGACTTGGTTTTGCTGGGAATCGTCTTGTTCCTTCCTTGATAGTGGATTCCACTCCATTGACGATAATCTGCGCGCGTTCTACGGAAGGTTTCGTAGGATCGTACGAGACGATGACGTAGGACCAGGCATCCGGACCTATGGCACCCGGAGGACTGAGAATCGTATTTGTTTGGTCTCCCCAGAGAAACTGAAGGAAATACGCACTCGTTCCACCGTAGAGAACCAAGTTATAGCCCACATTGTCATCCTGCATTTTACCGAAGACGATCATATTTTCCGGATTACCAGTATCCAGAGGTTTTGGACGAATCCAGAAGGAGAAGGAAAATGGTTGATCGATACGGAAATTTAATTCCGGACCGTCACCAATGCGCATGAAGTGATACACAGGATCTTGCTTATCAAACGAAGGAAATGCGAGTGCGGACGCACCACCCTGGTTTGCGGGTGGAACGATTGTTGTCGTTCTGGCAGATGCCCATGGCCCTTCTTCCGTCACGCTGTTTCCCTGGCGCAGGATGCCATCGGTTTCTCCATTGGAATCTTCTGCAATTGTTCCGCTTGGCTCTTCAAAACTCCAGAAGCCAAGGAGCGAGTTTGCTTTCCCCACAGCTTCCCATGCATCGGACAAAATAAGAGGATTAGAACGCGAAGGATGGAGAATGAATGTTTTTTCTGTACCGGTGGATGTCTTATAAAGGATCACCAGATCCATCACCGAAATCTGGAGCAAATTTCCTGGCTGCGTGCTTTGAAGCTGAAGCAAGAGATTCTGCGCAGAGAGAAGATTTTTCATGTCTTGCTGAGAGACAAGCAAAGCACCACTTTCCAATGTCTGTTCGAGGGGATGCCATTCTGTCATCTGTCCATCAATCGTCAGTACCGGCCCGTGCATAAGATGCATAGAATCTTGAACAAGGTCTAGTTGTACTTTACTGGATCTCTTCTCATCATCCGTGTTCGCACGAACGCGCATGCGGAAGGTGATACTGCTGATGACAAAGAGATCGGAGGGAACTTCTCCTTTCATGGAAAGTCCAATAGCTCCTTCGGTGCCGCAGTTCTGGAGGTAGTTTTCATCATCCGGCAGATTGAAATCTTCGTTGATGCGATCGTACAAAAGAAGACGTGTTAGCCCCTTTTCTGTTTCTGAGCATTCCGGGAAGGGAAGGGAAGTGGACGATGAACTTCCGGAAGAAGGAGGACGAATAGGTGTAAAGATGATAGGAGGCGGAGGAAGGCACGCGGGATCCGATGAACCGGGAACACACGAGGAAAGACACGCAGGAATGAGTGGGCTACACGCGCTCTTGAAGAAAACAGGACAACACACATCTTTCAGCGGAACATTCGTGGGGCGAAGCATAAAGGTCGACGCAATGCTCCATGCCCCTCCTCCTTTTGTGGTTTGTTTGGACTCCGCAATAAAGGAGTAAGAAACCTGCGGAACATTGTCAGAAGAGCCCATGACAAATGTTGCATCTCGAACGACCACACTGTCCGGTGTGAGAATGACTTCTTCTCCTCGTACTCCTTCCTCTTTGTGTTGCATGACAAGAACGTTGTCTTTCAGGAAGAGTGAGAGAAAGGTTGTAGGAATAGTTCCCGGTTGCTCGGTGACATTCCAGAGAACAAGTCCATTTGGTACTCCTGGAAAACGATCATCGGGAAGAACAGCACCTGTTTCGTACGTTGCCGTAAGAGCAGAGAGTTGAAGGAGCGCTGTGCGGACGGACTGTTGCACCTCGGTTTGATTTCCACTAGTCGATTGCGCAGAACGAATGCGTGCTGCAACGGTCGTGAGACCCACCACGATGATCACCGTCATTGCCATATAGAGAATGAGCTCAATGAGCGTGCTTGCCCGACGCATGAAAGAAAAAGGAATCATTCGTACGTAAAGAGAAGGTGATCCAGCGTGAGAGGACACGTCGTGAAACCATGGAACACCACACGTGCTTCCAGACATCGTGACCCTCCAAGGAATGATATGTTGTGCCACATGGTGTCATCATCAAAAGAGCGATCTTCCTTTCCTTCAGGACCCAGCCAGGGGTTTGCTTGTACATCACTGACTGTAGGACCCGTATGCACCTGAACGGAAACATATCCTTCTCCGGAAGAACGGAATTTCATGTTGTTCCATTGACGGAGCGTCACATCGTTTGGAATACAGACGACCGGAGAAGTATACGTTGCCCAGGATACATAGCCTGTGGGATTTTCAGGATCAATCACCGTCATGAGTGCATCGGTACCCTGTCCGGTTGTACATGCGGCATAGAGATGTTGCTCATCCTGCGTGAGTGACAAACAACTTCCCCCTGTCATTCCTGGAGGAGCAGTCACAATCTTCGTCTGAGAGAAATCTTCCGAAATCACCATCATGTCTCGTCCTGCGGAACCTGTTGTCAGTGCGAGTTTTCCAGACAAAAGAAGAAGGAGAAGTTTGCCAGGGGATGTGAGTGACGGAAGATTTATTGTCTGTATGAGCTTTAGGGACGTAGAAGATTCATTTTCTTCCTGCACAACACGCCATGAACTCAGTTCAGGTTCTGTCCCGCCCGATGTGCGTAAAACGAAGAGTGTGTCTTTATCCAGCGCGAGCGAAGAAATTGTTTGCGCTTCTCCTGCAAGAAGATGCGAAGCAAAGGTTGGTGTATTGAAATGGATGATACTGAGTTCATTGGACTCCATTCCAATAAACGCGCGTGATCCATCACTAACGATCGCCGTTACACTCGAAGGAAGTTGTTGACGGAATGCAATCACAGGAGAGGAAAGAGAGGGATCTTTCGTGAGATTCACGGCAAGGAATTCAGCGTCTCTTCCCTGCGCCTTTCCCAGAAGCAGGAGATTGCTGTTTGTGTCGAGTGTGAGAACACGAATGGAAGAAGACCCCAATCCAGTCCAGAGCGCTGTCACGCCGTAGGTGGGATTCTCCTGTTTGCGAATAACATCAACGGATCCGTCTTCTTTTCCTAAGAAAATCGCATTGCGAGACACGGCCAGTGCTGTGGGTGTCCCGGAAAGAGGAATCCGTCTTTCCAGACGAACATCTCCCTTCGAAATATTATCGAGCGAAAAGATGGAGAGAGCCTGCGATGTCATACTGAGAAGACGATCTTCGTCACGGACAATTGCAATAACATGCTCCGAAGGTTGTGTGAGTTCCACGATGGACTGTACTGCTTGAGGATTTTCAAATGACCCCGTCGTTCCTGTACGCACCTCACCATTCACAAGCTCACGAACTGCCACTGTTCCATGAAATTGAGGGGCAGTCGCAGGGTTTCCTGTCTTTCCTGCAAAATCATCCTGGGTGTCGAATACCAGAGAAGACGTTTTGTGGCTGCGAGAGACGAGAGAGGTGAATTCTGCCGTTACATTGCGCTTGATTTGATTGAGCCACGAAATTGTCACGGTCACAAGACGCGCATCGGAATCTGGAATTGCCCCCGTTGTTCTCCCAGAGACCATTTCTCCCTCATCATTTCTCCAGAGAGGATCAATCGTTACCGTTCGTGTAAACACCGTTTGAGGCGGAGATCCTGTCATATCCGGTGCCGGAGTGAAGGCATACGCATTTCCATCTTTCCGGAGCCCAAATGTGCAGGGAAAAACAGGGCACTGCAGAGCATTCCAGTTTCTATCTGCAATGGAAGCCACTGCACGAATTCCTTCATTCCCCAGAAGTGCGGCGGTGGACTGATATTTCGATTGAGAAAGACGTCCATAGCTTGCAACAATCAATCCCAGGAAAGCCGTGGCAAAAAAGACAATCATGCCGATTGCAATAAGAATTTCCAGAAGGGACTGGCCGCGATGACGTGTGAAGAACAAAGTGAGAAGGGGGGGAATCTCTTTCGTAGGATAGCAGAAAAGTTCTTCGTTATTGGTTTTTGATGGAATTGACGGATGATAGGCGGCGCGTACTATCTGCGTCATGCAAGAATGGATTGATCAATGGGAAGAACCTTCCGATCCACTTTCTCGCTGGATTACTGCTACAAGAGATTTCAAGTGGCTTGCTGATCTTCCGGGTTTCATGCTCTTCCTTCGTGCAAAAATCGAACTTGGACACGTTCGAAATCATCCCCTTTTTGAATGCTACATGAGGGAGCATTGGAGACTTGCAGAGGAGGAGAAGGATGAACATGCGCTGCGCCAAATAGAAAGAATCGCACGATTATACAAAGTGCACATTCATGAAAGTGTTTCTCCGTTTAATGGCAAACGCTCGTAGGGTCTTGATCTGTCCGTATCATTCCATTTCTGTTCATATGAACAGATTTAACACTATTTGAGTTACCTCACAGAAAGTATGGAAATTTCGTTTCCTTTCAAAATTCCCAATGTGAGCTGATCGTTTTCAAAGTATGGTTTCATAACTATAGCATCAAAAGACTCTCCTAAAGGTTTGCCATCTTTGAATACCTTCATTGTGTTGCCATCTTGTGCAATATACCAAAGATGTTCTCCATGTGGTGAAAATTGCATCCAGAGTACTTTCTCATGTTCCGAAAGAGTTTTCCCATTATCTATTACAGAATACTTTGTCAGATTTTTGAGGGGAGGGGAAAAGCCTACAAATTCTCCTAAACGAAAATCAGGCTCCCTTTTCTCTTTTTCTACAGAGACGGTTGTGTAAGCAAGATGTTCATCAAGTGGGTGAAATAATACGTTGGCGATGTAATCGGATGATGATGTGATTTGCTGAGCATCTTTGTATAAATTCCACTTTTTGGAAGCATCATAGATGGTGAAGGCAATGTGTTCGCCAGATGGACTTACAGTAATGTTATTATCATCTTGGTTTTCACTATCGTTGTAAACTTCATCCAATCTACTCATAAGAAAGCCTTCAGACCATAGCACTCCAGTTGGACTTACTTTCTTACCATCCCATTCAACATAAGGGCCAGCATCATCAGATACAACAACAGCCAGTCCCTTTTTTGTAAATTTAGGATCACCAATTGATTGATGGATAGCTTGAGGCTTTCCATTGATAACCAGCCGCGAAGTATACGACGCAAAGGATTCTTCCGATTCTTTTGCCACTAACTCTTTATATACAACCGTTTTACCATCTGGACTTATTTTGGGAGAATCTCTAAGGCCAGCAAAGAAAAGCTCACTATTACAGGAAAAAGGGTACTTTTTCTTTCCAACCCACGCATCACATGTGTACGTCACTTTACCGTTTTGCTCCTTCGCATTGATGCCATAGTACAACAACTGACCATCTTGAGAAAATCTTGGCGTTGAAACCATGTAGTTGTAACGATCATTCAGTGGTTTGCCATTGAACCATATACTTTTACCTTCCTCAATAAGTTTATTGTCAATTAATTGCAATGGTTGTTTGGTTCCGAACGCCACATCACCATTTATACTCACAGCAACTGGTTGATGGCTATCGTCACTGAGGAAATAAGTATCAATCAAATCAACCACAGTATTATTTTGAACACTTAATGCATACACTCCAGTATAGTAGTCAAATGAAGCCATTATAATAGCATTTCGATCATCGACTTGAGTGACGTTATAAACTTGAATTGTCTTAATTTTAGGCAAATCGGACCAACCTCTCCGAGATCCAAAGTAGAGGATTGAAAACAGTTCTTCCATGGAAACGGTATCTTGCTCCAGCATGCTTAGCACTTGCTTTGCCTTATTTTTAATCTCTTCAGGATAATCCTTATGTATATTTTTGAAATTCGACATATTTGCAATCTCCTCTTTTACAGAATTAGATAATATGAAGTTATTCCATTTGTTTGAACCAAAAAACGTATCACCGGAGCCGTAGACAACAAGAGGAATGTCATGACTTTTTTCATCTGCTGACATTGCAAATCGATCATACTGTCCCACATACTTTCCGTTGATGAAAAGACGATAATCGCTGTACCGATTTCCAATGATAAACAAGGATTCCTCATGGCTATCATTCACAAATAATCGGAATGACTTTCTGTAATCATTACCAAATTTAACCATATCATCTGACAATGAAAAGAGAGACTGCGTACAAGTGGTAGTTAAGCATTTTTTGTTTGAAGAGCCTATATTCGTAAATGTTTGTGATGGCTTATCTGTTTTGTTTGCCTGCAAGCGATAGATGATCTCTGCCATTTCTCCTCGGGTAATGGGTTTATCGAAACCGTTAATCGTTACAGGTATGGCTTTCTTTTCCTCGAGGGCCTTTACAAATGAGGTATACCATTCACCATTTTGATTTGCAGTATCAAGGTGAAATGCGAGACTAATTATTTTTGCCGCTTCTACAAATGAAATATTGTTTGCTGGTTGAAAAGTTCCGTTGGGATACCCCATAATGATTTGCTTGTCTTTTGCGTTGCAAACGTATTTTGCAAACCATTCCTGTTTCACGTCTGGGAAACAATTTGAGTTATCGTTTTTTTCAGAGATCGCCTCCATGATAATTTTTGTAAATTCCGCTCTATTAATGGTGGAATCCGGTTTGTAAGTGCCATCATTATATCCCGTTATTATACCTGTATCATTTAGATACGTAATTGCTTCGAAGTTCGCATGTGAAGAAACAACATCAGAAAATGCGGCTGTTGTAACACTTGGAAGGAATAGTGCCAGAGTTGCAACAGAGGCAGATAATGCATTTCTAAACATGTTTTTATAGTAACGAATAAACAAGATGGGATGCAAGGACTTCCAACTTTCTAACCATACGTATCACATACAACTGATTTAATGACACACACTCGTAGGATCTTGATCCGTCCTTATTGTTCCATTCACATTTACATGAATGACCGATCTCTCTCCACCTGCATCCTTTGAATAGAGTTCCAAGAAATGGAGATCGTTCTTTGCTTCCGGAATAAAAGGAAAGAGAAGTGTGGCACTGGAATCCATATTCGTCATGGTATTCATACAGAGACGGTAGGGAAGACGAATATCCAGTACTTGGTCAAACACAGGGTCACGCGAATCATACGATTTTCCATTGAAGAGCGTAATGCTCTCGCGCGTTGCCGGAATGTAAACACCCCACGGCATGCCGTTTGTTCTGCTAAGAGATTTTCCCTGTGCAAGACGCAAGACTTGCACAATGGAAACAGTGAGACTGGAGACGGTTTGACGTTCCTGATAGTACGAAATCATCGGTACTGTGCTGATGGCCGTCACCAGAAAAATCGCGATGACGAGCATAAGCTCGATGAGGCTAAAAGCGGGTAGCGAGTAGCGGGTAGCGACTAGCAGTTTCTTCATGACAACTACAATATCATGCTCACTTCTAAAACCTAACACCTAAAACCTCGTCCTACTGAATACTTCCCGTAATATCGTAAATTGGCGTGATAATGGCGAACACTACAAATCCTACAAGGCTTCCCACAATGATAAGCATGGCAGGTTCCAGTGCTGTGGAAAGATTTTTCACTGCGTGCTTAAGGTCTGCGCTGTAATACTCATTGAGGTAGAACAACGTATCTTTGATAGATCCTGTTCTTTCACCCACAGAAATAAGACGCTGGAAGAGCTGTGGAATCTGATGATGTAGTTTCAGTCCATCAGAAAGTGGTGCACCTGCTGTAACGGTCTTGGTGACATCACGAATGACACGTTTGTAGACAGGGTTCTCCAGAGAATCTCCTGTAATAGTGAGTGCTTCTACAATGGGAATACCGCTTCCAAGAAGGCTTCCGAGTGTTCGGCAAATACGTGTGAGGTTGAAGAGATGCACAATATGACCAATGAGGGGAATGTGCAGAACAATAGGAGCGGTGACTGCTTTGAGGGAGCGTGCACGGAAGGCAATGAGCACACCAGCGAAGAGAGCGGCTGTAGAAAGAACAATGCCCAGACCATGTGCTTCAAAAGAACGTGCAACAAAGAGAAGTACTTTCGTTGGCATGGGAAGTTCCACGTTCATGCTTTCAAAGAGCGGAATAATTTGCGGAAGAACGAAGAGGGAAATAGAAAGTCCAAGACCGGTCACCGCAACCAGAACAAGCGATGGATAGAGCATCGCACTGCGTACTTCGCGTCGTGTTTCCGCCATATCTGTCATATACGCAGATGCCTCTTCAATGTTTTCACGAAGCGAACCGCTGATTTCTCCCGTGCGAATAAGCTGCAGTGCAAGCATGGGAAAACTACGTGGAGCCGTAGACATTGCTTCATAGAAGGTGTGTCCTGTTTCCACACTGTTCTGAAGGTGATCTATCACGCGTTTCATGCCAGATCCCTTTCGGGCGTCCATGGAATTCACCGCCTCAGAAATATTGAGACCCGCCTTCAGCGTCATGCTCAGGTGTTTGAAGAGGGCGATTGCATCGACCATCCGAAGTTGTCTCTTAAACGTCATAAAAATTAGGAGGTAGTGGAAACACGATAGACTTCTTCAATGGTCGTCATACCTTGAAGCACTTTATCAATGCCGTCTTCAAACATGGTATGCATTCCCTGCTTCTTCGCTTGCGCCGCAATATCATCGGCACTCGCACGTTTCAGGATAAGTTGCTTTATTTCCGGTGTGACTTCCAGCATTTCGAAAATACCAATGCGTCCAAGGTATCCTGAATTCTTACACATGGGGCAGCCAAGGCCTTTGAAGAGGCGGAGGGTCTTTTGCTGGCGACCAAGAAGTTCCAGTGCATGAATGGGGAGACGATTTGTCAGTTCATCCAGACTCGTTTCCTCACTGTGAATACAGTGGGTGCAGATTTTTCGAACCAAACGCTGCGCAACAACAATGTTGACTGTGGATGCAACAAGAAATGGTTCCACGTTCATATCCAGAAGACGGGGGAATGCGGTGGCCGCATCGTTCGTGTGGAGAGTAGAAAGCACTAAGTGCCCAGTCATGGCGGCATTCACACCAATGTTTGCTGTTTCCTCATCACGAATTTCTCCCACAAGAATGGTATCCGGGTCCTGACGCACAATGGTGCGAAGACCGGAGGAAAATGTAAGACCAACCTCGCTATTCACCTGAATTTGTGTGAGTCCTTTCATTTCGTATTCTACAGGATCTTCAATCGTCATCAGGTTATCTTCCGGCACGTTGAGAATCTTGAGGAGTCCATAGAGGGTTGTCGTTTTACCGGACCCGGTAGGACCGGTCACCAGAATCATGCCCCAGCTTCGTTCGCTCTGACGTTTCATAATTTCCAAGTCCGCTCGGCTGAAACCAAGACGGTTTAAATTGAGTCCCTGCTCAGAAGAGGAGAGAATACGCATCACAGCTTTCTCGCCCACAATGGTTGGAACAATAGATACACGAATGTCTGTTCGCTCGTTTGGATCATCTTCATCGAAAATAGAAATCTTTCCATCCTGTGGGACCATATGTTCATCGGTGCGGAGTCTTGCAAGAACTTTCACACGCAGAATGAGGAGATCGTGAATAGTCTTGGGGAGCACAATGTCCGTCTGCATGAGACCATCAATACGAATACGAATGGCGGTTCCCGTACGCTGTGGTTCAATGTGAAGGTCTGAGGCACCGCTTGCAATGGCATGACGGACAAGAACATCGAAGAGCAGTGGAACACTGTTGTCCTGTGCTTTCGTCTTCACGGCAACTTCATGCATGGCAACAAGCTTGTTCACCGTTTCATGAATATCAATCTTGTACCAGCGAAGAGCAGTTCGAATGTGTTCCTTCGCAGCAAAGTAGGAGCGTGTTGGACGACCCAGATATTTTTCAACAAGATGCAGTGTCTCTGTATCACGAGGATCACTCATGGCAACATGTGCTTCGTTTTCTGTACAGGAGAAAAGAACAACCCGCTTCGCTTTTGCAAAGGCGAGAGGAATTTTCAGGTGATTTGTGTCGTTCGGACGCCAACGGTCTAAATCCATAAAACGCCAGTTGTGTTCACGAGCAATCAGCTGTGCAGCCTGTGCTGTACTCAAATTGGTGTGTTCAATCGCAAGATCAAACAACGTGCCTTCATTCAACGCAGCATGCTTCTGAATGTCATCCATGTCATTCAAATTCAGCAGATTGCCACTCACGAGGGAGTCCACAATATGTTTCTCCTGTTCTGGTGTAAGAAGTGGGTGTGAAAGCATTCCCATAAGTATAGCATAAAATGCCTCTTTTTGGTAGAGGATGATTGCGGCTTTTTTTATGTCCCAAGCGCGTTATACTGCCTCCATGGCCCCCCATTTTGTGCGTCCTTCTCTCCTGTTTTGTGTCCTTTTCGTGGGGATCATTTTTGTGAGTGTTTGGTGGCTCTCTCTTGAAAAAGGATTTGCCGTGGGATCGGTCTGCGGAGATGGTATCCTACAGATTGGCGAAGAGTGTGACGATGGTGCGAACAACGGTACAAGTGGCAGCACCTGCACGGCTGCATGTACGCACCTCCTCTTGCAATGTGTGAATCAGGGAAACTGCGGATGCTTCGATGCATTTCAACCGGCAGATGTCATTGTGGGGCAAACAGAAGCGGGCGGATTCACGGTCAATCCCCATGGGTACCTTCCCAATAATGGTGGATTTCCCACGAGTAACGAAGGGTTTGATCGACCTACTGATCTTGCGTTCGATCCTCACTTCCGCCTCCTCTTTGTTGCAGATAGGCTCAATAATCGCGTGCTTGTTTTTCAGTTGGATGCAACGTATCGCCCGCTCCATCCGCATGCAGATTTCGTGCTGGGGCAACCGGATGCTGTGTCGCGGGGAGAAGGGTCGGGCAGGAATGGCATGAAACAGCCATCCGGCGTTGCTATCGATGTGCAGAGGAACAGGCTCTTCGTTGCCGATACAGGAAACAACCGTGTTCTGGTGTACATGAATGTTACGCCGCAGACGCTGGCGCATGGCATTCAGCCGACATTCGTGCTCGGACAGGAAGATTTTGCAAGTACGAATCCTGCTACCGCTTCTGCGCGTATGAGAAGTCCGTACGGGCTTGCGGTCACCATGTTTGGAGACCTCTATGTTGCGGATACCGGCAACAATCGTGTTCTCCGTTTTGATCTTGAGCGTGTGCTTTCCTCCGGACAACTTGCGGAAACGGTTCTTGGTCAAAAGACATTTACGGGCTCCCTTCGCGGTACCACGCTTGCATCACTTTCTGCACCACGGGATATTGCTATTGATACCACATCGAAGACGATCATTGTTGCGGACACAGGCAATCATCGTGTTCTCTTCTTCCATGAACCGGACATCATCACCATCACGCCGGGAAGAACATCGAACGAAGCGTATCATGTGCTCAACCTCAACAAAGGAGCAGATGAAAAAAGTTTGTACGGACCGCAGAGTGTTTCCGTGAGTCGTGACATGGTGTTTGTTGCGGATACGTATAACAGCCGTGTTCTTGCTTTTCCGCTTGCGGATGCACTGGATGCCACGAAACGGATTGGTGCAAATACTCTTCTTGGTAAGGACCGATTCGGCGCCAATACTCGCCTTTTGCCGCCGAATGAGCAGGATCTTTTGTATCCCAGTGCGGTGAATATTTCTGATGGTGATTGCACGATTTTTGTTGCAGATACAGGAGAGCATCGTGTCACGGTTTATAAACCGAAAGGGAATGCTTGTGTTCCTCCTTCTGCGCCAAGCAATGAGTCATTTAACACATGCAATGGAAATGGAATATGCGAAGTAAATTCCATCGATATTAACGAAAATTGCGCGTGTGAGGATTGTGCTGTGGATTTTTGTCCTGCAAGCACAATGTGTGATCCTGGTACAAATGCATGTGTTCCTCTCAATACGAGACCAGCATCCTTTCGATCGTGGATTCCGTCGAGGGTATTGCGTCTTATGAGCGTTCTTGGATCTCTGTTCCAAAAGGTTTAATACACACAGAGCAGGTGTGCACTGCGCTCCCCGAGAATCGATACGATGAATCGTAACGATGAATCACGACAAGGCGGACCGTAACGAAAACAGATGTCCTAAAGAAGGCTCGCTTTTATGGCAGTTTTCTGCTAGAATAAAAGGATTTCTGTGTCTTCACACAACCATCCATTCACGCGTCGGCTTACCATGACGCTCCGGGATAAATTTCTCCTCGCGTTTCTTGCGTTGGCCCTCGTGCTCACGGGAATGTTCATTCTCTTTGCATCACGCATTTCCTCGATGCTTCCGGAAATGAGCGCATCCCAGACGGAACGGTACGAAGCGCGACTGAAAATCCGCGACATGCGTGCAGCGGTTACGGATGCCATGCTGCCGAATAGTCTTGCCTCCATGAACGTTCATGCGGATGCATTTCGCACAGAGATGGCGCGATATCAACAGGAATTGAGTCTCACGGCATCACCGGGTGCGTACCAGTCCCTTGTCTTTGAAAACAAGCACAGTCTTCTTGACGGAGAAGAAGAGACACTCCATCGCATGGAGGAGGCATGGCTTGATTTTCAGTCAGCCTATCAAAACGAGGACAGCGATGCTGCAACGTCAGCGTTTCGAGTTCTTGTGACGGAAACGGAAGCATTAGAACGGATCAACAGTGATGCAACAAGTGCACTGCGATCATCCGCTGCTGTCACTCGCAGGTACCTCATCACGTTTTCCATGATTGCTGTTGCCATTCTTCTTCTGGGTATTCTTGTGATGGCACAGTTTCTCATTGCGTGGATTTCCCGCCCCTTGGAAAAAATTCAACATGCGGCAGAGCGTATTGCAGAAGGAGACTTCAGTGTTGAACTGGCATCAGATTCTCGGGATGAACTTGGAATTCTTACGCGAAGCTTTGATGATATGCGCAGAAAAGTCCTCAAGCTGAATGAACTTCGGGATGGATTCATCTCTACCGCATCCCACCAACTTCGTACTCCTCTCACGGCCATCCGGTGGCTTATGGAATCGCTCAGGAAAAGTGTTCGCGAAGGCCGTATCCAGCTTCTTCAAAAAGATGCACAGGCTATTGAACAGGCGTATGACCGCACCCTCGCTATGTCCGAATTGGTCTCTTCGCTTCTCTCCATGTCACGCCTTGATGCAGAGAAAATAAAAGCAACCATGGTATCGGTTCCTCTGGATGACATTCTGAGTCATGTTCGTTCTTCCCTGAAAGAAGCATGTGACAGGAAACACGTTGAGCTTCGTGTCTCCTCCGATATCATACAAGCTGTCCGCACAGACCCCCTGCTTGTGACTGAAATCCTGACGAACCTCGTCGGCAATGCCGTGAAATATTCCAAGCCGGATTCCACGGTTTCTTTGTATGTGACGGAAGCGGACGGACATGCGCGCATTGAAGTACACGATCATGGCATTGGTATTGAACCGGACGATCAGAAAAATATCTTCACGAAATTCTTCCGCTCCGCGAAAGCGCGAAACTTTACGCCGGATGGAACGGGGATTGGTCTTGCTCTCGTGAAGTCGTTCGCGGATCTCATTGATGCAACCGTGAGTTTCACATCAGACCATCAGCGCGGTACGAGTTTCTTCCTCTCTCTCCCACTTTCCCATGACCGTTAAACGTATCCTCATTGCAGAAGACGATCTGTTCCTGCAACAGATCTATCAGCGGAGCCTCACAGAGGCGGGATACGAAGTGGACCTTGCTTCGGATGGAAAACAGGCGTTGGAGAAATTAAAGGCAGATCACATCGATCTGGTTCTCATTGACCTCAAGATGCCTGTGATGAGCGGAGAAGAGTTGGTCCTTTCTCTGAAGAAAGATCCTTCCCTCTCTTCTCTTCCGTTCATGGTGCTCACGAACACTGGTGAAGATGATATTACAGAGAAGTGCAAAGAGTGGGGGGCAAAAGGATGTTTCACGAAGAGCAACCTGAGCTTTGAAGAGATCATTGAACGTATTCGTTCAATTATTGGAAAGGGGAACGTGGTGGTGAAAGAAAGTAAGAAACAATTGAATACAACTCAGGAGAAAAAACCGTCCAGCACGCGTCGGGTTTTGGTTGTGGAAGATGATCCCTTCCTCCTTCAGATTTACCGTCAAAATCTGGAGGAGCGCGGCTTCAGCGTCATGCCCGTTGAAAGCGGTGCGCAAGCACTGGATATCCTGGAGCGTGACCAGCACTATGAGGTGATTATTTTAGATCTCCTCATGCCGGAGATGGATGGATTTACCGTTCTGGAAAAACTCTCCGGACTTGGAGTTTCGAAGAAGATTCCTGTCATTGTCCTCACAAACTTGAGTCAGGAGAGTGATCACAAGAAAGCACTGGAATTGGGTGCCAAGGATTTTGCCATCAAGAGCGAATTGAGTTTTGATGAAATTGTTGCCAAAGTAGAGGCAGCCCTCCGTTCTTCCCCTTCAGCATGATCGTCCAGATTCTCCAATTTTTATTCTGGCCCGCTGTTCTCTTGCTCATTGCCATTGGCAATACAATTCTCAACACGCATCTGTGGTCGGCACTCTGGCAATGGTTTTCAGAAGCACCTCTGAACAGCACGCTTCTTCTTATTTCCGTCTATCTTCTCATCAAATTTGCCATCTACGAAATGCGTTTCACGTATGCATGGTTTCAATCCAAACTGTTGATTTCCTACAAAGTTGTCCTGCCACGTGCAGACAGCAAGATTGATGAAGAGAAGAGAACGGAAAAAGATTTCAAGGAAAAGATTGCCGTGATGGAACAGTTGTTCCGCGCTCTTTATGAAGTAAAGGATCTCACCTTCTGGGATCAGATTCACTTCCTCATCTTCCGGTTTAAGACTATCAGTTTTGAGTTGTATCTGGAAAACGGGCAGCTCACGTTCTATGTCCTCATGCCGCCTTCTCTTGTTTCCATCGTGGAGAAACAAATCACGTCGTACTATCCCAATGCAGAGGTAACACCCAAACCAACACCCGAAATTCAACCATCAAGATCCAAATTGGTTGGGTACAACATGATCACACGTCGTTCATTCATTTATCCCATCCGCTTCTTTGAACAGATGCAGGATGATCCTCTCAATGACATCACGAACGTTCTTTCTAAGTTGGAAGGAAATGAGACGGCATGTGTCCAGGTGATCATTAATCCAACACTTTCCGAGAGATGGAGCCGCAAGGCCAAAACGTATGCAAGTCAGCAATTCAAGGGAAAGAAGAGCACCATCTTCGATGATATTCCGGTTCTCAAATGGATTGGCTATGTGACCAGCGCATTCTCATCGGACAGCAAAACAAATGCCCCGGGAGCGTCCAGTGGAGATGCCTTCGTCCGCATGATTCAACCGGAAGAAGAACTGTACAAGCGCATGGGGGAAAAAGCAGGACGCAGCGGATTCGATACCACTATCCGCATTTTTGCTTCTGCCCCAACGTGGAAACGCGCCATTGATATCACAAACAATATGCAGGTGGCATTCAACGTTTTCCGTGATGACTACGGAAACTCCTTCCGGAACCGCCGTTTGTGGATGGATTTCTTTCCTCTCACATGGAACGCACGCATCATGCATTGGCTCTGGAAACATCGCATTAATGGGTATTTCCATAAGAAAAATCTGCTTGTGGAAAAGGAACTGGCATCCATCTTCCACTTCCCGGATAGCCGCTACAATAAGATCCCAATCATCGAGTGGATTGCATACAAAGTCCTTCCGCCCCCACCAGATGCTCCAAAGGAAGGCATTGTCATTGGCGTGAACCGGTATCGTGCCGTGGATACAGACATCCGCTTTCTGGAAGGGGACCGTTCCCGTCACCAGTACATCATTGGTAAATCCGGCTCCGGTAAATCCGCGCTCCTTTCCTGGCAGTCGCGTCAGGACATTAAGAATGGAAATGGTGTTTGTATTGTGGATCCTCACGGCGATTTGATTCAGGATGCCCTTGCCCACATTCCCAAAGAGCGCGCGAAGGATGTTGTCTTGTTCGATCCCGCTGATACAGAACGTCCGATGGGACTCAACTTACTTGAAGCAAAGACTGACGAAGAAAAAGACCGTGCATCGCTGGATGCTATGGAAATTTTCATCAAGCTCTTCGGGAATGAAATTTTCGGTCCGCGCATTCAACACTACTTTAGAAATGGCTGCTTGACGCTCATGGACGATGAAGAGGAAGGAGCAACGCTTATCGATGTGCCGCGTCTGTTCGTGGATGATGCATTCCAGAAATATAAAGTCAGCAAGTGTAAAAACGCTGTTGTACGAAGTTTCTGGGAGAATGAGATTGCGAAGACTGGCGCACGAGAAAAAGAGGAAATGATTCCGTATTTCTCCGCAAAGTTTGGTCCGTTCATCACGAACACAACCATGCGCAATATCATCGGACAGCCGAAGAGCGCGTTCAATGTTCGTGACATTATGGATAACCAGAAGATTCTCCTTATCAATCTTTCCAAGGGACGTATTGGCGATATCAATGCACAGCTCCTTGGACTTATTTTTGTCAATAAAGTGAATATGTCCGCGCTTTCCCGCGCCGATATGCCAAAAGACAAGCGCAAGCGTTTTTATCTGTACGTCGATGAGTTCCAGAACTTCATTACCGATGCCTTTGCAACCATTCTTAGCGAGGCGCGTAAATATGAATTAGCTCTTGTCATGGCGCACCAGTACATTGGGCAGCTCACGGGAAAGACAGGCGCTTATGAAGAGGCCTCTACCAAGATGCGCGATGCTGTCTTCGGTAACGTGGGTTCTATCTTAAGCTTCAAGATTGGCGCCGAAGATGCCGAGTATATGGCGAAAGAATTTGCACCAACGCTCTCCGAGCAGGATGTCATCGGTATCCCAAACTTTCATTGCTACTCAAAGATAAGCATCAACAACACGACATCCCGTCCCTTCAGCATGAAGACGATTTACGATGAATCGGACCGTAACGAAAAAATGGCGGGGCTCATTCGTGAGTACAGCAGGATGAAATACGGACGAAAGAAGGTGTTTGTGGACCAGGAAATTGAGGATCGCATCGGGATTATTAAATAGAAGTCAGAAGGCAGAAAACAGAAAGCAGAGTATTTCACCATTCACCAAACTCTGACTTCTGCCTTCTGATTTCTGTCTTCTTCGTTAAGCCCCCATTCCCATCTCATTCATCACGCCTTTCATCTTCTCTGCAGAGACAATCTGCGCTTTCTTGAAGGCGCGGTTGAGAGCATCTTTAAGGAAATCCGCAATCTTTTCGCGGGGAACATCTGGTTCGATCGAAATACTGATGACTTCCATTTCTGCGGAGACCACAACGGAGACACCAGAGGACTCTGCTTCCACGTGAATATTCTTGAGTTCCTTCTTCACCCGTTTTGCTTCTCGCTGTAGCCGAAACATGTCTTTTGCTTTATCGAACATGCGCAGAGTATAGAGGATTTGTCTTTCGGATCAACGCTTCCATTGTTTCTGCATTTCTTTCCCTATGAATGGAATTCTTTCAATCCTATCTAACGTATCTGCCATATTGTCGATCTTGGTTTCGACAATCATAAGCCGGTGATCCATATGATCGACTTTCTTTTCAATACCATTCATTTTTACTTCCATCGTATCCATGCGCTTTTCTAGTTTATCCATGCGGGTTTCCATGCCTCGAAAACCTTCTCTCATTTGTCCAAAATGATATTGTTGATGCGCCATCACATCATGAAGCGTGATATCTGGTTGGCCGTTTTGAGATAAAGAATGGTTCATTTTTTTGTGCGAAGGTGTTTTACAATGGAAGGGATGATTTCTATATCGTCCAAGCGCTCGTCAATATTATCGATTTTGGTTTCTACAAGAAGAAGTTTCCTATTCATGGTGTAAATGTCCGATTTTACTTCTTTCATATCTGTTTCAAGTATTAAAAGACGTTTTTCTATGTTTGCAAATCCTTCTCTCATTGTTCGTGCGATCATTTGCTGATGCGTCATCACATCATGAAGCGTAATATCCGGCTGGCCGTTCTGTGCTTCTGATTTCATGGGCCTCAGATCATCGCGAGCTTTCCAAATGACCGCAAGAAACGGCGCTTGCCGAAGGGTTTAGATGGTGCTCTAAATTTGCTACCATCCCACCATGATTCGACTTATCAAGCTGGGAATGTGGATTATTGTTCTGTGGTTCCTTGTTTCCTGGGCGCTCTATCATCATCGCCTGAATCCCATAGATGAAGACAGCGCCAAAAAAATTCCTGTCACAATTGAATCCGGCGCATCTGTGCGTTCTATCGGCACCCTCTTAGAAGAAAAAGAGGTGATTCGTTCCGGCTCCGCATTTACAAAATACGTGAGCAAGCACGATCTGGATACATCTCTGAGGGCAGGAACATTTGTTCTTTCGCCATCACAATCCGTAGAAGATATTGCACAACTCCTTTCAGCAGGACAAACAGACGAAGATAAGATCACGATTCCTGAAGGATTCACGGTTTCTCAAATTGATGCACTTCTTGCAGAGCGTGGGTTTGGAGAGGCTGGAGATCTCATCCACTGTGCGTTCACATGTGATTTCTCTTCCTTTTCTTTTCTTCCTAAACAAAATGCGTCGTCGGAGAAGAGCGGCTTTGGATCCAAACTGGAAGGATATCTGTTCCCGGATACGTACTTTGTTTCCCGCTCGGACTATGTTCCCAAATTTTTCCTGGAACGCATGCTGGGTACCTATAGAACAAATGTCGTGAATGGTCTTTCGAAAGATCTCACATCATCGAACCGAACGCTTGCAGAGATCACGATCATGGCATCTCTCATTGAAGAGGAAACACGTATGGATGATGAACGGCCTGTCGTGTCCGGTATTTTGTGGAAGCGTTTTGATGCAAAAACAGGTCTTGGTGTTGATGCAACGATTCGCTATCTCCATCAAAACCAATCGGATCCTCTCACGGCATCGGACCTTGATGCCGACTCTCCCTACAATACGCGGAAATATCGCGGTCTTCCGCCAGGACCCATCGCGAATGCGGGCCTGAAGAGTTTCAAGGCGGCACTGCACCCTGAAACATCGGAGTATTGGTACTACCTCCATGATGCTTCTGGACAGATTCACTATGCCGTCACGAATGATGAGCATAATGAGAACAAGGCCACGTATCTCCGGTAAGAGAAGTGGATGTTCACGGAAGAGGGGATTAGGATAGGTTCATGCATCGTAAAGAAAAAATCCGCATCATTGAAGTGAGTGTTTTCCTTTTCATGGCAATCCTGCTTCTTTTTGTAGGATTTCTGTATAAGAAGATCAATCCGCAATCCGCAATAGGATCTCTTGTGATCAACGGACACCCGGTCCTTGCAGTCACGTTGCCACACGGTTCTGGGGCTCTTCTTCCGGCGGACACGTATGCACTCATGACGTGTCCAACGGATGCTCCTCCTGCAGGATACCAGTGGGCAACACCGAATGATTTGGTTTTAGCAGGTGCAAACGATCCGCTTGTCTATGAATATACGAATGGATTTGTGACAGAAAAACAGATGCAATTACCCCTTCTTTCACGGTGGAGTGGAGAGGCATTTTCGACGAGAGGGCTTGGAACCTTGACGCAGTTCTCTGCAGGAAGAACGTACTTCATCACTGCTGCCAATCCCATCACGATTTTTTGTTCCGTGCCACAGGGAAGTTCATCCTCCAGCTCTTCTGGCATGACGGGTGATCATGAATATTGGATTGAGACAGGAGGAACACGGCGCAGGTATCTTCTTCACGTTCCACCAACGTATCAGGCAGGAATTCCCATGCCTCTTGTCATTGCCATGCACGGTGGAGGAGGAAATGCAGAAAATACAGTTTCAACATTCCAGTTGAATCCTGTTGCAGATCAGCACGGGTTCCTTGTGGCGTATCCAGAAGGGTCCGGTTCGGTGATGGTCTTTGGAAAAGTGTCCGGGTCCTGGAATGCGGGAGGATGTTGTGGGGAAGCAGCACTCCGTCAGACGGACGATGTAGGATTCATTTCGACAATGCTCGATGCGATCGAATCATCGTACGGCATTGATCCAAAACGTGTCTTTGCCACAGGCTTTTCCAACGGCTCCATGATGAGTTACAAACTGGCAGTGGATATGAGCGACCGTATTGCGGCTATTGCCCCTATTGCCGGACAGGCCATGATTCTTTCGTGGAGTCATTTGACAAGATCTGTTCCCACTCTTCATATCCACGGTACGGCAGATCCGTGTGCGCTCTATAACGGCTCCGAGCCCGAAGGAATATGTGGTTCGTGTTTGAATCGATACTATGAACAGATAGGCATTCCAACAGTGGGAACGGGAGGAACTCAGTGCAATGCTGTCCCAGTTTCTATGCGATCGTGGGCGGGCATCAATCGTTTCATCAATTTTACGAGAACCGTTCTTGATACGCCCACTGTTCAATGCATTGTGTACGATCAACGTGCGATTATTCCAGGATGGAACTTTGGAAATGCAGAAATAGAACTTTGTTCCATTGAGGGATTAGGACACAATTTCCCAAAAGCCAATCCTACGTACGATATTGCTGCCTGTAATCCGGACTGCTCTGTCACATCGTGCAATACTACACAACAATACATCTACAATAACTATTGTGTTCCGTGGAAGAATATTGTGGGCCCCTTAAGCTCTGCTGTGGATGCACCGAATGTCCTGTGGGATTTCTTCTCACGGCATCCCATGCCATAATCACTCGTTCAGCCCTAAAAGGAGCCGTTTCCGAGCATTCTCAAAAGAGCAATAGTGTGCTATAATAAGGAGATGCTTCAACAGCTTGGATTCATGGGCTTCATAGCGGTTTTTTCCGTTCTGGCATTCGTTCCGCCAGGGGAAGAGCAAGCCATGCACGTAAAAGAAGTGGGCGCTCTTCTCCCGCGTGCCATCAGCTTTCATGATGTAAATTCTGTGATCCCTCTTGTCACATCACATGTGCATGAGCAAAGCATTCATCAGATATCCAGCACAGCACTTCGTTCTGTACAACAAGAAGTGACGAAGATTGTGATGCGTTCTGCTCCTTCCAACGACATCTGGCGTGGCATTGCCAGTGCCTCCGATGATACAACGCGTCACCAGTTCTTAACCATCGAGTGGGCACGAGAAGAGCGGGACCGCACCGAATGCAGTGTGCTCTCTGCTGTTTCTTCTGATTATGACGCTCCCTCACGGGGAGACTGGATTGCGTATTGTTTCGCTCGTGTGACTGGAAATCCTGACAGGTGTGAACAGATTTCCAGCGGAACACAACCTGCACTCAAAACATTGTGCGAAAAAGAATTCCTTCCTTCAAACACGAACTCGTCATTTCTTGCTACACTTCTTCCATGGTAAGTCGCAAACTAAAAATCGGCGTGATGGGTTCTGCAAGTGGACCGCAAATTAAAGATACTTCTTCCCAAAAAAAAGCCGAACAGCTTGGCAAAGAAATTGCAAGACGAGGACATATTTTTATCAATGGAGCATGCCCCGGCCTGCCGAATGATGCCATGCTTGCCGCAAAGAGACAGGGAGGTCTGACCATTGGCATTTCCCCGGCGTACTCAGAGTATGCGCATGTTAATGAATATAAATCGCCCCACGATCACGATATCATTCTCTTTACCGGTCTTGGCTTCATGGAGCGTGATGTCATTAATATCCGATCCTGCGATGGAGTGATCTTTTTAAGCGGCGGTATCGGGACACTGAATGAACTTACTATTGCATACGATGAAGGACGTGCGATTGGAATACTGACGAATTCGGGTGGTATTTCAAATTCCATTCCGCATATTGTGGAAGAACTCTGTCAACGGAAAATACCACCGAACATGGTGTTCGAAGATGATCCGATAAAACTTCTCGATCATCTGGAAGTTGCTATTGCTGCATACCCCATTCCCATCCATGAAGATGGACGGGTGCTCGATATTGAGGGGACAGAGCAGAGGGGTTAGGTATTAGATTTTAGGTTTTGTAGAGGATTTTTAGGAGAACCCTAACACCTAAAACCTAGAACCTAAAACCTATTATGAGAACCTTCTTCGTCTTTTTCTTTTCTTACGTCATGCTTTCCTTTCGTTACCCACCTGATCGGTGTCCCTTCAAACGGAAAGCTTTCCCTGATGCGATTATCCAGGAAGCGTAGATCACTCACGCTCACTTTCTTCGGATCACTCACAAAGACGACGAACGTGGGTGGTTTGATTTCTGCTTGCGTAATGTAATTTGCTTTACCGATGCGTCGAACGGGAGCATTTCCTGTCGCTTTCTGGTACCAGCTCATGAGTTTTGCTGTAGGAATTCTCCGTACACGGTTTTCGCTCACTTCTTCAATGGCAGGGAAAATGTGCAGAAGTCCTTCTCGTGTTTCGGCAGAGCAGGGGATCATGGTAGCGAAACGACAGAAGGGAAAATGATACACGATCTCTTTATTGAGTTTGACCCGTTCTTCACTGGAGAGAAGATCAATCTTATTGAGAAGGAAAATCAGTCCTGCACCACTTTCCACAGCGAGTCCGGCAATCCGTTTATCCTGCCTGCTCACACCGGCAGCGGCATCAATAACCAGCACCACAATATCTGCTTGTTCGAGCGATTGAATGGTGCGTAGTTCCGCAAAGCGTTCAATTTCGATATCCGTTTTTCTGTTCTTTTTGAGTCCTGCCGTGTCCGTGAGAATGAACTTCTTTCCGTGAAAGGTAATGTCTGTATCGGTACTATCTCGTGTTGTTCCCGGAATATCGGACACGATCAACGGTGATTTTGAGCGCTGTGTTTCGGACATGAAAGCATTCACAATCGAACTTTTCCCCACGTTCGGTCTTCCCACAATCGCAATCCTCGGAGCATCGTCTTCCTCTTCCTGTGGTTGCTTTCCAAAGTGAAGTGCAGTGAGTTCTTTCTCAATCGTTTCCTCTAGTTCATCAATTCCCATATTGTGTGGTGCACTGATGGGGATTACATGGTCAGCAAGTCCCAGCGCTTCATATTCCATGATGAGCTCATCGGATTTCTTTGGATTATCGACTTTTGAAATAGCAATGACCACGGGAACGTGACGCTTTCGTTTCTTGCGGAGTGCATCAATCACGCGTTCATCGGCAACGGTCATTTCTTCCTTTCCGTTCACCAAAAAGATGATGACGTCCGCATTCTTCACGGCAAGTTCACTCTGGGCATCCACATCATCTTCAAAATCTTTATCCGTTGTTCCACCCCCCATTCCTCCCGTATCGACCAGGAGATAATCGACGTTTGTTCCTTCAATTCTGTGTGCAATGTGATCGCGCGTGGTACCGGCAATCTCGCTTACAATGGCCTTTCGCTCTCCAATCAATCTGTTAAAGAGCGTCGACTTTCCCGTATTGGGTTTGCCGATAATGGCGACGAGTGGAAGTTTGGGCATAGGGCGGATGACACGTACTGTAACACACGAACTTTCTGTTTTTTCTGTTAGGAAACTGTTTTATCCCTCATAATGCTGCTCATGAAGTTTTCAAAATCTGTCCTTTCCTGTGTATTCAGGTCATAAATCATTCTGATCTGTCGTTTATTCGAATGAGAAGTATATCTCGAAGATTTTTTTTCTAATACAAATCCTTGTGATGCTAAAAATCGCATTCCTTCAATATTATTGGTATCAATCTCGATAACAATCTTCTCTTTTTGACCAGGACGCAATCTTGCCTTTAGGTCGTCGACCATTGTTTTTCCAATTTTCTTCCTTTGCTGGGAAGGAATTCCCCAATTTTTATTTCCTGGATCAACGAGAAGACACCTTCCGTGGTATCCGTTCTCTATTTCATAAAAAGCAAAAAATCCTGTGATTTCTTTGTGTTCGTCGACAGACACGCGAACTTTCATTTTTCCCTCTACTGTTTCATCCATGGGGTCGTCTTCTCTGCTTGTCATAAGACTTACCTTTTCATTGTCTTCATCATCAAACCAATCCATAATTTGGGTCATTATGTCCGAGATTCCTCCTCTTATTTCCTGAATAAATGATTCTTCGCCTTTATCGCTCAATCCTGCATCTTTACGAAGGTCGAGCACACTGGGCATGTCCTTTTCTACAAACCATCGGATCTTGGGAACCGTGTTGGAAATTCTTGTCCCCAATGGGTTACCGTTCGCTTTCACTGCATTCAAAAATTTATTATATTTTTTCCTTAATTTTAAAAATCGTTCTGCAAGAACGGAAGGACTTTCATCATTCTTTAAAAGGAATGCCAGCTCGTTTGTATGATGTTTAAGGGAATAGGGCAAAGCACGTCGTACAAAAGCGAGATGCTCATTTATTGCTGCAATCTCTTCACGAAACTCCGTTTCTTTCCTTTTCTTCACTTGTTCATGATTGGAGATCTTCTGTGCAATAGAGGCTTGCTTTCGTAGCTCCTCTTCGTCTGGAAGATAATCCAGGAGATTGAGTGGCATAGTGCTTTAGTCTAGCATGTCTCAGCTCAACTCGTAATTATTTTCTCTCATACTATATTCCATGACGTACGATGTTTCGCTAGGGTCATCTGAAACATTCCGATGAATTGACACAGCACGGAATCCTTGCGAGCGAAGAAACAGCTGTGCGGCGAGATTCCTTTCCCATACCTCCGCAAGAATTCGATTTCTGTTATCCATGCGAGCCTGCCTGATGAGGTCATCCACTATTTGAGATCCAACCAAATGACGTTTTGCTTCTTCTGCAACACCGCCATAGAGAATGTGCAGATCTTTATTACGCAGTTCATAGATCACGAATCCCGCTAGATCCCCATCGAAGGTTTGCGCTACCTTCCCTAAGGTGTTCACTGGGAAAGAGAGATTCCTTTCAAGATCGGCGTTCAATGGACCTGCAGAAAATTTTTGGGCAATCTCCCGGACAATTTTGACGTCCTCCTTGCGCAACCAGTCGATATCAACAATGCATACACTGCCTGCGCGTTTTTTCAAATCGACATACCGTTCCTCAAACTCTGGGCAGAGTTCATCCCGCCAATGTCGCCATGCGCTAAATCTGAAGTTCGCTTCATTCGGATCTCCGATCAATTCTTCAAGTGAAATGCTGGATTCTTTCAATATTGAAGCAATATCACCCAGCACGAGATCTGCATCCGGTTCTATTTCATTTGTTGGACCCTGGCCGTCCATCAGTTGTACTCTGCCGCGTTCGAAATCCCGAGAAAGGTGAAACATATACGAACTGGGGCTTTGGGTTTATTCTATACCCGATGTCCGACTTTTACGATCCATCGTCGATTGAGGCGAAATGGCAGAAGAAATGGGCTGATGCAAAGCTCTACGAAGTTGATCTTGCCAAGGCGAAAAAGCCTTTCTATTCACTCGTGATGTTTCCGTACCCAAGCGGAGACAAGTTGCACGTAGGTCACTGGTACAACTTTGCTCCAGCAGACAGTTACGCACGCTTCATGAGGATGCAGGGATTCGATGTCATGGAACCGATGGGGTTCGACGCATTCGGCCTTCCTGCTGAAAACTATGCCATCAAAACCGGCGTTCCTCCGGCCGAGTCTACAGCGAAGAACGTGGAAACTATGATCAAGCAGCTCTCTCGCATGGGGTGTATGTACGACTGGTCGAAGACACTCAATACGAGTGACCCTTCCTACTATCAATGGACCCAGTGGTTGTTTTTACAGATGTACAAGAATGGACTTGCCTATAAGAAAGAGGCGAACGTGAACTGGTGTCCCAATGATCAGACTGTTCTTGCAAATGAGCAGGCGCAGAATGGCGTTTGTGAGAGGTGCGGCACTCCTGTTGTGCAGTTACCGCTCAAGCAGTGGTTCTGGAAAATTACAGATTATGCACAATGCCTCCTGAATGGTTTGAATGATCTCGACTGGCCAGAAAAAACAAAGATCATGCAGCGGAATTGGATTGGTCGCAGTGAAGGGGCAGAAATCGTATTTGATGTGGCTGATACAAAACGTGGTTTTATTGGGCCAATAAATTGGCCTGAAATATCGGACACGTTAACCCCCGATTTAAATCGGGGGTTAACGCACCTTAATCGGGGGTTAACGGACGAGTGGAAGGCGCGAATTCATTCGCGCGTAAGGACGGTTCATCTTATCTTTTCGCCTTACGCACGTGGGTCTGTATTTTCCGAGAAGCCATATGCCGAAATGATTCTTCGCATACTGGAGGATATTGCGAGGAGGCATGATATTGTTTTGCATGAGGCAGCAGCCATGCCAGATCATATACATTTACTTGTCAGCTTTGCAGAAGGCCGACATTTGGAGAAGGATATTGTGAAGAAATTAAAGGGAGCAAGCTCACGCGAGTTTCTGAAGAAAAATGCCTTTGAGGATGGGCACTTGTGGGCGGAAAAAAAACACTTTGTAGATGTTGTCGATAAAAATCAATTTGAGACAGTTATCGCTTATATTCAGAATAACCCGAAAAAAGATGCGATTGATCCCATGAATCGTATTCTTTCTTCACTACCTCAACAGGTAACTGTCTTCACCACGCGCCCCGATACGTTATTTGGTGTCACGTACGTTGTTCTTGCTCCAGAGCACCCTCTTGTAGAAGTCATAACAACGGCGGATCGCAAATCAGCAGTGAAGAAGTATCAGGAAAGCGTGAAGAAGAAGACGGAGCTGGAACGCACGGAGCTGAACAAATCAAAAACAGGTGAACCGACGGGTGCATTTGCTTTGCATCCTGTGACCGGAGAAAAAATTCCTGTCTGGATTGCGGATTATGCTCTCATCACCTACGGCACGGGTGCAGTCATGGCAGTTCCTGGTCATGATGAACGAGATTACGATTTCGCAAAGGAGTTTACATTACCGATCAAAGAAGTTCTTCAGGGAGGAGATCTTTCGAAGGAGGCATTTACCAATGATGGTGTGCACTGCAATTCGGACTTTTTGGATGGGCTTCGAATAGATGAAGCAAAAAAGAAAATGATAGCGTGGCTCGAAAAAGAGAAAAAAGGAAAAGGAGTTATTAAGTATCGTCTCCGTGACTGGCTCATCTCGCGTCAACGCTATTGGGGTGCTCCTATCCCGGTCGTCTACGACCCCGAAGGAAATGCTCACCCTGTTCCCGAGGAACATTTGCCATGGCTCCTTCCAACAGACGTCGAATTTAAACCCACAGGGGAGTCACCACTGAAGGCATCAAAAGAATTTAAGCAACGCACGGAAAAGCTCTTCGGAAAGGGCTGGACGCCAGAGTACGATACGATGGATACGTTTGTATGCTCGAGTTTTTACTATCTAAGATATCTAGCTACGAGTTACGAGGCACGAGGTACGAGTAAGAAGGCGGAATCTCTCGAAACTCGAAACTCGAAACTCGAAACTCTGATCGATCCGCAGATCGAGCGCACCTGGATGCCCGTTTCCATGTACATCGGTGGCCCCGAGCACGCCTGTATGCACCTTATTTATGCTCGTTTTGTGATGATGGCTCTTAAAGATTTTGCCTATGTAACACATGATGAGCCGTTCAAAAAATTAGTTCATCAAGGACTCATTACAAATCAAGGTGCAAAGATGAGCAAGTCGAAGGGGAATGTTGTCAGCCCCGATAGTTTTATCGATAAGCACGGCTCCGATGTTTTTAGAATGTACTTAATGTTCATGGGACCGTTCACCGATGGGGGAGACTGGAGTGATACGGGTATCAAAGGAGTGGATCGCTTTGCGCAGCGCATGTATCGTCTGGTAAAAGAGAACAAAAAAGTTGATCAGGATTCAGCTCAAATTTTAGGGCTCCGTGAGAAAACAGTTAGGAAGGTTTCTGACGATATCCAGGCGCTACGATTCAACACTGCAATCAGTGCGCTCATGGAATTCTTGAATGGTGCCGAAAAAGAGGAAGGAATGACAGTCGAGACACTTCAGAAGATTGTTTTGCTCCTCGCTCCTCTTGCTCCCCACCTTTCTGAAGAGTTATGGGAGGTGCTTGGCGGAAAAGGATTTGCGATTGAACAAGCATGGCCTGCGTTCGACGCATCACTCATCAAGGAAACATCGATCACCGTCGTGGTACAAGTGAACGGAAAACTCCGTGCAGAGTTGTTCGTGTCGCCAGATATTACGGAGGCGGACATCATCACTCAAGCAAGGGCTCATCCCAATGTGCAGAAATTCCTGGAAGGAAAGGAACCGAAAAAGGCGATTTATGTAAAAGGAAAGTTGGTGAGTTTGGTTTTCTAAATGCTACGGTGCTCCTCGCACCATCATGCCAAGTGCAAGAACCGCGCGAGCCTGTAGCTGTCGCATTCTATCATTTGGGTCGCTTGGCGGTTCCAACTGATCGAGCATTTCTACTCGTTCCTCGGCAGCATTGCAGCGCATATCGAGTGGCGTTATTTCATCATGTTTCAGAGAACGCATGGAGCACATTCTACACCTCTTCATGCTAAGGTACATCCATCATGCATGTGTTTGATCGCTACAAAGATCTCACCGATCTCTCGGCTCTGAAGGAAACAAGTGCACGACCTCTTCGTAAGAGTAAGCGCGTCAATACGCTGAAAATTCCGATCAAAAAATTTGAACAGTATGCACAAAAAATGCATTGGAAAATCGAGCCTGTACCGTGGTGTCCGGAAGGATTTTTCATCGATCGTGAAGATCGTGAAACTGCTTTAGGGAAAGATCTTCTGCACATGATGGGTGGAACGTACATGCAGGAAGCTGCAAGCATGTTGCCGGTTGCACTGCTTGATCCTCAGCCGGGAGAAACAATTCTGGATATGTCTGCAGCACCCGGAAGTAAGACGACGCAAATTGCCGCACGGATGCAGCGAAGGGGAGTGCTCATTGCAAATGATATGCAGGAAAAAAGACTCTGGACGCTCAATACAAACTTACAACGGTGTGGCGTTATGAATGCCATCATCATTAAAAAAGTTGGACAGTGGTACAGCAGGCACATGACGGGTCGGTTCGACCGTGTGTTGTGTGATGCTCCGTGTACAGCCCAGGGGACACTTCGAAAAGATCCAACAGCACTTGATTACAGTTCCCATGACAACATCCAAAAAATGGTGCGGCTTCAGTGTGACCTTTTGGAAGCGGCCATTCACACATGCAAAGTGGGTGGAAGAATTGTGTACTCCACTTGCACGCTGACACCCGAAGAAAATGAGGGAGTGGTTTCCGTCATATTGAACAAATTTAGTGAACAAGTTTCAGCCCTGGGATATGAGCGATTAGCGATTAGCGATTTGCGGATAGTATCAGCATTTTCGGATTCAAACCGTGTTCAGGATTGGCTCCAAAAAAATAACCCTACACGCTATTCGCTATCCGCTACACGCTTTCCCTCGTTGCGCCTCTGGCCCCAGACCTTCGATACTGAAGGATTTTTCTGTGCGGTGTTGGAGAAGCATGCACCTACGCGCAGTGCAGACAGGATGGATCTTGTACATCGTTTTGAAAAACCCTTACTACGGAACGAAATAAAAGCGATGACGAACCGTCTTGCAGATTGGTACGGTGTTCCATTCCTTCGTGACGACGAAACACTCATGGCATCGCCAAAGCAGGTATTCATCACGACGAAAGAAGTTGCAGACACTCCACTCCCAACGTCGGACTTTGCGATGGGTCTTCCGTTTGGCAAAGCAACGGACCATGGACTTCTTCGTTTGTCGCATGACATGGCAACACTGCGTGGGCTTGAAGCAACACAACAAATCATCGATCTCTCAGATGATCAATTTCAAAATCTTATACATGGCCACAATGTGCAGGACATGACATCGGACTTTGATGATGGTGATGTTTTACTTCGTCTTCATGCATTGCCCGACCTCCCTTTGTGCATTGGCAGGGGACTGCTAAAAAACGCGCAACTATTGAACCGATTGCCGCGGGAAATAGTTCAGATGCATAGCTGAAACTTTGCTATACTCATCTCCCCATGGATCCCCGAGCAGACATTAAATCGCGGCTTCCTATTGAGCAGCTTGTCGCTGAGTATTGTCAGTTGCAGAAGAAGGGAAGGAACTTTGTGTGTTTGTGCCCATTCCATAGTGATTCGCATCCCAGTCTTCTCATCTCGCCGGATAAAGGCATCGCGTACTGTTTTGCCTGCCAGACAGGTGGAGACATTTTCAGTTTTTATCAGGCTATTGAAAGCGTGGATTTTCCCACAGCCATTAAAGATCTTGCTGAAAAAGCGGGAGTAACTCTTCCAAAAGAATCGTTTTCTCGTGGTCCTAAGAAGGAAGAGAAAGACAGGCTTCGAGAATGTCTGGAGGGTGCGAAGTCGTTCTACCGTTCCAGACTGACATCGTCACCGCATCCTCAAAATTATCTTCGTGAGCGTGGTGTCACGGCCGAACAACTGGAAGAATTTGAGATCGGCTTTGCACCGGACTCGTTTACAGAAACGTACGATCATCTTCTGAAAGCAGGCTTTAGCAAACAGGAAATCATCAATTGTGGACTCGGCATCGAAAAAGATTTGCAGAGTGGACGTGTGTACGACCGCTTCCGAAACCGCATCATGTTTCCCATTGAAGATCATCAGGGAAGCATTGTTGGTTTTGGTGGACGCACGCTTGCAGAGGGGGAGGCGAAGTATGTGAATAGCCCAGAGACACCACTCTACAGAAAATCCCAGATTCTGTTCGGCCTTTCCAAAGCCCGTGACGCCATTCGCACGTCCAGGTCGGTTCTCCTGGTAGAGGGATACTTTGATGTAATTGCTGCCCATCGTGCGGGCATTCAGAATGTTGTTGCAGTGAGTGGGACCGCTCTCACCGATGAACATGCACAGCTACTGCATCGGTACGCAGACAAAGCGATTCTCTGCTTAGATCAAGACCGTGCAGGAAAAGATGCTGCGCGCAGAAGTTTTGGCATTCTCACGAAAGCAGAGATGACCGTGCACGCCGTGAGCATTCCTGCGAAAGATCCTGATGAACTGGTGTTGAAAAATGCTGTGCTCTTTAAGCAACTGGCCTCCGACGGAGGACTTCCGTACATCGATGCTGTGATGGAAGATACATCCAGCTCCGCAGACCTCTCTTCGCCGCAGGGAAAGAAACTGGTGATGGAAGATATTCTTCCACTCATCTCCGAACTTCAGAGCGCGGTGGAGCGTGAAGCGTACATCGAAAAGACGGCGGGACTCCTTGGAAGTACACCGAATGCACTGATGGCAGATCTGAAGCGTTTGGAAAAACGGAATGTTGCTGTTCCAAAACAGAACAAAGAAGAGAAGAGTGAGAGAACAGATACACTACCGTTTTCCGTTGCAGAACTGGCCATTGCTATTTCACTATTGTATCCCGATCACCGTGACATGTTGAAAGAACTTCTCCCCTCCGAGCGGGAAGATCTTGTGAAAGTGGTCGCCCTCATTCTGGAGGCAGCAGACATCACATCACCAGGATTCGTTTCTAGTCTTCCTTTGGAAGAAGAATTCAAGCAGCAATTGTCGGTTGCTGTGCTCTACTGTGAAGAAAATTTTTCGCAGTGGTCACAAGCGCTGGCACGTCGTGAGCTCCATAAGGTATGCATGACCCACAATAGGGAGATCGTTCGCAGAAAACAGCAATCCATTATTGAACAACTGAAAGCAGCCAGGAAAGCAGGGCGAAAGGATGAAGAGGTGCAGCTTCTTACGCAGTTTGAACAGTCCATGAAACTGACGAAGATGGCATTATAAGAAGCCAGAAATCAGAAGTCAGAAGCGAGAGATCAAAAGAAAAACTGGCGTTACTGCCTTCTGTCTTCTGCTTTCTGACCTCTGCTTTGCTCTTGGCTTTTTTCCAAGGATCTCTATACTGTCGTCCCATGGCTAGCCACCCGAGAAAATTCATCCACCAACCGACGGAGGATGACATGAAAAAATATCCTGATGAGGTGAAACATCTTGTAAAGAAAGGTCGCGAGCAGCGCTACGTCACGCACCAGGAAATTTTGAAGGCGATTCCGAATGCGGAAGAAGATATCGATCTTCTGGATAACGTGTACACGTTGTTTGTGGATCTCGGTATTGACGTCATTGATGTGAAGGACACGCTCATCTGGCAGAAGAAGCACGGCAAAGGAAAACACGGTGAAGATGAAGGGGGACAGGGCGCGCTCACAGCGGCAACGAGCGATGATGAATCACTGGAAGTTGTGGCATCTGCAGGAATCCAGTTGGAGCAGCCAAAAACGAAAAAAGAAGGGGTAGAGGAGAAGAAACATGGTCGCAAAGAACGTGAGGTGGATCTCCTCGAAATCTCCAATGACTCCGTGCGGATGTACCTCTCCGAAATCGGTCGTGTGCCGCTTATCGACGGACGTAAGGAGGTGGAGCTTGCACGCAGAATCCGTAAAGGCGACGCCGGTGCCAAGCAGCAGCTTGCAGAAGCGAACCTTCGTCTCGTCGTTTCCATTGCAAAAAAATACATGGGTCGCGGACTTTCGTTCCTGGATCTCATTCAAGAAGGAAATATCGGCCTCTTCCGTGCCGTGGAAAAATTCGATCCTGAACGTGGTTTCAAATTCAGCACCTATGCAACGTGGTGGATCCGTCAGGCCATTACACGCGCTATTGCAGATCAGGCCCGTACGATTCGTATTCCCGTGCACATGGTGGAGACCATCAACAAGCTTACGCATACACAGCGCCGTCTTGTGCAGGAACTTGGTCGTGAACCGACCGTTGAAGAACTAGCCGTAGAAATGGAGATGGACATTAAGAAAGTTCGTCACATCCAGAAGATCAGTCAGGATATCATCTCCCTGGAAGCCCCAGTGGGATCCGAAGAAGATTCAAAACTGGGAGACTTCATCGAGGATGAAGATGCGGTGAATCCGTTCGATGCAACGAACAGGCAGCTCCGCAAAGAAAATGTGCACGCGATGTTGGAATTTTTAACGCCCCGCGAACGCAAGATTATCGAAATGCGCTTTGGTCTTCGTGATGGAATCGGTCACACGCTGGAAGAGGTGGGAAAGGAATTTAATGTCACCCGTGAACGTATTCGCCAGATTGAAGCAAAGGTTCTCCAGAAACTCCGTGATCATCCTCGCAGTGCAACCATCCGTGAACATGGACCTCAAAAAGGCCGTGCTCCCAAGGCGATGACAGGCATGTTGTGCCCTGAATGCCGCAAAGGAACCCTCGTAGAAATTCATCAGGGTGGCAAAACGCACTATAAGTGTGACCGTTGCGCGTATGTGCTTGCGGATACGAAGAAGTAGCATCAATGGAATCACACTTCCTACCACCATTGATTCCGCATCGTGACTCTCTTGAAGAGAAGGAGCGCTTCTCGGAGCCTGATTCTGAAGTACAGCAAGCACTGAGCGATGCAAATGAGTCTATTTTTGAATTCAATGGTTGGCATAAAATGATCGGAGAAGTTCCGGAGAGTTTACCCCCCGATGTTTCTGTGGGCACCATTCTCACGGTTACGTGGCCCAAACCATTTACCGATGGGAAGGTCTTCTTTTATAGACAGGGGAGAGTAACGCCTCTTCCGAAGAGATGGCGGGAGTATCGCGTCTATACACGAACAGAACGCGGATGGCAGAGAGATCACACAGAGTTTGCGTAAGCTGATACACTGTTTCTATGATGATCAAAACGGCTTCAACGCGGGGGAAAGCTGAGACAAAGAAAGAATTAAAGAAAGAGAAAGAAGGCATCTTTGAAAAAGCGTATCAATCCTTGAATGCTGCTCAACGTTTGGCGGTTGATAGCATTGAAGGCCCTGTCATGGTGATTGCAGGACCAGGAACTGGGAAGACACAAGTGCTTTCCCTTCGTGCAGCGAATATTCTCAAGAAGACGCAGATGCGTCCGTCGAACATCCTCTGTCTTACCTTCTCAGTGAGCGGTGCAACGGCCATGCGCGAGCGTTTGCGATCGATCATCGGAGCAGACGCCTATGGCATCACGATTACGACGATTCATGGATTTTGTAACGATCTCATTCAGAATCATCCTGCTGTTTTTCACGATTTTCTTTCTCTGGAACAAGTCAGCGATGTTGGTCGGTATCAATTATTGAACAAAATTGTAGATCAACTTCCAGCAGGTTCTGAACTCATATATCCAAAAGATCGGTACATGCGAACAGGAGATATTTTGCATCGTATCAGCGAGGTAAAACGGGAAGGAATTTCGATGGATCGTTTGCGTGAGATCGTCGGGTTGTATCAAGCAGAGATGTCTGGAAAGAGTCGTGATGGAACAAAAGCGCATGAGAAGAATCTCCGATTGGCAAAACAATATGAAGAATTTGTGCATGTGTATCAGCGTTATGAAACAGAACTTCATGAGAGCGGACGCTATGACTTTGATGACATGATCCTCTACGCAATTCGTGCACTGGAAGAAGAAGAGTGGCTCCTTGTATCACTGCAGGAGCGCTATCAGTATGTTCTTGTTGATGAATATCAAGACACGAATGGTTCACAGAATCGTGTGATCGAATTGCTCACGAGTTTTACAGAAGGAGTGAACCAGCTTCCCAATGTGTTTGTGGTGGGAGATGACGATCAGGCAATTTACCGCTTCCAGGGCGCCAATATTGCGAACATGATGCACTTTAAGAACCGTTTTCCAGCCGCTCCCGTCATCACGCTCACGGAGAGTTATCGGTCTACGCAGGAGGTGTTAGATGCCTCCATGAAACTCATTGGACATAACGAAGAACGTCTTGTGAATTCCATTCAGGGCATTGAAAAGAAGATGACATCGTCTGCAACCATTGAACATGGACCGGTGCCAGAACTCATTCGCCCTCCATCCGATGCTATAGAACCCTTTGCGATTGCAGAACGTATTCAGGAATTTATGAAAGCAGGAATTCCCCCCGAGGAGATTGCCGTTCTTGTTCGGACGAATAGGGAACTGGAAATACTCCATCAGGTGTTGGAAGCATTACAGATTCCCGTCCAGCTTGCGGGCAAACTCAATGCGCTTCTGCATCCTCATGTACGAACCTGCATCACCCTGTTACAGGCAATCATGCGCCCGGAGGATGATCATCTCTTGGCATCGGCTTTGGCAGCAGAATGCTTCGATTGTTCCATCGCCGATCTTGGAAAGCTCCTTGCCTTACAGCGCGAACGCAATGACACACACCGTGAGTCTGACAAAGGATATCTTCCGCTGATACATCTCCTTTCGGAGCTTGAAAAGAATCGGGATGAGTGGGGGATTCAGAAGCCAGATGCACTTCTCCATGCGCGTGACTGCATTCTGTCTCTCTCGCTCAATCGCGACACGCTCACTATTACAGAACTTCTGGAAAAACTGTTCGCACTCTCCGGGCTTGTATCGAACGATCCGAAGAAGATCGATCCTCTCGAGCTCACGGCCCTCCAGGCATTCTTCAACTTCGTGAAGAATCGTGCGCATGAGGACCTCTCGTTCGACCTTCCTTCCCTCATGGCAGATCTTCGTTACCGTGAACGATACGGGCTCCATCTTACGTACGACATGCCGCATCTGCGTGATCATGCTGTGCAGCTTATGACAGCACATGGTGCAAAGGGACTGGAATTCACTGTTGTCTTCCTCACGAATTTCCGGGAAAAGCAGTGGGGAGATAGGCGCAAACTGACGGGGCTTTCTTTGCCAGAGCATCTTCTCTTTTCTTCCAACGATGACAACAATAATGAAGATGAACGACGTCTTGCGTATGTTGCATGGACGCGCGCGAAGGAATATCTCATTGTGAGTTGTCCGGAACGTGTGACCATGCACGAGCGTGAACAAGCCGTAGCGCCATCTCTCTTCTTTACAGAAGGAGGAACACTCACAGAGAAGAATGTTGAACTTCGCACACCGGAAAAGGCACAGACGATTCTTCTGCCAACCATCGATCTCGACCGTGATGAAGCACTGAAGACGTACCTCCACAGAAAGCTGGAGACGTACAGACTCTCTGTTTCTTCGCTCAATAAATTCCTTGTCGATCCACTGCTCTTCCTCCGTGAAGATCTCCTCATGCTGCCGCAGGCGCGAGATCCTATTACGGCCTATGGCATTGCTGTTCACAGCGCCCTTCTTGAATGGGGGAGGCATAAAGAGGAAGGATTTGCACTGAGTGACATCCTTCACGTCTTTGAAGATGCCATCAATGAGAAAGAAGTTCTCACGAAGGTGCAGAAAATGGATCTCTTGGATCTCGGCACAAAAGCGCTCACACGTTATTACGAAGATCGTCTGTCGCAGGAACGAACCATGATCTACGCACTCGAAAAAACGATCACGGCACATTTTGATGATATTCCCCTCACTGGAAAAGTGGATCGTTTGGATTTGTATCATGCAACGGGTTCGCATCTCCACGTCATCGATTACAAGACCGGTTCACCGAAGACGGAGCGACAAGCAAAGGAAGATCGCAATGGAGATCTGTATCGTCAGTTGGTGTTCTACAAACTCCTCATCGAAAGTTCTGCACAAACGGCTGGATTTACAGCGGAAGAGTTATCGCTCGAATTCATTGGGGAAAGGAATGAAGAGCCAAAGAGACTCACGTTCTCTATACCTTCATCGGATATCAGTGAACTCAAGGATCTTATAAAGAGGGTATGGCAGAAGATTCAGAATTTGGATTTCACGCTGCTTGCCTTAGATACTCTTTAAAGAGAGATATCGCTCTTCCCCGGTGACTTGTACTATTTTTTTGTTCAAAAGAAAGGGCTGAGAATACGACACCTTGGCCTGTAGGCTTAAAGCATGCAGAAATGGGAAGACCAGGTAAATAGTCGGCTTCCAATGTTTCTGTGATGTCTCCGTCACATCGTCCTTCAAAGAGATGCTCTGTTCCGTTGGAGTCGATATATGCAAGGACACACACAAAGTGCGCATTCTTATTCTTCTCCTTCTTCATACGATCCAAAAAAAACGTAATCCATTCTTCATCAGAAGCGGTCGGCCCCGCACCCCACCTCCGTGTGTGAATACCAAGTTCCTCGTTCAATGCTTCAACGATGATACCGGAATCATCGGCAAGGGTTGGAATCTTCGTCTTCTCAAAATAGAAACGTGCTTTTTCTAATGCATTTGCTTCAAAGGTGTCTCCATGTTCGGGAGGGGATTCAAAAATGTTCCATTGATCGGGAGAAAGAATCTCGATGGGAAGACTATCGAGTGCTTCCTTTATTTCAATAATCTTTCCCTTGTTCGATGTTCCGATGAGGATTTGATCCATGGCAGAAGAATACCATGCTCAATGAGATTTGATGTGTTTGAGGATAGAGGGAATCATTTCGATGGTATCGAGTCTTGCATCGATATTTTCAATGCTTGTCTTCATGAATCGTATGTCGGCTTTTATGAAATGAATATCGTTTTCCACGTTCCCCAGTCTTGCTTCGATAGCATCAAATTTTTCCTCTATCTTTATTTCCAATCGATCAAGACGTGTACCAATACTTTGAATATGTACGAGAATATCCCGAAGCGAGATATCGGAGCCGCTGTTTGATGCTGCTGGAACCATGGATCGACATCGTACGATTTTTAAGAGGGAGAAAAAGGAAGACTGCTTGTCGAAAACAAACGATGGTGCTCTAAAAGTTGTATCAGACCACCATTTCTAGACCGATGTCCTCTCCATGTAGATTTTTCTCGCTTTGGCGCCTTCGGAAGGGCCAATCAGCCCTTTCTCTTCCATAATATCCAGGAGTCGTGCAGCACGCGCGTAGCCCACTTTCAACTGACGCTGGAGGAGGCTTGCAGATGCCTTGCCGGTTTCCTGCACCACGCGAACAGCCTCGAAGAAGAGATCATCACCACCGTTATCATCACTTTCCAGATCAATCGTCTGAGTTGTTCCTGTTACAGCGCCTGGTTCATCACCCGCTCCCAAACTGATTTCTTCTGTCAGGTGTCCGCCTCCTGCAATTTTCACCGCATTGATGACGCGCTCTGCTTCCTTCGTGGAAATATAAATACCCTGAATGCGGATGGGCTTTGGTGTGGAGGCTGTGGAATACAACATATCTCCTTTTCCGAGCAGATCTTCTGCGCCAATGGAATCGAGAATGGTGCGAGAGTCGATGGCACTCACCACGCGGAAGGCAATGCGCGTTGGAATGTTTGCTTTAATGAGACCTGTAATCACGTCCACACTGGGACGTTGCGTTGCGACAATTAAATGCATGCCAACCGCACGAGCCATTTGTGCAATGCGTGCAATCATCGTTTCGGTTTCTTTCCTGTGTTGACGCATCATGAGGTCGGCAAGTTCGTCGATGACCACCACAATGCGTGGCAGAACATTCTCTTCTTCCATCTGCTTCTCGTTGTACTCTGCAATATTGCGTGCGTTCACTTCCGCAAACCGATGTAAGCGACGACCTAATTCTGCAACACACCAGCGGAGTGCCTGGAGTGCTTTGTCGGAATCCGTAATTACCGGAGTGAGAAGATGCGGAATACCGTTATAGGGCATTAACTCCACCCGCTTCGGGTCGATCAAAATGAACTTGAGTTCATTTGGACGGTTCTGGAAGAGGAGGGAGATGAGGAACGTGTTCATACAGACGGATTTTCCGGAACCGGTGGCTCCCGCAATGAGCAAGTGCGGCATATCTTCAATACTGGCAACAACAGAATCGCCTGAGACATCGCGTCCTAGAGGAAGAGAAAGAGGAGATTCCGAACTGCGGAACGATTGCGATTCCAGAATCTCTCGTAGACGCACCGTCACACGGTGTTCGTTCGGCATTTCAATACCTACCAGCGCTTTTCCGGGAATGGGCGCTTCAATGCGAAGACTTTGCGCCGCAAGGGCGAGTGCAAGATCATCTTTCAGCGATTCAATTTTCGAAAGTTTCACGCCTTCTGCTGGTTGTAATGTGAACTGAGTCACTGTGGGACCAGGGTGTGCATCTTTCATCGTCACATCCATGTCGAACTCTTTCAGTTTTTCCTGAATGAGCGCCGCCTGTTTGAGAAGGTCGCTGTCTTTCACGGTCAGTTCAGATTTAGAGGCTTCCAGCAAATCCATTCCCGGGAATTCCCACTCGGAGAAGCGTGTGTCTTTCATTTCCAGGAAGTTTCCAGCTTTTTCTTTCACGGCTTTGAGGACATTTTTCTGTTTTTTTTCATGCACTTTCTGCTCAACAAAATTCGGACGCACAATATTCAGGTCCGGTGCGTCGTTATCTTTTTCGATGAGATCCCTCCGTTTTCCTTTCGCCACTTCTTCCTCATCCTCCTCATCTTCTTCATCGCTTGCTGTGCGTGTCTTCCGTGAGCGTACAGGTCCTTCTTTCACCTCACGAAGTTTGGTGAGGAAAGCAGGGAAATCCGGCTCGAACGTGATGAAGAGACCTGCAAGAATCATCGTCGTGAAAACCACATACCCCACAGGCACACTCAGGAATGTCACGAACGGAAAGCTCACCATGAAGCCAATGGCACCTGCCAGCTCATCGCGGCGGGATGCAAGATCTTCAATGGGGGCCTGAATGTGAATAAAGCCGAGAAAAGCGATCAAGCAGAGAAGGAGTCCATAGGAGCGCGTCTTCTCCAATTCCAGTTTTTCTTTAATAAAGAGAATGGCACCGGAGAGAATTAAGAACACAGGAAAGAGCATGCCCCATGCACCCATGAAGAACGTGAGGACAGATTCCATCGCTCGTCCCGCCATGCCCGCCTTATTTTCAAGCGCCAAATAGACCACAACTCCAAGCGCCACTTGTACAATGGCACTCACGTGTCTGCGCGTGGAATCCTTGAGGTCAAAGAGTGGCTCACTCTTGCGTTTTCGGGAGGTTTTGCGCTTGAGCTTTGGCATGGGGGGAGTGTACAAGTTTTGGCTGCCCAATGCCAAGTGGGAAATGGCCTAAAAATTCACGATGAGGGGGTTCTGTTCTGTACCTACGGCATTCCCTGGAAGAACAACAGTATGCCCTTGATAGAGAAGGGTGGTATTGCTGCGCAGTGTTTTTCTATTGGTCGGCGAGCCAGCATCCCGTTCCAGGGCATAGTCGATCACGGGGACACGCAAGCGGCCCTGACCATCTGTTGCATACAAACCAACGAAGCCTGCACTGTTCGAAATTTCGATCGGTTCTTTCCAGATGATATCTCCGTTTGTTCTTGCTTCAATCCACACGGAATGTCCTATCTGGATATTCACTTTTCCACTGTTCACGGAATTTCCAATGGCAACGTCTTGTGGTTGCATGGAGACAGATGGACCTAGGAGAGAGTCGAGGAGGGTGATGATGGATTCCTGACTGCAGCAATACCCCGTATAGAATGTTTTTCTTTGCACATTATTCGAGACTGAATTCAGGCGTGCGTGGAGATCGCTCACGATGGTGGCTTTGATCGTTGCGATGACTGACGGTGTTACGTAGGTGTTTGATGACGGGAGGGAGAACGTGAACATGGGAGATTGCAAAGCGCCTTCAATCTCATTCACGGCTCCCAGTCCGTTGATCCACGAGAATGCATTTTGAGAGACGATACCATTTTCCCATGTGTGTCCATCGTACCCACTCAAACGCATGAGATATTGGTTTGAGGAAAAATTATTTCGAAGAATGGTGTCCTGCATGAAGCTGTTTGTTCCCTGACCTTCAAAGGTCACAGCGTTCGCATAGACACTATCGGGAGGATTTTCATCGGTCATGATGGCAATGAAGCGGTTATCCATAATGGTGTTGGTTCCAGCTCCATAGTTGGAAAGGTAGAGAGCAGAGGCACTTGCGTACGGTGAACCGGCGATGGCAAGGCACGTGTTGCGTTCCACGATGGTATCCACATTTTCCCAGCGAATACGCACGCACGGAGGATTCAATTGATCGCCAAATTCACTATTGGGGGCTTCTTTCACCACAATGACATTGTCTCTGCTGATGGATCTATTATTCATATACATGCCCCGCCCGTTTCTGGGTGCGATGATGTTTCGCTCCATGAGTGAGTCTTCCTCAGGGTTCGCCGCATATCCGTTTGTGACAAGACCATCATTCATGATGATGTTCTCGCGAAGAACAGAATGAGGTCCGCTTACAATTCCTCCGTTCCCTCCAATGACGATGTTGTGAACCGCGGTCAGTTTATTTCCCGGAACACGAATGGCAGCGGGAAGCAGATGGCGATCGAACGAATCTGAGAAACCGCTGTTATCACAATAAGTGTTTGTCAGATTCACTTCATTCCACACAATGTGCACGCACATGCCATCTTTGCCACCGCTCTCTAAGAAGAGATTATCCAGCGTCCAGGGAGTGTCGCTCCCTCCGGTGTACTGCGTTCCAATCGCTGTTGCATTCGTTCCTTTTGTTCCGCCCCACTTCACATGCCCATTCTTGATGGTGATGCCATTCGTGCCGTTATGGGTGGTTGCCGTTTGTGGAAAGTTTGCATCATCGGATCCCAGGTTTGTTGTTGCACGGGACGAGAAGGGATAAATGCCAATGGTTCCGTCACGATTATCCAGTCCGAAGCTGATGGTGTGACCATTCAGATCAATCGTCGCATGGGGCGCCATCACAAACATGGCACTCCCGGCGGTTGCAAGATCTCGCGTAAGCGTGAACGTTCTGTTTGCGTTCAAATCATTTTCATCAATGAACAGTGTCTTATCGTATGCACACCGAAAGCGCACCTCCGATGTTGCGCGAATGTAGTACGTTCTGCCCGGTTTCAGTGTGGTGATTTTCTCGGCAGCACTCACACCGCTCGAGAGTTTTTTTCCGGACCATAACCGTGTATCGGGATTTTTTTCCGACTGGAAACTATCGGTATATTCGTACATCCGAAGTCCCGTAGCCGATGTGAAGGATGCGGCCGTATTCCATTCCATGGATGATGGAATCGACTCCGGACACGTAATGAGTCCACGTTTTCCAATGGGAATAATGGCTTCCTCTGTTCCGTCCAGTGTTCCCGTGATGAGATTCACAGAGCCCACCTGCGTTTCCAGAATGGCAGCATTTAGAGGTGGATGATCGTTTACATGAATATAAAACGACGCAATAAGAATGGCACCAAGAATGGTTCCTGCCGTGAGCAAGTGAGAAACTGCTTTGGTGCTGGAGTGAGGGGAGGACATCGTTTTGATGATTCTAGAGCAAACAATGCTCTTTCTGCTACCATCCGGATGATGAAGATCATGATTTTTGGATCAAAGGGATACATTGGGGGGCATCTTCGCATGCGCTATCCGGAAGCGATCTGTCCCACGACGGATATTGCCGATGCAGTAGGCGTTGCATCACTTCTCGACGAACATCATCCTGACATCGTCATCAATGCAGCGGGAAAAACAGGTCGCCCCAATGTGGACTGGTGTGAAGATCACAAACAGGAAACTATTCACTCAAACGTCTTAGGTCCGCTCGTTCTTCTGGATGCATGCGCGAAGAAGAATATCTACTGGGTTCATTTGGGGTCCGGTTGTATTTATCAGGGAGATAAAAATGGAGCAGGATTTACAGAAGAGGATCCACCGAATTTCTTTGGGAGTTTTTATTCACGGACGAAAGCATGGAGTGACCAAATGCTCAGTGAATTTCCGCTTCTTAATTTACGTCTTCGAATGCCATTTGATGCCTCCAATGAGCCACGAAACTTGATCAATAAATTAGTTCGATATACACGAGTCCTCGACGTGAAAAATTCTCTCACGTTCATTCCAGATTTTCTGGATGTGCTGGATCAATTGATCACAAAAAAAACAACAGGAACATTTAACGTGGTGAATCCGGGATCCATCTCACCCTATGAGATGATGGAACAATATAAAAAGATCGTGGATCCTTCTCATGCATTCGAACATCTCACACTGGATCATCTTTCGGATGTCACCAAAGCAGGGAGAAGTAATTGTATTCTCTCAACGGAAAAATTAAAAAGTCAGGGGATTCTTCTTTCATCTGTTCAGGATCGCGTGAAGGAAGCACTGGAAACGATGCATACAAAAAAATGAGCCCTCATCTTCCAATCGTGTGATCAGAGAGATGAGGGCCCGGGGCCTTTAAGTGGTACAGTGAGTCGTTAAGGGATATCTTTCACGACAATACACTGTGCTTTAAGGTTAGAGCCCGATGTTGGCTCTGTTAGGAGCCCGAGAGTGACGCGTTGATTACCGCAGCCGGCGCATAAGCACCTTCCTTTCTGATGTCTTAAGGATCCGTGGGAACTCGTGTCGAGAGTCGGGTTGCGCGTATTGTAATGAGTAAAGAATGGTTGTCAATATCCATTCCAGCGTTGAAAGGCCTCTACACTCTCTGCTCCTTTTTGCGTATAGTGCACACGCCCATTGGGTCGGTACCGAAGCGGTCCCGCCTTCGCCCTCATTTCATTCGGGGCTACGGACGGGCAGGCAAACGGGGCAACTCATGATACTTCACATCACTGTGGGTCGGTACCGAAGCGGTCAAACGGGGCAGACTGTAAATCTGCTGGCTTATGCCTTCGCTGGTTCGAGTCCAGCCCGGCCCACCATTCATCGCTAGGCTCCTCATGGCAAGCTATCAATCGTGCTATACTGTGTCCCTATGAAAACCCCCCTTCGCATTGCATGCGCATTTGGTAGTTTTGCAGTTCTTTTGCCTGTTGCTCTCGCATGCAGTTGTATTCAGAGAACCCCTTCTGAATTATATGCGGACTCTACAACAGTCTTTGTGGGAACCGTTCAGGATACAATTCATTCGCCAAGCATCAGTCGGGTTGATGTGCGGCTTTCCATTCATGAGTCCTGGAAGGGAACCATTGGGGATGAAATCTGGCTTCATACAGCAGGAGACTCCGCAGCATGCGGCGTGAACTTTGAGAGAGGGAAAACATACACGGTGCTTGCTATCCTCAATGAAGATGGCACGTACTCCACAACACTCTGCAGTGGAACGGAGGAGTATCAACAATCTTCTCCATTAATGAAGTATCTTCGAACGTTGCAAACTTCTTCGTCTTCATCGTCGTCCTCTCGCACATCATCTTCCTCTGATATGTGCGAGCCGTACGTCTGTCCAAGCGGAAAAACGTATCCTGCATGTACGCCAGACGGACATCCTATTTACTATTTTGCGTATCCCTGTCAGTTTGACTCCGGAAATATTTTTACCGATGTTCCGCAGAATCATCGCTACTACGATGCCATCAAGTTCGTGAAGGAACGGGGGATTGTGAGCGGCTATAGCGATGGTTCATTTCATCCTGACAGTGCGATCAATCGTGCGGAGTTTACGAAGATTATTGTTGAATCTATTTTTACTGACGAGATGTATCGTGTATGCGATACATCAATTTTGCCTTTTCGCGATGTACGAAAGGGTGTCTGGTATTCCGTGCCTTTGTGCGTGGCAGTTGTAAACAGGATTATTTCGGGATACGACGATGGAACATTTCGCCCAGAGAACAATGTGAACTTTGCAGAAGCGGCGAAGATTGTGGCAGGAACCTTTGGACTTCCGCGACTTCTCGTTTATTACCCTGAATGGTGGCAAGGACCCATTCACACCCTAACATCTCTGCATATTCTTCCCCCCACGTATGCTCGACCTGAACAGCTCGTTACACGTGGAGAGATGGCTTTCATGATTCAGGTTGCAATGCTTCGAAGCGAAACTCCATCCTCATGGTCATCGCGCTCATCATCTTCCCGTTCAGCGCAAGCTCGAGATGGATGTAAAATTGGTGGATGCAGTGCGCAACTCTGCGTGGAATCTACTGATGACGGTATTTCTACGTGCGAGTGGACCGCTGCCTACGCATGCTACCAATCTGCAACCTGCGAGCGTCAGCCAAATGGTCAGTGTGCGTGGACGCAAACGCGGAATCTTACGCAGTGCCTGAACAACGCACGATGACAGCGAACAGATGTCAGAGATCAGCGATTAAAAAATCCGGACGATGTTTCCATCAGTCCGGATCTTCACTGACAGCGTAGGATTACGCAGCAGCCTTCTGTGCCTTAAAACAGGCGTTACAGAGGATTGGGCGTCCGCCTTCCTCGACTGGGCGAGGCTTGAACGGCACCTGACATGCTGCTCCGCAGTTGGCGCAAACAGCATCGTGCATTTCGCGAGTTGCCATGCGGTCGTCCTTGCGCTTGTTGCGGCAATCCTTACAACGTTGAGGAGCCTGAAGGCCCTTCGACGCATAGAATTCCTGCTCACCAGCGGTGAACTGAAACGTGGCACCGCAATCGCGGCACGTAATGTCCTGATCCATAAAAGAAATGGAGAAGGGAAATAAAAGGGAGCTTTTTCCTTCTCGCAAGTTTCTCAAGACTGATACGACTTTAGACGAAGGACTTTCACTCTGAGCGAATTATGGTCGAGAAGATCTTCTTTGTCAACTATCTTTCTTTGTGGATATTCCAGAAAGAGCTCTTTCTAATAAGGAAAAGACTGATCAACAATTGTGATCAATATTCTTTGTTATCCGATCATCCGTTTCACACGGATTCCTACAAAGCTGATACTCAAGAACATCAGCATCACAAGAAGCCATGTACTGGGACCGCTGGCCGTACTCGTTCGCGGTGTGTGTTGTGTAATGAGAGGTGCCCCACCGTGCAACGCTTTCTTGGAAGACGACTGACCGGGAAGCGGACGGTTCTTCACGTTTCCAATGGTAAAAGGATTTGTCTCGATAAAATTCTGCAGTGGCGCAAAGGCAGATTGATCCTGCGTCAAAAGGAAGGACTGACTCTGTAGTGGATTCTGAGAAGGAGCAACAGAAGAGACAGAAGAACTGGATGACGATTCAGATGAAAGGGGAGCAGCAGGTGCTGCTGGGCCAAGATCATTGAGGCTTGGAATGAGAACGTTTTGCATGAAGTCATCCGAATTTTCAGGAGCAGATTCCATCGCTGCTTCGGAGGAAGAGGAAGACCCCTGTGCGATGACGGTGACGGTCAATGTCTGACCAGGAAGAATTTCTGAGGTCAGGACATACGTCCCTGCCGGTGCATTGAGCGGCAGGTTATAATCAAACGTTTCCTCAGGAAGAATGATCTGCTCTCCAAAGAGGATGGTCCTTTCGTCTTGCCCTTTGAGGAGCTGAGGATTTTCATTCTTGTTAAGAACAGAAAGCGTGTCACCGGGTTTCATGTCCACTTGTGATGGGACAAAACTCCCCATCTCTGTAATGAGAACAGGAATGGTTTCATTCGTTCCAGAAATGGAAGCGCGAAGGAAATCGGTTCCCAGGTAAAACGTTGCACCAGAGAGGAGAACCAGAAGGATACCGCTCACCGCGGCCAGGCTCATGGAGCCGTTCATACTCGGGTTCACCCGCACGTACGATGTTTCACCCTGAACAGGAATAGATGATGCAGGAGAGGGACCTGCAGGAGTGCCTACGGAAACAGGAACCTCTGCCCCGTCATCGGCAATAGAACGCCAGACGTTATTCATATCGTTACTCATGCTTCGGGAGAAAAGTAATGACGGCGTGCTGCAAATGCCGTTCCAATCATGGCGGAGAGAGCAAGGAAGAGAAGCACGATTTCACCCATGCCGCTTTCTCCCGCGACGATCTGCCCTCCATGTTGTTCCACCGGATTTCCTGTTGGACCATCATCTTGCATGTTGAAGAGTGGTGCGGTGGATGTTTCCGGTCGACCGATGACAACGGCTGCTTCATTACTGAAAGCAGTCTCTTCATTTGCACCGTTCACGCCGCGAACGGAAATGAAATACTGAACACCAGATTCCAGTCCTCGAATGGTGAGACTGTTGGAATCTTTATTGAGCGTGCGGCGCTGAATGTAGCGCCCAGAAATGGTTCCGTAGTAGACGTTGTAGCCAACAATCTCGGGCGTTGGGAGAGGATCCCACCCGACGAACAACGAGGTGTCGTTCGAGGTGACTTTCACGTTCTGCACCTGAAGTTTTGTAAACGTGCCTCCTGCCGTGCCCGTACCAACCGAACTCATGGAGCCGAGGGATGCCGTACTCATGGACGAGGACATTTGGGCGTTCGAGGAGTACTGGGAAGAAGACATGCTCATACTCGTCTGTGAGGAAGAGCTAGAGCTGATGGCAGGAGAGGAATTTCCATTCTTCATGACGATCATCAGTTTTGCAGGTTCCGTTGTGAGAAGTGATGGCATGGCAGAGTCGTTACTGAGCACGCCCGTGAGACCGGTTCCATCCGCCTTGAACTGTGCGAAGGAAATCTGCGTGTTCGCCGTATCTGCTTTCACGTTGAAGGTGATACGTGCAAGTGGCGCTTCTTTCTCTTTGAGCTTGTCATCGGTTCCGCCACCAATCTTGATAATCTTATTTTGACTGTCTGCCATGTTTTCGCCAGGGATGGGGTTTGCCAGTGCAGGCTGGAGCTCTACGTTACGAACTTCCAACACGTTCGGGTCATAGTTGAGCCAACTACGCACTGCCAGAACTTTTTCCGGTGTGGAGGTCAGGAGCACGACATCAATATCCAGAATATCGCCTGCTTTTACTTCAGCTGTCTTGAGTGTGGTTGCATCCAGCACATCATATTTCTTGCATTTTGTTCGATCTATCTCTGTGCAGTGTGCCTGCAACCGAAGCATCGTTTCCGTTGATGTTGCGGCGAGAGCCGTTGCCGTAAGGCTCAAGACCATCGCTATAACAACTCCCACTTGGAGGCAGAACTGAAGCCGAAGAAGAGAAGTTTGAGAACGCATGATTAGCGGAGGGATTTCAAAATGGTGAGAACATCCTCAACCGTGATGCGCATATCCCCGTTAGGATCTGCATTGCGATCACGATCAGTCATGTCTTCGTAGCCAAGAGCAATCTCCAGTGCGCGAATTGCATCGTCTTTTGTCACAACACCATCGCTATTCATATCACCAGCAAGAGACGTAAAGTCTGCATTTGTCAGGTGAATAGGATGCACATCATTGGATGTCTTGAGCCCTACCGTAAAGGCAATACTTAACGCCGCGCATCCGCTCACGATCATCGTGAGGCGGTCATTTTTCTGGAACTTTTTGAGGATGTTTGTATGAAGCAATGTCATCAAGACAGTATACCAAAAAATCAGGTTTTCCTCAATGGTGAGCCATGAATCGCACCATCAGAAAGTCTCTTTTTCCTCCAAAAAGTGCATCTTTTGGCTTCCAGAAGGGCTAAACATCTAATTGACTGAAAATTAATAAAGTTTTATAATAGTTATTAGTCTGGCTTCACCATAACACCTGCTCTTTCACCCCCTTTGTTTACCGCGATGCGGTAGAAAGGAGACTCCCATGCGGAGTTTCTCGCGCGCAGTGGTTCTTTCCCCTTTCGTGTGGGTGGCCGTCGCCTTGTCGGCGATGGCCGGTCCCATGTCACTCGACGACCTGAGCAATTCGTCCAGTTCGGACGAGGTACCAGTCGTCGAAAGCGAACCCGTCGAAAACCTCGACGTGCTCCTGGAGACGAATCTGTCTTCCTCCTCGGCGCTCAGTAGCTTCGTGGACCAGCTTGCCGGTTGGATCGCAAGCTTGCCACCAGTCGTGGAGCAAGGCCAGGAGGTCTTCCACAGCGACACAGGCGACATTCCGCCGCTCGTGGAGCAGGGAACGGAAACCGGCGTCCTCGTGACGCCAGATCTGCTCCCGGGCCCGCAGATCACTGTGCCGGAGCCCAGTGGTGGTATTCTCGCGGTGATCGGTGTCCTCTTCCTTTATCCGGTGATTCGCCGGATCACACGGGGATACGCCTCTCACAAACGGGCGCGTCGAGGACAATAGATGGCCATGACGGCCGGACTACGACGTCGCGTGTTGCTCCTTGGGGAGTAATGCGCGGCGTTTTTTTGAATCTGCTATCATACGTGCCATGGCAAAAGCAGAGAACATTTTTCTGTTCACGGGCGAGAACACCTACGCACTCTTTCAGGAATTTCTCCGATGGAAGAAAGGATTTGCAGAAAAACATGGAGAAGAAAATTTACTGGAGGTGGAGACAAGCGGAGAAAAACTGACATCGCTGATGGACAGCGTTGCAGCAATGCCCTTCATTGCAGAAAAGAGACTGGTCGCTCTTCACAACATTCCAAAACTGGAAAAAGAAGAGATGATATCTCTGTGTGAAGCCGTGCACCCGCAGACCGTCGTCGTGTTTATCGATGCTGTACCAGATAAGCGATTATCTTCAGTGAAGACACTGCAGGCTCTCGCAACGGTGAAAGAGTTCAGCGCTCCTTCTCCCGCAGAGCTCACACGATGGATGACGGAAGAAGCAAGGAAGAACGAGGCCGATCTTACAGAGAGCGGACGCAAGGCACTTGTGGATATGGTAGGGGAAGATCAATGGATGTTGGCATCGGAAATAAGCAAACTTGCCCTCACAGGAAAACCGATCGATCGGGAACTTGTGATCGAGTATGTCATTCCCTCAGGCGAACGGATTATCTGGGGCTTCACGAATTTGCTTGGCGAGGGAAATGTGAACGGCGCACTTCGATACTTCTATGAACAGATGGAGAGAGGAGAAGATCCCTACGGCCTGTGGGCTATTTTGCTCGATATGATCAAAAAACTCGTGCTCGTCTGGTCTGCACTGCAAGACGACGTGCAGCCTGGGAACATAGCCTCTGAACTGAAACTCTCGCCATTCGTCATTCGTGGCATTATGCCTCTTGCTCGAAAACTTTCTTCTGACGATATGCGTACTCTTCTCTCGTTTGCCACATCGTCCGATCGCGCCTTGAAAACGGGTGGATACCGCTACACGAATGAACATCCGGAAGAAGTGATGGCGCTTATCGAGCGGGCGGCATTGTTATGTGGATGACGGGTCATTAGGTTTTAGGTGTTAGGAACAATCGCAATGTCTCATGCCAACACAACTAATAACTAGCAACCAATAACCAATCTCTACATCGTATCAATCTCTTTCAACACCTGACCCTCTTTTTCTGTATCTTCCTCTTCCGATTTCTCTTCCTGGGATTTTAATGTGTCTCGTTTTGTTTTTCGTTCACGGGATGTTTCTTCTATGGAAACTGTCTGCATGTTCTGCTTGGTTGCGTACTTTGCATCAATGGCCGCAAGTTGATCACGCTCATTCGTCAAAATCTCGGTGAGAGATGTCTGCTGCTCGGGTGTCATGGCGGGAAGGATGTTGATCCAATACTTCCTCTCTTCATCATTCATACTTTCCGATTTCAAAATGAGTGCAACAAGGTTTGGAAATTGCTGCTGCGTTTGAGGGGGAACCGGGGTGGAAGACTGATCGGCCATAGGATGAGGATATCATGAAACGTGGGTGAAAAAGAACCAATACAGAAGAACCGAAGAACCAAACAAGAAAAAATATAAAATAAAAAAATTGGTTCTTGGTTCTTTTGTATTTTTTCTTCTTACGCCACCTTCACAATCTCATACTCAAACACGCCTGCTGGAGCTTTTACTTCCACGATATCTCCTTTTCTCTGACCCAGAAGAGCTTTGCCGATAGGGGATTCATTGGAGATTTTGTGATTCAACGGATCTGCTTCCATGGAGCCCACAATGGTGTAGCTTTCCGGTTCTTCTTTGTCGGTGATGTTTTGCACGGTTACATGGGAACCGATATCCACAATGTTTCCTTTTGTTGTCTTGGCGTCACTCTCCGAAATAATGCGTGCGTTCTTCACTTTGCCTTCTAGCTCGATAATGCGACCTTCAATGAATGCCTGTTTGTTCTTCGCCTCTTCGTACTCGGCATTTTCGGAAAGATCTCCGTAGGAAATTGCTTCCTTCAATTGTTCGGCAACCTGCTTTCGTTCCACGTTCTTCAAGAAGTCCAGTTCATCCTGTAATTTTTTGAGACCTTCCTTCGTGACGAGTGTTGCATCGTCAGCAGAAAAACCAGCGGGATTTGTTGTATCAGCCATAGTGGGGAGAGTGTAGAGGAGAGGGGTGGGGAGGGCAAGATGCCTTCCGGGAAGGGTTTTTGGTTATGAGTTGTTGGTTATTAGTTTTCTCTAGCCAAGCTCTTACAATGATTGTGTGACTTATTGACCCGAAAAACATCCCATGATGAGCTGGACGGCTATGGGCACATTTCACAACTTCGAGGATCTTGAAATTTGGAAAGAAAGCAGAATTTTGATTCGATCCGTGTGAGAACTCTGTAAAAGATCTTCCGTAAAGCATGATTTTGCTTTTATTGATCAGATCACTAGGGCAGCTCGATCGATTGCCGCAAATATTGCTGAAGGGAGTGAGTCCATAACAAATGGTGACTTCATAAAATTTTTGGGATATGCGAAACGGTCCGCTGGGGAAGTGAGGGCGCATCTCTATGATGCTTTGGAAGAAGGCTATCTTTCAAAGAAAGAATTTGATGAATTGTGTGAAAGAACAAAGAAAATTTGTCGTATGATTGCTGGACTTATTCACTATCTTCAGACACTTGATCATTCGCAAAAAAGGACCCGTAAACTAACAACCAATAACCAATAACTAAGAACTTTCAGCCATTGATTCTGCTCATCTTCTTCCCTATATTGTCCCGGACATGTCCCCCGCTTCTTCTAAATCATCACAGTCCTATACGGCGGAGAAAATCCAGGTGTTGGAGGGGTTGGAACCTGTTCGAAAGCGCCCTGGAATGTACATCGGTTCTACCGATCAGCGCGGTCTTCATCACTGTGTGTATGAGATTGTGGATAACTCCATCGACGAAGCGATGGCAGGACATTGTGACCACATCACCATCACGCTTCACAATGATTTTTCTGTGAGCGTAGAGGATAACGGTCGTGGTATTCCGGTGGATATTCACCCAAAGACGAAGAAATCTGCTCTGGAAACAGTACTCACAGTCCTCCATGCCGGAGGCAAATTCGGTGGGGATGATTCCGGTTACAAAGTGTCTGGCGGTCTCCATGGTGTGGGATCTTCCGTGGTGAACGCCCTGTCTTCCTTCATGAAGGCCGAAGTGTACCGCGATGGAAAAATTCATATGCAAGAGTACGCGCGTGGAAAGCCAAAGGCCGATGTGAAGGCCGTTGGAAAAACAGAGAAGCGTGGAACAAAGATTACATTTCTTCCGGACAAAGAAATCTTCGACACACTCACCATGAGTCTCACAACGCTTCTGGGACACTTCCGTCAACAGGCGTACCTCACGCGAGGTATTACCGTTTCCGTTCTGGATGAACGTGAGAAGCGTCCTGAAGATGACAAAGTTCTTCCCCGCTTGTACCGTTTCCACTTTGAAGGAGGGGTAGGAGCCTACGTACGTCATCTCAATGAACAGAAGCAACCTATTGGAGAAGTGATTTGGTTTGAAAAAGAAACCGAGGAAGGGTTCGTCGAGGTCGCTATTCAGTACAACCAGGGTTTCCAGGAGCAATCCATCGGATTCGCGAATAACATTCACACCACGGAAGGGGGAACACACATTACGGGATTCAAAGCGGCTCTCACGCGTACTATCAATGCATATGCCAGAAAGGAATCACTCCTCAAAGAGAAGGACGATAACCTCACGGCCGATGACGTTCGAGAAGGACTTGTGAGCATCGTTTCCGTCCGCCTGAAGGAACCTCAATTTGAAGGACAAACGAAGAGCAAGCTGGGAAATGCGGAAATGAAGACGGCAGTGGAAACGGTTGTCAACGAGAAGTTTGCGGAGTACCTGGAAGAGCATCCCTCCGATGCTCGCGGTGTGATTGGCAAATGTCTTCTTGCTGCTCGTGCCCGTATTGCCGCTCGTGCCGCTCGTGATGCTGTCATCCGCAAGGGTGCTTTAGAAGGCATGACCCTTCCGGGAAAATTGGCAGACTGCAGTTCGAAAGATCCCAGTCACAGCGAACTCTACATTGTGGAGGGAGACTCCGCGGGAGGCTCTGCCAAGCAGGGACGCAACCGTGAGTTCCAGGCCATTCTTCCGCTCCGTGGAAAGATCCTTAATGTGGAGCAGGCACGTCTGGATAAAATGCTTGCGAATAATGAAATCAAATCTCTCATCATCGCGATGGGTGTTGGTGTCGGGGAAGTGAAAGACATGACGAAACTTCGCTATCACCGCATTGTCATCATGACCGATGCCGACGTGGATGGCGCCCACATCCGTACGCTCCTTCTCACGTTTTTCTACCGGTACTTCCCAGAACTTCTCGAGTCTGGGTACCTCTACATCGCGCAGCCACCGCTCTTCAAAATGGCACGGGGAAAGGATGTTCGGTATGCCTTCAGTGATGGTGAGCGTGATGGCGTCTTGAAAGAGTGGGGAGTGGGGGCAGCAGAACTGGAGGAATCGGAACAAGGAGAAGATGCGGTACAAGAGGAAACAGAAGAAGCGACAGCAGGGGAATCATTGAAGAAAGGAGCGAAAGACAAAGAAGCGCCACGTCCCAAGCGTGTGAATATTCAGCGCTACAAGGGTCTTGGAGAAATGAATCCTAGTCAGCTTTGGGAAACCACCATGGATCCTGCCAATCGCATCATGCAGCGTGTGACCATGGAAGATGCTGAAGCAGCCGATGCTGTGTTTACAACACTCATGGGAAGCGAAGTGGCACCACGCAGAAAGTTCATCCAAACGCATGCGAAGGGGGTGAAGAATTTGGATATATAGCAGGTAGCGGTTAGCGTGTAGCGAATAGTATTTGAGATGCTTTTAGCTTTCCAGAGGAAGCTAGACGCTACCCGCTAGCCGCTACTCGCACAGAAATCCTCCCTCGACAACCTCCTGATTCTTCGATATCCTCCAAAGCTGTTATGTCCCAATCCGAATTTCGCTCACCCAAAGGCACCCACGACAAACTGCCGCAGGATCACCAGTACATGACGTACATCAAGAAGGCAGTGCGTCACCGCGCACGTCAGGCAGGCTTCAAACGTATTGATCCTCCCATGTTTGAGGAGCGTGCTGTGTTTGAGCGTGGTATTGGCAATCACACCGATATTGTTGAAAAAGAACTCTTCTCGGTGGGACGCAAAGGGACAGAAGAAGGAAGTGATGCCTACGCACTGCGTCCGGAATTTACCGCGGGAATCTGTCGTGCTTTTATTCAACACGGCATGCAGGAACTTCCGCAGCCTGTGGAGCTCTATGCTATTGGTTCCTGTTTCCGCTATGACCGTCCGCAGAAAGGACGGTACCGCGAATTTAACCAGTTCGATTTTGAAGTGATTGGTCTTTCAGATCCCAGTCTGGATGCGCAGCTCATCAATGTGACATATCAGATTCTGAAAGATCTCCAGATTATCGATCGTCTCACATTACAAATTAATAACATCGGTACTGCGGAAAATCGAAAAGAATATGTCCAGGCACTGAAAGATTACTTCATTGGAAAAGAGCGCAACCTTCCGGAGCTGGATCGGGCCCGCCTGCAGACAAACCCTCTCCGTCTTCTAGACTCCAAAGAGGAAGACACACAGATTCTTCTGAAGCGTGCTCCCACGCTGGATCAATTCTTAAGTGATGAGAGTAAAAAATATCATGCAACGCTCTTGGAGTATCTGGAAGCGCTGGGTATCGCGTACATCGAAAATCCGCTCCTCGTTCGCGGGCTGGATTACTATAACCAGACCGTCTTTGAATACTGGGATCAATCGACCGGTGCACAGAATGCTGTAGGAGGAGGAGGTCGCTACGACTCCCTCATCGAGCTTCTTGGCGGAAAGCCAACGCCGGGAGTTGGTTTTGCGGGAGGAATAGAACGCATCATGTGGCACATGAAGGAAGCGGGTGTTGCACCTCCGGATAAAGACCAGGTGGATGTATTCGTGGCGCAGCTGGGACCGGAGGCAAAGAAGAAATGTCTCGTTCTGGTGAATGAACTCCGGAACCTCGGCTTCCATACGGTTGGAGCATTAGGTGAAGCGAGTTTGAAGAGTCAGATGCGACTCGCCGATAGATTCCAGGCACGGTATGCACTTCTCCTTGGTCAGATGGAGGTGAAGGAAGGAACCATCATCTTGAAAGATATGGCTGCTGGAAAGCAGAAGTCGATGAAGTTTGAAAAGGCTCTTCCAGAACTGATCAAATTGATTGGTGAAGAGAATTTGGATACCTACGCTATTCGTGATCATCTGGGGGAGTTTTCGGATCCGGGTGAATAATTACGCAGCTTTACGGTTGAAGTGAAAGGATGTTGGAAGAGGAGCTTCCGCTTCTTGCTGCGTAATATCCATAAGTTGCTCATGTCCCACATCGAGGAGGCGTGCAACGTCTTCTGGATTTTGGACATCATTTCCTGTCATAAATCCTTCGTAGGTTTGTGGATCAATGGCTTGTGTTTCTGCTGCTTTCATACAGAGGAGTTGGGAAGAAATTGGATCGCATCCTAGTCTTCTTCAAGCGAACGTCAAGTACCTTCCAAAAGAAGCTTATTCTCGCTACCATAAGCGGGCTGTGGCGAGCGTAGCTCAGTTGGTTAGAGCATCTGGTTGTGGTCCAGAGGGTCGTGGGTTCAAATCCCATCGCTCGCCCCATCCGTCTCCGTCCCGCTGCGCGGGACTACGCCGAGATGGGCTCGGCGAAGTAGAACATGAAGCCGGCCCGTCGCTCGCCCCACAGGTGAATTGCAGATGAACAAGGAGCGAAGCGACGCAGTGAGTCGCAAGATCTTGTGTCCCGCCGAAGTCCGCCTAGGCGGACGAAGGCGGACATCCTCTTCCTCACCATGCCAGTCCCTTCCTATCACACCACCTGCACGCGAAAAGAGCTTATTACACGTGATGTGTATGAGCTCTCGTTCACGAAACCCGAAGGTTTTACCTTCATTCCTGGAAAGTTCGTGTTGTTCGATATTCCGCTCATCGAAAATGAGAAGGATATTCAGACACGCGCTTTGTCCATCGCATCTCGTCCGGATGAAGAGGAGCTGCTCTTTCTTGTGAAACTTGTTCCTGGTGGGCGTTTGAGTAGATGGATCGTGGAAGTTCTCAAAGAAGGAACGGAAGTTCGCATTCAAGGTCCCTTCGGAAATTTTCTTGTCGATCGCAAAACCATGAAAGAGTATCTCTTCCTTGCAACGGGAACAGGACTCGCCCCCTTTCTTCCACAGATCGAACAGATTTTGAAAGAGGGAGACACTCGGACGATCGATTTGATTTTTGGTGTGCGTTCTCCGGAAGATCTTTTTTGGATCGATCGATTCACCGCGTTGGAAGCGACCTATCCACATTTTCATTTTCATATTGCACTGAGCGATAAAGAAAAAACAGATCACCCGCATTTCTGTGGTCGCATACAAGAACTCCTTCATGCAAAACAGTGGGAGCTTTCCCAGAAGAATGTCTATGTGTGTGGAAGCCCCGGCATGATTAAAGACATCAAAGAATTATGCCTGACATCGTGGAATGTTCCAAAGGCAGATCTTCACTTTGAGGCCTACATCTAGGGCTGAACCGGTGGTTCTTCTTTTTTCTCCAGACTCTCAGCACGAATGAAAGCGATCGGCTTTTCTGGTTCTTCAAGTGCAGGTTTTGGTTGCTCGGCTACTGGTGCCTTTTGTGGGGGAGGAACTGATGCGGGTGTTGATGCTTCAATAGGTTGTTCTTTTTTCTGCGGAGCGGGTTGCTCGGGTTTTGGTAGAGGTGCAGGAGCTTCTTGAAGGGGTTTTGGTTGAGGTGCCGGCTTGGGAGCAGCTGGAGTTGGTTGTGACTTTGGAGCAGGTGCGGGGGGAGCACTTTTTTGAGGAGGCATGGCAGACGGTGGAGGTGGAGTCACCGGAGCCAGCTTTGGGGGATTCACAGCAAGTGGCGATGGCGTGACGGGTGCAGGACGTGGTGCAGGTGGTGGCACGGGTTTTGGTGAGGGTGCAGGAGCTGGTTTGAGCGCTTCTGTTGGGGCTCTCTGTGTTTCTGGGGGAGCATTCTTGAGCCACGATGGAACAGGACCGTTTGAAGCAGCAGCAACAGGAGGTTCCGTTTTCTTGAATTCTGTTTTGCTTTGTTCACGATCCGCAATGATCTGCTCTTCTTTCTTTACCATTTGTGGTTTTTGATCTTGCGTAATCGTAACAGGTTTCTTCAGTTGCATGGGTGGAGGAGTGCCGTTTGTCGCTGCTTTTTTCTCTTCAAACAATTTCTTCTCTGCAGTTTCCAGTTTTTTCTGAATGGTTCCGGTCATTCTATTTTTGAACCAGAGGAGAGCGATGAATGCGACAATAGCAAGAACAATGAGCATCAACAGAATCAGAATGGCTTTCCACGGAATCGAACTTTTACCGTCGGTAGTACTGGAAGAAGACGAGGAACTCGACTGCACGGAACCTGAGTTTTCCTCTACAGTCAGGGCTCGCTGGCTACTATAGAGAACTTGTCCATTCGTGATATCCGTGACCGTGAGCATGACGGTATACGTTCCCGCACGCGTATAGGTATGGACAGGACGTGTGAGAAGACTTCTGGCCCCGTCACCAAAATCCCATGTGAAGAGAACAGGTCGCATTACTGTCTCTGCAGGAAGTGCTGCAGTGAGATCTGTTACAAGTCCGTTCTGCCTTGCTGTGATATCAATAGGAGCACCAGAACCGGGGAGAGGAAGTGCTTCCTGTCCGTCAAAGCGAACGGAGAATTGTGCCGTGACGGGCACTGTTCCATTTCCAGAAAGACGAACCATGACGTTGCGTTGTGTGTTCCCCGGCTTGATGAAGTAACGGAATGGCGTTCCGTCTTGAAGTCCAAACGTATCGGCATTATCCGTATCATCCAACGCATTTCCGTTGTTATCCGAATCTTTGCTCGTATCCATGTCCATCGCGAACTGCGTAATTTGTCCGGTCGACTGCGATGCATCAATCATGAGGACGCCTCCCTGTGGAGGAAGCGAGATGGATCCATCGCTATTCATGGCAGGTTCCGTGATGAGGCGTGGAACAATAGTGCCCGATGATGCAGGCGCAATGGGAGGAAGAGTTCGTGCTTGTTCCAATACCGTGACTGTGAAAGACTGAAAATCACTCTGTGTTGCTTCCTCGTTTTTAATGCTGACATCCAGGTTGTAGGTTCCTGCTGTTGCGAGTCGTTTCTGAAATGCGCGGCCACGCTGCGCCTCCACGAACTGCTGGTTCTGTGTCATGTACCAACTGAATTCCGGGTGTTCTACAGACGTGTCAGATCCAAATTCCAGCACATCACCAAGATTGATACGCAGTGACACGGGTTGACGCTGTTGGGCATGCGTAACAGTGGAGCTCACAAGAAGACTCGTGAGGATGCACAAGCAGCCGATGGCAAACGCAGAGCGTTTCATGGTTACGATGCACCGAACGTATTGTTCACAAGAATAACAATGGCACGAGAGAACAGAATGAGAATGATTCCAATCACCACGTACATCACAATCTTCTTCGCTTTTTCTTTCTGGGCGTCATCACCATTACTGACAATCAAGTAAACACCTGCAACGATAATTGCAAGCACGGCAATAATGAGAATAACGTCCAAAATAAAGTTAATAATGCGAAGGACCACTTCATTAATATCTAGATTACCTTCCAGCGGAAGGTTGGATCCCGCTGCGTCGATACCGTCTGTAAAACTTCCGCCATAGCATGGGCTTGCAGGACACGGTGCAATCGGCTGCGCGAATGATGCAACCGGGAACAGTAATGAAAGACTGACGAGGAGGCCTAAAAAGGCTGAGCGGAGAGAGAAAACCATATCATCCTATGATAGCATAAAGTACGGTTTTTTGCTAGCCTTTTCCTATGCCCTCCCATCAGCGTTCCGTGGCTTCTCTCCTACGTAAAGCGGGTGTTCCATGCCTCCTTGTGAGTCATCTTCCGAATATCTTCTATCTCTCAGGATGCAGACTCTCTGCAGGAAGAATGCTTCTTACGAAGGATCGGATGATGCTCTATGTTGACGCACGGTACAGCGAAAGAGCCCGCAAAGAAGGAAAAAAAACGATTGTTCATCGTCCGTATGAGAAATTGCATGACGATCTGATGCCTTTTCCATCGATTGGCATTGAGGCAGAGCATGTGACTTTGGCTCAGGAAAAACGCTGGAAAAAGCAGTTAAAGAATAAAAAATTAGTTCATACTTTAGATCTCCTCGAAGGGCTCCGTCGTTGTAAGACTACTTTGGAATTGAAATCGATTCAACGTGCCTGCTCCATCACAAAGGTCATTCTTCGCATTATCCCGTCACTCTTGAAACTAGGGATCACAGAACAAGAACTTGCATGGAAGATTTTTGCCCTTGCACATCAAAAGGGTGCGGATGAACTCGCATTTTCAACGATTGTGGGATTTGGACCGAACACGTCTATTCCTCATCATGAACCGTCCGATCGCAAGCTCAAGAAAGGTGACATTGTCCAAATCGACATGGGTGTGAAAGTGGATGGCTACTGCAGCGATTACAGTCGTGTTTTTTTTACGGCATCGCCTACGAAAGATCAGAAGAATGCGTATGATGCCCTTCTTCAAGCGAAGAACGCTGCAGAGAAAATTTTAAAACCTGGAGTGACAAATCACGAGCTGGATCACGCAGCGAGAGAGGTTCTTCGTTCCTATGATCTCGATCGTTTCTTCACGCATGCACTGGGGCATGGTGTTGGGATTGATATTCATGAAGGAGTGACGTTGTCTTCCAAAACACCTAAAACGAAGATTCTCAAAAATGAGGTTGTGACCATAGAACCTGGCCTTTATTTCCCGGGGAAATGGGGTATGAGGGTAGAAGATACACATATCGTGATCTAGACATATCCATTTTACGTGTTATGATAAGTATATGTGTAGAGGATCACCCGAAGGCCCATCTTTTCCCAGAACAAAAAGGGAAAGAGCTGCTGAAAGGCGTTTTCATCACCATATCGACGTGCTTGGCGATGATGTACACCATTCAAAAAAGCAGCGTGCAGTCCAAAATCTTTTACTTGAAAGAGGACGTGAGTACAGGCAAACAATAATGGAAAACCAGGATTAACTGTGGTATACTGGCAGGTAATGACAAAGAATATTCTTATTGCAGAAGATGATCCTGTTTTGCGCGATGTATATGTACGCAAATTTGGATCCTCCCCGGAATTCACTATTCGAACTGCATCGAACGGTGAGGAAGCATTGAAAATGATTGGTGAGCAAAATCCCGATGTGCTTCTTTTGGATTTGAACATGCCCGTGCTAGATGGCTTTGGTGTTCTGGAAAAATTTCCCACCAAAGACAAGCGTCCTTTTAAAGTGATTATCCTCACGAACTTTGAAGACCAGCAGAACCGCCGCAAGGGTGAAGAGTTCCAGGTGGATGATTACTTTGTGAAGAAGGAAATGACCATCAAGAGTCTTTACGAGATGGTGGAGAAAGCTTTAAGTGCATAGTGAGCTGATAGCTGTCAGCTGACAGCTGTGAGCTTTTCCTACCATCTATTTTTCTGAATTCTTTGAAAACTACGGTACGATTGTAATCACCTGCCGGGGTGGCGCCCGCCTTCGTCCACCTTCGCCCTTCGGATCTTCGGTGGATCTACGGCGGACTTATCAGAGAGAAGTCTTGTATCATAGTTCGTAGACAACATTGGCTAGCCGGGGTGGCGGAATGGTAGACGCAGGGGACTTAAAATCCCCAGATCCGAATAGGGTCGTGAGAGTTCGAATCTCTCCCTCGGCACCAAATAGCTTTTATTGAGCACGTAGATTACGATAGTTCTATTATGAAGAAACTTTTTCTGGTCATAGGTTCACTTATCCTTGCAGGATGCTTTAGATCGATAAATGAAGCTCCTAAAATCGATAACTATTCTTCATCTCAAGAGCAAGTTTCCAAATCTGATATTTCAACTGCTGAACGAGATAGCTATATTAAAGAAATCCGGGAGGAAGTTTCACGCGTAGATACCTTTCAATCGTTTCAACTTGTGAAGAAAACTATTCTTGGAATGTCAACAGAAGGTGCTCACGCGACGTATTATCTTCAGCAGAATAACGTTAGGAAAATTATTGTTACATTCTTTGGGGAAACCGGAAAAACAGATGAAGAGATTTACTATAAAGAAAATGAACCGTTCTTTATTTTTAAAAAGAATTATCATTACTCAAAACATATAATGGAAGGTGGAAGCTCTGACGAATCAACTGTTTCTGAAACAAGAATTTATATAAAAAATGGAAAAATTATTAGCTATGTGAGCAGTGATAGTATGCTTGCTGAAAGCGAATGGAAGGATGAGGAAATGAGGATTAATCTTATTAATAAGGGTCTATTTGAAGCTTTACATTCGGAATCAAGTGAAGTGTCGGTGTCGATTTAGCCTATTTGCAAGAGAATAAATCTCAATTTGAAAAATTCTGAATTTATGCTATAATAAAAAGAAACAAAAACCCATGCTCACTGCTCATCTTCCCTTTTCGTCCCGCCTTTCCCACGCCAACGCACGGCAGATTGGCTTCTTGATGATCTTTGGATCACTCTTGTTTGAAGGAACGTACAATGCGCTTGCAAAGGATGTGACCCACTTTTTGTCACCGATGTCGCTCGTGATTTTGAGTGAATCGCTCACGGCGTTTTTCGTGATTGCTACCATCGGTATTATTTCGCTGGGACGGGAACTTCTTCGTGCAAATGGACGTGAATTATTTACCGCGATGCTCATTGGTGTTCTCAATTCTGCGCTTGCTCCGTATTTGTGGTTCTTGGGTCTGCAGAATACAACGGCTGTGAATGCATCCATTCTGTACGGCTCCAACATTCTGTTCCTGCTCGCATTTAATTATCTTTTTCTGAATGAAAAGATTAATCGTGTGCAGCTGCAAGGAGCATCCATTGTTCTTGCAGGCGTTCTCCTTATTGCAACGGGTGGGGGAGTGATGAGCTTCAGTGCTCATCAGGGAGATGTTCTCATCATTCTTGCTAATCTCGTGTTTTCGAGCGGTACCATTCTCTTCAAGAGGCATTTGAGTCATTTTCATCCCGAAGCTGCACTCTTCTTGCGTAATATTTCCGGCATTGTAACAGCGGTGTTTGTGAGTGCTCTTATTTCCCATCCGTTCGTGGAAGAAATTAGCGGCTTCCCCATTGAATACGTTTCGTCCCTCCTTGCCTTTGCCTTCTTCTCACGATTCCTCAATCTCTCCTTCTTCTATGGAGCATTAGAGCGTCTTCCTGCAACCACATGTGGGCTCATCATGAATGCGGCGCCACTCTCCGGCATGTTTTTCGCTGCCATGCTCCTTCATGAAGAGGTATACGCCTATCATATGGTGGGAGCCATGCTCATCATCTTTGGTCTCATGCTGGAACAGGTCTCACGCAATACGTTGATCCACGCGAAAGAATCAATCCTCCGGTTCAGAGCACAGCAAAATCCGTAGAGCGTTTTAGATTGGCAGCATTTCCATCTTCGCCGGTGCAAGGTTCTCTTTTCCGCGCTCTCCTACGTGGAGCACTGCTTTCGTCACAGGATCAATTTCCTCCGCCTGCACAATGAGACGACGGAGTGTTGTCCCTACAGGGGTACATGTCATGAGTGTCGCAATGCGCTTGTTTGTGGGCTGATCCAACACAGAGACGTTGGACGGTTTTACTTCTACCTTTTTCGTGACACGGTACGTGTGAAGGTCTCCCCCGTAATACACAGAATACTCGTCACCAAGAGAAAGCTCGTTGAGACGTGCAAAGACTTCCTTGAATTTGCCGCTGTCCCATGGGTAGTAAGAGCTGTGTCCTGTTACAAAGAAATTTCCTGCCTGTCCCGGTTTGGCTGTTCCCGGATAGTGCACAACACCGTGTTGTAAGGCACTCTGAATATCCTTTTCAAACTGTGTCCAATCTTCTTTCATAAGAGCCCCGGTGGGAGGATCGACAATCGGAATATTTTGTCCCAGCTTTGGAATCACGAGACGATTTTCTGGAGGACCGACAGGAGGAAGAACAGCGGCAAGGGATTCTGCATCAATGATTGTATCCTGATGTGTAATGCGGCTTGTGGTTTCTGGATCATTCGAAAGTTCTGTGAGTTTCGTGAGACCCTGCACCGTTTGCACGTCTTCTCCTAGGGCTAACTGGGCTTTTGTAATGCTCCAGAAACTGGGTGCATTCATGCCAATGAAGAGGAGCAGGAAAATTCCTGCAAAAGTTCCGCCAAAACGGATGGTATCCATCATGAAGAGGAATGTTTTGGAACGGGGCTTTGGTTTCTTCTGGTTCTTCTTGCTCCATCCAACAGGGGAGACGAGCGCAGAGGTTGCTTTGGAAGCACCCGAACGGATTTTGCCGGGGAATGATGCAAGAGTCTTCCTGGACTCCTGAAGTGCAACTCCCAATTCTTCTTTTGTTTCCCGAAGCTCGCTTTCCATTTCTTGAAAGGTCATCCCCAAAATTCCCTTTGTTTGGGAGCGGATGGAAAGAAGATCTTGGGCGGACTCAGATTTTGCCGCCGCATCTTCAATAATATTCCAGACAGATGTTTCTGGTTGCTTTCTCTTCGTACGACCTTCTTTTTTTAATGCTCCCTGTTCCTCAAACGGGAGAATAATGTTCCCGTCACTGTCATACTCTGCTGTGTGTTGGGGGAGTCCCATAAGCTCTTCAGTATAGCATAAAAATGGCTACATTTCCATCACAGCGCCTCCTACTATTTCTTGGCCTCTATACAGAACGAGAGACTGGCCGGAAGCCAAGGGAGACTCTTCTTCGTCAAAAACGAACGTACCCGTTGAGCCCTGAAACAAGAGCTTTCCGGACTTTTTGCTTCCAAGCGAGCGAGTACGATAGGAGAAGGGAACATGCTCATTTTCAGGAGGCATCCAGCTGACCCAGCGAATCTCACGGAGCCCTATGCTCTGCCGTTTTTCGGTGCCTTTATCGGACACGATGAGCTCATTCTTTTCGGGATTCTTTGCGACAACTTCTAAGGGAATCGACAGTCCTCCCACTTTTAACCCCCGCCGTTGTCCCACGGTATAGAGAGGAAGTCCTTCATGCTCGCCCATCATGGTTCCATCCCGCCGGACAATCTTTCCCGGTTGCATGCAGTCTGCAAGATAGCGCTTGAGAAATTCTTTCGGATGTTTCTCCGGGAAGAAGCACAGATCCTGACTTTCCTGATAGGCATCCGGAAGTGGCACGCCAAATTCTTTTGCAAGTGCTAACACATCCCGCTTCATCATCCCCCCGAGTGGAAAAAAGACAAATTTCAACTGCTCCTGCGTGAGTCCGTAGAGGTAATAACTTTGGTCCTTCGCCCTGTCCACTGCTTCCAATAAAAGATGCATTGATGTCCCATCAGCATGTGTTTCGGTTGCAACGCGTGCGTAATGACCCGTCGCAAGTTTCTCACAGCCAAACCCTTTCATGAGTTCCAACAGTTTTCCGAACTTAATCTGACGATTACAACGAATACAGGGGTTGGGCGTGGAGCCCTGACGGAAGCCCTCCAGGAAAGGATCTACTACGTGCTCCTTAAATTCTTTTTCCAGATCCACAATATGATAGGGGATCTTCAAGGCATCGGCCGTTCTCTTCGCGCGCGATGCGGTCTCCGCATTGCAGCACTTACTGGGAAGTACTTGCGAGAGCGCTGGTGCAAGAGGATCGCTCCAGAGAGTAAATCGCACACCCATGAGTTCGTGTCCATCGGCCTTCAACATGTGCGCTACGGTCGATGAATCGACGCCGCCAGAGAGAGCAACGAGAATTTTCATGACGTCACGGTATCAGGTTTTGTAGAGGTCCATCAAGCTGTCAAAAGAGGTCAAAAGCCGCTAGGATGCCAGTTGATGATGGAGAAAATTACAGCATTGGTGGAGGAATATCATGCGCTCCAGAAAAAAATGGAGGATCCCGTCGTGTATGGAGATCAAAAGGAAGTGGCTCGTATTGGAAAGCGCCTTCGGGAACTGGAACCGCTTCTTCCCCTTGCGAAGGAATACGACCAAGCAGAGAAATCGATCACGGAAGCCAAAAGTCTTGCGAGTGATCCGGACCTTGGTCCTCTTGCTCAAGAAGAAGCAGACAAAGCACAGCTTCGTCTTCCAGAATTAGAGGAAGCCATGCGGATGTTTCTTGTTCCAAAAGATCAAGACGATGAGAAGAGTGTTATTTTAGAAGTGCGTGCAGGAACAGGAGGGGAAGAAGCAGCACTCTTTGCTGCAGAGCAACTTCGCATGTATTTGCGTTATGCAGAAGGGAAGAAGTGGGCAACGGAATTCCTTCGTAAAAGCGACAGCGATGCAGGCGGTATTAAGGAAGCAGTCGTCCGTATTGAGGGGAGTGGGGCGTATGGAGACCTCAAGTTCGAGTCCGGTGTGCATCGCGTACAGCGCATTCCTGCAACGGAGAATAAAGGGCGTGTGCACACCTCCACCACCACCGTTGCCATTCTTCCGGAAGCCGAGGAAGTGGATATTGCCATTCGTCCGGAAGATCTCCGCATTGATACCTTTCGCTCAGGAGGAGCAGGAGGACAGCACGTGAATAAGACCGAAAGTGCTGTGCGTCTCACGCACATTCCAACGGGAGTCGTTGTGGAATGCCAAACAGAGAGAAGCCAGATCAAGAACCGTGAACTTGCGATGAAAGTGCTTCGAAGTCGTTTGTACCAAGCAGAGCAGGAGCGCCTTGCAAAGGAACGGGGAGATATGCGCTCCCATCAAGTGGGCTCCGGCGATCGCTCAGAAAAGATACGCACCTATAACTTCCCGCAGGACCGCATTACAGATCACCGCGTGAATGAGAATTTCTCCAATATTCCGGCTGTCATGGAAGGGGAGTTGGAGGATATCATTGCAGGATTGAAGAAGTGGGAAATGGAGGAAAGACTGAAAAGGGCGTGATGGATATTGACATGGAACCAAAAAGTGATTGAATGAGTGCACTCTTTTCCCTGATTGAACGTCCGTAGAACGGTGGTCAATCGTGGACGATTGACTTGTTCTTTCAGGAAATGTTGTGAGGAATGTGCCATGAGTCAGGTTGTGACGAGCGAGAAAATGATGCTTCTCTCCAATGGAGAGATGGCTTCGGTGAAGATGGTGAATACCGTCTTACGAGCCCTCCTCTGGATGCAAGGAGGGGGGGCAAGGGCAACGCAGATTGAGATTGTCAGGACAGCACTCAGTCGTCAGCTCCTTCAGAAGGAGCACAAGGTCGCAATCGAGAAGGCGACCCATCAACTTGGTCTCACTCTGAGTGGGAATTGGCTCCCAATCGTGGAACATGTGATTCGCAGCCGCATTGCCAACGAACAGAAGTTCCAGCTGCACGCAACCCCGTTCTAACACAACTTCCTGTTTGCATCATCTCTTCATGGGAAAGGAGACTTGGCCGCTCCATTGCGGGCGGCCTTTTCAATACTTGACGACGAGAAAAACATTTCTATCATGGTTGCAACCTATCTCTGGAAACGAGTGTTCTGATCAGGGAGATCAGGTACTGCTCTTTCCGATTTATGAAGGAATACGGACATGGCTACGGTTTCCGTTGTTTCTCCCCCTCTTTCGCAGGCAGAGGTAGATGAAAATAATGAGGTACTGCTCCTGCTGACCTGGCTTCAGGAAAATATCCCTGCAGCTTTTGAGGCCATCTGTGTGTGGGCTGTGACACACAGCCTTCCCAGAGGGGTCTTCCCTGAGGCATGTCGGGAATATGGGAGCCAGACGAAGAAAGGCGTGCCGAATATTCGCGCTCTCGGACGTGTAGCGACGAATCGAATTCAGGAGACGGCACTTGGTGTGTACGCCTTCGACCCAACCCCGTTCGTCGTACGATAATGTCAGTCGTATTCTTCTTCGGAAGAGGCATCAGCCGCTCCACCTCGGGGCGGCTGATTATTAAGGTCTCAATTTTTTCATAAATGCAATGCGTGCATCAATGAGCTTCTTTGTGCCGATATCTTTCCTAAACCGAACAGGTCCTTGCACCTCTTCACAGAGCGATTCTGCGATCGATTCGGATTCAGCAATGGTGTCTGCAATACCGACAATTCCTGCAGTTCTGGAGCCCTCCAGATGAAGCGATTCATCATCGTTTTCACTGATATCGCCAAAGTAAAGACGTGCGTTTTCGGGAATGAATGGAAATGCCACGGTTTCCCCCTTCTCTGTTTTTGCATCAGGATAACTCTTCGGTGTGATGTACTTGCAGACGGTTGCCTTGTTTTCAAAGAGGACATCCTTCTGTGTGAGGGATCCATCGATAATTTTCTGACAGATCGTCACGAAGTCAGATTTCAAAAGCGGTAGAATGTTCAGTGCTTCCGGATCGCCAAAGCGGGCATTGTATTCAATGACCTTCACACCATTCTTCGTTGCCATGAATCCGCCGTAGAGAATTCCTTTATACGGCTCCCCACATTCTTTCATGACAGCATCCGCAATTTGCTGGTTGATCACATCAGCCTGTTTGAGATCGTCACTCGTCAGGAAGGGGAGTGAATGGTTGGCATCACTATAGGTTCCCATTCCTCCTGTATTGGGTCCAGTATCACCTTCGAAGGCGCGTTTGTGATCTTGCACAGCAGGCATAGGTACCACACTGGAACCCGAGACGAATGCCAGGCGACTGAACTCGATTCCGATGAGTTTTTCCTCGATGACGACACGTCCTCCTTCTTCAATACAGTCGAGGGCGTACGCAACACCGTCGTCGATGGTCGGCAGATGTTCGCCGCTCACTTTCACGCCTTTCCCGCCCTTGAGGCCGTCGTATTTCACGACGTAGTGCCCGTTCAAATCGTTGAGAATTGTTCGGATTTCATCTTCATTGCCGCGGCCCGAAGGGCCGCTCTCGTGTCGTGTGAGGACAAAAAACTGCGGTGAGGCATCGATGTTGTACTTCTTCATCAAATCGCGCGTGAATCCTTTACTGGACTCCAGCCGTGCGAGCGCCTTCTTTGGTGCAACGCTTGGAATGTCAACCTTTTCCAGTTCATCGGCAAGTCCTCCGCCAATAGGATCATCGGGACCGATGACGGCGAAATCGATGGTTGATTTCTTCGCAAGATCGATCAATTTTGGAAAATCCATAATGTCCATGACATGCTGTTCTTTCGCAAGGCGACGAATGCCGGGATTCCTCGATGGGGACACAGCAATGAGTTCTGGTTTTTGAGGACTCCTGTACAGAGCGTCTGCCAAAGCATGACCGCGAGCCGATGAAGTTACTAACAAAATGCGCATTTGATTGAATCATACATCATTCTTTGCCTCTAGATACGAGAGCGGGGCTTCGCCCCGCGGATTTTTATAACATGTTTAATCCTCCCTGCTCACCTCCCTCATATTCATGCATCGATTCCGGATCCGGCTCGCACCCGCGGCAGTCGTTTCGAATTTCACCAAGCCTTCGCAGTTTCTTGAGCGTGACATCGGGTGTTGGGTATTTACCGGTGAAACATCCTTCACTGAATTGTTTAATACTGCGGTTACCGTATTGCACAGACCAGCGCAGGTCTTCAATTGTGCCGTAGAAGAGTTTATCGGCACCAATGGAACGACGGATCTGCTCTATGGAATGATCGGCTGCAATCAGTTCTCCAAAGGTAGGAAGGTCAATACCGTAAGGGTCTGGTGCGATGATAGGAGGAGCAGCGGATGCAAAATAGACTTTTTTAGCACCTGCCTCCCGTACCATTTCCACGATTTTTTTGGACGTATTCCCGCGCACAATGGAATCATCCACCAGAAGCACACTCTGATTCTTGAATTCCAGTTCTATCGGGTGCAGTTTGAAACGAAGACTTCTCTGGCGCACACCCTGTCCCGGCATGATGAATGTGCGTGCAATGTAACGGTTCTTCACAAAACCTTCGCGGTAACGAACCTTCAGTTTATCGGCGAGTCCTGCAGCGGCGGCGCGAGCGGTATCGGGAATAGGAACCACAGAATCAATCTTGATGCCAGATTTCTGAATCTGTTTTGCGAGTGCCTCGCCCATACGGACGCGTGCTTTATACACGTTTACACCGTCAATCGTGGAATCTGGAGCGGCAAGATAGACCCACTCGAAAAGACAGGGAGAGAGATGCCCTTTCACAATCTGGCGACTGTGGAGTTGATTTTGCCGATCAATGAAAATCACTTCACCAGGATGGACATCGCGTACAAATTCAAAGCCGAGTGCAGGGAATGTCGTACTTTCCGATGCGATGATATATTCTTCTTTCATGCCAAAGCGACGCTTCCCGAGGACGAGCGGACGAATGCCGTAGGGATCCCGGAATGCCACAATGCCATGACCCCCAATGAGGGCAATTGCTGAGTACGCACCTTTGCACTCTTTAAATACCATCTTCATTGCATCAAAAATGTGTTCAGGTTTCAGCCTTTTGGGACGCTGTTTTTCAAGTGCAAGAGCAAACATATTCAGGAGCACTTCGGAGTCCGAATTTGTCGTTAAATGACGGTAATGTTTCTCCAAAAGCTCTTCCCGAAGTTCAGGGTAGTTCGTCAGGTTTCCGTTGTGTGCCAGGGAAATTCCAAACGGAACGTTCACGAAGAACGGCTGACTTTCAAACTCGCTGGAGCTCCCTGCCGTAGGATACCGAACATGGCCAATGCCCATATTTCCCTTGAGACGCGCGAGCGATTTCATGTGAAATACATCGCGTACCATCCCATTGGATTTTTTGAGATGAAATTGTGTGTCATACGTCATGATGCCTGCAGCATCCTGTCCTCTATGTTGTAACACAATAAGTCCGTCATACAGGTCCTGAATGACGTCTTTGAAGCCGGAAACAGCAATAATGCCGCACATAAATCAGAAGGCAGAAGGCAGGAGGCAGAAGGCAGATTTAGCAAAGCACGACCTTTGGAGAGACGCCGAAAGGCCGCAATTTGTATGGGTCACACTTCCCATAGCGTTAGCATAGGGGAATGCATGAAAAGTGCAAGATTTAGCAACTATTACCACTTCCATCAACAAGGTCGCCACAGTCAAACAGACATCCACTTGGAATGGTTGTAGAAGGGCACACGACACTGTTTTCGTAGTGACACCCAGCAGGAGGGGCAACGCATGGCAGCAGATTACAGTTCGTGATGGTTATGGTATTTGGCGCAGGACACTGGAAACCGACTACTGATGAAGCCGAAGAGCTGGGAGATGATGAAGGGCCTTCGCAGAGTTTTGTAAGAGAATTACAGGTGGTTCCGGTGGGACAATTGACTCCGCTTATCGTGCAATCCCGTACACATTTGCCGGAATTCGCACTGAGTGGATTCGTATCGCACGATTCACCCGTTGCACAGACATTGCCTTGTCCTGTGCAGGGAGACACGCATTCGCCTGTGAAGGTGTTACATGCAAGTCCAGACTGAGCACATGCGTCGTGATTTGCAGAGCAGTTTGCAGGTTCGCACGTTCCAGCAATTTTCTCGCCTGTATTGTTGATGCAGTAGGGGACTTTCCCAGCGGGATTTCTGTCCAAACAGCCTGTACATTCTGCCGTTGCCGTACAGTTTCCACTTGGGCATGTACAGCTGGAGATAGTGCCGCCATCGCACTCTGCGGGAACAAGGGGAGATCTACCACAGACATTTGCCAGAACAAGTTGGGTATTGCTGCAGGAAAGGAGTAGTCCGGCGGAATTGCGAGTTGAAGGTGTCGTAGAACGGAAGAGACACGAGGGCAAGTAGCCATTGGGACACGTAAATTGCTTCGCAGGAGGGCAAGCGGGAATAAGACCGTAGTTATGTTCCTGCGTGGCACCTCCGCCTATGGATTCCATAACACAGTATGGACCAGTGGCTATCTGACTACTCGTGCTACTCGAACTACTTCCCCCACCAAGCCCCGTTCCCGTACACGAAAACTCAAACGGTTCTGCAGCACTCACAAGGTACACACCTCCTTGTTCAAAGACATCCAAGTCATCATTCACGTCATACCCGAACGTCCTTCCGTTCCACCTCGCCTTTCCGCTCTTTGCTTTATCCCGCTCATCACTTTGCTGTGTTGTATATTCATAGATGCGTAGCCCAGGAACATCAAAATCAACCGGAGAGTGAAACCCATACCCGGAAGGAGCTCCATCGGTGGGACAATGCACCAAATATTGAATGCCTGTTTCCACCTGCACAGAGTCTCCGTAACCCAAACTGACACGAGACACCACACTGTTCCCATAAATGTCCTGGATTTGTTGGGTGGAATTGGGGTTTAAGAGGGTGGCGGGAAAGAACCACTGCTTGGAGATGACGACAACAGCAAAGGCAAGCAGAAAGAGAGTAGCGAAGAGCTTCTCCTTGTGCTGGCCGAAGAGAGATTGCTTGAAGCTCATAAGTTTATCCTCCTGCTGGTTTAGAGATGATCGTCTGGAGAGAAGAATAGCGGAGAGGGAAGCAGGGAGCACTTGTATAAGCACTGACTGTGACGTCGATTTTGAGGGGAGCACGAGGAGGATTTATTTGAGGACTGTAGTCGAGTTGTCCCGTGGAAGTATTAAAAGAGAAATCATTACCAAACATGGCAGAGATGGCAGCGCTCGTGCCGGAAAAGAAGGCAGAGATATCGGCTTGCGTAATGGATCCGTCGTTATTGAGGTCGGCACGAGGGTTGTATCCCGATTGACCCTGATTTCGACCGATGAGCATGCCGATAGCATTTACATCGCCAATGTCCACCATGGAGTCTGTGTTCACGTCATATGGAGGATAGATAAGATTAGGAGTCTGCGCATCTCCTGCACCTGGAGTGCCAAAGTGGTGAGCGGAGAGCGCGATGAAGTACGTAATAGGATCGTTTGTGGCATCCGTTGCATGTACAAACTTTGCCGGTGTTGCATGGGCAACCGGGGAGCCGGCGAAGTAACTTGATTGAAGGGTAATCTGCGGTGGAAGATTGTACTGAGAGCAACTGCTTGCAGGATCCTGTGTCATGGAACAGATGCGCGCAGTCACTACCTGATGTTCGACACTTGGGAGGGAGGAAGCAGTAGCCGGTAGCAAGCTTCCGTTATCGAACCCATTATTATTATCCCATGGTGCATTCGTCACGTAGGACGGTACTGTCGTGTAACCTGCGCCTCCTCCCATGAGATAGAAAATGGAGTTTTGAGAATCCCAGACGGCTGTAACATCCGCACGTGCAGAAGGGAGAATTTCTGGTCGAGGCTGAATGAGTCCGCGCCGTGGATCGAACTCGATGATGTCGTAATTGATGCGGGGGTCAAAACTATTTGTGAAAAGACGAAGAGATTTTGATGTATTGGGCACCAGTTCATGTCCACCGAAGATGAGCATTGTCTTTGTAAGTTCGTTCCATGCAATGGTTGCTTTCTCCCTTGGCGGGGATGTGCGGATAAGGTTCATTCCGGCAAGAGCATTGCCGTTATACTGGGGTGCGCTGTTAGAAAGGTATTGCGGGAAGAGTGCCATGACATCGTTCGCTGTATCGAATTTATAGAAGTACATGTCTTCCTGGTCATACGTACCGCCGTTTACCTTCAGGGCGGAAGCAGTGAAGTAAATGAAATGCGTTTCAGGATCCACCGCGGCAGAGGCCACGTTATCCTTAAGCTCGTCATAGTAACTTCCACTGGGAGACGGTAACGTATTGGAGAGATCTCTGTACGTGGAGGACAGGACATCGTACGCATTAAAAGATCCTGTTGCGCGGGAATACAGGTAGACCGTTTGTTCGGTGGGCATTTTTGCATCAAACACCGACACATCGGCATTGTCTGGAAGGACACCTTTATCTACAGGAATGCCGGACGACGGTGCGAACACGAACATCCGTGTTTGCGAACCGCTCTTCATGAAGATATACGCCTCATTCCGGATTGAATTCCAGACAGCACTTTCAATCGTCATGCTGGAGAATCCGGATGGCATGGTTCCCGTGTTAAATGTTTGGGACGTGAATGCGTTCGTTGTCGGATTAAATGACCATACCTTGCCTTGATGAAAGCGCGTGAAGATGAGTGCTTTGTTTTGGTCTGTAGACCAGACCGCATGGCCAGGCATAAGGTAGGGATAGGTACCAAGAAGTTCATCTGGAATGACGGCGGGCGTAATGGCAACAACAGGGCTTGTACAGGAAAGTTGCCCTACGAAGGCGGAGGAACTCGAGGAACCTATTCCTGTTGATGATGAATTTCCTGCACTCGAACTACTCCCACCCCCAAGCCCCGTTCCCGTACAGGAAAATTCAAAGGGCTCCGCCGCACTGACGAGGTACACTTTCCCCTGCTCAAAGACATCCAAGTCATCATTCACGTCATACCCGAACGTCCTTCCGTTCCACCGTGCCTTTCCACTCTTCGCCTTATCCCGCTCATCACTTTGCTGCGCTGTATATTCGTAGATGCGAAGCCCCGGAACATCAAAATCAACAGGGGAATGAAATCCATACCCCGAAGGTGCTCCATCGGTAGGACAGTGCACAAGGTATTGAATGCCCGTTTCCACTTGTACGGAATCTCCATACCCCAAGCTCACCCGGGACACCACGCTATTACCGTAGATATCTTGAATCTGTTGGGTGTTGTTGGGAGGTAGGAGCGCAGCGCGGAACCACGACGAGGAGCGGGACAAGAGTGCAACAAGCAAAGCTCCTCCAAGGAGAAGAGGGATGAGGATGCCGTAGGAGATGGGCGTTCTACGCATAGGAAGTGGCAGATCTCCCATGTTACGGCGCAGAAACGCAGACGGGTGACGTGATGGTGGGAAGAACTGCGGATGTTGGCACGTCGATATTCAGGGCCAGGGCGGTGGGGGTTACGGTGACAGTTCCTGTTGTGACGATAGCGACAGGATTCGTTGTGCCATCAGGTCCCGTTGCAAGAATCTTTCCTGGCGTTGATGTGTTTCCGTCATACGGAGAGAAGCGCACGAAGGTGCCGGTCGCAGGGTAGAGGACGGCGCTGGCGGAGCCTTTCATGCAGCTCAAGAGATCGTTTGTGATCGTTCCATCATAGGTTGTAGACCGAAGTGTTGCTGTATTGGTTCCTGTGGGAATTTCGTTCCAATAGATACGTTGATTGAATCGGTCGAGCGAAAGGAGGTTCTGGATGTTCGTCGCTGACTGTGCAATCTTGCGAGCGCCTGCACCTGCAAGATCGGAAGCGTACATCTCCTTCTGCTTTGTCCACACGAGGAGACTGTTTTGTGCATCGACGCCGAGCGCAGAGGGAATTGCGGATGTAGAGCTGATAGTGAAAATTTCCGTCATTTGCTGCGTTGTAAGATTGAGCTTACGAATGCGCGACGTGCTACTGTAGCCGGGAGCTGGCATTTGGGCGAAGTAGAGATTTCCGTTGCCGTCCAACGCAAGACCCGTATAAATGACATTGTTTGCTTTCTGCAAAACTGTCAGGTTCGCTGCAACACCATTACTGTTGATATCTGCAACGACAATCTGATAGTCACCGCTCGTTGAGCCAGTCACCCAGTCTGGATTTTGCATGGACCAATAGACTTTTCTGTTGTCGTGATCGACCAGAATCGAGTTGATCGCATAGTAGAACGTTGCTTGCGTAGAAGGGTTCTTATAGGTTGGAGCAACATAGAACGGTTTCTTCCCCGTTCCGTCCAATTTGATAACGTTAATCTTCCCTGGTTCCGCCCAAAGCAGACTTCCTGATAGTGCCGGAGTGCTCATGGACGATGATGTGCTGGAAGAAAGTGAAGATGTGTTGCCACATGTCATGGGTACGGAAAGAGATGGATCCTCATTCTTCACACAGCGTGGCGACGGAGGATCGGAGAAATCTGGGCAGTTATTACAGGTTGCTGAGTTGAGCTTCTGAAAGTTTGGAATGCTCGAAGGATAGTTCGTTGTTTGAGAGTAGTAATCGTTACTGTCAATCTGATAGTTTAGTGGCGAACTCACAACATCGCTCGCTGGAGTACATTCAAGCGACGTATCTCCTGCAGAGAGAATGGGTGAAGCGAGTGAACAGATCTTTGTTGCGGCATTCAGATCGTGATACAGACCATCAGATGGAGAGAATGTCGGATTTTGAGTGCCAACACCCCAGTATGTTTGCTCTTTTGGTCGCGCATAACAGCCCGGGGAGTACCCAGCTGGACATGTTATAGAGCCCACGTCGCAGCGTGGCTCGGCGTAGTCGAGAGAGCCAAAACAGTACGGAACCGTCTTCACGGCCCCCGTTGCGGTAGAGACGTAGTTCGTTTGCATGACCTGCACGCGACGTTCATTGCCAGATCCTCCAAGAACCCACAGTGCATCCGATGCGCCCAATTTGTACGTCACGGCGCTTCCATTACTACGAGGGGAAGGCATGAAGTTTTGTTCCCATGTCCAATCCACCCCGTTGGCAGTGGAGTACACCTCACAGGATGAATAAGATCCTGTTACACCTCCTCCCATGACCCACAGACGGTTTTGGTAGACGGTCGAGAAACCGTCTGCAAGACGCCCTGGGAAGGAACTGACATGCGTCCAGTGTGCGCCATCAAACTTATAGACGTCATACATATAGCCCATGCCAAATTGCCCTCCTATGACATACAGCGCATTGTTAAAGGAGACGAAATGGAAGTTTGAAAGTCCGTAGTCTGAATTGGTCTTTCCTGGGGACGTAAAGGGACCTTCCGTGAGTCTGTGCATGGAGATGCCAAGAAGACCCGATGCATTCAGCACAACAGGAAGAAGTTCGGGTTCCACTTTCCACTGAGATCCATCGTACGAGAACACCATGCGTGAATTTTTGGATATCAAGTAATTTGGAATATCTGTACGGATGTCCCATGGCAACTTGGAACCAATGGACTCCGCAATAACGTAAATCTTCCCGTTGAGCACGGCAGCATGAGGGTTGAAAACCTTGTAGGGAAGAGCGGGACCTGCACTCCAGTTCATGCCATCTTGCGAAATGAATACCTTATCCGTGTGCGTCTCTGCGGCTGCAGACGTGGCAGTGACCGGTTTCGTTCTATCGTACGTTTTTCCTCCAAAGAGCCAGAGCTCCGTCGCATTGCGGGACGGATGCCGATATTTCACAATCGAGATGCCTAAATCACCTCTGTCCGTTCGCGTTGCAACAGGAAGTTCTGCGCGGTAATCCCAGTGGATGCCGTTTGTCGATGAGTAAATGCTCGTTGCATACTTGTACGATCCAACTGCATTGAACAAATTTGTTCCGGAGGAAGAACCGAAGAGCCAGATTTTCTCCCTGCCGCCATCATCAGGATGCGGGCTTGCAAACGTGAGTGCTTGTCCTGCAAGTCCAATTTGATCGTTACCGACTGTGGGAATGCTGCCGAATTGCGAAATAGTTGTTGGCAATTTTGGATCAATACGGTCGAACCAGACAGAATACGAGTCATCCCATGGTGTGTTGTAATGACAGGAGACCCTTGCCTTTGTTCCCAGGAGTGATGGTGGAATCATGGTTGCACAATTTGCGAAGCAGCCGTCATCGTCGTCGTTGTTTCCATCATCACATTCTTCATCAATGGGGGTATTGTAATAGCCGTACGGATTCGTGTTGTAACGGAGTTCCAGAACGCCGTTCCCACAGGTATTGGCAACGAACGGTTTCGAAGATAAAGAGCTTGATGCAAAGGCGGTACATTCGCAGGTGCACGTTGCATAACTGAAAATGGCAGAAGTGCAGTTTGGTGCCAGAGCGGCAGGATTACAGACAGAAGAGGCGTTTTGACAGGCACTTGTTGAAGAAGAGGAAGAAACGATGATCTGACAGACGTTTCCTACACATGTTTGCCCCGAGGGACACGGATGGGTCGAGTCACATTGCACGGATGAACTACTGACACTCGACGAACTACTTGGAGGTTGAGAGGAAGATGAGCGTGAAGAACTACTTGATGGAGGAGTGGAGGAAGAACTCGTCGAACTGCTCGATGACGTCACTGAGGAGAAAGAAGATGAACTGGACGAAGAACGCGAACTGGAAGATGAGCTGGATGGTGTGATACATGATCCATTAGTACATACAAGGCTTCCGGGGCAGATCACGGAAGGCGGATTACAGGATGTGCACGTTCCGTTCGTACACACGCGATTATCGGGACAGAGCGTTCCGTTCGCGCAGGCAGAAGAAGACGAAACGCTACTGGAACTTGATTGCTGCACACAGATCCCGTTCGTACACACGCGGTTTTGCGGGCAGATCACGGAAGGCGGATTACAGGATGTGCACGTTCCGTTCGTACACACGCGATTATCGGGACAGAGTGATCCGTTTGTACATGCCGATGAAGAGGAAGAATTTTGCACACAGATTCCATTTGTCGTGCAGGTACTGCCTGCAGGACATGGATGTGTCGTGTCACACGAAACACATACGCCGCTAGAACAGACGAGCCCGTTGCATTGATTCGTATTCGTGCATAATCCACATGTTCCATTCACACATGCTTGTCCAGCAGGGCATTGCGCAGTATTGGAACATATGCCGCACGTGCCGTTGACACATCCTTGTCCAGCAGGACATTGTGAACCATTCGTACAACTGATGGCGCTGCTGGAACTGTACCCTGCGTAACCAGGGCAGGCACTTGGATTCTGAAGACCTTTCGAGCAACTGAAACACAAGTCATTCTGACTCATGAAGTAGTACATCTTACTTCTTGATTGTGTGTTGTAGGACGTGAGTTTGTTGATCTGTAGGTAGAGATCTCTCGTTGCAGCATCCGTGGGTGTCGCCAGTTCTCCGTTCGACAGGAAGAAGGTACCGTTATAGAGCTCCAGTTGCTTTTTGCCTGCGCGATAATTGGCAAGCTCGTTGCCGGAGTACTCGTAGCCCCAGTAGCGAGATGCCGGCGTAATGGCTGTTGTGCCATTGGCAATGAGAGGCGTGTTTTGTGCAACTCCCATGTTGCAGTTCACGATATTATGCTGGTCACGCTTGATGAGCGCTCCAATATTGGATTGATCAAACGAATATTTGTTGAGCGCAATGCCGTTTGCATTAATAACCTCTCCTGCAAGGGGCGAAAACGCAATAGGACTAGAAAGAGTGAGTGAGGGAATGAGGATCTGCGGCTCTGTTGGTTGTCTTGTGAACACTGTTGCGATGACCGCCGTAATGACAGCAACGGACAGTGCCGAAAAAAGAAGTCCTTTTAAATCCACTTTCACAAAATCTTACAAGAGGAAGTTTCTGTTTGCCAATAAAGGAGAACGAGATGGCTTTTCAGGATTATTTTTTTTGCTATAGTAACTTTCTTATGGAACATCGTAGAAAGACTTATCACACGCATCGGGCAAGACAGAATTTTCACGTTGATGCATCTTCGGATGCTGGCCCCGATGTCATCAAAGAAATGCTTGTTGAAAAGGGAGCGCCGCTTGCATTCCATGTCGTTAATGAGGGATGGGCACGACTTCGGATACATGAAATTGTTGTATGTGTGCGTTTCTCGGAGCTGATAAGAATACTGCCGTTTCTTGGTTCATGGGAGGAGATAACTCCCACAGAGGGTTCCTCAACATTGCAGAGCCCTCAAAGAGTGTCTTTTGGAATCGACGTTTGTCTAGAAGACGGCAAACTCAAAACCCGCGATACCATTCTCCCAGCGGGTACTGTTTTTCAGGGTGTTCAGCATGCGAATGGAACGGTGTACGGAATTATGCAAAGACCAGACACGCATCCCCATTCTTTCTGTATGACCGCAATCGAATTTTTTAGACTTCCATTTGTCGCTTCTTCGCCGTCACACAGTTCCGCATCAAACTTGCAACCGTCAGAGGGCCAACACCACCCGGTACAGGTGTGATAGCCGATGCAATCTTTTCAAGGGAATCGAAGTCGCAATCACCCACAAGTTTTCCGTCCTCGGTTCTATTCATTCCAACATCGATGATCACAACGCCCGGCTTCACCATGTCCGCTGTAATAAGATGAGGTTTACCAACAGCAGCAATGAGGATGTCTGCCTGCTTAGTGAGTGATACGAGGTCTTTTGTTTTACTGTGTGTGATTGTCACGGTGGCATCACGATTTAAGAGCATAACTGCAATCGGTTTTCCAACGATGTTACTGCGACCAACAACCACGACATGTTTTCCTGCAGGATCGATCTTGTAAAAATTCAAAAGCTCGATAATGCCAGAAGGAGTTGCGGGTGGAAGATGCTCGAACTCCGTACTTAAAAACATTTTTCCAAGATTGTATGCGCCAAACCCATCAACGTCTTTTTTTGGGTCGATCGCTTTTATCACATCCGGTACGAATTCCTGAAGATGAGAGGGGAGTGGGAGTTGCACAATGAAGCCCGTCACATCACTATCGTTATTCAGTTGATCAATCTCTTCGAATAATTTTTCTTTCGAGATCGCTGCATCCAAATGCAGATGCTCATGACGCATGCCCACGGCTTCGCAACTTTTCATCTTCTGTTTGATGTAACTGGAACTGGCAGGATCTTCACCCACCTGAACGACGACCAGCTTTGGATCCAGCTTTTTGATGTCCGGCTTTAGGCGCTCCAAAAGCGCATCGGCTGCGGGTTTGCCGGCAAGGAGGAGGGCGGACATGGATAAATCATAGCAATTCGTAAGCAAAAGATGATGATTGACTTTCTTAATAAAAATTGTAAAATGTTTGAACTTCTTTGTATGACCGAACTCTCACCATCATCTGGTTGGCAGAAATTACTGTCTCTTTTCGATGATACAGAACAACATCTCACGACTATTCCTCTGGAAAATCCAGACGCGTTGGAAGGATTACGTTCTGTTCTTATTGAGTGTCGCAGTCGGTATGAAGCTTTAGGAAATGCGATGCCTGAGATTGCAGCGGTTTTTAGCGGTGATCAAATTCCTGTTTCCATTGGTTTGGAAATAACGGGAGGCTCGGGAGAAATGCATCTTTCTTCGTTTGTTGATGCTGCTCGCCATGCGATATCGACGTTTGAGTCTCAAACGGTTCCACATTATGTACAACAAAAAATTCAAAGGTTGTGCGAGGATCTTCGTAGGAAAGTAGTCGAGATAAACATTTCGTTGAGAAAGCTGCAGGAGTATCAGGTAAGAAATCTGCCCATAAAAAATGCACATATGCTCGCGCCTGTTATTTTGAAAAGAAAGCAGGAAGAAGCTCAAGCAGACTTGCAAAATCAAGTGCGCACCCAGCAAGAAAAGATTGCAAAGAAGAAGAAAGCGTTGGGAGAGGCTCAGAACGATTTAGTTGTCGCTGAAGAGAGACTTCAGCAAGAAGATCGCAGCATCATTACCCAGGAGGACTATAAAGTACTTGCAGGGACACTTGAAAAAATGATTGCTGAAAATAGAGCAGCGCTTCTTCATGAACGCATGGCAGCTTTGCTCAAAGAAATGAGAAAAGTATTACCACAAGTTCAGAGTGAAATTCCTGTAGTAAAAAAAGCTAATGTGACAGGAGAAGCGCGACAAAAGAAGAAAGCGTTTACCCCGCAAGTAAGACAGAGAGCGGAAAGAACAAGAAATATAGCTAGTTATTCGCAAGCAGCATCTGTAGGGATGTCCTCTTTTGATGCTGGTTTGGAACATGTTAGTACACGGAGGCCTATCCCAGATTTAAAAATTGAATTTGGGGAGCAATATAAAGATGCAGTTTCAGTTGACACAGTTTTTTGTAAGCCAGAATTTCTTTCAGGGAATATGAGGCAAAATACCTTTGTCATTGGTACGCAGAGGGGAAATATTCTACCTCCAGTTGAATGGGATATTTCCTTACCTCCTGAAGATAGAGAGAGAATAATGCAGAGAGGGTATGCTCTTGATCAAGTAAACTTAGCGAACGTGCATGCCATAAGAACGTATGTGTCACCAGAACAAGCAAATTCAATGGAAGACTGGGCGTTTGGAGAAGCGCAACGACTTACAGCAAATTTGGAAGTTGAGAATTTTTCACAAAAAATTGAAAGAGAGATGGCTTTGATGGAAGTTTTATACAATCAGGCGAAGGTGCGAAATCCTCTTGAGGATCATACGATTGCAAGATTGTGCGTCATGGTTTTCCTGTATAAAGATATATTGGAGGATTTAAAACGTCTTATCAGAATGAAGTGTAGAGAATCAGATGGTACAGATTTTTTTGATGTGGAGTTTCTGCATTACTATATTTTGCAATATATACGAACGACGACAGCCACAAGAATTAATGAAGCACCTCAGCTGCTTCAGAACTATGTTCTTTTCTTCCATGAAAAAGGTCTTCCTATTGGAATTGAAAGGGATGTTGTAAACACAGCAATGCTTTCCATGAAGGCGCACCTGGCGTATGGTGCTCGCCACACGAATGCGGCATCATTGTTTGAACAGACTGTTGCATTGGCGTTGCAGATAGAAAACACAAACTCCGAATATGCTGAACTGATGCACTGCTTGCGAATGTTTGTGCCTTCTTTAACAAGAACTACAAAAACGAAAGACTCGAATGGTGAAATGAAAGTCGAGCTCAATCCTGCCGGAGGATTGCCTGACTATGTACTTGAAGCATTCACGGGCCAATATCAAGATCCGCCAAGACGAAAACAGTGGGAAGAAGATTTTGCTGGGAAAACGAGTATAAAAGGTCTATTTGAGGGATTGTTTGAATCCTTACGTTCGCACATGCGATAAAATCTTTGTTGCGCATTCATCTTTCTCCCCACTTGTATCAATCTTCTTCACATGCGGATTTTTTTCTACGTACCGTTCATATCCTTCGTACACTTTCCTCTGGAGTGCATCGCCTTCCAGTTTATCCATCGACTCCCGTCGCATCACACGCTCGCGGCAGACTTCATAGGGCGGAAGAAGAACAAACTCGAGACCAGGTTGAATAAAATTATTGTTCATATTTTGTAGCGTCTCTAAAGGCACGCCAAGCGCCTCACCGTAGATTAATGTAGAGGCGATGTAACGATCCGAAATCACGATTTTCCCCACATCGAGCGCAGGTTGAATGACGTTCTGAACGTGCCATGCACGATCCTCTGAAAAGAGTGTCTGAAGTTCTAGTGGATCGATTGTTTCATCACTCTTGAGTCGTGTGCGCACGGAGGATCCAATCGGTCCATCAGTCGGCTCCGCGGTCAGCACCACATCATGACCATCACTTGTGAGTCTCTCTGCAAGAAGTTTTGCATGAAGTGTTGTTCCGGCGCCGTCGGGACCCTCTAAGACAATGAAGCGAGGAGGCATAGGGGAGAATTGAGAATTAAGAATTTTGAATTGGGAATAAAATACACCTCACAATTCTCAATTCATAATTCCTCATTCTTCTTATCATTTTCCTTTTACTTTCTCTAACTCTTTTATCAGGGTCTCCATATCCAGCGTGTACTTCGCACTATCAGGCTCTTTAAACTGCCACACAACTTCACCGTCTTTCAGAATGCTGTAACTGCGGCGCAGAAGTTCTCCAAGTGTTGGAGGCAGACTTTTCTTGCCGTCTTCATCGGAAAGCTTTCCTACAAGTTCCTTCACTTCGAATTTTCCAAAGTCCGAAGCGAATGCAATCTTCTCAATGTTCCACCTGGCATGCTCGACCCACTTCTTAATGGCATGGGGCTGGTCTTCGCTCACAATCAAGATGAGATCCGCACCCGCCTCTTTTATACGGGCAGCGTTGTCGGAAATGGCAGGTACGCAGATATTGGTGCATGTTCCGGAAAATGCAGCAGGAACCGTAACGAGAACTGTGACGCCCTTCACTTCACGTAAATTGATGGGAATATTGTCGGAGATGGTATAGACGGTTGCGGTCATAGCGGAGGGAGTGTAGGGAAAAAATACGAAGCACGAAATACGAAATTTGAAAGACCTCTATCACGACAGAGCGGGATGCTTCCCGCGGTCTTATTTTTTACGTTTCCTTTTCGTTTGAGATCTCTCCCAGGCCTTCTTTGTCTGAATTTTAAAAGGGATCGATTCTGTACGAATAACCTCCGCAAGATAAAGGTTAACTGCCTTGCTTACATCTAGTCCCATTTCATCAAACAATTTCATTGCCTCTTTCTTGGTCTTTTCGTCTATGCGAACTTGAATATGAGCCATATGCAATCAGTATAGTGCAAATGTCATGACGATGTCAATACAATATTATGCGCATTTTGCATTTACCAGAAGTTGTTGAATTGCTTGAATAAAATTAGTACGTTCATTATTCGCCTTTCTCCAAAGATCATGATAAGTAGGATTTTTTTCTTCTTCAAAATTTAGAAGAAATCTATTATTCGCATCAAAGAGATTATTTAGAGGGACTTGATCCTTTGATTTTGCTTGAGCGGACAAAATTGCAAATTTAATATTTAATAGATCAATTTTCTCTTTATATTCAGAATATCTATCGTAAATATCTGATTGAAGAAGTGGTTCAACAGCACCCCCTTTTGTATCATAATTAATGTAAGGCAATTCGAGCTCATTTAATAATAGAAATGATGTTCTATTTGCTAGCTCTAATACTTGATCAGCTCTTTCAATCATTAAGGAGCATTTATTTGTTCTTGAATCATTTGCGATAGCAAGAAATATGGCTAAAAAAGCTGAAATAGCCGCTAGAAGATTAATACTCATAGTTGCCTTATCTTTCTCTATAGTTGGCCAATTTTTGATAACTATGAAAATAAGAAAGAATGCAATTATTATTGCTAGCCACATAAGTATTCCTTCAATGAAGCCGAAATATTCGGCAAGTAAAACTCCTGAAAAATATACCAACGACCAAATAAGGAGCTCTTTTCCTTTTTGAGAAAAGGATCGCCATGTATTATCCAGTAGATGACCCTTTGATTCTCGCTTATTTTTCATATTACATCATCCCCTCCATTCCGCCTCCACCCGGCATCGGTTCTTCTTTCTTCGGAATCTCTGTGATGGCGACTTCGAGAGTTAAGAACATTGAGGCGACCGATGCAGCATTCTCCAGTGCAGAGCGCGTGACCTTCTTGGGATCAATCACCATCGCCTTCACGAGGTCTTCATATTTCTCTGTTGCAACATTGAAGCCCGTATCGCCTTTGTAGTCATTCTTCACTTTGTCTACGACGACTTTCCCTTCCAGACCTGCATTGTTCGCAATGGCTGCTGTTGGAGCAACGAGAGCACCTTTCACGATATCGACACCAATCTGCTCATCATCGTTGTCTACTTTCACTTTCTCGAGTGCATCCAGACAGCGGATGTAGGCTGTGCCTCCTCCTGGGACGATTCCTTCCTCGGCAGCAGCACGCGTTGCGGAGAGTGCATCTTCCACACGGTGTTGCTTTTCCTTCTGTTCTACTTCCGTTGCAGCACCCACTTTGATGACAGCAACGCCACCACTCATCTTTGCGAGTCTTTCCTGCAGTTTCTCGCGGTCGAAGTCGCTCTTCGTCGTTTCGACGGCTGCTTTGATTTCATTCAGGCGTGCCTCGATTTCTTTCTTGTTCCCACCGCCATCCACAATGAGGGTGTTATCCTTTGTGGCAACCACTTTGCGTGCGGTACCAAGATCGTCAATCGTTGCATTCTCCAATTTGAGTCCCACTTCCTCGGAAATCACGCGACCTCCTGTGAGAACGGCAATGTCTTTGAGGATTTCTTTTCGACGATCTCCAAAGGCAGGAGCTTTTACAGCTAGTGCGGAGAATGTTCCACGAAGTTTGTTGAGAACGAGTGTTGTGAGAGCTTCACCTTCGATGTTTTCGGCAATGATGACAATTTCTTTTCGTCCTTTCGATGCGAGCGATTCGAGAAGGGGGAGAATCTCCTGGATGGAGCTGATCTTTTTATCCGTAATGAGAATATGTGCACGCTCGAAGACAGCTTCCATGCGAGCAGGATCTGTAACGAAGTACGCAGAAATGAAGCCATTATCAAACTGCATGCCTTCCACATACTCTTTCTCCAGTCCCAGTGTTTGACCAGCTTCCACCGTCACAACACCGTCTTTGCCCACTTCTTCAATCACTTCGGCAATGGCTGTGCCAATCTCGCTGTCTTGTGCAGAAATCGTCGCGACGGCTGCATATTCCTCTTTGCGCTTCACATCTTTTTTCATTTTTTCCAGATGTGTTGTGACAGCGCTGACAGCTTTATCAATGCCGCGCTTAATGGAAATAGCGTTCGATCCCGTTGAAATGTGCTTCATCCCTTCTTCCATCATCGCGTGAGCAAGAACCGTCGCGGTGGTTGTTCCGTCTCCCGCAGCATCGTTCGTCTTCGTAGCAGCTTCCTTCACAAGCTGTGCTCCCATGTTCTCAAACGTGTCTTCCAGCTCTACTTCTTTCGCAACAGACACACCGTCTTTCGTCACCATCGGTGCACCGTACTTTCGTTCGATGACCACGTTGCGTCCGTTGGGACCCATGGTCGCGCGAACGGCAGCAGCAAGTTTGGTGACGCCTTTGAGGACTTTTTCACGAGCGTCGGTTCCGAAGAGCATTTGTTTGGCCATAGAAGAGAGAGGGGAAAAAATCAGGAAGGGATGGGGTTAGCTGCCGAATTAATTCGGCAGCTAACGTCCAGATTGATATCAAGCAACTTTACCAAGAACTGAATCCAGATGAAGAATCTTCACTTCAATTTCTTTGCCGTCCTTCGTCTTCATCTTCACCTCATCACCGCTGTACTTTCCAAAGAGAACTTTATCGCCCACTTTCAGAAAGTCTTTGGGATTTACTTTGTCTTCACCAATCCCACCTGTTCCAAGGGCAATCACCATACCTTCCTGTGGTTTCTCTTTATTAGCAGTATCGGGGATCACAATGCCGGACGCCGTGACCTGTTCTTTTTCCAAGGGCATCACCACAACACGATCACCAAGCGGTTCAATCTTCACGGCAAGCTGGGGAACTTTCACATCGGACATACAAGTGTGGGGAAGAAAAATCTCGTCCGGGCAATCGCAGGACGATTTAGCAGTCCAGAGTGTAGAGTGCTAGACGGAGGTAGTCAAGGGGTTCCGCGCAGTGCAAGTTGTGCCTCTGGTTCTTGCAGATGCTGTCGTACATAGTGCAGTGCATCGATTCTGTTTTTTTGCTTCCTGTTATGTTGCAAGAGAAGGGCGAGTTCCTCTTTCACACTTTCTCGTGTGAACAGGAAACCGATGGTTCGCTCATCAAGAGGAACATTCTGCGCTTGCGCATTCCTGCAAAGGGTCTTGATGAACTTGTTGTATGTTTCATCGAAACGATCTGGCTGTAAGGCGAGCGCTTCGGCAAGAATGACGGACACTTCATATCGTGCAGGGTAAACTTTCTTAAAATCGGACGGTCCCAGTGTGAACACGTGCATCACTTCTTGAGCAGTCACGCCGTCAAAGAGACGATTGATGGTTTCTTCCAGAAGTTGCTCCATGCGGTCCATCCTGCGTTGTTCTTCCTGAACAACCTGACAAGATGGGGTATGGAAACTCAACGATGGCATTGTGAGAACACATGCAGCAAGGGATCCTCGGACAAGTACATGGAATCGACGGACGATGGAACCAACTCCGGAAGAGGGGAGTTCGAAACGACTTCCATGAAGACGCTCCAACATTGGTGGGAGCGTACTCCACAATGTGTGCACATCAAGAGAAATTACTCAGCGACTGCTGTCAAAGCATCAGGATCTTCATCTCCTAAGGCATTCGTATCCAGAACATTTGTCACCGGCTCCAGCGTAGTCTCGTCTTCTTGTGGGAGATGTTGTAGATCACGCGCGCCAAGGCGCTTGAGAGCACTTTGCGCGAGAGAAAGTGCATAATAAGTCGAGGCACGTACTTCTACCATTCCTTCATGAACATGAAGACGAAGAGAAGTTCTCTTGAGTGCTGAATCTGCATTCAGTACTGCTTCTGCAGCGTCTTGCTTTGCATCAAGGATATACAGAGCGTGAAGCGGAAATTGATCTTTTGACATAGAAAAATGGAAAGAAGGCCAAACCATTCTACTCAAGAAAATATCTCTGTCAAGTCCTCCTCCTTGCTCATTTGGAAGCCAAGAAGACAATACATCCATGCAATTCAACGAATTAACGGCCGAAGAGACAGATATCATCCAGCACAAAGGAACAGAGGCACCGTTTTCGGGTGAGTATGATAATTATTTCGAGAAGGGGACGTACATCTGCAAGCGCTGCAATGCAGAGCTCTATCGCTCGGATGATAAATTCCATTCCGGGTGCGGCTGGCCCAGTTTTGATCAGGAAATTCCGGGTGCTGTGAAGAAACTACCGGATGTCGATGGATTTCGCACGGAGATTCAATGTGCGAACTGCGATGGGCACCTTGGCCATGTGTTTACCGGGGAACATCTTACAGAGGAAAACACACGACATTGTGTGAATTCTCTTTCGATGAGGTTTGTTGCAGAGAGGTGATTCTTACACGCGTTCCTGAAAGATATGAGACTTCTCTGTGTCTCTGCAGTGATTTGCATGCCATTCCATAGAATCTTCAAGTCGACGGAGGATTTTACGATGGAGTTGTGAGATACGAGCTAGAGAAAGGTCAACATGCTCTCCTGTCGCTTCCATTGTCATCTCCAAAAAGTAATAACAGATGATAATGATCCTTTCCGTGTCATTGAGACCGCGAAGGAGCGCTCGAAGAGTTTCCAGTAGAGATATCCCTTCCGAAGGTTCGTGTGATTTTTTGTCGGCTATGAGATCCACTTCCCGAACACCTTTCATACTTTCTGTTTCATACAACCATGTACTAAGGCTGATGGCTTTTCTTGGTGTTGTATCGATGATCATGCGCTCCATGGTAGAAGAATCCACATCGAAGGATGCTGCCAATTCATCGAGAGTGGCGGGGTGTCCAAGTTTTTGTAAAAGGGTTTCACGGATAGTATTCAACCTGGATGCTTTTGCACGCATCAAACGGGGAAGGGTATCCGTCTTTCGTAATTCGTCGAGCATGGCTCCACGAATGCGACGCACGCAATATACCTCAAACGTCACATCTTGATTTATGTCGAATGCAGAAATAGCATCCATAAGTCCGAATACTCCCGCAGAGATCATGTCATCAATATCAATACATTTTGGCAGACGGGAGTGCAACCTCAATGCGTGTACTCTCACAAGAGGCAGATACGCTTCTATGAGGGCGTTTCTTGTTTCTATATTATGAGGATTTTGTTTGTAGATTCTCCACAATTCACTGTGGTCCTTAGAAAGGATTTCGCTTTGAGAATTTTGATCTCTGGTTGCAGGAGTTCGTATACAACTTTCAACCTGGCTATGCACAGCGTTTCTCAAGTTGCTTGCAATAAAAACAATTTTTCCGGAGTTGACTGTCTCACAGAGTGGTAGGATTGTTGCCTCTGTAGGAAGTTTAGCCCTCATGTAAAAATTGGCAGCATTTTCTTCTCTGTTATTTGGGAATGCAAGCAAGATGTGATTGTTGTGCATGCCTATGCTCTGCCATGCTCTGGCATTGGCCTTTTCGCATCATCCCCCCTGCCACACCCTCACCGCGTCTAATGGATACACCAACATGAGAATATTCAACGTGAGGTTATCACGAATGGTTGCGAGCATGACAAGCTCGATTGCGAGAATGAGTGCGATGGACCATTTCCACGAAACCCGTGATGCAAACCAAAAACCGAGCATACAGAATGCTAAGTCTCCAACGGAATTCAGAATGCTATCGCCGTAGTAATCGAGCGAAATGGTTGCGGTGCGGTAACGGTTGATAATGAAGGGAGTGTTCTCCCAAATTTCCCATGCAATTTCGATGACCATGGCACTCAAAAACCGCACATCGATCGGGAGCTTCTTTCGAAAGAGGAAGAGGAACCAGAAGAAGATGACGCCGTGAAGAATGTGAGAAAACGAATAGGGATCTCCCACAAGTTGCGATGTCTGAGGGGAAGCAGGGCTCCACGTCCAAAGCCCAATGCCTCCTTCGTACCATGGAATGCGACCCATGAAGTGGAGGATGGTGATGAAGAGAAAGAAGGATATCGCACCCAGAGGAATTGATCGTTTGATGAGAATCATGCCCCTTATTCTTTCAGGCTCTTGTGCTTTCTCCAAATGGGAATTTTCAGTACAGTGCATCTGCTTGCCGACGTGGCGGAATTGGTAGACGCGCACGCTTCAGGAGCGTGTATCCTCACGGATGTGAGAGTTCGAGTCTCTCCGTCGGCACCACTTGTTTCCTTCTTAAGAGACCAGTATCCTTCTTTCCTTTTATGTCTGCGAAAAAATTTGAGTCGGCCCCTTTTAGCACAGTACTTTTCGAACTGGAGATAGATCCCAATGGAACTGATGAACAAATTGAAGAGAGGCTCGATGAGGTACGCCTTCAGATAGGTGAATTGTTGCATGCTGTAATTGATAGGATTGATCAAAAAGTCGCAGAAATGTCTGGTAAATCTGAGGCCTCTCGAAGACGTATTACATTAAAATTACTTATGGAGGTTCAATCCCTTCTTCATCCCGAACCTCTCTCAGCCGAAGATTCTTCAAGCAAACCAGCGCCGAAGAAGACAAAGAAGAAATAATCTATTTCTCTATGTCTTCCCACAAACCAAGAACCGTTCCTTCAGGGTCTGTCACATAGGCATAGAATCCCATGCCCATCATGTCCACTTTCGACATCACCACTTTTCCGCCTGCGTTTTCAATCTTCGGAATGTACTCGTCGATGGATGAAACTGTGATGGCAAAAATGGGAGCTTTCGCATGTTCATTCTTCTTCATAATGCCGCCATTGATGGCACCGGGCTTGAGCGGTATGCGTGTTGTTTCATCCACTGGCGTTGTGCGTACTCCTATATATGTGGATCCATCGGGCATGGGCCAATCTTGCAAATCCCATCCAAAAAGGCTGCCATAGAATGCACGGGCTTTTTCTAAATCCTGAACGGGAATTTCAAAGTGAACGAGTGGGTCCATAGCGGGAGGGGTAAAAGGGAAGGATACCCTTGCATAGCGGAAAAATCAATGTTGACAGTATATCAATGTGCGCTTGAATAGCGACATGAAACCTTGTCAGATTCTTGTTATTGAGCCAGAGGTGGCTTGCGAACACGATCGCCTTTTGCTTCCAGAGGATGTGAATAGAAAAAACACATTGCAACGTGTTTGGGAAACAACACAGGCGCTTCGTATGAGGATTGAAGTCGTGGCTCAAAATCTTTTACTTCCTGTTCTTTTTGAGCAACAAGAAATCAGGAGAGATCACAAAGGGGTTCTTTGTGAACCCTCGATTCACGCTTTGAAAGAGCATGATGTCGTTGTAGCCCTCGAACCTGATGATGAAATGATTGCATTGTGCGTTTTTGCTATTCAGGAAAAACCTATTATTCAATCTATTCTTGCAGACGTACCAGAAGGCACGCAGTGGGCCAACCTTTCAGATTTCCAAACCGGATATAGGGAACTCAGGAAGACTTTAATGATGCAGAATATCATTCCCATTGCGAGTGATGACCCACAGATGATAGAACGCGTTTTTGAACATACCTTTGATATGTATCGAGAAGTTGCCTAAAGGGCGATAGCTTTTCCCGTTCAACCCACGCTATCATGACCAGTAATGAAATCCCTCCGTTCCTGGATTGATCCGGCAACGCTCATTCTTTTGCTTCTTTCCGTTGTCGTTCTGTGGAAAGGGGGAAAGACACTGGAAACAAAGTGGCTCCTGATTGGTATTGCAGGATTCCTCACGTTTTCCTGGTATGCCTGGAGGAGACGGAAACCGAATGAACGTATTTATGTCGCGCATCCGAATCTGTGGACGCTTCTCCTTCTCCTGGTTGGATGGACTATCCTCAGTTACTTCCTTTCGCGCACGAAGAATTATGGACTCGATGAAGTGTTTCAGTCCGTCGGGTTGGCACTCACTATGTTGTATGTGCTTCGAAGCAGCGATGATGAATCGCGCTTTGTGAATCGTGTGCTCACCTTCCTTGCCGTACTTACCATCATTGCATGCGGCATTGGATTTGTCGTGTATGTCACACAACCCGTTGCGCGCTTCACAGGAACATTTTTCGATCCTCGTTTTTCAACAGACTACTGGCCGAATGCATGGGCGGAATACTTGCTTCTCATCTGGCCTGCGTTTGCGTATCTCCTCAGGAAAATTCGGAAAATGACCAGCTGGGTGATTGGGAGCGCACTCCTTGGATTCATGATCGGATGTTTGTTCTTAAGTTACTCACGCGGAGGAGTGCTCGTGTTCTTCGGGCAACTGGGACTCCTGGCTCTCATTTACCTCTGGAGTTACCGCGATGACATGGTTCGTGAATGGAATCAGATGTTGCGCTCGGGGGCACTGGTCGTCATCGTTGCGGTGGTGACATTCGTTGGAGCCAATGCACTGCGCAGTCATTTCCATCATGTGCAATCGGTGACAGAGAAAGTAACATTCTCTGCAGCGGAGGGGTCTTCTTCTGTGACGGAACGTCTGAATTTCTGGAAAGAGTCACTACAACTTTCCATGGCCCATCCTATTGTCGGGTGGGGACCGTATTCGTTCCGATTTATTCAGCCGAGACTTCAAGATCGCATTCTGGAAACGTCTGATCATTCCCATAACGTTTTCTTGAAATATGCGGTAGAACGGGGGATTCCTGCAGCTATCTTCTTGATCGCCATTCTCTTCCTCATTTGGGGAACAGCATGGCGACTGATGGTCTCTATCTACTGGATTGAAAAACGTCACTCCAGCGATATCGACTGGCTTCCATTCCTCCTTGTCTCCACCGTGGGTGTCACGGTGCATAATCTGATCGACTATAACCTTCAGTTTCTCGGTATTGCACTTCCGTTCACGCTCTTTCTCACTTTCCTCGCACTTCCCAAACTTCGCACGCTTCCCAAAGTGCCACCACCCACAGAACGTCTGGCCGGAAAAGTGGAGATTCTTCTGGCAACAGCTTTCCTCGTTATCGCTCTTGTGGAAGGACGGTTTCTCGTTCTCTCATCGCTCGGTCGTCATGAAGAAGCAAACGGGAATGATGCGCGGGCGTTGTATTTTTATAACAAGAGTAGTGGGGAGTTATTTTCGCGCGATCTTCAACTAAGCCGAACACAATTATTGATCAAGAAAAAGCTCTTCACAGAGGCACAAAACTCTATTGAACGCGCATTTCAGCAGAATCCCGAAGATGCGCGGGCATGGAGACTTCAGGGAGACATTGCCATGCAGCAAAAACGCTATGACGATGCACTGAAATCGTACGAACGAGCGTACAACTTGAATCACTTTAATGATCTCGGCATTACACGCTCGTACGTGGAAGCAGCACTCCAGGTAAATCCCGATCTCGTCACGCTCCAAAAGAAAACCATCGATGAACTTCTCACGCGCTTCTCCCGTGCCATTCTGGAGAACACGCACTTCATTGCACTTTCCACGAACGTCGAGGAGCTGGCTCGGCTTACAGAAATTCTGGAAAAGCGGTATCCCAAAGATGCCAAGAGCTACCGCACCATGCGGGAGGATGCACGCAAACATGCAGAGTTTGAACGAGCACAGAGTGAGGCACGACAACCGGGACTTCTGTGGTAATGAAGTGCTCGACAAGACAATCTGCCATGCTATCCTTGCCGTCCTTTCTTCTTTCCTATGAACGCTCGCATTGCATCTACCCTCGTCATTGTTTCTCTGTTGTCACTCGCTGCCTGCCGAAAGGCAGGACCAGAAGTTTCCAGTGAAGCGCAGGGTGCCGATGTGTTCCGCGTCATCATGCCGTCACAGGAAGCACAGAAGAAACCTGCTCATGGAGAAGAGAACTGGTTTGCGTATGGAGCCGTAACGGGGAGTGAACCGGGCATTGCCATTAGTGGTGTTGCCAATGCACAGTACTTTCAGGATGGAACATTTGCCGTGAATGCGCGTATCAATAGTCCCGTCCCTGCAAAGGGAACACACTACGATGGCTGGATTACTGATGGAACAACAACAGTTCGTATGGGGACGTTTTCAAGTCCTACAGGAGATGTCCGCATGGGTCTCATGTTTGAAGGGAAGAAAGATTATCGCGCGTTCACAACGTTCCTCGTTACGCTGGAGACAGATACTGATGTAAATACGGTAGGGAAAGTGGTGGGGGAAGGGACGGTGAAGAGGTATGAAAGGTGAAATGCCAAATGACAAAGTCCAAAGGCCAAACAAGCTTTAAAAGAAAAAAGAGAAAAAATGCAAACTTTTGATTCTTGGAAGTTTTCACTTTTTGTTTGTTTGGAATTTGGCATTTTGCATTTGGAACTTTCTCATCTTGATATCGATTTATGCAAATTTGAGCCAATGCTCAATCGAAACGGCAGACATTGGGCTACAAAAATTCCCTCTTCGCGTGCAGATCCCTGCAAGTGCATGAGTTCGCGTGTGAGAGGTGGTGCTCTGTGTGTGTTTCTGTGTCACAGGGCGTCCGGTGCTTCACGTCCTATCCCTAGGAGAGGCTGGGGAGGCTCATCACCATCGACATTGTCAGGATGGAAATGAGGAGCACGTGGGTAACCACGAGTGGACGTGAAACGCGGTACTGGAGCTGTTTCACTGGCTTCATTATACTCCCGGGAAGAGGGAGGCGGAGATTGTAGGGACGCCCCTTTTGGTGTCCAGTATTCTTTCGAACACGAAATGTGTACAAAACTTTCCATAATGGCAAGTACGTGAAAGAATGGCTTCAGAGAGAGGAAATATCGATGTTCTGAATGGATCTTAAAACTGAAAAATATTGTATACATAATTTGTTCAATCTGACCTCGACAGAATCATTTTTTTGTCAGTTTGTAAGACATAAAAAGATGATTACATCATCAAGTAAAAATTTATGCAAAGAAGTCGTTCAGAAAGAAATTGTGGCATACACTAGGGCTCCATGATTATGCGCTCATCGCATATTGTCGATGTTTCCTTCTTTCAACGACCTGTTTTAGAGGTTGCGCCTGAACTTCTTGGGAAGAATCTTGTTCGAAAGCTACCGGATGGGAGCATTCACAGGTCCATCATTACCGAAACTGAAGCTTATGATGGTCCGTTGGACCTTGCGTGTCATGGATCCAAAGGAAGAACGAAACGGAATGAAGTGATGTTTTGTGAGGGGGGAGTGTGGTACGTGTACTTCATCTATGGCATGTACTGGATGCTTAATGCGGTGACAGGAGAGATCAATGATCCCTCCGCCGTTCTCATCCGGGGAACACTCGATTCGCGTGGACCGGGGAGACTGACACGACATTTTCAGATTGATAGGAGTTTGAATGGGATGTTGATCGATCCTTCATCAGAACTCTGGATAGAAGAAGGGGAAACTGTTTCCAGTAAGAAAATCCGACGCACACCGCGCATTGGTATTGACTACGCAGGACCCTGGGCGAAGAAACCGTACCGCTTCGTTCTCGATTCCTAAGGAGCGATCGTGCTACGATTTCCTGTGATGTCCCCTCGCATCTTCCTCATCATGGTTGTTCTTACGATGCTCACTGCCTGTGGTGAAGAAGAAATGCCCATTGTTGATGAATCATCATCCTCTTCATCTTCGAGCTCAGTATCCATCTCTTCATCGAAGACATTGGTTTCCTCATTTCCGTCTTCCTTTGCATCGTCGAGCGAAGAGCAGGTGACGTCTTCTCAGGCGTCGTCTGTTTTGTCATCGCTTCCACCGCCGGACCGCACGAGCATGATGGTGGAGGACTATGACGCGGAAGGAGCCATTCATGCAGATAGCGGCAACGCCTATGGAACGGTACAGACTTCCTGGGACGGGGGAGTGTTTTCGCTCTTGGCAACGGTTATCAACCTGACGCCACCACCTGCGGGAAAACAGTACATTGGCTGGATTATGAGGGCGGATCCTTCTGCGTACATCAAAACAGGTCCCCTGGAAAAAGTGTACGGATCCTTTGTGAATACGTTCCAAGGACAGGACGATCTGCGTGCGTTTACGTACTACGGCGTCACGCTGGATGATCCTTCCGTAACAGCACCTGGACAACAGGTTCTATGGGCAAAAATTGAGATGAAACAATAGGGGCAAAAAATATGCTATACTACGATTCCTATTTCCTCTTTTCATCATGAATCGCAAAACACTGTGGATTGTTCTTGGAGTCATTGCCATCGTTCTCATTGGTTGGCTCATTTCTTCCTATAACAGTTTTGTCTCCGCACATCTGGGCGTGAATCAAAGTTGGGCACAGGTGGAAACGCAGTACCAGCGGCGCTCGGATCTTGTTCCAAACTTGGTAAGTACCGTGAAGGGTTCTGCGAATTTTGAGAGAGAAACACTTACCGATGTGACGAACGCACGCAGTGCATGGGCGCAGGCAAATCAGGTGGGGAATCGCACCGATATGATCAGTGCCGCACAGGGATTTGACTCTGCCTTGTCTCGTCTTCTTGTGACGGTGGAAGCATATCCGCAACTGAGGTCCACGCAGGCATTTACAGATCTCATGGCGCAGTTGGAGGGAACGGAGAACCGTATTGCGGTTGCACGTAAGGATTACAATGACAGTGCCACACGTTATAACACACGCGTTTCCATGTTTCCGGGAATTCTTCTTGCACGGATGTTTGGCTTCCAGTCAGAGCCACTCTTCCAGAGTACGAGCGGCGCTGAAAATGCCCCCCAGGTTCAGTTCTAACCATGATGAAGCGACTCTTCTCCTGCGGGATCATTCTCACCGCAGCATTGCTGCCGTTCCTTGCGAATGCTGCGTTTTCCATCCCCGTGAATGACGGATACATCACGGACGAAGCACATATCCTTTCTACAGAAGAAGAGCAAAATCTTGAAACAACACTGTTTCAATATAAGGAACAGACATCGAATGAAATCGCGATTTTAATTGTGGGGTCATTAGACGGCTATCCCATTGCAGATGCTGCCGTAGAAGTGGGACGTGCCTGGAAAGTAGGAACCAAAGAAAATAATGGTGTCCTCATGCTCATTGATTACAGCGGACATGAAATTTTTATTGCAACGGGATATGGTTTAGAAGGTGCGCTTCCGGATATTGTGGTGCATGGCATTGTGGAGAAAGACATGGTTCCGCTCTTCCGTGATGGAAAATATGAAGAAGGAATTATGAAAGCAATCGACAGTATGAAGAAACATGTTGACGGTGAATACACGGCAGATCGTTATGCTTCCTCGAATGAAGATTTTTCGTTTCTTCCCGTGTTCTTTTTCTTTTTCTTCCTCTTTGGTGAGTGGATTCTTGCAATTCTTGCACGGTCCAAGTCGTGGTGGGGTGGGGGAGTTGTAGGAGGAATCGGAGGGCTTGTCTTAACAGCAATCTTTTCGTGGTGGATCAGCATTCCCATCCTGGTTTCCATCGGTCTCTTCTTGGATTACGTCGTCTCCAAAAATTACAAGCAACGCGGAAAGACAGCCTGGTGGGCAGGAGGGAACTGGGGGCCCGGTGGAGGGTTCGGTGGGGGACGTGGATCTGGCGGGGGAGGGTTCGGTGGATTTGGAGGAGGGTCGTTCGGAGGGGGAGGGGGTGGGGGGAAATGGTAAAAAGAATAATAGAGTAATAGAATAATAGGACGATTAATATTTTGTGCTTTCCTTTTTTCTTTTCCTCGTACTCTATTACTCTATTATTCTCTTACTCTTCTTAATCCCTCTTTAATCTCTTTCCTTTATACTAGTCCCGTGATCCTCACTACTCTCCCCCTCATTCTCGCTCTCTTCTATGAAGACGTCACCGCACGGCCGGCGGCTCCACTTCCCCCTGCTCCATCGGCTGTTGTGCAAACAGAAGGAGTGGGAAGTTTGGATGTGAGTGTGCGCGATCAAGTTGTTTCCGGTTCTGTGCCACGCGGTGCGCAGCGCGTTCCCTTTGTGACGTTGTCTCTCTCTGCAGGATGTGAGAACGATGTAACCGTGGACAGTATTACGGTGACGCATCGTGGACTTGGGGATCCAAGTGACATTCGTGCCGTGTATCTTGCGAATGGTACCAAACGTCTCACACGAGCTGTACGCTTTAGTGGTGCCAATGGAATGGAAGCCAATCTTCGTCTGAAAAAATTTGTCATTCCTGCCTGTAGTGCAACGACCATCTCCGTTATGGCCGACATCAATCAGACAGCAAGTCCGGCAGGGGAGCACACTATTACTATTCTCTCCGCAGAGGACATTCACACGACGGCACAGAAGACAACACTCTCCAAAAATGATGCGGTGACGGTGGAAACAAAACCCGTGAAGGAAGGCGTTCTCACTGTTCGGATGTTGTCTGTTCCATCGTTTGTATCGTATGGAAACAATGCGAAGACCGCACGATTCCAAATTTCTTCAGACAACAAGGCAGATCATCTTCTCCGTTCCATCACCCTCACGAATAAAGGCACTGCACGTGGCTATGACCTTCGTGCAAATTATCTGGAGACAAGTAGCGGTGATCGTGTTTCCAGGCTTACACAGGCAATGGATGGAGACACCATCACGATGACGTTCGATCCTCCCTATCTTCTTAAGAAAAATGCAGACATCGTTTTTGTCCTCCGTTCGGATGTTCGGGGCTCCTACAAAACAGTCCAGTTTGCACTGGAAGAACCAAGTGACCTGTACGCAACACTCTGGAAAAAACCGTAAGAGAAGACGCATCTTTCATTGAAGGATGTAGTTTTTTCAGGCACAATCCTCGCTACGAATGCCCCTCAAGAGACTTCTCCTTCTCGTCGTGCCGCTTCTTCTCACTGCGTGTCTTCCTCCGAAGGCACTTCCTTCCGATGAAGTTCTCGAACGAACAGCACTTGCAAGTCAAAAACTCTCCTCGGTCGTGTTCTCCGTCTCCATGAGCGGAACATTCATGGGTTTTCTCTCGAACGATCACATGGGAGGTCATATAGATTTACAGGGTGTTCTGCACGATCAAGGCAATGCACTGGAAACATCGCTGTCTGGTTCGCTCATAGGGGCCATGTCCGGAAGTCCTGCAGCATTTGGTATGAGTGGGCGCCTCATAGCCTTCAATCAAAAAGAAATGTATGTACGTCTTGATACACTTCGCTTAAAACCGGAACGCCCCGATGTTCCGATGGAATACGTGGAGCCATTTCTGGGAACATGGTGGCATGTTCAGGGCAATGCTCAGTCTGGTGTTGCCCTTTCCACTCCAGACCCCACGTTTCTGAAGGCGCAAACGCAGGCACTCACCGTAACGGAAGACAAAGGATTTGAAAAAGTGGATGGTCGATATCATTACCACTACGACGTCACGTTGAATCGTGAAAAATTTGCAGAACTTCTGCATGGAGGAGAAGGTGGTACAGACATTGATGATCTGAAGGCAACGGGAGAGGTGTGGATTGATGCGGAAACATTTTTCCTCACGAAAGCAGTGTGGATCGTGGAAGATCTTCCAACGGATGACGGAAGACTTTCTGCCATATTCACTGTTGATTTGAACAATCACAACAAGGCAGATCCCGTACGTGTTCCTACCCAGTCGAAAGAACTCACTCCTTCTCTTCTTGCTCCGTTGTTTCATCCTGATCTCACGCTTCCTCTGGTGGAAGATGAAGAACGGGATGATACTGATAGAGGCGCCCCATGATCCCCCCAACCCCCTCACCTCTCGACGGCCTCACTGCGCCTTTACAAGCGCCTTCACCTTCTGACCCGCTTTCCCAGCAGGGACCTTCTTCGGACCTTCCGCAAAAACCCACATCACATCTTCTTTCTCTTGGAACATTTTCTTTGGCTATTCTCTATGTGCTGGGAGGTCTTTTCCTTCTGATTCTTCTTCCTTCCACGAATGATGCACTCGCACTGTTGCCACCCGTTGGAACATTCGTCTATGGACTGGGACTGATGGTATGGGGAGCTCTCGCTTTTCTTTCGTTCTATCGCATCCTCACGTACAAAAATACGTCGGTGGGAGTTCGCAGGATGGCAGGTTTGCGTGCCATTGTGATGGAAGTTCCCGCTCTCCTTATCAGCATGCTGGTTCTTCTTCTCATTAACAGGGAACCACAACTTTCTATTGATCTTCTTGCTCCCAAAACGACGGACCCACTTTCGGCTCCTGTCTCCATTACGTTTGGAACAGAAAGTGCTACGAAATATCTTCGGAAGAACAATATGACACCCATTAGTTTCAGTTGGGATTTTGAAGGAGACGGAAAGGTGAATCAGGAGACATCGGAGCCGCAGATTACGGCTCTCTACTCTAAAGGAGGAACCTACCGCGTTTCAGCATCTGTTCGTCTTACAAACGGGCAAAGTAGAACGCTCCGTCGTACGGTGCAAATTCCGCGCACGCTCTTTGCGGTGGATCCTGAGAATCCTGTGATTGATGAACCTGCCAGTTTCTCTTTAGATAACTTATATACAGATCCCAAAAAAGAATTTCTCAAAGCCGAATGGGATTTTGATGGGGACGGGATTACCGATGTTGCAACGGATAAAACTGCCGCAACCTATACATTCCACCGACTTGGCCCAGTAGAACCCACCGTGAAAGTGACGAATGTGAGTAATGCGGTACTGACCATCAAGCGGCCTCTCACGGTTGTGGAACCACCCAAGCTCCCATTTCCGGTTTCTCTTCGTACGGAACCTACAACGCTCTTGAGCCCCGCTCCATTCGGTGTTCTCTTTAGCGTGGAAACAGACGTTCCTGTTGCGAATGTCACATGGGATTTTGGCGATGGCGAAAATGCAGAAGGTCCCAAAGCTGCGCATAACTTTGAACGTACAGGAGTCTTCCCTGTTGTTGCTGCTGTGCGCTCACAGAGCGGCTCTATCGCCAAAATCACAAAGCGCGTCACGGTGACGGACACGCTGCAAATTGCCGACCTCTCGTTTTCTGGAACGCCAGAGGTCCGTGGAAACCGAATCGAAAAGGAGCTTCCGTTGGAACTCAATATCACACCACAAACCACGACTCCTCTCATCACCTTCACGTGGGATGCTCCGGGAGCTAGTGAAGTGCTCTCCACGGATAAGGTTCTCCGTGCTATTTACAGAAAAGAAGGGGATTATGTCATCGAGTTGATCGGTATTGATCCTTCCCAGAAAGTGATGCGAAGGCGCATTGATATTCACGTACTTCCTCCTAAGTCTGAAGTCTCCATTGATGTGCAACCCACAACGCCTGTTGCTCCTGCCGTTGTGAGCTTTGATGCCACATCCACCTTTATTCCCGGAAAAGAAATCACCGGCTACGAGTGGGACTTTGGGGATAGTGGTGGCACGCAGCTCCTCGGTGCGCAAACCGACCATACCTATTCCAAGCCTGGAACCTATCAAATCCATTTGCGTGTGAAGACACTGGATGGAGCAGTATATGAGGGATCTAAAACGCTCGTCGTTCGTGTTCCTATTCAGGAAGCCTGCTTCCTCCCAAGTAGAACAAGTGGAAGTGCACCACTTCCAGTTTCGTTCGACACCTCCTGTTCCTCTTCGGGATCCTTCACCTCCTGGCTGTGGGATTTTGGTGATGGTTCGCAAAGTGATGAAGCAAATCCCATTCACACCTTTACTGCACCGGGCGAATATACCGTTCTCCTGAAAGCCACTGGCAAAGATGGCAAAACGGTGGAGCGCCGTGCTACCATCACCGTGCAATGAAAAATCAAACTGTTCGCGTCATCGCCATTATCGGGGTTGTTGCAATTGCACTGGGGGCGCTGCTTCCTGCCATTAGTGCATTGCCGTTTTAAAAAAGTGTACTGGTTTACTCGTTTATTAGTTTATTTGTTTCGGAGTCAAAAGAGACGGTAAACAGTGAACGAAGAAACGAATCAACATCTCAGCGCTGCTTCCGTCACAAATGACTCGAGCGCTTTCTCTGGGCTCTCCTGCATCAAAAAATATCCTGCTGCAGCAATCATCGCGGCATTGTCTGTACAATAACGAAGTGTGGCGGGCCAGCGAATAGTAATTTTCTTATAGATAGATTCCTGAAGAAGGGAGCGGAGCCTGGTATTGGCAGAAACTCCTCCCACAAGATGCATTTCTTGAATGTCAGAATGTTTCTCTACCACATGTTCAATGCGATCGGTCAGATGTTTGCAAATAGCATACTGATAACTTGCTGCAAGATCTTTCTTCTCTTGCTCAAAGAGATTGGGATGATCACGAAGGGTGTATTTCAGAGAAGTCTTGAGTCCTGAAAAACTAAAATCGAAGGTTTCTTCCTGATGTAACGGAGATGGAAACTTAAATGCATGCTCATTTCCTCCTTCGGCAAGTTTGCTGAGCGCAGGACCACCAGGGTAGGAGAGTCCCAGTAAAGAAGCACCCTTATCGAATGCTTCTCCTGCAGCATCATCGCGTGTTGTACCGATGAGTGTATTGTTCGTGTGTGATCTACGGAGACGAAGATCCGAATGACCTCCAGAAACAGAGAGTGTGAGACAGGGGAACATCGGCGGATCGCTTTTGTCCGATCCCTCGCTTTGAAGCCAGATGGAATCCAAATGTCCCAACAAATGATCTACGCCGATGAGCGGTTTCTTCCAGATAGACGCAAGAACACGTGCTGTTGCGGTACCGACCAGGAGAGAGCCGAGTAACCCCGGACCTTTTGTCACAGCAATGGAATCGATGTCATCAACAGTGATGTGTGCTGTTTCCAGTGCCCGCGTGATGACAGGAAGAATACATTCCACTTGTCGCCGCGCAGCTTCCTCCGGAATGACACCTCCTTTTCCTTCAAAATCTTTTCTGGAACTCGCGATGATGCAGCAGAGCACTTGAGTGCCGTCTTTCACAACGGACGCAGATGTCTCATCGCAGGATGTTTCTATCCCCAGAATCGTCATGGACGATAGCTTATAGAGTTCTGGGGCTTCGTCCATAACTGCTAGCCGCTACCCGCCATACGCTATACGCTACGCTTATGCATTTCCTTCCCAGTCGAGAGATAGTCCTGACTATTGGCCCCCTTGCCATCCATTGGTACGGACTCATGTATCTTTGTGGCTTTCTCTTTGGAATTTGGGTTTTCCCAAAACTCCAGGGTTACCGTGGTCTTTCGCTCAGTAGAAAGCAGCAGGACTCCTTCCTTTTGGCAGTTGCATTGGGTGTGATTGTAGGAGGACGTTTAGGAGAAGTATTCTTGTGGGATCCATCCTTTTACCTTTCAAATCCCCTCAAAGTTTTTGCCGTCTGGGAAGGAGGCATGTCTTCACACGGAGGATTCCTGGGCGTCATACTGTTTGTTCTTTGGTTTTGTTATCGAGAAAAAATTGATCCCTGGAAATTAGGAGACGTTCTGGTGATTCCTGTCGCCATTGGCCTTGCTCTTGGACGCGTGGGGAACTTCATCAATCAAGAGCTCTACGGAACAATCACAACACTTCCGTGGGGCATGTACTTCGATGGCATAGAGGGACTTCGACATCCTGTCCAACTGTATGCTGTTCTAAAAAATCTTTTCATTGCAGGAGTCTGTACGTGGTATGTCATGCATTCACACAATCGAAAACCAGGCTTCAACATCGGTCTCTTTTTGGTCTTATACGGAGCCCTGCGGTTTCTCCTGGAATACGTTCGAGATCAGGGAGGATACGAACCGTATTACGTGGGATCGATCTTGATCACACAAGGGCAGATGTTAACGATACCCATCATCATAGCGGGGTTGATCGTTTTATATCTCCGGTCGGGAAAGAAATCAGAAATCAGTAGTCAGTAGTCAGTTTTCTGTTCATATTCTCTGCCTTCTGATTTCTGCCTTCTCTTCGTAGTTCCTCCCTCACAATCTCCTCCTCATCCCACGGAATCCTTCCTTCTTTCGTCCACATCGTGACGTCGCCGCCTTTCCCACAGAGGAGGACGATATCGTCCGGTTTTGCATGTTGCAAGAGGAAACGGATAGCGCTCAAACGATCAGGGATTTTCACTGCGAATGCTGTGTGTGGGGGATTTGCGAGTGACGATACATCAATCGTTGGGAGATTCTGACGAATACCAGTAAACACATCATCGATAATCTTCATAGGATCTTCTGTGTAGGGATCTTCATTCGAGACAACAACAACATCTGCATAGTCACTGCACAATTTTCCCACAACCGGTCGTTTTTCTTTCATCCGGTCACCACAACTTCCCGTCAAAACAAGGATGCGCGATCCAGGCCTTTTCATCGCAGTGACCGATTTCAATGTGGCTTCGTAGGCTGCAGGAGTGACCGTGAAATCAATGAGAACTGTGAAAGGTTGCCCTTCTTCAATCTTCTCCATGCGCCCCGGTGCACCCCGGAATGTTGTAAGAGCGGTGACACACTCTTGAAAGGGAATGCCAACGCTTACACAGCAACCGATTGCCGTCAGTGCATTGGCAAGATTGAAAATCCCAGGAATAGAAAGATGGAGATCTGCCTCTTCATCGTGATGATGAACGTGTGCTGTACATCCTTCAGGTGACGCGTGGACATTTGTCATCCAGAGGTCACTCTGTGTGTTCCCAGAAGGTGAATACGTCACTGTATGATCGCTGGGAATTTTGCCATAGGCCTCATACGTTGCATCATCCTTATTGAGTACTTTCATTCCTTCTCCTTTCAGTGCTTTGAAGAGAAGACCTTTTGCGCGAATGTATTCTCCCATTGTTCCGTGATAATCCAGATGTTCCTGGGAAATATTCGTGATAGCGGCAACGACAGGCTGAATGCCCCACAGACGCCCCTGCAGAAGTCCGTGCGATGATGACTCCAGGACGGCAAATTCACAATTCTCATGAACAAGACGCTTTAAAAATCGTTGCAATGCAAAGGGAGGCACCGTCGTTTTTTGTGTGGGATTGTGTTCGCGTTTTCCATTCACTTCAAAGAACGCACTGGATGATGCACCCACCGTTTTTCCTGCATGATGCAAAATGTGTGCGGTCATGGCGACGGTTGTTGTCTTCCCGTCTGTTCCTGTAATGCAGATAACGGTCAGTTTTTTGGCGGGCCATCCTGAAAGAAGTGTTGCCGCCATCGCCTTCAGTTTATGATACAAAAGACGGAGAGGATGTGTATCGCGCAGGAGCGATTTAAGACGCTGAAGCATGGGGTTTCATGATAGCACGGGTTTTCTTAATATCCTCTTGAATGGCTTTCTGTAGCGCTTTTGTGTCTGGAAAATCTTCTATGTCACGAAGAAACGATACAAACATCACCGTGGCTTCGGTGGGAGTTTCTTTGAGCGTGATATCAAGAAGATGTGCCTCCAGACGAATGGATGAATTCCGCAAAGCGGGACGGGGTCCGTAATGAATGGCAGCCAGATATTCGGAGCCATCTGAAAGAATGACAGCGCCTGCATAAATTCCATGCCGGAGGGTTCTATCAATCCATGCCGTGCTGATGTTCAGTGTCGGGATCTTCATCGTTTTACCAATGCCATCTCCGGGAAGGACAGAATCGGTAAGTGTGTAGGGCAGTTCGACCATCGCAATCATCGTAGCATGAGAGTGGCCCTTTGGGCCGCGGATATTGTGCTACAGTCCCATCCGTGAATATTCCCTTAAAACACCGCATTCTTGCTCGTGGAAGACGTATTTCCATTCGCATTGCAAAAGATGGAACAATTATTCTGACACGACCCCGCGTTGTTTCCGAACGGACAGCGCTTCGCTTTCTGGAAGAGAAAAAAGAATGGGCTCTGAAGCATATTCAGCACATCCAGAAGCAGAAAACCCGCATGGCTTCTCTTCAATGGAAAGATGATGGTTTGATTCCCTTTCTTGATCAAGAGCTCATACTTTCTGTCGCACTTTCTCGAGGTCGATCTCCCATTCATCGTGTAGAAAATACTCTGCATGTTTCTGCACATCCTGATGATAGTGAACGTATCAAAACTCTTGTTGAACGATGGTACCGGCTTCAGGCAGAACACTATTTTCACCTCACCTGTTCATCTCTTGTTCAAAAGCTCGGTGTTTCATTTCGTCGTATCAGCATTAAAGGGCAAACGTCCCGGTGGGGGAGTTGTAGCAAACAGGGGAATCTGAATTTCAACTGGAAACTCATGATGGCACCAGAGCTTGTTGCTTTTTCCGTTGCCGTTCACGAATGTTGCCATCTTGTTCACTTGAATCATTCCTCCCAGTTCTGGAATCTCGTCTATCGTTTATGTCCTCGCTATAAAGATGCAGCACAATGGCTCAAGGAGCAAGGCGGGACGCTTGGCTGAACTCGTGGTACTCTTTGTGTATGTCCTCCCGCAAGGAAGCTGCCTTTAAAGGGTTTCTCTGTAATATCATTCTCTTTGCTGTTGCCTTGGGTGTGTACCGATGGAATCTCTACTATGTTGATTTTTTGAATGAAAGAACACAGCAAGTTCTCCTGTGGTTATGTGGGGCATATCTTCTTTTCGGCTTTCCTCTAGCATGTATGAGTGCAAAGGAAAGCAAAGGTCTTCTTGTTTTTCGCGTTCTAGGACGCTTCTTTTCCAGAGGTATTGATCATCTTCGCCGCTATCCTCTTTCCCATTCCCAGGAAAAACTTGTCTCGAAAGAAGAGAAGACAGCCATGCTCTTTCTCCTTGTGAAGTTCTACTTCACACCGATCATGCTGAATTTTGTCTTCGGGAACACGAACGATGTTCTCACACACTGGAACGAACTTCGTGGAGGCTCCTGGACTGGATTGGATCTCTTTATAAACGGATGGTATCCCGTTCTCTTCTCGACACTCTTCTTCATCGATACACTCTACTTTACGTTTGGCTATATCGTAGAACATCCATTTCTCCGAAATACCGTTCGCTCCGTAGAACCAACGTTCTTCGGCTGGGTGATTGCACTTCTCTGTTATCCACCCTTTAATCAGGTGCCAGATTTCTTTTTCGTGTGGCCGGCAACGGACTTTCCTATTTTTTCTTCACTCTCTGATACTGCCCTTTGGCGTCTCATCATTCTTCTCCTTCTGGGAGTGTATGTATGGGCAACCATCGCGTTGGGTCCACGCTCCAGTAATCTCACAAACCGCGGTATTGTGTCGTGGGGGCCTTATGCCATTATCCGGCACCCCGCCTATATCTCTAAAAATCTTGCCTGGTGGATGAGTGCTCTTCCGTTCTTCATGTCGCAGGACGCCTGGTTTGCAGGAATCATTGGCATGTCTGCATGGTCCCTTATCTATTTCCTTCGTGCGTTGACGGAAGAGCGTCACCTTGCGTTGGATCCTGACTATCTAGAATACTGCGAAAAAGTCCGGTATCGTTTTATTCCTTTTCTTTTCTGATGAAACGGAAATTGATGCACCAGCGGGAATTTCGTGAATTTGTCGTGCTCCTGCTTATGTTGACTGCCGGTCTTCTCTTCCGTCTCTTTATTCTGGATGCACGCATGATTCACATTGACGAAGGAATGGGGCTTCGTGCATCGGAGCTGTTTGCCGAGGGAGCTTGGAGATATTCTCCTGCAAATGGTCATGGGCCCACCTTATTTCTGGTCGGTGCATTGTTGAAAGGAACGTTTGGGCTCAACATTCTCTCCGCCCGCGCGGCCATGGTGGTTCTTTGCATGATCACAATAGGAATTCTTGCAGCGTATTTCAGACGTCGATTTGTCTTTCCTGCGCAGATTGTTCTTCTTACGGGACTCGTCTGTTCGTCCGGACTCATTTTTTACAGTACGTACTTCATTCATGAAATGGTGTTCTTCTTGTTCACGGCCATTGCTTTTTGTTCACTGGATTCCTGGATGGATGAGAGGCGAGACCGCTCTCTTATCCTCTTCCTGCTTGCGTGTGTTTGTATGTATGCAACAAAAGAGACTGCCATTCTTACATGGACGGCATGGATAGTCGCATCCTGTGTGCTGCTTGCAGACCATGAAAAACCCCACCACCATCTTCGTCATATTCCCTGGAGAGGGCTTGTACTAGGGCTCTTCTTGGCATCACTTCTCTGGATTCTTCTCTTCTCCAATGGACTTCAATCGCTCGAAAGTGCCAAAGATGCCTTTCGTGCGCTTCTCCAGTGGGCAAACCGCGCAAGCACGATGCATCACCGTCCATTCTGGTACTTTGGTGCCCTTCTTCTTATCCATGAAGCACCGCTTGTTCTGGGCGCGGTGGGTGTTGCCAGCGGACTCTTTTGGAACAATTTGTGGGATAGAAAGCGTGTGTGGCTTGCTGCATGGTTTCTGAGCATTCTCTTCATCTATTCCATCATCCCGTACAAAACACCGTGGTGTATTCCAAGCATCCTGCTCCCACTCGTTCTTTTCATTGCTTCAGGATTTCATGTTCTCTGGCGAAAGGAGAAGAGTGCACATTCGTTTATTGTCGTGATCACGGCATTTTTGATAGGAGCACAGTGTGTTCTTTCGTTCGGTGATACGTTTATCCATCCGAATCGTGAAGAAACATTCGATTACGCGTACCTTCAAAGCAATGAAAGTCTGGGAGACATGACACGCATTCTGCACGATCTTTCCCTTCTACGCGGAGGCTCTTCCATGAAGATGCAAATTATTGGAAGCCCCGATGAGCTGCTGTATGTTCTTACAGAGCCGTATGATCGCAGCTTTGAACCCTTCAAGGTGGGTCTTCCTGTGTACCTCAATTATCAAAACGATGTAGAAGCAATGCGCCGTTCCCTCCTGGTTTCTTCCGTTCCTTATGTTCGTCTTGTGTTCACCTATATTCAGCATGTGAACAGCGTGGATGTCTTCGTTGCCTCTGACCTTTGGGATGAATACCTCGCACTGCACCCTGAATACCAGGAAAAGAGATGGGGGAATGGTGACTATGATTTCCGCAGGTGAGCGATTGAAAGAGGACATGAAAGAAGAAGAATTGAGAATTGTGAATTAAGAATTGAGAATGGATGTGTTTGCCAAAAAAGGAGTGTATTTTATTCTCAATTCACAATTCCAAATTCTCAATTCTGTACACATGTCTTTCTCTATCTCCCTCATCATTCCGGCATTTAATGAGGAGAAGCGAATTCGGCCTGTGTTGGAATCACTTCGATCCTGGAGTGAAAAGGCGCCTTCAACATTGCGCATAGAAGAGATCATCATCGTGGATGATGGAAGTACGGATGGAACAGTGTCATGCGCGAAGTCTTTTTCTTCGCTTCCCATTCGTCTTCATACGCTGGATGGTAATAGAGGCAAAGGTCGAGCCATCAAAGAGGGGATTATGCTGGTTACGGGTACATGGGTTCTTCTTTTTGATGCGGATGGGGCAACATCGATCGATGAATTGGTAAAGCTCACAGATCGTCAAACAGCATCACAGGCACCAATTGTTATCGGCTCCCGTATTCTGGACTCTTCCGCACCTGTTTCCATGCAATGGTATCGCCGCATGATTGGATGGATGTATCATGTTTTGACATCTCCACTCATTCCGGGAATCCGCGATGCCTCGTGCGGTTTCAAGTTGATTCGCACCGATATTGCGATATTGCTCTTTCAGGATGTGCAGACGAACGGCTACGGCTATGACGTTGAATTCCTCGCGCTCGCACACCAACAAAAAATTCCCATCGAGGAAGTACAAGTTCATTGGATTGCTATTCCTGGATCCAAAGTGCATGTGCTGGGAGATGGTTTACGTATGTTTCTTTCAGCGTGTGCGCTGTACCTTCGTTTTCTTTTTTGGGGCAAGAAGAGGCCGGAGATTCCACGGTGAAGCAAGCGAGGCATTGAGAACACGCGCATCCTGTTTCATCCTTCTGAGGAGAAGGAAGAAGACGCATACAAGGAGTGCGGCAATCATCCCGCGGAAATTTGGGAAAACGGAAAAGAGCCACTTGTCGACAGGCGAAAGAGGAAGAACGCCCAGAATATTGAAGAAGATGAGAATCGATGCTGCTATGTACAATCCTCTGTATCCTTTCCGTAAGAAAAGAACCGGGAAGAAGAGTGTGATGAACGGGAAGGAATACCGCTCATGCATTTCTGTATTGAAGAGAAAGAATGCGAGTGCCAATGCACCTGCGGCAAGAAAGATGGCCGTCGCGCGATCACGCTTAGAACGATGTGTATGAAGAACGCGAAAGAGCAAAGAAATAATGACGATGTACGAGAGAGCAACCAAAAATGTTGCCGCCATGCGATACGTGATGAAACCAAGCAAAGGGTCCATGGATGATCGCCCCGCGGCCTCTCCCCCCAGAAGTGCCCACCAGAAATTGTACCCATTTGCGGAAACAACGGCATAGCGACCAATAGAGCTACTGTACATTGCAAACACATGCTCAAGACCATGGGGTGTGACCGCGAACGGGAGAAGAACAACAAGCAACATCAGGAAAAACCCTCCTGCGCTTTGCATCCACGCTTTCCTATCCAGCGGAAGAAGAAAAGGGAGAAGAGGGAAAATAATAATCGCCTGAAACTTTGTCGTGACTGCTATTGCCGCGTACGCTCCTGCAAAGAACCACTGACGTTCTGTGCAAAGAATGAGACACGCAAGGAGAAGCATGGAGAAAATAGCATCGGTTTGCCCCCATACGGCAGAGACATAGAAGGTCACGGGATGAAACGCATAGATGGCAGATGCAAGAAGTGCCCGTGAAGAGCCAATAAGCGAGGAAAGGAATGAGAAGAGAATCACCACCACAAAGAGATCTGCAAGAATGGAGGGTGTCTTCACCAGAAGATGCATGCAGGGGGAGCGGTGTTCGCATCCAGAAATCACCGATGCCGTTTTTCCAATCGTCCAGAACATCAGCATGGAGAACGGTGGATAATCCGGTTTCATGTTGTCGTGGATCTGCTCTGTGTAGGAATCGACCGGTCCAAATTCTGCCGCACTGATGGACCATTCTTTATAGAGATCTGTATCGAACGCGTAGCCTTCCATGGGAAAAAGACTGAGTCGAAGACATAATCCAGACAACACGATGCACAAGAGTAAAAAGACGGGAGGAAGACTGCGAACCCAGTGAATGGAAGAAGTAATATTCTTTTTCCATGTCCACCGCTCAATATCACGTTTGATACGGGTCCTTTCCAGGACCTTATGACGAGATTGTAATGCTGTAATCCAGAAGAGGAAGAATAATCCTGTTTGCAGGATTGCGAGGAAGAGAGAGAGATGAGGAATCCTTTCAAAAAAGGAGATGGTAAATTGCGTATAGGGGAATGAAGACGCAACATTGAGAATAGATATAATGGAAATGCCGCAGTAGAGAAGAATAAATCTCCGATGAACAAAGAGCAGGGGGAGGGCGCATGCCATGAAAGGAAAAAGATATCGTTCGTGTATTTGTGTTCCAATCATGAACGAGGTATAGGTGATCAATGACGCTACGAGGAAGAGGGCGGTTGTTCTTTCGTTGTTCTTCGTAAAGCTTCGTAAACTCTTTCTCCAGAGAAAGAGAAGAAAGCCATACACTATTCCAAAAATAACGACAGCAAATGTATTAAAGTTTATAAAGAAGAAAAAGATATCTGTTCCACGCATTTCCCACGCACGAGGCCCATACATCATCCACCAGATATTGAATGCATTCCACGAAAGATGTGATTCACGGAGAACATCAAACACAAAATAGCTTTGCAGTACTTTTTGTAATGATCCGCCAAACAGAAATGGAGAAAATACGAGTGTAACGGAACAAACAGAGAAAAACAGTGATCGTACAATGATCCTTTTGTCCCATGGCAGCGTGAAAAGAATGAGGGGAAGAAAAAGAATCGCCTGGACTTTTACAAGGCATGCAAGAACTCCAAGGACTGTTCCCGTCGCATGGTACTTTCGTGTTATTGCGTAGAAGCTGGCAAGTATGAAGACCGTGTAGAGACTATCGGTTTGCCCCCACAATGTTGAATTCCAGAGAACAGCAGGATGAAGAAGATAGATCCCTGCTGCGCATAAACCTGCTTTTTTATTCTTCAATTTCCGTACGATGAAAAAAAGTATGAGTGATGAGAGAATGTCCGAAAGAATGCCGGGCATTTTTGCAAACACCATATGAAGAGGATCTTGAATGACATAATCTCCAGAAATAAGCCATTTGTATGCATATCCTGCTGCTTCCAGAATCATGATGGAAAGTGGCGGATAATTGGGAAGCCAGCCTGTTGAGACCTGTTCAGAATACGACCGAACGAGTCCAAGTTTCACGCTGCTTTCCATCCAGCTTCGTACCGCACTGGTATCAGCATGTGCTGTAGAAGGAGCGAAATGCATTCTTATCAGAAATCCGGCTGCAAGGATGATCAGCAAAAGAAGAACAGTCGTATTGACACGATGAGGATGCATGGAAGATGAATGTGTTCTGGGGGGCATGAACATGGTATATGAAAACTGTTTCTACGAATGATGATAAGGAGCATAGCATACGATGCCATTTACTATCATGATTTGTGGAGAGGAATGGCAACAGAATAGACATCAAAATCCTCTCTGTGATAATCCTGTGATGGGAATATATCGCGTTCATCACGATGGAGAACATATGCTCCATACGTTGCATCGTGACAGGAATCCAGTCCGAATGTGTATCGTCCAAAGCGACGAACACCCTGAAACTCCGCTCCGGGATTGATGATTTCTGCGGTGTTCAAGAAGACATGAGGATCGATCTTCTCTTCAAAAAGAACAAAAATATAGGGTTGATTCACCCGTTCTGTGACACAGATCTTCTCTGTGGTGTGCTCCGATGCACTCGCAATGGCTTCACGGAGCCCACTGAAGAAAGCATCCTTCACATCGATGGGATACCACGTGAAGTATGCATGAACGAAGAAGAGGAAATAGAGAGAGAAGAGTCCTATGACAGAGAAGAAGATCGTTCTGTTTTTCTCCCAGAAAAATCGAATACCCATCGTCATAAAGAAAATGAGCGGGAAGACAATGATATTGATGCGGTTAATGTTGACGGATTGCAGAAGTCCAACAGTAACAGCGGAAAGGAACCACAAGAGCATAGATACAGAGGGATCTTTTCCTTTCGTGCGAACACTCCGTTGTAGACACACGATCAATCCCAGGAAAGCGAACAGAATTCCCGGAGGATAGAGCATGCCAAATCCCGGTACGCGATTTCCTGCAAGTCCATCATCCTGATGCAAAAGAAGATTCCAGAGATTTTTTCCATTCTCCAAGAGATGGTGGAAGAAATTGCTGCTAAAAAGACTGGATACCGTCTGAAACCGTGGCACACCGGAAAGTCGTGGAATAGAAAGGAACGGAAGTTCCAGTGAAGTGAGATGAAACTGATTGATGACGACGTAGAGAACGATGGGGAGTGCGATGATCGCAAAAGCGATGCCAGATCGCATGGAGATGTTCCACGGGATACGATGCCTGAAAAAGAGGAGTATGCCTGTGAGAAAAAGAAACACCGGAATCACCACGTATGCGGTTCCATAAAAGTAGAGGCATAATGCAAAGAGCCCTGCTGCAAGCGGCAAAATTGCATATCGCTTCTTTGTAAGAGCGTGCGTAAGGGTAAAGACCCCAAGAAGGAAACATGCGGGAAAGAGATTCGAATCCAGACCCCACCTGGAAACCATGATATGCCAGGGATTGATGACAAGGAGAAAGAGCCCGATGAGCGCGGTTGATCGATCACTGATGTTCTTCAAGAGATGGTAAAACACCATGAGTGCAATACACCCCATGACAAGGTGGGGGAGTCGGACGGTCACTTCCGAGAGCCCGAAGAACACCATGAACGGCCATGCGAGGTAGCCACTCAGTGCATACATGCCAGATCCCCACGCAACGAACATGACGGGAAAATGGAATCCATTTCGATCGATCCCGTACTTTAAAACTGCCCACGCATCGTATCCTGTAGACGCTTCATCCTGATTGAGTCCTGGAGGAATGGCCCCAAAGTGATATGTACGAACAAGAATGCCTACAAGAAGGAGGAAAAGAAGGAGTTTATGGTCCTGTATCCACGTCCACATCGTTTCTCCGGACGAGCGCGTTTTTTTTCGGGGGGGCATACTGAAAAGTGTAACATATGGTGCTCACACAAAAATCAAAAAGGCCCCTGTGCTTGCATTGGCTTTTCTTTCCTCTCTTGCTAGGCTTTCCCCCATGCAACTTTCCATTGTTCTTCCCTGTCGCAACGAAGAAGCGAATATCGAGCATGTTGTTCGCGATTGCGAATCGTTCTTGCGTAGCAGGAATCTTGATGGAGAGGTGATTGTTGTGAATGATGGATCGACAGATGGAACGCGCACGAAAGCGGAAGAACTTTCCCGCGAGTTTTCCAATGTGAAGATCATCTCACACGATGTGAACCAAGGGTACGGTGCTGCAATCCGCACAGGAGTCGATCATGCTGCGGGAGATCTTGTTTGTTTCATGGACAGTGACGGTCAGTTTCATGCGGAAGACATTGGTACACTGATGGATCATCTGGGTACGGCTGACTTCATTTCCGGTATTCGCATCAAACGAGCAGATGCCTGGAATAGGAAACTGAATGCATGCCTGTATGGAACTTTGGTACGATTAGTTCTGAATGTCCGCGTGAAAGATTTAAACTGTGGCCTCAAACTTTTCAAGCGATCCGTCTGGTCGGATATTCGTCCGGTGAATGCGACCGGTGCGCTCTTTAATGCGGAAGTCTTCCTGCGTTTGCGAAGAAAAGGATTCACACTTGCAGAAACAGGTGTACAGCATTATCCGCGTCTTGCAGGAGAGCAGACGGGAGCAAGACTGGAGGTTATCTTTAGAATGTTTAAAGAACTCGCAGCGCTGCGATTTCAGACAAAGGGGCAATAGAAGGTTATTAGTTGTTGGTTATTAGTTATTAGTTTTCTTGATGTGTAAGCTCCGCAATAAAGAACCAAAAACCAAGAACTAATAACCAATAACTTTCTTTTAGCTATTGCGAACTCCCCGGCACATACATCGACTGTCTTCCTTCGCATCCCACACATTTCAAGTCCCACAACGAGAAAATATTTCGTAGTTGGAATTGATTCTTACTGAGGAGTCCGTAGTACGTGAGCGGGCTGTACCAGAGGAAGGAGACGAGGACGATGCCTCCAAAGATGATGGCACTTTTCTGTTTCATAGTTTCCGTCAGTTTCCATGGCCCAATCCGTTCAATTTCATTCCACACGAGCGCGAGCACAATGAAGCTTATAAAAAGGGGAGTGAAGTAGTGGTACAAATACATCACGCGGGAAATCCTGCTGATGGCAATCATGTACGAGCAGTACACACCCAAAAAGACGAGCAAGAAGAAAAAGTTGTGGAAGCGTTCTTTCGGTGCAAAGAGGAAGTGCGATGCGAAGAGTCCAATGGCAAGGATGACTCCGGCCAATGCAAACCACCATCCCGCAGGATTTGCCTGCAAGTAGAGATACTGGTAATTCTGCCCGTCAGGGGTATTCCAGCGATAGTTGATGGAGCGTGCTCCTACTGGCCAGAAGAATGCAGGACTTCCATTCTCATCGGCCTTACAGAGGTTTAGTTTGGGAACGCCGTTATTGTAGTGACTCACGAACGCAATGTTATCGCGCAGCATGAGCGGGAAATTCAGAATATTCTTTGTGTGCCCGTTCTTCAAAATTTCAAAATAGGCAGGAGTTGCCGTATACGTTTCCAGTTTTGGATTTACAGTCGACGCGATGGTGAAATGCAGGTACCACACAAAGCAGAAGACAAAGAGTGCGCTCATGCCGGAAACACATGCAAACTGGAGAATCTTCTTCCAGTCTGGAAAGAGTGCATACACAACAGGAAGAGCAAAGAGAATGACGATGAGCCCGATCAATTTGGTCGTAAGACACGCCGCAAAGGCAGCTCCAAAGAGGACGGACCATCCGATGAATGCGTGTCTCTTATCTCGGTCTTTTAGGACAAGCATGAACGCAAGCGTTGTGAGTGCGACAAAAAACATGAGAGGGCCTTCTAACATGGCTCCTCTGTTGTGGACAATCAGAGCATTATCGAAAATATACGGAAACGAGAAGAAGAAGGCGTACCATTCCCTTTTTAAGAGCATCAACAAAATCAAAAATAAAATGGGCGCTGTCCACCACGCCATGAGTGCCGAGAAGAAGCGGTACCCTGCGAAGGAAAAGCCTGTAGGCAGATCACGTCCATAGCTGGTATCGATAAATTGATTATTTGCTTCATTGGGATGGAGAAGTTTTTCCCCTGCGGCGATCAAGAGTTTGCCAAGAGGAGGGTGGGGTTCCATAAAGAATATTCCATTCAAATATTTCTGCGCACTTGCAATGTGGTAATTTTCATCCCAGAAGAGTGCGGGCGGATTCCAGTACCCAAAGAAGTACGTGAAGAACGAAAGGACGATTGTCAGGCCAAGCAGAGCCTGCGTGAGGCGCGTGAAACGGAGAGGAACAATACGAGTCTGCATTGCGGAGATTGTAAAGAGAGATTCAGAGACTGGAAAGGGGTGGATGAATGGTTGCCGATGGACACTCTCTGTAGCTATGCTTGGCAATGTTTCTTCTCTGTGTTCCCGCCCTCCACTTTGCATCGCAGCGTTTCCTATCGTTGGCCGCTTGTTATCTTTTTCCTGTTGATGGCCATCGTCCTTACAGGATGTAACTGTGCGAACGAGTGCAAAGGACTTTCTGGAGCGCAAAAAGAGCGATGCTTGCAGGCATGTGCTGGCTGTAACGCTGGAGGAAAAGAGGGATGTATCCAGGCGTGTGGAGGAAATCAAACCTGCATCGATAAATGTAACCAGTATTGTCCTAATGCCTCCTCTTCCAGCGCACCGCCCGCGAGCAGCTCTTCCGATGCGTCATCATCTTCCTCTTCCATTGAGCCGCAATGCGGTTGGAACCCTTCTGAATGCAGCGGCTCCTGCTATTTTCAGGGAGGCGGGACATGTCAAACCATCAAAACATGTAATGGAACGACCTGCTCGCAGTCGTGTGCATGTCATTGTCCGGATGGTAGTGACCCAGCACCGGATGGGACATGCGGTGGATGCTCTACAACAAATACTCTCGTTATTCCATCGTCGGGATGGCGTGGGTTCATTGCGAGTATCGTTCAGTGGTTTGTAGGGCCTTTGGATCCCAAAAGCATTTTTGGGAATTTATTGGCACAGGGAGTAGACCCCGATGCTCCAGCGCCTTGTGTATGTGGAGATAATAAAAAAGAAGGAAATGAAGAATGTGATGACGGAAACAAAACGAATGGGGATGGTTGTTCCGCACAATGTGTCTTGGAATGTAAAGATCCAAAAGTAAAGGAAGGAGAAAAGGGGAGTGCAAAATGTATTTGTCCGGAAGGCATGGAAGATGATGGAAATGGAGGATGTACAGGTGGGATGTGTAAAGGAAAAACCACGGTAGAAGCAAGTGCACAATGTTGTAATGATGAATGTAATAACCAATTTGATGTGTGTGTGCAAAATAATGTCAACGCAACACCAGACTGTCACAATTATGATGATGCTGATTGTGTAAAGAGACGTAAGGGATATGATGAATGTCAGGCATTATTAGGTGAATGCGTTGCTACATGTGTTTGTGATGCAAGAAATGGTTCCGGAGACGCTGCTCAAGAATGCTATTTCAATTGCTGTACCGAAAATGGTACAGATCTCGAATTCACAAAATGTAGAACGGCAGATGGTTACAACCAGTGTCGCGCACAATGTGTTGCAGAAAATTGTCCTGGATCTTCCAGTAGTACCGGCAATGGAAATGGTCAGACACCAGGAGGCAATGGACCTGCTGGACCTTCAGGAGGAACTGCAACAGCAGGAGACAATGGTGGTGACAATGGAACAACAACGGGAGATGAGGGTGGTAATAATGGCGGAAGCACGGGAACAAACGGATCGTCCGGAGGGTCATCGGGTGGCTCTTCAGATTCTTCTTCATCTTCATCATCTTCATCGCAAACAAGTTCCACTTCTTCCTCATCGCAGTCATCAAATGGCACAAGCTCCTCTGGTGGCTCGTCGGGAACATCCGGAGGAACTTCCAGCGGATCTTCTGGCAGTTCGGGTACAGGCTCATCGGGGTCTTCCGGTTCTGGTGGATCTTCAGGCTCAAGCGGTGCGGGGAGTTCAGGTTCTTCTGGTGGTACTTCCTCGGGAGGATCCAGCGGGAATTCGTCTGGTAGTAGTGGTGCATCTGGTTCTGGCGGTTCATCAGGGAGTTCGGGTGCTGCCTCGTCAGGGTCCTCTGGTTCTTCAGGTTCATCGGGCTCCTCTGGTAGTTCTGGTACGGGATCATCCGGTTCCAGTGGATCCTCAGGAAGCTCAGGGTCATCCGGTTCCAGTGGTTCTTCCGGGAGTTCGAGCACTGGCTCATCTGGCTCTTCAGGAAGTTCTGGTCACTCAGGATCCAGTGGATCAGGAAGTTCTGGATCGTCGGGATCCTCCGGTTCCAGCGGTTCCTCTGGGAGTTCAGGATCTTCCGGTTCATCTGGCTCATCAGGAAGTTCAGGATCCTCTGGAAAATCATCTTCCGGTTCTTCGGGTGGTTCCAGCGGTAAAGCATCATCGGGAAGTGCATCGGGTTCCTCTGGTTCCGGATCGGGCGGAACATCCTCTTCACGATCGTCCCTTTCATCATCCTCTCGTTCTTCGTCTTCCTCTTCATCACGCACTCTTCTTTGCGGCAACGGCATCATCGAACCTCCCGAACAGTGTGACAACGGAAACACGAATGCAGATACACCCGGAACATGCCGTACAAATTGCCGACTGCCGGTTTGTGGAGATCGCATACGGGATGCATACGAAGAATGCGATGACGGCAACACCATCAATACCGATTTCTGCACAACAACGTGTACCTTCACGCTTGCATCCATTGGTATCTGTGGAGATGGTCTCCTACAGCCCGATAGGGGAGAACAATGTGACATGGGTTCCCGCAATGCGTATAGCCCCTCCATGTGTCGCCCAACATGTCTCATTCCCTCCTGTGGCGATGGCATTATCGACCTCAATGAACAGTGTGATGACGGCAACAGTGCCTCCTATGATGGATGTTCTTCGTTCTGTTTGTTCGATCGTCCTCTTCCACCGAATCAAAGTTCCTTAAACCCTGCAGCGATGAGTAGTAGTCAGTGGTCAGTGATCAGTAGTCAGAAGGCAGAAGGCAGTGGTCAGACGGGAGGTTACACTGCTGGTGGCATTGCAGGTGGCTATACGGCCGGACAGATCGGAGGGTACACGGCAGGTGGTACAGCATCCGGAAATCCTTGGGGAGGATCCGTTGTACGAACGGCAATCCCTCCGGCAACGCAAACGCAAACAGGGCCGGGACTTGTCATCCTGGTTGCAACAGGAGCAGCTGCGGGGATTGGAATTGTTCGGCGCGGTGTAAAGAAAAAATTGTCTTAGCAAAGCACTCGGTTCCCGATACAATCCTTTCCAATGCAGCGTCGTTGGAAGTTTCTATCGGTTACACTACTCGCAGTGCTGGCTTCTTTTATTGCTTTTACTGTTGTTTTGCAACGAAATAAAAATTTCTCTTCGTTCTTTGGTCAGGCGCAAAATTCATCGCAGGCATCATCTCAAGCTGCATCAAACACTCCTAATCCTGATAAGGCATGTGCCGATAGTTTCCATCTTGTCGGTGAAGGAACGCCGCAACAGCATTTTGAATGTGCAAAAGATGGAGTATGTAAGGAAGGATATGAATGTCAATTAGGTTTTGGATGCAAATGTAAATGCGTTGCAAGTGCTGCATCAGGTCTTTGCTGCCCTTCTGAGGTGACTGCAAGTGCAATCTGTTGTAATAGTTCATGCAATGAGGAGTTCAACGATTGTGCCCAAAAAAACGGTCAAACTGCTGCTTGTAAAAACCCTAATAACGATGTTAATCGTGATTCTTGCAGGAGGGGATATGAAGATTGTGTCTATGACAAAGGACTGTGTGTCTTGAGTTGTGTGTGTAGTGCACGAGGAGGTGATAGTGGAGGAACTGCAGGGGGGGGCGGTTCAAGCTCTGCAGCTCCTGCCAATGAGGAAGCTCCAGCAGACACTCCGCCTACTCCTTCCGAGCAATGTTACTACAATTGCTGTGTGGATCGCAGTGATAGATGCTATGACGGTGCTGGGGCTGATGCGTGTAGGGCGAAATGTGTGCAGAAGCTTTGTCCTACAAATAAGTCATCGAGCCAGAAATCGGACGGAGATCCTCAAGGAAGCTCCAGCAAAAATGCGGGTGATGTCAGTGGGACAGCAGGAGATCCAGGGGATATTGCAGGAACAGCTGGTGATATAACTGGTACTCCAGGAGATGTAGCCGGAACACCTGGAGATACTTCCGGTAATGGTTCTTCCTCTTCGCAAGCGAGTTCTCCCTCTTCTTCATCCGTAGGTACCAATTTCTCCGTCGGACCCAGCTCAAGTTCTTCCCACGGTTCATCGGTGGAAAATTCCTCTTCTTTATCTTCCTCATCAGTACAATGTCACTTTGATGGGGATTGTCCCGATGGCGGAATCTGTGTGAGTAACATCTGTGCGCCACCCGGAACGGATAGTAGTGGTGGCCCACAAGGTGATTCCTCCGGAGACGGCGATTCCACAGATGGAGCCAATGAAGGTACGCCGGGAACGACGAACAGTTCCGGATCGAACGGAGGTTCTTCAGCTTCATCTGAATCGCATACATCATCCTCCTCTTCATCTGGCGGCTCATCAGAATCGTCACGATCTCCTGCATCCTCCTCATCAAGTTCCTCTGGGGGATCATCGCAATCGTCACGATCACATACCTCATCTTCATCCTCCTCTTCATCTTCCAGTGGAGGATCTTCCCAATCATCCAGATCAGGGAGCAGCAGCTCGTCGTCTTCATCAGGAAGCAGTGCCACATCGCGTTCGTCGAATCCTTCATCGGGATCTTCATCCCGAGCTTCCGGCTCCAGCTCCAGTAGTTCTAGGTCTTCCGGAACAGCATCAAGCAGCAAAATTTCCGGATCATCACGTTCCTCCAGTTCATCATTAAAAACCTCTTCTCAATTCTCATCATCGCGATCGTCCTTGCTATCCCGCTCTTCATCCCCATCACCGTTGTGCGGCAACAACATCATCGAACCCCCCGAACAGTGTGACAGCGGAAACACGAATGCAGATACACCCGGAGCATGCCGTACAAATTGTCGCCTGCCTGTTTGCGGAGATCGCATTCGTGATATCAACGAAGAATGTGATGATGGCAACACCATCAATACCGATTTCTGCACAACAACGTGTACCTTCACCTTTGCATCCGTCGGAATCTGTGGAGATGGTCTCCTGCAGCCCGACAGGGGAGAACAATGTGACATGGGTCCCCGCAATGCGTATAGCCCCTCCATGTGTCGCCCGACCTGCCTTATTCCGTTCTGTGGTGATGCCATTATCGACTTGAATGAACAGTGCGATGACGGCAATGTCGCTGCTCAGGATGGCTGTTCTTCGTTCTGTTTGTTCGATCGTCCTCTTCCACCGAATCAAAGTTCCTTCAAGCCCGCACCGGACGTGAGTAGCCGGATGTCAGAGGGGAGCGATCAGATGTCAGCGATCAGCGGTCAGCAGACGGGAGGTTACACTGCTGGTGGTATTGCAGGAGGCTACACCGCAGGACAGATCGGAGGGTACACTGCAGGAGATACAGCATCCGGAAATCCCTGGGGAGGTACTATTCTTCCGACTTCCATTCCACCTGCCACCCAAACGCAAACGGGTCCTGGTCTTGTGATCCTCATCGCAACGGGTGCTGCTGCAGGGATTGGGTATGTACGAAGAAGGTTGCGGTAAAGAAAACAGTTTGTAGAGATCCCCGCAGCGCGATACACTTTTTTCAATGAAGATCCCCCATCATGCCATTGTCGCGATTATTCTGTTTTTTGCAACAATCGGTATACTATTTGGATGGAAGTACTGGAGTACATCGTCGTTGGATAGCAAAATTCTTGCGGAATACGATGCACTTCTTTCCCAGGCAAATTCTGGTTCTGGACCTTGTGATTACGCACCTTTTGGGAATCCAGAGACAGAGGAACAAAGAATTGCGCGCGAATGTGGGAGTCAAGTTTGTCAGCACAATCTCGATAACCCTCAAGATCAGTGGCATGGTTGGCCATGTGCATGCAAAGCTGGCTGTGCTGCAGGAAATCAGGATATGTGCGATGCAATGAATGGCACGATTCCTAGCTTCATTTGCAATCCTTGCATCATTCCTCCGGAACATCCGGCGGGAAATGGGAAAAAGGGTACAGCTGAATGTGCTTCTTCCTCCTCTACTACCTCTTCCAGTTCATCGAGTTCTTCTTCCGAAGCTCGTTGTGGCGGCTTATTGGGTGTGTGTGCCGGTGTCTGCAAAAACGGAAATCAATGTCTTCCAGACGACGAAAATAAGTGTTCCTGTTGCCCTTCTGGACAAATAGAACAGTCAGATGGAACATGTGGATGCGCATTCGGAAATGCATTTGTGATACCTACAAGCGGATGGCGAGGCTTTTTTGCAAGCATTATTCAGTTGTTCACAGGGCCACTCGATACAAAAAGTTTTGTTGGATCGCTTCTTGCGGAGGTGGCTAATACAGATCTTCCATGTAATGAAGAATGTAAAGATCCGCAAGCAAAAATGATTCCAGGGAAAGGATGCAGGTGTCCTGCCGGAAATATTATTTCTGTTGACGGAAAATGCTCTAATTCATGTGGAGAGATAACTAATAAGGAAGGGAATGTCATTAAAAAAGGGGAAGCATTCCAATGTGGTGGAATTTGTGAAGAAGGAAATACATGTACTCTTTTTGGTGACAATGGAAACGAATCGTGTGGATGCAAGGAAAATATCTGTCTTCGTTGTGAGTGTGACAATGGTCCGGGCATTACCAAACAACCGCAAGGAAGCACCGACCCAAATGACGCAACGTGTGAGTGTCCGAATGGTGGAAAGTTTGTTAAAACAGAACGTTTTGTACCAAATGGTGGATGTTGTGGACAAAACCCCCCGTCAGATAAAGCACTAAAAGTTGGGTATGGAGAGAAATGCGGCGAACTACTTTGTATGGATTGTACGAGAGCTGCCTGTAACGCTGGTTACTTTACAAGCTGTAAGGATTGTAATATTGAGAATAATTGTGAACCACAAAAAAAAGCCTGCGATGATTGTAAGAAGAGGCAAGAGAAAGATCCTAATGTGAAATGCACAGGAATCGGTTCAGTTTGTTTAAAGTATGCAGAATGTCAGGCAGAAGTACCGAATGGATGCGAGGATAACGAGGGCAACAAAGTTGATTCGTTGAACTGCAACAATGGTGTTTGTGGAAGGCCACGACAAGGAGGAGTTGATGGGGGTGATGGTCAAGGAAATGGTCCTGACCAACCAGGAGGAACCCCAGACGATAATGGTCAAGGAAATGAAAATGACGGAGGAGGTCCTGGAGGAGGTGGAGATGTGGCTGGTCCGGGAGATGGTGGAAATGGCGCTGGCACAGAAGGTGATGCAGCGGGCGCAGATGACGGGGGAAATAATGGCGATGACGGTGGAACGGGAGGAAACACAGGCATTCCTGTTCCGAATCCTTGCAGAAGAGTAGGGGGACCGCCTGCTGGTGGGCCACTTCGGTGTGCTGGAGATTGTTCTCCGAAGACTGGTTCTTGGAATCCTGAAACTGGATGGGAATATATATCTGGTGAGTGTGCTAGCGCTGATCCAGGAAATAATTACTGCTATTGTAAGTACCCTGAAAAGGAAACAAGTTCATCTTCTGTGCCGTCGAATCCGTCTTACTGTTCAGAGCACTTGGTAAGTGGTGGTAGTGGTAATCCAGGCCTTCGTACATGTGGCGGCACCTGCCCCGAAGGCAAGGAATGCCAAATGAATAATAATGCATGTGGATGTTTTAGTACTGCAAGAAGCTCCTCTTCGACACCTCGAAGAACAGTAGGAACCGGCGGTACTGGGGATGATCCACCAATTCCATGTCAGGAAGCAGGTCAATTTGAGGGAGAACAGTGTGGCGGCGATTGTGTGGACGGAAAAGTGTGCGGGAGAGCGTATGGCACGGGAAAGGGCCCTTATGGCGCTTGTGAATGTGTTTCGCCTATAACGCCCAATTCTTCTTCCAGTCGTGGCTCTGGCTGTCAGCTCACAACATATGCAAATGGAGCACAATCCTGCGGTGGGTTCGACTGCGGTGCGGGCCGCGTATGTGGTTTTACGAATGGTGTATGTGGATGTAAAGAAATCTCCTCACGCTCTTCAGGTCCTTCTTCGTGTGGATGGAACGGGCAGCAATGTGGAGGAACATGTGCATCGGGAACATCCTGCAAACTTGATAGCAGTGGTTCTTCTCCCAATTGCGTCTGCGCAGCTCCATCGGAATCCTGCGGATTCAATGGATCGCAATGTGGAGGAACGTGCGAGGGAAATGCAACATGCAGGCAAATTGATGCGGGATGTCAGTGTGTGGTAAACCCCGAACAACGATGCAATCCCATCAACAATATATGTGGTGGTTCTTGCCCTGCAAATCAAGTGTGTGCGCAAGTTACCAGGGAAGTTTCTCTCTCCCAATGCACCGTTGAGACCGCGGGAGCAGAATGCACTACTTCCCATGGCGAGAGAGGAGTATGTGGTTTTGTAGCGGGGAATTATCTTACGTTTGAATGTACCCGTCAGGACACACGATGTCGACCGTATCATGAGATAGGAGATTTCTGTACGGATAATGATGAGGATGGAACGTGTCAACGTCTCCAGCACTCTACCGAATTAGTATGTGTAAAGAATAAACAATTAACAAGCGAAGAGATTCAAAATAGACCTTTTGATCGGCCTTTTTGCGGATGTATTCCTGCAGGAGGGTCGTCAGGCGTCGGTACAGCGGGTACCGCAGGCATTGCAGGAACAATAGGTGGTGGAGGAAGCACCGCTCAAGTTGCAGGAGGTCCTGCGGGACAGACAGGAAATTCCGGCGGTGGTTCCGGTGGAACATCTTCAACGCGATCGACATCATCGTCATCGGGCGGATCGTCCGGAACATCCAGTCAAAGTTCACGGGGAACATCATCCTCATCCTCTGGTGGAGGATCTTCGCAGTCATCTCGGTCATCGTCCTCTTCTTCATCGGGTGGCTCATCGCAGTCGTCGAGATCAACCGCTTCCTCAAGTTCCTCCGGAGGTTCATCACAGTCATCAAGATCCACATCGGCATCTTCATCTTTATCATCGAGTTCTTCCGGCGGTTCATCCAGAAGCTCATCCTCAAAATCATCTTCTTCCAGCAGTTCCAGTAGTGGAGGCTCGACATCCGGATCTATCGGAAACAGCCGATGCGGTGATGGCGTGAAACAACCGGGTGAACAATGCGATGACGGTGTGCAGAACCGTGACATAGCGAATAACTGCCGCACTAACTGCACGAATGCGCGCTGTGGTGACAAGATTGTGGATGCAGGTGAGCAGTGTGATGACGGAAATTCTATCAATACAGATTTCTGCACAACGTCCTGCAAACTGACCATTGTTTCTGGCGGCACATGCGGTGACGGCATTTTACAGCCAAGCCGGGGCGAACAATGTGATATGGGTTCCCTCAATTCCTTCTTGCCAAATCAGTGTCGACCCACATGTACTCTTGCAGTCTGCGGGGACGGTACAAAGGATACGAATGAGCAGTGTGATGACGGAAATTTGACACAACGTGACGGATGCTCCAACTTTTGTTTGCTCGAACGGAAGATTCCCTCAAGCTCTGCACATCCCGCTCCAACAACCGGAGGATCGGGTATTGCAACGGGCGGACAAACAGCGGGATACATTGCTGGGCAGGACGCAGGTCAAACTGTTGGAGCGCATGCAACGCAGGGTGCAACAGTGGGGCAAAATGCAACTGCAGGAAGTGTGACAGGATATTCCGCAGGAGAAATTGCAGGAGGGCAACCCTCTGGTCAGAACGGAGGATATTCTGCTGGTGGAATAAGCGGCTATACCGCAGGTGGTATCGCAGGAGGCTACACTGCCGGACAAATCGGGGGATACACTGCAGGAGGAACAGCATCCGGAAATCCATGGGGAGGAACTATTCTTCCAGCATCAATTCCCCCTGCAACCCAAACCCAGACGGGCCCTGGTCTTGTAATCCTCATTGCAACGGGTGCGGCGGCAGGGATTGGGTATGTGAGGAGACGGAGATAGCTGATAGCTGGTAGATAGTCTGTTCGTTTTCTCATTTTTTGAATATATCAACCCTGATACTTTTTCTGTTGTGGACACCTTGTTTCTGATAGCATTCCTTCCAACGTGGCGCATCGCCCTCTTCTTCGTTGGGTCTGTATTGTCTTCGCAAGCATGATGCTTTCTGCGTGCTTGTGCTCAACAAATGATGTTGCATGTATATCGCGTAATTGCAACCTTGCTCTTGGAAACCGCGCAGGGCTATGCGGCAGTGTGCCGTGTCCTTCGCAAGATCCAGAATGTACGGGTCAGGGAAGCATCATGACGTGTCCGCCGGGGTCTTCTTGCCCCGCAACAACACCCATGACGAACTTACAGCTTTGTATGCAAGCGGGAAATGCCTGCATTGCAGGTGGACGCGATGCGTGCATCAGCAAGTGTCACAATCCTGCGCCGGATGTTGTGACAGGATGTGCTAACTGCTGTAGGCCCATTCCTGTTCCCAATGCGGAACAGGTTACGGAATGCGTAAGCCGATGCAACAGTTGCCAGGAGCAAGGCTCGATGTGTTCTGCATCCAATCCCTGTGTACAGCCTGACTGCGCCGTTGATGAGTTTGGTGAACCGATAGGGTGCTGCCCCACGTATGCATGTCAGGAAGAAACATGCGTTGGGACGCCTCATGGGAATTGTCCTAATTGGTCATCATCGTCCGCTCCGCAAAGTTCTTCGTCCGTTTCCTCCTCTTCTTCCTCTTCCTCAAGTTCAAGTGATCCACCAAGATCATCATCATCCTCATCATCAAGCAGCTCTTCATCATCTCCATCCAGCTCTTCCAGTAGTTCAAGCTCCTTATCGTCCAGTAGCAGTGTATCGTCCTCTTCGTTTTCTTCCTCTTCATCCAGCCGTTCCATAGATATCATCTACTGTAGGAGTGACCTTGACTGTCCGTCTCCCGCTTGCGTAAACCAATCAACAATTTCTTATGTTTGTAACGTGCTCTACGAATGTGAGAAACGCGTCACAAGCGGATGTGGATCCTCATCGTCTTCACATGCAAACAGGACGATGCGCGTCTTCTGGACGGAGCATACAAACCGTGTGTGGTATGCAGACGAAGGAATTGCGGCAATTCACAGCATCCATACGGTTGGTACGGGAAATTTTTTGGGTATTTCCTTAGACCAAAAGACGCAAACGCTCACATGGCTTGATGACATTGCAGGAGGCGAGAAGATCCTCAAAGGAAAAACGGACAAGACAGGATTTGCAACGGTGCGCTCTGGCCTTTCTGCGCCAAACGCCATCGATATCGACCCCGTTCACAAGATGATTTATTGGACGGAACCAAGCAAAGGACGTATTCGCCGTGCCAGCTTCACAGGAAGCAACATGATCGACCTTCCCCTCGTGCAACCGGCCTACCCGTTCGGTATCGCACTCGATATTTCCCGCGGATATGTCTATTGGTCCGATCCATCGCAGAAAAAAATCTTCCGGAGCAATCTTGACGGTTCTGGCAGTGAAATCATTCATACAACAACACTGGCGCCGTATGCGCTAGCGATCGATGTTCCTACAAACACGCTCTATTGGGTAGAAAGCTTCGCACTCGATGAATCATCCGGACCAGCCGAAATTCGTGCAATGCAGGTGGGAGGATCGCCCTCCATTATCACAAATATGGCGCAAGGATATCTAGGCGGCTTGTCGTTGGATCTTCAGCATAGGAAAATCTACGTTGCGAATCTCTTTCATCATAGTATTCAACGTCTGAATCTGGATGGATCGAATATCGAGAATGTTGTTGCGGACCTGAATCCTCCTCTGAATCCTTTTTGGATTGCGATCGATCAGGTGACTGTTCCACTATCGTCTTCCTCCGTTTCTTCGTCATCCAGCACGCCATCGAGCTCATCTTCCTCATCAAGCTTGCCTCCGTCTTCTTCTTCTTCTTCTTCTACGAGCTCTGCAACAAGCTCATCGTCTTCCTCTTCATCGTCTACGAGTAGCTCTTTAAGCTCCTTTTCTTCATCCAGCATCGCAACGAGTTCATCATCTTCAAGTTCCACTTCGTCGATCCCTTCTTCATCAAGTTCCTCGTCATCGTCGTACTCCTCGGTTTCTTCGCACTCTTCGTCATCCCTCTCATCTTCTTCGTCATCACAGGCAACGTCATCCAGTTCGTCTGTTGTGCCTTCATCTTCCAGTAGCAGATCTTCTTCATCATCGAAGTCTTCATCGTCGTCTAGGTCTTCCCTTTCACCTATTGCGTTCTGTGGCGATGGGGAAGTGAATCAGTCCTATGAACAGTGTGACAATGGACGTTTTAATGCAGATTCACGCAATCAATGTAGAACAAACTGCAAGAACCCACGGTGTGGGGATCGCATTTGGGATGACAACGAAGAGTGTGATGAAGGTGCGTCGGGCGGTATCCATTGTGCAGCAGAATGCACACGGAAAACGATTGTTGTATCTAATCCAACGTGTGGAAATGCATTACTGGAAGCAGGTGAGCAATGTGACGATGGAAACCAAGTTGCTGGTGATGGATGCTCTGGGGAATGCTTCTTAGAGCTCCCAATAGCAAGCTCTGTTGCACAGTCGAGTATGACACCCCCTACTCCTCGTTGTGGAGACGGTATTCTGCAAGCGCCGGAACAATGTGATACGGGAAGTCAGAATGCCAACGTAGCTGACCGGTGTCGGCTTGATTGCGCAAATCCTCGCTGTGGTGATGGATTGAAAGACAGTGCAGAGCAATGTGACGACGGAAACACCGCGAACAATGACGCATGCTCACAGACATGTTCTATAGAAACCTTACAAGATAAAGATGGATTGAATTCCTGCGGCGACGGTCTTGTGCAGACTGCGCGTGGTGAGCAATGCGATAACGGAACTGCAAATGGCAATGCACCGTCTGCGTGTCGTTTCTCATGCCTACTTCCTTCCTGTGGTGATGGCATTCGTGATCTGAATGAATCCTGTGACGATGGTAACAGGAGAGACCACGATGGATGCTCATCGTTTTGTAGTAGTGAAGAACGTTCGTCAGCCTCTCACGTTTCCAGTTTCCCAATTGCAGCAAGCAGTACAGGAGAAAAAGACTTTCATACAGATCCTGTGACGGGCCTGTCCTATTATTGTGAAGAAGGTACAGGACTCTGCTATGCCTTTGATGCTGCAACGGGAAAATGGTACCCGTACGATGTTCTGAACCATCGGTGGCTCAATGGCATTGATCCTGTCACCGGAATCCGTTATTCATGCGATCAATCTGGTCATTGTATAGGATTCGATCCTCTCTCCGGTGCATGGTATGCGTATGACCCTGTGCGCCACCTCTTCCTCGCAGGACCGCGTTCTGGTACTCGCCATGCCGCATCCACGCAAACAGGACCGGGTCTTGCCATCTTGATTGCAACGGGTGCTGCTGCGGGGATTGGGTATGTGAGGAGGCGGAGATAGGGTCCAAGTACCAAGGGCAAAAGAAGTTAAAAAAACCAAAAACCACTCAACTATTCAAACTTTTTCTTCCCCCTTGCTCCAAACCACTTCCCATCGTATTCTTTTCGTATTCCCCCTCTTTTTTATGAGAAAACATCTCGCAACGGCGCTTGTTGTTGGCGCAGCCATGCTTCTTCCCGCATTTTCTCTTGCAGAAGAAAATAATACTTCGTCATCGTCTTCATCGTCATCGAGCGTATCAACAACAAGTTCTTCATCAAGCAGTGTAAAGAGCGGACCATGCGCAAACCTTGAAGGAAGATACAAAGCCGCATGTCTTCGCAAAGCACACACTGCAACGCGTGGCCAGCGTATTTTGAGTAAGATGAAGAATGTTCTTGAAAAAGTGAAAGAGAAGATTGGCGGCTTGGATGAAACAACAAGACGGAATTTGCGTCGTGAAGTGGAGACATTCCTTAAGGAGTGTGAGAATACACATGGTGAAGAGCGTGTGGCATGCCTTCGAAAGCAAAAGGGAGAAAGCGGCATGGGGAAGGTCTGTCCGGCCGATGTAAAGCAATGCGCAGACGGTTCTGTTGCTTCGCGCGATCCAGATCATGATTGCCGGTTTAAAGAGTGCAAAGGTGATACAACAGATGCATGTTCCGACGATGTGCAAAAGTGCCCCGATGGCTCGTATGTTTCACGCGATCCTAAGCGTAAATGTGAATTCAAGGAATGTCCTCGATCTTCAAGTTCATCTTCTTCTCAGCACAGTTCGAAGTGTTCAAGGAGTACTGCAGGATGTCTTGTACCTGTCTGCGCTGCACCCCCTCCGGGATGTCGTTACGTTGATGATCATACCTGCCCAGTGATTCTTCAGGATAATAGATGTACTCTTTCCTGTGGGAAGCTTGAGTGTGAGAAGTCTTCCTCAAGTGCGTCATCTTCTTCTACCTCAAAACAAGCATGTCGTGTTGATGGCTGTGGCCTCTACTGCGTTCCAGCTGATCAACCTGCTATGGGAATGCCATGTCGTGCAACCGATATGAACAAGATCCTTTGCTATAATGGAGCAAAGTGTGAAGTGCAAAGCAACGGAACATGCGGATGGACCATGACAGAGGATGTAAAGGAATGTGTTAGTAAGCAGCAAAAATAAGACATCCTTCTTTGTGAGAAGCAGGCACCCGGCTTGGGTGCCTGTTTTTTTGTGTATACTTCCTCCATGTCTTGGAAGAACCAACGATGGATTATCGTGACGTTTGTGCTTCTTGCCTTGTGCGTCGCAATAACGTTGCGTTTTTTTTCGACATCAACGATGTTCCGTGGCCAAGTGACGTCCTGTCCACCGCCAGGAGGGCGCTGCTGCAGCGATGAGGAACTTGTCCGTGGAACAGCACTGGCATTTGAAGATACGTGCGGTAGTACGTCCTGTGTTGATTGCGCCGATCCTACGTCCTGTACCGCCTACCCTTCGCAATGTGCTTCATGTGATCCTTCATGCGATCCATTTGGACCCGATGGAACCCAAGGAACAGAGGATGACATCGAATGTGATTTCGATTCTCTTTCGTGCGATTGTACAGAAACAATCTCCCAACAAATGCCTGATCTTTGCATTTGCGATGCATGGTATGGAGATGAATTCGACATCACATGCAAATGGGTTCTTCCTCTTTCATGTCGCAATTCCCAGTGTACGTTTTCGTGCGAAGAATTAGGAACATGCACTGATAGTAGTGCATCTTCATCGTACAGTTCTTCTTCCGATTCCTCTACAGTGAGCAGTCTTTCCTCTCTTTGGTCATCCACTTCTTCTATTCCCTTTTCTTCGTCCTCGACTCCCTCTTCTTCATCTTTTTCCTCAGTTGTCTCTGCTTCATCTGCCTCCTCCTCCTCCTCCTCCTCCTCGTACTCTTCATCTTCCTCTGTCTCTTCTTCCTTTTCCATTGTTTCTCTTTCTTCAATTTCCTCGACTTCTTCGATTTCCTTTTCCCTCTCCTCTGTTTCTTCAGCATCTACTCCTTCCTCATCACTATCCTCATTGATCTCGTCTTCCTCCGCTTCATCATTTTCTTCGCCTTCCTCCTCTTCTTTTTCATCTTCTGCTTCATTTTCATCCTATGATTCCTCCGTCTCCTCTACTGTTGCATCGTCAAACTCGTCCGTTGCATTTGTTTTTTCGCAGTCCTCGCTTTCAACCGTTACCACGTATTCTTCAGTAAGCTCTCTTCAATGGAATGTCGCTTTTTCTTCCCCTAGTGTTGTGGAGGACATGCAGCAGTATCAGAATACCTATTCACCATGGAACCTCTCTGCACCATTAGTCTCCGTCTCTTCATCTTCGTTTTCTTCACAAGTCCCATCATCACCTGCATTTGTGTATCATGCTGATACATCCTCACCCTCGATTCCTGATGTACCTCCCACCAAAGCGAGGATGCCATCTGTGAGTGGCAAGACGGAGCGCCTGCCATCCGTTGTGTGTGGGAATGGCATCATGGAGCACCAGGAGGAATGCGATGATGGTGTTATCAATAAAGATGCTCCAAATAGTTGTCGTACGAATTGCAGTCGGCCGAGATGTGGCGATCGCATTCTCGATTCCTCAGAACAGTGTGATGATGGAAACACGATTGATGCCGATCTTTGCGGAAATTCCTGTATGTTTACGTTTAGGAAGGGCGGATTTTGCGGTGATGGCATTATTCAGCCAGGTCGTAACGAACAATGTGATGCTGGCTCCGCAAATGCCTTTGTGCCATCCGCCTGTAGGCCAACGTGTGTAGCGCCCTTTTGCGGTGATGGAATTGTAGATGCTACCGAGCAATGTGATGATGGCAACAATGCATCCTACGATGGTTGCTCGGGTTTTTGCCTTTTCGATCGTGCATTGCCACAAAGTTCTTTGAATCCTGCAGCGATGAGTAGTGAGAGGTCTGAAGAAAGAAGTCAGATGTTACAAGACAGAAGTAGTCAGAAGGCAGAAGTCAGAAATCAGTGGAGAGGCTACAATGCTGGGGAGATTGCAGGTGGCTATACATCAGGAAACCCCTGGGAAGGAACCATCCTTCCAGCGTCGATTCCTCCGGCAACGCAGACACAGACGGGACCTGGTCTTGTCATTCTGATTGCAACCGGAGCTGCAGCGGGCATTGGATATGTGAGGAGAAAAATAAGGGGTAAGCGAACTCTCTAGAAGCTCTCCTCCAAACAGGATAAGCTCTTTATGTGCTCCGGTAGCTCAGTTGGAAGAGCAAGACCCTTCTAAGGTCGAGGTCACAGGTTCGACTCCTGTCCGGAGCACCATTCGTTTGCATTATAAAGCGCTCTGGCACATGCTTCCTTTTTCTTGTACAATGGCAAAGATGACACCGGATGATCGCACGCTACAGCCTCCTCAAAATCGTGAGGATGATATTCGTAAAAATAAGGATATGGCGGCGGTTGGCTATTTGTGGATCCTCTCCATCCCTATTTATATGACGAGAAAGGATTCACCATTTATTCAGTATCACAGTAAGCAGGGGATTGTACTCTTTCTTGTCAGCATTCCGCTCTGGTTCATTCCGGTGATCGGCCACCTTTTAGAACTCATTGTGCTCGTCGGCATGGTCATAGGATTTTTAAATGCCATTCAGGGCCATTACTACGATGTACCGGTCATTGGCGCTCTCGCAAAAGGAGAGATGACGCTTACGGAAGCATGCAAACTCTGTTGGCGTGCCTGTAAAAATGCCTTTCATGCGTTTGTGCATACAACCAAGAAGTCCGATTCATCTTCCTCATCCACTACCCCTTCTCCTCATGAAACCGTATAAGCGAGTTCTCCTCAAGATTTCTGGTGAAGCTTTTGCAGGGAGCAACGGAGCGGATTTTGATTACAAAAAACTCCATCACATTGCGGCTCAAATTCGTGATGTTGCAAAACTTGGCGTGCAAACAATTGTTGTTGTGGGTGCAGGCAATATCTGGCGGTACCGCGATACGCAGGATAGCGGCATCGAACGCACAGCAAGTGATGCCATGGGTATGCTTGCGACCATTATGAACTCCGTTGCACTGCAGTCGGCACTGGAAGGTTTGGGGTCGGCAACACGCGTGTGTTCGGCCATTAATGTTCCACAACTCGCAGAACCTTACGTGCGTCGCCGTGCTGAACGGCATCTAGAGAAAGGAAGGATCGTCATTTGTGCCGGAGGAACGGGAAATCCGTATTTTACGACAGATTCGGCCGCGGCACTGCGTGCATTGGAACTGGAATGTGATGTTATCTTAAAGGCATCCACGGTCGATGGTATTTACGACAGTGATCCACAGAAAAATAAGAAGGCTAAGAAGTATGACACCCTTACGTTCCAGGAGGCGATTGAGAAAAATCTTCAAGTGATGGATCAGGCGGCATTCAGCCTGTGCCGTGAGCAGAACCTCCCCATCATCGTTTTCGATTTTGAGAAAAAAGGAGCTTTCCTGATGGCAGCACAGGGCAAGAAGATTGGGACGATCGTGAAAGGCTGAACATGTTTATTGGTTGATTAGTTCCCTGATACCAAATCATTCTATGCGCTTAACTACACAACCAATAACCAATAAACCAAAAACAAATAACATTTTCTCCCGTTGTCCTTCCTCAAAATCCCGCTATGATTCATCCATATGCAACACCCCTCTCTCATCACTTTTCTTGAGCAGTCCAAAACCATCCTCGATCATCTTCACAGTGAGTTTGGCAAGTTACAGACGGGCCGGGCACAGGCGTCGCTTGTGGAACATATCATGGTGGAATCCTACGGACAGAAGATGGATCTTCGCTCCGTCGCCAGCATTTCCGTGCAGGATGCAAGCTCCATTGTCATTCAGCCCTGGGATAAATCGGTCCTCGCATCGATCGAAAAAGCATTGCAGGTTGCAAACATTGGAGCAAACCCCGTCAATGACGGTGTCGTTATTCGTCTCACACTTCCTCCTATGACGCAGGAACGTCGTGTTCAACTTACAAAAATCGTAGGACAGCTGGAGGAAGACGCAAAGATCAAGGTTCGTCAGATTCGTCAGGATGCACAGGCGGAGATTAAAAAAGAGGCGGATGAAGACGTAAAATACACTGCACTGGAAACGCTGCAGAAACTTGTCGATGATGTAAATGGTAAGATTGAAGAAGCCGCAAAGAAGAAGAATGGGGAGGTGATGTCCGTTTAGTGGCTAGTGGCTAGTGATAAGAAAAGCTATGATAGGAGTGTGATAAAAATAGCAGTTATTTCTTTTCCGGGTACCAACAATGAGGTAGAGTCCATTCGTGCCATCAAGCGTGCAGGAATGGAACCAGTGCTGCTTAAATGGAACGACGATCCCAAACAGTTTGAGGGGTGCGATGCCTATTTTCTGGTGGGGGGATTCAGTTATGAAGATCGTGGTCGATCGGGCATGGTGAGTGCGAGAGATCCTGTGATGGACGTCATCAAGGCGGAATCCCAAAAGGGGAAAGTGGTTCTTGGCCACTGCAATGGTGCACAAATTCTAGTGGAAAGTGGGCTCATTCCGTATGGTGATGGCCTTCAGATGTCCCTCGCACGAAATGCCATCAAACAGGGTAAAACCGTTTCTTCACCGGGATTTTTGAATATCTGGATTCACATCACACCAGGCTGCGCAAATGATCGTTGTGCATCGTCAGACTGGAAAGGAACCATGCAGATTCCTATTGCCCATGGAGAAGGACGTTTCACAACCAGGGATTCTGATCTTCTCAAGGAACTTGAAAAGAATGATCAGATTGCGTTCCGGTACTGTGATGCATCTGGCGTTATATCGGATGATCCTTCTGTCACACCAAACGGATCGATGCATTCTATCGCTGGAATCTGTAATCCCACAGGGAACGTGATTGCCCTCATGCCGCATCCGGAGCGGACGAAAAATGGAGATCTGTACTTTGCGTCGGTAAAGAGGTGGATCGAAGAAAAGCGATTAGCGATTAGCGATCAGCGATCAGCGAAAAAATCTCACGCTACCCGCTACCCGCTACCCGCCATTCGCTCATCCGTTGAAATCTTCATTGACACTCTCATCACCAATAACGAAGAGCGGACTGTGGAGCAGGCACTCAAGCGAAAAATACCCACTATCACTCTCAAGCAATATCGTTTTTTTGCGCCAACGGAGAAAAAGCCTGAAGAACTTCTCACCCATGTTTCTTTTTTCAATCCCCACAAGGAAGTCGCGTACATTCGATCGGGAAATTCTCTTATGCAGTGGGATCCTGCCACCAAGAAAGCCATAAAGACAGAAAAGAAGATTTTTACTGGAACTGTCTTTGTGCGTAGGGATGATCCAAATACCGGCGCAGAGAAACTGGGGAAGGGGAGTATGAGCGGAATCTGCTATGATTGTCGGTCAGTCAATGCATCAGCGATGGAGCAGCCCGATGTTCTTGCGATTCTCGCCAATCCTCACGCAAGTACGCTCATGACACTTGTTTCATAAACATGCGATCCATCTCCCTTCTTGTGCATAATATCCGATCCCTCTGGAATGTAGGGTCACTCTTTCGGTCATCAGATGCATTCGCCGTAGCGCATCTTTATCTCACAGGATACACCGCGTGTCCTCCGCGCCACGAGATCACCAAGACGGCATTGCAGGCAGAAACATGGATGCCGTGGTCGTATGAGAAAGACCCTCTCACGGTCCTCGCTCAGGAACGAAAAAAAGGTTCCACGATTGTTGCATTGGAAAAAGCGAAGGGAAGTATCGATCTTCGTTCGTACGATGCACCAGATCGTCTTCTTCTTATCGTCGGTCATGAAATTCTGGGTGTTCCGAATACACTCCTTCAAGAATCGGATGCGATTCTGCACATTCCTATGCACGGAAAAAAAGAATCGCTGAATGTTGCTGTAGCAGCTGGCATCGCGCTGAATCAGCTGCGCCACGGCTAAGGAAAGCTCTTCTCTTGCAATTTCTTTCCCCCACGGGCATTCTGTCCGCTGATGGCTGATGACCAAACAGCAGGCGTAACACCTCCACGGCCGGGAGATCCTGTGCCGCAAGGCGGAATAGATCCTACACAGGTGTTTGCAAGTCCACCACCTCCGCCACCCCAGAGTGGTGGTACCGGTGATGGAGATGGTGATGACGGCATGCCTGCAGGATCCTCCGGACCACCACCTCCACCCGTAGGCACTGCGGCAACAAAAGAGATGGGGTACGACGATGAAGATCTGAAGATTCTTGCGGAAGTGGGCAATTACCGTTTTGGAACGATTGCGGACGCGCTGACGAATGACAACATTACTGTCCCTGCACATCCTGAAACAACCTTCGATGAGCAGGGATTTCTCATTGCTCTCCGTGGTTCCATTTCCCTCACGCGGGATGAAAAGTGGCGCATCATCCAGGCAATTCCAAAACTGAGTCAGTTTCAAATTGACGAACTTGTGCGTATTCTTACTGAAGAGAAGCAAAAATTCTCGGAGCTCTCACCCAAACATTTAAAACAACTCATGCTTCTTGAAAAGAAGCATACAGAAGACTGGAAAGATTTACAGTCTCTTGCTGTGCAAAACGTGGCAAAGGAACAGGAATCCGCCCAGGCCGATGAAATCCGCAAGCAGTTGGGGTTATAACATCACCGTCAACCACAATGTCAGATAGCGTTTTTGACGAGGAAGAAGAAGCCTATACCAATTATGCCCGTAAGACCTCCTGTGATGAGTCCTCCCTTGAGTGCCTTTACAAGGGAGCTTATGAAGAGAAAGAGGAACATGGCCAGGAGAAAACTGAAAACGATCGAGGAGAGGAACAGCCCTTCCACAAAAGGAATCTCAAAATTCAATGTTCGCTCATGAACGTAATAACCCAGTCCCATCACAAGCCCATACCATGCAAGGAGCCATGCTGCGTAGAGTCGAAGCGTATCGAGAAGGCTCGAAGACCTAGCAACAGGAGATTTTGAAACCGATGGAGTAGGTGCTGGCTCAGGCTTTGGGGGAGAAGACAGCGTCGGAACAGGTCGAAGGGGCTGTGAGGCGGGTGGTTGTGGAGGTGCCGCAGGAGGAGAATCCGTTTGTGCGGACAGAACGATATCAATCATGTGTACATCTTCCAGAGCAGACATGGCTGCTTGCTGGTCCGTTGCATCCACCGTTCCAGTCACTTTTTGACCGTCATCATTCGTTGCCTGATAGCGGAACACCGTCATACAGTTTATTGAGAGGGTGTTTCAAACGGAGTAATGTGGCTCACCATGTAGGTCACGGCACTTGCAAGACGGGCATCTGCAGATATTTCAAAGTGCTGTCCGTTGTTCCAGTCAAAATAGCCAATCACTTTGGCACCTTTTGTACTAACCTGACCGCTCACGCCACCGTTCGATGCGGAGGAGCCAGAAAGAAGATTGAGTTGAATGGGTGCCTCCAGAAGATTTTCCGGTGCACTCATATCAAATTCAACATGCCAGAGACTTCCATTGGCCGCACCGAACGATTTGTAATACCAGTTCTTATGAGCAGGAACACAGAAGCCAATATGAGAAGTGCAGTAGGACTGAGTCCATCTGGCAGGATCTGCGTACGTATCCTTTGCCATGGCAACAATCTTTGCTTCTACGTCTACGGATGCAGACGCCGTTGAAGAGGCAGTACTGGAGGCAGCAACGCTGGCTACAGAAGACCGAAGACTAGATGCAACAGAAGAACGAGACGATGCAATGGATGATGCTGCGGTCGAGGAAGCGACGGACGATACAGAAGAGGATGCTGGCACACACATCCCTCCGCAGTCTGCACCACCTTTGTTAGGGTCACACGAATCATCGGGGTTATCAACGCATTCATATCCAGGGTCGCACGGGAACGCAGCAATACCGCCACACATCATCCATGATGATGCTTGAGCACTACTGGATGAGACTTCATCCACGATAATGACTTGTTCCACACGCATGATGGTGCCGCCTTCTTCCACCGTGGGCATCACGCTTCCACGGACTTCCACTTTTTTATTCAGGTACTCATCTAAATTGAGGGCAGTGTCGTTACTCTCAAGCAGAACAAAACGTCCGTCAGAGAGGGTCAGTTTATGCGTTCCCTGTTGATAGACGGTGACACCTGCCTCTTCCAGTGTTCCTTCATAACTTACATTGTGGGTCATTTCTTCGGAAGACGAAGAAGAGGAAGAGCTGCTGGAGTTCCCGGAGCCAAAACTAAAATTGCATCCTGTGAGGAGAACAGCAAACGCAATGGTAAGAGGAGACACACGTCGCATAACGAATGGGGGAAAAACGCACCTAGTATACGCTTTTTCCGTGTGTCTTACAACGGAGGTATTGTGCTTATTCCTGGCGTCGGTGGTGGTGTGCTGGCTGCGGACGATGTATCGGATGGAGGTTCTTCATCACTCTTCTTCTTACGATGACGGCGAATCTGAAGAGAAACATTCCCACCAAGAACCATGGCAAGAAGCAGAAGAGCAAGCGGTGGGAAGAGATCGGGGTCTGTACGAAGGTCGTTCGGTTCCGGTACAACCACATCCGCAAGTGGAAGAACCGTATCCACAGGTTCTGTAAGACGAACGTTCGTCGGTGGGCGAATGGTGACCATACGCGTTTCAATGCGTCCGTCATCCAGATGGGCTTCCAGCCTGTGAATACCTGCAGGGACATCGAAGAAGGTCGCAACACCGTCATTATCCGTCGTGGTGAATTTTGGAACAGAGAAGAGCACAACGGGCACATGCGAAAGTGGTTTGCCATAGGATGTCACAAAGCGAAGATGGAAGACGGCGAGCTCACTTGTGCTACCGGCAGGACGTAATTTCGACTCATATTGCTGTGCAGGTGTGGTGCCCGGTATTTCAGGTTCCTCGGATCCCAGTCCAACAAATCCAAGAACATAGTCAGAGATTTGTCTTCCCGCCGTGCGCAGGAAAGAAGCCAGCTCCCGGAAGCTTCTGGAGATGGCATCGCTGATGATCGATATTGGCGTTGGTTCTGCGGTGCCTTTTTCAACCACATCCGGTGTGAGTGCATCCATGAGTGCCTGCCAGTTTTCTTCTGTGGGATTTCTCATCACTTCTTCAATGAGCGGCTCCAGAATGGTGTTTGGCAAGAAGTCCGATTCCACAACGCTCACGAGCGGACGTTTGAGAAGTTTCCTGAGAAGTTCCAGCTGTTCAGCTGTAAGAGGTTTATAGAAGAGGGTGAGTCCACCCTGCTCCAGGAGAGAAGCAAAGTGGAGGCTTCGCATTTGTCTGAGGAGGAGAGATCCAGTGACAGACCGGATGAGATCGTCGTACCGGAGAATATTTCCATCACGGTCGATGAGGAATTTTCCGTCCACGGAAATAATGTTTCCTTCATCATCAATGATGAAGTCATCCGGATTCAAACCCGGAATGGGAGATTGATCAATCGGTCGATCAATCTGGATAGGATCAATAACAGGGAATTCGGGCACCGTGAAGTCACCGCCCGGAAGTTCTTGCCCCGGAGGAAGATCTCCCGGAGCGGAATGCAATGTGAGTGGACACATGTAGGCGGCTGTCCAGTGATACAGGGAGCTGGGTGATCCTGCTGTCCAACGCACCGAGCGAACACTGTCATTTGCATACTCAACCATGCGCGCAAGGTTTCCTCCGTCACGTGCATAATCAAACGTGTAATAACCCATTGCCTCTCCGCGTGCATTCAACGCACGGAAGGAATTTCGATGCTCATGAATACCGGCATAGAACACACCGCTGATATAATGACCCGGAGTAACGGGGATATCGACCGTATCGGTCACAGCATTGGGGCCGTCGTCTGTTGTAAGGACGTTCTGTTCAAAGGTGAGGAAGTACTGCATTCCTCCAAGACGGAATTCCATGAGTTTCAGTGTGCACCCTGGCGGAGGATCGGGCGGGCGTGTGAGAAGTACATTGGCAGCGGTCCCTGTCACTTCCTCAATAATCCTGTCGATAGAATCATCCCGTCGACCACCAGGATCCTGGTTTGACGCAGAAGAGGATGACGACGATGCAACCGCAGGTGCAAACAACCAGTTCACATTGCTGCCGCTATCGATACATCCCTCCGTTGCGGTATAACAGACAAGTTGCTGACCGGAGGCCGTGATGCGAAGCACGTCCACATGGTCAATGATCTGTGACCCTGCCGACGTCAGGTTCATCATGGCATTACTTCCTGTTGAGGTGGAGTATATAGACAGCACCTCACCGCTTGATGTCCCCTGCAGCGTCAATGTGCCATTGACAGTCTGTGTTTTGTCAAATTCCAGGTTAATATATTGTCCGGATGAGGAAGCAATCTTCGTGAGGTTGTAGAACGTGTTATCACCTCTCAATTTGTTGTAAGTTCCAAGCAAACGAACGGTACCGGATGTATCCTGGAACGTACCACCAAGGTTCATGAGATCATTGTGGAGGGAAAGAGTTCCTCCTCCCATATAATAGAGACCGCCATTGTAGATGTTGATGGAACCGCTCACAGTCAGTGGCATGCCGTTCTGCGTAAAGTTACCACGATCGATAACGAAGTTTCTCACACCGCCGGATGACGTGAGGACAAGGTAATTTGAGGATTTGTTGACCTCTACGTTTTGGATGATGGCGCCGGAGAGATCAAGAATTTGCAGATTGCTTCCCGAGAAAACAAGAGGAGCAGCGCCCCACGTCCATGTGAGCGGGTGGAATGACAGCTCATCATCGTCGAGAAGAAGTGATCCCAGGAAGACGAGATGTGCATTCGTGGAGGCCATATTGATGTGGAGTGGTCCTGCTGTCCCCACAAAAAATACTGTTCCAGAGAATGTTGTAGTTCCAGGGCTGAATTCCTGGGTTGGCGTGAGTGCACCTCCACTGTTGTTCTTGAAGAAGATGTAGTCCGTATCGTATCGTGCTGCAGCAATGCGGTTTCCTGCACCGACGTGTTGGTCATAAATGCCAAGAGCCGTCGTTTGGATGGTGCCGCTCATTACACTGATACTGGACCCGGAGTTGATGACAATGCTACCGCTGCCCTGAATCCGTCCTCCGGAACGCACCTGGAGGTCACCCGCGTTAGAGGCAACAACAAGAAGTCCACTCTCTACCGTGAGTGTTTTTCCGGAAGAAACGAGCAATGTGCCATACAGCACATTCTGATCGCTTGATGTTTCAAACGGAACGGAGACAGAGCCGTTCACCGTAATGTTGTCAAAGACGGAGAGATGTCGCATGAGCATTGTTGTGCCAGACCCGTTCATCTGCACGGTGGATCCTGTACCCACAAGGTATGGTGTATCCGTGCTGTCCCAGTTGCCATCCACGCTCCACGCTCCGCGCAGGTAGTGCGTGCTTCCTCGTAGCGTGACGTTTCCGTTGACTCGTATTCCTTTGTAGTTGGCATCAAAGATGCCGCTACCGGACATCGTCGTGAGCGAGCCACTGATGGAAAGCGGATCGAGGAGTACGACCGTGGTGCCTGTGGCAACGGAAGAAACAAGATTGTAAAAGTGAGATCCGTTGCTTTGGATACCGGGGGCCACGGCGGACTGATCGAATGTCACGGTGTTTGTACCAGAGAAGGATCCATCGATGTTCAGCCACGCACCGCTTAAGGTGACGGGGTTGGATTGCATGTCAAAGGGTGCCTGAATATACAGGGCCCCACCCAATCGCATCGCCCCCCCGGGTTTGTAGAGGCCATCGATAATGCCCGTATATTTTCCTGCCTTCACGCGCAGTTCCCCTCCCACAACGGAATAGATGGAGGAAATGTCCGTATCGCCATTGTTATCGGCCGTATCGAGTGCTGTATTCGTTACAATTCCTCCGGAGTAACTTGTCATGAGGAGAGAGTCCTGATAAACAAGCGCAAAGAACGATGTGCCCGATGAGACATACACATGCACTCCTTTTTCTGTATTTCCATCAAGATAGACGGTTATGACATCGTTCTGATGAAGGATGGAACCGCTCAAGAGAACCACTCCGGATGCGGAATTCGTCACTCCAGAGTCTATAACAGGTCCTCCATTCACGCTGTAGGAAGCGGTTTTTCCGGGTAAAATGGCACTGCCTAATACGGTCTTCGCGGCTAGGTTGATGACACCGAAATTCCAATCTCTGTTGTTTCCAAAGTCCATGCACCCTTCCCCGTAGACGTTTCCGGCGAAACAGGAAAGTATTTGTCCGGTAGCATAGTTGTCCTGCACGTTCACATGGTCAATGGTTTGCGCCCCGCTGTTTTGTTCAAGATTGAGGTAGCTTTGCTGGCCTGCGACTGTTGAGCGTACAAGGAGAAGGGACCCTGTTATTCCCTGGAGAATGAGCGTACCGCTCACACTTTGTGTCTTGCCCGTTGCGAGTGTGAGTGTCTTCTGTGTCGTCACTGCTTTACGAAGATTGTAGAACGTATTGGAGCCGGAGAGCGTCTGGTTTCCACCATCCAGTACGACGGAACCTGTTGTTGCACGGAAAATACCATTCGTGTTGATGAGGTTACCGGAAAGCGTCAACGTTCCTCCGCTCATGGAATACTGCCCGAAGACCGTAGGAGATGTTCGGCTGATTGTCAGTGCCCCGTTAATGTCCCAGAGAGAATTGGGGGACTGCCGGAATTCTCCGCGCGTGAGGGTCATACTTGATGTTGATCCTGTCCCGACAAGAGTGAGGTAGCCATTTGTCTTTGCCATCGTGATGTTTTCCAATGATGCCCCGGACATCTGGAGCGTATGGATGAATCCGCCTGTAAAGGTAAGGACGCCCGTTCCTTTCTGCCAGTTGATTTTCCCCCGGCAGGCGGGGAATCCGGGACATGTTGTCATGGTCCCCTTTATCATCAGGTTTGGATTCGTAACGTCATTTCGAATGGAAAGTGTTCCCCCCGTCGAGCTAAAGTACAGGCTTCCATTGAAGGTGGTTGTGCCCGCACTAAATTCAAACGACGTCGTGTTGTCCGTTGTGTAGAGCACCGTACCGGCACTGTCGTACTTTCCCGCAGCAATACGGTTCCCTGCGCCGGTGTGATTTCCTCCAACAGAGAGTGAGTAGGAGCGAATTGTTCCGCTCATGGTGGAAATACTTGCACCACTTCCAATGTTCAGAACGCCGCTTCCCGTCACGAGTCCGTTTTGACGTACAATAACATCAGCGCTGTCGCCAACCATAAGAATGGAGGCTCCGGTTTCTGCGGACATCGTTGTTCCGCCATTGACAAGAAGTGTGCGTGTAATGCGGAATGTTTCACCCTGTAACACGTTGAGCGTGCCGCCGGACAGTGTGACATTTTGCCCTGTTCCGCTCTCTGTGATAGTCACCGCACCCGCTGTTTTATTGACCGCAATGTTGCGTAGGCTCATATCACCCAACTGTACTTGTTGATTCGTCGAGCCGCTGAAGACGATGGGATTTGTACCACAGTTGCAGCTGATGGTTGCATTACCAAAACTATAAAACTGCACGTTGCCGGTCAGCACCAGCGTCGCGTTGTACGTTAGCGTATCGAGGGTAAGGTGAGAGCCCGTGAAGGCCGAGAGGAATGCTGTGTTATCGCTCGTCTGGAATGTTGTGGTCCCCGTTCCAAGGCGTAAGACGGAAGCTTCATCAACTGTTGAGGCCGCGAACGTAACATACGTCGATTCGTATTTTGCGGGAGCAATGCGCGCATTGTTGCCATTGAATCCACCCGAAATGGACATGGTATTTGTAAGAATTCTCCCGCGTTGTACGGGAATGCTTGCGCCTGAATGGATTTGCAGTTGCCCACCGCTCAACGTGCCGTTCTGAAGAACTTTTAACTGGCTGGAATAGAAGGAAAGACCAACACCTGTCGGAAGGATACGCAGGAGCGCACCTGTATTGATGGTGAGAGTCGTTGATGGGGTATCGGAGATATTGACGCTTCCGCTGATAGTCGCAACGCGCTGAACAGTGACGTTTCCGTAATTCATCCCGCCTCCGTCAAAAATCTGGCCGGAACCCGTAAGAACCACGGCCGTACCCTGGGCAAAGCCGGAGTAGGCGTTTGGTATTCTCCAGTTTCCGCCCACAGTCCACACAGATGCTCCATTAAGTCCGCTATTATTGATGGTAACGGAGCCTCGAACACGGATGGCATGCGCATTTGTCGTAAACGTTGTTGCCCCCGCCAATCGAAGGGAGCCGCTCAAACGAAGTGGACTGAGTAACGTTGCCGTTTTTCCGTTGTTTCCAAGAACGGTAACACCACTGAAGGTGGATGTGCTGCTTGTAATAAATTGCGCATTGGATGCGTTTGCCCCGTCGAAGATCACGGTGTTGGAACCTGTGAAACTTCCTGCTCCCTGCGTAATCCATGAACCGCTTAAGTTCACAGGACCGGTTCCCATTTTAAAGGAGCCATCGATGACGATGCCGCTTCCAACCCGTGTATAGCCTGTGGATTGGAATGTTGTTCCCGCACGAATGATCATCGATCTGCCAGATGGCATCCACATGCCAGAATCGGTGCCATCAACAAGAGCAAGAATGTCTGCATCGTCATTGGTTGCCGCCACTTTGATGTGCGATGTCGTGAGCTGTGTGACGAACCGGGAATCATTCCGGATTGTCAGGTAGTTTTGGCGCAGGTTCATGCCGGTCATGGTTGTGCCAGAACCGAGCGTAACGGTGACAGCCTTTTCTGTTTGATTATCCAGATACAAACTGATCACTTGTCCCTCTTCCAGGTTCACTCCGGTGATCGTATACTGTCCTCCGGCATCGGTAGAACCTGTTCCCACAAGGGCGCTTCCGCTCAATGAAACGCCGACAACTCTTCCGGCCCCAAGAAGCGTTGTGCCGTTTTCTGCATAAACTTTCCCTGTAATGCTGGACACGGCATCGGATGCAATCTGCCACTGGCGTGGCTCTTCATAGTGCAGGGCATCGTAGCCTTCCTCTGCGAAGGATTGTTCTGCGAAGAACAGCGCAATCCAGGAGAGGAATCCAGAGTGAACGTCAGGTTCCGCAGGAACCTCAACGGAAGGGGGAGATTCTTCGGACGAAGATGATTCAGATGAGAGTTCACTTGAAGATGTATCTGCGGAAGAGAGTGATCCACTGGAAGAATCAATGGTGATTGATCCCGATGCAGAAGAGGATGATTCGATTGTTTCTCCCGATGCAGAGGAGCTTTCAGACGACGAAGAAAGAATATTCGTTCCGGTCGACGTTCCTGCTGTTACATCTTCAAATCCGGGGACCACGCTTCCGGACGGTTGTACATCGCTGAAGAACGGAGAGATTCCGCTGTCTTCTTCCGTTTCCGCGCTTCCATGCAGGATGATGCCTGTCATGGTCTGTTCGTCAAGAAGCGAAATAACTGGTTCTTCAGCCTGAACCGGAGGATCCAGCGGACGCATGATTGTTCCATCAGCACGAACAGGACCTGCTAAGTAGAACTCCGGACTGATGTCCGGGGCGTCGTATTCGTAACGAAGGTCATAGACCGTACCTGCTTCCCAGAGGCGATCACCCCATGTGATGGTTGTGAGTCCTGTCTCTTCATCTGGTTCAATGAACGCAGCAGGAGGATTTGTTTTCGTAATGGTCAAAACGTTCGGCACTGTTTCTGTAACAGACCCCACAAAAGAATGGGAGGGCGTCACAGAGATTTTCATCTCGTAATCCGCAAGAGGATAAATACGTGTTGCGGAACTTCGATAGACATCCAGAAGACGGGACGGAACAACGGAAATGATTTCAGACATAGACCTCACGCCGTTCCGTGTTGTCGCTTGCATGGTGAACGTGTACTCGCCAGTATCCGAGAATGAAAATGTTGTGCTGTAATCCGGAACGTACGTCACAGATTTATCGCGGCAATCAGGATTGATTGTAACTTCGCCATTCTGCGTAGAGAGCACATGGCTCGATCCGGCAGGATCCACCACAGTTAAGGTCACCGGCGCGTCACATAACGTGCGTCCGGCATCATCCAGGACACCCATACTGATGGCTGCCATTTCGCCGGGAAGGAAGGACGAGTGATCCGGATTGAAAGCAAGAACACCCCAGGTGAAATCCTGCTCAAAGAGAATTTGCTGTCCCTCTTCGTTCTGGAAGATAACACGGAAGAGACGCTGAAGCGCACGTGTGGTTCCACGCTGATCATCCAGTGTTGCTTCAATGTGATACTTTCCTGGTTCAAAGTTTGCAGGGGGCTCCAGGGTAAGAACGTACTGTCCCTGCTCTTCCGTAATCGTGACTTCGGCATCCAGTTCTTTACCGGAAGGGGAGACGAGTGTCACGATGAGACGTTGTTCCAGTTCTTCCGCAGATTGAATTTCTGCCTGCTTTTCTACTTCGAATGTCGGATGGGTGTTTTCCGGTGTGTCGACAATACTGGATGACACGGGAATTTCCTGCGGTGCTGCATGATGTACATCGGAAAAATCGGGTGTGTCTGGCTCCGTTTCTGGAATGAGGGTAGATCCGGTTTCAACCGTTGCTCCCGAGGACGTCTCCTGCGATTCTATAGAATCTGCCGTGATGAGACTTGCAGAGAAAACAGGAACAATGCCACCCGTCGCGGAGAGAACACTGGAAGAGGACGAGGAACTTTCTTCAGAACTCACTTCTACTTCTACCTGCAGAAGAGCTGCATCGGGTGTAAGAGCAAAGGCAATGGAATTCAGATGAACCTGCTGCCAGCTCATTCCCACAAGCAAAACAGCTGCAAGAACACGATGCAGCGCAGAAGGATGCCGAAAAGCTGTGTGAGTGTTGGTATGCACGGAAATCTTCCTATTATATCATATCTTCCTGGGAGGCTCAAGGATGTCTGAGGACACTGAGAAGGGCTTACGGACAGCAAGAAGTGCCTGTTGGCAGTGGGAGTGTTTCGTGTACACTTTCACTTCGTGTACACACCCCCTCACACCATCCTTGCGCGGTATGCTGATTTGCTTGTGCAGTGTGCTCTTCACGGTGGTGAGGGCGTGAAGAAAGGTGAGATAGTACAAGCCATGATTCCGGACTGTGCCAAGCCGCTCTACAAAGAAATTATGCGGTCCATTTTAGATGCAGGAGCAATTCCCAAAATGCACCTTCTCCCAACCGAAACAGACAAGTTGTTTTTTGATCACGCGAAGGATGAACAACTGAAATTTTTTCCCGCAGCGTATAAACGCGCAGAGGCAGACCTTATCGATCATCAGATCTCTATCATTGCAGACATGAACCCCAAGGAGCTGAAAGAAGTTGATCCCGTACGGCTTTTTACCGCCATGGACGCCAAAAAAGAGTACCGCGAGTGGCTCAATGAGAAGGAGCGGCTTGGAAAATTTACGTGGACTCTTGCGCTCTACGGAACAGAAGCCATGGCAAAGGAAGCAGGAATGACACTGGAGGAATACTGGGAACAAATTATTCTGGCGTGCTATTTGGATCACGATGATCCTGTTTCTGAGTGGAAAAAGATTCAGCAGGAGCAGGATCGTGTGAAGAAGAAATTGAACGATCTTGCAATCGAACGTGTTCATGTGCAGGCGGAGGATATTGATCTGAGGGTGAGAATTGGTGAGAAACGTCAGTGGCTTGGTGGCAGTATGCGAAACATTCCGAGCTTTGAAATTTTTGTCTCGCCAGACTGGCGAGGAACGAATGGAACGATCCATTTCAATCAGCCGTTGTATCGGTACGGCAATATCCTTCGCGATGTCACACTTACATTTAAAGATGGTATTCTGACAGCCGCAAAAGCAGGAGAAGGGCAGGCCGTGTTAGATGCCATGATCGTCCGGGAAAATGCGAATAAGATAGGGGAGTTTTCGTTAACAGACAGCCGTGTTTCGCGTATCACCAAATTCATGGCAAATACGCTGTTTGATGAAAATATGGGGGGTCGTTTTGGAAACACCCATGTCGCACTCGGTCGTGCCTACAAGGACAGTCTTGCTGGAGATCAGGCTGCTCTTTCCCCTGAGGAGTGGGAAGCGTTGGGGTTCAATAAATCACCCGAACATACGGATATTATTTCGACGACGGACCGAACAGTGACAGCCATGGGTTTTGATGGAAAAGAAACGGTGATCTTTAAGGACGGGAAATTCCAGGTCTAAAAAAGGCGATCCAAAGACCGCCTTTCTTTCTGTGTGAGATTCGCGCTGAGCGCGATATTCACCCCGCTCAGCGGGGTTAATCGAGCGCACCGCTTGTGAAGAGCTGATCGGTATATTCCCAGAAGGCATCGTTTCCTCCAAGCTCTGCAGCACATTCAGCACCCTCGGCAGCTTTCTGCGCATGAGGATGGAAGGGGAGTGGATAGTGACGATACACCCACATTACATCATCGCCGTATGTATCGATAATCTTCTGGTACGTGGGATGAACATTTTTGCAGAAGGGACACTGGTAATCAGAGTACTCAATGACCGCAACAGAAGCATTGGGGTTTCCACGAATGTGATCTGTCTTGGGATCAATAGGGGAAACCGTTCCGGAATCCTGAGCGGTTGAAGGCGTGGAATCTGTTCCCAGCATGCGATCAATTTCTGCCTTAAAGTTCTCAAAAGGCTGCGCGCCGGAGACCAGTTTTCCTTTCTTCGTCTTCATATTGAAGACAATGTTTCCTGGTGTTCCGTTCACACCGGCTGTGGAACCTTCGGACATATCCTTTGCGGTGAGATCAGCATACTTGCCGCTCTCTACACAGGATCTAAATGCGTCTCCATCAACGCCTGCAGCTTCTGCAACTTCCGTCACAATATCAATTGTGGGCCGTGTGTCTGCTACCTGAGCGGGTGGAGTCGGAGTCGGGTTACCACCCGACGGTGTTGGTGAAGGAAGCCCGCCTGTGCCCATGACATTGGCACCAACGAACCCCACAATGACACCTACCAGGACCATGGATAACCCAAACCAGGGGTTATTCTTTGGTGATTCGTGAGTCATGAAAAAAGGGGAAAAAAGCGCTGCGAGTATAGGGAAGCCTCTTTCTGCTGCCAAGAGCGTTTTCTTTATCTTTTCTTAATCTCGGCTCATTCCGAAGAATTGAGGCTCTACGGATGTAGAAATCGACCGTACGGTGTTGTATGCGAGATCGATATCTGCTGTCCTGAATCGTTCTAGGATCTTTCTGGAAATGCTGGAAATTACTTCCCGCTGGCCATCAATAGGAATCGTGAAGCGCAAGGAAAGATGAATACCACTTGTCCCCAGTTCCACGAACACACGGGGAGAACCCGGTTCGTATGGAACGTACATAAGACGTGTACGACGGTTATGCTGTTGCCGTTCATTCATGGCGAAGGTGCTTGTTTCTTCTTCCAGAATCTCTTTGAGAATTTCTTCGGCCTTCTTCCAGTCACTTTCATAGGTAATACTGACGAGGAGCTCCGCCTTCATATAGTCCGATGTGGTGTTGTAATTCATCACCCGCTGTGAGAGCACAAGGGAGTTAGGCAGGAAAAATGTTTTCCCCGTACGGTCCTGCATGGTGGTTCCGGTGGATGCTTGGGAACTGTCCACTTCCAAAAATGTTGTGCGGAGAATGCTGATATCAATCACTTCACCAATGTATGTTCCAATCTGCACACGGTCGCCCAGTGTGAAGAGCCGTTTCTGCAGAATGAGGATCCACCCCACAATGTCTTTTACCGTATCCTGCAATGCAAAAGCGATACCAGCACCAATGATGGCAAGGGTCGTAAGGATGTCCGGATATTCGGAGAGAACACGATTGATGAGCCAGATGGTGGTGAGAACATAGACGGACGCAGCAAATACTTTTGTTGCAATGTACCGACGGTTTCTGTCTGGAATGCGGGAGAACAAAATGGAACGCAAGAACCGTTCAATGGAAGCAATGATGATGAGAACGAGCAGGTAAAAACCGATGGTAAAGAACACAGAAAATTGTTCCAGCCGTTCATTCTGCGTGAGCTCTGAAAGGCGGTCTTCTTCCAATGCAAGAATGGATGTTCCTGCTGCAATGCGCTCTTGCACAATAGCTTTCTTTGCAAGAAGTTCCGGATGCGTTTTTGTCTGACGGGAAGGAACTTCACTTCCTGTTTGTGCCACGGGTTCTATGTAGTACGTCTTCTCTTCCTGCTCCAGCAAAGCCAGGTCTGCCTGCCATCCTTGAATATTCGTCTGGAGACCTTCCACAACACTTCGTTGCGATTCAATAGAACCTGTTACAACGTCTTCCGATGATGCTTGTCCGGAGGGAGGAGTCGGGGAATTGGAAGAGGGAAGTGATGCCTTGATTTCGGCTTCAATAAGGGCTCGAATGCGTGCTCGTTCTGTCTCGATTTGCTTCGCAATGCTCGTACTTTCTGGATTTCGAAGTTGACTTGCATAGAGAGACGTAAGGTACGTCTCACTGATTTGCGATTGTTGGGCAAAGGCAGGAACGATTGTCAAAGCAATTGCTAGAAAAGAGCCGATGAGAAGCGAAGAACGTCGCATGAGGGTAGGAGAATAATAGAGTAAGAGAGTAATAGGAAGAGAAAATAAAAATCCTCTTAGTTCTCTTATTCTTTTACTCTCTCCCTCTTTTCACCTTCCATTCAATGATTTCCCCCGCTTCTCTTTCGATCCTATCTGCGCGTCGTAAGTTTTTGATTTGTTTGGATGTAAGAATGGGGAAGTGCTTCATGGCATCCAGGGCATGAGGGACATCGAACACATCATCCTCTGATGTCATCCAATTGAAGCGATCGAATTTGGAAAGATCGATGGGATTAGTGTAGGACCGCAGTGTCTTTCGTCCATCAGGTAGAAAATACTCGTGGAAGTAGGAGAGGACCAGTTCGCGGACAGTTTTATAAATGGGCTCTCTGTAGCGAAGAACGGCATGGTTCGTTTTGCTCATGGCACCAAAGAACCCATCACGTTTGAAAACAGCAATGACGTGATCGAAATCATTCTTCGTTGCTTTCAGGTCGATCACGAATGGTGGCTTTCCTTGGAGTCGAAGGGCTGCAGCAGCAAGCATTGCTCCTTCCATGCAGTGCGCTGTTTTGTGCTTCAAGACACTGCGAACGGAATAACACGTTTCTCCCTTTTTCTCAAAATTCATAGGAAGAGTATCGAGGAAGTCTTGAATCTTTGGAGGGGTTGAAAGAGATCGTAGCAAACGTTGTTCAGTAGGGGAGAATTCGACCATGGAATCAGTATAGGCAATGGTGGTCCTTTTGCTATACTCTTCGCCGCGTGGCCCGGTAGCTCATTGGTAGAGCGCTGCCCTGAAGAGGCAGGCGTAGCCAGTTCGATTCTGGCCTGGGCCACCATGAATTGACGCAAATACAGAAAAAAATACACTATAAGATATGAAATCTATTCCTGAGGATTGCCAAGGGGACCAAACGTATATTTTGTATGCATCAGGATATAGCCTGCGAGGATCGATGCAATCTATGAAGACTCTTAAAGAGTCACCATTTGTAGGAGATAAGACAGTTCTATTGCGCATCGAAGGTATAACTAAAAAGACCCTAAACGCATTGATTCTTTTTTTGCGCGCAAGGAAAATCCGAGGAGAAGAAGTGAGTGAAGAGATAGTCATCGAAAATATGCATCCCCCAGAAGGACAAATATATCACGTCATGCAAATGGCCACTGCCGAAGAATTATTTCGTGTAGCGAATGGTTGGGTTGGGGTTCACGATGACGTACCAGTTCCACGATTTGAGCTTGATTAATGGAATTCGATCCCTTTTTGGTATCATTGCCACAAGCCCGTGACATCGGTAGATCCAATAAAAATATGCGTTGATGACTTCGCACCAGCTCGTTCCAATGCTCGTACAAGCCCCACGCGCTCAATGACATCTTTGAACCGATTCACAGCTCCGTGCTGACCAAAATTTGTCATCTGTGTGAATTGTTCCAAGCGTTTCCCAGTGACGAGAAATGTCCCATCAGATTTTTCCTCGATCTTAAACGCCCCCATCCTTTCCGATGCAATTTCAGGCGTGAGAGTGGGAATGTCTTTCGATTCCTCATGACTCATCTCATATCTTTTCGCACGCGCTTCCAATACGAGAGGAAGGAGAAGTTTCATGAGAGCGTCTGTTCCTTCGTGCGTTGCAGCAGAAATAGATGCGGTGACAGAAATCTTTTCTTTCTTCAGTTGATCAATCCATTCTTGAGGATCATTCATGACGAGATCGATCTTATTCAACACGACAATCTCCTGTTTCTGCGCGAGGGTAGGAGAGTAGGCTTCAAGCTCTTTTCGGATGATGCGGTAATCATTGATCAGATCATCGCGTGAGACATCGAGTACATGCACGAGAATGCCACATCGTTCGATGTGTTTAAGAAACTGATCTCCAAGCCCTTTTCCTTCACTTGCTCCTTCGATGAGCCCTGGCACATCACACAGGACAAATTCACGATCCGAAACGGTCACGACTCCAAGATTCGGAACGAGTGTGGTGAACGGGTAATCAGCAATTTTTGGTCGTGCAGAGGAAACAGATGCAATCAACGATGATTTTCCAACACTCGGGAAACCAATAATGCCGATGTCTGCAACAAGTTTCAGTTCCAACGTGATCATTTTTTTTGCACCGGGTTCACCAAGTTCGGCAAAGTCCGGTGCTTGTCTGGTGGATGAAATGAAGTGTGCATTGCCGAATCCCCCTTTTCCTCCTTTCACAATCACCATCTGTTCACCATCCAGCATGAGGTCTGCAAGGACAGTTCCATCATCAGGATTTTTCACCAGTGTTCCCGGTGGTACGCGAAGGATGAGATCTTCTCCCGATTTTCCATTACAGTTTTTTCCAAGACCATGCTGCCCCTTTTCTGCCTGAAATTTCTTGCGGCTCATGAAGTCACTCAACGTATCCGTATTTCTATCTGCAAGCAGAACCACATTCCCGCCACGTCCACCGTCCCCACCGTTGGGTCCACCAAGTGGCACATACTTTTCACGGCGGAAACTGACGCATCCGCGCCCGCCATTGCCTCCTTGCACAGTGATGGTTGCTTCATCAAGAAACATGAGACCAGATTGTACAAGATCCCATTACTTCGTGCTTGACGAATCCTATTTGGCACTCTACAATTCCGAGTGCTAATTCCTTTTTCTCCCTATGTCAAAAATTATCGGTATCGACCTTGGTACAACAAACTCGTGTGTCGCTGTGATTGAAGGTGGTGAACCGCAAGTGGTTCCAAACAGTGAAGGTGCGAATACTACTCCATCTGTGGTAGCTTTTAAAGATAATGAAGTTCTTGTTGGTATTGCCGCAAAAAGACAGGCTGTGACGAACCCGAAAAATACGATTTTCTCTTCCAAGCGTTTCATTGGTCATCGCATTGATGAAGTGGCAAAAGAAGCGCAGACCATGCCCTTTGATGTGATTGGTGGAACAGAAGGGCGAGCTGTCATGAACATCAATGGCAAGCAAATGCTTCCGCAGGAAATCAGTGCGAAGGTTCTCATGAAGTTGAAGAAAGATGCAGAAGCATTTTTAGGTCAGACGATTTCGAAAGCAGTCATCACGGTTCCTGCATACTTCGATGATTCCCAGCGTTCTGCAACAAAGGAAGCAGGGGAGATTGCGGGGCTTGAAGTGGTTCGTATTATCAATGAACCAACGGCTGCCGCTCTTGCGTATGGTCTTGATAAAAAGAAAGAGGAGACGATCATTGTGTACGACCTTGGTGGTGGTACGTTCGATGTCACGGTCCTTGAGATCTCTGGCGATGGGCACTTCGAGGTACGTGCAACAAATGGAGACACGCATCTTGGTGGAGACGACTTCGACCAGCTCATTCTTGAGTGGCTCACGGATGAATTCAAGAAAGATCAGGGGGTGGATCTCTCCAAAGATAAGATCGCTCTTCAACGTTTGAAGGAAACTGCAGAGAAGGCGAAGATCGAGCTTTCATCATCGAACGAAACAGAAATTAATCTTCCGTTCATTACCGCAGATGCGTCCGGTCCAAAGCACCTCAACATCAAGCTCTCCCGAGCGAAACTGGAATCTCTCGTGGCTCCGTTGATCGACCGCACCATAAAACCCTGTGAAGTTGCATTGAAGGATGCTGGACTTGCGAAAGGTGCTATCACAGAGGTGGTGCTTGTAGGAGGAATGACGCGTATGCCTGCGGTACAGACAAAAGTGAAAGAGCTTTTCGGCAAGGAACCACACAAAGGTGTAAACCCCGATGAAGTGGTGGCAATTGGTGCTGCCATTCAGGCAGGACAAATCGGCGGAGACATCAATCGTGATATTACGATTGTCGACGTCACACCGCTCTCCCTGGGTATCGAAACACTTGGTGGCGTTGCGACGAAGTTGATCGAGCGTAATGCACGCATTCCAACAAGCAAGTCACAAGTGTTCTCGACCGCAGCTGATAATCAGCCATCCGTGGAGATTCACATCGTTCAAGGTGAACGCGAAATGGCGACGGATAACAAATCTCTCGGACGTTTCATTCTGGATGGAATCTTGGCAGCTCCTCGTGGCATGCCGCAGATTGAAGTGACGTTCGATATCGATACGAATGGAATCCTCAATGTGAAGGCGAAAGACAAGGGGACAGGCAAAGAACAGCACATTACAATCCAAGGATCGACAGGTCTTTCAAAAGAGGAAGTCGAAAAGATGCGCAAGGATGCAGAGATGAATGCAGAAGCAGATAAGAAGAAGCGTGAACTCATTGATGCACGCAACACGGCCGATGCCCTTGTCTTCAATCTGGAAAAGCAAATGCGTGAACATGACAGCAAAATCAACGATGACCTCAAGAAGAAAGTGAACACGAAGATCAATGAGGTGAAAGATCTCCTCAAGAAAGAAGATGCTACGGTCGATCAACTCAAAAAGGCAACCGATGAATTGGGTCGTGAGGCACAGGAAATTGGCAAACTTGTCTATGAAGAAGCGCAGAAGGCAGAAGCGGCAAAACAGCAGGGTGGAGACAAGAAAAGCGATGTGAAGGAGGGTGAAGTCGTTGATGAAAAGAAGTAGAGATCATTTTTTAGATACCAGAGCGGGCGTTCCGCCCGCGGCGCTGATAAATTATTCCCGTGGTAGAATGCCTGCATGAGCAAACAGCCTCTCGCAAAACGGGTCAGTATGGAAGTTCTACGGGAGATGATTCGTTTAGCAGAAGATCGCCGTGCAGAGGAACTTCGGGATCTTGAACGTGTTAATAAGTACAACCTCGCACTCATCGGATTTTCAGGTTCCTTTCTCTCGCTTCTTGTGACGATCGATTTTCCGGTGAATCTCCGTCAGATTGCAGGAGCGCTCCTCATTCTTTCCATCATCTTTTCTCTTCTTGCTATTGCTCCACGAAGACTGTTTGGCGGCTCGATTCTTCTGGAAGATGACATTGAACATCTCCGGAAAGGACAATCGATTGATCAGACATCGTTCTTTTTAGAGACCGTGACCGTGATAGAAGGTGCAGCGACAGCGCTCACAAAACGAGCACGAGAAAAGAAGCGTTTAACCATGATTTCAGCAGTATTTCTTGCAACTTCCCTCATTATCACGTATATTCTTATTGCTTATGCCTAAGCCAGGAACTATTACAACGGGAATCTAATGCCAAAGGTCGGAACGCTCATCGCCGGCATATAGCTTTTACGATGATGAGGATCTCGACATGAGATTTTGAAAACGGGACATGAGCGGATGTTGTATGCGATACACTGCTCTTTTGAACTGTGCGCCTGTTACATGATCCATGGCAGATTCCCGCACCCGCTCCAATACTTTTAAAATATCTGAACCGTGATCTGTGTGTTGCAAAAGATACATCACTCTCTCTGGAGAGAGTACTTCATCATCTCGAATGCTGAGTAGTGAATCGAATGATGTACTTACCATTTCCTTTCATTCTACTCTTCTGGTGCTGAAGTCAAGTTATTACTTCGATCCGACCATTTTTGCTAGTTCGACGATTCTGTTTGAATATCCCCACTCATTATCGTACCAGCCGAATACTTTGACGAGGTTTTCGTTTATCACATCCGTCATCTCGGCATCGATGATGCAACTGTGAGGATTTCCCACAAAATCTTTGAGGACGAGAGGACGCTTTTCAACACTGAGAATATTCTTCATAGGACCTGCCGCAGCTTTCTCAAAGGCGGCATTGATCTCTTCTTTTGTCGCCTTCTTCTTTAGAACAACGGTGAGATCTGTAATGCTTCCCGTTGGCGTTGGAACACGAATAGATGTTCCATTCAGTTTTCCGTTGAGAGAAGGAATCACGAGGCCAATTGCTTTTGCAGCCCCGGTTGAGGTTGGAACCATGTTCACGGCAGCAGCACGCGCACGACGAAGATCTTTGTGAGGAAGATCCAGCAAATTTTGATCGTTCGTATAGCTGTGAATGGTCGTCATGAGACCGGATTCAATCCCAAACGTATCTTCAAGAACCTTTGCCATGGGTGCCAAACAGTTGGTTGTGCAGGACGCATTACTGATGACATCCATTGTCTTGGGGTCATACGTTTCCTCATTGACCCCGATACAGAATGTACCGTCGGCTTTATCCTTACAGGGAGCGGAAATAATGACTTTCTTGGCACCTGCTTTCAGATGGAGAGCAGCGTCATCACGCTTGGTGAAAACTCCCGTGCATTCCAAAACAACATCCACTTTCAGTTCTTTATGAGGAAGTTTGGAAGGATCTTTCTCCGCCGTAAGCCGAATGGATCCGTGTTTCGTTTTGAGATTATTCCCATCAATCGTTGTTTCTGCATTGAAATGACCGTAGGTGGAGTCGAACTCAAAGAGATGTGCGAGGGTTTGCGGGTCTGAGAGATCGTTAATAGACACCACAGTGATCTCCGGATGTTTTTCCAGAATGATTCGCAGTGCCTGCCGTCCAATGCGGCCAAATCCGTTAATAGAAAGATTCATACGAGAATTGAGGAGGATGAGAGAAGTACGGAGTTATATTGCTAAATTGTTATATTGTTCGCAAGCGATACGCACGTTCGCTATGGTAACAATATAGCAATATAACAATTTAACAATTCCGATCGTTACAGTTTTGCGTACGTATCTCTCATCAGGATCGTATCCTTCTCAAGAAGAGGGGATTCACACACAAGAACTCCTTCAATTTTTCGCTTTTTGAGAACTTTGAGGAAATCCTTCCACCGTGCATCGCTTTCTTTAAGCGGGAGATGATGTTTCTCGCCTTTGATGCTGTAAGCAATGCCCGAGAAATGCATGTGTACGTGCTGGAGTGATTTCTTGCCGAGGTACTTTTCATACAGGTCAAACATCTCGTTCCACTCTTCCATAGAATTCACGGCTCCATTGGAACGAGCGTGCATGTGTGCAGGATCCAAGACAGGAAACACATCGAACTCTTTGCTGATTTTGAGCACTTCTTCCAGTGTTCCAAACTGCGTGGGCTTTCCCATCGTCTCTAAACCAAAGTTGACGTCAGGAAAGAGTTTCTTCTTTTGTTTCATGATATCGGCAAACATTCTCCGAACGTTCTCAAATACCACCTTGGGGTCCATCCCCAAATAGAAAGCAGGGTGCACGCACACCGAGCGTGCTCCGGCAAGCTGTCCCATGGAAAGTGCATCCAGAATGCGTTTCTTGCTTGCTTCCTGTTTGGCTTTCTCCGGAGAGTTCATGTTGATGTAGTACGGCGCATGGATGGTGAGCGTTACGCCGCATTTCTCTGCAGTCTCCCGAATTTCCTTCATACGAGCAGGATTCTTCGGCACTTGCTGTACCCACTCCATTTCCATCGCCGTAATGCCAAGCGAATGAGCATGCTTAATGCCTTCTACCGTTCCACCTGGAGCGGGGGTTGAGAGCGGTGCGCCGGCAACGGCAAAGTGCAACATGGATGTATTATGGATGACGTATTACGTATTATGGAATCGAATTATTCGTGATACGTCCTACTTTATACATACTACGTACAAATGTCTCTCGATCCCTCCATCCTCGATCGCACCCTTGCTTCCTCGCACGGTGAAGCTGCATATCACATTGTCGAAAAACTGACGGATAAGGGTTTCGATGCCTGGTGGGTGGGGGGTGCTGTGCGCGACATGCTACAAAACAAAATTCCCGATGATATCGACATTGCAACCGATGCACGCCCTGAAGATATCGTGAAGCTTTTCCCAAAGTCTGATGATGCATCGAAACAATTTGGAAGTATTCTTGTATCTTACAAGGGACACGTGTTTGAAGTCACGACCTTTCGTGAAGATGATGAAGCATCCGATGGCAGACATCCTGAATCGGTTGTGTTTGGCGATCGCACGCACGATGCCAAGCGTCGTGATCTGACGATCAATGCGATGTACTTTCAGCCCATCTCGCGTGAACTCTTTGATCCATATGAAGGAGAGAAAGATCTGAAAGAACGATTGATACGGTTCATTGGCGATCCTGCTCTGCGCATGAAACATGATGCACTCCGTATGCTTCGCGTGATTCGCTTTCGTGCACTTCTGAATGGACAGTACGATCCTGTGACATATAAGGCGCTGACAGAGCTCGCAGGACACATCGAAGTTCTTTCCGGAGGTCGGGTTCTTGAAGAAATCGAGAAGATGCTCCTTGGGTCGCATCCGGACAGAGCATTTGAAGATTTATGGGAAACACACATTCTGGAGCGCATTCTCCCGGAACTCCATGCCTGTAAAGGCATTGCGCAGCCTGCCCAGTATCATCACGAAGGAGACGTGTGGGATCACACGATGAAGGTTATTGCATCGTTCACGGAAGAACAGGGGATTGATGTGCGTCTTGCGGCGCTTTTCCACGACTGCGGAAAACCGGAGACATTTCAGAGAAAGGAACGCATACGGTTTGATCATCATGCAGAGGTTGGCGCGAAGAAGACGAAGATCGCACTCGATCGATTACAGTGTCCAGCAAGGCGCCGCGATAAAATTTGCTGGCTCATTGAGCATCACATGATGATGAATGTGTTTACGGAATTATCCGTTGAGCGAAAAGCACATTGGTACTTCCATCCGTGGTTCATCGAACTCCTTCAATTATTCTGGCTAGACATAGCAGGAACAGACCCTGGAAGCTTCGAGTTGTACAACAAAATTATACAGGATTATAACATCTTCCTCAACGAAAACCCACAACCGAAGAAGCAACTTCTGAGCGGGGAAGAAGTGATGGAAATAACAGGATTGAAGCCAGGAGAAAAAGTAGGAGAAATCCTCCAAATGCTTCGCGATGCACAGGTACAGAAAAAGATTACGACGAAGAAGGAGGCCACAAAGTTCGTGTATGATCATTTCAAGGGCGAGTAGCTCCCGCCTTCGTCCTACGGACTTCGGACGGGCAGGCAGTTGGTTTGCTGCTATGATTTATCTAAGGGCGAGTAGCTCAGTTGGTTAGAGCTCGGGACTTATAAGCCCGCGGTCGGTGGTTCAAGCCCACCCTCGCCCACCATCTCCTCTGCAGAGATGAGTTGGGACTTATAGTCCGCCTATGGCGGATCGGTGGTTCAAGCCCACCCTCGCCCACCATCTCCTCTGCAGAGATGAGTTGGGACTTATAGTCCGCCTATGGCGGATCGATGGTTCAAATCCATCCTCGCCCACCAACTTCTCAACAGGTATGTACTTTGTATACGTATTGCAAAACCCAGAAGGTATTCTCTATAAAGGTCAAACTGATGATCTTAAAAAGAGAATAGTTCAGCATAATACAAACGATGACTTTCCTTCTTATACGAAAGGAAAAGGGCCCTGGATATTGGTCTATAAGGAGGAATTCCTTACAAGGAAAGAAGCAGTTGCAAGGGAAAAGTTTCTCAAGTCGGGAAGAGGGCGAAATTATCTGAAAAAAGTAATTGAAAAGGGTCGCGACTTATAGTCCGCCTATGGCGGATCGATGGTTCAAATCCATCCTCGCCCACCAAAAAGATAGATCGATCTAAAAAAGAGAGGCGGGCAGCAGTGCCACGCGCCTCTCCATGAACTGCGACCAAAAGCCGCAGTGGTTGAGAATTTAGGATCACCCCCTTTTTATTGGAGTGTATGCATCACTCCTTCAAACAGTTCTTCCTCCTGTTCCGGAAGGATGACACCCGGGAGCTTTTTGTATTCTTCTGCATTTGTGACAATGTCACTCAGTTCTGTGATTTTCTTGCGTGTCACAACCAGTACAGGAGACTGCGATGTTTTTTGGAGGAAATAGACGGTTTGACCGCACCCTTCCACTCCCTGAATGACCAAATATCCTTCAAATTCTCCATATTCTGCTTCTTCAATAAAGCCTTCCTGCGTCAGTAATTCGCCATCCGTCATGTACTGTGCTCTATCCTCATCAGTCCAGCGGAGCTCCTCTGCAATGACATCTGAAAGGTTTCCTTCGCGGCTCTCAAATTGCACAGAGAAATCTGTGAGGAGGGGAATGGTCTTTCCGTCTTTAAAATCGCAGGGATCAGGATGAGAAGAAGAAATAGCATGCGTGAGATTCGTTATGTCTCCCTGAGATTTCAGGGTGAGGTGATCGGACGGATACTCAAACGAAAACATATGAGAAGGATCCTCATATAATTTCACCTGCGTGACAGAGGAAGTAGAAGACGATAAAGAGGAGAAAGAATTTTCGTTGCTATTCTTCGCAGAGCTGCATGCGGAAATGAGAAAAGCACCCATGCCGATGCAGGCAATGGATTTCTTCATACCCTTACGCTGCTTTCACATGAACGAAGGTTTCTTTTTCCTTACGTCCGTTGAATTTGAGAAGCTGTTTTTGGCTGAATGTCACAACACCATCAACTCGTGCATGAATGGTCCAATCTTTTCCTGCATAGGTGTTCTTGCCCGGGCGATACCATGTGCCTTTTTGACGAATGAGAACTTCTCCGGCACGAACAACTTGACCGCCAAAGCGCTTTACGCCGCGACGTTTACTATAACTATCTCTGCCGTTTTGCGTAGACCCGCCGGCTTTCTTGTGTGCCATAAGCGGAGAGATCTTAGAGGAATCGCAGGTTTTTGCAAGTGTTTCTTCTCTCTGGAAAATGCCAAAGGCAAAAGGCCAAATACCAAACAACATGAAAATTTCAATTCCAAATATTTTGGCATTTGTTATTTGGCATTTGGCATTTCCGCTAGAATAGCGGTGTGCCTTACAAAGATATTGCCCCTATCAGCAAACAGCTGACCATCATTATTGGTTTATGTGTGGTGGGAGCTATGGCCTTTGGGTTGGCCCTTTCGTACTACAACAATATTCTGTTTGATAGGCAGCTCTCTGTGATGGCGGATCAAAATGAAAAACTTGCTCAGCAAATTACAGAGAGTAATAAGACATTAGACTATCTGCAATCCCCGCAATATAAGGACAAATACGCGAAGGAAAACTTGAACAGGCAAAATGACGGAGAAAAAACGCTGATCCTCATGGGGCATGAGAACGGCCTTGGCTTTCAAGCCCAGACAGGAAGTGGCGATGAACTGGACCGTGAAGCAATTTTTGAGCAGGAAATGCGAGACATTCCTGTTATTGAACATTGGAGACTTTATTTGTTTGAACAGGAACGACTGGAAGATTTGAAGAAGAAGCTGTAGATTGACGCATCATGTTTGCAATGTACACTCCTCATGTGGAAGAAAATCTTCATGGTATACCGGCAAGAGGAAAACCCCCTGGACGTTTCATTAAAAGCCAGAAATAACGACATACCAACAAACATTCAATGTAACTTACATGATGTTCGAGACGACATACTCCGACGACTTGCGTCAGCGAACCAATCCGGAATCAGAGGTCCTCATCCTGAAGAACGGCGTGATGGGCTAGGTACATTTTTTGGAAAGGCTTTGGATTCATGATTTGATTTCGATTTGATTGCAGTGCACAATGTGGCCTCTGACGCGGGGTGGAGCAGCCCGGTAGCTCGCCAGGCTCATAACCTGGAGGTCACAGGTTCAAATCCTGTCCCCGCAACCATTGAAAGAATTGTGAATTTAGGAATCAAGAATTGAGAATTGAATAGGTATAATATTCTTCATTCCAAATTCTTGATTCTGCATTCTTCTACGATTATGAAAATTTTCTGCTCTGGCATTGGTGGCATTGGTCTCTCGGCCTATGCAATGCACATGAAAGCACGAGGACACACGATACTGGGAAGTGATAGGGCACGGAGTCCTCTTACCGATTCTCTGGAGAAAGAAGGAGTCCACGTGATTGATAATCAGGATGGATCTGCCCTTCCCGATGATGTCGATCTTCTTGTCTATTCCGAAGCAATTCCAAAAACAGCACCGGAGCGTGTGAAAGCAGAGAAACTTGGTATTTGTCAGATTTCGTATTTTCAGGGGGTTGGGGAGTTGGCTCAGGGAAAGATCGTCATCTGCATCTGTGGAACGCACGGAAAATCGTCGACAACTGCTATGACTGCACGTCTCCTCATGGAAGCAGGGAAGAATCCTTCCGTGGTAGTGGGGACAAAAATGTTTGAACTGGAGGGGAAAAATTATCGCATTGGAGACCCGGACCTGTGGGTGGTGGAAGCGTGTGAATACAGACGATCTTTTCTCTACCTTCATCCCACGATCATCCTTCTAACCAATGTAGATGGCGACCACTTTGATGCCTTCTCATCACTCGAGGAGTATCACCACGCATTTGAAGAATTCCTCGCAAAACTGCCAAAAGACGGAACGCTCATCACACATCTTCAAGATCCTTCTATCAAGAAGCTTGTCTCAACTATTCCTCAGACGATTCTAGACAGCGATACACAGCCTCTTATTGAACTTGAAACCCCGGGGGAGCACATGCGAAAGAATGCACAACTTGTTCTTTCTCTGGGCCAAACAATGGGAATTCCGGTAGAGAAAGCATCATCAATCTTAAGGGGATATCGAGGAAGTTGGAGGAGAATGGAAGAGAGGGGAGTGATAGGAAATGACATTCTTGTCGTTGACGACTATGCGCACCATCCCATCGAAATTAAAGCAACACTTGCTGCCATGAAGGAGAAGTATTCGGATCGCCGCTTGGTCGTTGTTTTTCAACCGCATACGCACGATCGCACCCTCTCGTTCTGGGATGATTTTACGCAAGCATTTCAAAATGCAGATGTGCTGATTCTGACGGATATCTATGATGCACGACCGGATATTGAGAAGGGACTTGTGGATATTCCGAAGTTTCTTGATGCCATCAAGCAGGAGTCGAAAATAGAAACAATCAACGGGACATCACTGTTTAATACAAAGACCATGTTTCCCTCTCTCCTCAAACAACACGATCTTCTTCTCATCATGGGTGCGGGAAATATCGCACGACTTGCAGATGATGTGATGAAGGGAATTTAAGGAGTGACCGTTGTACCACTTCCTGCAGGCGCTTTCTTCATCAAATCCTGCGCCTCTTTACGTTTGTCAGCTCGCTCTGCAGCAGAGTCATCAATTCCCTGCTTCAATCCACGTCTGCTGATAAGGGGTTTATCTTCTCCCATTTTTCTCTTCTCTAAATCACACGGAAGATCAATATGGACGACCAATCGTTCTCCATCCTTCAGTTCTTTCGTATATGGCCTGGGAGACGCACAGCCGGGCATAGTGTTTGCTGTAATGGTGTAACGGCCCGCATACATGCGTTCGAATGTTTTGGGAGTGCGGCCCAAAAACCTCTTTCCATTTGGCCCCTTCATGCGAATAAGGACACCACTGGGGGAGCTTGTGACACCAATGGTTCCTTGTTTGGTAAATGCATACTGCACATAAAAACGATACGAATGACCTTCTTCCGATGTCACGCTCAGCTGTTGGATCTGCTGCTTTTTGACCAGTTCATCGTCTTTGTAAATGGAAATTGTGACCGTGGAACCAGAGGGAGGGTCCACCGAAAGCGTCAGTTCTCCTGCAGGAGGATGGACCGTCTGTTTCTTCTTGTTCACGTTGATATCGTCATCTTTCAAGATGCCATTGGGATAATAAAGAACCCATCGCCCTATTTTCCCGGGACTATTGTGCTCAATCGTAACGGAATCTGCGGCAAAAGCAGAGAGGGGCGTACAGAACATCACACCGGAAAGAGCAAGCCCGGCCAGGGAAAGGGGGGAGATGAATTTCATAGCGAAGGAAGTATACGGAGGTGAAACCAGCGAAACAATTGTCCGGTCATAATTTCATGGCATCCAGTGCTTTCATGCGATGGTTTTGAAGTTCTGGGAGCGAGGAAGCAAGAACGTGCGTTCCGTTTCGTCGTATGGTGAGAGTGTTGTCTTGTGTGACTGCACCTAGCGATTTCAGTGTGCATTGGTGCTTTTCTGCAAGATTTTGTACCAGTTTCTTCTGTGATGGATCGATCGCAAGAATACATGTTCCGGATTCAGAGAAGAGGAGCGTGTCTGTGCGAAGATCGTTTGGAAGTGCATCGAGATTGATGTCCATTCCGAACGCCGCCTTTTTCCCACGAAAAGGAAGTGTCATCTCAAAAAGCGCCAGAAGCAGTCCTCCCTCACTCACATCATGACAAGATGCAATGATGTTTTTCTGCATCGATTCTCCCAGAAATGCAAGCATTGCTGTTGCTTCCTTGAAATCTGGATTGGGAACATTTGCTCCAAGAAGAGAATCCGGTGCTGCATCGGTAAGGGATTCCAGAAGATCATAATAAGCAGAACCGCCACACTCATCACGAACATTCCCAAGCAGGAACAGTTCATGTCCAGCCTCTTGAAGTGCTATGGGAAGGGCTCTTTCGGCATCGTTCATCACTCCGACAGCAGCAACAATAGCAGTAGGGTCTATGGCCCCATCGGACGTGGTGTTATAGAGGCTTACATTTCCGCTAATGATGGGAATGTGCTCACCATCTACCGTGATCTTACGTGCTGCATCGGTAATACCACGAACTCCTTCTTCAAGCTCCCATAGTTGCTCGGGAATTTCGGGATTTCCATAATTCAAACAGTCTGTGAGAGCACGAGGTTGAGCGCCAGTGGAAGCCACATTTCGAACTGTCTCCCAAACAGCATTCACGCCTTGAAGATATGGAGAAATGCGTCCATAGCGTCCATTTCCTCCTGCAGAAAGCGCAACGCCAATCTTCTTTTGATCATCGGAGAGATCCCATCCCGGGTGCTTCCCATGATGAACATAACTTTGGAGATCGGACAATGGCTCTATGACACCGGCGTCACCATCACCCGGTTCTACGATGGTATTTCCCATTACGCTTTTATCGTAGTGATTCAAGATAGCAGATTTAGAACCATGGGAAGGATGAGAGACCATGGCTTCAAAAACATCGTGGATCGTCATCGTTTTTCCTTGAGCGGTGATGCGATCCTCTTCGCATATGATAGATGGTTCCGTGAACGTTTTTTTTGGGTCCTTTGTGGGACGTGTGTACTGGAGCCCCGACGTAATATCCGTAGAGAGCGCAGAGCAAACGATCGTCCCATTGTGTGTGAGTTCGTAGACAGGGTTCTCTGTCACTTTTCCAATGACACTTGCCTGAGCGTGCTCTGCAACAGTTGGGAGATCCCATTTTGTATTATAGTGATCCAAAATCATCTGTGTGAGATCGGGATGACACATCCAGCAAAACCGTTCCTGCGTTTCGGCACACGCAATGACTTCGGGTGGAAGACCCGCAATGGATGTATGAACTTTTTCCAGATCAATCTGTGCACCAAAGTTCCGCGGTGCGACCTGTTCTACCGATGCACACACAACACCGCCCGCACCGAGGTCTTTAAAGCTCACGCGATGGAGTTCCTTTTTTGCTGCAAGGAAATCGAAGAGATCGTACGTGGATGCAAGCAGATGACGCTCCAGAAAAGGATTCGGTTCCTGCACCGCCCCGGTGTTCTGTTCGCTCTTCTCTTCTTCCATTGTTTGGCTTGCAAAGGCCGCACCACCAAAGCCGCTGCGATCCGTCGCTTTGCCGATCAAGATAATGTCGTATCCAACTCGTCCAGCTTCCTCTGGAACGTAACTATGAATGATTTCATCCTCACGAACGATGCCGATGGTCACTGCATTGACAAGGCAGTTTTTGTTGTAAGAGCGATCGAACACGGTATCGCCGCCGAGGTTTGGAATCCCAAGAGGATTTCCATAGCCTGCAATGCCACGCACCACTTCGCGGGCAATAGATCGCGTTTCTTCTGACTGCAAATCTCCCAGTCGCAGTGCATCCATACAACCGATCACGCGTGCACCCATGCAGAGCACATCCCGTACGCAACCACCGATTCCTGTTGCAGCACCTTCATAGGGGACAATTTGAGATGGGTGATTGTGAGATTCATGACTGATGACAAGCCCCCAGCGCTTTCCTGGAGGATCATCGGTGATAGCCACAATGCCGCTATCTTCCTTAGGCCCAAGAATGACATGCTTTCCGTCTGTGGGAAGAGTCTTTAAAAACCGTCTACTCGATTTATAGCTGCAATGCTCACTGCCTTGAATACCCCAAATGACGGCTTCGGTAATCGTGGGAGGACGCTTGAGAAGAGTCTGGACCGTCTTTGCCTCATCGATCGTCAGTCCGATTGAATACTTCGAAAGAGACGCACGAATTTCTTCATCTTTCATGGAGAGGAAGTCCAGAGTAGGGGAGTTCGTTTTCTTCATAGAGGTATAGCGAGCATACGCGATTGCCATGCACGGGTCACGCCACAAATGCGACAGCTCTGCGTCAAAAATCCTTTCTTGACAAGCATTGACATGTGGTTTAAGACCACTAGAATAGAGTCCTACTTTTTTCTATCCATTCTATGCTCAAGCGCCATCTTGCATTGACCAGTGCAGTGACATTTCTCGCAGCAACAGCATCACTTAGTTCTGTGTTTGCCGTGCAAGCACCCATTATAGACACGCCTCCGTCTCTGGCTGGCTGTACACCAAAAGTGGTTCAGTTCCGCCTTGGTGGCCCTACGTATTTCCTCAGTGAAACGGGTGCGACGGTGTATCAGCAGGTTCCGGAGGTTTTAGCACAGGATGTGACCATTGCTTCGCCAACAGGTCAGTACATTCAGGCAATCTATTATGCGGGAAGAGATGATTACGCATTGCCCCATGAAGGGGTGATGAGTGTTGTCGATGGATCAAACGTTGTTACCAACACATACGCATTCTCGAGTGCGGTGAACGGTTCCGATATGAAGTCTTACGTTCTCTTGCCAGATCGCTCTACGAAAGCTGTTCGCTTCGCATCTGGTACCACATTCAAGTCTCATGAGTGGTTTGGTGCATACTTCTGCACAGAGACAGGAAGTAGTTCCAGTACATCATCTGTGGTTCCCGATTTACCCGCTCCTATTATTCAAGATCCACCAATAATGGAAGGATGCACACTAAAAGTGGTGCAATTCCGCTTGGGCGGCCCAACATTTTTCCTGAGCGAAACGGGATCCGTCGTGCACCAACAAGTCCCGCCTGTTCTTTCTACAACCGTCGACTTTACAGCACCAGCCGGAAAATACCTGCAAGGCTTGTACTACGCCGGTCGCTCTGCCCACCTTGGATCTGTTGATGCCATCAACGCATCAGGTTCAGTCTTCAAGACCTACTCGTACTCCAGTTTGGTAAATGGCGAAGATATGAATGCGTACGTTCTCTTTCCCGATACAAGCATGACGACGCTCCGTTGGAATGGCGGAACGACATTCAACTCCCACGAGTGGTTTGGTGCTTATATTTGTCCTGGCGAGACAAGGGTTGAGGTTCCAGGTGGCGGGTCCTCTTCATCCAGTGAATCTTCTTCTCAGGAAGCGCTTAAGGTGACTGCAGCAAGCAGCGAATCATCTTCTTCTGCCTCCTCCGTTTCCTCTTCAGCACCACTTATTACACCACCTGCGGCTCCAAGTGGATGCTCTTTAAGGACAATCGAAACAAAGCTGGACAACACCGCACGATTCTACGATGCGAATGGAAACCTCATTACAACCGATTCCAATGACCGCATTGCCCAACAGGTCGTCATCAACGCCCCTGCCGGACAATACGTTCAGGGATTTTTCTATGCAGGAAAAGATGGCCACCGTGCAGCTATCCGCAGTGTTGGAAACCTGGCAAAGCCTCTTGCGACTTACTTCTTCAATGCAACGGTAAACGGAAAAGACTTCAAGACAACCGTTCTCTTTAGTGGAAAAGAAGTACGTGCTCTTAAATTTGGAAAGTCGACTATGCTTCTTCCCAAACATCTCTTTGCGGCGTACTTCTGTCCGCTCACTCAGGCACCAAAGCCACTCACCATTGAAATTAACGGGCCTCCGGCACAGAAATACGGACCCGGGGAGCAGGATGCAGTATTGGCAAGCGTAAAGATTTCGAATCCGAATGCAGAAGATATTGATCTTGCTCAAATCACATCTGCTCTTGAAGCACGCAGTAAAAACGGTGGAGGTCTTCCTGCCGGAGGAAATCATGAAGATTCCGATAACGTCCGCGAGGTTCTTTCTGGTGTTGAGCTCCGTAATGCCGTTACGGGTCAAACCATTTCTGGCTTGCTTCTTACAGGAGATACATCGAATCAGGCTGATGAGGCAACCTACGATATCTATGCATTCAGAAATTTCACGATTCCAAAGAACAGCGAGACGATATGGCATCTTCATGTTGATTTTGAAGATAACGGTCATGGAAAGTCTCCGCAGGATGGCGATCGATTCCGTGCTTCCTTGTGTGAGGAAATGAAAAGCTCTGGAGCTGAATGTACGTATGGCATCGGCTTGCATGCGCCTGCCTCTCAATTTGGTGTCGAGGCACTTGGTGCATCCACAAACAAACCCATTCCATCGGTTCTCCCCGGCGGAACGGTCAGTGGAAATTTCCATACCATCGCCGTTGCTCATCTATTCATCACACAGCGACCGCAAGCCACAGCCGATGTTGCTGTGTCGAACAAAAAGAATGTGAATCTTCTTCGTTTTGAAGCAAACGCACAGGGCAGAGATATACTTCTCACAGATCTTCGTTTTGTATCGCAGACAGGATCACTCGTGAATGGAAACAACTATTCTTTATGGGTAGATACAAACGCAGATGGCAACGTTGATACAGTCCTTCAGTCTGGTGTTGCGCCTCAAAGCAACCTTATCACCTTTAGCCAGATCCAAAACGGTGGATACGTTGTTTCACCAGAACGCAGCACCATGTTCGAGGTTCATAGCGATATTGCTTCTTCCCTCGTAAACCCTCCCGTTCTCTCTCTAAAATTCGCAGGTTCATCGGCACCTTCCGTACAGGCTGAACGCGCAGTGGATGGATATTCGCTTACAGGAGTTGAAACAGACGGTGTATGCCCGATCAATGTTTGTCAGATCACCGTTCTCACAGCTCCATCAACGATATACCAATTGAGGCCACAAGGAAGTCTGTATGTTACGAAGTCTGTAACGCCCATCCGCAATCGACAGCTTCTCGGCGGCAAGCTGGAAGATGACATCCTTCGTGTGCAGTTCCATGCAGAGTATGAAGATATCGACGTGACGGATTTGATCCTTACAGCGAGTGGTACGAATGCGAACTCGTTCCTAAGCAATGTTGATTTCCTGGAACTCTATAAACCAGGTTCTGTTACACCATTTTCTTCCGCAACCGTAGGAGGTTGTTCCAGTACGGTTGATGTCCCTGCAAACTCCATGTGCGCGAACATGGACAATAAACAGCTTGTTATTCCAAGAGATACAGATACTGATGTTCTTGTTCGCCCACGCATGAAAACCGATGAGCAAGGTTCTGTTTCGGGTCAAGGAATCAGTCTCTTTATCGATTCTACACCTACGTCATGGTCAGGATCTGGTGCCGTACGTGCACGCGGTCTTCAGTCGTCTAATATACTTGCAAGGAATGATGGAGACAGTATCGATGAAGGAGAGGTCTTTATCGGCCGTTCTACGCCGGGTTCCAATAGTGGCATTCGTGGCAACAGAAACGTCGTCGTTCACTCGAAAGTTGTTTCCATTACCAATGCCAATCCGGATCCCAATGGCAGTGCTATTGCGACAGGTTTGCAACGAATCGGGCAATTCAAGTTCTCTGCCGCTACGCATGCCAACACAAAGAACGGATCGAACGATTGGACGCTCTCCGGCATTATCTTCAATGTGAATGCCACAAATGTGCTCCTTGGAACAGGTGACCAGAGAAGTCTCGCTTCGGACTTCTACTTCTATAACAAGGTGAACAGTACGGTGCGTCAGCAATGTTTCGCGAACGTGAAGAACGCATCAGGTTCGTTCTTCGTCTCTTGCGGGAATTTGCCCAATAGTGGTGTGAACACACGCATCGATGCCGGTACGGATGCAACATTCGTTCTTGAAGCGGATGTTGATAATCCAAAGGTCGCAAATACCAACTCCACTCTTCAGGTGTCACTCACAAGCTTTTCGACACCATTTGCTTCCGCTTTCGGAACAGCAAAATCACATCTTGAGTGGCATGATCAAGATGCAGTGACATCCACAAAATTCTTCTGGATGGACTATCCGGAAACCACGGTCAATTCAACATCGTATCAAAGTTAATTCCTTCCTGAAGAGAGGGCCTCCGCAAGGAGGCCTTTTTCGTTGACGCTCTTGCGCTAAGCTGTGCTCATGCGACGCATCATCCACATTGCACGCAGACATCTTTCCCAAGAGCGCCTTGCAGGCGGCGCCATTGTTCTCGCCATCACACAATTTGGTGCTTCTCTCGCAGGTTTTTTCAGAGATCAGGCATTTTCCGTCATATTTCCTCCGGGAGTTGATCAACTGGATACAGCGTCGGTCTATATTGCAGCATTTCGTCCAAGTGACCTGTTGTTTCAGATCTTCGTGATGTCATCACTTAGCGTCGTTCTTGTCCCTTTCTTTGCAAGCCATCTTGCGCGTGGGGATAGAGAAGAGATGAACCGGATGACATCCAGTATTCTTGTTCTGTTTGGTTCTGTTTTTGGCGTCATCGCCATTGTTGCAGCATTGTTTTTCCGCAATCTTGCTCCCTACATGACCGATTTCACAGGAGAGCGATTAGAACTTTATATTTTCTTTGGACGCTGTGCGCTCTTTACGAATGCGCTCTTCGTGATCGGCAATACCGCCGGGCAATATCTCATCGCACTTCAGCGTTATTGGATTTACGGGCTTGCTCCCATTCTCTGGTCGTGTGGAACGATTGTGGGAATCTATTTCCTTACACCCATCTATGGATCGTATGGTCCTATTTTGGGAACAATCGGAGGGACGGTGATCTATGTGATCTATCGCTTCATTGGCATCGTCTCCGGAGGATTTCGCTTCATGTTTCCATCGAGTGGGCTTGTGCACTGTGAACTTGCCCACATGGGACTCCTTATTGTGCCACGCATGGCAGCGCTTGGCGCGCTACAACTCCAGCTTCTTCTCTTCGATCAAATTGCATCTGGCCTTGGATTAAGCACTGTTTCCCTCACGGCCTTCGCACGGAATTTTCAGTCCGTCCTTGTGGGTATTGCGGGCATTTCTCTCGCGCAATCGGCGTTCTCCGGTTTAAGTCAGGCAGCCTCCCTACATCATCATGATCGTTTTTCTGTATACATTCGAAAAGGCGTTCTCATGAACCTTGTTCTCACGGTACCCGGAGCCATTGCGCTTGCTCTTCTGGCTGCCATTCCCGCATGGCTTCTGCATCTCCATGGGCCGGCTCGGGAAACATTCATGATTGTTCTTGCCATCTATTCAATCTCTATTCCTTTTGAGAGTATCAATCATCTTCTGTTACGCGCATTCTATGCGCTCAAAAATACCACGGTTCCTGCACTTACCAGTGTTGTTAGTACAGCGGCAGCGCTCGCATCAGCGTATCTTCTTGTGGATGATCTGCATCTGTATGCCTTACCTGTTGGGTATACCGTGGGGCAGATTGTGCAAAGCCTGCAATTATGGCTGCAGCTCCGGACAACGGTCAAAGCACAGCGAATGTCCCTTGCGGAGGCAACGGTGATAGAAGAGGGGACGCTCTAGTACTGGAACGAGGGGACAGCAACATCTGGTGCATTTCTCCTCGATGCTTCACGCACACGAATGATTTTTGCCTGTCCTTCATTATCCGGATTCAGCGTAATGAGTGCCTGTTTTCCTACAAATGTGAGACCGTCTTTTCCGTAAACGGAATATTCGGCAACAACCTGTGTATCGATATTCAGGCTATATGTCTGCATTTGGCCGTTTGCCTGCAGAATGGTAATGGAAGAATCACCGACTGCTGTGATAATGCCGTTTGCAGCAAGAACAGGGTTTCGCTCCACATTCGTAATGACAACGACCGATGCAGAGAGGGAATCACCGCTTAAACGGAGACCTGTAATGCGAACCGTCATGCCAATGTTTAAATCAATGGGTCGTGCTTTCTTGCGACTTGTTCGTCCTTCCGAAATAATTTTTGTTCCTTTCTGAAGAAGAACGGTGACGTTTTGTCCGTTCGTTGCTTTCACAACCACTTCACCGCCCCATTGATCAAAACGCTGCTGCTCTGTAAGAGTCACTTGCTGAATTGTTCCTGCTATCGTTAAGCGATTTCCAACTCCCGGCAGAGCAAATGCAAGAGACGGGAGCATCAAAAAACTGAGAGAAGCTGCAGCAAGAGAAATCTTTCTCATAGAAATAGGGGAAGAAGGCGAGGGAAGCCTACAGGAAAGAGGGAGAAGGGTGAAGTGACGTTTTTGGTTTTTGGTTTTTAGTTATTAGTTCAACCAAAAATTCCAAAAACCAATAACCAACAACTGAAAACTTATCACTATTTCTTCTTCACTTGCGTGAAATCTAGCTCGACAGGTGTCTCACGATCAAAGATCACAACAAGCACCGTCAGCTTGCCTTTATCAATATCCACGGCATCTACAGTGCCTTCATAGTTTTTAAACGGACCATCGATGATGATGACAAGATCTCCTGCACGGAAGTCGCTCTTGAACTTGGCTTCCTGCTCACCCACACGGCGCTCAATGACGCCGAATTCTTCCGGAGATACAGAGACCGGAATATTTCCTGAACCGACGAATCCTGTTACGTTTGGCGTGTTACGAACCACATACCAGCTGTCATCTGTCACCACCATGTCCACAAGCACGTAGCCGGGAAACAATTTGCGTTCTTCTTCTATAGGCTCTCCACGTTTAAAAACAATCTGTTTTTCCTTCGGAACAACAACACCAAAGATGTAATCTTGCATACCAAGGCTTTCAATACGCTGTTCTAACGCCTTCTTCACACTATCTTCGTAGCCCGAATAGGTGTGCAATACATACCAGTTCCGTCCGGCTGATGGATCTTGTTTTCCCATGGGTTAGAGGACAATAAAGTCGATAATGGCAGTAAGGGCGCTGTCTATAACAGCAAGGGCAAAGGCATTCACCACAATGAATATCAGAACGATAATTGTCAGACGAACCGCCTGTTGGCGGGTAGGCCAGCGTACATGACGCAGCTCTTCAAGGCTGCCCCGGAAATAGGTGAGAATGGCATCCATATGGCGGTCTTAGAGAAAAACGCCTCTCGGCGCCTGGATACTGTACCAAAGCGAGAGGGTAGGTGCAAGCGATTCTCAGCCCAGAAAAGAGATCAGAAGGCAGGAGTCAGAAAACAGAGATGAAAGGTAAAACTCTTCTGATTTTTGACTTCTGTTTTCTACAACCCGTAATCCGGCGGTTCAATAGCATGAATCTTCGTGATGGGGAGAGCCACAAACCATACACTTCCTTTAATGCGCTCTCCCGGTACGTATGGCGCGGGACTTCCTTCCACATTTGTAAAACTTCTCGAATCTAGGCTTCCAAGACGGTTATCGCCCAAGACGAAGTAGTTGTCATCGGGAATGGTATAGACAATTTCCCGTGTGTCACCGCTTGTGACGGGGGCACGGAATGTGTGACCCGCATTCTTGGGGCTTAAATATCCCTCGTCTAAACGCTTCTCGTTTCCATTGGAATCACGCAGGTACACATAGCCATCACGAATAGCGATGGTATCACCGGGGAGGCCAATGATGCGCTTTACGTAATATTTATCGGCGTCCAGGGTTGGGTGAAACACGACAATATCACCACGCTTGGGGTCATCAAACAGATACTTGAATTTATTGATGATGATGTATTCCTTGTGAAGGAGTGTGTCGTTCATAGAACTTCCTTCCACTTGAAAAGGAGACACAATGAAGGTGCGGATGGTTGCGACAATAGCAACAATGATGACGATATTCAGGGTAATGTCGATCAAGTGAAACCAGAATCCGCGCTGTGGAAGAGGAGTGTTTTCGGGCATCGGGAGAAGGATAGCAGAAGGGGGAGGTTGAAGGTAGATCAAAGAGTTGTTAACTTGTCCGATTTACTTTTTCTACCACCCAGGACCTTGTATCCTCTCTCCATGCTCCGCTTCCTCTTTACGCAGCACATTGAAGACGATGAGACCATGAAGGCCGTTATTCATCGTCACTGGATTTTTGGGGTGAAAGCTGTTCTCTTTTCAACGTTCCTCATCATTGCCATGGTCGCACTCATCGTCATCACAAAAAATGTGATGGCCAGATGGGTGGAAGGCGCTGTGTTGATCCTTCTTATCATCTGGTGGATGCGTACCTTCCTGGATTATTTTCTGGACGCATGGGTTATTACCGATCACGGTATTATCGACCTTGCCTGGCATGGTTGGTTTCATCGTGAATCAACACGCGTGCTCTATAGCGACATTCAGGGAGTGAGCTATGAAATGAAGGGCATTCTTGGAACGCTGTTCCGGTTTGGCGATATTTCGGTCGAAAAAATTTCTACAGGAACGACTATCTCCCTCACGCAAGTCCCTGTTCCCCGTAGAGTGCAGACACTTATTTTACAATCGATGGAAACATATGTTCATTCGAAGAACCTGAAAGATGCAAAGACGGTGCAGGGGATTCTTTCCGATTTTGTGGCAAGTTCCATGCAGAAAGGGGAATTTTCAGAGGACGAAGAATGATACTGGTATGGTCGAGCATTGGCGTTTTGATTCTGCTTGCACTCGTCATCTGTATTTTGGTCTGGAGTATTACAAAGAAGCGAAAGTTATCGAGTTCTGCCGAACGAAAGATCAGAGAATCATGGCTTCTCATAAATCAGATTAATGACCCTGTCCGGAAAGTTCTGGAAGCAGATAAGGTTTTAGATCTCGCATTGGGTCTTCTTGGCTACCCGGGATCGCTAGGAGAAAAGCTCAAGAAAGCAGGACCGCGATTTTCAGATCTTCAAGGACTCTGGAATGCGCATAAACTCAGGAATACTGTTGCGCACGAAATGCAGGCACAGCCATCGTTGCAAGAAGTGGACAGAGCAATGCGCTCGTTTGAACGGGCACTTTGGGATCTTGGTATGAAGAAATAAAAAAAAACTAAGTTTTAAGAAGAAATTCTATTCGTTTTCTCCTTGCGAGCAATGCAGCGATCATTCCATTATACTTCCGCTATGAAACCAAAGTTCCTCATTGTCGGCCTGGGAAATCCCGGTGAGAAGTACCAACTCACACGGCATAATATTGGATTCATTGCGCTCGACTTCATTGCCGCAGCATTTTCTGAGAAACCAGAATGGAAGGAATCACAAAAGTTCATGAGTGATCTCTGTGAAATTTCTGTTTCGGGAACAACGGTTCTTCTTGCAAAGCCGGGAACGTACATGAATCGTTCTGCAGAGGCTGTCACAAAACTGCTCACATTCTATAAAATCAAACCCGCCGATCATTTGATGATCATCAGTGATGATATTGATCTTCCACTTGGAACATTCCGCCTGCGCTTGCACGGAGGACCTGGTACGCATAACGGACTGAAATCCATTGTTGCAGCAATCGGGGAGGATTTCCCCCGTATTCGCATTGGTCTTGGAAACCCCCCGAAAGGATCTGCTCAAGATCTCGCTGCGTGGGTACTTTCTAAGATTAAAAAGGATGAATTAGATGAAATGGCACCTGTGCTGAAACATCTCCCCCTTGCGATTTTGGAGAGAGTGAAGAATCTGAAGAAGAAAAAATAGAATACTAGAGTAATAGAATAATTGGAAAAGGAGAGATTTAAATCTGTCCTAGCACTCTAGTATTCTACTACTCTTCTCATTGCAAAGAGGGAGCCTAGAGCAATGATTCCCATCACAAGGGCAGGAATTGCTGATCGATCCGATGTTTCTCTTGGAGAGGTTTGCCATTCATTATCCAAAGAAGCGAAGAGATCTCCCATCACACCAGTTCGTGGCATGCGCACAGCACCGTAGTTATAGCTGTAGGTCTGTGATGACTCCCGAGCGTACCCGATCGTATCAGCTGTTGTTGCACGCAGTGCGGGATCTCGACTGACTGCACTCACGGTGGATGTGACCGATGCGCCGTTCAAGATACGAACACGGTATTCCATCACTTGGTATTCATGGGGGGCAAGGTTTCCAAGATCCCACATAATGCGGTCACCACTGTCCCGTCCGCCATCTGTGGAGATGATAGAGATGTTCGCAACGCTCGTGTGAAAAATTTGTGTGACATCAATGTCGTACATCGTGCGATCGGTATTGTTTGCTACTGCCAGACGATAGGAAATATCTCCGCCGCGTGCGGATTTATCCAGAGAAACTGTTAAATCACGATCAGGATATCGCTGACTTGTCGTTGTTGCGCGATCACCAAAATTTCGATAGTCATCATTCACTTTTGTAAGAGCAACCGTAGAGTACTGGCCTGCCTGCACCTGAAAGCGAAGTTGATCTCCCGTACGGGCAGGGGAGTCTACCTTCACCGTGACCACTACCGTGCGTGAATTGTGTCCGTAGATCGTCAAATTATTCCATACGACACGATCACCATTTCTGCGTACATTGTCGGATCCATCACGGAAATCGGTCTTGGGATCCAAGTAAGCAACAAGATCAATATTGGCGTCTCCGGAATAATTGTTGGTAACTGTGATGTAGTAGGAAAGCGCATCTCCCGGACGAACAGGATCTACCGATTCGCGTACAGAGAGATCCACATTCCTGTGCTGCTCATCAAGGCGTGTAGGGATAAACGCGTTGGATCCCTGCCTCGCAAAATTTTGATAGGTGGTATACCTCCACTCTCCATCGCGATCGCGATACCAAAATCCACTGCCCGTATTGTAGTAGGGGGCTCCGTAATTTCCCTGATACTGAATGTTCTGAGCCTGAGCCACGGGAGCAATGCTTAAGAGGGTCAAAGCACTTGCAGTAAGAAGAATACGGGAAAGTGGACGCATAGGAGGAGTATTGTCCCTGCATTTGAAAATCATGTCAAACATAGTTTTCATGCCTTTTTAGGCAGAAAGAAGCCATCTTTCGAGACTGAATAACAGCATTTTGAGAATCATGAAACTGATATACTCGTTTCATGCACAATCGCGCATATCTCCATGACGAAGAAATCCTCTATGTCTGTTTGAGACCTACTGTTTCTGCGCTGTTAGAACATCTTCTAAAAACAATTATCCCCGGATTCATGATCGGCATCGTCATATGTATTCTCCTATGGCTTCCCTTCACGGTATTTTCAAATCCCATTTCCCCACTCTGGTTGATTCCCATTCCTCTTCTTGTTGTTGCTGTTCTGGGATGGCTAACGCATCACCACTGGAAGGAAGCAACGTTTCGAGTTACAAATGAACGGATCCTTTTGGAATACAAGCACGGTATCCTTGTTCATCCCATGATGCCTGTTGCGGCAGATCCCGCAGCAAAAGGAAAACATAAGGCAAAGGAATACACGCTTGTTACCATTAAGTGGAATCAATACCAAGAATCCTCATTACCCTCTGCAGGTATTATCAATTCTTTATTTGGAGTGCGTCCTTTAGCAATTCGTTATGGAAGTGCCGATGGTCACATGATTGCATTTTTTCCTTCTCTTCCATACGCGAAAGATCTGAAACATTACCTCGATAAAGTCGATAGCGCGGTTCGTCATGGACATGAAAGTGAACTGAAACCTTTTATTTTGAAGCCCAAGGGACAACGATATTAATATGATATGCTCCTACTATATTGGGGAGTCGCCAAGTGGTAAGGCAGCGGCCTTTGAAGCCGCCATTCGAAGGTTCGAATCCTTCCTCCCCAGCCAACACCTGAGCCCTACCGTTTTGCTCTTACACTACATAAAAAGCAATATATCCAAGTTCGAATCCCTTCTGCTGTTCAGTCATTGGGCTATGTAAACTGTGGAAGTCTAGCAGAGGGCAATCGACGCTTTTACTGAAACATCACTACTAAGAGATTGGCGATTCCGCTATATTTAGCGCGTCGCCTACATCCTAGTTATTTCAGTCCTTACGTTCTTAACGGCACTTCAGTGTCGCAAGGGGCAACCCTGCGCAGCCACTGAACGTGCCGTAAGGTACTGGATGTGGGCGACCTGCCTGGGTTGTCCCTTTTGGGATATACGCGGGTGGTTTACCCATTTCCCGCTCCAATATGTCCCTCATCATTTCCAAGAACGGTAAGAACGCCCGGAAGCTCGATAGAACCAGCTTCGCGAACGAGGATGAACTCCAGCAGTACCTCTACGACAACCCCGACATCGTTCCGCTCTACGAGATCAAGCAGGACATCCAAGTCCTTGTCCTCGCACGCGAATTGCCGACCCAGAGCGGCCCCATTGATGCGGTCGGCGTCGACCGGGACGGGGAAATCTATCTGATCGAGACGAAACTCTACCGGAACGCCGACAAGCGACACGTCGTCGCTCAGGTGCTCGACTACGGAGCATCTCTCTGGCGGCACTTTCAGGATTCCTCCCGTTTCATCGCTCTTCTCGAAGAGAATACCCAGAAGAAATTCGGGATGAGTCTCTACGAAAAGATCGATGATTACTTCGGATTCGAAGGAGAAGAAGCAACGGATCTCACCGACGCGGTCCGCGAGAATCTGGACCATGGCAGATTCAAGTTCGTCGTCCTCATGGATCAGCTCCATGATCAGCTGAAAGATCTCATTCTATTCCTTAACCAGAACAGCAAATTCGATGTCTACGCGGTGGAACTCGAGTACTACAAGCACGATACCTACGAGATCATGATTCCGCGGCTCTTCGGAGCGGAGGTGAAGAAATCCCTCTCAGCAGCCGTTTCAAAAAAGGAAACGGTGTCGTTGGAAGAATTCCTCGACCGGATCGGTAATCCGATGACTCGGACGATATTCGAGCAGTTGCGAACACGCATCAACACCTCTTTCCCCGATGCATACGAGAAGATCAATCCCACTGGTGCGAGTTGGCGCGGCCCCGGCCATCCGCAGCTCTTCTGCGAGGCGTATCCTTTGAAAAACGAGGATGCCGTCGGCGTCCGCGTCTACTTCCGGAATAATCTGGTTGATTGGGATTCGTTGAAGGGATTCGAGATCAGCCCAGGGAAGAAGCTCTCCAACGTGATTGTCACGAGCGAGGAGCAACTTGAAGGAATTCTTGGGTTGGCACAACAAGCGTACACAAGACTCTCTGAGTAGTCTTTCCTCTACTCAGATAAGATATTTTCAGGTAAATTCGTGTCGTTATCCTGCCTCATATGAAAAGCAACCGATCCCCTAGGCACTTCAAAAAAAATAGGATGCGAGTCATCGATTTTTTTTGCGGCGCAGGAGGTTTTTCAGAGGGATTTCGTCAACAAGAATTCGAAGTGATCATGGGAATCGACAAATGGCAACCCGCCGTCGACACTCATAACCTGAACCATCATTTGAACGACGTTCCGAAAGACATATTGGATTTTTGGAGCGAAGATTCGTCCGACGTGCGGGAGATCGAAGCATTGCCCAATACCGAATTCATCATCGGAAGCCCTTCTTGCATTTCTTTTTCGATGTCCAACAAGGCGGGTAAAGCCGATAAAACTTCGGGGCTTCGTTTGATCGAGGCTTACCTAAGGGTTATAGCCGTCAAAAGGCATCAAAGGAAATCGATATTGAAAGGATGGCTGATGGAGAATGTTCCGAAGTCCAAGGAATTCATTAAGCCGGAGTATACCTTCGACGATCTGAATTTATCGCGTTGGGCGAAGAAGAACGGCTTCAGGGCTACCGATATCGCAATCGTGATTCAAGGCGATATCCTCAATGCCGGAGACTATGGAGCGCCTCAGGAAAGAAAACGTTATGTCGTCGGGGAATGGATCAAGACCGGCGAATTCATACGCCCCGAAAAAACCCATGATGTTCACGTGCGATTGTGCGATATTCGCTCGAAAATGCCGAGACCAAACTCGAAGAATTTAGACGAGAATTGGACCGATCCCAATTATCCAAAACTCACATTGAAGATGCAAGAAATAACCGATCACTTCTACGACACGGGTCTGTATGAGATTGAATGGGAAAAAGCGGAATACCTCAAAACCAATCATCCATTCATGGGGAGGATGCCTTTTCCGGAGAACGAAAACAGGACCTGCAGAACAATAATTGCCACGCGATCGGGGACGACCAGAGAGCCCATTATTTTCAAATCCGAGTATGCACGGAAAGGAAACGGCGAATACAGATTGTCGACCATCAGGGAACTCGCCAGCTTCATGGGCTTCCCGTATGTCTATCAATTCGTGGGATCCGAAGGGACGAAGTGGCGACAAGTCGGGAATTCCGTTTGTCCTCATATGAGCAATGCGTTGGCGAAGGCCTTCCGGAAAAAACTCGGATTGAAGGAGATAAAGATCAGAGACATCAAATTCGACGCATTGAAGGAAAACCACAAGAAAGTGAATAATCTAAATACGTTTAAAGAAAAGAGATTCGATAACCCTAAACGAAGAAAGGAAAACTCACGCTTCCGCAGGCATCCGTTGAAACTGGGAAATATAACCGTAAACTTGATGAATTATCATCCGGAAAAGAAAGACGAGGTGGCGAAAGAGTGGTACGTCAGCGTTTTTTTCGGCACTCATGAAGGGCATAAAGTGAAAGTGTTGAATAAAAGGGACTTGGCGGCCGTCGAAAAAATCCTCATGCGGAAGCTTCCGGACTTCGCGAACTTCAAAAATGAACTGCCTACAAACCCTCCCTCCCACAAGGAACTCCAGAGGATTTACGAAGAGGATTTGTTACTGAAAAACGAGAATAACCCGGTAAAAATCGTAAAACGGGTCGCGGAGAAGATTCGTAACTATGAAATGCACTCCCGGAGTGTTACAATCGACAACCTTTTCCCAAAAAGTGAAATACCCTACGCTCAGTTGATGGCGATGTATGGATTGCTTTCATTGGTCAAAGCGAATACTTCCATTCCCTCGAAAGTATGAATCGAGAAACGCGCAAGGAAAGGATCAAGCAAATAACGGAAAGGGGGAATCCCCCCGAAACCCACAGAATACTGTGGATGGAAAGATTGGAACCGATGGGTGCGTATGATATTCCTTTGGAATGTTTGGTTTATAATAAATACAACGGCCGAATATTGAGCCGCACGAAAACGTTGGAAATTCAAGGCCGAACGATTGACGTGGAAACCGATGAAGGAAAGGCAACGATTGAGAGGCTTTTGTGGGAGTCGAAGGAAGGGAGAAACCAAACGACCATGGATGACATCGCGCAGAAGGGCCAGCTCAAGGTGGGCATCGTTACGAATGATGGAATCGTCATCGATGGTAACAGGAGATTGATGTTGCTTAACAAACTCAAGAAATCGCATTTCCGTGCAATCGTATTACCCGTTGCGCTGGAAGAAGAGCCCATCGAAGTCGAAAGATTGGAAACCACGTATCAAATGGGAGAAGACGAAAAGTTGGGCTATAACCCAATTGAGAAGTACCTGAAGGCGACTCAGCTTTTTAAAAAACTGAGAGAACAATTCTCCAAAGAAGAAGCGATCAGAAAAATCGCGAATTGGATGGGAGAAAGTGACGGTGAGATCGAAGACTATTTGGATGTGGCTAAAGTGATAGACGACTACTTGGACTATTTAAATTACAAGGGCATCTACGCGATGGCCGATACACCTAATGACGGAAAAGAGGATCTGTTTAAGTATCTAAAGAAGTGGATCAAGACGTTCGAGGGAAAGGGAAGCGACAAGGGGTTCGACGGGTACACGCAGGGCGACGTGGACGATTTGAAAACGATTTGTTTCGATTACATCAGGGCGAAGATCGGAAAATCATACGATGGGAAAATATTCCGCCATATTGCGGATGGCCAAAAAATGAGCCATTTCTTTGGGAACAAAGAAATCTGGACAAGTTTCAGAGAAGATCACTTCCAATTCGTTTCTTCCGCGGGAGAGGAAGTCGACGCGAAATATCCAATCGATTATGATTCTCAAAATCTTGAAAAGAGCTTGTCCAATCGTGACATGGCATTCATGGAATTGGTTCAAGACCAACTTACGGAAAATATCGATAAGCACTTAACGAAATTAAGAAACAAGCAGGCAGCTCATAAGCCTTTGAAGCTGGTGACGGATGCCAAGGATTCCCTCGAGGCGATTGATAAGCGTCATTCTTCATTCAACACACCCGAAGTGCAAAAACAGCTCGATACTGTGGCCAAGATGGCATTCAGCATGCTCGACATCAAATCACCGTCATCCTTGTTGAGAATCGCTCTTCAATTGATAAAGTCGGTAAATTTAAGCGCTTCGTCCGATCCGGGAGAATCGATGTCTCAGCTCAAAGAAATTCAAAAAACCGCGTATCAAATGGAAAAAGAGCTGAAACATTCTTCCTAATCAATGACGAAATCCATTTCGATCAGCGTCGATAAGAACGCCAAGCGACTGTTGATGACGGGGAATACGACTGATGTACTGAATAATAACAGGATGCGGATATCCCTTCGCAGATTGAATTTCGAGCAGCAAGATTCGACCATCATGATTCCCTTCGAGACGCAAAATCAAGTCGAGGTGCTTCAAGATTTGCAACAACTTCTGACGAAATTCGGATTCGTGAACGAGCTTTCCGAACAAATTAAGAGCGATCTGGAAAATTACAGCAGGGAAGAGGAGCATTTCAGAGAATTCTCGGAAAAGGCGAGAAAAATCCGGAATGATGAATTCGAGGATAGCCCCGAACTCATCTCCGATTTTGATATCTTTCAGCAGGTCGTTAAAGAGAAGCTCCCCCGAAGAGTTTTATACAAACTCCAACTACTTTCCGCGTATCATTTGGCCTTCGCTCAGTCGGCATGCAATTTTGCGGTTCCGGGCGCGGGGAAGACATCGATTGTTTATGCCGCATACGCATACTTGAAAAATTTACCGTCCGACGATGCGAAGCACGTGGATAAACTGTTAATCGTTGGCCCCCTGTCGTCCTTTTCACCTTGGGAAACCGAATACGAGGCCTGTTTCGGTTCGAAACCTATTTCCAAGCGATTGTCTGGGGACAGTACGATACTTCGCCGTCATAAGGAGGAGCATCTCTATTCCACGAATCCCGCCGAGCTCACTCTCATCTATCACGGGGGTGTCGATACACTACAAAAAGAGATCATCGATTTTTTAAAAAATAACAAGACGATGGTCGTGGTCGACGAAGCTCATCGCATTAAGAACCCCGAGGGGGTGTGGGGAAAAAGCATCGTAGAAATCGCTAAAGAAGCCCGATCCAGGGTGGTACTGACCGGCACACCGGTGCCGAACGGTTACGAAGATCTCTACAACCTGTTTCAGTTTCTTTATCCGTACAGATTCAAGGATTTATTGGGTTTTCATTTCGGAAATTTGATCGACATGACGAAAAGCGGCAATCCGGACAGCGACAGGGTCAGGCAATTCACGAAAAATATCTCACCGTATTTCATTCGAATCAAAAAACGAGATTTGAAACTTCCGCCGACGAAGGAACGAATCATCGAAGTGGAAATGGATCCCCGACAAAGGGAAATATACGATTTCATCGAAACGAAATACATACGCTCGTTTCGGGCGAACGGATCCGCGACCATCAAGGATTTTTTGAATAAAGCGAAGTTAATTAGGCTGAGACAAGCGGCTACCAATCCTGCTTTGCTTCAAAAACCGATTGAGGAAACTTTGGACGAAGAAGACGAAACGACCTTCGGGATTCGGGAAAGCATCCCCGAAGAATTCCAAGATGATTCGGTGATTTTGGCGAAAATACGAGATTATTCCTCCACTGGCGTCCCCCGTAAATTCGAAGAAATAAACAAACTTCTGAACGACGAAATCATTAACAGAAAGCAAAAGGCTATTATTTGGACGATATTCATCCAAAACGCGAAGGGACTGCAAAACTACTTGGAAAATCAGGGAATATCTTCGAAGTTATTGATAGGCGAAGTCGATCAGATCGATAGGGAGAAAATCGTAGAAAAATTCAACGATCCCAGGAATCTCGAATTCCAAGTTGTGATCGCAAACCCATTCGCGGTGGCGGAATCGATCTCTCTCCACAAAGGCTGTCACAATGCCATCTACATGGAACGGGACTACAATTGTTCGAACTTCCTGCAGTCGAAAGATCGAATTCATCGCGTGGGTCTTACCGAGAACCAAGAGACGAATTATTATTATCTTCTATCCAAAGATTCGATTGATGAAGTGATAAATGACCGACTGGGGTTGAAAGTGGAAAGAATGGAAAAAATAATCGATGAGGATATCCCCCTATTCAAGCGAATCGACAATGCGGATGAAACCGATTTGATAAAAGCCTTGATCGAAAATTATGCTAGGAGAACTTAGTGAATACGAAAACTTAGGCACGCCCGGATATTTTTTCGAATTGTTGAGCCAATTGAAAAAAAACGAGGGAAAATGGACCGCGACGAACGTAAGGGAATTCTTCTTTAATCGCATCGTGGACGGACGGCGTGTGTTCGACGGATGTTTACCTCTCGCTTTTTCGATAGGCATTCTTTTGGCGGACGATGAAGGGATCATCGCTATGGAGCCGGAGTTCGTGGGTTACTTCTCCAGCGAGAAATACCTGTGCGCGAAATTCTTGGAAAGATTTTTGTCGAAACTGGAAGAAGACGAGATATTCGATGAAATTTTCGATTCTCGCAATATTTCCTACGACATCGTTTATCATTCGATTCAAATCAGTAACTCGGCGTTTCTGTTCAAATATGCCAACATCAAACAGCTCTTGATCGATTTCGGCTTTTTGAACTTTCACCCGGATCGAGCGATCAATCGTCTCATCGTGAATCCGAAATACAAAAAGATGTTCGACAAAAACGTTTTGCCCGGAATAAAGAAACGCAAAACGGGAATCGAAGAATTTCAGAAGCTGTTGGAGCAAAAGCAAATGCACGGGGAGGATGCCGAGGTTTTCGTTTTGAGCTTCGAGGTTCGGAGGCTGAACGGACATGCCAAAATCGAAGAAGTACAAAGAATTTCGGAGTACGACGTGGGCGCGGGGTACGACATAGTTTCGTATGACGACATCGATTCGAGCGAATCGGACAGGTTTATAGAAGTGAAGTCTTTTACTGACGTTCCAAGGTTTTTTTGGTCCAGAAACGAAATCGATGTCGCAAAAGTAAAAAGACACCGGTACTTTCTGTATTTGGTGGACAGATCGAAAATGAGCCAAGACAAATATGTACCGATGATCATCCAGGATCCCTATGATCAAATCCTCAAAAACGAAAAGGAGTGGGATTTGCGAACCGAAAAATATTTCGTGATCAAGCGTTAGGACTCAATTGTTTTGCTACGAATAAATTTCTCGGATCCGTACGCTCATTTTATCACTGTCACTCTTCCGTCCTTCAGGACGATCCTGTCCTTCAGGCACCCCAGCAACTCCCTCTTCTCAGCCGGAGTCCCGTTCTTCAGCAGATACTCGACGTATTTCCGCTGATTGATCTTCCGTGCCTTCTTCTTGTCGCTGATTCCCAGTACGTCGCTCGCGAAGACGGAGAATCGCTCGAACTCCTCATCCACCTTTCGCTTCACCCCGGCGGCGTTGAGGTTCACGTCGTCGAGCAGCGTCACGATCTGCTCTATCAACTCCTCCTCGCGGATCGCGGGTTCTTTGCATTGCTGATTCCTGCTATGGGTGCACCGGTAGTAGATGTACCGCTTGATGCCCTTCTTCGTTTCCTTCCGTTTCTCATCCGCAGTCACGCCCGACCCGCAGATGCCGCACGTCATGAGCCGCGTGAAGGCGAAATCCTTGCCCCACTCGCGGTCGTAGCCGAGCGAGAGGAATTTCTGCACGTCATCGAAGAGCGACTGAGTGATCAGCGGATCGTAGTCGCCCTTGTACCACTTGCCGCTCCCGACCGGATATTCGAAGCGTCCGGTGTAAAAGGGGTTATGAAGGATCTTGTAGGCCATGCTCAGCGTGATCTTCTTTCCGGCTCTTGTGAGGAAGCCTGCATCGTTGATCCAGTAGAAGGCTTCCCGCCCGCTCATTTTCTCGACCGATACTTTCTCAAACATCTCTTTGATGAGCGGTGCACGGAGAGGATCGACGACGATCCGGCTTCTGCTCTCTCCCGCGCGGCGTTCCTGGAGATAGCCGAGAGGGGCGAGGCAGGGGCGGTAGCCCATCTCCGCTCGCGACTTTTGCCCGCGCCGGACGTTAATGCCTCGATTGTCATTCTCCAGCTTCGCCTGCGAGCAGAGAATCATAAGGAGGAATTTTTCATTCGGGTTGTTCGTGAACCGCTGACCGTGGCAGCGGATCTCCTTAAGCAATCCTCTGTCCATGAGATCGACGAGTGACCCCAGATCCCCGGCGTTTCTCGAAAGCCTGTCCGGAGCCCAAGTGAGGATGCCGTCGAACAGTCCTTTCTCAAGGTCGCTGATGATGCCGTTGAAGACATGGCGTTTGCCTGACGCTTTCGCCGAGTGACTCTCGCGCCGCGTCTCGACGATCTGCATGTCGTCCCGCATCGCGAGCGCCATCATCTCCTGTATCTGTGAGTCGATGGACATGGCTTGGCGTTCGTCGTCCTCGGAGCTTTTTCGCGCGTAGAGGCACCAGCGGATCGGGGTCGCCGCAGGGGCTTGAAATTCTTCGGCTCTGGGGCCTCGTGTCAGTGTGGCCGTGGGCATGGAAATTGGGGTAAGGGATATACTCAAGGGATGCCCGAACTCCCTGCAAAGGCCAGCGCAAACAGCGTTGAATATGCTGAAAAAGGCCCCGAACGGGGCCCTTTTCTCGCATCTTCGTCCTAGTATCCGTACTTCAGGCGCCGGAAGTAGCTTTCATCGCCGCAACGGATCAGGTAGCACGGCTGGCAGATGTAGGAGTGTTCGACGACGCCCATGAGGAGCAGCGCGAAGGAATCCGCGAGGTCGTCATGCCGTTCCGTCCCGAAGTGAACAAGCTGCTGGATCAGTGCCTCCGCGCCCTTCTTCGGAAAGAGCACCTGTCCCGATTCCACGAGGTGCGAGAAGAGCGACAACCGCGCCCGCTTGTCCTGCGCCCGGGTCTTGATGCCGTAGACCTGGCAGTCCTTCTCCTGCAGTTGTTCGATGAACGCTTTCTGGTAGCCGACTTCCTCTACGAAAAAATATGGATTGTCCTTGTCACCTTTCCCGAGGCTGAACGCAAGGTCGTTGGCGCAGTTGATCGTCTGCAGGTGTGTCATGCGCTTGTTGATGGGATTGGGCAGGATGTAGATCTTCATCTTCTCCCCGTACCCCGCGATCTTCGCGCTCACGATGGCGGTATAATCGGCGCTCTCGCTCTGGGAGATCGCGAGATCGACGCCCGAGGCGACGAACTGGAACTGCGGGTGGCTCTCATCCGGCGCTTTGTCGTAGAACCGGATCCATTCCTGCCGGATGACCTGATCTACCGTCGGGACGATCCGCAGGAGATACTCCCGGTACCACGCGATCTCGTCGCCGACGCGCTTGCGCTCCCGTTCCACGTCGGTACTCGTCGGGAACTTCCCCGGCCAGATGCATCGGTCGGTTGCATCGAGCAGCGGATAGTGCCGGAAGATGCTACTCGATTCCTTTCCTTCTTCGATGGTCGTTTTCAGACGCATGAGGAGCGAATCCTCATGGAGGAGGTTGCCGATGAACACGGTCTTCGTGTCCTTGGTTCCCGCAGGAATCACTTCGCCCATGACCCACTGGTAGAGCCGTTCGCGGCTCTCGCGCGTGCGGACGGAGTCGAGGTTCTCCAGGTCATCGCAAACGATGAGCTGCGGCCTGTGCGGCCCGTGGCGGATGCCGCGCATGCTCGTATCGCACGAGACGGCAGTGATCCTCGCGCCGTACTTCGGGATCACGAGCGAGGAGGAGTTCCATTCGTCCTCACGCTCCTCGAAGGGGCCAAGGTCACGCCGGAGCAGCGGATTACGCTCAAGCTCATCCTTGATGTTCTTGAGATGTTGCCGCGCCTGCGGTTGCGTCTGGCCGAGGAGGAGCACGAACTTCTTCTGTGGTTTGCCGAGGATCGACCAGAGGACGTAGGAGAGGCTCACGATGGTGGATTTCGCCGATCCCCGGAACGCGAGGATGACGAGACGTTTCACGTTCTCGTCTTCGGTAAGCTGCAGCATCTCGTGCTGGAACGGAGCCGTGTCATACTCCGTATAGTGCGGGAAATAGAGATGGAAGAACCAGTCGTGGCTCTCATATCCGAAGCGGCGGCGCAGGTGGTGGTCCTGCATCAGGCGCTGCAACAGATCTTTCGGAATGTTGTTCGGTGATTGTGGGTTCATCGTGAGGATTGGAAGGAAGTAAAGAGGAGCGGAGTAGACCCTGCTTGAGGAGTTCCTCCTGCTCGGGAGTGAGCGGAGCGTTCCGCTCGTCTTTGGCCGTGATTTCGAGTTTGTTCGTATATTCAGGATGGTGGTGCCGGAGCCAGTACTGGATACTCCACGGGTCGCCGCTCTTGAGCGCGGAGAGGAGCTGTGATTCCGCGAGGTCGTTCACGAGTGACTTACCGTCCGCGAGCGATTCGTCCGCGGCGTTCGCGAATTCCTCGTCGTCCTTACGCCATCGGTAGTAGGTCATCCGGCTGACGCCGACCTTCTCGCACGCAATCTGGATGACAGGGGTCTTTCTGAGTTGTTCGATGAGCGCGGTCTTGTCCCGCGCCGTGCGCTCTGCCGTTGGTGATTGCAGTTCATCAGACATGGCTGAGGGAGGAAAGAAGTACAGCTTTCTTACCCGTGAGTTTTTCGAGTCTCTCGATAATCACGCGACAGTACTGTTCTTCGACCTCTATGGAGATGGAGCGGCGCTTCGTCATCTCGCACGCCAACGCCGTCGTTCCTGATCCCGCGAAGGGGTCATACACGAGGTCACCGATACGGGAGCTGTTGAGAATGAAACGACGCAGGACAGGAATGGGTTTTTCGGTGGGATGAAATTTGTTCTTCGCGGGTTTCGGATGAATGATGATGCTCTTATCCTTCGACTTGTAGAAGTTATGAGCCCCGTGCCAGAAACTCACCAGCGTCTCATGCTGCGGGCTGTAGTCGAGGCGACCGAGCACCGCAGCTGTCTTGAGCCAGAAAAGTATCTGCCCGAATTTCCATCCGGACTTCAGGAGGCCGTCGCGGAAGGCGAACAGCATCCGGTCCCCGCAGAAAACATACGCGGTATTCTTCGGAGCCATGAACGGCTTCACGGCATCGAGCCACGCCTGCGTGAATACGGAGAACTCGTCCTCGCTCTGGAGATGATCGTTGGCGATGGGCGCGTGTTTAATCTTGCCTGTACTCTGTCTGTTTTCGACGTACGCAACGCCGTACGGAATATCCGACACAATGAGATTAACGCGATTCTTTCCGATGACATTTCCGACGAGCGGTGCATCGCGGCAGTCACCGCGCATCACGAGGTGGTCACCGATCTGATTAATGTCGCCGATGGCGATACTTCTGGTCTTCATGATTTGATAAGAGAAGCTTTGAGGCCTGTGAGAGCCTCCCAGCGGCGAATAATGAGGTCGGCAAATATTTGCTCGTGCTCCGCGACATACGCGCGGCGTTTCATCTGCTCTGCGGCAATCAAGAGGGAACCGCTGCCTGCTGTTAAATCCAATACGATGTCGCCGGGACGCGAACATCGTCGGAGCGCTTTTTCATGGACTGTCGGATCTTTCTCAGTGGGATGCTCCATTTTTGAACCGTGCACGCGCTTGCAGAGCCAGATCGAGAACATGTCCATCACGTCGTCGAGCATTCTTCCGCCCGGTCCGATCTCTTTGTCTTGGATTTCGTGGAGATTCGTGACCGCCGGAGAGAGGTACGGGGAACCCGTGATGCCATACACGACGGCCTCACCTGCCTTGTTGAACGCGACGTTGGGAGTGACCATGAACTGTCCCTTCAGCCACCAGCAGACGCGCTGGTGCTTGATGCCAAGTTCGCGGTAGAGCATCTGCGTCCGCCAGATACCATTCTGGTCGCACCAGAAGAAAAAGTGCGCGTCCGGCTTTGCCGCAGCCTTCGCATTGGCAATAAGAGAACGGAGAAAGGCCGCATAGTCCTCCTCCGACATGTTGTCGTTGGTCTTTTTCCCGCCGTAGCGCTTCTTGCCGCTGATGCCCCTGTCATAGTCCAGGCCGATCAGGAACGGCGGATCGACGTCCGCCACCGACGCGCGTTCGCCGCCCATGAGACGGTCGACGACGGGCGCTTGTGTTGAGTCTCCGACAATAAGTCGGTTGTCCCCAAGCGCGTACAGGTCGCCGACCTTAGTTTTCGGTTCTTTGATCGAAGCAAGCTCCTTCTCGACATCGAAATTGTCGTCTTCCGTTTCCAGCGCGTCGTCGAAGATTTTCCGAAGGTCGCTGTCGTTGAATCCGACGTTCACGAGGAAATCGAGATCGTAGAGTTCGCGGAGCATGTCGGGGTTCCATTCCCCGGCATCGATGTTCAGTTTTACATTCAGCATCTTCTCGCGTTCGAGGTCGGGTTCGTTGATGAAAATAACGGGGACTTGCTTCATCCCGCGGCGTTTGGCGGCAAGGACCCGGGCATGTCCGGCGATGAGGATGTTTTTGCGTTTCGGCGCACTGTTCACAAGACATGGATTCACGAATCCATGCATGTCCATGCTGTCGGCAAGTTTCGCCACCGCCTCTTCCCCGATATTACGGGGGTTATAGTCGGAGAAGTGGAGGTCGTCGATGTCGACCCAGACTATGCTCAAGGGAATATTCTTCTTTGCCGATGATGTGGAGGGAGGGCTCATATTTGAGGGGTCATGAAATAAAGAGGCATTCCGTGACCGCATCGCTCCACTGAGTCGACTTCGGGGAGTGAGCGGTGATGAATACTTATTGTTGCCGGGTGACCGGCTGACTTTTGATGACTTTGCCGCCTTCAGGAGGCGTATGACTTTGTGATTTCACTCTAGGACGCTGTCTGAAAAAATCAATAACTCTAGGCCATCGGCGAAACTGTCCAGAACTGTCAAATCTCTCAAAATAGATGCCTGACTTTTTGTTTTCACATAAACGTTTTCAGAAAAGTTGTCGACAGTTGTTTATGGTTGTCCAATAATATTTTCTGTTGCGGGATTTTTCGGAATGTTTCCTTATTTTTGTGTTCTGCATTGCTGCAGAGGGATGACTACTTTGCACACTTCGTACTTGTATTACAAAGCTATAAATATTGAGTAAGTAAGCTATTATTTGTTTATGCAGATGGTACTGATTACAAACCCGGCTCAATTAGATATCTTAAGCAGCAAAAATGCTAGCTACGAAGAATTGAAATTTGGTTTTTCAGAAAAATATCTCACTTGGCTTAAAGAGTTACTAAGAAATAAATATGCCTATCAGATTATTTTGATGGATGAAAATAATTTTGTTGCCTATCTCGCCTCCGCAGAAACGCTATGGTCAGGCTATCTCACCGTTATTGAAGTTTTTGTATCGCCAGAATATCAAGGGAAAGGCGTGGGTAAAAAGTTACTGGATCATGCAAAAGATTTCGCAAGGCGGGAAGGTTTGAAAGGACTGATGGTTCAAACGGAGAATGAAAATATTCCTGCTCAGAAACTCTATGAAAAAGCGGGATTTTCCAGAATAGAGAATAAAGAGTGGGAAGGCATAACATACAAATTTGAACTATAAAAAGAGCCTTCATCTTGGGGATGAAGGCTCGGTTGAGTGACTTTGCCCGCTCTCTTTCGAGAGAAGCAGAAGTACGGTTGAATTTTTTGGCGAAAGCTATTTGCCCCTCTCCTCAATGAAGTGATCCACCGATTGGTAGATTGTGATGTAGGAGAAGAACTCTTCTTTGATCGCCAGATGCCGCAATCCTTCGACTGCGGGCTTCCAGCATTCACCGATGAGGCAAATGCTGATGCTGGGTAGCGTTCTGGTGTACTTGAGACACCAGACCAACATGAGTTCGACGAGGGTACCGAAACTGCCATTCTGAATGACGAACAGTTCGGAATCCTGTATCAGCCAGCGCAACCGCTCGAACAAGTCACAAGCTTTGCGTTCGCTCGAGATGAAGGCGTTGGCTGCCTTAGGATCGAATGATGCGTTGGTGATGCCGATGCATTCACCACCAGCATCCTTTGCTCCTTTTGATACAGCTTCCATCAGACCATAGTACCCGCCACACTTTACGGTGTAACCGCATTGTGCGAGGAACATTCCGATCCTATAGCTGTCCTGATATTCCGGTGAACCGGACGTGAATTCCGATCCTCCGAAGGTTGTCGCATATTTCTTTGAGACCATACTATTCTCCGCTTAAGAGTTTTGAAGCTGTTTCGAACAAAGATCGCAGGAAGGCGCCGGAGGGCAGCTTTCTGTTGAAGCTTTGCTCCACTGTCAGAAATCCGTCATACCGAATCCTGGTCAGGGACGCTTTGACCGCATCCCAATCGACATTCCCGCAACCTAATGGACGAAATGTGTCCAGATTGGATTGCCACTGGATCGTATCTTTCACATGGACGGCACAGATGTTACCGCCCAATACGTCGATCCAGTCATGAGCAGCGCCCGCGATATTGGCATTGCCCACATCAAGGTGTGCCTTCACGAACGGATGGTTAACGGTCGTAATGAACGATCGGAGTTCCAGGGGAGAGACGAGGAATGAGTTGAAATGGACATTTTCAATCCCTAACACAACGCCCATCTTTTTTGCTTGTTCAGCAAGGCATTGAACTTCATCAACCGCCCGAGTCCACACATCCATGCTGGACTGTTGCCGGATAGTTGTGCCGAGTTCCCTTGGAGAACAGAGAATACCTGGAATGACCACGATGGAAGGTGCATGCAGTGCTGCTGCATATTCCACCATTTTCAGTGTCAGATCTCGTGATTTCTGACGTTCCACTGGATCGGAAGATGCCAGCGAGTAATGCCAGAACAGTTCAGTGCACACGCCAGAAGCAACGCAGCCATGATCCTCCAAAGTTTTTTGCATTTCATGGAGTGTCGATGACGGCGTATCCCACGTCAGCAGAGGAATTTCCTCATGGCCTTCCTCAAAGTTTATTTCCACCGCCTTGAATCCTGCGGTTGATGCGGCGGAAACACGTTGAGCAAATGTCAGCGTGGGGTCAAAAGCCCACGTATTAATCGAAAGCATGCATTCTCCCTTGTAAAGAAATGCATGTCCGGACACAGCGCCCGGACATGCTGAGGTGATGTTGATGTTCATTTCACGATCAGAAAGTTGCCCAGAACAAGGGCATCAATCGGAGACGTGAAATACGAGCGCAAGGCATCGATTGGACTGCCAACAATGGGTTCTCCCGCTAAATTGAAAGATGTATTCAAGACCATGGGCAAGCCGGAAAGCTGCCTATAAGTCTCGATCAATCTCCCAAAATCCGTGTTTGAATCCACCAGTTGAACCCTTGCCGTCCCGTCAACATGGACGACGCCGGGAATCAGGCTCTTCTTGTCTTCCATGACATCCAAAAACCTGAGCATGAAAGAAGAGCCTTTCGATGCATTGCAGAAGTATTCATGAGCGTGTTCGCTCAGAACACTGGGGCACAAGGGGCGCCACAGTTCCCTCCCTTTCGTCCGATTCACCCTATCCCGCAATGAAGCGGAATTAGGTGAGGCAAGGATGCTGCGGTTTCCCAGTGCCCTGGGACCAATTTCACTTCGTCCCCTAAATACTGCAACGATTGATCCTGCATGAAGAAGTTTCGCAACTTCCTGATACAAAGCCTCATCATCAATCTCCTTATGAAGGATGTGATTGGCAATGAGGACATGCCGGATTTCTTCGTTTTGGTACCCGGGGCCGAAGTAACACGATGTCCAACGATTTTGCAGGGGCGTACAACCTGAATCGAAGCTCAATTGGAGAGCTGCTCCCACGGAAGTTCCCGAATCATGCGATGCGGGGAAGATGAATAAATCATCGACTTCAGGCATGAGAGCAATGCGTCCATTCATGCTGCAATTCAGGGCAACACCTCCCGCCAGACAGACGCGCGGACATTCCGTCCTCGCGATGAGATCCCTGACCAAATGACAGCCGATCCTCTCAGTGACGTGTTGAATTGAGGCCGCAAAATCTGCGTACTTCAACACGTCCTGTTCCGGTTCATGCCGCCATTCGTTCTTCATGAAATCCCATTGCCTCATCACCGTTGCTGGCATGAGTCCGAGATGATTGGAAAAGTGATCCAGCCACCACGAGACGACGGGTTCCATGTGATCCAAATTTTCGAGGGTCGTTTCCGGGGGATGAATCATCCCTTGAAACTCGTATGTCCCCTCAGAAAACCTGAGATAAGGAAAGATGTCAGTCGGCTTCCCATAAGAGGAAAGCCCCATGAGCTTTCCAGGATTTTCTCTGCCGAGTCCGGCGAAGCCGGATGCGGCTTTGTAGAGATATCCGATAGAATGCTCCACAGGAAGTTCCGCCAGAATTTCGATTCCATTCTCACGGGTCCCGTATGCAAGCACTCCGGATGCTTTTTCACCTTGACCATCCATGATCAGGATCGAAGAATCTTGGAAGCCAGAACACCAGAAGGTGCTGGCGGCATGTGCCACGTGATGCGGCACGAAGACACACTTTGGTGACTGGCTGAATCGGAAGAGATTGCGAGGAAATAATCCCTGCATGAACCTCTGCCGTTCCTCTTGCCACCGTACTCCGATGAGCCGCGATAGATCCCAGCTGTATGCAATGAGATCAACCGCGTCCAGTGAGAGTCCCATGAAAGCGAGGCAGTATTGGATGGCAGCGTGCGGAAACACGTCGTAGGCGTGCTTCTTACGCGTAAATCGCTCTTCCTCTGCAATCACGCAGACCTCTCCATCTTTAACGATGCATGCTGATGCATCGTGTCCGCCATACGGCGAACCGTTCACACCGAGAATGATCATCAGGTTTTCCTTTCAGGTCGTTTCAGTTGATAGGAATAAATTTTCCCCGGATCGAAATCCGGGACGTTGTGCCAGTACTTTGCAGGCCTGAACAATCGGATATGGTCCGACAGTTCTTCCTGTGCGTACCGCAAGCCGATGCCGTACTTCAATCTCATTTCAAAATCCTGCATGGTACCGTTTTCGACGGTGATGCGTGGAAGAGCCATGAGATCAGAGTCGGAACTAGCGAGCGTGCTCACGCAAGTGAGCGCGGCCTTAAAACCGAATTCACGAAGCAATGCGCTTGCAGCGGGAGTATATTCCCCGCTGGGATACGCGAAGTACTTCGCTTGCACTCCCAACATACCGAGATGCCGCACGTTTTCGGCGATTTCTCGCTGAATGTCGTGAGATTCGATATGCGTGAAGTAGGAATGTCGATGACTATGCGCCTGAACATCCACTCCCGCTCTGATAAGCGTTCGTATCTGTTCCTCTGAAAGAATGGGGATTTCATTCGACATGCATCTCGTTTCCCACGCATTTGTTCTACCGACGTATGCAGTCGGAAGAAATAACGTGACGGGAAATCGATAGGTATGCAGAACATTCCACGCTTCCAGAAAATCGACATATCCGTCATCGAATGTGATCACGACGCTCTTCGGCGGCAAGATGCTCCTTTGAGAGAGCGCACAAACCGCATCGTCGAGCGAGATGACTGAATAACTCTTTTCCTTCAGATGTCGCATCTGCTCTTCGAAGTTCTTTGGTGAAACTGCAAAAGCAGAATTGTCATCCGAAATACGATGATACATGAGGATGGAAACAGGATTACCCAACTCCTGATGGAACCGAGAATCATCCCATTTGCTCCTCACTCCTTTCCAATAACACAGATCAGCTGCAAGCCAGAGCAAACCTTCGTATAAAGATCCCTTCACCCCTTCCCCATGCCATCGATCGAACAGATCTTTGACCAGAGGTAGGACGGCTGAAACCAACGAAGGATCGGCGGCATACAACTGTCGGAAAAACAGTACGATCCACGGAGACTGGAAATATCTACTGAGAAGCAAGGATTCCCGGGTCGACGGATGTTTCTCGTACAAATCGACATCCGCCCTGCCAAGGAGCTCGAAGTCCGCCAGAAACTTGCTTGGCGGCTTCTCGTAATTCTGAACGGCTCGCGCAGCCTTGCAGAATCCGAACGTTGCTCCCTGTTGAATGAGGCGAAAACCGAGTTCAGAGTCTTTCCTTCCCCACACAGAGAAATTCTCATCGAATCCTCCGACAGCCTGATACAGATCTTTCTTCAGGGAGAAATGACCTGAACAGAGCGCATCATAGAAGGATACATCTTCAGAGAAGCTACATTGCCAATCCTCGGTCCATTCATGAATGACATCACGGAAGAACGAAGGCGTTGGCAAATTCCCGAGCGGGAAATGTCCGATGATCACATCGGATGTGCCTTCTTCGTGCATTCGCTGATGTGAACGTACAAGTTCCGGCTGGTATTCCATGTCATCATCCAGAAAGAGAAGAATCTCTCCCACGGCGATCTTGGCGCCGGCATTCAGGCCAACGGCCGCACCAACGTTGTTCTCGAAAATAACTGTGCGAACGTTTGGAAATTCAGATTGAAGAAGATCGGCGGTACCATCGGTACAACCGTCCACAACAACGATGATTTCCCTCTCTCCTTCATATGACTGACGCTGAAGGGAAGTCAATGCACCTTTGAGCATCTCACGACGATTGTGGGTGGGGATGATAATGCTGATATTCATCGAGCGTTCCTTTTGTTGAATGAGGGGGAGGGGGAAACCCCTCCCCCATTGAAACGCTTCCCTTCCATTCGTCATGGTTAGGGAAGCTGGTTATCCGAACGCCTTCTGCAAGCGTTCGACGAAATGTTGCATGTGGCTCGATTCGGTTATCACAGCCGGAGAAAGAAACACGGTGTTTTCAATCTGTCCGACGATGAATCCCTGATCAAGCAGCAGAAGTTGCAGCCATTTGTTGGAGTCATGCTTCCGGTGAATCGCTTCATCGAAAACGATGGCCCACATCAAGCCTGTTCCTCTCAGTTCGGTCACTTTGCCGCTCTGTCTAAGACCTTCAAACCCTCCCTGCAATTCCAGCCCCTTCCGTTTGCACACTTCGGGGGCGTTCATGCGTGAAAGAATTTCGATAGTTGCTAGACCAGCGGCGCAACAGACTGGATGGTTGAGGTTCGTTTGACCGTGGCGGAAATTACCGCACCGATCAAATTCCTGCCACACCTTTTCTGTCACGATCACTGCCGAGAGTGGAAGATATCCGTTCGTAATCGCCTTGCCGACAATGAGAATGTCAGGAGGATACGATTCGGACATGAACCACTTGCCGCATCTGCCGAATCCGGTAGTCACTTCATCGCAGATCAGGAGCAGATCATGCTCATTGCAAATTTGTCTGATGCGCAACAAGTATTCTTCCGGAATCGACACGATGCCGCCGTTGCCCAGTATCGGTTCGATCATGATCGCACCAATACTCAGGTTGCTTTGAACAATCGAAAGGACTTGATCGGCTTCAGCTGCGCTTGTAGGCACATCCACCGAAATAAATCCTTCCGTCAACGGCTCGAACGGCTCCTTGCTGTAATGTTCACCAGATGCGGAAAGCGCCGTGATGGTTTGTCCGTGATAGCCTTTCTTAAGCGTGATGACAGATGTCCTGCCATCACGTCTCATGAATGCCAACTGTCGAACAATCTTCAGTGATGCCTCCACAGCTTCGGATCCACTGTTATGAAAGAGGATCCTCGGCTGTTTCACGGGTGACAATGCGGCAAGTTTTGATGCCAGTTGCAATGCAGCTTCGTTTCCGAAGTGAGCGCCCCTGGCATAGGGGAGGTTCTGGAGTTGCACTCTGATGGCTTCCACAATTTCAGTTTGTGAATAGCCAAGCAGAACGTTGCGAATACCCGACTCGAGGTCGATGTATTGTTTCCCATGGCTGTCAGTCAGGACAACTCCGCTCGCATTCACCATGGTAATTGGATTCTGCAGAAAACGGGGCATATCCGTATAACCCAGCCACAGTGGATAATTGTAATCCACGTTATTCTCCTTTCGTAACGAGTGATGACAGGACAGATTCAAAACTCTCACCGATCAGCTCGGCGGAAATTCTGGATGTGCGCTGCTTAGCGGCAGCACCCTTTGATTTACGCAGGACAGGATCGGACAAAAGCTTGTCGAGAATCGCATGCATTTCCTCGTAAGAGGAATACAGCAATTCACGATCTCCAACGACTTCGAGATATGCCCCCTTATCGGGAGCAACAACCGGGATACTCATGGACATTGCGTCGGCCATCGCCATGCTCCATAGCGCACCGACCCTGAGAGGGGCAAGTGCGATATCGGAAGATGCGATAGCCCTGCAATAATCCGTCTGTGTCTCAGCATGATGGACGCGGGTGAACGGCAGATCAGCGATCCACCGCTTGATGTCACTGACGCTTCCATCAAGCTTGTCCCTGATCAACGATCTTTTGTATGTGGGATCGGTGACAAGGACTTCGAACGTATGGCGCGAGGAGAGCTCAGCGAGAACGCCGAAAATCTGTCTCGTGCCGTAATGTTCGTACAATCGGTGATTGTAGAGAATCGTTGGAATGCCAGGTGATTTTCTGGCGGCTTCATCAATACAATCCGGCACCGGAGGCGGAATCACGACAAACTTTTGCTCAAGCTCCTCCTTGTTAGGAGAGGCATCGAGAAAGAGGTTCTTGCCGAATTCGCTCCCGATGATGTTGCAGTCGGAAAACCGTGCGGATTCCATCTGACGTTGCCAGATGACGTTTGCCACGGAATGATCGTTCAGGCTTGGATCATAGACCAACGTTCCGTTTTCAACATCTTGCACCGCAAGATAATGATAGTAGGTGACGCAGGGGATCCTCCTGCCGATCATTTCGTAGACCATCATTGCCAGAGGAACCGTGAGTTCACTCTGGTTCACGATGATGATGTCAACGTCCTCGATGATTGAGGACAATCTGGTTTGCAGATCGTGCCACGGAAAGCCGAATCGCACGCCGTACTTGCTGTGAGGAAAATCGATTTCGATCACCTCGATTTCCGAAGCAAGATTCGGCATGTTCTGAGGGCCAACAAAAACGACTTCATGCCCACACTTGATCAGTTCATGAAGAACCAACCTTGAGAAGACATAGCCGCTGTCGGCCTCCAAATTTGAAATGTTACTAACGTTCAGAAATGAGAGAATTTTCATCATGGGTTTCCTTGTGACCATGTTTTGATGTTGTTCATCAGCAAATGCTCAGCTTCAGCGTTATTGGCGCTGATAGCATTGAACAATTGCAACAAGAGATCGCGACCCTCGACCATCTCCGTTGGAGATAAGCCGGGTCCGGCAAGTACAGGCAGACTGCCGTCTGTCAGTTGGTAGTCGGACTGCACAATCCATCCTTTCTCGATTGCATCCTTTTCGAGCTGGGTGCCCGGGTGATGCACGGGAAATCCGATGCCGATACTGTACGGTCTGCAGCACTGCAAGAGCGCCGCAGTCGCCAGAACGCTGCTTCGGGTTTCGCCTGGGAAACCGACCATCAGCAGAAAAGCAAGTTTGATGCCAACTTCCGCTGTTTTGTCGGCAACCCCTTTCAGCACATCATCTGAAACACCTCGCTTAAGCTTAGAAAAGCGCAGAGCTGGATCACCAGACTCCACGCCAACGTTGATGCCCTTGCAGCCTGCTCTTGCCATCAGATCGATGAGATCATCCGGCAAAAGATCGGCTCTCGTTTCACACCACCATTCAAGATCAATCCCTTGATCCATCATGGCAGCGCACATCTCAGTAACGCGGTCCGGTTCCATTGAGAAGACCGGATCACGGAAGAGAATGCGCTTGATGCCGAGCTGGCGGATCTCCGCAAGTTCCTTCACGACGCTCTCGCTGCTGCGAAACCGCCATTTCCTGCCTTGCGTCATTGGATAGGGGCAGTAGTAGCGGCAGGCGAATGGGCATCCTCTACTGGAGAGTAGAGTGGTGCATTCACCCAGCTTCGGATAGGAATAGCAGTAATTGAGACTCAGATCGCGACGGGGAAATGGCAATGCATCCAGGTCATCGATGAATGGCTTGTCTACGATTCGCACTTCGCCGTTGCTCAACTGAGCGGTGCCCCGGGTATCGTGTCCCAGCATGATGTCAGTCAGGATATCTTCGCATTCATCGATCAGACAGAGGCGGATAGATCCGCTCGCCAAGATCTTCATGAGAATTGAAGTTTCCTTTGTGTTGATTTTGACAACCACGATGATGCCGTGCTGCGCAATGGTGATTGCACAAGCAATATCACTATCGAGAGTTGGCACGGAAAACTCGCAGATGACGAGATTGATGTTCGTATCTTTGAGTTTTTTGCAGAGCTGCTCAACTGACAAGCCCTCGGCTTGCGCATCAATCAGAGATACCTTGAAGGTATTCTGAATGCAGGCGGCCATCTGAAGATTGTCCAGCGGAGGCAGGATATATCCCGAATCCGCTTCGAATCCAAGCCCTCCGGCATAATCCCTGACAACTGACTTTCCCTGTGAGGGAGGCGTGACGAAACAGACGTTTTGTCCAGAACTGATCATTGCATTCACCTTTCGTACTGTGGGTTACGTGTGAGAAATTGAGCGAAACTTTTGCGGACGTCTTGTACCTGTCCCTCTCGTGTGACGACACCCTTATTGGATTGGTGCCATCGATAGCGGTATAGGACTTCAGGTACATGAACGAACGCCGCACCTTGCTCCGCGAGACGCAGAGTAAGGTCGTAATCTTCGGCATAGAGATACTGCGGATCGTATCCGCCGATCTCCAACAACTTTTTTTTCCGATACAGCCGTACATGGCCGAAAGGGAGAAAGTTATCTTTTTGGCCGAGACGATCATGCAAGACAGCGAGCTGATTTACCGGATCATGTGGATCCGGATTCTGCACAACCTTCGTGGTCATGCCCGATGCGTCGATGAATTCATAATCCGAATACACCAGATCTGCATGCGGGTTCTTTTGCAGGGCAAGTGCCGTCTGAGCGACTGTATGCGGAAAGAATTCATCATCTGAATCCAATCCAATGACAAATTCGCTCTGGATGCACTTGATTGCTGTGTTCCAAGCAACAGAGGTGCCGGCATTGTTCTGTCGTAGGACGGTAATACGGTCTTGATACTTCCGGAGAATGTCCGGAGTTTTGTCCGTACTGCCGTCGTCAACAACAAGAATTGAACACTGGGCATAGGTCTGGCGTAGGGCGCTTTCTACAGCATTTGCGATGAAACGTTCTTGATTGAATACGGGAATAACGATGGTCACTGAAAACATGATTCTCTCCAATACTGGAAATGGGTTTTATGTGTTTTTGCTCTTTCAAATACCAATTGCCGGTGATTTGAATGAGCACCACAACTCTGCATGAGATGTGGTTGACAAGTGTATATTTCATTATAAAAATATTCAATATGTACCATATTTAACAACCACTGGTGAAATATGCATTATTGGCTCATTTAAGACAAAATCGTTAGTTCCACCCTGAGGCAGAACGGGTGGTTTTATCGAGCAAATAATTTGAACAATTTTCTAGTTCAACCGAACTTTTTGAGCATCTCAATATACCGATCCCCATATCCGCATTTCTCATAGAAAACGTGGGTACCGGTATTTTGAGCGAAACATCCGACACGAATGTATTCGCATCCGTTGTCCCGGAAGTACTCTTCAATCTTCTCCATGAGCATACGTCCGGCACCCTGTCCTCGGTACTTTTGGGAAACGACCAGTTCGATGATTTTTCCCTCCTTGGATGAATAGTGATCCAGTTTGTCATCCGGGTCTTCGCTCGGGATTGTTCCGGCAATGAAGCCGATGACGGCATCTTCGTCCCTGGCCAGCAGGACTACGCCTTTTTCTTTCACTTGTTCCAGCAGGTGATCGACGTATGCTTCCGCGTCAAAATCAGGGAGTGACCTGATTCGCTTCAGCGGATCGATTGACGCAAGATGTTCTTGAAGTTCGCGCATGAGTAGTACGATGCTCGGATGGTCTGCCGGAGAGAGCGTCTGCACCGTAAGCATCACGCCTCTTCTGGGAGGAATCCGTTGATCTGATGCGACCACAAGAGCGAGTAGAAACCGCCCTTTGCCAGCAGCTGCTCGTGCATCCCTTCCTCGGAGATCGTTCCGTTTTCGAGGACGATAATACGGTCCATTGCTCGGATGGTGGAGATGCGGTGGGCGATGGCGACGGTCGTCCGGCCTTCCATGAGGATCCGGAGGTTTTCCTGCACGATCCGTTCGCTCGCCGAATCAAGGGAGCTCGTTGGTTCGTCAAGGACGATGATGCGCGGGTTCTGCAGGAAGACGCGGGCAAGGAGGACGCGCTGGCGCTCGCCGCCGGAAAGCTTCACGCCGCGTTCGCCCACGAGCGTGTCGTAGCCATTTGGCAATTCCTCAATGACATCATGCACATGCGCCCGCTTGGCGGCGGCGATAATCTGTTCATCGGTTGCTTCCGGAGTTGCATAGGCGATGTTCTCACGGAGGCTGCGATGGAAGAGGATCGGATCTTGCGGTACAAAGCCTATGGAACGGCGAAGTTCGTCGGGATGAAATTCCCGGACGTCGGTTCCATCTATGCGAATAGCACCTTGCTGCGGATCTACGAATCGCAGGAGCAGCTTTGTCAGTGTCGTCTTCCCGGCTCCAGATCTGCCAACGATGCCGATACGTTCGCCGGGATGGAGCGCAATCGACAGATCCTTGAGCACGGGTTTGCCTTCGACGTAGCCGAAGTGAACATGATCAACAGCGATTGCCCCGGATCCGATGTCGCCGCTGTAGGGGCTCCTCGGTGCCGCGATCTCCATCGGCTGTTCCAAGATGTCGACAAACTCGCTCGCGTTCGAGAGCGCCTTTGCGAAATCCTTCATCGATCGTCCAAGTTCCCACATGTGACGCGAGCAGGCGAGGAGGAGTGTTTGGACCAGAACGATGTCGCCAATGCTCACGGCCCCCTCGCGCCATAGACGGATCGCTGCGTAGAGGAGAGGCAACTCGAGCAGCGATACCATGACGCCCTGGACTCCATAGATAACCGCGTGCCGGTACCATGCGCGGATGCGTGCTTTCCACTCCCGATGCGCTGCGCCTGCGAAGTCGCGGTCTTCCCGCAGTCCGGCGCCGCTCACCTGCACCGAGCGGATGTTCGTGAGAAGATCGGAGAGGATACCTGTTACACGGGAGTCTTCTTCGCTTTCCACGAGGTCCGTCGGGAGCCGCCAGCGGACGAGATAGTGTGAGATGATGATGAAGACGACGCACCATCCTGCGAACATCGCGGCAATCCATGGCGATGCCCATGCGAGTGCGACCGTGATGGCAATGACATGGATCCCGAGCGTGAAGAAGCCGAAGACGATCCGGTCGTGGAGCATCTCAAACGACCGGACGAATCGCCGTGATTTGGCGACCAAACTTCCGGTGAAAGAGTTCTCGAAGAACGTAAGAGAATGACGGCGCAGGCGCGAGAACGCAAGCGCCGTGAGGTCGCGGAGTACGAGGGACTGACCGCGCATCATCAGCACATCTGCGATGCGAAAGGAGATGTTCATCACGATGTATGTAGCGACGAGCCACCCGAAGGCGGACATCGCGGCGGAGAAAGCCGCTTCGCGGTCCGGCGCATCAGTCAGCGCATCGACGATTGCCCGTAGGAAGACGGCGGTGATTGTGGAATTGCAAGCCGCGCCAACAGCGAAGAAGAGGAGCGACGCAAGCAGTGGCCATCGATGCGGTCGGCACGCTTCAAGGTATACCCGGAGAATGGTTCGGTTGGAGGCCATGGAAAACGCATCATACAAGAAGAAGAATCCCTTTGCATTGCTGGAAGGGCACGTACCGTGCCGATTATAGAGTGATACACTTAGTGCTCGGTGCCGATTTTCGCCGCAAGAAAGACAAATCCCTCCGTCGTTCCGGATTCATTTCGGCGCACAAATCCTGCTCCCTCAAAACAACGCAGGCTCGCAGGATTGTCCTTCTCAATCTCCACCTTGAGTTCACGAATATGAGCAACTGTTTCGTCGCTCAGCAACGAACGGAGAACGGCTTGCCCCATTCCCTTGCCGCGCATGTCAGGTCGGACGAAAAGACTCATCCATGCCGCGCCGTCGCCACTCTCCTCGATATCAACGACGCCGACAGATTGACTGCCATCGAGCGCCACGAAGCATCGCCTGCCGGGTGATGAGCGCTGGAGTTGCAGCAAATGAGCTACATCGCAGCTGAGCCATTGTTGCGAGGCATCTTTCGGCCAGCGTTCCACCTCTTTCATGCGATCTTCATCCAGAGGAACGAATACAATCGGCATATACGCTCCGAAGTCTCGCAATATGGCTCGGAGAGCGGAGACATCGTTCTTTTCGTCATCATGCCAGTACGTCTTCATTCCCATCTGTGCGGGCACTTCAAGATTCTTCTCTTGGTTATCGATGAAGATCGCTTCCTCTGCTTTGCATCCAGCCCTGCTGAGAGCCACATCAAAAATTGTTGTTGTTCCATCTCTTTTTGATGCATGTTCCGTCGCGGAGACAACAATGGGATTAAAGAGCTTGTCGAGCCGCATATCGGCTGTCAGGACATCCATTCGTTCACCGTTGTTATCCGTGATGATGCCCAGGCGATAGTGAGGGGAGAGGAATCGTGCCAGATCAAACATTGCGTCGTTCTTGGTTACTTTGCGCATCATCTCCTTGAGAAAATCGTCGTTTGCGGGAATATTGAACGTAGCACACATCCTCTTCCATGCATCACTCATCGAAATTTTCCCCATATTGAGCGCCTCAATATCCTGTCTATAACTATCGAGCACCTCCTGAACGGATAACCCGGGAACCAGCTCACAGAGATTTTTACTCATGGTGAGCGAGCCTTTGGCATCGGTCGTCAGGACGCCGTCGAAGTCGAAGAAAATTGCTTTGATCATGACTGTCGTAAGGAGGAGCTGTATTGCACCCGGTAGAAACATGCTCCCATTTCTATTCTCAGATTCGTGGCAAAGGGGGAGAAGATCGCCTCTAGTTCAGATCGATTGTAATAATTTTTCAGAATGTCGTGGACGGAACCATCCGCAAGCGTCCGTCTCTTGAACGTATCTTCAATGCCTGGTTTTCGAATCAGTTCCCCACCGACTCCTTCCTGCAACATATTTTCCGCAAGAAAAATGGTCGATTTTGGTTCCAAGGCCGCATGAAAGCCCGTCAAAAATTCCTGCAGGCGGGCCTTGGGCACATGGGAAAACCAGAACATCGCAAGCCCTGCATCGAAGTTTCGTCCAAGAATATCGAGTTTGTACGCATCTCCAAGATGGAAATCCACTTTATCCAATGGTAGATTCTTCGAGCGCGCCATTTCGAGCATCTCGGGGGCAGCATCGATGGAAGTAATATGGGCAGCCGTCTTCGCCGCTCTCTGTGTCCAGTAGCCGGTACCACAGGCGATTTCCAGTACCCGTCTTCCTCGCATAGCTTCTTCGATAGCTGAAGTGATCTCAGCCAGCTCCTGCTGGCGAACGGGGTCATCGCGATGATAGACGGCTTCATATTCTTTTGCCCGTCTATCGTAGTATTCCTTCATGCAACCGAAGTGTACCGTGATTGCCGAATAATGTAAAATGTCATACTTGAGCAATTTCGTCAATTTCCGCTTCAGATAGCCCTATTCCACTGTCACATTTGTAACATTCAGCCCCGACCGTCTTGCCCTCGGTTCTCTAAAACCCTACCCTCAAAAACGTTGTCTGGGACTCAAGCTTAAAGTTCGTAACCGTGCTGCCCAGCCAATCATTCTTTTCTGCTCTCTGGGCAACAAGGTCGATGGGTCTTGGCAGTTGCTGGGTTTCTTTACATCCAGGAACAGCACACCAGCTTCTGAATCTTCCGAGAAATAAGATCGCCATTGGTGGAATCATGCTCGGCCACCATAAACGCGGAGAGGAACATGAGCACGACGGACATCGGCGAAAAACCCTCGAAGGAATGTTCACCCTCCACGAGTAATCCCTTCGGCTATTCCTCCATCGCATAGAACTTCCCCATTTTTTCCGTGATGACAATGCGAAAGAGCGTAGATTTTCTGTTATGCACCGTGAGCGGAGCGGGCTTCTCAGAGAACGAGAATGACGGAATGGTGATGCCGACCGTCTCCTGAATCCTGCCGAGGCGGTCTGTCAGGAGTTTGTAGATCTCCTTAGCCTCGCTCTGTTCCAGAGCATCGAAATCCAGCTCCTCGAAAGTGCCCCAGCACATAGCGCTACTCCAATGGTGCTCTTCCCGCTTTTCGACTTGGAAGCAGGCAAGCGGGTTCTTTCGCAGAATATCGACCTTCTTTCCTTCCGTTGTCTGCCCGTAGATGGCATTCTTATGGAAGACGTAGGCCATCGGGATGACATATGGTTTTCCTCCTTCAGAACATGCCAGATGGCAGAACATCTCGGACGTGAGCAAGGCGTCGATCTCCGTATCTGAGAGTGGGCGTTCCACGATCATAGGATACCGCAGGGTAAGGAGAACCGGAATCAGATCATGCCCATCGCCTGTTCGATTTGTCTGGCAAGGGCGCCGGGGTGTGACACAAGGCGGATCTTCACCATCGGCTCGAACTGGAGCGTCCCATAGTTGAGAACCGACTGGAAGATGTTTCGCTTATGCGCCTCGACGGTCTTCATTTTCTCGAAGGACACCTCCACCATCTCTTCTCGCCACAGCAGGCTTTCGTGGATATGAATGACCCGCTTGTTCGTGATGATGATGTGCGCTTGGGATTCCGCGAGGAGGAACCAAAAGAACCAGTGGTGCGTGACGAAGAGGAGCGTGACTCCTAGAATGAAGAGGAAGAGAGCGACGCCAAGCACCGATGGCGCAAAGAGTGCAGCGAAGTAGAGGAGAAGCAGGCTGGTTCCCGTCAGTGCCACGTAGAGGAATGACGGGAAGACGTATTTGATCCAGTGCTCATGCGAAACGCTCAGGAGCCGCTCATTGGGCATCACCACCGGTTTGATGGCACGCTTCACCCAGTACTGGTCGAGCTTGGAGAGGAAGAACGTGCCGTTGCTCGTTTGCTGTTCATGCATGGTTCAGAAGAAACGCGGTTGCCAGACAAAGATCATGCTCGTGAGCGCGATGAGAAAGACGGTGGACACGATGTAGAGCCACGCGAGCAACCCGAACGATCCCCAGCGTGCACGTTTGCCTGCGTGGTGAAGGGATATATGGAATCCGTGATGGCTCTGCAAGATGATGCGATACGAGAGCAGACCGACGCAGAGGATGACAACGGACAAGAGTTCCAGCACGATGACGACCGTCGAGGCGAGCGCCATGCCGGGGGTAGCGAAGAGAGCGGTCATGGCTTCTTGATGACGGGAAGATCGCAGACGACGTTCAGGGGGCGCACGACGTGTTCCGGCTCTTTCCCCGCAAGCCACTGCTCGATGCTCAGGAAGGAATCGAGGTACATGTTCCGCATGGAATCATCGGCGTAGAAAGCGACGTGCGGAGTCGTGACGACGCGCGGATGCGAGATGAGTTCTTTGTTCTCTTCGAAATTCTGCTCGTGCTCCAACACATCGAGGAGTGCATAGGCCAGCTTCCCGCTCTTCAGCGTCTTGAGGAGGGAAGCGGAATCGATGAGCGAACCGCGTGCGGTGTTCACGAGGATTGCGCCGTCTTTCATCTGCGCAAAGGCATCCGCGTCGATCAAGTGCTCCGTCTCTTTCGTACCGGGGATATGGAGTGTGATGATGTCGCTCTGTGCGAGGAGTTCATCGAGCGTCACGTATTTCACGCCAAGTTTCTCCACGAGTTCTATGGTGCGGCATTGATCGGTGGCGAGGATATTCATGCCAAAGCCATGCGCGATCTCAGCTGCCTTCCTTCCGATTTTGCCGGTGCCAATAATCCCGATGGTCTTTCCTCTGAGCGCCATGCCCCGCAGTCCATGGTAGTCGAAGGTGCCGCTTCCCACTTTCTCACGGCCTTCGGGAACGTGTCTCAATGTCGAGAGGAGCAATGCAAAAACGTGCTCTGCGATCACATGCGAGCCGTAGTCGGGTACGTTGCAGACCGTGATACCGCGTTCATTGCATGCGCCGACATCGATATGGTCGAAACCGACCGAGCGGGTGCAGAGGAGCTTAAGCGTCGGGAGCTTCCCGATCACGGCATTCGTGAACTTGCTCGTGATGAAACAGGAGACCACTTCGCTGTCTTTGCAGGCATCGATCAGCTCTTTCTCTTGAAGTGTCCCGTCAACGACCGCCGCGTCCGCGAATCGCTGCAAGACGAGCGGTCGATCTTCTTTGTCTACTTCGAGGAAGGTAATGCGCGGCATGGGATGAGGGGGAGGAGTTACGGCTTCTGTGACAGTGTATCCGTCCCTACCACTCTGTCGTAGCGACGACCGCCAAAGAGGAGGGTGGGAATCTTGATCGTCCGAATTCGCTCCTCCACGATTGCACGCTGTTCGGCGAGCCTTTGGCGCACGTCATCCGAGGCCGCAAGCCGTGCGATGCGCTCGATGTCGGTGGCGCTGTAACCGATCTCCCGTAGGAGTGTCTTGAGCGTGCGCTCGGCATCCGCAGTGGTCATGCCAATATTGAACTTCGTCTGGAGATCCACGTCATTTCCTTCCGGCTCCTCGAAGATTTTCCCAAGCAGCTGCCAATCGGGAGGAATGGAGGTATCATCCCTCATCAGCGGTATGTTCTTCGTCGCCTCGATGTAGGAGGCCATGAGAAGTGAATGCGGGAATTTGTAGCCGCCCGTCGCAGTCTTTGGGATCGGATAGAGAAGGTAAGACACGTTCACCCTGTCCATCGCACCGGCATCTTTCATGTTCTTCGTGAGCTTCTTGCAGAACTTGCAGCCGGGGTCGATGACCTCCAGTGCGTAGGGCTTGCTCTCATCGCGCGGGCGGTAGAAGGTCGCAGTCGGACCTAAATACTCCTTCGCTTCCCACCTCTTCAGCCGATCAGGAATGCGGGAGATAGTTTCCACAAAGCGTACGAAGGGACCAGCCGCCCACTCGCCGATACGGTTTTCATCAATCGCTTGGAATAAACCAAGGAAGGCTTGGTCGATACTGCATGCTTCTCCAGAAAGCGAACAGGACTCCGCACTCCTTGGATCACAGGTGTCGTAGACCCACAGATTGAGGCCAGCGTTAGCGACGTAAAGGAGGCTCCATATGCTGAGTGCCACAAATGCGAAGGAGAGCCAGTCGATCCACCGGTTGAGGAACCGTGCGAGGCGCGGATGGGTGAAGACGAGTTTCCCCACGAGTTTTCCCTTCATCTCCTCGCTGAAAGCGATGTCGCAGGGACGGAACGTGATGCGCCGCACAACGCAGTGCCACGCCTTTGCCGCGAGCGGCCGGAACGAGGCAGAGAATATCGCAAGGATGGCGAAGACGATAAAGGCGGCAATGCAGAACATCAGAAGGCGGAAAGAATTTTTTTGAGCGCATCGAGGAACTTCTCGATATGTGCCTGAGTGTTATAGAGACCGAGGGACACGCGCAGAAGCGGTGGCAATTGGAGTTGGTGCTGCAAGTAGCTGTGGCAACAGAAATATCCGCTTCGACACATGATATTCTGTTCCGAGAGGTAGAGCGCGAGCCGGTGCGCGTCGATCCCATCGACGTGGAAGCTCACGATGGGGGCGGGTGCGCGGTTGAAGAGATGAACTCGAGAGTGTTTCTTCAATCCTGCAAAGAGCATCTCTGCCAAGGAGTGCTCCCGTTCTTTCGCTGCCTGCTGTGTACCGAGCCACCGTACCGCTTCACCAAGTCCGAGAATGCCGCCCCAGTTCTGCAGTCCTGCTTCGAGCACGGCATGCGCCTCCTCGCCGCTGCGCAGGAGGGAGTAGTTCTCCTGCTCCACATCCGTCACTGTCCCGCCGCCAATGAAGAACGGATCGAGGCGGTCGAGTAGCGAGCGCTTGATCACGATGAAGCCGATAGAGGGGCCATACATCTTATGGCCTGAGCCGAAGGCTGCATCGAAATCCACGTCTCTCAAGCGCTCCGCATCGTGGGCAAAGCCCTGCGCTGCGTCCAAAAGCAGAATGCCTCCCTGTGCATGCGTCTTCTCCGCGAGTTGCTTCACATTCTGCGGTACGCGGCCGTCGATATTCGACATCGAGTTGATAAGCACGATGCTTCGTTCCAGCTCCGACGGCTTGTAGTACACACTCCCGTCATCGCCGCGTTGCAGTACCAGACGTTCCGCATGCTGCCGCTTCGCCCATGTCATCGATGGCAACATCACCGAGTTATGCTCGATATCGGAAGTGACGATGCGCGAAAACGCTCCCGCTTTGATCTGATGCAACACGAGATTGATGCCGTAAGTCGTGTTGAGCGTGAAGGCGACGCAGTACTCTTTCTCGCGCTTACCCGAAAGCTGCAGGAGAAGCCTGCGCGCTTCCTGCACCTTGCCGTCTACCATTGTGCCCCACTTGTACTTCACTCTGCCGCCGCAGGCGTTGTATTCACAGTAGTATTCGATTTCTGCATCGATGACACACTGCGGTCGAAGCGTCTGGCAGGCGGAGTCAAGATAACAGGAGAATGGCTCTACATAGGCAAAATCGGAGGAGTGCTCACTGCCGGGTACCCCATTTGCCAGTGCTGATTTGTTGGAGCGGAACATTATGAACCATCATGGCTCTTGATGGACACAAAATCAATGCAGCGGCACTATGGAAAGATATTGCTACACTTAGGCACAGGATCGGACTATACTGCATCGTGTTTTCCGCTTCCTGATGATATTAAATTCATGTTTCCTTCTGCCACATTTCAAGGAAAATATGCGTCAAAGCACGCGCGACACGTCACGCCATGTCCTGTGCCCCGGCTGTATGACGCGGACGAAGCTCTACACTCTCAAAGACGGCCGTAAGAAGTGCAGTGTGTGCAAGAAAAGATTCGAGCCCCACAAGAAGACGGATCAGACGAAGCTCCAGCAGTACGCCGACATCCTCCTCTGCTTCACGCTCGATTTCTCGGCGCATCGTGCCTCGCAGATCAGCAAGATCCGCTACCGTCTCGTCTCTGATATCTATGTACATCTGCGCCGTCTTCTCTCGCAGCAAAACCTCATGCCGGGGAAAATCCGCCTCATGATGGATACCGAACCTGTCTGTCGCGGCGTCCACGGCAGCGAGTACTGCAAGCGCTGCGGAAGTTCCTACGCCTGCAAGGGGCGGCAAAAGGGCGACGCACCGGTCTTCGGCGTGCGGGAATTGAAGAACGGGAGAGTGTTCCTCGCGCCGCTGCAGGATGAACCCGATGCGGCAGGCAAGGCATCGCAGGGATTCAGCGGCTTCATCTGCAACGGAACGTTCCACCGCTTCAAAGATAACCGGAAACAACAGGACGGCATGGAAAGCTTCTGGTCGTGGACGGAGGAGCGGCTCAGGAAGTACCATGGCGTTGAGCCGAAGAACATGGGGCTCTATCTGAAGGAACTCGAATGGAAATACAATCATCGGCTTCTCAGTCCCGATATCCAAGCCGTGAAGATCGCGAGATTATTCCCTGCGGATTTCCTCGAAACTTGGTCCGCACGATGACATAATCGTGGCAAAAATGAGCCAAAAGAGTGCTCTGCGACCTCTTGCGATCTTTCATGAAAAGCATACGGTGTGGGTGTTTTCGAGCCTTACATGCACGCGACGCCCACCATCACCGGCTGCTGGACACAGCAAGCCGTTCCCCGGCTTCACGGAACGGGATTTCGTGGACGATTGCTTTCATCTCTCTAACAGCCATGCCTTCCATCCATATCATGTACGCATCCACAAGCGGCCACACGGAGTATGTCGTGGATACGCTCATCAAGTTTCTAAACGAGAGAGCACCGCAGATCACCGTTGAGCGACAGCACGTAGAACTCGCAAAACCTGAAGACCTTCTGCACGGGGATCTCGTCATTCTTGGCTCCGGCACATGGAACTTCGGAGGGGTGGAAGGACAACTGAACGAATATATGCACCGCTATCTTTTTGAACAATCGCAGGGAATCGATCTCACAGGAAAGCAACTTGCGTTCATCAGCCTTGGTGATGACCGCTACTACTACACGACGCGCTGCACCGAGAAATTCATGCGATTCCTGAAAGAATCGCATGCGAAGATGGCGCTCATTCCGCTCATCGTCGTGAACGAACCCTACGGACAGGAGGAGAGGGTCATGAAATGGGCAGAGAAACTCATCTCCGCAATGCAGAATAATAAAGCTCCTACCCATGCCTTCTGAACTTTCCAACATGCACTCATGAAGTTATTTTCCTTCATCAGCGCAGCAGTCTTTGTTCCGCTTATCCTATCGGGATGCGTTGCTCCTATTGTTTCAAACAGGAATGTGCAGGAAAAAGTGTACGTCGCTATTGAAGGCGAGAACCGCATCGCTGTTCTCAATCCCGAAACACAGACAATCATCAAAACCATTGATCTCTCAGAGCGGGTAGGTGACATCATCCATGAGTTCTCACCACACAACGTGCAGGTGGCTCCCAATGGGAAGAGTGTATGGGTGACGGCGAATCATGGACACGGAGAACATGATGAAAACGAAGATCATCAGGAAAGTGACACACACGGCGGTAGAGAGGAGCACGGCTTCCGGTTCATTTCGACTGTCCATGCCTGTCATCCGGCAGATGAGCAGAGTGGTTCTGGTGCCATAGAGCCGTGCAGCGAGGACGAGGCACCTGATCAACTCATTGTTATCAATCCACGAACAGACACGATCACAAAGCGTATTCCCATCGATCTTGGTGTCCATCTAGCCCACGTCGTTGTCACGAAAGACGGTTCTTTCGCGTACGCGACCGCGCAAGAGAGAGGTATGATCTATAAGATAGATGCGCGAACGTTCAAGATTGCCGATGAAATCGAAGCACCGAAGGGAAGTGAGCCGCACGGGTTGCGCCTTAGCCCCGATTCCTCAACGGCCTATATCGCCCTGCTCCAAGGAAAAGGGCTTGGCATTCTCGACTTACACACAGATACGCTTACGACAGTACCACTCGCGGGCAATGCCGTGCAGACGGGTGTAACACCAGACGGGGAATCTGTGGTCATCTCCCTCTATAACACAAAGCAGCTCGCTGTCTTCGACGTAGAGACAAAGAAGGTGATTACCATTGATCTGCCGGAGGATGCCAAGGGACCAATCCAAATGTACCCAACCCCCAACAGCCGCTTCGTGTATGTTGCAGATCAGGGCTACTACTTCGAGCAGCCGAATGGCAATCGCTTGTACAAGATCGATCTTGAATCACGATCCATCATCAAAGAGATCACCGCAGGAGATGCACCCCATGGAATTGTCATTTCCCCCGATGGGAAATTTGCCTATGTGACGAATCTCCTCAGTCAAGATATATCGATCATCGACACTGTAACGGATACGGAAGTGGGACGGATAACAGTCGGCAAGATGCCCAATGGCATCAGTATCTGGTCTCGTTCCTCGGGCGGCACTCCTTGATTATGAAACCCAATCGTTCTTTCACAACCACCTGTCTGCAGAAGCAATGCATCGCACCCTCGGTGTATGAGCTGCGCTTCGGGAAGCCCGATACGTTCGCGTTCATGGCGGGGCAGTTCGTCCTCTTCGATGTGCCGCTTCTCGACAATGAGGCTGATATCCAGCCGAGGGCGTACTCTATTGCCTCGACTCCCACCGAGCAGGATCTGCTCTTCGTCATCAAACTCGTGCCGAACGGGAGAGCGAGCCGATGGATTGAGCAGGCGCTCGACGCTGGCATGTCCGTCCGCATGCAGGGATCTTTCGGAAATTTCAAGCTCGATTCTGCGCCGGAGAAGCAGTACCTCTTCCTTGCAACGGGCACGGGCATCGCGCCCATCCGCTCGCAGATTCTCTCGGCGCTTAAAGAACAGAAGGACACGAGGCAGATGCACCTCCTCTTCGGAGTCTTGAAGCGCGAGGATCTCTTCTGGATGGAGGAATGGCGCGGACTTGAAGAGCAGTACCCGAACTTCCACGCGCATATCTCCTGCTTGAGCGGAGAGGCGGACTGGCACGGGGAAACAGGATCTCTCCAAGAGCGATTGCCGCAGATCCTGCAGGAGATCATGACACCCAGCGTCTACATCTGCGGTGCACCCATAACCGTTAAAGAGCTGAAGGAACAATGCCTGGCTCTCGGCATTCCGAAATCAGATGTCCATTTTGAGAGTTACGTCTGATCCTCCCATGATATGTCGCAGTAGAGCGATTCTGTGCAATGCACATTGGGCTCCAAAGGACACTCCTGTATACTTCTCGTCAAATGAGCATGAAAATGACCATCGTCGGCACATTCCTCATCAACACCTTCCCAATCTGAATATCACCAAATCCCTCTCCAGGGGGCAGAACATCATCGAGTTCACCGCGCCCGATTATTCATGAAATGGAGGAGAGTTACCTGAACTATGCGATGAGCGTTATTGTCGGGATCATGAGCGGTGCTGCGTTCTCCTTCCTGCTCATGGGACTCATCGCAGGGTATATCCTTGGGAAAGTCCTTCATTGATTTTTTTCTCCTCTCTCCATGACAACAACCGTTTTCATCCCCGGCATCCATTGCGTGTCTTGCGCTGCTCTCATCAAAGACGTGAGCACTGAATTTCCTTCCATCAAGAACATCAATGTCGATGTTGATACGAAGAAAGTCATACTTGATCATGACGAAGGCTTCGACATACAGAAATGGATGCAAGAAATCGAAGCACTCGATCCGAAGTATAAAATTCATCTCACCACATGAACACCCAATGCGATCTCACTATCACCGGCATGCACTGCGCCAGTTGCAGCGCACTCATCACCCGCAAGCTCAAGAAAACCCCGGGAGTGGAAGAAGCCAACGTGAACTACGCCGCCAACAAGGCGCGAGTCCGCTATGACCCTGCCCAGATCAACGAAGAAGGACTCATTGCAGCCGTACAATCAGCGGGTTACGGGGCTGAAATGCGGCATGAGCATGGCCATCACGGGGTTGAAATGGATCGGCAGCGTCGTGAGGCGGAAATAGCAGATTACCGCAGGAAGTTTTTCACGGGTCTCATTCTGAGTCTGCCGATGCTGTACTTCATGCTCGGGTCCTTCCTGCCGACATTGCCGTTGATGTCCTTACTGATGCCGTATGCGGGCATCGTATCTTTGATTCTTGCGACTCCCGTACAGTTTTGGCTTGGTGCAGGCTTCTACAAAGGATTCTGGTCCAGCTTGAAGATGAGCACGTTCAGCATGGACAGCCTGATTACCATCGGTACGTCTACCGCGTATTTCTATAGCCTTTACAATTCCATCACGCATTTCCTCATCGAGGGAACGATTGTTGGTGAGATGCACGACCTGTACTTCGAGGTCGCTGCACTGCTCATCACATTCGTTCTTCTTGGGAAATGGTTGGAATCACGGGCGAAGGGTGCAACATCGGAAGCGATTCAGAAACTCATGGGTCTGCAAGCAAAGACTGCACGAGTACTCCGTAACGGACAGGCAGTCGATATACCAATAGAACAGGTACAGGTCGATGATATCGTGATCGTGCGTCCCGGCGAGAAGATTCCCGTTGATGGAATGGTCACGAAAGGACTTACCTCTGTCGATGAATCGATGCTCACGGGTGAAAGTATTCCTGTCGAGAAGAAGGACGGAGATCGTGTCTTCGGTGCGACGATGAACGGCAACGGCAGTATCGAATTCAAAGCGGAAAAAGTTGGCAGTGAAACCGCACTCGCGCAGATCATCCGCTTCGTCGAAGAAGCGCAGGGTTCCAAGGCACCCATTCAAGATTTTGCCGATTGGGTTTCATCGTGGTTCGTTCCTGCGGTGATCGGGGTTGCCATCCTTACCTTAGTTATTTGGATGTTCTTCGGAGCGGGCTTTACCTTCGCGCTTCTTTCCGCTGTCTCGGTACTCGTCATTGCTTGCCCCTGTGCGCTGGGACTCGCGACTCCTACGGCTATCATGGTCGCTACAGGCAAGGGCGCAGAGAACGGCATCCTGATTCGTGGAGGCGAGCCTCTGGAGGCAGCAAACAAGATCTCTGCCATTGTCTTCGACAAAACGGGGACGCTCACCAAAGGGAAACCGGAAGTCACCGATACCCTCTCGTTTCAAAGCACTGAAGAAAAGGTGCTGCGCATCGCTGCAAGTTTGGAGCAAGGTTCGGAGCATCCACTTGCGGAAAGCATCGTCCACTATGCAAAAACAAAGTCTCTCACCCTCTCCCCATCGGAAGGATTCAAAGCAATCCCCGGACATGGTGTTGAGGGATCGATTGGCGGAGAACTGTTTTTCCTCGGTAATAGAAAGTTGATGGAGAAACAGAACATCTCCATCAAAGACAACGAAGCTGCTTTGCAGAAGCTTGAAGAAATGGGAAAGACCGCCATGCTGCTTGCGGACAAAAACAAGATCATTGGCATCATTGCCGTGGCCGACACATTGAAAGAGACATCGAAAGAAGCTGTAAACCGACTGCGGCAAATGGGCATCGATGTCTACATGATCACGGGGGATAACGGTCGGACAGCACGAGCGATTGCCGCGACCATTGGCATTCAGAATGTACTCGCGGAAGTTCTTCCCGAACAAAAGGCGGGCGAGGTGAAGAAATTGCAGGCGCAAGGGAAGAAAGTCGTGATGGTCGGCGACGGCATTAATGACAGTCCAGCGCTCGCACAAGCTGACCTCGGCATTGCCATGGGCAGCGGCACGGACATTGCAATGGAAACGGGCGGCATCGTGCTCGTGAAGAACGATCTGCGGGATGTCGTGACGGCCATCAAACTGAGCCGAGCCACCGTGAACAAGATCAAACAAAATATGTTCTTCGCGCTGTTCTTCAACGTGATCGGTATTCCGATTGCCGCACAGGCATTCATAGATTTTGGTGTTGTTCTGCGACCGGAACTTGCTGGCTTTGCGATGGCATTCAGTTCCGTTGCCGTCGTCACAAACTCGCTCCTTCTGAAAGGTTTCCATCCAACCAAGCGCAACTGGCTCTCGGACTTTGCTCCGATTCTCATGGCCGTAGGTTTCACGGCACTCTTTATTCTCTTTGCCAAACTCAGCTCATGAAAAATCTCTCTCTTTCTCTGCTCCTCATTCCCATTCTGCTAACGGGCTGTGCTTCCGGCAGCTACACCATGATGCATAACCGAGGCGGCATGATGGGGAATAACCAAGTACAGACAACCGACCTCCTGCCCGGCCAGAACGAAGATTCTTCCTCTCTTCCCGAAGCCACACCATCAAGTGTAATCGATGTGCAGGACGGCCAGACAATCAGTCTCAATCCCACGATGGTTCGCAAGATCATCAACGGAAAGGAAATCGCCATGTATGGCTACAACGGGGAAATCCCGGGGCCGCTCCTGAAAGTGAAGCAGGGATCGACGTTCACCGTGAATGTGACGAACAATATCGATCTTCCAACAAGTGTTCACTGGCACGGATTGCGGCTCGATAATGCCAGTGACGGAGCAGTGGGTCTGACGCAAAAGGAGATCGCACCGCACGGCAGCTTCACATATACAGTGAAAGTTCCTGACGAAGGCATCTACTGGTATCACACGCACGTTCGTGAGGATTTGCAGCAGCCAATGGGTCTCTATGGAAATATCCTCGTCATCCCGGCGGATGCGGAGGCATATAACCCCGTCAACCGTGATGAGGTGCTGGCTGTGACAGATCTCCTGCTGGATAGAAATGGCGACGCCATTCCCTATGGAACGAGTCAGGCGGATCACACTCTCATGGGACGTTTCGGAAATACAATGCTTGTGAACGGACAGACCGACTACAAGCTGGATGTGTTCAAGGGCGATGTCGTTCGCTTCTATTTGACGAATACGGCGAATACTCGCACGTTCAGATTCAACTTCGGCAGGGCGAAGATGAAACTCGTCGGCAGTGACAACGGACGGTATGAACAGGAACAATTTGTGGATTCAGTGACACTCAGCCCATCCGAACGCGTCATTGTCGATGTCCTGTTTGATAAGTCAGGCAACTACACATTCTCTCACCAGACTCCTGATCGTTCCTACACCCTCGGCACCGTGACGGTAAGCAGCAATTCCACAATGACATCCTACGCAGCGCGGTTCGTTCAACTTGCGTCTCATGCAGATGTGAGTAAAGACATTGATGCCTTCCGTTCCTCCTTCGGCAAAGCACCCGACCATACGCTCGTTCTCGACATGAACATGATGGGTGGAAGGATGATGGGCGGTCACGGGGGGATGATGGGGGAGATTCCCAAGGATGGCATTGAGTGGGAGGACACGATGGGCATGATGAATGCGACTGCCATGGGAAACATGATGCAGTGGAAGATGATTGATCAGGCAACAGGCGCAGCGAATAAGGATCTTATGTACACAGCAAAAGTCGGAGATAAGGTCAAAATCCGCATCATCAACAAGAAGGATTCTGCTCACCCTATGCAGCATCCAATACATTTCCACGGGCAACGTTTCCTTGTGCTTTCCGACAATGGTGTACAAACCAAGGATTTTGTGTGGAAGGACACCGTTCTCGTCCCAGCGGGGCACACCGTAGATATTCTTCTCGATGCGAATAACCCCGGCGACTGGATGTTCCATTGCCATATAGCCGAGCATCTGAGCAACGGCATGATGGGCTTACTCAAAGTTCAGTAATTCCTACCTCTTATGAAATCCTGCCTTCACGTCCCAACGGCGGATACATTCGAGATACAAAGGCAAATGAGTATGGAAAGCCAGAAGATGTCATATGAAAGGATCTGGCCAACCTGCGCTCTCTTCGCTCATCTTCGGTTGGCAGGCCCTTCCATTGCATGCTGTTGATTGATGCCTCAGGGATAGGGTAGTCTTTCCGGTAATTATGAATACTCGCACACTGATTGGTGGAACGGTCATTGCCGCAGCAGTTGTTGCAGGCATTCTTCTTTCGCTGCAGAACTTTGATGCAGAAAAAGTTTCTTGTGAAGGCATTGATGAAGCTCGTGCAAGTCTTCAGGCACTGTACGACGCTGGCGTGAAAGCGAGCGTTCAGGTATATGCAGGAGAGAAGGCTGCCATCGACGATACCCTGAGTAGTTGCTTGAGCGCGAAACCTGTTGATCCCTGTGCAGATGCCCAGAAGGCACGTGATCAGGCAGTCGCCAATTTTAATGGCATTTCTTCTCCTGCGGATGACGCACCCTATCCTGAATTCCAAAGTTATTTCCAGAAGCGTGATGATGCGTACACCGCCTACAAGAAATCAAAGGATGCTCTCGATCAGTGTCGCTCGGCCAATCCACCCAAACCGGACGTGCCGTATGAAAAATCCGATACGAAAGCATGCTTCGATGCATACGATGCTTCCACCGAATCTATCCGGGATACATTTGAGAAAAACACGCAGGCACTGCGCCAGGCACTGAAGGCGGCACTGACTGCTCTTGATGCACGCGAAAAGGCGTGCAATCCACCAGCCACAGGAAAGGAAATGTTTACCGACCCTACAGTCTCCGAAGGAGGACAGAATGACGAACCCATTCCTGTTGAACTCCAGAACTGCCAGATGATCAATCCGGATTTAGATACAGACCTCTTCCTTCTTCGTAAGAGAGCTGCCGCTCTTCCGGCAGAAATTCAGTCGGTGCAAGACAGCATTGAACATGCCAGGAAGCGCATGAGTCCCCTCCAGCGAAATCTTCAGGATGTCGATACATATATCCCACCAGAGAGCACGAAGACACAATATGAAGGTGTCCTCAATGCACTCCGCGCTGAGCGCAAGCTAGCGATTGAAGCTGCTCTGGAGTTCTATCAAAACCTCATTGCAAGGAGAGAGACAGAGAAGGCTGCACTGGAAAAGGAGCTTGCAGATCTCCAGACACAAATTGCTGCACGCTTGAACCAGATTCAAAAAGAAAATGAGGCGAGACAGAGAAATTTCCCAACGAACATTCATCAGTCGAAACCTGATACGTGTAAGTATTACCATTGTCATGGTGTTCTCTGTGGGAGGCCCGATCCCGCCCCCGGCGCGTGTGGACACGGCCCAACAGCGCCGGCCGACACAGAATGCAAGGAATTTTTCAAGGCCTACCTGAAGGCTGCAGGAGTGAAATAAGGGATAGGCGGTGTCACTTGTCTTCGGTTGGCAAGACAACATCATTTTGACAAAAGGAGCCACCCCGGTGACTCCTTTTGCTTCCTCACCCCGCCTTTATCCCTACAAGTGAATACAATAGAAAAACTTCTCCTGTTTCTACGACTGGAAATCATGGTACGTGGCGCTCTTTAAGAGAGCCTTAAGAGATTGTCTTCTTCCTCTTAAACCCACTGAAATGGACTGTAAATGTCGTCCCTTCCTGTTTCCTGCTTGTCACGTCTACGTTCCATCCGTGGACATCAGCAATTCTCTTTACCAGCGCAAGTCCCAAGCCAAATCCATCGTTCGTACGGGACGTATCTGCCTGATAGAAACGATCAAACAAATGAGGAAGCGCACTCTGCGTGATACCTGTTCCGTGATCTTGAATAGAAAGCTGATGACGCGTGAGCGTGACGATAATGTCCTTGCCTCCGTCAAAAGAAAACTTGATGGCATTTCCCAGAAGATTCATCACAAGTTGTTTGAAGAGCGCACTATCGCCATACAAGCCGATATCTTCTTCAATCTTTCCCATGATTGTAAGATTCCTCTTCTTTGCGAGAGGCTGCATGCGGGCCACGAGCGATTCCATCGTGGTGCTGGCATCAATAACATCGGATGTACGTGTGTACGTATCCAGCCGTGCAAGTTCTAGAAGACGTTCCACCAGAACAGACACATCGTGCAAATCTTCCTTGGCAGATGCAATTCCCTGCTTGTACTTCCTTGTTTTCAGGGCTAAATCCAGCGATGAATTCATGGCTGCAAGGGGTGTTCTCAGTTCATGGCTCGCATCCTGCGTGAATTGTTCAAGACGGAGAACCATTTCTTCTGCGGGTTTTAAGCTCCTCCGTGCGAAGAAGAGCCCCACAAAGAAGGTGAGGAGAGAAATTCCCACACTCACAAGAATGTAGATAAGAGCGCGACGGGGAAGATCTCCATATTGCAAACGTTCGATATCCGCAATCTGAATGTATCCTTTGGAGAAATCCCTCCCAATGAGGGGCGCTGTGAGAATGGTGTAGTCATCATTTTGAATTCTCACCTCCAGGTACGGTTTTGTTTCAAGGAGCGGAACCATCGTGAAGAGGCCACCATTGAAGAGGACGGTGCCATCCGGCCCCATAATGCGAATGCGATCGCGGATTTCCGGGGGAAGGAACGATGTCTGGAGTCCTTCCGTGGAATGCACCCGTTCATTGATGAAGTCCATCGTCCGCTCCAGGCGCATGTGTGTTTGTCTCTTCGCTGCATTGAAATCTACTGCCAAAAAAAGCGCTCCGTTTGCAAGGAGCAGGAAAAACACGAAGGCCGTAAACTGAAGCGCAATGAGAACGCTGATGCGACGAAACATAACTACTCCGAAGGAATCATATACCCCTTTCCCGGAACCGTTTCTATCACTTTCTTTCCCAGTTTCTTTCTTATATACGCAACGTGCACGTCGATGGTTTGGGAGAACATGAGCGCATCACTGCCACCCCACACATGCTCTAAAATGCTGGGACGATCTTTCACAATACCCCGGTGCCGAAGCAAAAATTCCAGGAGTGCATATTCTTTTGGAGAGAGACTCACTTTCTTATCTCCTTTCCACACTTCCTGCGTATTCGTGTCTAAGGTGATAGAGCCAATCGTAAGTCGGGGCGATTTCTCTGTTGCATTCCGACGAAGGAGCGCGCGAACCCGTGCTAGAAGTTCATCCAAATCAAACGGCTTTGTGAGGTAGTCATCGGCACCAATATTCAGTCCTTGAATAATTTCCTGCTGCTTTGCGCGTGCCGTAAGCATGAGGATGGGCATATTCTTCTTGTTTTGACGAAGCATAGAACAGATGAGATATCCGTCCATGCCAGGAAGATTGAGATCAAGCACAATGAGGTCTGGTTCCAAGGTCATCGCTTTCTCAAAGCCATCTTTGCCATCGTGAGCGATCGTCACGACATAGTGTTGCATCATGAGAAATTGCCGGATGTTGGCAGCTAATTTTTCCTGATCTTCAATGATAAGAATGTGCATGGGAAGATAAGAATAAGGGAAGATCCTTAAGGAGCGATTAAGAAAATCTCTCAAACCGCAGCAGAGAGACACTCTACACCTTTATCTCTTCTTAATCTTCTTCCCTTACGATAGATGCAGCTTTTGGTATCATAGAACCGATTTTTCTGTTTCTTCCCCACCAAGTTGTATGAAAAAAATTGCAAGCGTCTTTTCTCTTTCTCTTCTTCTTGCAGTGAGTGCATGTTCTTCTTTGGGAACAAGTGATAGTTCTTCGTCCTCTTCTTCTGAAGAGTCCTCTATGAGGATGGATGACAGTTCCTCTTCAGAAAGTTCTGCAATGTCTGAGGATGCATCTTCCTCTGAAATGACGTCGGAAGATTTCTCCGGTGATGATTCCATTCGTGTGATCAACATGACAGTAGAAAACTGGGCGTTTGTTCCGGCATCTGTTTCCGTGAAGAAAGGTGAACGGGTCGTTATTCGACTGACCAACACATCCGGTGTCCACAGCTTCATGAGTTCCGATCTTGGACTCAATGTAGCCATACAAGCCGGCGAAACGAAGGATATTGAAATTCCCACCGATGAAACGGGAACCTTCAGTTTTCGCTGCGGTGTGCCCTGTGGTCCTGGTCATATGGATATGAAGGGAAGTATCGTTGTTGGATAAGATCCTGCCGGACATACCCTTCTCATGGTGAGTACTTTCGTGTATCATTCTTTTTTCTCTTCATCATGACTGATGAAACGATCATTGACGTGCATGACCTCTCCAAGAAATTTGGAGAGCTGACTGCGGTGGATCACATCTCGTTCCAGGTGAAGGCGGGCGAAATCTTTGCCTTCCTTGGGCCAAACGGAGCAGGAAAAACAACGACCATCAAAATGCTCACAACGCTTCTCCACCCAACCAGTGGAGAAATCCGTATGAACGGCTTTGATCCTGTGCATGAACAAAGTAAGGCACGCGCATCGTTCGGTATTGTGTTTCAGGACCCCAGTACAGACGACGAACTGACGGCCTGGGAAAATCTGGAATTACACGGCATTCTGTATCATGTACCAAAGCAACTGCGACGGCAGCGCATGGATGCGCTCTTAAAGATTGTGGGGTTGGATGACCGCCGCAATGACTACGTGAAATATTTTTCCGGTGGAATGCGTCGTCGTCTGGAAATTGCACGTGGTCTTCTCCATCATCCAAAAATCCTGTTCCTCGATGAACCAACCATTGGGCTGGATCCTCAAACGAGGAATCACTTGTGGAACTACGTGAAGGAATTGAACACGAAAGAAAATATCACGGTTTTTTTGACGACGCATTACATGGAAGAAGCAGACCGCATTGCGCACCGCATCGCCGTGATCGATCACGGAAAAATTGTGGCACTGGGAACATCGGAAGAACTGAAACAGAAAACGAATACCACCAATCTGGAAGATGCCTTTCTTGCACTCACAGGAAGCTCCATTCGTGAGGAAGAAGCATCTGCCGTGGATACCCTTCGCATTCATTCCCGTATGTGGCGACGCCGCTCATAGTATGCAAACCATCTACATCCTCTGGCTCCGGCAAATAAAGCGGTACATCCGCTCGCGCTCACGCATTATCGGTGCGTTGGGGCAACCACTGCTGTTCCTCCTGGCGCTCGGCTTTGGCCTTGGTCCTGTCTATCAACGTGCAGGAGGTGGTGATTATATTTCTTTCCTTGCACCAGGCGTGATTGCCATGAGCATTCTGTTTACGGCTATTTTTTCCGGCATCGAAATTATCTGGGATCGTCAGTTCGGCTTTTTGAAGGAGACCATGGTGGCCCCTGTCTCGCGCATGAGCATTATGGTAGGTCGTACTCTGGGGGGCGCAACGGTTGCCACCATGCAGGGACTGATTGTCTTTATCATTACGCTGTTCGTCGGGTTCCGCCCGGAAAGTATCGCCATGCTTCCCGCCATGTTCCTCACCATGTTCCTCATTGCACTTCTCTTCACGGCAATCGGTACCGCTATTGCATCGGTCTTGCAGGATTTTCAGGGGTTCCAGCTCATCATGAATTTTCTCGTGATGCCTATGTTTTTCCTCTCGGGCGCGCTCTTTCCGCTGGATAATCTTCCAAAGGTTGTCGCCTTACTGACGCGGATTGATCCTCTCACGTACGGTGTGGATGCACTGCGTGGCACGCTGATTGGCTCGATGCATTTCAATTTCGCGCTGGACTATAGCGTGCTTGGCGGCATTACCGTGTTGAGTATGATTGTTGGAAGTTACCTGTTCTCTCGTATTCAGGTCTGATGTTCTTTGATGAGAGAGAACGCTCTTTTTCCTAAGAAGAAGCCATTTTTTCATATCCATCAAAATTTTGTGAGAGATGATTTCTATCAGGGTGAACCACCATGCTGTGTACTTGTGTGCTCACATTTTGTGAGGATGGCACGGATCTTTTTCATCAACGGAGGTTTTACATGCGTGGCTCTCTTTTTCTTGGAGCGATCCTTCTTACAGGATCTATCTCTGCTGCCCAGTTCACGTTTGAGCGGACTGCCGCACAACCGGAGCTGAACCGTCTGACACTTGTGAACGATGATGTGAACTTCATCGCGGGATTCACACTGACGATTGGTGACATCGGGAAGAACTTCGATAGTCTCACCATCATCAACGCCGATAGTGGTATCGTTCCATCGCTCGTCACGCCCGATGGTGTGAATGCCGGCGTGCGATCGGATCTTCTCTCGATCAACTTTCTAGGCTTTGAGCTGGGGAAAAGTATCGTGATGAAAGCCGATATTGATGGAGATACCGGGAGTCAGACTGTCGACTGGCAGACAACACTTTTCAATAATGGTGATGCTGCCAATGCAATTCTCACTGTGACGTGGAGCGATGGCATCACAAGTTCCCTCGTCCTTCCGGACGAAGCGGGGCGGGATCCTATGATCCCGTATCATGTTTCCGTTCCGCATGTTTCGGTGCCCGAACCTGTAAGCATTCTCTTGCTAGCATTGGGCGTGGTGTCCATTTTCTTTCGTCGCGTTGTCTGATGTTCTTGTATGTCGATCCGTGCCACTCCCCTGCACTCGTTGTGTGGGGGATTTTTTGGTATCATCACAGCATTTTTCCCCTCTTTCTTCTATGTCCTTCCACTGCGACTGTTCCAAGTACCGCGATCACGCGCTTCTTCTTCTGCGTCTGGTGATTGCCGCCATTTTCATCAATCACGGACTCATGAAGGTGGGGTCTCTTTCTGCTCCTGTTGATGGCGTGATGAACGTCATCATGAAAGTGCTTGCCATTGTGGAGCCACTCGCCGGCATCGCATTGATCATCGGCATGTGGACAGAAATTGCTGCAACCGTATTAGCCGTTATCATGATTGGAGCGCTCTACGTCAAACTTTCCGGAGGTTCCGGCCTTGGCAAAGTGGAATTTGAAGCATTGCTCCTCATGGCATCGCTCCTTCTTTCTACAACAGGCCCCGGTAAGTTCGCTGTGAAGAAATAATTCGATCTTAAAAAAACTACTGCGTTCGCGCGGTGGTTTTTTTAAAGGCATTGCTCCAGAAGCGCGGTCACTTTTTTCCTTTCCGATGCATCCAGATTTTTCAGGCAGGCATGCGCTCGTTTTTCCAGTGATTCTGCAATTGTTATGAGGATTTTTGATCCCGACGCTGTCAGCTTCACATGTTGCACACGCCGGTCTTCCTTACATGGAAATTGGGTGATAAGTTTTTTTGCGAGCAGATGTTCCGTGAGTTGTGTTACGTTCCCATGGGAACAGCACATGGCGTAGCTCAATTCGGACATGGTCCGGGCACCTTCTTCAATGTGCAACAGGATCATCGCTTGTTGGAGTGTGATGGAAGAATCTTTCAGTGCCTTCGAAATCTCATGCTCGGTGTTACATGTCACATGTTTCAGAAGATGATAGAACTGAAGACAAGGGTCCATAACGCTAGCATAGAGCGGATAGCGTGCAGCGGCTAGCCGTCTAATTCCAGGAAAGCAATCCTTTCATCTCAACATTGCCCTCTCCCTTCACAATCGTTCCAATCTCATAACAATCAACTCCCTTTGAGGAAATCTTCTTTGCGATCGCATCTTTTTGCGATGCCTCAACGACAGCAATCAAACCAACACCCACGTTATACGTCTTGATGAGATCTGCATCGTCTGCACCAGAATAGTTCTTGATCGTCTTGAAGATAGGCAAGATGTTGATGGCAGATGCATCGATCTCTGCATTCAGATTCTTTGGAAGAATCCTATTCAAATTCCCCGGAATTCCTCCACCCGTGATATGCGCCATGCCATGAAGAGAAACATTCCCGAAGAGATCTTTGAGTATCTGGAAGTAGCAACGATGCGGAGTGAGAACGGCATCCATGAACGACATACCATCGATCGATTCCTGTGCGATCTCTGGATGATCTGCAAGGAGTTTACGAACGAGGGTGTAGCCATTGGTGTGCAGTCCGCTGGATGCCAATGCAAGAACACTATTTCCTTCTTGAATACTCGATCCATCGACGATATTTTCTTTGTCGACGACACCGATGATGCTGGATGTGAGAATATACGTTCCTGCAGGAATCACGCCCGGTTGTTCCGATGTCTCCCCTCCCGTGAGGGTGCATCCTTGAGCCTTACAGGCATCGGCAATCCCCTTCACAATCCGTGTGACTTTTTCTTTTTCTATCTTCCCGCAAATGACAGCATCCTGGACGAAGAGAGGAATGGCCCCCATCACGACGATGTCGTTGATGAGGTGGTTGATCATGTCTTCGCAAACGCTCTCGATCTTGTCATGTTGGAATGCGAGCAGTTGTTTACTACCCGGCTCTTCCGTTTTGCAGACAAGAATGGGGTGTTTCATCTCTGGAAATGCACCATCAACAAGCGATGCAAAGGCGCCCAGTTGATTGAGCACACGCTTATCGGACGTCTTGAGGCTCTCCGCCATCGCACGCTTTGTGGCTTCTGCGTTATCGATATCGACGCCGCTATCTTTATACGTGGTCATAGGCAGAGTGTACAGGTTTTAGGTTTTGAGTGTTAGGTTCTGATCGCCTAACAACTAAAACCCAACACCAAACACCTAGATTGCAATCGGCTTAATCTTCCTTCCACCCGTTTGGGGTACTTCCTCTTTTGGTGCGCTCTTCGTTTCTTGAGCCACCACCTCTTGTTCCTCTTTATCAAACACTTTGTGGCTCTTCTTTTCAAGAATGGGTTGCGTTGGAACGCCCGAGTTATAGCCGCCAATGCTATCTCGGACGAGAGCACCATTTTCCAAACGAAGCACACGCGTCTGCAGCTTATCCACAATTTCATCATCGTGCGTTGCAAGGAGAACCGTGACTCCTTCCCGATTCACATCCTGCAGGAGCTTCAAAATTTCGAGCGACTGAACGGGATCAATATTTCCCGTGGGTTCATCAGCAATGACAATCATTGGTTTATGAACGAGCGCACGGGCAATGGCAGCACGCGCGCGTTCTCCTCCAGAGAGTTGGCTTGGATACGCTTTCTCACGTCCGTTCAAACCCACTTTTGCAAGAAGTTCCATCACACGTGGCTGAATGATAGAGGTTGGATCTCCCGAGACTTCCATGGCAAAGGCGATATTGTCATACACCGTGCGATCTGACAGCAGTTTGTAATCCTGAAACACCACGCCTGTACGACGACGATAGAGCTGGAGCACTGCGTGTGGAATCTTCGCGAGATTTTGACCATCCACCTCAATGATTCCCTTCGTGGGGACTTCTGCGCAAATGAGGAGATGCACAATCGTCGATTTTCCTGCGCCACTAGGCCCGGTAACGCACACAAATTCACCGGGATTGATGGCAAAATTCACATTCTGCAGTGCAATCCTTCCCTTGAACATTTTCGTGACATCGGAGAAGATGATCATGGGTTGTAGGATACAGGAGTACAACGCATATTGTGAATTTTCTTTTTCTAAAAAGTGCCAGAAGGCAGTAGTCAGAAATCAGAAAGGTTTTACTGCCTACTGACTTCTGTTTTCTGATTTCTTCCCGATGCCTACCACATACACCTCCCTACTGGACTGTCTGCTTGCTTTCGCATGAGCGACTTTCACCTCACGGAAGAGGGGCTTTAGCTCTTTCAGGAATACATCAAAATCGGCACCGCGCAGAATCTTCATGACGAGTGTTCCGTTCTTCTTAAGCCACTTCCTACTGATCTCGACCACATGCGTACTCAGTTCAATACTCAGCCACTGATCACGATCCTTTATTCCGCTGGTCGATGGAGCAATGTCAGAGAGGACAACATCGAACAATGCGGGATGAGCACTCTGGAGGATGACATCCACCTCTTCGAGTTGTTCGATATTGCACACGAACGTCTGAATGGCTTTGCTCAGCCCTTCGATGGGTTGCAAGTCCAAACCGATGGCTTGCCCCTGCGGTCCCATGCGTTTCTCAACATACTGCAACCAACTGCCCGGTGCTGCACCAATGTCAAGAATGTTGTACCCTTTTTTGATGATTTTGAAACGTTCATCCAATTCCTGCAACTTGAACACCGAGCGTGCTCGGTATCCCAGTTCACGCGCTTTCAGAGCCCATTTGTCGTTTGGTTCAAACTGCGGAGTCATCATCCACATCATACTCGAACACACCGCGCAAGTGCGAATGTTGGCGTCATCCCTATACTGCGTCAGACATCTTGGGCACCCTCGTTCATCTCTTTATCTTTCTTTTTTCGTTGCAGTTCCCCTCTTCTCCTATGCGTACAGCCCGTTCAGCCCGTACATTCAAAGCAACACCCGTCATGATCGTCGCATTTTCTGTCTTCGTTGTTATTGCGAGCGCATTGATTCCACAGTTTTAAGTTTCGAGTTACGAGTTACGAGACACGAGCTTCGAGGAATCTTTTTTTCATAGCTCGCAGCTCGAGTCTCAAAGCTTTACAGTGGTTCTTTCTTCGGAATCCCCACATCCCTCGGATAGCGTCTATCCGTCGGGGCGGTTTTCCTGTAGATCAAGAGTTGCCGTTCACCAAAGCCTTCCGGCAGTTCATATCGATGTGTTTCGACCAGTTCACAGCCAAGCGCTTTTGCTGCGCTGAGTGATGCACGCTGTTCATCGGCAATATGCATACTCTTCCAAAATACGAGGATTCCATTCAAGCGAGCAAAAGGAGCACAGAGCTCGAGGAGGACATTGAGAGGAGCAACAGCACGAGCAGTGACAATATCGAACTGCTGCCGGTACTGCGGCTTGTATGCAACCTCTTCACTCCGCCCTGTGATGAGTTTCACATTCGTCAGTGCGAGTGCAGAAACTATCCGATCGACCGCATCGACTTTCTTTCGCGTTGCATCCAGTCCTGTGCAATGGAGATCCGATCGCGCGATCGCAAGCGGAAGTAGTGGAAATCCACCACCTGTTCCAATATCAAGAAGCGCATACGATTCCTGTTTTATGGGAAACAAGGCATCGAGCCGATGGAGGAGAGGGAGCGAGTCGAGGATATTTCCAATCCAACATTGTTTGGGATCACGGAGGGAAGAGAGATTGAGCTTTTGATTTTCAAGCAGAAAAACTTCGTTGAGCTGTTCAAGCCGAGCTTTGAGGGATGAATCCATGAGATGTATAAAGTAGTACGTAGTACGTATTAGGGAATCCATCATACATAATACGTCATACGTACTACTTCTCAGCTTCTTGATCAATAATGTACAACACATTCGTTTTCTCTATAATGAAGCCATGCCCCACACCAAACGCATTGCAGAGCTCCTCCTGAACATTGAGGCGGTGAAACTCTCCGTCGATCCTCCCTTCACATGGACCAGCGGCATCAAGTCCCCTATCTACTGTGACAACCGCATGCTCTACAGCTTCCCCGAAGCGAGGAAATTCGTCGTCGAGGCACTGGCATCTCGCGTCGAGAGTTTGCATATTCCTCCTGACGTGATTGCAGGCACCGCAACGGCAGCGATTGGATGGGCAGCACTCGTAGCCGATGAGTTGGATCTTCCGTTCATTTACGTACGATCAAAACCAAAGGAACACGGAACACAAAAACGGATTGAAGGTTTTTTAAAACCCGATCAACATGTTGTGCTGATTGAAGACCTCATTTCGACAGCAGGATCATCAATCTCTTCGGTGGAAGCACTGCGAACCGAAGGCAAAGCCGTCGTGACCGATATTGTTGCCATCTTCAGTTATGAGCTTCCTGCGGCACTGGAAAAAGCCGGTGAGGCAAATGTGCAGTTACATCCTCTTTCTACCTTCACAGCACTCATCAATTTGGCATGTGATAACGGGGAAATTACGCCCGACCAGTTTGCCCTCATGAAACGCTTCGCGAAGGATCCTGAGGCGTGGGGAAGGGCTCTCTAGAATTTGACTTTTACTATTTTTAGTGTAAAATATTCTTATGGAACCTCATGAAATTCAAGACGACGCACTGACTCCCTCTGACGGCGATGAACCGACTCTTCTTGATGATGAAACAGTACATGATGCCGCTTTGAAACGTGTTGTGATGGAAGGAGTGCGAGCGCACGAGCAAGCTGTTGATGCGGTTATGAGCATCCCCACAGAAAAGGGCGTTCGTGCACATGTTCATGTGGAATCGCTTGAGAATCGCGAAGGATAATATTTTTACTCCTAAAAAGGCTCCTGAATGTCTTTAGCATACGGAAAAGAGATATATTGACATTTTTTGACATTTTTCATATTTAGTATAATATTCATTAGTTCGTTGAGTCGTGATCCTTGAAACTTCTACCCTTCTTAGGAGATAGGCCGTGATCATCATCGATCAGTTTGAACAACTTCCCGCTCCTTTCCTCTGTGTCCTGGCAGTTGTGTTGTGGATCGCTGTCAAAGACATCGAGCTCCCAGAACGCTGGCTGAAGACAACGCGGTTCCTTGCCTGCGCAGCACTCATCGCATACGTGATTTGTCACCTGGCACTGGGACATTTCAACTACGGCGGCGACATGCTTTACTTTACGTTCCGAGGAGCAGTGGGGGCTTACATTGTGAATGAACTCCTCCTTCTCGGTTTCAAGATCGTGCACTTCTTTTTCCGGCGCTCCTAATGATGGAGGGAAAACAGCCTCAACGAACAACCGCTTGTCCAGGATGGACGGGCGGTTTTCGAGAGTTAAAATTGTTTCAAGAATTGCAGATCTCCTTGATAAAAAGAGCGAAGGTCCGCCTGCCGACCGAAGTCCTTTCAATGCAATTAGAATTGTTTGAGAAATCGAAGATCTCCTGAATAAAAAAGGCGTAGGTCGGGAATCTGATGTTTAATCATGAGCATTCGTTCAATACCAAAACCAAACGCAAAGCCCTGCCACTTATTGGGATCAATCCCGCAGTTCTTCAGAACATTCGGGTGCGTCATCCCACACCCGCAAATCTCCAGCCATTTGCCTTCACGGCTCTTGGACTCATCCCCTCTCCATCGCATATCCATTTCCAGTCCCGGCTCCACAAAAGGGAAGAAGCCCGTTCTCCAGCGAAATTCTGCATTGTGATCGATGAGTTCCCGGACCGCTGTTTCCATGACTGCTTTCATGTTGGCGAGAGAGACATCTTTCCCAATCATCATTCCTTCCAGCTGGTGAAACATGGGTGAGTGCGTTGCATCGGAATCTTTACGGTAGACCTTTCCAAGACAAATCATTCGGAACGGTGGTTTGTGCTTTTGCGCATAGCGAATCTGCACGTTGGATGTATGTGTACGAAGCACGTGATCCTTCATGCCGGAAATCCAGAACGTATCTTGGCTGTCGCGCGCAGGATGATCTGCAGGAATATTGAGTTTGTTGAAATTATTCTCTTCACTTTCAATTTCCGGACCACGCGCGGAATCAAACCCCATACGACCAAAGACTTCTTCAATCTTTTCCATAAATTCATGAATAGGATGCAAATGACCATGTTCTTTTTCGGGAAGATCTAACGAAACATCCAGTGTGTCATCCGTCTCCAAAGACTGCCACGATGTCTGGGAAAGATTCTTCCGTTTGGACATCAGCGCATTCGTGAGTTCTTGTTTTGCGGTGTTGAGGAGAGGTCCTTGTACTTTTTTCTCATCGACCGAAAGAGCGCCCAATGTTCCAAGGGCGACTGTGAGAGCTCCTGCTTTTCTTCCAAAGAGCTCATGCTCAAGAGCATCCAATTCCTGCGCTGACGCTGCAAGCTCTATCCGCCGGAGGTAGTCATCCCAGGGAGGAGGGAGAGAGGGCATGAGAGGAGTGTAGCAGAAGGCAGGTTATTGGTTTATGGTTCTTGGTTTTTAGTTTTCAATAAAAAAGCTTTCCTAAAGAACCAATAACTAACAACTAATAATCAATAACTTCTACACATGTAGCGCCGCCTCCACCAGCGCAAACACAATGTACAGCAAGAGAACGATCCACCACGTCGCAATATTCAAGAGAAAACAGAGGATAGCGAGGATTGTGGCAATGGCCAGGAAGATTCCTTCGCGCAGTGCAATCGTGAGTTTCTTACCGCTGTCTAATCCTTCCGTAGGAAGCCAATACCAAATGGCATAGAAAACGAGCGCTCCCACCGATGCAATAGAAAGGAATGTAGTAAGGAAGAAGAACGGCAGTGCCATGCCGGGAGATGTGAGCGGACTCACGCGGTAGAGCACTACCAGGAGCGATGTGACAGACAAAATCGCCGAGAAGGAAATACGGAACAGGAGAGAGGTCATGCTGCGGCTGGAAAGAGTCCGCGCGATTTCAAGTGTTCACCCAATCCCAGAAAATCTGCTTCTAATCCTCCACGGAGATTTCCATTGTGCAAAGCAGCAGCGGGATGATAAATCGGGAAGATCGTGATGTCATCCGTGAGCTTAAATGCGCGACCGTGCGCATTCGTGATGCTGATGGTGGGGAGAAAGTGACCGAGTGCATGACGACCAAGAGGCACCACAACCTTGGGCTTGATGAGCGCCAATTCCAGCATAAGCCACGGCATGCATTGTTCTTTTTCAATGGGTTCAGGGTCTCTGTTTCCTGGGGGCCGATACTTCACTACATTACTGATGTAGACATCTTCGCGTTTCAAATTGATCCTCTCTAAAAGAGTATTAAGGAGTTGCCCTGCCGCACCCACAAACGGCCGCCTCAGTTCATCTTCCTTTTGACCCGGAGCTTCACCCACAAAAAACACCGTCGCATGGGGATTTCCTTCACCCAGCACAGCATTGGCCTGCTTGGAAAGCGCGCAGCCATCCCATTTCAAGAGTTCCTCGCGGAGGGAGTCGAGGGTGAGGAGCATGGGGGAAGTTTAGAGGTTTTAGGTGTGAGGTTCTAGGTGGTGGAGCTAAGGGGACTCGAACCCCTGACCTCTTGCATGCCATGCAAGCGCTCTAGCCAGCTGAGCTATAGCCCCACAAAATGGTGCGCCCGATAGGATTCGAACCTACGACCCCCAGCTCCGCAAGCTGATGCTCTATCCAGCTGAGCTACGGGCGCAGCCTGCATAGGGTACTGAAATTAAGAACTTCCGTCCATGGCCGCTTTTCCCTCATCCCTTCCTCCTCTACACTCCTCTGGTCGCATGTTCGCACATCTTACTCATCAGCTCCTTCCGCTGCTTCAGGAATATGGCGCCTTCGGCGTTTTTTTGGCAAGCATCATTGAAGAAATCATCGCACCAATTCCTTCAACAGTTGTTGTTCTCACAGCAAGTTTCTTCCTCACGGAGGGTCTTCCCGCTTCCCAGGCACTTCCCATCATTATTCTGCAAATTATGCTGCCTGCATCACTGGGAATTTCCATCGGTTCGCTCTTCCCCTACTTTCTAGCTCGCATCGGTGAGAAAGTTGCCATTGATCGTTTTGGAAAATTCCTCGGCGTGAGCTGGAAGATGGTCGAGGATGCCGAACGATGGTTCAAAAAACACCATGCTGATGAAGCGGCAATCTTCATTACGCGTGCAATTCCCGGCCTACCTTCTGTCTTGGTAGGACTTTTCTGCGGACTCATTCGTATTCCCGTTCATGAATTTCTTATCTGGAGTTTTTTGGGGAGCCTGGTCCGCACGTTCTCACTGGGCATCATAGGATGGTACGCAGGGAAAACCTACAAAGTTTTCGCCAGTGAGATTGGTATGATCGAAAATAGTGTGGTTTACATCTTTGCCGTGCTGGGCCTTGTCTTTGTTGCATACATTGTGTTTCGACAATGGAAAAAAAGCTGGAAGCAGTAGTGCCTCCGGCCAAAGTTGTTTCATGCTCCCTCCTTTCTCCCTTGCGGGATTCAAATGGTAAAAGCCAGACAGGCGAAGTAGAGCGCCGCACAACCTGGAATTAGCGCAAGTACCAGGCGGATATCCGGCTTCAACCGCGTTTTTGGTTCAAGCACGAACGTAAGCACGGCGACACCAAGACACATTCCCGCACTGAAGAGATGTGCCACCGTTTCGGGTCTCATACCCGTTCTCCTGCATGAGGAAGACAATTGAAAGAACTCAATTGATATTATATATTTTTTTCAATTTGTGTCAAATTTGGCATATGGAAGACAATCGGGATAAGGGAAATGCTTTTTCGCCAATACTATGATATGATGAACAGTCGATATGAGATCTCCTTCTGAATCATCGGCTGAATCGTCTTTTCTTTCGTATGAAGAAGCAACGGAGCGAGCACATCGACTCGTTGAGGAATGGAATGATGAACATACCGATCGTCACGATCACTATTTTGAAGCAGTAGAAGAACCGCACGCAGCAATGCTCCCGGACACTGCCTATGCGCAGGTTGCAGCACATGCTCTCCCTGCAACAGTGCATCAGTATGTCATTGGCAAGGCATACGGAAGCGATGCCATGCTCACATTGCCCGTGACATCGTTCTATTCACGTGGTGATGTCACTTCGCGCACCTTGCGCGTCGTCGATGGAATCGACATCGGCAGAGAGTTCATCGCAAAAAAACAACGAGACAAAATATTTGCTCCCCAACCTTCGGCCATTGATAACCATCCCTCTGAATTGCACACGGCGCTGACAAACACTGTTGCAGCAATTGGAAGGATTGGTACACATGTACGCAATGCGATCCAAGGCATCTGGAACAGAAAAGACTAGAAGCTGAAAGTTAAAAGCTATAAACTCTCTTCATGCAGCTTTTCCTGGATACCGCCAATGTTGACTATGTGAAAGAAATTTCTTCGTGGGGTGTTTTAGACGGCGTCACGACAAATCCCAGCCTTGTTGCAAAAGAAGGAAAAGATTTTAAACAAACCGTACTCGCTATGTGCGAGTATGTTCCGAACGTGAGTGCGCAGGTAACAGCAGAAGATACTGATGGGATGATCAAACAAGGCGAAGAGTATGCAGAATGGCACAAGAACATTGTGGTGAAAGTTCCTATGACAACAGAAGGACTGAAAGCGCTCACGCATTTCAAAAAGAAGAAGATAAGGACAAACACGACATTGATCTTCTCTGTTGCCCAGGCCATTCTTGCTGCAAAGGCTGGTGCCACGATTATCAGTCCTTTCATTGGACGCCTGGATGACCAGGGTGAAGATGGCATGCGACTCATTGAAGATATTATGGATGTGTGGACGCAGTACGGCTTTGAAACACAAGTGCTCGTCGCATCAACAAGACACCCCCGACATATTGTCGATGCTGCTCGTTTGGGAGCACACATTTGCACCATCCCCTACGATGTCTTCAAGAAATTACCGAATCACACACTCACCGATGTAGGACTCAAAAAGTTTATGGAAGATTGGAGAAAAGTTACAAGTTAGCACGTTTCACGTTTCACGATTATGGGATTTAAAAGTTTTGAAGAGATTGAGGCATGGAAAGAAGCAAGAATTCTAATGCAACGTATTCGAAAGATTTGTAAATTACCAAAAGTGAAACATGAATTTCATTGGATAGATCAAATCACAAGAGCTGCTCTTTCCATTATGGCAAATATTGCCGAAGGCAATGATGCCAATACAAATGCGGAATTTGTTTCATTTTTAGGATATGCAAAGAGGTCTTCTACTGAGGTACGATCGCATCTTTATTATGCGTTAGATGAAGGATATATCTCACAAGAAGAATTTGAAGAAATATCCAATCAAGCCAAGAAAATAGCGTCCCAACTCTTTCATCTCATTAAATATCTCAAAAATAACAGTAAAAATTCTCGCATCTGAATAGCAAACATACTGCTACCGTGCTACCTTGCAACCTGCAACGAAGCATCTTGCTACCTAGCTACCATGCAACCTGCTACCTTTCTACTATGAATCAAGTTGGTGTCATCGGCCTTGGAACAATGGGGGCGAATCTCGCGAGGAATACTGCGCGGAACGGTGCCCGTGTTTCTGTGTTTAATCGTACAAAGGAGCGCACCGATGAATTCATAAAAAATCATGCATCGGAAGGATCGTTCACGGCATGTGATGATCTTCCACCGCTCATAACATCTCTTTCCGCTCCTCGTGCAATCCTCCTCATGGTGAAAGCAGGAGACGCTGTAGACGAGATGATTCGTGACCTTCTTCCCCTTCTTTCCAAGGGAGATATTTTGATTGATGGGGGAAACAGTCATTACCGCGATACCGAACGACGCGAGAAGGAGCTCATAGCAAAAGGAATTCATTTTATTGGAATGGGAGTGTCAGGAGGTGAAGAAGGCGCCTTGAACGGACCCAGTATGATGCCTGGAGGTTCCAAAGAAGCTGTTGAAATGATGATGCCACTCTTTCAGAAGATGGCTGCGGATGATGGAGCAGGAGGAAAGTGTGTGACGTATATGGGTCCGGGCGGTGCAGGGCATTTTGTGAAGATGGTTCACAACGGTATTGAGTACGGCATCATGCAGATCATTGCGGAGTGCTATGACATTCTGAAAGAACTGGGAGGGTTCACGAATGAGGAACTGGCAGATCTTTTTGATGGGTGGAATCAAACTCCGTATCTGAAATCTTTCTTGATCGAGATCACAGGAAAAATTTTCAGAGTGAAAGATGGAGATGCAGATCTGCTCGATGTCATCCTGGACAAAGCAGGTCAAAAAGGAACAGGGAAATGGACGACCGATGCTGCGATGAATTATGGCATTGCCGTTCCCATTATCACGGCTGCTGTAGATGCACGCATTCTCTCCGGTGCAAAAGATTTCCGTGTACAACGAAGCAAGGAAGCTCCTTTTGAATTGATCGACACAAAACTACCTAAGAAAGAGGGCCTTGCACACTGTATTCAAGCAGCATTGGAATTGAGTATTGTTTCTGCGTATGCAGAAGGTTTTCTCTTGATGTCCACCGCAAGTACGGAAGAGAAGTGGAACCTTCCACTGTCCGAGATTGCACGCATATGGCGTGGCGGCTGCATCATTCGCTCAGGAATCATTGAAAAGTATCAGGCAATGTTCGCGGGAAACAAAGATGCACAGATGGAGCTTCGCATGCTCTTCAGTGGCGAACGTCATCATGACTGGCGCACGGTCATCATGCTTGCCATTGCACGCGGTATTCCTGTTCCCTCGCTTGCAGCATCTATTACATCATACGACGCTTACCGCACAGAACGCTTACCCCAAAACCTCATTCAAGCCCAACGCGATTTCTTCGGTGCTCATGGGTTCGAGAAGATTGGAAAAGCGGGACAGTTCCATGGAGAGTGGGAGTAATGGTGCCCCCGGCAGGATTCGAACCCACGACCTCCTGGTCCGAAGCCAGGCGCTCTATCCAGCTGAGCTACAGGGGCACATCTGCAGTGTACTAGCCACTAGCCACTAATCACTAGCCACTTTTCTTCCTATTGCCCCCTTCTGCCTTCTCAGATACTCATCTAACCTCCCCTGCCCCTCTTCTGCCGCCTCAATCTCTCCATGATCCAGCCGATACTCCGGTGGAATCCAGGGCAGACCGACGATCTTATACACATCCTCTTCTGTTTTTGACGCGACGAGCTCTCCTTTTTTTGCTGCACGTCCACGATAGACACCGTATTCGGAGATGGTATAGCCACGACGAAGTGCGAGCCTTCTCAATTTTACATTGTGATCTTTATTCCCCGTGAAGTACTGGAGCGCTGCACCAAAAGCGAGAGGATCCACAACGCGAAGATCTGCATCCAGTCCGTCTTTCAAAAAGACTGACGATCGCGTCTTCCCACGAGCAAGCACGCGCTCCACATTGGGAAGAGAACAAAATACATCCATGATTTCCTTCACATGAGAACTTGTGACAAGAATATCGATATCTCCGACTGTTTCTTTCTTTCTCCGAAAACTTCCTGCAATCGCAATATCATTGCATAGTCCAGACTTCTTCAGTCGTTTTTCGATGGCAAGAGCGATTGGCTTTGCAACGTTGTACGGCAATCGTCCTTTCGTGATCTTCTTTTCTTCAATGCCTTTCAGAATATTCGCAACGGACTTCTCACCCCATCCTTTCACCTTCTCCAGTTTTCCGGACTTCGCGAGAAGAACCAGCTGACCAAGATCTGTCACGCCGAATTTCTTCCACAGGAATTTCGTACGCTTGGGACCTAGTCCTTCTATATCCAACATATCCAAAATGCCCGGCGGAATGTTCTTTTCAATCTTTTTCACATACGAAAGTTTTCCCGTCGTCACCATCTCTTCCATTTTCAAGGAGAGATCCTCTCCTATCCCCGGAATATCCCTCAGTGCCTTGGTGCCTCCTGCTTTGTAGATATCCCCTACTTGATGCCGAAGTCCTTCTACAATGGTCACAGCACGTTGATAGGCACGGATGCGAAACGGGTTCTCGTTCCCTTTCAGATCGAGGATCATCGCAATGCGACCGAAAACGGCAGCGATCTCTGCATTGGACATCATGCAGACTATTTTCTCACAGGAGAATGAAGAGTGCACGGATAAAAAAAGATCGCCCGTTCGGACGACCTTTTCAAGGATTCGAAGTGAGAAGACTATTTCCTCTTTTTCTTGGAGGACTTCTTCTTCTTCGTTGCCTTTTTTTTCTTCTTCTTTGCTGGCATGAGAAGGGGGGTAAGAAAATGTACTTCTTTTATTGTACGATAAAAAAAATTTCGCGCATATATTTCATGCAGCCAAACTTGAAAAATGTGATAAAACTTTTTTTCTCCTTTTCAAATTTTTTTCAGACCGAACGTATATCATGGTGTAATTTTTCTTTTTTCGTCTTTAAATATTTTTTTTGCTTCTCACTTTGCGCAGGAAGTTCCAAAGGAATTTGTTCCACAATTTCGAGTCCGTATCCTTCCAAACCAATCACTTTTTTCGGATTATTCGTCATCAGCCGCATTTTTCCAACACCCAGTTCCTTGAGGATTTGAGCACCAATACCATATTCCCGAAGGTCTTCTCCAAAGCCCAATGCGCGGTTTGCTTCAACAGTATCTAATCCCGCATGCTGCAATTCATACGCGCGAATTTTGTTTGCAAGTCCAATACCACGCCCTTCCTGACGCAGGTAGAGGATCACACCTGTTCCTTCCTGCGCAATACATTTCATCGCTGCATCTAATTGCATGCCACAGTCACAGTGCAAGGAATGAAACACATCTCCTGTGAGACATTCAGAATGGACACGTACAAGAACGGGAGTGAGAGGAGTGATGTCTCCCATCGTCATAGCCGTGTGTTGCTTTCCATGAAGATGATCATCGAAGACAAAAAATTTCCACGTGCCCGTTGTTGTTTCCAGCATGGTTTGCGCAACAAGACGCACAAATGTTTCCGAGCGACGGCGGTACGCAACAAGATCTGCAATAGAAATAATCTTGATATCATTCTTCTTCGAAAACTCTGTGAGATTTGGAAGTCGCATCATCGTTCCGTCATCATTCATGAGCTCGCTGATGACGGCACCCATGCGAAGTCCCGACAGTTTCATCAAATCGACCGATGCTTCTGTGTGACCGGTACGACAGAGAACACCACCATCCTGAGCGCGGAGTGGAAACACATGACCCGGCCGAACAAGATCTTCCGGTTGAGCAATCGGATTGATAGCGGCCTGAATGGTGCGAGCGCGATCGAACGCGGAGATGCCCGTGGAAATTCCTTCCCGCGCTTCAATGCTCACCGTGAACGGCGTGCTTCTCCTGCTCGTGTTGTGCTGCACCATGGCTGGGAGATCCAGCCGATCTGCAATTTCATGATGCAATGCAAGGCACACAACACCACCCGTGTGACGGATCATGAAGGCAATATTTTCTTCCGTTGCATATTGCGCAGCCAGGACCAGATCTCCTTCATTCTCCCGATCAGCATCGTCAACAACGATCACAAATTTTCCTAAACGAAGATCGTCCAGTGCGGCAGGGATGGATGAGAGAGAGGACATGAGAGGGTGAAGTATAGCAGAAATTCGTGGAAGTTATTAGTTATTAGTTATTAGTTATTAGTTATTAGTTATTAGTTATTAGTGGCTAGAGGCTAGAATTCATCCTATTCACTAACTACTAGCCACTAACCACTTCTCAGCATGATGAACGACCTCATCCTTCTTCACACTTCTATCGCAACTTGATCGTATACGTCTGCGACTTGCTCACAGGATCTCCGTGAGAAATGCCAACGTAGTAGGTTCCGGCATTGAACTGATACTCCACGTTGCACTGTGGTCCTTCAAATCCAAATTGATCGATGTTGAGGGGCGTATAGATGGTGCAACCAACTTTTGATGCAGAGATGACTTCCACCGTTGCTTTGCGCTGGGAATCGATGGTGATGGTGTACCAATCATAGATGTCCTGCGCTCCCAGAACTCCTGTCTTCACGAGCGTATTCGGAAGAACTTGGGCTTCTAGAAAGCCATCGTTGCCATCTCCCGTTGCCGTCTTCACATTCACAGAGAAATACGCATCGGCCTTATCGGGTTGAATTTGGAGCTGATAATTGCCAGGGCGTGCAGCCGTGAGAATGCGGCAAACACCGTTATCTTGAATGCCAAGATAGTATTCACCGGAGAATCCATCCTCTCCAATGAGAAACAAACGACACGTGATAGTTGCCTGCACGAAACCCGTGCTCTGTACATCAATCGCAAGCACTGTTTTTGGTGACTGTAACGAGAAGGAATAACTCACGGTTCCCTTCTTCTCAAATTTTCCGCTGTCCGTAAAAGGAAATGTCACAGAAATATTCCGGGCACCGGAAGAACTGCTGGAACTCGTAGAGCTGACAGACGAAGAGGACGATGACGATGATTCTGGTTGTGGCACTTCCTGTCCATGCAGCGCGATCATTGCATGATGAAGAAGGAACGCAGCTTCACCACGAAGGAGTGCCTGGTCAGGATACAATCGTGACGTGCCCTGCCCGGGAAGAGGAAGAATGCCATCGTCCAGTGCGGTATCGACGTACAGGTTGTACCAAGCATCTGCCGAGACATCATTGAAACGGACCTTCGTCCCCGCACGCACAGAAAGAGGCAAACCCATGACGCTATAGATCATTTTGAGTGCTTCTACCCTGTTCACAGGAGAACCCGGATGGAAAGAGCCATCGGGGTATCCTTTCACAAACCCGTGCTCTTTGGATGCCGCATCACACACATACGATTCATACCAACTTCCTTTCACAATATCCGTAAAACATGCAGAAATTGTTGCATTGGGCGTTCTCCCTGCTGCCATATACAGCATCTTCAGCATCTCGGCACGGTTCACACTCCTTTCGGGATGAAATTTCCCGTCCGGATTTCCTTTAACGACTCCCTGTTCCGCAAGAGCTTCCACGGCATCTTGATAGAGCGATCCTTCCGGAATATCTGGAAAGAGCGCTGCCATCGCGAACGATGGCTGCAGGAAAAGAAGAGAAGCAAGGGCGAGTGCAAAGCGTCGCATGAATCTGGGGGGTACGGTGCACACAGCCTACCCTGATTTTCAATTGTTGTACAAGTTTTTTATTCTTTAATTTTCGCATGCTGATTGAGCACATGCAGAAGCGTCTTTGCTCCAATACTCCCCACCGTTTCGGATCGTTGTTTTGCAATGCATGTCTCATTGGTATGCACCAGCTCATTGATCACCGGCACTCCCGTCTTCAGCTGAAGATCCATCAATGCCTGCACAGTAGACTGGACAATCATTTCAGCATGCGATGTTTCTCCTTCCAGAATGACTGCAAGTGCAATGACACCATCCACTTCTTTTGTTGCGATGAGATTCTGCGCAAGGAGAGGAATCTCAAATGCACCGGGTGCATCAACAAGATGAATCGTTTTGATGCCTGCCTCCTTCAATATCTTCTCGGCATCATTCATCATTCTCTGGGTGAGCTCCCCATGCCAGATGGATCTCACAATGCCGATCTTCCAGGACGGATTGATGGAAGAAGTGTCAAAGGATGGAATGTCGGAAGACATATTAAGAAGAATGGGCTACAAGATAGTGAGCGAGAATATCGGTCTCAACATTCACCCCATCCCCTTCTTTTTTCTCTCCCAGTGTTGTCATAGCGAGTGTGATAGGAATAAGTCCCACCGTTACAGAATGATCTTGTATCTCAGCGACAGTGAGCGCAACGCCATCTAGGGCGATGGATCCTCGAAGAACAATCGACTTCATGAGCTCTGCGGGAACCTCAACCGTCATGCGAATGTCCTTTCCTTTTTTCGTGAGTGATATCACCTCCCCAACGGCATCGATGTGCCCCTGCACAATGTGTCCTTCAAATCGACCATCTGCTTTCATCGCCCGCTCCAGATTCACACGATCGTTTTTTTTGAGAGATCCGAGTGTCGTCTTCTCCAACGTGAGAGGCATGACATCAAAAGACATCGATATCTCCTCAAGCTTCGTAACAGAAAGACACACACCAGAGATCGCAATGCTGGATCCCACCTTCACATCATCAAATTCTATCGGACGCTGGACCGTGAGGGATGTATCCGATCGGTCCAGTACGTCTGCCATTCTTTCAATAATACCGGTGAACATAAGGTACACATTGTAGAACACCTAACACCTAACACCTAACACCTAACACCTCATCTCAATGCTCCTTCAGCCCTGAGCAAAGCCATTTTCTTTCTCTGTCCTCCCCTATTATAGTTCCCAATCATGCCATTTGAACGAATAACCCGATGACACGGAACGGTGGGATCATAGTTTGTTTTCATGACGGCACCCACCGCACGTGCGGCCCGGGGAGAACCCGCTTCGCGTGCAACATCTCCATACGTCATCACAGATCCTTTAGGGATCTTGCGGACAATAGCCAATACTTTTTCTCGGAAAGGAGTCATCCTCGAAATGATAGCATCCTTTAGGACTAAAAAAATTGACGGGATTATTCTTCAATGACAAAACTTCCCGTCTCAGGAAACTGTGTCTCCTGCACATCAATGTGATCTACCACAGCACCATCCGGCCCGCGCAAGCACCATCCGATAAATTCATTAATCCTATCGTTCTCTCCTCCCGCCTCTACCGTCACACTGCCATCCGGTTCATTCTTCACCCTGCCAAAGAGATGCAGTTTTTCCGCTTCTTCCTGGGCCGTTGCACGGAAGAAGACACCCTGTACTTTGCCAGAAATGCGAATACGAACCTGCTTCATGCATGGGAGAAATTATGTCGATAATACACGTTTACTTCGTCTTGTTGTTCAGATCATCCAGCTTCTTATAATAGTCGGATTGTGCTTTGTAGTAGTCCGAGAGTTTCTTGTAGTAATCGGACAGATTCTTATAGGTAGGATCGGAGGGATACTGCGGGGCACCCTGCATGTTCATAGGGTACTGAGGATACGAATTCGTTGGATAGGAATAGGGATATGAACCGTACGGATAGCCATAGCCGTAACTATACGCGTACGAATAAGGATTCGAACCGTACCCATAACTGTACGCATAGGGATAAGGGTAATACCCGTAGCCATAGTTGTATGCGTAGGAAGAATTGGAATACGGATAGTAATAGGAATATGGAAGCGATGAAGACCAGTAGTTCGAGTTGTATGTTCCGCGCCGATAATCCGAATCGTAGACATATGAATTTCCACAGTAATCACCATCGCAGTACATCTGTGCAGCTGCATATGGAAGGGTTCCTGCCAGGAGTGGCACGCTTGCGAGGCAGGCGGCGGCGATGTTACGAATAGTTGTCATAGGAGGAAGTGAAGTCTATGCACCTGAAGAAGGAAAACAATTGCCGTCTCAAGAAAATAGTTTCTGATCTCTCATGACAAAAAGACATGTTGTGATGCTGTTGTAGAGGAATTAGCATGTATTCCTATGACTTCTTCCTTCTCATGTAAAGCTTTCTCTCTTTCTCTTGCATGCTGTGCATTCTTGTTGGGACAAACAGCCTATGCACAAGCTTTTCCTCTTGAGGAAGGACAACATCTTCCTCCTGTGGAAAAAAGAGAGGCAATTCGAGGCGCACAAGACGCAGAAATAACAATGGTTGAATATGCAGATTACGAATGTCCGTTTTGTAAGATGCACCATAAGACAATGCGCTCGTTGCTTACGCAATACCCCGGAAAAGTGAACTGGGTCCTTCGACAATATCCCTTACCGTTCCATCCCATGGCGCAACCTTCCGCACAAGCTGCCATATGTATTCTTCAAAAGAAAGGATCGCGTGCATTTTGGAGAATGAGTGATGGGCTTTTTTCTGTGAGCCATAGTAGTAATCCCACAGCAGAAGTGCCACTGAAAGAATCGGATGTTCGTCGTCTCGCAACACGAAATGGGTTGCGTAAAAAAGAATACGATGCATGTCAAAAGGATCAATCGGTCATAAAACTGGTTTATAATGAAATGTCGAAAGGCACGACGGCTGGTGTCCAAGGAACTCCAACAACGTTTCTTATCAACAATCGAACAGGACAAATCCGGAAATTGTCTGGCGCCCAACCGATCGAGCAATTTAAGGAAGCAATTGATGCACTGCTCAAGTTCTAGGACTCCTTCATACGAGGCTAGACAAAAAACAGTCCTTTTGGTACACTCCACCAGCTATGGTCACAATGTTGTGATCATCCTTTTATTTTGGCTTCTCTTAGCGGTTTATGGATAGCATTGTAGTCAAAGGCGCACGGATGCACAACCTCAAAAATGTGGATGTGACTATTCCCAGGAACAAGCTGACGGTCATTACCGGGCTTTCAGGATCGGGGAAATCTACGCTCGCGTTCGATACCATTTTTGCCGAAGGACAACGCCGGTACGTGGAATCCCTCTCTGCCTATGCACGTCAGTTCATTGCGCAGATGGAGAAGCCCGAAGTGGATTCTATTGAAGGCTTGAGCCCCGCGATTTCGATTGATCAAAAGACAGCGCCGAGAAACCCACGTTCCACCGTGGGAACCATCACAGAAATTTATGATTACATGCGCCTTCTGTGGTCCAAAGTGGGGCAAGTACACAGTCCCGTAAGCGGAAAACTTTTGAAGAAGCAGACAGCCAGTCAGATTGTGGACATTGTTGCCAGCATGCAGGATGGAAAGAAAATCTTTCTGCTCGCGCCGATTGTGCGTGGACGCAAAGGAAGCCATGTCAAAATTTTGGACGCCATTAAGAGGGAAGGCTTCGTTCGTATTCGGGTTGATGGAACGATTATGACAACAGACGAAGAGGTGGAGCTGGACCCAAAGAAATCACACGATATTGAAATTGTGATCGATCGTTTGATTCTGCGTGATTTAGAACCCATTCAGGAAAAACTGTCCGATGGCACAACGGTCGAAAAGCCAAACCCCAACAGAACGCGCCTGGCAGACAGCGTCGTGCTTGCCCTCAATAAAGGAGAAGGGCTGATTGGTGTACTGGATGCCGATACGAATGAACTGCTCACGTTCAGTGATAAATATATCGATCCGGAAAATCCAGATCTTGCCATTCCAGACCTGGAACCACGCAGTTTCTCCTTTAACTCTCCTCACGGTGCGTGTGAAACATGTCACGGAATTGGTTCCATCTTGCAGATTGATGAGTCCAGTATTATTCCGAATACGAATTTGACCTTGAGCGAGGGCGCTATTCATCCCTGGGCAACATCCGCAGGACGAATGGGATTCATGGGGCAGCTCCTGGAAGCACTGGCAGACAAGCTTCATTTCTCTCTGGATACAAAATGGAAAGAGCTCCCGGAAAAGATTCGTGAGGTGGTACTGAATGGGTACCCAGAACCGCTCAACGTAGAATTTGATACACGAAAATTCCAGGGGAATTATCAAACACGGTACGAAGGAGTCATTCCAAACCTCAAGCGCCGCCATGAAGAGACAGACTCCGCCTACATGCGAACGCAAATTGAGCAGTACATGTTAGAACTCCCCTGCCCGGATTGTGGTGGCAAGCGTCTGCGAAAAGAAATTCTGGGTGTGCTGGTGGGAGGGGACAATATTGTGGATGTGACGGGGATGAGTATTGAAGAAGCGAAAGAATTTTTTGAAGGATTGATTCCGGATGCAAAGAAGGCAGAAGGCAGAAGGCAGAAGGCAGAAAAAGAGTCGACACTCTCCACGTATGAATACACGATTGTGAAAAAAGTGATTGCCGAGATCGTGAGTCGTTTGAGCTTCCTCCAAAACGTGGGGCTTACCTACCTCACGCTCGATCGTTCTGCAGCAACGCTTTCAGGAGGAGAGGCACAACGCATTCGTCTGGCGACACAGATTGGATCTGCCCTGGAGGGCGTGTTGTACGTGCTGGATGAACCATCGATCGGACTCCATCAACGGGATAACGGACGACTGATTGCGACGATGACAAATCTGCGTGACTTGGGAAACACCGTGATTGTGGTGGAACACGATGCGGAAACCATTGCTGCTGCGGATTACCTTTTGGAGATTGGGCCGGGTGCTGGAAAGCATGGCGGACAAATTATTGCGCAGGGCTCTCCCGCAGAACTCATCAAGAAAGCAGAGTCTGTGACCGGTCAATATTTGAGCGGCAAGAAAGAAATTGTTGTTCCAAAGAAGCGCCGCGAAGGAAACGGATTGGAAATCGTGATCAAAAACGCAACGCATCACAACCTTCAGAATGTGAACGCGCATTTCCCGCTTGGCTGTTTCATTGGCATTTCCGGTGTGTCGGGTTCCGGAAAATCGAGTTTGATCCACGGCATTCTGGGGCCAGAGCTCCAACGCACGCTCAACAAAGCTCATTCGAAAGGACAGAATTTTGAATCCATCACGGGGCTTGAACATTTGGATAAAGCGATCGTTATTGATCAATCCCCTATCGGACGTACGCCGCGTTCCAATCCCGCTACCTACACAGGTGTGTTTACGGATATTCGCACGATCTTTGCAGGCATTCCGGAAGCGAAACTTCGTGGCTATGCACCGGGTCACTTCAGCTTCAACGTGAAAGGAGGGCGCTGTGAAGAATGTGAAGGCGACGGTCTCAAGCGGATTGAAATGCACTTTCTCCCGGATGTGTATGTCCTGTGTGAAGTGTGTAAAGGACGCCGCTACAACCGTGAGACGCTGGAAATTACATACAAAGGAAAGAACATTGCCGATGTGCTGGATATGACCATTGCCGAGGCACTGGAATTCTTCAATGCTATCGCTCCCATCAAGAATAAATTACAAACACTTGTCGACGTGGGATTGGGGTACATCCACCTTGGTCAAAGTGCGACGACCCTTTCCGGAGGTGAAGCACAACGCATCAAGCTGGCGACGGAACTCACAAAGCGCGCAACGGGAAAAACGTTCTACATTCTGGATGAACCCACAACAGGTCTTCATTTTGATGACATTCAGCTCCTCCTCAATGTTCTTCAAAGACTTGTGGAAAAGGGAAACACCGTGCTTGTGATCGAACATAACTTAGATGTGCTGAAATGCGTGGATCATATTATCGATATTGGCCCCGAAGGTGGCTCCGGAGGGGGACGCATTGTCGCAAAGGGAACACCGGAAGATGTCGCAAGCGTGAAAGAAAGTTTCACAGGTCAGTATTTGAAGGGGATGTTGAAGAAGAAGTAGGGATTAGAGTAATAGAATACGAGAGTACTAGGAATGAAAATTCTCACAATTCCTAATATTCTATTACTCTATTATTCTGTTTCTGCTATCCTTCCTTTGAATGGTATCCCCTCGTTCTTTTTTGAAAGTTCTACGGATGCTCTGCGTATCCGGTGGATTCCTCTTTTTCGTTTGCGCACCAGTTTCTGCATCTGCAGCAACACTCTATTGGGTTGGAAATGACGGAGACGTGACAAGTACGGCCTCTAACTGGAAAACGACAGATCCTGCAGCATGCGGAAGCGGTAATGCATCGGCTGCTCCGTCATCATCGGACACGATGGTCTTTGATGCTGACTGTGATAACAGCGCGACGATTGATAGCACTATGAGCGTCACCACGGTAACCGTTGCAAGCGGCTACGCAGGAACTGTTCTTTTGAAAGCAGCACTCACCACATCTACATTCTCGCAAGCGGGAGGGACCATTCGGCTCAATGGTCAGACCTATACGGTATCTTCGACATTTACAATTTCAGGAGGAACATTCATGGCAGGAACAGGAACCGTCGCACTCACAGGTGGCTCCGCAACCGTGGATATCAACAGCACGCAAACCCTCTATAACCTGACCATCAACTCGACGGGAACAAAAACATTTGCAGCAAGCGACAGTATTTCGATGTCTGGGACACTCACGCTCACCGATGGTTTAACATCGCAAACAACCATTCCCACAGCAGGAACACTGCGGGCAAAAGGAAATGTATCGCAGGCATCCACATTCGATGGCGGAACAGCACGCCTTGTCTTCGATGGAACGAGTGATCAAATCTTTATAGGGGGTGCAACACGCACAGCGGGATTACTCCCCCTTGTGAAGATCGATAAAGCAAGTGGGGGCTTAACGCTTTCCGGAACACTCAGAACTGCCAACAACTGGGGCTACAGCGGAGGAACCCTGAATTTCTTAAACAGTACCGTTATTTTTGGTGATGCATCACTCGTTATTTCCGGTTCGCATAATCTCTCGAACGTTATTTTCGATCCCAACTCCACAACTGCCCGTACGTATACCATCAAGCAGGGAACAACATTAACGGTCGTAGGGACACTCACGATCGATAACTCCTCAACAAGCATTCTCACTTTCAATACCGGCATCATCTCGGCAAAAGGAAACATTGTGCAGGGCGATGCCATTAATCATACTGGAACAGCGAACTTGTTCATCAACGGAACGGGCAGTCAGTTATTTTCAGGGTATGCGTCCAACTCGACGGGAGGGCTTGTCCCCATCAGCATCAATAAGTCATCCGGCACACTGACACTTTCAGGAACAATTCGCACCATCAAGAACTGGGGATACAGCGGAGGGACTATCAATGCGGGAACAAGTACCGTGGTTTTTGGAGCAACATTGAGCATTGCCGGTTCACATGCTCTCTACAATGTCCGATTCGATGGATATAAAACGGCAGGTACATACACCATCACAACGCCAACTATCCTTACCGTAAGCGGGGCACTCACACTGGATCAGTCGGGTGATCTGGGGATCATCACCATCAACACAGGAAAAATTTATGCGCGGGGAAACATCAATCTTCCCGATAGCACTGTCAACCATACGGGGACGGCGAACGTCGTCATCGATGGTACTGCAAATCAGACAATGTCGGGTACTGCATCCAGCAGCACAGGAGGGTTCCTTCCTCTGAGCATCAACAAAGCATCTGGTATCCTTACACTTTCAGGAACAATCCGAACCATCAAAAACTGGGGATACAGTGGAGGAACCATCGATGCAGGTACAAGTACCGTTGTGTTTGGTTCAACATTGGTTATCGCAGGATCGCATGCTCTCTATAATGTCCGGTTCGATGGGTACAAAACGGCAGGTACATACACCATCACAACCCCTACAACACTGACGGTGAACGGCGCACTTACCCTGGACGAAGGAGGCGATGCAGGTGTCATTACCATCAACACCGGTAAAATTAATGCAAAAGGAAATATTAATGTCAACGATGCCCTCAACCATACAGGGACGGCGAACCTACTTATCAATGGAACAGGAAGCCAGCTCTTCACCGGACGTGCATCACAGTCGGTTGGAGGGATTTTGGCGGTTTCTATTAACAAATCGTCCGGCACACTCACGCTGTCTGGGACCATCCGCACCGCAAAGAACTGGGGTTACAGCGGAGGCACATTAAATCCAGGAATGAGTACGCTTGTCTTAGGAACAGCACTCACACTTACCGGATCGCAGACGCTCTACAATCTTACCTTCGATACAAATGACTCTTCCCAACGCCAGTTCAACATTGGCGCAGGAACCACCGTCATCACAGTACTGAATGACCTTACTCTCGATAACTCCAGCACAGGTTCTTTCGGCATTCAGAGTGGAATTATCAAAGTACGTGGCAATGTCTATGAAAGAGATGCAATCCTTCATTCGGGAACCGCCACTATCATGTTCGATGGCACCGGAAGTCAGCTATTTTCAGGGAATGGAACAGCAAGATTAGGTGGAGTTCCCAAAATTGATATTAACAAGAGCGCGGGAACCTTAACACTCTCCGGAACCATTCGTGCGGGATGGGACTGGACATATCATCAAGGAACTGTCGATTCATCTACGAATACATCCACCGTTGTCTTTGCCGGTAGTACGAACGGTGGTAGCAACCTGCAGACAATTTCCGGTTCGCTCTCGCTCTATAATGTCGTCTTTACGGGGGCCTTTGTACATACCATCGGTTCTGGAACGACGGTAACGGCAACAAACCTTCTGACGTTGAGTGATGGAAGCATCCGTACGGGTACTGCTAGCACACTCAATGACTTGAGTTATGCCTCCTATTTTGATGGTGGGAACGGTGGAGTGACAATTGACGGAAGCGCAACCAGAACTATCGCATTAACCGCAAGCGGTTCGCTGCCAAACATGAAAGTGACCGGTGCGAATGTGACCGTTACAAGTCCGGGCTCCAGCACAGTAAATATTCTTGGTGACTACAAACAAACGGCCGGTACATTTACCGGTGGGGCAGGCAAGATCTTTGTATTGGGTAACTTTACGTTGGCAGGAGGAACATTCACTGCGCCGGGAACGCTGGATGTTGGAGGATCATTCACATACACGAGCGGAACGTTTGATCCCAATGGTGGTACGGTGCAAATGAGCGGTGCGTATGGAGTAATTACTCCACCTTCGTCCTTTTACAATCTTACCCTTGCCGATGACGAACATATTATTGGTTATTGGAGACTTGATGACGGAACCGGTACCACCATTGCAGATGTAAGCCCAAATGGGAGGAGTGGAACATGGAGCGGTCCCCTTGGCACGGCGACACCCCAATGGACGGCTTCATCCGGTTCTGGGGCACTCACTAATACAGGTGCGTTGCAATTTGATGGCACCGATGACACTGTGGCACTCGGCACCTTCTCTCATGTACGCACGGCATCTGCATGGTTCAAGTTGCCTGATTGGAACAATGATGAAAACATCCTTGCATGGAGTGTGGTAGAAATGCTTTTGCAAATAAGCACAGGAACGGTCACGGCCTACTTTAATGGAAGTGGCATGTTTCCTTCAAATCCCGTTAATTTCGGAGAATGGCACCACATTGCAATGACCTATGACGGAATTTTTGCCCGAGTGTTTCTGGATGGAAGTGAAATACGCTCTCTCCGGACGACGGAAGATACAGCCAGTTATGCCCTGACTCTCAGCCAAGCTCTTGGACCTGTTCATGGAACGATTGACGATGCTCGCGCGTACGATCGCGCCCTCTCCCCTACAGAAGTGAAAGGTCTCTATGACAATTTCAATAAAACACATCTCTTGGCAGGAGATTTAAATGTGGATAACACACTAACGATGAATACGTCCGTCTTGGACCCTTCGAATAATTGTTATGATGTCGATTACGGAACGCTTTCCTCTACGGGCAGTCTTATTCTTCCTTGTTCCGTAAGCTCCAGTAGCAGCTCTTCTTCAAGTTCTTCAGTGTCATCAAGCAACACCTCGCAGCAACCCACGGGTGGAGGAGGAGGACGCAGAAATCCAGGTGCTGTGACAGGAGGAGGTCAAACGTCGGGCTCCCCTTCGGTGTCATCTGTCTCATCTTCCTCAGAGTCGTCATCTTCAGTGGGGTGTCAAACTGAGTTCACGGATGTTCCTTCAACTTCCTGGTTCGCCTGTTATATTGCGAACATTTTCAAGAAAGGCATTGTGTCTGGATACAAAGATGAAGAAGGAAATTCTTTGAATCTCTTCGGCCCTGCAAACCCTATTACCTATGCGGAACTGGCGAAGATTGCGCTACTCGGCTCTGGCAATCAGGTCTCAGAAACATCGGAGGTTCCCAAGAACATTTCTGCACAGGACATGTGGGCAGCACCGTTCATTACTCTCGCTGAGAAATTACACCTCTCAATTTTTACACCTTCGCTCGAAGTACATCAGCCGGCATCTCGCGGCGCTGTTGTTCTCACCCTGCTTCAAACCTTCCGTGTGACCATTGAAAAAGATCTCCCGAATACCTTTACGGATCTCGCCCCTTCAGATCCCTACAAAGACGCCATCCTGACGGCTGCTTCCCTTGGATGGATACAAGGTGACACGGATGCAAAAGGAAATAGACTCGGCACCGTTCGTTCACAAGACTCCATCAACCGCGCGGAGGTGACAAAGATGCTCACGAAGGCGCGGGGAGAGTAAGAGAGTAAGAGAGTAAGAGAGTAATAGGAAACGGATAAAGTGCCGAATTATCATTCTATTATTCTCTTACTCTTTTACTCTATTATTCTCACCGCCATTTAATCGAACATCCGATTGCATTCATCTCATGCACAGGAGGTTCTTTGCCATCGACAAGCGCTTCCAAGGCATCATGAAGGTTATGTTCCGTCGCAGATTCCGGTTCTTTCCAGTTATCATCGATTCTGCCTTTGTACTTCAGTTTTCGATCGACATCGAACACAAAACAATGCGGCGTACACAGTGCACCGAATGCTTTTGCAACGTCCTGCGATTCGTCATAACAATATGGAAAAGGAAACTCCTTCTCATCATGACGAGCTTTCATGTGCGCAAAGGAATCGTCCGGATAATCTGTGGAATCGTTACTATTGATGAGCACAAACTGCACGCCACGCTCATCGAACTTCTGTGCAAGATCAATGAGGCGATCTTCATAGGCCTGTGCGTATGGGCAGTGATTGCACGTGAAGACAACCGCAAGAACAGGATCGTGGATGATGGAACTGTCGACCGTGAGTCCATCCGTAGACGGTAGTTTGAAGTGAGGCATGGAGTCACCGATTGTGAGGACAGCAGAGTTGTCGTTGATGAGAACCATAAGAGAGGATGGAAAAGATGCAAAAGATGAAAAGGATGCAAGAGAAAACTGTTATAGTGTATCACATGAAAGAAAGACCTTATGAAAAACTGATCGTTTGGCAGGAATCCCATAAACTCTGTCTTCGCGTCTATACTCTCACGCGTGGATTCCCTGCAGAAGAAAAATACAGTCTTGTGAGTCAGATGCGTCGTTCAAGTTATAGTGTTCCCACAAATATTGCGGAGGGAAATGCCCGTAGAACAAAAGCAGAAAAAGTTCGATTTCTCGATATTGCGATCGCATCGCTTGAAGAACTGCACTATCAGGGCTTGCTCGCACGCGATCTTTCTTACATTCCAAAGAAAAAATTTGAAGAAATGGATCAACACGTTGGACGGGTTGGATACCTGCTTCATAAAACACGATTCTCTCTGTTATGATCCTTTGATTCCTTTGCATCATTTGCTTCCCCTGCATCCTTCTATATGCAACGTCATTTCACCGCAACGGCCTTCATTGTCGATGGGAATCGAACCCTTCTCTTATGGCATAAACGTCTCGCGCGGTGGATGCCACCAGGAGGGCACATTGATGAACACGAAACACCGGAAGAAGCAGCAAAGCGCGAGTGTAAAGAAGAGACAGGTTTAGATGTTCAGATTGTAGGTGACACCCAAGCCGATCTCTTTGAGAAGAATCGGGATGAAGGAAGAATGCTCACAAAGCCGATTGCGATGCTCATGGAGAACATTCCGGCGAGCAAAGAGCGTAACGAACCTGCTCATCAGCATATGGATTTTCTCTTCATTGCAAAGCTAGTGGATCCCACGCAAAAAGTGGTCATGAGTGATGAATCACGTGAGATGCGATGGTTTACAAAGCAAGAGATTGAGAAGCTTGATGAATCGACCGAGATTTTTGCGAATGTAAAGACATATATTCTCTCTATCCTAAGAGAAAAATGAGGTAGCGAAATGTATTTCAAGCGAGTAAAATGGGAGGTCAATGCAGTGGGCAACATTTTCTGCGGCTCTTTCTCATCTGCCTGCAAGGGAGCAGGAACGCATTCATAGAGCGTTTGAACTTGGAAAAACCATGCATGGTGATCAGAAGCGTAAATCAGGAGAACCGTATTTCACACATCCTATTGCCGTTGCCACCATTCTTGCAGGCATGGGTGCCGACGCGGATACCGTTATTGCAGCACTCCTCCACGATACCGTGGAAGATACGGACCTCACACTCAATGCGATTGATCAGGAATTCAACGGATCCGTACGAAGCCTTATTGACGGTGTCACCAAACTTTTTTCCGGAGATTTTAATGATAAGCCCACTCTTGATGAACAGAAGGAGACGCTACGCAAAATCTTTACACTCATGCAAGAGGATGTGCGCGTGATGGTTATCAAACTCGTGGATCGTTTACATAACATGAAAACAATCCAATTCCTTCAGGAAGAACGGCAACAAGCAATGGCGCAAGAAACGCAGGATGTCTTTGTGAAGATCGCTGACCGTCTCTGTATGCAAGATCTACGAGATGCGCTGGAAGAATTAACACTACAAATCCTTGAAAAGGAAGCATTTCCGACACTTTTAGAGCTCAGAAGGAAAAGCGATGAGCATGCTCACGAAGCTGCACAGATGATGCATCTGGAATTTTCAAAGCCCGGCATGCCGAAACATCTCAAGATCCATCCGGAATCCAAACAATGGTCCGATGTGCAGCAACAAATGGAAAAAGGAAAGGGATCAGTGACCGGCCTTGCTGATATCGTTCTTGCTTTCGAATGCGCGTCCATCCCCGCCTGCTATGAAGTATTAGGTTCACTCCATCAGCGATGGCGACGTGAAGCCATGAGCTTCCAGGACTTCATCAATTCACCGAAGATCAACGGCTATCAGGGCCTCCATACGACGATCATTCTTCCAAACGGCATGCGCGTGCGCTGTAAGATCCGTACGAAAGATATGCAGATTTATGCGCACAGGGGCATCGCAGCATATTGCTTTGATAGTAAGGCAAAAGGGCTTTTAGAGTATTTGCCATGGGTCCAGCACATCCAATCACTCTCTGAAGATACGAAGAATCGAAGTGAAGAATTTTTCGAAAGTTTGAAGAGTGACATTCTTGGCGAATCGATTGTTGTGCATGGCACAGGTGATCACACCGTCCTTTTGCCAGCGGGATCGACAGCGCTCGATGGAGCATTTTATTGTTTTCACGAGAAGGCACTGCGTATAAAAGCTATCAGGATCAATGGTCAATTAGTGCCATTTTCGACACTGCTCAATCATTCCGTCTCAATCGACATTGAATTGAATTCACGTTTTACGGTGCATAGGGAATGGCTGGATTGGGTTCATACGGGAGTAGCGACTGCTATGATACGAGGTGCTCTCTCAAATCAATCGAAGCATTATAAGCAAGTGATGGGAAAAGAAATTTTGCAAAAAAGAATGGACGAACAAAAATTGGGATATATTGAAGAATTTGATCGCAGAACGATAGTCAGCACACTGGCAAAGCTGGGATATACATCACTTGAAGACGTATATGTTGCACTAGCGGATGGAAGAGAAGATGTTTCAAACGTGTGTAAGGCAATATTTGCAAAGAGGAATCCTTCTGCAATACAAAGAGGAGACCGACAGTGGCTTATCTTTTACATCAAACCGGAATTTGCAAGGAATATGGATCTCACACATTTTCTTGAGAAGTTTTATGGTCATTTTCATTCAATCAAAATGTCATTTAGCAAAAGAAAGCAACAAAGAAAAATAATCATAGATTTTTCCGCTACACCGGATGTTTGTAATGCAATGCTCGTAGATATAAAAGGCATTGGTGTGAAACACTTTTTACTACGACGCCGTTATTCGTTCATAAAATTAGTAGTAGGAATAGCAATCATTATGACATTGTGGGGAATGGATCCAGTGATTGGATATGAGATCATTCAACGCAATCAACTCTCAGCAATTGATTTAACATTGATTCGCTTCTGGTCTCTTACAAGTATCAGTGGAATGCTCTTGCTTTTCCAAAAATATCGGTCAAATCTCAAGCAGTCATGGCTTCACATCAACAGTAAATCACTGTGGCTATCTGTTTTTTTCCTTATTTCCGTCTCTCTGACAACGTATATCTCCCTGCAAACAACAATACCATGTCATTACACAATTCCCATGACAGCTGCCGGTATCATTATGACCAGTATTGTTCATAAGAAGCGTTGGCATATTCTCATTGTGACATGGCTGTTGTTACTTTCTGGATTTATCTTTCTCATTGCAAATGATCCAAGTTGGGGTTTGCAGGGAATCTTCTTCACAATATTATCCGTTCTTTCATTTTCAGGATTCTCCATTGTCAGCGAACGCTACAAACGTGAGGAGAACATTGCCGCTCGGTCTGCTCAGTATTTCTTTCTATTGTCTGCCTTGTGTGCGATTCTCACGCTGCCACTCCTCACAGTATCAACCCTTTCATCAATTCCCTTTCAAGTATTGGCACAAATGACGCTTTTTAGTATCACGCTTGTGGGGCTCCCCTACTACATGTATTACTTCTTCTTATCACATCAGGCTATTGATTTTGTTCTTCGCTATTCATTCCTGATCATTTTGGTCACAATGTTCGGGCAATTGCTCTTTGAGCACGAGGTTAGTACAACCATACTGATTGCATCATCACTTGTCATGCTTGGAGCAATGCTTCCGCTCATTCATCATGTTTATTACAACGTCACTTCTCCAAGGCGCTGATTCATTAAGGTATTACTCCTTTCAACTGCTTCTTGTAAGTTACCAAGCATCCATCCATATGTTGAACGAATGAGCATTCTTTCAGATTGTTGATCATTGAGAGGTACCTCCCGAACAGCAAGTTCATCGGCAAGCTGGGTGCCGATATCGTGCATTCCAAGTGCTCTAAAAAATGATGCGCTGCGCTCATTTTCAATCGCCTCCGTTGTTCGATGTGATGATCTGCCCGCAACTGCACGAAGCCATTTGTGGCGATACAACATCATCCGTGTATAACCAATAGCCTGCCAAAGAGGAAACAACTTTGTAAAGAGTGCAAGGGCTGCACCTGGCGTTTGACTATTGATGGTATCAAAAAGAAGAATATTTTCAGGGTGTTCCACTCTTCCGGTGCCTTGGTCTCTCATGATTTTTTGATGGAGGAGTTTCTGTACCACGGAAACGGATGCATCATTTTTTTCGTTTCTCTTACTTGGATTTACTATCTGTGAACGCCACCATGTTGCCCATGCATGCAGTTTTTCACTTTCTCCTTCTCCAGAGGTAAGCATGACCCCTTCATACAAAGGCAAAAATTTACGATTTCCACGATCACTCAATAAATAATCTGATTTTGATTTGCTTCTTAAACTTCTTGATTGAGAAAGTCGATGTAAGTGCACATCTGATATTCCTGTGCGCAACATTTCTTCTAAAAGAAACCTTGTAGAAGCAAGATCCTTTGTTATCTGATCCTGTACACTCGGTCGTACATTTCTTGTCGTGACTTCAATGGGTGATGTTACAAAGTCGTGCAACATCCCGCCTCTTCTTTCTAAGAAAGCATGCGCCTTCGAGGGTTCATCTCGAATCTGTTTGATAACGTCCGGTGGAATGAGTGCCTGTTGATAACACTCCTTCACAGCGCAAGAAACATCCTGTACATCCATGGCACGCAATGTGGCATGCATAAGCTCATGTGCTGTCAAATGATCTCCTCTCGTGCGTTGTGAACCCTCCACATGTGCATGTGCGGCTTGCAAACGGGCGTCTAGACGTTTGTAAGCTGCCGCTTTTTCATGATCAAATTCGCCAGCGCCTGGTATCTCAGATAGCATGCAGTCTAAAATACTTTACACATTTTTCCCATTTTTGCAAGTTTTTACAAAAACGTTCAAATCTTCTTTTAAAGCTAGAAGAAGGCATTTTTGATAAAGAATCAGGAGATCAGGAGTTTGCTTACGAGAACAACAATTGCACTTCTTATCAAGGCTGTAGCTTGATTGACCGGGCTTTTTTCGATCGATCCTAACGTTGGTAACACTTCATCTCGGAACTGCTGTACTATTTCATTTCTTGTTCTTGCCAAATCACCAGTTCTTAATCTTTTTTGCTGCTTAAATTCCGAAATAACTTGATCAGCTTGCGTATAGGCAATACCCAAAATCCCCTCCATGCCTAAAGCATTGCCATCTGCAACGGATGCATAAGGAGCATTATCATTGCCTGAAGGTGATCCTTCTACGGATGCCATGGGCACTCCATTATTGTTATTTTCTTATGAATGTCAAGATAGAACCATGTAAATTAAGATAAAGGATGACATAGAGATAGTGTAGATGTATTATAGGCGACTATATGCATTTCCCTACTGCCCCTCAACTTCTTGCAACGCTCGTAGGACAGGAGTCTCATACGCAGCAAGGGCAGGTTGCTATAGCAGAACAAATAGCAGACTTTGCCCGTCAATGGGATCTTGGAGATGTGCGAGTTGAACATTTCCCTCCCGAAGTAAAATTCTCGGGAGAAGAACCAATTCTGCGCAATATTGTAATAGAGGCAGGAAGTGGAACGGAAGAAATCATTGTCTACCACGGGCATTTCGATACTGTTCCTCCCTCAGGCTATCTTCCTTCCGATCATCCCCTTCAACTCACGCAAGATCCACATAACAATGATATTTTTCATGGATTAGGAAGTTTCGATATGAAAGCCGGTGTTGTGGCAATTCTCATGAGTCTCTACAAAATGCGTACTGCAGACCACCGCAAAATTCGCGCCATTCTTGTTGCAGGAGAGGAGAATCAATCGGAAGGAACACATGCTGCATTACAAAAGGGACATAATTCTTTTGATAAAGCGCGCGGTGTTATTTCAACGGAAATACCCGTTTTACCGGAAGACGCACCGTATCCTATGCTCATTATTGGAAGACCAGGAAGAATTGGCTTGAGACTTACTATTGAAGGAGTTGTTATGCACGCAGGAAATGTTACACGCCACGAAATACAACATCTTCTCTCGGAGAGAATTGCAAATGCTCTTCATGCCATCCCACATATTCATTTGTCAGAACATCCCAATGATTATGATCATCTGATGTCACAATCGATGTGTGTACCAACGGCAATTAATACGCAGTGTATGGGCGCATTGAGTGTCGCTGGAAAGGGTAGTATCGACATTGCCATTCACTATACAAATCCAACTCTATCGGTTGCTGAAATCATGGAGATGGTGAGAAGACACCTTGATCCAGTTCTCCAGAATTCATATGAACTCTCTTTTAAATTAGAACAGGAACCTGGCAGACAACTTCCCTTCACACAACCATGGCTTGAATCACCACATCATCCCTTCATTCAAAAGATTCGAGCAATTCAACAAGACCATGTGAGCACCATATCCCCTCACACAGTTCCATTATATGCAGGACGTGGCGTTGCAGATGAGGGAGTTATTGTACATCAACAAAATATCCCCGCTGTGTGTATTCCCCCACATGGGGGAGGAGAGCACACAAGGAATGAACATGTGCATCTGAGTAGTATAACCGGCAATGTGGTTCCGACCCTTCGGGCAATCGCCTCTTACGATGGATCACTCTTTTAAGAGGGCTTCGCCAACGATCTGATATGCGGTAGTCTCTCCCCATGCCCTTCGACCCTGTTGATCCAAAGCAGTCATTTCCCGACCTCGAACGCGGGATTTTAGACTACTGGCGGTTAGAGGACATCTTTAAGCGCTCTATGAGCCAACGGAAGGACTGTGATCAGTTCAGTTTTTACGATGGCCCTCCGTTTGCCACGGGCCTCCCCCACTACGGTCATATTTTGGCTGGAACGATTAAAGATGTGATCCCCCGGTACCAGACCATGCGCGGGAAGTATGTGGAGCGTCGTTTCGGGTGGGACTGCCATGGCCTTCCGGTGGAGTACGAAATTGAGAAAGAACACGGCATTCAAAGCAAGCGCGATATTGAAGCCATGGGAACCAAGGCCTTTAACGATCTCTGCCGGAACGCTGTGCAACGCTACACCGAAGAATGGCGACGTACGGTAGAACGCTTCGGACGGTTTGTGGATATGGACCACGACTACCGCACGATGGACCCAGACTACATGGAATCCATCTGGTGGGTATTTAAGTCTTTGTACGAGAAAGGAATGATTTATGAAGGACATAAACCGATGCACATTTGTCCGCGATGCGTCACGCCGCTTTCCAATTTTGAAGTAACGCAGGGATATAAAGATATAACAGATCAGTCGATCTACGTGAAATTTGAATTATGCGATGAACCAGGAACATTCCTCCTCGCATGGACAACAACCGCATGGACTCTTCCCGGAAACGTTCTTGTCGGTGTGAACCCCACCATCACCTATGTGAAAGTAAAAAGTGAAGGATCCATCTATATTCTTGCAAAAGATCTGGTGGAAACTGTCTTCGGAAAAATAGAGCATGAAATTCTTGAACCGATTCCAGCGAAAAGTCTTGTTGGAAGAAAATATAAACCGCTCTTCCCGTACTTCGTTGAGAAAATCAAAGAAAGTGGTTTTCGAATTGTCGCTGCGGATTTTGTCACGACCGATGCAGGCACGGGAATCGTCCATGAGGCTCCCGCCTTTGGTGAAGATGATTTTTATTTAGGGCAAAAAGAAAAAGTCCCTCTTGTACAGCACGTCACGTTGGAAGGGAAGTTCACAGAGGACGTGAAGGATTTTGCAGGAATGGATGTGAAGCCAAAAGAAAATCCTTCTGCAGCGGATACTGCAATCGCGCAGTATCTGAAAAAGAACAGCCAACTTTTCAAAATAGCCTCTTACAAACATAGCTACCCTCACTGCTGGCGCTGCGATTCCCCTCTCCTCAATTACGCAACGAGTTCATGGTTCGTAAAAGTGGAACAGATGAGGGAAACAATGCTGAAGGCGAATGCAAAAACGGAATGGGTGCCAGCCCATCTGCGTGATGGACGTTTTGGCAAGTGGCTGGAGGGAGCGCGCGATTGGGCCATTTCTCGTGATCGCTACTGGGGAACTCCCCTACCCATTTGGCAAAACAAGAAAACGGGGAACGTGGAAGTCTTGGGTTCCCGTGATGAACTGATGCAAAAAGCTCCGCATCGCTTTACAAAAATTACTGTCATGCGCCATGCGCAAGCGGAAAATAATGTGAAGCAGATCTACCAGGGCGTACCGCCGGGAGTTTCCTTAACAAAGGAAGGAGTGGAACAGGCAAAGGCATCTGCAAAACGCGTGGCTGATGGCATGATTCCCGTGAGTGCCATTTATGCATCGCCCCTCAACCGCGCACAGGAAACGGCTGCACACGTTGCACGGCTGACGAAGAAAGAGATTGTGACCGATGTGAGACTCAAAGAAGTAGACTTTGGAGACTGGGAAGGAAAGCACATCAGTTTCGATGACCTCACGTTCGTGCGCGAGCGTCGTGAGCACAAGTTGGGGCTCGATCAGGCGGAAACGCTCTATCATTTTGAAGGAATGGAGACATGGGAATCTGTGGAGAAGCGATGTCGATCGTTCTTAGAGGAAACACTCTCCAATCATCGCGGTGAACATATTGTGATTGTCACACATGCCGATGCCGTCATGAATTTCCTGCACATTTTCTCACAGCTTCCCAAGAAGAATATTGTCCATCGTCCGTACCCAAAACTGGGAAGCATTCAGACGTTCTATTGGGATCACGAAACAAACGCACAGATGGATCTTCATAAGGAAACGGTCGATACCATTCACTTCGGTGAACAGGAATCGCAGGAGAGTGTCCATATGACGATGGTCCGTCACGGGCAAACCGATTGGAACAGAGATGAGCTCTGTCAAGGACAGGAAGCCGACAGGGCTCTGACGGATCTTGGTAAGAAACAGGCACAGGAAACAGCCATGAAACTGAAAGGTCAGTCGTTCGATTGCATTGTCACGTCAGATCTCCAAAGAGCTCGTGAAACCGCGGAGATTCTTTCCAAAGAATTGGGTGTCCAGATTGCTGAAAAATCAGCGTTATTCCGTGAACGAAAAATGGGTGAATGGGTGGGCGCACATTTGAAAGAGATTAAGGAGAATTACATGCCTCGTTTTCCAAGCGGTGAGTTTGGCATCACACAAGTCTCTCCTCCCGGAGGAGAAACGCTCTCTCAGTTTCTCATGCGTATTGATGAGGCACGCACGCACCTTCTCCACAGCTATGCAGGAAAGAACGTTCTGGTTGTTGCCCACGGTGGTGTGATGCAGGGCTTTGAAATGGTCGCCAACAAAAAACCCTATTACGAAGCCGCATCCATTGCGCCCAAGAATGCTGAGGCAAGTCATTTTGCACTGCATCCTGCTCTTCAAAGAATTCCCGATGTGCTCGACTGTTGGTTTGAATCGGGCTCTATGCCGTATGCACAGGGGCATTATCCGTTTGATGGTTACGAGGCACGCCTGCCCACCGAAGCCTTGGCGAAGGCGGGAGGCACGAGGCACGAGAAAAATTTTCTCTCGAAACTCGAAACTCGAAACTCGAAACTACCGAAGGGTTTCCCCGCCGACTTCATTGCCGAAGGACTCGATCAAACACGTGGGTGGTTTTATACCTTAATGGTTCTTTCGACGGCATTGTTCGATGAACCTGCTTTCAAGAACGTGATTGTGAACGGAACGGTACTTGCAGAAGATGGAAAGAAGATGAGCAAGAGACTCAAGAACTATCCTGAACCAACGGAGATTGTAGAGAAGTACGGAGCAGATGCTGTTCGCTTTGCCCTCATGCGTTCACCCGCCGTGCGCGGGGAGGATCTTCGTATTTCTGAGAAGCTCATAGAAGATACTCTCTCCAATGTTCTTCTCCCATTTTGGAATAGTTATAGTTTCTTCGTGACGTATGCGAATGCAGCAGGATGGGAACCAGCGCAGGATTTCTCTCTTGCCTCCGCGAAAGGATCGAATGAGCTTGATCGATGGATTCTCGCAAAAACACAGGACCTGGTGAATCGCATGACACAGGAACTGGAACACTATGATCTCTCCGCAACGTGTGATGAACTTGCAGAGTCCATCGATGGACTCACGAATTGGTACATTCGTTTAAGTCGCAGACGGTTCGCCGGGAAAGACAGCGGACAGAAAGAGGCGTTCGATACGTTGTACCGTGTTCTCCTGACGATCTCTCAACTTCTTGCACCGGTGTGTCCTTTCATAACCGATGAAATCTTCTTGAATCTTGTTCCCAGCGAACATGGTTCTATTCACTTGAGTGATTGGCCACACGTGAAGGCGCTCACACCTGCCGATGAAGCAACAGTAGCTCTGATGGATACCACACGCACCATTGTGGGTCTTGGCCTCTCACTCCGTTCCGATGCAAAAATCCGCATCCGTCAGCCACTGGCGACCCTGCGTGTTGCACTGCCTCCGTCTGATCATACCGCCATTGCAGAAGTACTGATCAAGGAAGAACTGAATGTAAAGAATCTGGAGATTGTGAAGAACGGTTCTTCCCTCGGTTCACGCATTGCTCTCGTGGATGCACGAAAAGTCGGCCCACGCGTAGGAGGCAAAGTGCAGGATATCATCAAAGCAGGAAAATCCGGAGGCTTTGAAGAAAAGAAAGATGGATCGATCGTCATTCTGGGAGAAAGACTTTCCCAGGATGAGGTAAAGATCGCCTTCGTAGGAGCGGAAGGACAAAACATCGCATCCGACCATGGCATTGTGGTGAGCTTGGATACAACCGTGACAGATGAGCTGAAAGAAGAAGGCTTCGTCCGTGAATTGATCCGAGCCGTCCAGAACATCCGCAAAGATGCAGGTCTTTCCTTTACGGATCAGATTACACTTTCCATAGAAGGATGTGATGACACATTGCAGAAATTCGGAAAAGAAATTGAAGAAGAAACACGATCTGTTCTGGAAAAGAATGATGGTTCCGTCCATGAAGTTGAAATCGATGGGCGAAAGATTGTGCTGCATCTGAAGAAGAATGAAGAATGAAGAATTATGAATTAAGATATTACGATATTCCTAATTCCTAATTCTTCATTCATAATTCTCGTATGACATTTTCTCTCCCTACCCGCCTCGCCCTCCACGCCATCCTCAACATTCTTCTTGTTGCACTACTCAACAGGCTTCTTCCCGATTCCTTCTTTATCAGCGGTGGCGCGCCTGCTTTCGTGATTGTTGGAGCACTCATATCCCTCATGAATATCATTGTGCGACCTGTTCTGAACGTCATTGTTCTTCCTTTAAAACTCTTCGCAACTATCATTGCCATCATTCTCGTGAATGCCATCTTCCTGTGGATCACACTCAAACTCACCATGATGATGGATCCCTCTCTTGTGACTCTCGATATTGGTGGAGGTATTGGGGGATGGATCACGGCTAGCCTTGCACTGGGTTTTGGGAACTGGGTATTGCATTTGGTCGTGCGTTAATTATGCACCATGCATGAGTCCAATTTTCTTTGCAAAGAATATACGTAACGCTCTGCTTTCTTTTTCCGATAATTCTCTTTCTTCAATATTAAAATGCATCGCAAGAATGGCAAGAATCGCATCGTGACCAGTTCCAAGTCCAGCGATCGAATTTTCTTTGACATATCGTGCGAGATTAACAGGAGTGGTCCCCCTTCTATCTTTGTAATAGATCTCCATAATTCCCCGTACCATTTCTGGTGTCAGGAGATCTTCAAGTTCATAAGGAATTGGTTCCTCTGTCATTGTAAGAAGCGCCCTTCCAAATTTACTACCTATATTTTTTATCGTACCCCATACCATCGCACCCACTGACGAGCTTTGTTGTTCAGGATTTCCGGGAGATTCATGCAGATTTTGTTTCATGGATTTTATATTATAATCATAAAATTACAAAAGTCAATATCTGTCTTCTGAGTCGTTAAACGTTTCTAAAGACATCTTTCATAAAGTATGCTAAAATAAGGTGCTGATATTTTCAATCAGTTGTTCGTTTACATCATGGGGATGACAGGCTTCGACAGCGTGACAAAGATTTGTCGACCGCTTCTATTCGGGATTGCAATGGTTTCCGTTACCCACTGTTGCGCTCAACATCTGCAAACGATGTACCACAGGTCTTCAAGAATGCTCTCGCAAACTTCGGTTTGCCAGCTCTTGCTGTTGCCTAATTGTTCGCCCTTTGCGTGAACACGTCACACCTCCCATTCTCGCGTAAGAGGATGTGATGTTACCAGCGAGGCGCACGGATCACCTGATGTCATGATCCCTCGCGTAGAGAGACATCACCCTCACACACGTTCTTTGCGCTTCTCTTATGTGTGTGAATAATGAAAAGCGCATGATAGTACGAGCACGATGATTCCACGTTGGACCCGGGTTCAATTCCCGGCATCTCCACCAATGGCTTATAGAAGCCAAAAAATCAATTTTAGTAGATAAATATCTTACAAGGCATGTCTATCATTCAAAATCTCTCTTAAGCCCATTGTCTGCAATTTGCGTATCAATTGCATAATAACCCCTCCTTTTTAAAGCTCCCTCAATTACTTGTCGTTCAAAATCTATCATGCGTTCCATATCGGGGAGCATAACTCCTACACGATAATCAGACTTTTGGTACACCCCAAAAAGACACTCACCATGTAGAACCCTTTCTTGTAGCGCAGATATTAACTGGTCAACAAAATATGTGTCGTCAAGGTAGGATTCAAAATTCATTTGTTCTGTAAGTCCAATTTCTGCAACATCTCCCCCGCAGAGGCATACATTGCAGGAATAAAAAAAGTCTTAGACAATACTCGAACGCTTGCAAAGCGACTCATGTAATTTACCCACCTCTTCTTATGGAAATTAGCAGCCACTTACCGCAAATCATTAAAGACCTAGAGGCACAAGCCACAGTAGATGGCATCCAAAAGAAGGTAGTAGGGTCTGTTATTGCCGTCCGCGACAAAATTCTTGTTGTCGTGCGATCTAGGAACGATGAGTTCTTAGCAGGCTACGCAGAGATTCCAGGAGGAGGTGTGGAAGAAGACCAAGGCGAAACTATTTTGGAGGCTCTCGAACGGGAAACCAAAGAAGAAACTGGGTTAGATATTACAAGTGTAATTGATTACGTCGGCTCATTTGATTATGTTTCTGGCTCCGGTAAAAAAACACGCCAATTCAACTTCTTAGTAGAAACTGACTCTGATAAAGTCATTCTGGATCCGGATATGGAACACTCTGATCATGTTTGGTGTCGTCCGGATGACAAAGAAACATTGGATGGTTTTATCATGAGTAATGAAATGCGTAACGTCATTACCAATGTAACGCTTCCAAAATCCAACGATGCAGAATAAACTTGCTGGCAAGTGGCTCGCATTGGATGGAACTGATGCGGTCGGCAAGAGCACACAAGTTTCTCTTCTAGAGAAAAAATTAAGGGCAGATGGAACGGAAACACTTATCCTCCCTGAATTTTCAAACTCACCAGTCGGAAGAACAATTCAGTCGATTATTGAAAAGCAGCGCTTTTACGCTCTGCATGCAACAAAGAAAACACCATATGCTGATACCTATGCCCTCATTTCAGATATGGCTTATCATGTGGAGTCTGGTGGCCATGAAGTAATGACACGTGGTGGTATCCTACTTTCCGATAGGGGCCTGCTGTCGCTCATTGGATATCAGGCAAAACGTGTTGAGAAATTCTCTGATATTGCCAAAGAAGCTGCCACAGACCGGATCACCCAGCTCGTTAAACAGGCAATGGGACATCTACGCCTACCTGATCTTCATGTACTTCTTGTGCTCAACGAAGAAGAAATGCAAAAGAGAATTGTGAACAGAGGAGAAACACCGCTAACAGCAAATGATCTATTATTTATGAAGGGGGTAAGAGAGATCATGGAAATTCAAAGCAACAGCATAAATTCTGTAATTCTTGATGTATCAGCACTGAATCAAGAGGAAACAACGACAGAGATTATACGTGCAGTAGAAGACAATTTGTAACTACCTTAGCATCATGGATTCACCAGAAATGCACATTGACACTATCCAAAATATGCTTGAAAAAGGTCAATTTGCTGTGGCTTATGATCTTGCTATCGATTCATTAAATGCTTGGTATTCGAAGAAATATGAAGTTCTGCTGTTTGATTTACTTACCGCTTTAAATGAAGAAGTAGTGCACTTTCAATATGCTCAATACAAAATTGCTCATTCATGCAGTTTTCTACAGCGCATATGCGGAGAACAGTCACGCGTTCCGCGATTAGCTATGGAAATGGTCATAAACAATAGAACTGCTCTACCCGTTCTCCTTGCTACTGTTGATACCACCACTCGTATCCCTGAACTACAATATATACGAAGCAAACTGCAAGAGTTAGATGAAGTGATCACTTCACCCAACTTCCATGTGTCCTTTGAAGAAAAAGCACCAGCAACCTGCGACAAAGGAGAAGTGCGTCACAGCTGGGCACTTTTTGATGCCCCAAGACCCGGTCATTATCCAGAAAAACAGAATCATATCATGCAGGGAAAAACGACACTGTTTATGACTGAAGGTACAATCGTTGGTAGTCTCAAGCATGTAGGTGATTCATCATTACTCGGCCTCAGAAACGTGCAAAGGCCTGACGGCACCATGCCAATCATTGTAGGGGGCATTTATGGAGTTCCATTGGAAATTGTACAACAGTCACATCGAGATTTCTCTGGTCCGTGGTCTAAAGTAATAATTTCTCAGAAAAAATCTATGAATGTGAGGCCAATCAGACAAGGATGGGCTACTGAGAGTGCAGAATCTGCAAGAGAATTTTATGAATGCCTAATAAAAAAGCGTATCGATCTCGAAAATACATTCAAAAGTTAAGTTTCGCCAAATTCAATCAACAACATTTGAGTAAGGCAATATGTCATCCAATTATGGTGCTCTAATCTGTTCCGCCCACCCAATGATCAATCGTTCAAAGTGGTGTAAACTTTTTCGTAGGATGTCCACCAAACCTATTTTCTTTTTGGTAACGGGAAAAAGACACTCGTATGTTTTTTATATGCTTCAAAATCCGCTCTCCCGGCATATTTCTGCTCGAGCATCGGAATGCCGGAAACGAAAAGAATAAGACATGTGATAAGGAGCGGGCCGAAGATCGTGACATAACCATGCGGTAACGACAATGCGAGCAAGAAAATCCCCCACCATTGCACAACTTCACCAAAGTAATTCGGGTGGCGGGAATATGCCCAAAGACCTTGGTCCATAATTTTGCCCCTATGCGCCGGATCTTTGAGAAAATGCCTTAACTGGCGATCTGCAACAGATTCAAAGAAGAAGCCAATGAACCAGATCAGAACACCTGCCCCATCAAGCGGTGTCAAAGGACGTGGCACCGACGCATGGATCAAGAGAACAGGCACAAGAATCACGTAGAGAAAGAGACCTTGCAGCATGAATACCTGCAAGTAACTGCGAAGGTAAAAATAGTTCCACTCTTGCCTCCACGCAGCGTACCGATGATCTTCCGGCTTCTTCAGATTACGTCTTGCAATATGCCATGTAAGGCGCACTCCCCATATAGTCACAAGACCATTAACAAGTAGTGAACGCTCTGAATATTGGGAGAGTGAAAATGCAATCCAACTCATGATCACGAAGCCCAGCCCCCACGCGATATCCGCTACGTCATTTCGTTTCATCAATACTGCAATGACAAACCAGATGTTCATATACAAAAACAATGCCAAAGCGATCATCACAAAGAGAGACATCATGCGATTTTCTGAGCGATGATGTAGGTCAATGTAGCTACTGTTGCCGCAAGTGCAGTTCCCCAGGCCATATCGACAACAGTGACAAGGAGTGGCCAGTCCTTGGTAACAGCAAGGTTGGTCAGGTCGTAGGTGGCGTAGGTGACAAGCCCAAAGAAAGCACCACGAAGAATTGCCTCAGACAAGGATTGATTCTTCATCGCCGGTTCAATGACGAAGAATACCAAACCCGCGAGGAAGAGAAAGTAGAAGAGGATCGCTGCGTACCAGTTCACATTCGGCTTCAGGAGAAACCCGATCTGCTGCCGATAGAAATTCTTCGCAATGAGTCCCAACCACACCATGTCGACAGCAAAGAAAATGGGAATAGAGATGAAGTAAAGTTTGAGGAACATTGATTTAGGGGGTATTGAGATAGGTAATCGTGAGTTGTAAGGCGGTCGCAAATGCTACCCAGAGCAGATACGGAATCTGTGCATATGTCACCCATGGAGCGTAGGAGTAGATACCGCGCATCGCCCAGATGAGCGTAGCGAGGACAAGGAGAATATCGATACTCGCAAGGACATTATTTCTCAGTCCAAATTGCAGAGGGGTGAATGCAAAATTAAAGAGGAGATTCAGTGCAAATGGCACTGCAATCATCAAGGCGATTTTCTTCTGGCCTGCCATTACAAAGACAGACCCGAAGGAAATAAAAATGCCGATGTACAGTACAGTCCACACCGGACCGAAGACGTACGATGGAGGAGCCCATGAAGGTTTGATGAGCTGCTGATACCATGTGAATGTATCCATGGCTGCAATAGTAGCATGAAAGAATCGACGTCTGTGCACGTTCACTTCTTCGATCGTTTCTTTACAATCCATTGTTGCGTTGCATTCATGGGCTTGTCTTTGCGATGGATGCATCCCATCCAACAGCACGGGCGACGCATTCCTTCTTTCAGCTCCGATACGACCCGCACAACGTGCTCCTCACGCGTTTCAGCTTGCTTTACAGAAATCACCCAACAAATCCATTCGTTGCGCGCAAGTGGTGTCAGGTCTTCCCATTGTTTCAGCGCTGAACTGTCGCTTGTGAGCGCCCTGCGCAAATCCGCTGGCATTGGGTGTGCGGTGCCACCGGAAACTACTGTGGAAGTCATATCGGTATGTTATCACAGCATTCAGTACCCAATTTTTCAGGATTGCATAGAGTAAAGGAAAGCGAGAGTTCTACCACAATGTCTTATACTTCGCGCGATTGAGCCACAAGAAGTAAGCGTTGAGGAGGAACAGCGCCCAACCAAGGGAGGATTCCAAGCTCACCGGCGTCACATTGAGGAAAATGTGAAAGAGAATCACATTCAACGTGAGTGGAGCCAGAATGACTGCCATCAGAGCAGTGCGATTCATCACGAGCAGTACAAGCGCTAAAGCACAGGTAAGGCCGATAAGAGGCATCATGTAGCCGGTTACGATGAGGGCAGACATAAATGCCCATCCATTGGGATCTGAATAAAGATCCGCTGTTGGCGCAGGAAAGACACCAAAAGCACCCAGGATAGGAATAAGAAGAATAAGACCAAGAAGGACACGAAGAATCATGGTGAGGATTTTCATTAGGGGAGAGGAAGAATAAAATCAGTATAAAGGAAAAATCACAAATCAGAACTATTTCCCTACACGTCCAATCATAAACCGAACAGCTTCATTCATTTTAATAGGTTTTATTTCAATTTCTGGGTATTTATTTTTAAAAACACGAAATATTTCATCTGCAAATGCCTGCCCAACATTAGGAACATTATCGAAGTCTAAAATAATTGTTTTAAATTTTTCCAACCCAGATAAAACTCTTCGTGCTTGAGATCTAGATATATGTATGGTTCCCATAGTATATAACTTAATTTGGATTTCAGTCTTGTCGAATGCATGCTCTCCTGGAATAGTCTGATATTTCTTGAATATGTCAATCAAATGTTTATTTGAATCCGATGAAATTTGAAAAGTCACTTTTGTTCCTCTTTTTGAGGGTTTTAATTCTTCTAGAAAAATATCTTTAACCAGATTATCAATAGTCAGTTTGTATCCGTAACTTTCTAATATATATACATCTGCAATTTTTGATGTAAAAAAAATACCTTCTCCTGAATGTGCTCGTGGTTGAGTCGTGGTCTTACCCTTTAGAAGATCTTGAATTGCTTCTAATTCTGATTTTAGATTTCTTTTTCTCATTATATTTCTAAATACACCAATACCAAAATCATCAATATGAAAAATAAGGTTACTATTTTCCTCTACACTTAATTCAATATTATCCGATTCAGAATGTTCAATAGCATTATTTAACATTTCCAAAAATGCATAGTTAAAGATGCTTCTTACATTTTCCCTTAAAGAGCTCACAAGAGGGCTTTCCTTTTCAATATCATTGAGTACTTCATGCTCCTTTAAATTTTGATTCTTAAAGCGTTTTAATATCTTTATACTTAATTTTTGTGCATGCTCTGGAGAAACGTAATAAGCGTATCGAAATGAACCTAATTTCACTAAATTTCCTTTTCTTACTAATTCATGCAAGATTCTACTAACATATTGACGTGATATTTTATACTTTTTAACAAGTTCTCTTGTTCTTACTTCTTTATTTTGAGCCACCAGATTTAGTATTTCTTGCCTAAGATCCATACAATCATTGTAAACCATCATTTTTTTAATGTCAACCTAATGTCAACTACTAAATTTAGTAATGACAACTTATAACGTCAACCAAGAAAAGCTATCCTTCCCCCCTCATGCAAACCGCAATCTCTCTGTGGCTTGAGCGTACATTTGCATCCAAGGCATACCACGGCATTGCACAAAGACTCCTCCACGAGCTCTTCGTCTTCACTGTTAAAAATGCACTGTCCTGCGTCTTCCCCATGTTTATCTTCGCGATGCTTTTTCTCACACAGAACTACGCATCGGACCTTCTTCCCCGCTATGACCTCCTCTTCATTGTGTGTTTACTGATGCAAATCGTGATGGTTGCAACAAGATTAGAAACCCGCGATGAGCTTAAGGTGATCTGCCTCTTCCATGCACTTGGACTCATGATGGAAATCTTTAAAGTCCATCATGGCTTTTGGTCCTACCCTTCCTTTGCATATACCAGATTCTTTGGCGTGCCTCTCTTCAGCGGATTCATGTACGCAAGCGTTGCAAGTTTCATCACACAATCCTGGCGATACTTCCGTACAGAAGTGCATTCATGGCCGAGGCCACTTCTATCCAGGCTCCTCGGCACTGCGATCTATCTCAATTTTTTCACGAATGCATACATGATGGATATTCGATGGATACTCATTCCTCTTCTCTTCATGTGTTTTTGGAAAACGCGTGTTTCCTTTACAACAACGCAACGACGGTCCATGCCCATCACACTGTCCTTTCTTCTGATTTGTTTTTTCATTTGGATTGCCGAAAATATCGCAACGTTTTTGCATGCTTGGGAGTACACACATCAGAAGAATGGATGGAGCGTTGTGCACCTGAGTATTTTGAGCTCCTGGTTTCTTCTTGTGATTGTCAGCTTTATTCTTGTTACGGAGCTGAAACGGATGAAAGAGAGATAGTCTATTTCTTCCACCGCGGCGCAAAGCGAATCATCCATGCGAAGAACTTTGCCTTGAAAGGATTCATACCGTGAGATCGCATCGACTCATAACAGACCTTCTGAAACTCTTTCAGATCATGTCCTTCATAGCAGAGTTTTCCGTTCTTGAAGCAATAGCTACAGTAGCGATCTGACTCGCGTACACCGGGATCTTTACTAAAAGGCATCAAACAACTTTCACAGGATGTACAGGGTTTTTCCATAAAAGTGGAAGGAAAAGAATTAGATCTTTCCGTATCGCTTTACAAACTGCCAGTACGTAAGTGCCCAGATGACGATGAAGACGAGCATGAGCCACATGCCTTCTGGCTGACGAACAGCGATTGCCTGGGTTGCAAGCAGAATGATGTACAGATAACCCGCATACGCAAATTCTTTTAGGAAGCGAGGCACCTGTGGAACCACAATGGCAATACCACCAAGGATTTTGGCCGTTGCATTGAAGTACATGGTGTAGACAGGGTAGCCCAGCTGCACAAAGACGTTTGCCACTTCTTCAGAGTTCACGAAGTACATGATGCCAGAGCCCACCATGGCCAAGAGGAGAAGGACATGAGGAATCCAAAAGAGGAGTTGTTTTTTCATATGCGCACATCCTACTAGAGGGAGGGGCGCCAAACAAATGGAGTTTCTTTAGGAAAAAAGCGCTCTTACAACCACTCCTGTTGAGAGTAAACGACCATCCGAAGCGGACAGAGGCAGTTCTTTTGCTTTCAGGGAACAAAAAAGCTCTGGTCGCCTTTTTGTGAGGAGAGAGGAAATCAAGCGTGCATGTTCTTCCGGCCTTGTCTGTTCACTGTAGCTATTGAGAATGAGAAATGCAGGAGACGGAGAGAGAAGTTTTATACACCCTTCCAGGAGCGGAGGAAGGTCCCGTTCAATACGCCATGTCTTCCCCGTTGGGGAATGACCAAAGGCAGGCGGATCCAAGATGATGGCATCGTAGATCTTTCCGCGCTTTACTTCCTTGCGTACAAAATCCGCAGCATCATCAAGAATCCAGCGGATGGCATCAGATGGAAGATGATTGAGGACAGCATTTTCTTTCGCCCATCCAATCGCAGGTTTGCTGCTATCTACGTGTGTTACAGTATGACCATCTTTTGCGAGTGCCATGCTCGCACCACCGGTATACGCAAAGAGATTGAGGATTGTAAGTTTTCGTGAAGCGTGTGCCCGTGTCCATCGCCAATTTTCCTGTTGCTCAGGAAAGACACCCGTATGTTTATACGGAGCAAGACGAACGCAGAGGGAGAGGTCATCGAATGTCACAGGCCAGTGCTCTGGAAGATCCTTCATCTTCTTCCACTCCCCTTTTCCTTTCTCCCCTTCATACACAGCGTCTGCAGACTTCCAGATATCTTGATGAAAAGGAGTGCCCATGGCTACAGGATCCGGTCGTATCAGACGAAACGGTCCCCACTGTTCTAAGCGCTTTCCAAAGCCAAAATCTAACATTTGATAGCCAGATTCCATGAACCTCAGTGTATGAGGAGAGCAGAATTTTTGCTATGCTTTCTTCCATGAAGATTACCGCATTCTATTCGTTCAAAGCGCTCACAGAAGATGAATGCGCACGTCTTCGCGATGCATTGCACACATTTGGGGAAGAGCATGACATGCGCGGGCTCGTTTTGATCGCAACGGAAGGAATCAACGGTACCGTCTGTGCGACGAATGATGTAATGACTCTGTGGAAGAAAAAAATCGAGGAACATTTTGGTGACATGCGATGGAATGACAGTGAAGCAGAAACGCATGTGTTTCCCCGTTGGTTCGTAAAGATTCGTCCCGAAATTGTTGCCATCAAGAAGGAAGAAATTGTTCCACAAGAAAGTCATTATCTCTCCCCTACCGAGTGGAACGCCATGATGCATGATGATGTTGCAATTATTGATGCACGGAATACCTATGAAACAGCGATTGGGATGTTCGAGAAAGCGATTGATCCCAAGACGCAATGCTTCCAGGAGTTTGCCGATTTTGCATCCTCTTGCGATCTGCCTAAGGATAAGAAGATTTTGATGTACTGCACGGGCGGCATTCGTTGTGAAAAAGCAGCAGTCGCCATGGAAAAGGCAGGCTATACGAATGTGTATCAGCTAAAAGGCGGCATTCTGAATTACTTGAAAGAATCTCCCAACACGCATTTTAAAGGGGAATGTTTTGTGTTCGATCATCGTGTATCGGTGGATCAAGATTTGAAACCATCGAAGCGTTATTCTCTCTGTCCTCACTGCGGAGATCCCGGGGATCTTTCTATTACCTGCGTGCAGTGTGGAAAGTCGGGCATTATCTGTAAAGAATGCAGTCAAAAAGACTATCAGTTGACGTGTTCCAAGCTGTGTAAACATCAGTTCATGGGGTTGCAGAAAAGAGTTGTCGTGTAATGAGATCTTTCATATCACCGCGGCACGTATGCCGCTCTTGTGTCGTAAACGAAAACCACTACACTTTCCCTATATGACTTCCTCACACTCCAAAGTTTTTGTTGTTCTCGCTCTGTCTTCGCTCGTTATCCTCTCATCATGTTCATCGAAGAAAACGATGAAAACATCCCTCGCAGACATTGTGAAGGAAGGGAAGAACTATTCCTGTAACTTTACGAAAGATGACGGCAAGGGAACTGTGACCACAGGAACCATGTACATTGAAGGACAAGGAAAGAACGTTCGTGGAGATTTCACCGTGACGAAAGCAGAGAAGACATCTGAATCGCACCTCATCCGCACAGGTGACACCATGTACATGTGGACCTCTGTGATGCCGAAAGGAATGAAAATGACACTGAGCGCAGAAGACACATCCCTCTTTGGAAAGAATGCAGATCCCAACATGGGTATGAGCGATACAGAGCCAATGGATTTTTCGTGTGAAGGATGGAGTGTGGATGATGATGTCTTCACGCCTCCTTCCGACGTGACATTCTCCGATATGACCGAACAGATGAAAGCGGTGCAGAACATGATGAAAAGCGGCTCCCCTGCCATGGGCAAAAACTGCTCCATTTGTGACCGTATTACCGGTGACACCGCAAAAGCACAGTGTAAACAGGCGATGGGGTGTTAACTTGCAAAGGCCTTGTGGAGGAGTAGCATGTGCCCCTTTCCTCATCGCTTTATGCCGAAAACCGTTATTTCTGAAAATATCAGTGCACAGTATGCGAAAGAGATCAGCAAGAAAGCTCAACTTCGTGCCAAAGAGCTGGGTATTCCTGTTGTCATTGCCATTGCCGATACGCGAGGCGCACTGAAGTATCTGCTCGCAATGGACGATGCTCCTCCTCGAAGTGTTGATATTGCCTTTCTCAAAGCAAAGACTTCTGCACTGACAGGAAAAAAGACTGCGGATCTTAAACCGCTCGTACAATCAGGTGCAAAATTAGAAGGGATTACAGAAACAAATGGCGGAATGACTGTCATTGAGGGTGGGTTTCCTATTCAAATCGACGGAAAATTAATTGGAGGACTAGGCATTTCTGGTGGCGACGCAGCAACGCAAGATCCCGACATTGCTGCATATGCACTTCAATAAAAATAGGAACTTCGTATCGCATGATACAAAGTCCCTATTATTCTCGTATTCTCTTATTCTATTACTCTTACTCCGCTTTTACGTTGGGCGGAGGTGACACACTGGTATCCAACGGCATGGGTACTGGCTGTGCGAATTGTTCATCCAGAAGGTCTTGCGCAAGCGGCACCACCACACGCGTACGGTACAACGCCTGATCTCCTTCGGCTTTCTCGACAGGGAAAAGGAGTGACGGCACGAGGAGCTCTTCATTCGTGTTCTTCACATAACGATAGTACGTTACAAGACCCATCGTCGGTTCTCCTAATGTGATGGTGACGTTTGGTACATCAGCGCCATCACCACCGTACATGGAACCAACCTGGCTGATGAACTTTGTAATGCGGGCAGGATCGGTCACGCCGGTATATGAGGACTTCTTGTATGTTTGCATAGAAAGTCCCCATACATCACTCACACGCTTGTGCTTCAGGTTTACATTCATACTGATGCCCGTCTGCATGCCAGATTGATCGTATGTGGGCTTTCCGTCAACCAACTGCGGGAAAACGACACGTTTGGAATCGGACAGGAAGGCAGGCATAGAAGCAGCTTCCATTCCTCCCATCGGGAGCACCATGTTGGTGGAAGAGGAATCAACAAGAGGATCTCCATAGCGCGAGAGATCTATGCCATGATCTTTTGCAAATGTTTTTGCAATGGCAATCACAGCATCATCGGATAGAACATCACCTGATTTGAGACGTTCACTTTCAAAACATGCATCCGTCTGACACTTGGACTGTGGCCACTGTTCCCAGAATTGATTGATGCCAACGGAACCATCGCGCAGGCTCACGTAGATCTGATACCCAAACGGAACATTCTGCGTGAAATTCATCGAATCGACGTTCAAGCCTTTGAAGCTAGATAAATTCACACTGCCCAGGGAAAAACTTCCTGCGAGCGCATTGAATGGGAACGACGTCATGGACGTGTCGCGCTTGAAGACAGAGACAGATTCAGAGAGGGCGGGAAGAGTTCCGTTATACACGTATGTATAGTTCGTGAGCGGATACGGAGCAATCATTTTTGCATCCATGGAAGGAGCACCAACGGCAGCCCGATTGGATGATGGAGACGGCGCTGTTTGCATGCCGCCGCCAGCCCCAACAGATTGCGTCCGTTCGAGCGCAACCTCATGACCAGGTGTAGCAGGTTGCACGTTTGTGAGAGGGCCAAAAGCCTTCTTCCCTTCTTCCTCGATCATAGGTGGAAAGAGCGGCTTCCTTGATTCCTGATGATTGTTCAAACCGGATGGTTGCCCGACCGGACGAAAGACAATGACAAGTGCAACGACGGCTGCCGTGATGGCACCGCCAAAAGCATAGACAAGTTTTTGAAAGAGGGACATAGAAGGAGAATGGGAAAGGGATACACTTCGTTCACGAAGCTGCACACGCAGCATATTGATGAACGTTTGGTCTGGAGAAACAGCAGGATCACTCTTCATCAATGTTTCGATGATAGGAAGAAGTTCCGCTTCGTGTGTTTTCAGTGTGGGGTCAAGCTCATAGAGCTCTGCCAAAAATGTGGCGAGGTTGAGAGTCATAGAAATCGAGGGAAAAGAAGAAACAAAAGGAAGGCCGGCATCTGCGTGCGAAGGTCGCTCACGGCGCGGGAAACAAGGACTTTAAGGCTACCCTCGGATTTTTTGGTAATCCGGGAAATCTCTTTATAAGAGAGTCCTTCCCACAAACGAAGCATCAGAACTTCACGCTGCAGAGGCTTGAGAGATTGCAATGCTTGATGGAGTTTCGCGCTTTCCAGGGATCTGCTTGCATCATCTTGTGGAAAGTCGTTTGAAGAGAGATCCCAGACATTTTCGATGCTCACGGTCTTGCGTGCGGGACTTCTGTAGTGGTCGATGAGTGCATTCCGCGCGATGCGGTAGAGCCAGGAGCGAAACTCGCCTTTTGAGGGGTTGAAAGATCGGATGGATTCAAGTGCCTTCATGAATGTGATGCTGGTAAGGTCTTCCGCAACTTCCTTCACGAGCGTGCGACGGTAGAGGAAGCGGTAGACAGAGTCGATATGAGCGGTATAAAGCGCATCGAAGTGAGAGATGTCGCCCGCCTGGCATGCGTCAAGATGGGCGTGTTCTGAGCTATCCATGGGTAAAGGAGGAATCCTCTACACTCTACTACGGATTCAGAAGAAAAAAGTTACACGTCTGGTAAACTCTCTCCGTGCAAGAATCTGCTATCGTCAGTGCGGTCCTGCTCGTTTCCTTTGTATTCAGCGCTCTTCCACGTGCAGAAGCGCTCACAACGGATGTTTTTCCAGATCTTGCAGGACGATGGTTCCGCAATCGAGAAGCAGTGCAATATCTAAAGACGAAAAAGGTGATGGAAGGATATGACGATGGAACATTCAAGCCCGATCAGCCGATTAATCGTGCAGAATTTTTGAAGATTGTGTTCGCCGCAAAAGGAAGTGAACCTGTCCCGGGAGTAGCGTGCTTTAAAGATATTGATCCCACTCTGTGGTACGCACCATACGTGTGTGCGGCGAAGCGACGTGGCATTGTAAGCGGCTACAGTGATGACACGTTCCGCCCCGAGCAGACCATCAACACCGCAGAAGCAATGAAGATCATGCTGAGTGCGTATAAAGGGGAGATGGAAGCAGCCAGGCGGGAAGATTGGTTTGAACCGTATGCGGATTACCTTGCTAAAAACGATATCTTAAAGCCTCATGCCTACATTGCATGGGCACCACTCACACGTCTCAAAGCGGCGGATCTCCTGTGGCGCGTTCTTGTCTTTGAGGAAGATCACAAAAATCCGAATGACTCTGCAGGGTGTGGCACCGTCGCACGCACAGTACAAACAAATGTAATGATGAACGGCATTCGTCGTGAGTTTCTTCTGACGATTCCTCGTGGTGCGAGTAACAGAACACCAGCTCCGTTGATTGTCGCCTTCCATGGGCGTACGAACGATAACGCGATGGTCCGAAGTTATTACGGATTAGATCGGCAATTTGATGATGCGTACATTGCGTATCCTGCGGCACTCAAGAAACCGAATGGCTCCTTCAGCTGGTCGGACCCGAACGATAAAGCATCGTCCATTCGTGATCTTGCTTTCTTTGATGCCATCGTGGAAACATTGGCCGACAAGTACTGTATCAATATGGATCAGATCTACACGGTGGGTCATTCCCTGGGTGCATGGATGGCGAATACCGTTGCCTGTATGCGAGGAGATGTTGTTCGAGCGTCAGCGACTGTAGGAGGCGACTCTGTCTTTGCGACATGCACAGGTCCCACCGCAGGATTCATAGCGCATAACCCGAAAGACATGCTCGCTTCCTTCGCTGCCACTGAGAAAGCTCGCGATAAACGCATCGAGACGAATGGATGTATGAAGACATCACAGAAATCCGAACCAGAAGCACTCTCGTGCGTGAAGTATGACGGCTGCACAGAGAACCCTGTTCTGTTCTGCGCACATCACATTGATACGGATGAACACGGAACGTACTACCCGCACACGTGGCCGGAGAACACGGCCCAATACATCAAGAATTTCTTTGATGACCTCTCGAATTAACGCTCCGAGGATGACTGCCAGGAGGGTACTTCTCCTTTTTGTTCCATAAGAGAGTCAATGAGGGGCTTTGAGAGAACGGTCTTGGGATCGATGAGATTTTTCAATGGTATACTTTCTTCGTTTTCCCCTCTTTGTATGGCTGACCCTATCAATAATAATGAAATTGAACAGAAGTGTGAGGCGTTTTTAAAGTCTCTTGGTGTTCCAGGATTTATCGTCTTTGGATGGAAAAAGCCCGATGAAGAATTTGGTGTCGTGAGCAGTTACCACGAAATGCCGAAGAATGTTGCTGTAAAGGCGATGTCATGGGCGTTGCATGATTTTGTGAATAGGGCATTGTAGGTATTAGGTTGTAGGTTGTAGGTGTTAGGTTCCTAAAATCTAATATCCAACACCGAACACCTTCTCTTCGTCTCCTTTAACAAACAGCACCCCGGTTTTTTCTGAGGTATTTCTGATGATACTCCTCCGCTTTTGTGAATACTCCTGCTGGATGGAGTTCTGTGACAACTGGTCGTGATGTGTTTCCCTGAATCTCCGTGAGTATCTTTTCTGCTGCTTTCTTCTGCTCATCGGTATGATAGAAGATGATGGATTTATACTGTGTTTTCGCTTTATACGTTGGATCATGCTCACGCACAAAGGCATCTAAAAGTTTTTGATACGTGATGACGGAAGGATCGAATTCAATGTCGATTGTTTCCGTGTGATCGCCAATATCATCGTAGGTTGGATGTTCTGTGGTTCCACCTGCATACCCTACGCTGGTGGAAATGACGCCTGGGAGGTCCGAAAAATATTCATCAGGTCCCCAGAAGCAGCCCATAGAAAACGTCGCTTTCTCAGTCATAGGAAAAAGAAGATATCTCTATAAAACACCGTTTAAAGACGGATGTAAAGGATGTTGACATAATAAAAAATATCATTAAAATACATAACTTATGAATCGCCTTTCAGCAGACATTTCCATTGGGCCTGTCTATCACGAAGAATCGTTCACATTCGTCCATGAAAGTGCACGGGCGTTCGCCAAAGTTATTGAAGCCGAAATAGGGCAAGCGGAAACGATAGAGTCTGCGCGAGAAACATTTCACAATGCATGTCAGATTGCTCTTCACTCCTATGGAGACCATGGGGATCGTTTTAAACTAGAAGCATTTGCACTTGCCCGTTTTCAAGAATGGAAAGGGCGTGTACAAAAACATGCAGAATGGGCACGAGAACCCTCGAACAATTAACAGTTCTGATCTACGAAGCCATTCTTTGAGAGCTTTTCGTGGTACCTGAAAGAGGTCTTTCCTCTCTTCTGAGACCTTGAGCGCAACTTTGAGTTGCTACAAGAGTATTTCTCACGGAAGGTTGCAGTGTAAAACGTAATGCGTGTTCGCATAGTTCAAGAGCCTCTTCAAACGCTCCTTCAAGTTGAATTCGAGTTACAGCCATCATATGCAAACTCAAAGCAGTACAATTTGGATTCGGCGGCTCATTCTTCGAAAATGGATCAAATTCTCTTACTGCTTTTTCCATATCACATGGGATTGTCTTTCAAGATCCGCATATGTTGATGACGGATTCGATGTATTGCCACTCTCCAGACGCGTGAGGATATCCACCGCTTCATCACGACTGAGAAGTTGGCTGAATGTTTTTACACTCGTTGGAACAGCCTTACGAAGCGTCAACGATTCCACATACGGGCGATACCAAGCTTGTCCCGGAGCTGCTGCAGGAACATTCGTCGTTCCAAATACACGCGCAACGATCTTCCCCGCTTCTGCAACATTGATGGGTCTATCTGGCTGGAAGGTTCCATCACCATATCCACGGACGAATCCGTTGATCATTCCCACACACACTGCTTTTGCATACGTGGCATCTTTATTCACATCGCGGAAAAGAAGTTTGTACTCAGAATTGGAGAGATCTACAAAGCATCCATCCAGCTGTTTTTGATCGTAAAATTTTTCCACCATCATCTGAACAAATTCTGCACGCGTGATCGATGCGTCACTTGGTGCGGCAGAAGCAGACAAAGGAAGAAGGAAAGCGGCCGATGAAAGGAGCGTGAGGAAAAGGGGTGAGGTTCGCATAGGAGAAGAGCATACGAATCTCTGTATGATTTTTACAAGACATTTTTTTCTTATTTGTCAAAAATTTCCTCATGAGAAGGCGGAGACGCAACAAGGTGTGAATGGGCCGAAAATGCCTGGTGGAAGTCTACATGCATAATCTGCAAGGGTTTTGAGCCATTCTGTTCTTGCTCTCTATTCCATGCATTTGCGCTATCGCTCAGCGTTCGATCATCAGGGGAAACAGCACCTCCGTACGCTACGATGCTTGGCATGCGGGCTTCAGAGGGCTTCCCTTCCGCAAGATCTGGCAAGGACGCTGCCGCAAGAGCATCAAAGCACAGGAACTCTTCCCCATCTTTTTCTCTTCGGCGAGGAAAACCATACAGAGCCTGCGTATTCCGGGTGAAAAAATCAATCGAGTCCAGGGACATGCCCTCAAAAGAATCCATCGCCTGATACGTCTGTGCTTCCAAAAGAATGGAGGGATTCGTTCCATATGCATCACGAAGCTTTTTATGAAGCCATGTAAGACGCTCCATCGTTTCCTGCTGCCATGCGGCAGAACGCTCTGCAGGAGACAGACGTACCAAAAGAACAACACGATCTGCCGTTCCTTCGTGCATACGTTCGCTGATGGAGATATGTGCATCCTCTAATGCTGCTCTCAAAAAATGTATTTTCTTCTCTATCTGTATACGTCGATACTGTTCATACGCAATCCATGGACCTCCCATGAGTGCGGCGATACCTCCTCCTATGAGGGCACGCCGTGTCCATACGGACGGTATCTGATGGATCGTGTGAGAAGTTTGTTCGCACACGCGCAGCGGCTGTCGCATACGAGTATGGAAGCACGAATGATTGTGAAATCAAGCAAAAAGCGATGCTGCCCTGCTCATCACGGAATGCACCATTTCTTTTATGCGCTTACGAGGAACCGCTTCAGATGAAAACGATTCCTCCGGAGGTGCATCGATAAATTCAACAACTCCCATGAGATGACAGAGATCTCGTAACCAACCAATATGCGTCTCATTCAACGGAGCATCTTCCAAAGCAACTGCCAGTGTTTGTAATTCTTTCCATATCCCCCTGAAGCGAGTCGTCATATACGGATCTGCATCATGACGCTCAACACCATCCAGACATTTCAAAACCTCTCCAAGCTCTGCATAGGTTCTTGGACGAGGAACCCTCATTCTATTTCCATTGCCCCGTAAGGTACCGGTTTCAAAAGACATCGATCAGGAAAAGTGTGATCTTTCCGTGGATGTCTTCAAGGAGGCAGGCAAGCAATATCGATCTCTGTTTATATTTTTTACAACATAAAAATGGCTTTCTGAAGGTCTAAAAATGCCCTCCTAATGTGCAGCTGTTCAAAAGAACAACATCTTGCGAAAGTTCATGTTCATGTCGAATACAATCGATCAATCCTCTTTTGTATCAAGCACTGCCGTAAGAACTGCCTTCAGATCTGGATCCGTCGCAGGATTATCTAAAAGCTGACGGAGATACGAGGAATGAATATCTTGAATTGCCTGCGCCAGAGAAGGACCGAACATGCGTGCGAGTTCTTCTAAAAATTTCTCCTTTGTGGATTTCCGTACGTGAACATCCACTGCAAGCTTCAAGAGTGCACGTTTACGATCCGCCTCTTCATGCTTCCTCAAGCGATCTTGCACTTCTTCAAGAGCCTTCGTAAATTCCTCGCTTTGGCCGGGGTGATGGAAGGGAATGGACACGAGGGAATGATACACCGAAGAAAGGTTGTTGGTTTTTGGTTCTTAGTTTTTAGAAAGTAGCCAATAACCAATAACTAAAAACCAATAACTTTCCTATATCTCATGGAACCTCTCTCTGGGCATTCTTCCGAATGCGATGACAAATATCAGCCAGGCAAGGAACGTAATACCCCCTGCAATGAGGAGAGGAAGACGAAAATCCAAATTCGCGGCGAGCCCTGCCAGAAGCGGTGGAACGGCCATGCCGACGGACTGCATAGACTGACTAATGCCAAGCACCTCTCCCTGTGATTCCCTCCCCGCAAGATTCGAAATCACGGCGTTCAAGTTAGGAAGCGTGAAGCCTTGAAAGATGGCAACGAAGGGATTGATGAGATAAATCGCCATGACCGTTTGCGGAAGGAGAAGGGCAGGAAGAACAAGGCTCAGCCCAAGAACAGAGACAATCAAAATATGGTTCGGTGCGTACTTCTTCACAAACGGACGAATAAAAAGCCCCTGCGTGAGAGCAATCCACACACCCACAAAGCCGAAGAGATAGCCAATATCGGACTCGTCGAAGTTGAATTTCAAGATGAGGTAATCCTGATAAAACTGTGTAAAGAAGTTGAAGCCAATCGTGAGGAGAAGCACCACGATGAAGATGGTACGAAGCTTTGGCATAGCAAATGCATGAACCACATTGCGGATGCCGGTGAAAGGATCGATAGGTGTATACGTTGGAGATGGATGTGTTTCATCAAACCGGAAGATGGTGAAGATAACGGTGAACGCACTGAGTGCAGCTGCAAACCAGAACGGTGTTTGGAACGTAAACCAGGACACAATAGAAGAGTCTGCAAGAAGTCCCCCAATAGAAGGGCCAACGATGAAACCAAAGCCAAATGCCATCCCAATGAGACCAAAGTTTTTGGCTTTATCTTGGGCTGAACTCATATCCGCAATGGAGGACATGGCAGTGGAAATATTGCCTCCGGTAAAGCCATCCAGGATACGACTGATGAGAAGAATCATGATGGAGTGGAATCCAATGCCAAGTGCAAAGAGCAGATAGCCGATGCTCGTTCCGGTAAGCGAGAGAAGAAGAATAGGCTTTCGTCCAAAGCGATCTGACAAGGCGCCCAACAGAGGTGCTCCAAAAAATTGAGCGATGGGATACACCGCAACAAGAAGTCCGTAGACGAGTCGCCTCGTTTCCAGTGTCATGGAGGGATCTAACACACCGCTATCGGGACGAAGAATGACGGTAGCAAGAATCGGAATAACAATTCCTACGCCAATCATGTCTAAGAGAACCGTTAAAAAGAGTGTTGTAAGGTTTGAACCGCGACGAATCATAGGGAAAGAGTGTAGAGGAAAAAGGGATGAGAGGGTAGGTATTAGGTATTTGTTGTTCGTGATTCGTAGGAAGTGACATAAAAAGGAGTCCGCCCCCGGCGAAGGGCGGACAAGTTCGTTCATCGGCTGTGGGTCGTGCCATACGGTGGCATGGTGGTGTCCTCGGTGAGGATCCATGTCTCACATGCGCGACCAAGTTGTTGCGCTTTCGCTCGTGCCGCGAGGAAACCTCGCAGACCTCGATGGACTGTGGAGTCCGGAAGGAGACAGGAAAGTCCAAACCCAAGGATCAACGCGCCGATTGTAGACTTCATAGGCTCTCCTTTCGTAGAGTAAGAAGCCAAAAGAACCGATGAACTAACTATATATTTTATAGTATTTTACTATTTAGTCAATCACCAATATATGGCTTCTATTAGGGCTAAACCCTACTCGTTAGACACTATACGCTACCGTAATGCCAAATTCTGTGTCACGGTTGGGTACTTCGTTTTAATGGCATTTGGAACTGCTTTGTAGCGCGAGTTGATTTGATCAGACATCACCGTTCCATCAGCGCGTGTGACGGTACGAAGCCACACGATTTCATTCGCACGAACAGCGCGATTATGTACTGTTACATCGGCCGGAGCATTTGTATTGAAGTACGGACCTGTGAGCGTGATTGCTCGTTCATCGGGTGTTCCATACAAACGGACAGTGACATCTTCACCTGTGATATACGCCTGCATGAAGATGGGATGACCGGTATCGTTTCGGAACTTCATATCCTGCTGATTGTAAAAGACAGCGGCATCCAAACCGACCGATGCATCTTCATAGTAATGAACATAAAGCGAATGGTTGCGAGCGAAGACGAGTGGAAGTCCTGCTTTCAGCATAGCGCGATAGACCGTTGTGGATGTTTGACAGATTCCCCCACCAGGAGCCGGACGAAGGGCGCCGCCCTCGAAGATTGCAAGCCCCATGGACCATCCGTTTCCTTGCGAGACAGCAGGGCCAAGAAGTTGATTGAAGGAGAATTCACTGTCTGCAGGAATGACAACGTTGTTAATCTTCTCTTCAATAGCCTTATGAATATTCTTAATGCGACCGGCAGGGTGAGAACCGTGGAAGTTCGATGTTCCTTCGCTCAAGAGAACGAGGGAGCCCAGGTCCTCGCCGGATTGATTGATGAGTTGTGCTTTATGTTCCGTGAGCTGAATGGAGACATCGCGCAGATCCCCTTCCAAGGAAGACATCACCCGACTCAGAGCATCCTCCAAATCTAATGAGAGACCATCTTTCGCAATACAGTCGGTTGTTGCACGTTTCACATCGTACGCATCCCTTTCGATACGAGAAATGACACACGTAGATGTGACGTTTCCAAAAGCCGCAGTTTCATTCGCAATGAAGGCACGAATGTGTTGTTCATTGAGACGAACGCGTGGAGGATTCACAGAGGAGTCCATCACAATCCATTCCGGATGCGCGGAGACGGAGATCGAGAGATCGTGCGCGCCTGTTCCTGTAGGCTTTGTAATGTGGAGCGTTGTCCACTTCTGAAGAAGGTTTTGGCGCTGCCTTGCAAGTTCTATCGCACCGTTCGCATCCACCTGAACACCTGCCGCACTGTGCAATCGTTCTTTCAACCGATCTGCCACCACTCGATCTGTATTACTGTTTCCCTTCTTCACAGAGACCACCTGCCCCGATGCATTCGCCGTGACACTGACAGGAAGAGAGTTCTGCTTTGCCGCAACACCCAGAACCTGAGCGGCGAGAATACCACCCGTCATGACTGCCGCTGTAAGATAGTGCTCCACCGTCTGAAGACGGACGGAACGTGAAGAACGACGGGAAGACTTTAGTGACATAGAGTTGTTTTGATGTGTGTTAATCTTATTATAGCATATTTTTAAATATTTGCAAATACCTTCTTTTTCTCTACAAGAAGGGCTTCATAAAACTGGTTAGGCTCGCATTCTGGGCAACGTAATACTCACCGTTGTCCCCTTCCCAAGCTCACTTTCGATCGAAATTTTTCCACCCGCTTTCTCCACAATACTCTTCACCACATACAGCCCAATACCGTTTCCCGTCGTCTTATATTTCATGGCGTTGGATCCTCGTGAGAACTTCTGAAAGATGTTTTTAAGATCCTGTCGCGGAATACCATAGCCTGTATCTCGCACGTCCAGACGCATTCCCAGTGTTGTGTCTCGTGTCATGAGTGTGATGGTAGAACCCGAAGGCGAGTAATCCAGGGCGTTTCCAACGAGTTCACGGAGAATGCCAATGAGAAGTGTTTTATCTAATGCAACCAGGGAATGTCGCGCATGATCCTCTATAACCAGTTTCTTCTGCTGCGACGTGAGGCGAGATGCAAAGTCATGTTGCATGATCGCAAGGGCATCATCTATAAGACCCGGGTTCTGCGCCGTAAGAGCTTTCGTGGAATCCAATTCACTCACTTCTTTGAGCGCCGCCATTACTTCCACAAGACGTGCGACTCCTTCCTTCATCTCGTCGCAAATTTCGCAGTGGTGACAGGCGTTCGGCTTTTTGCATTCGTTTGATTCACACAGAATTTCCAGCCACCAACGGACAATAGCGAGAGGAGCGCCCAGCTGGTGCATGGCAAGATTGATAAGTGCTGTGCGGTCTTCTTCAAGTTTTAGAACCGATTCCACTTGGCGCTTCCATATACTCACAGCTACAAGAATGGTCATCATAAGCCCCAGAAGCAAGACGAGCAGAAAGACTGTTGGGCGGAAAAAACTTTGGGAAAGGCGCTGGAACTTCAGCGCATCCATATCTAAACCCAGGACAGCAATCGTGTTGCCGTAGGAATCTTGTATGGGAGCATATGCCGAAAGAAACGTACCCCACTGGTCACCGGTAAAGAAATCGTCGGTTGTAGAATACTGAAACGCAGGACCCTGCAACTTGGGAACATCCGTAATATCGTATTCTGTTCCGGGGAGAGATGGCGCTTCGTCGGAATCGACATGTCCATCATGATTGCTATCAATTCCTTCTGTAGAAACATACAGTTCGGAGTCCGCGATGAACGAGAGCTTCAGAGGGTTATCCGTACGTCGCATAAGATATGCAAAACGAACATCAGAAAGTTCCTGTGTGATGTTATGGAGTTGTGTGGTGAGGCGCTGAAAAGACGAAGACTTCATGTCATCCGTCGTGCGCACGCGCTCAATATCCACAGAGTTAAATTGCAACGCTGCAATAGATGCCAAATCCATCAGCTGTGCCTTGAGCTGCTTCGTTGTGAGGTACTGGTTATAGAGGAAGAAGAATGTTCCAAGAACAGCAGTACTCAAGAAGATCGATGCAATGACAATGGCACTTCGAAGACCAATACGGCCGATGTGTCTGGAAGAAATGCGCATGGTGTTTGTTTCCTCTTAGTATAGCAAAAAATACGTCTTTTTTCCACCTCGAAAAAACCTCCTGTCCCTTTTGGAGAAGCAGGAGGTTCTTTCTTTGAGATCAAATTAGATGGTCATAAACTTGAGTGCTGTGCCACCTGCTGCGGAAGCAAGACCTGCCATGGTCGTCACGAGGATCGAAATGTAGGCCATGAGCGATCCACTTTCCGAAGGAACCTGTGTAAGGACAGCACCGTCCGTTGCCGTGAAGAAGTTTCCTCCTTCACCACCGGTCACAGGAACCTGGTATGGGTAAGGCTTGAATCCTGTAGATGGTGGAACGGGTGGTATGTATGGAGGCTGAACCGGAGGTACGTATGGAGGCTGTGGTGGGTATGGCGGGTAGTACGGAGGCTGAGGCTGTTGCTGCGTCATGATCATCGTCGTGTCTGTTGCAACGCTGGAACCAACCTGAGCAACGTTCGTAATCACACCCTGTGTCATGGTGGATTGGACCATGACAGTCAATGTAAGCGTCATACTCTGCCCAGCCGCGATGCTGAGGTTAGACCACGTGATGAGCGAACCGTTCAGAACACCACCGTTGGAAGAAGCAATGTACGTTACTTGTGAAGGAAGAACATCCGTCACCGTCACATTTGTTGCGTTCACTGTAGAGGTGTTCGTCACCGTGATGGTGTAGTTCAAGTTCTGACCTGGGTAGACCGTGGACTGTCCGTCTGTCTTCGTGATGGTGAACGTAGGCGTTCCCGTACTAGAAGAAGAGGAACTGGATTGCTGGCGATTAATGAAGGTGACGACGCTGCAGCTTGATCCACCGGAAACCGTGACCGTTCCACCTGTTGGAACAATAGAGTACTGCGTCCAACCGGAGAGCGTATCTTCTGTCACGGTGTAGTTACCAGGTGTGAGATTCGTGAAGCGTGCACGCCCCGTTGTATCGTTCTGAACAGATTGAGATCCTGTACGGAACGTGAAGACCGGCATTTGAGAAACAGAGTTTCCGTTGACATCGAACACGAGTTTCACGATGTCGATACATCCTGTAGTCACAGGGTTCTGCACCGTTGTAGAGTCCGAACCGGACGTCTGACTGTTTGCACTTGCAGTGTTCGTGATCACCTCACCGTTCTGCACGGTGGATTTCACCGTTGCAAGAAGTGTCAGCGTCTTGGTTTGGCCTGCAGGGATAGAAAGGTTTGACCATGTCACGAGAGAACCGTTGAGTAATCCGCCATCGGAGGCAGAGCTAAACGTAAGCTGGCTTGGGAGCGCATCCGTAACCGTCACATTCGTCGCGTTCACCGTCGATGTATTCATCACTGTAATGGAGTACGTCAGCGTGTCACCGGCAGCAGCTGTAGAACGCCCATCGGACTTGGTTACACTGAATGTGGGATTCTGCTGTTCACACTGCACCATGGTAGAAACCGTCTGACTCTGATTGTTTGCCGTGTTCGTGTCCTGCACAGCGGATGTGATACTTGCCGTATTAAGGATCGTCGAGGAGCATGCAGCTGTCTGGCTCACCGTAAAGGCAACTGTGAAGGTCTTCGTCTGCGAAGCGTTTAACGTGCCAAGAGCACAACTGATCGAGGAGCCATTCTGGCTGCAGGAACTATCGGAACCAGCGGAGACAAATGTAAGACCGGATGGAATTGCATCTGTCACAACAACGCCTGTGGCAGTGCTTGGTCCTGCATTCATCGCAATGAGCGAGTACGACAGTGTCTGGCCACGAACAACAGTGGATGGAGCATATTTCACAATGGATACATCAGCCGTCTTGGTAACCGGACACTGGACCGTTGTCTGCACCATCTGACTTTGATTATTCGCAGGATTTGGATCTGTCACCGATGTAGAAACCGATGCCGTGTTGACGATGGACGTGACAGGGCACTGAGCTCCCGAAGGACCTGGAATCGAGAAAGCAACCTGCACCGTCGTACTTTGACCGGAAGTGAGCGTGATGTTGTCACACAGAATATTTCCTCCGTTCTGCACACAGTTTGTAGAAGACTGAGCGGCATTGAAGGTGAGACCAGATGGGATTGGGTCAGCAATCGTGACGTTCGTAGCAGTATCTGGACCGGCATTCGTTGCCGTGAGTGTGTAGACAATCACGGAACCTGCCTGAATGGTTGATGGGCCTGTCTTTGTGATGGAAAGGTCTGCCGTTTTCACAGGACACTGCACCGATGTCACCACAACAGCACTCTGGTTATTGAACGCGTTTGGATCCGTCGTCACTGCAGAGACAGTTGCTGTATTGAGGATTGTCGAACTGCAAGAAGCCGTCATCGGCACCTGGAAGGAAAGCTGAACGGACTTTGTAGCACCCACAGCAAGTGTGAATGTTCCACATTCCACATTTGTTCCAACAATGTGGCATGACGAATCAGACTGCGATGCGTTGAACGTAAGACCTGCCGGCACAAGGTCCGTAAGCTTCATGCCAGAAGCGGACGATGGACCGTTGTTCATTGCAGTAAGCGTGTAGACCACAAGTCCTCCTGGAAGAGCTGTTTGAGGACCGGACTTCACAATCGAGAGGTCCGCTGCAATAGGCGTAGGACACTGAATAAGTGTCGAGACGAGTTGGCTCTGGTTGTTTGGAGGATTGATTTCTGTTGCAGAGGTTGAGACCGAAGCCGTGTTGAAAATGGTCGACGACACACACTGGTTCACGTTCTGCATAGGAACATTGAAGGCAAGCGTAACGCTGATGCTTTCTCCTGGATTCAGGGTGATGTTGTTACAGAGAATGTTGAGACCGTTTTGAATACACTTGCTAGAAGACTGAGCGCTGTTAAACGTCACACCAGCTGGAACGGGGTCTGCAATCACCACATTCGTTGCAATACCAGGGCCGGCATTCGTCGCCGTGAGCGTGTACACAGCCGTGCCTCCAGGCAGAACCGTTGCGGGACCGGACTTCGTGAGCGAGAGATCGACATTCGTATTCACGTTCGATTCATCATTATCTTGAGCTGAAGAACAACCGGGATCCTGCGGGAAGTCGATAAGGCCATCTTGATCGTTATCAAGACCATCGGAACACTGCGTCTTTTGCGTGCACTGCACGGATGTGGAGATCACTGCGCTGTGGTTGTTAGCACCGTTGGGATCGCCTTCTTTTGCCCATGCTTCGGCTTGATTCTGAATGACTGAAGAACACACCGCATTCTGCGGTACGTTGAACGAAAGTGTGACGGACTTCGTTGCGTGTGGTGCAAGCGAATAGAATCCACAGTTCACCGAAGGACCAATCAATGTGCAGGAAGGATCACTGAGCGCTGCATTGAAGGTAACACCAGCTGGAACAGGATCGCTGATAGCAACCTGTGAAGCGCTTCCCTGACCAAGGTTCTTCACGGTGACGGTATAGGTGAGTATGCCGCCAGGAAGAACTGTCTGAGGGCCAGATTTCGATGTCATGATGTCTGCATCCTGCGCTGCATTGAACTCATCGTTGTCCTGATTAGAAGAACAACCTGGGTCCTGTGGGAAGTCGATGAGACCATCACCATCGTTGTCGATGCCATCCTGACATTGAGCCTTTGGATTCGTCTCATCATCATCTGTTGGAGAGGAACAGCTGAAGTCATTTGGGTAGTCGACCGCACCGTCACCGTCGTTGTCGATGCCATCGGAACACTGTGGCTGATGGGGGCATGTAACGTTTGTGGCCACAAGGCCGCTCTGGTTGTTGGAAGGGTTAGGATCTGTTGCCGATGTTGCGACAGAAGCGGTATTGAAGACGGTTGTTGGCGTACATGTTCCCGTTTGGGCGGGAACGTTGAAGGCCACCTTGATGGACTTGGATGCGCCGGAATTGAGCGTAAGGTTGTTACAAAGAACCTCCACATTGTTCATGGCACACGAAGCATCGGACTGTGACGCGTTAAAGGTAAGGCCTGTCGGAATAAGGTCAGAGACCGTCACATTCGTTGCCTTTCCTGGTCCTGCGTTTGCAACAGTGAGGGTGTAGACAGCAACCTTTCCTGCTTCGATGGATGCAGGGCCCGTCTTTGTAATGGAGAGGTCTGCAAAGAAATTCTGTGGACCTTCATCGTTATCCTGGTTACTTGAACAACCCGGATCCTGTGGGAAGTCGATGAGCCCATCGCCGTCATTGTCGATTCCGTCCTGACACTGTGCTTTAGGATTCGCTTCATCGTTGTCTGTTGGAGACGAACAGCTGAAGTCGTTTGGATAATCCGTTGCACCATCGCTGTCGTTATCGATGCCATCGGAACATTGTGGCGTTGGCTGATTGAACTCATCATTATCCTGGTTCGATGTACAGCCGGGATCCTGCGGATAGTCGATCAGGCCGTCCTGGTCGTTATCGATACC
>JALQTW010000029.1 GCA_023263945.1 Patescibacteria group bacterium | reverse complement strand
GAACCGTCGTTTATACGAACGCACAGCTTCTTGGAACGTTCTTTTTTCCCATAAAATGTACCTGCTCAACGTCGCTGCCGTGGTGGGGTCCTTCCACGATTCTGTCGCGCCGTGGCGAGCCATGTAGGCACGTCTCTTCGCGTTGCCCAGAGTCTTACTCTTGGCAGAATACTTGATGAAATCTCCACACCCTTTGCCGCCGAAATGCGTGGTTGTACCGTCTGAAAATGTAGCCATATATTTCTTATTCTTCCTCGTCGATGGACGGACGGATAGAAGTCGCAGTCCCCGCATACTATTACTGTACACCAAGAAACTTTTTTCTTCGCGTACGGTATGTTCGATACAACAAAGGATATTCGCCCCAGTCTCATGGGAGCTCAAGACGGGATCGTGACTACAGGTGCCGTCGTAATCGCATTACTCAGTACGGGACATCCTCCAGCGACCGTTCGAACCGCGGCCATTGCGTCTGCGGTAGCTGGGGCCACGTCTATGCCATTGGCGGAATGGACGGCTGTCTCTGGACAACGCGATGCGAATGGAGGCGCGTGGGTCCAAGATCCCGTTCGCGCAGCTATCGTATCATGGTTTTCCTTCATGATTGGATCCATTCTTCCCATCGTATCCTTATACATTAACATTCCAGAAGAGTCCAGGGTCCTAGCATCCCTTGCCATGACAGCATTGTCCATGGCGGTGGTGGGAGGCGTGACGGGGTATATATCCAATGGCGACATGTTTAGTAACGCGAAACGAATGGCATTCGGAGGATCCTTGGCTATTTTCCTCGCCACATTGGCCGGGAGGTATTCGTGATTCACTCGTAAAATTTAAAATGTTGGTATACAGTATACAATGCCAGATTTCAAACAGACAATTACTTTACAGAACGATATGTCCAATTGGAACGCGTCGAAAAACAACAGAATAAAAGCCAACGAAAAAGGAATCAAAATCAAGATTCCGAAGGGCGGGTACGCATCCAAAGGAGGAATCAATCTCAAATTCAAACCGGACGGAATCAAACCCAGTTCCTCCTTCGAACTCTCGTTCCAATTAAGAGTCCCTTCTGATTTCGATTGGGTCAAGGGAGGGAAACTTGGTTTGGGAGCGAATATAAATAACGGAACGGGAGGAAAAGCTTGGGCGAAGAACGACGGATCCTGTCGATTGATGTGGCGTAGAAATGGACAGCTCGTGGCATATTTATACTTGTGCGAAGACCAGGGTTCGTACGTTCCAGAAAACGCATCATGTCCATTGGTCAAAAATCAGTGCCAAGAATTTAAAGATGCGTGCGGAAACAAATGGCCAAAAGCTGGTTTGGACGTCTTCCGGTTCACAAAAGATAAATTGTTTTTGAAACGCGGAACATGGAACAAAATAACGTACGGGGCCACCATGAACACGGCACCGGACCGGTGTGATGGGAAATTATGGTTGGAGGTGAATGGAGAACGATTGGAAACAGGAGGTATCCGGTTCACGAAAAATACACAAAAGAATCTGTTTACGCAATTACAACTTCCTACATGGTTCGGCGGAGGCGACCCCTCATGGGCTCCGAAAAAAGATACGTGGTTCAAATTGCGCCGCGCAACGTATTCATTCACCTAGATGACATGAAAAATAATGTTGTCGTATGTAAATGGCAAAGAAATCAACAACCCTGATCATCATCATTGTGATGACGGTCATTTTCTGTTCATCCATGGTTTCGGCATCGAGTGGAGGTGCCATGCTATTCTTACCGGGCCTCACGACCATGTTCCCAGGAGCAGGTGCCACTGGAAGTGGCGGGTCCGAAATTACGTTCGAGAATATCCCCCGTGCCGAAGACGGGTGTGTGGTTTTATATGATGAAGCCAAGGGGGGAGGCGATAATACGAATTTATGTCTCGACGATAGATCCACGGCCAAGATCGTGGATTTGAAAAATGTCGATATGAAAGATAAAGCTAGTGCGGTCGACGTGGGCGCGGGCGTGAAAGCGTATATTTATCCAGACGCAGATTTCAAAGGAACGCCATATGTGGTCAGTAAACCAGGGTACGTTTTCTTAGGTGATGTGTGGAAAGATAATGTCGCGTCCAGTCTTCGTTTAGTCAAACAATAATTTTTTTTGTTCATGTATACTAGAGTATCACACATGAACAATACTAATAATGGAGACGTTTTCATTCTTCTCGTGTCGTGTTTATACATCATGCTCTGTTGTTCTGCTGTCTCTTCCATGTCGTCGAGTCTAGGTATTTCCATCATTCCATTCGGAGGGTACGGATCAGCACAAGGTATATGGAATCGACAAGGAAAAGTCACCCCGGGACCATGGACATCAAGTGAGTACGGGTCCATGAAAGAA
>JALQTW010000028.1 GCA_023263945.1 Patescibacteria group bacterium | reverse complement strand
GTTGGATTCGGCGATATTTCTCCAATCACAGACGATGCGAAGATTCTCGTTGCATTGCATGCCATGTGCAGCTTCGGTAGCACATTGCTCGTGATTTCCAGATCGCGGCGGTAAGTTGATGATTGTGCGCATGGTTTTCTCCATACCCACAATGGCTTTGGCACTGACGTAGCTGCGTCTGATTTTGTGTACAGGAAAATTTTGTGTACAGGAAAATTAAAAACTTTTCTAACTGTATGAAAAACCCTCTGGCCGAGTCCATTCGTCACGAGGAGACTCTGAATGAGATCAAAAACCTGTTGAAAGGTGGTGCCAAGATGGATGACGAGGTGTACGAGCAGGTCGTCCGAGCGGGACGTCTCGATATCCTGAAAATACTCGTCGATCTCGGTGGCATGGACATCAACAGAAAATTCGGCGTTCTTCGACGAACGCTGCTTTTTCACGCCGCCGACACCCATCGGTCCGGACAGTACCCGCAAATGATCGAGTACCTGATCCAAAAAGGAGCCTATATCAATACCAAGGACTCCGTGGGTGACACGCCGCTTTTAAGCTCACTTAAAAGGTACATCGTCCCAGAACATATCGTCTTTATTATCGAGAGAGGCAATCTGTCTGTGACAGACAGAGAAGGAAACACGCCGGCCAGCCTTGCGTCGAAGCATCTTCGCGAGAACCGAAACAATTTCATTCGAGAGCCACTGCTTCAACGATTGATGCAGAACATGTCTTGTACCGCAGCCGACAAGGACGTGATGGATGCTTTGGACAGGAGCCACCAGGGTCTCGACCTGTCCAAGAAGATGGACAGACTGGAGAAAAAGTATCCTTCCACCATGCCCAAAGGGGCACGCCTCGCGAAACTCGTGCTGATGGCGTGTCTTTTTTCGCCCAGACACACACAAACACGTATTGTCTGTCACGTCCTGTGGACGCAGCGGCTCAAACTTTCACAATCCAAGTACCCATTCCATCTACTGGTTCCTCTCGTCGACAGTCTTTCCTTCCCGTGCTGGGTGGACGGATCACCGTTTGAACAAAGAAAAAAGAGCAAGCTTGGCCCGATCGTCGATCACCTCATCAGCAAGGGGTTCGACATCAACGCCGTCGAACCATTGTCAAAGACAACAGCCATGGCCTGGCTGCAGGAACATATTAAAGCATACGAGTCCTCGAATCGTTGGCAGGACATACGACGACGATTGGTGAACCTGCGGGGCATTTTTGTTTCCAGGGGGGCAACGGGCGCGGTGAAACAGGGTTCGAAGAAGGACAGGCCAAAGCGACGCGACGTGATCAAAAAGTGGACGACGGTGGCATATCGCAACATCCAGGACATTCGTCGCGGTGTCACAAAAAACCATCTTCAGAACAAAGACGTGTTCAAGTCTGCACAGCGAATCAATACGGCTCTCGCGCAAGAGATGCGCAACACAGGACTCCGAGCCCCGGTGATTCCAAGAAAATTCCAGGAAATTCCAGGGTCGTCGTCGCTGGTGTGGTCTCCCTATCAGAGGAAAGTCAAGTATCTCTACCGCGGGATTCACGGACCGTTGTTCAAGGAATTCTTTGAGAAAAAGAAGATCAACGACAACGGGTACATCGCTTTTTCCCGGAGTAAAACCGTCGCGCGGCAGTTTGCCAAGGGGAACCCCATCATGAGGCTCAAGATTGCAACGGGCATACCACGTGGGACACCGTGGCTCTGGTTTCACGAGAAACCGGGCTCAAACAGGAAACGTCGAGGCGATGACATGATGGAATCCGATATCGCTGAAGGCGAGGTGCTTCTGCCTCCCGGTACGATCATAGCGGAGAGAGTGATAAAAAACACAAGTATGATCGACGTGATCTACACCCCGGACACGAAGGCGACGACCATCACAAATCGCATGCTCATGGGAAACGACGGGATACGCCCCGCCGGATCGTCCATCCATCGACAGAAACGCGGCACGGAAAGGAACAATGAAGCACGCTTATCACGCGAATTCATGCAACTGTTCGACACAGCGCCATCTCGGAAGCGGAAGCGCATCAACGGCAACTCATCGAACACGAACACCAGTGGCAGGCAGAAAAAGAAAGCCAAGAATTGATGACAAAACGAGTGATGCACTTGATCAATACCATTGCGAGTATCAATCTACTGAAAATCCATGCATTTTTGTTCGTGTTTTTCACGATCATCTACATGTCGATGGATTTTGAAAAGCACTTCAATTCCAAGCAAAAAAATGCGATTTATTTCAGTGCATCCGTGCACTCCGGAGTTGGATTCGGCGATATTTCTCCAATCACTGACGATGCGAAGATTCTCGTTGCATTGCATGCCATGTGCAGCTTCGGCAGCACATTGCTCGTGATTTCCAGATCGCGGCGGTAA
>JALQTW010000027.1 GCA_023263945.1 Patescibacteria group bacterium | reverse complement strand
GAATACAGTCACTGTTACTGCAGTGCTTTACTCTGAACGAGTTCTTTTCCTGTTTCATCGATGATAAACAACAGCTGCATTTCTGAGATGTCAGATACTCGTTGACAAATACCAGCATCGTGTCCTGACATAGCTTTTTGGTCAGAGATTTCGTCATCACGGGAGGAACGCCTCTCATGGTTCCTTGAAAATCTCCATCGCCGTGAGCGACGACGACGTGCATCTGTGCTTCTTTGTTTCTCGTACCTGTTATCGAGGACACCACGTTTTCTATGGCTTGTTTCTTCTTGACGAATTGACGCATTTTCTGTTTCTGGTACCACTTGTCGCCACCAAAATAGGCCGTCATGATGTTTGGCAATATACCGCATTGAAATCTGTACGATGATACAAGTTTGTCTATATCACACGTCTTCGTCGTCGGTATGTTCATCTTCTCCGGACAGTGAGACATCAATCGTTTCTTCATTTTTTTCATGTACATCTTCTGTCCAGAATGGAAACTCCACCATCCATTTCCTATCGTTCCCGATTCGTATCTCGTTTCGCTGGACGAATGAATAGCACCTTCCGATATTTTCCACGACAAATGTTGTTTCTGGGATTCCGGGTCATGGACAATCCACGTCGCAGGATTTCGAACGCCCGGGTCGAGACCAACGATCCTGTGACCCGAAGGACATATGTACGTTCCATCAGACATTGCAACGATATCGACGACTCCTCGTACCATATCGATGGAATGTCGTTCGTGGGTGCGTTTTTCGAATTCTTTCTTCATCTCTCGCAGCTTTTTTCGAAGATCTTTAATATCTGCATCGTTTGCGTTTTGTTGTTTCTTCTTGTGTCCTATATCGACGCACAACTTCTGAATCTCTCGTTCACAGTCGCTCTTTCGTTTCTGAAATCCACACGATACAGAGACGCCATCGGTCGATATGAAATTCGCGAACCGGATATTGGAAGGATCTTTCAGGTGTTTTTGTCGCATGACGCGATTCAAATTGAATAGCGAATCCCAGAACACGAACTTCTTACTCCATTCGTCACCACAAGCACCGGACTTCTTGAGGCACTCGTCGTGAAGTTCTTTCAATTTCGAATACTTGTTCGACAACTTCCTGTACAATTCCTTCAGCGCCGTGGTTGAAATATGAATATGTTTCGGTGTCCATTGCATCTGCGGGCAGATGGAAAACGTCCACGAATATTTCTTTCGTATACCGGGAGTGTGGATACCGTCCATCCACCGTCTATGTAGTTCTTCTTTATAGGTACACAGTACATCGAGGATATTGTACATCGCTTCAGACTTCTCTGAAAGCGTCATCGTTGGTTTGGCGTACGTTTCTCGAAGATGTTTGACAACATTTTTGACACTTGTCCATACGTCACGTTCCAGAGGGACGGTATCTAAGGTCGACGGACGCATCTTGACGATCTCATCGACCGTCTTGTCTCGGTGGATATCTAGACTGCTCGTGATGACAGAAAAGACTTTATTGAATGATTTGACCGGAAGTTCTCTGATATCAGAATACCCGTCCGTCTCCCTGAGTATGTATCTTATATACCTTGTCACAAACCCGAGGTAATTTGTCTCTATGTGATTCTGATGGACTGTTGCAGATACTAATGCCATCTGATCGAGAACTTTTCCTCTCCACGTACTCGTGACATCGTCCGGCCAATCTTTTTGAAGAGCCGTACGCTCCACATATTCATTGCATACGGAGGTGTATTCTCCCTGCTTCGTTTTTCCAGACATGGTGTTGGAAAGACATCTGAACATGGAATTCCACATTCCGAGCATGTTTTTCGAGGAATGCAATTTTCCTTTATTCTGTAAAAGGTGCATTGTCATCACATGATGAGCATGAATCTGGAGTTTCGACAACCAGAACACAGCATCTTCAATTTCTTCTCGAACGACTGCATATTTACACAACGGCGACAATGTACATTTTATGACGTATCTATCGTACGCTCTATTCTCTTGAATTGCTAGAGCCCTACCGGGGTTTTTTCTCGGTACGTGAGACGGCCCGGGGTCGTCTTCGTCATTAGACATTTTTTTTAATCAATGGTTCTCTATAGCGTGTATCATCACACAAGAAAGAAATTCATGTGAAAAATCCGCGATGGAATATTCCATCGTGGTTTTTTTTTCCACGTGTATATTAAACGAAATTTAAAATTTCTACTGTATTCGTAGTATCAGACAACATTAAAAAAATTGCTTTTGGAAATTGGATGGGCACGGAACATGATCGTTTCGTGTATACATCGACGAAACATCCACCGGGTTCGCCGAGATTCATAGTTGCGTGGTGTTCATATTCATCCAGTGGAAGGTCACTGTCATGTAGATACGTATCGCATGGGTACGTCCCAGGAAT
>JALQTW010000026.1 GCA_023263945.1 Patescibacteria group bacterium | reverse complement strand
TCCCGACCACTCAGAGCGCGCGTTGGAGTACTTCAGGCAACTGCAGGTTGACACACACACATCAGCTCATGTGCGAAGGCATTTGGCAAAGAAGCATCGATCTCAGACCTTGATGCGGCAACTCTTTCGACGCTGGCGTCCGACGAACCGAGAAGTTCTTATGAGTAATTTTCGTGCCTGGTATCGTGTTCGCATAGCGCAGAAGGAACTTACGTTGCACAGAATGTCTCGTGCTTTGCAGATTCTCCTGAAGGGCCAGCGCAGCATCGTTGCACGTGTACTCAAGCAGTGGCGGGCTCGAGCGGTGCATCAGCGGCAAGGAATCGTCCGCAAGCTCAAGGCGTTCAGCAAGGTGCGACAGAGCCGTGCCGTAGATCTACGACGTCAAGACACGTTTGACAAGCTTCGTGCTGGCATAGAGATCCAGATCCAGGCGCGGCGCCTGCGAGCGATAGCTGAAGTGCATTCGCAACGCAGCACGTTTCGATGGGTCGCCGAAACCATTTTGCGGCGTCATCATCAACAAGCGGTTTCTCAGCTGCGTATTACGCAACACGGGTCCCATCAGGCGTGGTATTTCGATCATCGTCTTTTGCGTGATGTATTTGGGGGATGGCATGAACAGGTAATAGCGCGTGCGCATCTTAATCAGAAGACTTTCTGGGAAGCACGGCTTAAGCACTGTCTGGACAACAAAGAAAGATTGCGTAAGGTATTGCTCGCATGGTGCGAGTTCTCAGGCGTTACAGCTCCGAAAAGGGATGTTAAACGCATGCGTAGGAGCCTTCGGGCAAAGCAGAGGCAGCAAGCGATCGATCGAGCTATGGGAATGGAATCCATCAACCACTCTTATGTGTTGCCAACGTACGTTCCGCGCGCGATTTTCTCTGCTCTAGGATCATGTGTGACTTACACATCTTCTCGTCTGCAATTTTTTACGCAGCAGCACGTGACGCAATCGTCGCTCATTTCCAGATTGCGTGCACTTTTTCGATTCCATCGAGAGGCTCGGTGGACTCGCAATGCCAAGAATTATATCTTCGGTACTGCGAATGACCTCTTCGAGCGCGTATCAGCTACAGCCGATGCGATGCTTGAGGGCATGCGCAATATTCCGGCATCAACAGAGGAGGACAGCCTCGGAGTAGGAGCGGATCCTCCGCGGAACACAGAGCTGCAGAGCAATGGCTCTTTGTTCTCTAATCTGGCTGGAAGAAACTTGAATTTCGAGGAGGTTTCAGCAGCGAAGTGCGCCAGAGAGAGCGTACAGGGCAGCAAAGAAGAAAACATTTGTCCGCCTTGGGTCAAGGAAGTGTTCCTTCAAGATGACGACACCTTCGATGATGATGGCGTCGTCATGCATCCTCAACATCAGCACAATATATCTGTGCCTACAGTGGCAAGTTGTGCTGACGCGTTGTGGCAGTACTTGAAGACGGCCGCTGGGTCATACATACCAGCATTTCATCCGTTGTCGACTTTGCATCGTATGGAGCCGTATCGCCTCTTTGATTTTGATCCAGAATCGCAATCGTATGTGCGATGGAATTTTACGTTTCCGGCTGCAGAACAATTTCTCAAATGCTATTCGGTTGGAGTGGGAAAGCCCGGTCTTCATGACGTCATTTTGCACTTGCTTGACACAGGAAGCACCGCTTTTCTCAGTAACGATAAACGTCACTTTTTCTTGCGCTTTAAGTGCAACACAGTGTTGAATGGCATCGGGACTCAGGTCGTAGAGGAATACGCACCTGTCGTATATTCGTTCCGAGCATTGGATGAAGAGAAGTACATTCAATTTGGATATACTCACAATTACTGGTTGCCATCTCTCGGTTTCTGCATCTTTCCTGTGGGGCGTGCTCTTCAGCAGAATTACTCGTTCGTGCTGGACTGGGATCATCCATATATGCAGGCTCCTGACGGATCGAAAATACCCATCATACTTGATCACGTTACAGGATTTCCTTGGATTGCGGAACGCCCGTATGCGAAACCAACGATCCGCACCAAGCAAAACCTGTGCACCAAGTTTGCTGGATCCACGCGTATCGTCGATACGCCTGACAGTCCTTCGGATGATCTCATCGAGACGATGCCATCCGGCGCAGATACCAAAGAATCCATTGACGCCCGTCTTCGTGCTCTCGACCTTTTACAGGCTGGCGAGCAGGGGGAGGGAAGCGAGCGTTTCGGAGGTGAGCGTCCGGAGACATCAGTTCCTGTGACAAGATCATCTAGCAAAAACGCGACGTCCAAGAGAAGGCTCACGGACATCCTGGAAGACGCACTGAAGAAGTCGAACTATGATCCTGAGAACTTAAGTAAGCGAACCTCTCTCGAACCATCCGGTATAGATCTGGTGATTCCGGAGCCGAGCATAGATGATGAGGATGAAGAAGAGGACACGCAGGAGATCGACTTTGAATTGCCAGGTGAAGAAACTGATGACAGTGAGGCTGAATCAGACAAAACC
>JALQTW010000025.1 GCA_023263945.1 Patescibacteria group bacterium | reverse complement strand
TGCAAGACAAAAAAAACCGATTTTTCCCATTCATTGTCGAATGGCAAAAAAAAATTCTCATGAACGCACGATGACGAAGACAACTGTTGCTAAAAGGGCGAACACGAGCATATCGTCTCGACTAATATCAAAAATACCTAAATGGGACGAATGCCGTGGCTTATTATGTCTATTGTAAAATGCCAGGTACTCTGATATCTCAGTGGATACATCGTACCCCAAAACTTTAATGATGCCGCGTACGCCATGTTTTTCGTAAATGTCAGCCAACTTTTGCCTACAAACCGTGGCCTCGGCTTCAGGCTTGGATGAGAATGCAGCCGCCTTCACAGGCCGTGGCGGATTCAATGGGTCCTTGAATTGTTCCGATAAGGGACACCAGCTCAAACCACTCATTGATTGTAGTGTATGCGTTAAATCAAGATTTTAATTTTCGATTTTCGAAAGTGCGGACTTTTTACAATTTCAAAATATTCATATTGGCTTCAGATGCACCACGCCCTCTGCCTCGACCTCGACCTCGACCTCTGCCCCGACCGCCTCGAGTTACCGGTGCAGTTGCAATTTCCAGTACACTTGACGATTTTGCACTGGACGAATTGGATGAAGACGAGGATGACGATGAATCATTTGACGGAATATCGGATATTCTGGTATCGTTATCCGAACCTCCCCCCAAGATTGGTTGTGGGACCTCTGGACTGGGAGCGATTTCTTGTAAAGACTGAGGAAGGGGAACATTCTGGCCAACGACTGGCAAATTCTCATCTACATTCCTAGATGGAATTGGCATGGGAAAAATACCCGGATTCAACATCGGCGGTGGTCCGCCAATCTTTCTCCGTCTGTGTTGAGGCACCGATTGTTGTTGAGGCACCGATTGTTGTTGTGGCACCGATTGTTGCGGTGGTGAAGGTGCTTTGTTATTATTGCCGCCCATAAACGCCTTCATTAATCCTCCAATCATATTACCGCCGCCGTCACCACCAGTATTTGTCGAGGGACCCAAAAGTGTTTTTGACATGTGGAATGTCAGGGCACTTGTTGTAAGAGCCAACACAAGTCTGATTTCTGGCGGTGCTTTCTTCCCCATACCGGCGTACTTATCTGCTAAATCGTTGAAAATATCGTCATATTCATTATTATCGATATCGTTATTGACAGTCCTCGACCATCCGTCGAGTTTCAGCGAGAAAGGGTCAAAATTGGAATTCAACATTTCCATCCCGGAAACACACAAGCTGAGTGCCCTTTTTGTGAACCTGACGGAATTCGTATGGCTCAATTCCTTTTCTATCCTTTTATACTCATTTCGAATCTCGCGAATATCAGAATGAATTGATAAATCTTGTCGACACGGCATTCCTTGCCGAGACGCACGATCAATTCTCCATAAAAGCTCGCTTTTCTCATCATCAATCGTCGCAAATCCCTCGCCGGGTTGTTCCTCATTGTCCGAAACATCATCGAGTGGTTCGTCTACACTGAAAGGGCTGGCTTCAGCGAAAGATGACGACTTCAAATCCGATTCAGAGCCGGAATTTTCAGAAGATAAGTATTCAGGATTCGCGATATTTCGAAGCATTTGATTCGCGTGCTGATCATTTACTGTATTTGGCCGCATTGGTTGAGAAACAGGAACAGATGGTCTTTTTCTTTTCTGTTCGAAACTGCTTATTGAACTGGAATCATCAGACGATGATTCCTTCGCATCGCGGACAAGCGTGAATTTTCTTTTTTGGGGTTGTTGTTGTTGAGTAGCGTTCAAATTATCACGGTTAATTTCCAATGTTTTTGCCGTCTTGTCCCGGATTAATTCGACAACCATTTCTTGATCAAACTTTTACGGTAATTTATATTTCAAAAGAAAAGAAAAAACATTTTTTTTCCACGTTTCACATCTTGATTTTCCAGACAACGCCAGAAACTTCGACTGCAACGCCGAGTTCATTCGCGAACTCATCAACAGCTTTGATCACTCCAGGCCAATTTGTCATGTAATCATCTCCAACCAAACAACCTCCAGGCTTGAGCAATTTCGCATACGCTCTGATATCAGAAATGACACTTTCGTACTCGTGCGATGCATCGATGTAGATGAAATCAAACGTTGCGCCATATGCCTTTAAAACTTCGGCAGCTGCTTGAGATGATAAGGGAAATGGTGCGACTATTGATTCGTGCCCACGCTGTTTCATGTTTTTGACAAAGTCGAAAAAAATCATTGGATAACCATTTTTTTTTTTCAATGCAACACCTCGAGTTCTGTCCGTCAAACCGATTCGGGTCCAGAATTCAGGGGCGCCCAACCACGAATCGACGCACATCAGCCTGCCTCTTCCTTTAAGACGTTGCGCGATACAATCGGCAGATTTACCTAACCACGACCCGACTTCACATGCGTCGATAAATCCTTCGTTTTCACCAATAATCTTGTCAATAACATCCCCAAATCCTTCATCCATCCATCCTTCTATTGGATCGGATGAGTTCTCATGTACATCGACTGAATCATAAGCTTCTCTGCAGAGATGTTCAAAAAATCTCGTATACGACATTTTGCATTAGACCAACATTTTGTTTTCCAA
>JALQTW010000024.1 GCA_023263945.1 Patescibacteria group bacterium | reverse complement strand
CGCAGTGATTTCGGCAACGTCAAACTGTTTTTCGACGCGGTAGACACGAACTACAAGAACAATTATATATTCATCGACACGACAGAGCCGGAAAAATCGTTCCTGGAGCTGGTGACGTATAAGACCAGTGGGAAGTATGGGAACAAACGAATCATCCTTCCAGGCCAGCTGGTCCACATCATCTCGACATCGGTCCAGTCGTATCCGAGGGAGTACCTATTTGTCAACAAATACGACGAACCCTTTGAAAAAAGAAACTCTTTCACAGTATTCTCGAACAGAATTTTCGAGGAAATTTTCGGGAAAAAAGTCACAGTAAACATCCTGAGGCACAGTAGAATATCATCAATTCGATTTGACGATTCAAGGCCGATCGAACTGCAAAATATCGCGTCGAAAATGGGCCATTCCCTGGGTATGCAGCAGAGGTACCGAAGATTAGATGAAACCACTCCGCCACCACCACAACCGGTGGGTGCGCCCAGACGAGGAGGCGGCATTATTCTCGAGAGGCCTCATGGGTATAAATAGCCGTGCCACTGCCACTCTCAAACAGAAACAATTGTTATATTGAAATCATTCCAGTGAAAATGTCCGCCCAAGTACTCACAACCGCTACATTCAATGCCGCCCACATCGCCTTCAGTCAGATCATCAAGAATGCCAAGGGCGGCAAAAGTCAGTATGTGAACAGGATCGATGGGGCTCGCATCAGGCTGCAAACACCAACATTGAGATGTCCATTCGGACTTTCGAGGTACGACGCCAACGATGGAAACTCGAGCTTTTCCATCGATGTAAGTGTCGACAATCAGGGGCAGTTCGAGCAAAAGATGAGGGATGTGGAAAAGTTGATGCGCGAGAACGCTGTCAAGACGAGTCCAGAGTGGTTGGGCAAACAAATCAGCGACGAAACCCTCGACGTTCTCTTCAAAACATTTTTCAAAGAATCTTCAGATCCGGAAAAGTATGCTCCAACAATCAAGCTCAAGGTGACGCCATACACCCAGATCTTTGACAAGGACGGAGAAGTCGTGGACAAGGAGAAGATCACCAAGGGAGCCCGCGTCAAGGCCATTGTGGAATTCTCACCATGGTTTGTTGGTGGTTCGTGTGGATGCACCGTGAAGATCATCCAGCTCATGATTGTGGAAACGCCACAGGTTACGGATCAAAAACTTTCGGCATTTGCATTCGTCCAAGATGATGAGATGCCAGATGCAACCGATGAAGCTGAAGTGTCCGATGCCTGCCAAGATGGCCAGACATTCTTGTAATTGTCATTGCAATATCATTCTTTTTTTCCCTGTAAGTGTATCATTTTGGAATGTCAACGCGACGAGCCACAATCGCGAGTTTTTTCAAGAATGGAAGAAGAAGAATCAACGCCAATGGCGCGGAAATCAGAATCAAAAGCCCCGATATATCGTCCAGGCCGATTTGATCAGATTCTTGGCACGCTGGATTTAAATACGTATCGTAATCAGCGACCCCTGCGGCAGTGTAGTACAAACTACCGATGGCCGTCCGACCGATTCTGTCAATATTTCCATTATCTTGTGCTTGCAATAAACGCGTGCTAAAGGCGTCGACCTTTTCAGGGCCAGTACAGGGCGAGAATGCGGTAGATACGGAAAAATACGACAAATCCGAACCAGGGAGCAGGGTTGTATCACATTTATTTCGCTGCCGAATTGCCCACAATAATGCGCCACGGTCACTGACGAGTGCGTCATACTCGCCGTTCCCTACTTTATCTACTGCATCAAGTACACTAGACGAGTTTTTTAACCACGTCCATGGTTCTGCGTCGATATTATACTGATTCCGTAAAAAGTCCGTATAAATTTCATTCGCTAAAATCTTTAGATTGGGTCGAGAAGTCAATGCAGCGATATCGTCAATGTTTATGGCAGCTGAACTAGATATGATCAAATTCGCAAGATTCGCGGTGTACACTGACGTAATGAAGAGGAAAAAGAAGGAAAATGTCAAAATGTTCACATTGAAAAGTACTTTCCCAATGAAATCATTCGTCGATAACTCGCGCAAATTTCCCCCGCCGAAAATCGTGTGCAAAAACTCTGACACAAACACAGATGCATCGCGGCCGGGGGGTGTAAATACAAATTGTTTATTAATCCAGCGGTTACATAAATTCGCAAATGCAAATGTAAATGCGTACACAAATGGAATAGATAAGATTGTCACCCACAATGTAGTTTCAAATGGGTGCAGAAATGAAAACATATTTTTGGAAGATCCTCGTTGCACTACAGTGGCCAAAGATGTCGCGAGGTGTGGTTGCGCAAACTGTAAGCCATCTACAACCTTTCTACGCACAGTTGGCGTAATGTGACCTATCATTGCGTCACACGAACAGTTCTTTGTCGCGTTAAACATACCTTCAAACGTCTCAAAACATTGAAAATCGTAATCGATACCGTCCAGAAGCCCTCCACCACCCTCGATTGTCTGGATAACGGCTCTTTCATAACCTGCAAATTTCCCATATTGACACGACACAAAAGGCTGAATATCTGCACCGCAATAGATTGTCTTTGATCCAGAAGCAACTGACGCGGAAGGCAGCAGCAGGATATACGCGAGCCACTTTATGTTCATCTCTAGACATTACCAATATTTTTTTTCGGCGATCCAAAACAAAAACAAAAAGAAAAAAAATCTTGTTTGTGAGTACAAGATTTTGTAGAACATGGCAGAAGAGATTGTGAAAAATGTGTTCAAAGACATGCTCAAGGAACAGCAGATCGATTCTTTGATCGATCTCTATTCAATCATCACCAAGTTTGTCAAACAATCAGATCAATTGAGAAATGATCCAGAGGGACTCACGAATGCGTTGTACGATACGATTGTCGACGTGTGCGATGGC
>JALQTW010000023.1 GCA_023263945.1 Patescibacteria group bacterium | reverse complement strand
CGTCCCGCATTTTACGGGATCTTCTTTCAGAATAAGTTCGATCTGTTCTTTGGACAATTCCATGGTGGATGGACTTTGAATCTACGTTCGATCAAGAAGTTTTTTTTTGATTTTTTTTTACATGAGAAATTTTTCCAAAATTGTCTTTTGTTTCTCCTGTTTCTGTTGAAACTGTGTTTGTAAATCCACAACGTCGTCATGGACAGATTTGTTCTTATGCAGCACGTCCTTGCGTCTGTTGATTTTCATAGCTTCTGAATGATTACCAATATCTGTAGACATGGACGATCCAGGGTCTCGCAACCCCGGCGCCTCTTCCTCATCGTCCTATCGTCGGACGATTTCATCATGCGCACATGTTCTCGTCTTTTTTGTAGAACCAATTCTTCATACATGACACACTTTTGCGGCAGGTTTGTATACGTGTACTTTTCGGACGCCTGGCGAAACTCTTCGATTGTCATATTCCCCCCGAAAGCATTGAGCATTTCCCTTGGCGGAGCCATGGGGATCTCTGACGGATGAATAATACCGAAATGATCCTTGATGAATTTAAATAGATACATTCCGTTCCCGACGCGGCTGTACCCCATCTTTCGGGCCGTCTTGCTATGCGCTGTCATGCACGCGAGACTACAGAAATGTCCGCAGATTCTGTACACACCCCGCCTCTCATCGTAATCCACGGGCAAGGGCGTCGAACAATCGGGGTCATCTATCGCGTGGCAACAGTGCCAGCACACGGCGCCTTCGGGAACTGAATAAGGCCGCCCCTCGACTGAGGGCGAATGACGCGTGCGGCAATAATTCCCATCAATGACCTCGATGTCCATCAATTGTTTTTTTAGTTTATCAAATGGCGCTTGATGAACCAATCGTCCCATTTTGACTCGTTTTCACAGACCTGGACAAAGTTATGCCGCTCGAGCAGCGCCTTAATTTTCTGCCTCTTATCGAGCTCGTAATTGTGTTCGACGGTGATGATATCAACATCAACGGATGAAAATGGAAACGAATTCAAAATCTCCAATTCCGATCCTTCTACATCGATGCTCATGTAATCAATGTGCGCGGGGACCTTGTATATATCAATCATATCAGCGACTGTGATCGAAGGCAGGATCACACGCTCGCAGTCCTTCAGGCTGTGTGCATGCGTCTTCAGAAACTTTTCATCGCCCCCAAGTTCTTTGCCCTTTACAAAACGGACCGGGTTCCCGTGTGACGTTAACACAGACTTGATGAGAACCGTGTTTGGACGCTCGGATGGCCAGTTTCCCTGTGGAAACGGTTCCACACAGTACCCAGTCCACCCCCTCTTTTCAAGTGCCCATGTATTGGATAAATCTTTGGTGTGAAATGCCCCGATTTCAAGAAACACGCCGGGATCTTTTTTGTATTTCAGAACAAATGTATCTTGACCGAGCTGCGATGGAAAGCATGTCATGGTGATGTGAAATCACCAAAGATTTTTTTGGGCTTTTTTTTTCACTGGCCGATGAATCGCATCTCGGTGGGGCATTCGGAAGTTTCAAAATCAATGGCCCCGATATGAGCCAGCGGGTAGACAATATCTGCATGAATGGTCATTCCACAATGACGCACCAAACTACAAAAAAAGTAATCCTCCGATAAATACCGGCGGCTCTCGGGGCAAATTCCAGTATCAAATATGACACAGTATTTCGGCACGGTATTCTCAGATCCAGGTATATCGTTAGTTGCATGCATCTCATCCCAGTACGTAGTCCTGATTTTTTCAATCACGTGACGAGGAATCATCATACATCCCGTCGCAAGTTCGTAGACTTCGATAAATCCGTTCTTGATCTTGTGCTGCGTTGTCTTGGGGTTCAAATTCATGTTGAAATTGAGTGCCAGCTCCCTCAGCTTGTTGGGATCATCTGTCTTGGCATTCTTCACTGCCTCGAAATTGAGACCTTTTTTGGCATACACACAGCCTCGAACGTCTCCTTCGAATGCAAGTAAACGTAAAATACTGACTGGATCAAATACAATATCCGAATCCAAGAATAATAAGTGCGTCGCGTCACTGATAAAGAATTGCTCTGTCTGTAAACTCCGCGCTCGCGTGATCAAACTTTCATTTCCCAAGAAATTTATGCTCAGTTTCACGCCCCAATTGAGACATTTCGCTTGTAAATTCACAATTGACTGGAAAAACTGAGAGTTTGCCCGGCAGCCATAACACGGCGTCGATACGAAAATGTGATAATTTTTTGGTCTGATGATATCAACCAAGTCTTCTTCTTTTGTGGGAAACGTACTCATCGGTATGTTGGTATACGATACGATGACATTTTGTTTTTCAAAAAAAACCCACAATCCAAAAAAAAACCTTGCCGTGTGTCAGAGTGACCGATGATACTGAAATGGAAATACGCAGCACTGTCCCTGCTTTTGTTGTGCGCGCTGTACACATACAAACGACAGACGAATTGCGGAGGACTGCTCGTCAATTCACCATGTGATTCGAGCAAAACGCGTATTTTACACCAATTAAATGAAACGGTACGCAGGATTGTTCGGGGCAGCGGCGTTAATGTACATGGAGATATCAGTATTCATGAATTACCGCGCTCGTTTTCGAAAAAGGACGCCGCTGTCACAATAGCAAAGAAGAAAATCAACATCTGCCTTGACGATTTCGATTCTTTCGACGCTCTCCTTTTTGTCGCGTTACACGAAATAGCTCACGTCGCAACACATGAATACGGACATACACAAACGTTTTGGGACAATTTCAAGAACCTGATCGATACTGCGCGAAAACATGGACACTTACTCGATCACAACCCAGAGTCAACTGTGTGCAGGACGCGTGTGGGTACCGAGCCAAGGTAGGGCACGGCCTTATAAACCTGCTCGGAAAATGAAGAGGGCGAGGCCATCTACGAAAAGTCAAAAAAAAACACTCAGTTTTCGAGACATTTCCGTATGGCCGTTGCCTCTCCACTTTTTCGGGT
>JALQTW010000022.1:3132-3366 GCA_023263945.1 Patescibacteria group bacterium | reverse complement strand
GGGGGGTACAAAACGCGCCAGGCGTGGCAACATATATGGTTCCCAGCCAATAAAGATTGCTCATCTGGCGTATATAAACGCACACTGAACTTGGCATCTTGGCATAATCCTTGGATAGTGTACGAAGTCCGCGTGATCGAGTATACAACCCCACAGGGGAAGAAATGGCAGGCTGTCAACGATCAAAATTGGCGCCCCAACAAAAATGGGGCTTGGAATTGGGACTGGGTCGCC
>JALQTW010000022.1:0-3122 GCA_023263945.1 Patescibacteria group bacterium | reverse complement strand
TAAATTCCCCCTTTTGTGTCAATGGGGTGAAAAAGGAACGGATCTCAATATTTTATACAAAGAATCATTGGAACAGAGCAAGAAAATCGAGCAACAACAGAATGTAATCAACAGTAAAAATTCCACAATCAAATCTCTCCAAGATCAAAAGCAAAAGATTCAAGTGCAGTTACAAAAATTATCCCAAGATTTACTCGATGCCCGATCTCAAGGCAAGAATGCCAAGGAATTGGAGACCAAAATCGCAAACCTGACTGCCGAGAATACGACATTAGGACAGAAAATCACCGGTCTTGTTGCACAAAATACACAATTGCAGAAAGTTGTCCAATCTTTACAAAAGGAAATTGGGGACGCGCGAGGAGCTATCGCGTCGTTAATAAAAGAGCGCGATTCCCTCAAAAAAATGTATGATATCAAGGTGAAGGAGTATAATCAGGCCACGAAAACAATCGAGACCCTCGCTCAAGCGAGCCAGGACCAAGCTGCCGCGTGGAAAACGGAGCAACAACAATTGATGGCTGAAATCGAACGCATTCGAGCTCTGTACGCAAAAGCAACGCAGGAACAACAGCGTACAGCCGCAGAATTGATAGAAACCGCCAAAGAACGCGACGCAGCTCTCCAGGAGAACCAGCAATTGAAAACCCAATTAGCAAAGGCGGAGAAAGAATTATCCGAGGACGCGAAAGAATACCAAATGAAGATCCAGAAATTGAACGATCTCAAGGCCAAGGAAATAGCGGCTCTCGAATCAAATAACAATGCAATCCTGGAGCAAGTGCGGCAGGAGAAGAGCCAGGTCGAGTCAGACCTGAACAAATTGGCAAAGGATTATAATGCGACCAATGATATGGTCCGAAGCTTGAAAAACCAGTTGTCTAGCGAACGACAGGCAAAAGATGAACTGGAACGTCAATTAGCGAATGCAAACACTAATATGACTGCGCTCAGAGATGATTACACCCAGAAGATGCAGGCTCTTGAGACCGCAAAGCTTCGCGAAGTTGAAGCTATCCGAACGAGTAATGAGGCACTATTGGCTCAAGCCAGACTCGAAAAACAAACTCTAGAGAAAGAACTGGATGCCACGACAAATAAGTACAATTTGAGCGTGACGCTCACGAATCAATTGAAGAAAGCCTTGGCTGATGAAACCAAAGCCAAGGAAGAGGCTCTCAGTCAATTGGACGATTTGAAAGGCGCCCTACTTACATTGAGTGAACAGTATGCCAATAAGATTTTAGATCTCCAACAGGCCAGAACAAATGAACGTTACGCCCTTGAAACCGGTAAATTGACCGAAGTCGAGTACTTGAGACGTATAGTGACAAGTCTCGAGAACGAAATCTCGCTAATGCAAGGGCAATACGAGGTTGCGCAGAAGAGAATTCAGTTCCTCGAGAGAGAACTCGCACTTGCAAAGCAGGAGAGAGATGATGCGCGACAACAGGCTCTCACATTGAGAGAAGAAATGGAACAATTTAGAGAAGAATATGATCGTAAAATTGCCGCGCTCAAAACCGCCCAGGCAAAAGAGCTCGCTGGAGAAAAGTTGAAGAATCAGGCCATGGTGGATGAGGCAAAGGCCGTTCAAGCAAGTCTCAAGGCTGAAATTTCTGCGCTCGAAGGTAGATATAAGGTCGCTGCGACGCAAATCGAACAACTGGGTGAGGAACTCGGTACAGAGCGAAAACTCAATGACGAATTATCATCGCAATTGGAAAATGAGCGAGACGTCAATACCCAGATCTCGTTCCAGCTTTCGAATGAGAAAGATACAACACAAAAATTACAGGAGCGTTTGCGACAAGTGGCCACCGGCTTTTCACCAACAGTGTATGTCTTGATCCACGCAGACACGTGGTTAAATCGCGGGGTCATGAAAGTGTTGACCATGCGTGGTCAAAACGTATCGATCGACCGTTTCAACGAGAGGGATATGTCTCAAACATTTGCCATGTCAAAAGATGGAAGTTTATTGAGAGTTTTGTACGGTGATGGTCTCTACTTGAACAGCGGGAATTGCAGGGCTCCTATGGGAAAAGAAACGACAGACCAATGGCAAATTCGACAAAAGATTGGAGGTCATGCACTGGAACGCACACTCATGTCAATGTCGTGTAAAACATTCATAAACGGATTGAATGAACAGGTACGCCTCGACCCAGCGGCAGATGCGTGGTACTTAGTCCCAGTCGGGACAATTGGCTGAGCCACGCCGCCAAAAAAAAAAACATTTTTCTTGATGGTCATCATCCATCAGGAAAAAAAACAGATTTTCTTTTCTTGGTCAATCCCAGAACATAATCGCATAGCCATGCAGATACGGATCAATGCCTCAAATATCCCCGGACTTTTAGGGAAGAATAAGTACACGACTATCCCGGAAGCTATTTTGGCCACCTGGCGAAGTAGCGATAGGAAAACGTATAACGATGCATTGCACAGAAACAATCTCAAGACAAAAGACGAAATTATTCAGGAAACTCTACAATTCATTCCGGACGCGAAGAAACGGCGCGTGAAACAACAGGAGCCTAAAATGATGTTTGTGGACGAAGAGAAGGCGGAGCAGCAGCAGCAGCAGCAGCGCGTTACGAAAGATCATTATAAAGCAGCTGAATATCTGTACAATACATCCCGGGGAATTGATAAGGAAGACGTGATTTTCAATAGAATATCTCACGTTATCAAAGAAAAGACATTCGAGAAGAGGGATGATCTCATGGTAAAAGACCTTGGTGAAATTAGGGCTGGATGCTCTGTTGTTTTACAGGGCAAGATCGATGGCATTTCAGAAGATTCTAAAATCATATTGGAGATTAAGACTCGCATGCATAAATTGTTTCTGGAAAAGAAAGAGCACGAATTATACCAAATTGCAGCGTATTTGCTGCTACTCCCAGAAGCTGAGGGGGCACTCCTCGTCGAAGGTTTTTTCAGGTCTCATGAACCAGATTTGAACGTTCATTATATCAAACGCGAAGAATTGCAACGTTACATTATTGAAATTCAGGATCATATTATAGAACTCAGCGACATTGTCGCGAGAATCATATCAGATACGGCAATCCAGGACGCCTTTCTCAGGTCACCGAGACCCGAACTCGTTATAAAGA
>JALQTW010000021.1 GCA_023263945.1 Patescibacteria group bacterium | reverse complement strand
TCTATACAATAAATATTTGTACACAAGTTCGTACGATATTCCGGGGAAGACGGGATTCCTCATGGCATCTCAGCGAAGTCTCGCGTATGGAGATATCACGCGGTATATTCAACCCCTGGATTATAGTGTGGAAATTGTGGACGGTAAAAATACCCTCAAAATCGCGGTGGCGATTGTCCGACCGACAAATATATCTGCCGAAGGCGTGCCCACTCTGTTTACGGACAATGTATACATACAGACCCTGGAAGTTCCCCCAGGTCGATACGAAGTACCCCAGGTCTTGAGCATTATAGAATCTCAGATGAACAGTCCCCGACAATACGAAGCCCAGAACAATACCCCGGGCTACCAACCGGATGAGTATGTGAGCGGGGGGTTTTCATTTGAGCAGTTTGGTGTAGGAAAGGTCAGCTCAACCCTATCGCTCAATGACATCGGAGCCATGAAAGTCAGGTTGGAGAATATGTTATCGCCAACTACATTCAATGTTGGCGGTCTGTTTTTTGCCGCGTTCGCGACAGAAACCGAGTACCCTGACCAAGCGGCATTTGTCGGCAGTCTCGCCGATATCCTGAAAGTGCCCTACCTGCCCGGCGTGAAGTTCGTCGATGTGCAATATGACCCCGCGCATTACATGAGCTCGTTTGTGACAACTTCATACGATACGACGACAAAGTCGTTTGTATACGAGCACGACCTTCCGATTCTTGACCAAAAATTCTTACGTTTGCGCTTCGATGCCGTGTTCAAGGATTCTGAGGGCACCCAGATCACGAAGACAGTCGAGCGCGCGAACATCGAGTTCAAAAAGTACACATTCAGGGAAATTAAGGGTATGGTCGAAGATATGGTGAATAACGGCTTCCAGGATTTCAGCTCGGTCGGGTCGCGCATCCTTGTGCGCGTGGAATACGATGCGGATACGTCCCTATTGCGATTTGTCTGTTCTTTGGCCGCGCCAGATTATGTACTCGTCAATGGCATCCAATTTGGAATGACGGTGGATGAAGATGGCTATGAAGAAAGTTTGGCACGCTGTATGGGCATGAGCATCGAAACACCCCTCCGCGAATTCAGCTTCCCAGATGCGTATATCATATACCCCATGTTGAATTTCAAAGATGGTAGCGGCATCGACGTCACGGAGTCGGGGATGGAGATATCGAGTGCGTACGGAGGGAGTGCGAGGGTGTACCTCTCCATGGACGAGTGCCGCATTGGGGAGATGTACACTAATGGTGCCATTAATATTTGGGCAAATGCAATACAATTCGACCACGATGTCAATACAAAAGTGTTGTCCGCCGATATTTCACAATATGCCATCCGGAAAAGCGTGCAAATCACCGACGCATCTCCCAGGACCATACCTTCTTCCAGGCCCGTATTGGTCCTGATAGGGACGTTTGTCCCATACGTCACGGTGAAGATTGAGAATGCACTCAATACATATGTGGCCACAAAAGTAACATTCATCAGCGAGTGGGAATTGGAATGTACATTTCCCGCGTGGATGAAACCTGGTGGTGGGTACAATCTGATACTGACCACCCTGGACAAGAGACAGAGCGTGACATTTTACAATCTGAAAGTCCAATGAAATGAAAAAAAAAATCTTTTTTGACGGTATATACTCGCGATGTCATCCTGGATTCAAGATATCTCGTGGGACGATTCCGCATTAAAAAACATGATGAACCAGCCTGCGTCTGCGCCAGCGGTCACACAGGCCCCAGCTCCAGCGGTCACACAGGCCCCGGCTCCAGTAGTCACACAGGCCCCTGTGCCCACACAGCCGCCGAGTTACAGCGTGAATCCATCATATGGATCAAATGTTGTTATGCCGCTACCAATTGCGCCGAGTCTCCTTCTCGGTAATGGCGACGTATCCTCTGCCCTCAACCCATTAACGCCACCACCAACCGAGGCACCTGTGACTCAGGCAGACCCTGAACCCATGCAATACATTCCGCCACCACCTCCGCCCTCATTTTGGGAAAAGAATAAAAAACTCATCCTGGCCATCGTCGTTGCCGTTCTCATTCTCGCTCTCATTGGATTTGTGGTATTCAGATCCGGAAAGGGAAAGAACGGTAATAAGAACGGCAACAAATCCGGTAACAAAAACAGAAGCAAGAACTTCGACTTCAATTTGGACAATCTGAATTTGAACTCTTCCAAATGAAAAAAAAATCTTTCCCCATTCCAATGAACGCATCGACAACCTTTTACGAACTGGATTCGAAAGTGACATTGCTCGGTGAAATTGAACCCACAACTCCGGTACAAAAAGTTATCGAAACAACGAAAAAGGAAGTTCCCAAAACACTCTGGAAACTGAACAAGAATTTCGTCGAGTTGATGGTGGCTTCGATTGGATTTGTCGCTGCTTTATCATGGAATGATTTCTTCAAAAGTCTCTTTGAAAAGGGTGGCGTCTTTGAAAGTGTGGGAAATAAAGGGTACTTACTCACAGCCATTATGGTCACATTCCTTGCGTTTGTGTTTACACTGATTTCAACGACGTTGTACCCCGAATCCAAAATTTCAACAAAGCCTAATCCAATCAAGACGGAATGAGTCTCAAAATTTGCCTTTTCGATTCAAAGGCAAATTTTCCTTCCTGTACAAGTTGTACTACAATTTTGAAAAATTGAGGCCGAGAATATCGTTCAGTTCCCCGAGATTGATGTTATTGAGCGAGGGTACATTTTTCACCTGTTCACCAGTCAACGGTAAGCTAATCACCGGGCCATTATCGTTCTTTCTAGGCCGCTTTTTCGACGCTGTTGTATTTGTACTGTTCTTTCTCTTTTTCACGCGCTGATTTTGGGCATCATGCGTGAGATATGCCTTGATCAGTGGACGCAGTTTGTCATGGTTGAGTGTATGGGCATTTTTATTGGTTTTGTGGTGCACGTACCGAGCAAAGTTTGGGTCTAATAAGGCCCTTTTGACGATGTGTGTGGGAAGTTTAGCCACATGAGCGTGTGAGAGTCTGCTCGGACGCGTCGAGTTATATTTCGTGGGGTTTGTTTTTAGTTCTTCGTGAATTATCGAGCGCAAGGATACTGGAAATGCATTATCAAACGCGCGCATAATGTCCCGATGATTGCTCTCGATCATCGATCTCAGGCGGTTGATTTTAGCGGGGTCAATGTGTATATTTGACATTTGAAATTTGTTACAATTTGGCAAGAAAAAAAATTATTGCAGAAGCGCCTGTCTTCCCTTGACCTCTTTCACAGCTGCCTTTGTTTTGTAGACAATCTTTCGATCACCTACAGACACAATTTTCGGGGGATTGAGAGATACTTTTGTCCCGTCAAAATGTCTCTGAATTTTGGTATTGGTTTCCCGCAAGACAATGGGGATTGTTTCGTCCACGTTTGCAAAGCGCGAAGCGGCCTTGAGGGCGGCAGTTCTCGCCGTTTTTCCCGTATATGTCCCGATTTTCTTCATCGTCTCGGGGTCATGCGCAATCCACGTCTTCTTCGTCGAGGCGGCATTGATTGCTGGGGGTGGTGGTGGTGGAGATTGAGCGGCAGAATTTTCAGACATTGTTTTTCAAATTTTGAAATTTGTATTGTTACATCACCGCGATCGTCATATGTATGGTCGTCATTCGTCATATGACGAGGCGAC
>JALQTW010000020.1 GCA_023263945.1 Patescibacteria group bacterium | reverse complement strand
CGTCAAATCATTTCGACAGGCCGTCGCGCATAAGAGGAACTTAAACGTCCCGATGCCTCGACATTACCCATTACCAAGCGATATTGTGCGCATTGTCCAGGTGTCGAAATCCCAGCAGAATTATGCGAAATTCAAGGAACGAGTCATTCAGTTCATCACAAGCGGGACCTCTTCATAATGTCTGAGATATAAAGGGGTACGTTTTTTTACGCGTTTATAAAGAGTGAAAAAATCATTTCAAAACATCATTATATCATCCATAATTGTCAAGGTTTTTCACTCTTTTTAGTTGCGTAAAAAATCATACCCAGATAAAACACATTTTCTATATTTTTTTTATTGCGTCATATCAGAATGGCGCAACAATTACGTTTTAAAGCTTTAGCCCAGAGGGCATATGCGCGTCAAAATCATTTGCCAGGGGATGAAGTCACCCCGACAATAGCGTTTCAAGATGCACCAACATCAGGAATGTACCTTGACAATGCCCAGGCTGGGGAATTGGGGTTCACTGTCAAGGGATCGAGGAAATTATTGGTGGGGAACGGGGTACGCGTTGACGGAAATTTAATCGTGGATGGTGCCATTATCGGAGGTGATGGAAATGCCATTGTTCCAATTGTCGATTTTGGAAATCTGGATCACAATATAATCCCGGGTACTGGGAGCGTATACGCCATCGGAAGCAATTCCTTGCGGTACAGTAGCATATTCGCGGACGATATTGACGTATCACGCGATGTGGACATTTCAGGAAATCTTACCGTATCGGGAAATACAACCTTTAATATAGCTCTTGGTCGTATTGATGCAGATATCGTACCGGAATCAAATTCTGGATTTTCTCTTGGGACGTCGTCTGCACAATGGAAGGACGGGTATATTGGAAACATAATAACGGAAACGGTTATAACCAATGTTCTACAAACACAGGATATGACCTCGAATACAATCGACAGTTCGGTAGGTATCATAGATACCGTCACGTCGAATTCTATCACATCCAATGCGGTATACGCGAGTGAAATCCTGGATTTACAAGGTGAAAATTATGTACAGAATGAATTGACACGAGTTCAGGCAAACGTGGAACCTTTGTCAAATGCGACATATTCTATAGGTAATACATCATCGCAATGGGACACAATACACACGCGCCGTATACGAGCTTCAGAGTACCTCCTCGACACCGGGGACGAGTTACAATTTCCAGCTGATTTTGGAAATGTCAATCAAACGATGGTTCCGACCACAAGCGATACATTCTCAATAGGTACGAACACCAATCAATGGAATACAATATGGTCGAATTCGATTCACATATCAGAATTGCTCGATTTAGATGGGAATGTTTTCTATCCGGAAGTGGACTATACAACAATACATAGTAATATCACGCCAATCGAAACGGGCATATATTCGATAGGAAACACGAGTCACCGTTGGGGTACAGTATGGGCAGAAGAATTGGTCGGGAATGTCAATGCATCACAATTGTATGGAACATTACCTGGGGAAGTTGTATTGGACGGGTCCGTAACACTGAATGGAACGGCGAAGATCGAGAACGGTAATGAAAGTAATCCATCTCTTGCATTCGTCGACGACACAAGCACAGGAATGTATAAACCAAGTGCAAACACGATTGGATTCAGTACAGGCGGTTTGCAACGCCTCGTCATAACAGATTCTGCGACAATATCGGCAGTCTTTGGGGATGCGAATACAGTGTACTATGGGGATGCAACCAACATGATATTTCCAGCTGATAGATTACAGGTGTCTTATGTGCAAGTTACGGATTCCAATTTCTCACCAGTAGGAGAAACAGCGATCGAAACGAATACACCAGGGTACGTCAGAATTTACGGGTCCAGTTTCGAGTTGGGCGCCATGACCGTTCGTTTTGGTCAAGCTCTATCAAGTAGTGTCAGTGTAGTAGACTATTCCGAAATTCACGCAACAGTCCCTCCTCTTGCATCTGGTTCGTATGACGTCGTTATTACGAAGAGCGGATCACAATCAGTCACGCTCACAAACGGGCTTTTAGTGTCGAATATACCATCGTGGAATACAGACACGAATCTCGGGTACGTCTTTGCAAATATTCAATATGAACGTCAATTATCGGCAACAGAAGGAGCATCGACAATAACGTACGTAGACGATACCGGTACATATCCTTTACCACCCGCATCTACATTAACCCAAGAGGGTTTATTGTCTGGGAATATTACACAAGATATTCAAAACACATCGACAACGTATACATTTAATATTACAGCAAGGGATGAACAACAACAGGAGACAATCCGTCCATTCACGCTGAATTACTTGAGCGAATTCACCCCTGGGGATAAAACTGCATCCAGTCTCTTCGCATTAACCAGAAATATAGGCCCAAGCAGCACAGAAACACCACAATCAGGAGGAGGAGGGATAACTATATCAGGACAATATATCTGTCCATATGACGTCACGTTGAAAAAAGGGGACCAGAACATCACGACGTTTGTCAATACGGATTGGTTTACGGGAATAAATGATGCGAGTTGTTCAATCATCAAAGTCTTCGGAAGCATGAATGTCCCATCGGGAATCACATTCAGGCCAAATACACGAAAACTCTTCACACTGATTCACATCACAGGTGATCTGATATTAAATGGAACCATTTCTATGTCTGAGAGGGGTGCAAATCATGTTACAGGAATTACTGCGAAAAATGTACAAATATGGAAAGATGCAACATATAACGGTATTGTTGACGCATACATCAGCGCAAACGGAGCAACAGGAGGCCCATCTGTCACAAATAATGCCGCAACATCTGGCACGGACGGATCAAATGCCACCATTGGAAGCGCACTCAAGACTGGGGGAGGGGGTTCCGGAGGGGTGTATAATAACGGCGCGTACAATCCTGGACCAACGAGTGGAAGCGGTGCATCTGGTTCGTCATTCTCAGGAGGCCCCGGTGGTGGTGGTATTTATGTGATTGGGACATATAATGGTGCCCCTGGTGGTGATGGTTCATCTAATGGTGGTTCCGGAGGTAATGGAGTGACGAGTGGACTCAATGCATCTACTGCAGCCGGAGCCGGTGGAGGAGCTGGAAATCCAGGAGGAACAGGAGATGCGTACACGAATCCATCAATTCTCGATGGTTCCGATGGTACAGGAGGTATCTTAGTCGTCATTGTGGATGGAACGATCACGGGTTCGGGACGTATAGAATCCCAAGGGGGTGCAGGAGGTACCTATGATTCTATTCTTGGTGTATCCGGTGGTGGAGGAAGTGGTGGAGGTATTGTCGTCCTCATGACGAAAACAAATTCATCAACGGTGACATTGGACGCGACAGGAGGTACCGGAGGGGCATCATATGGTGATTCACAAGCTGTCGGAGGAACTCCTCCTGGTGGAAAAGGAGGGAACGGAGGAAACGGCACGACACTCATCGTAACCATCTAGATTTCATGAGATGTAAAAACATGGTCAACGGACGACCACGTTTTTTAGTGTTTGAATTATATATAGTCGAGTATGGAAGAAATAGCTTTGCGAATCGGTTCGCGAATTCTTTCTAACATTGTCTTAGCAATATCTTCATTCATGTAATGATTCATCTGTAAATATTCCTTCACTTGTTCGTGACGATCACCCACGATACCCCTTGATTCGCAATACGATGGCGCTTTGCTTATATCAACCCAGCTGGATCCTTCGAGGGCTCCAATATTCTCTGGAACTTCATCATCTCCCTTCCATGCCAATGGAACATACCCTTCGGACCACGTTTGTTCTATTTTCGATACAGGGACTATTTTGAAAATAGTGCGCGTATCACCGGCCTCGCATATATTTTTGAAATCATCATCAACACCATCGGATGCCTGCAAACCCATATGCAATTCGTCAAATGTTGCTT
>JALQTW010000001.1 GCA_023263945.1 Patescibacteria group bacterium | reverse complement strand
ACCAGCTCACAGAGATTTTTACTCATGGTGAGCGAGCCTTTGGCATCGGTCGTCAGGACGCCGTCGAAGTCGAAGAAGATTGCTTTTATCATGCACCTGAAATTGTAGCAGAAAATCTCTCACTGCCACACTTTTATAATTCGTCAATTTCCGCTTCAGACAGCCCTATTCCACTGTCACATTTGTAACATTTAGCCCCGACCGTCTTGCCCTCTGTTCTCTAAAACCCTACCCTCAAAAACGTTCTCTGGGACTCAAACTTAAAGTTCGTAACCGTGCTGCCCAGCCATCCGTCTTCGCTCCTGCGGGAGCTACGCCGAGATTGGCTTTTCAAAAGCAGCTGAGAGGATGCCTCGGCGTCGTTCGCAAACGAAGCCGGGCAGTTTGAAAATAGTGATATTTCGCAAATCATCCATAAGCCCCAGCCAATCACCTGTTTTCGCTCTTTGGGCAACAAGCTCAATGCCCTTTTTGTAGTCTGGGACTATGTTTCCGTCTTTTATTTTGACGTTCAAAAATACAGCTTTCAGCAATTCTCTCTTTTCTGTGTCAGTAGGGCAGGATTCATAGATTTCTGCGCTTGCCTGAGCCAGTTCGAAAATTGCTGAACCGAGGTTCAAATACTTCTCGTTTGCTTCGATCAATCTCTTGATGTCCTTACGCACTTGCCGAAGCTCCGTGGAATATTCCTCGTGTTTGGTCTTGTAAAATTCTTTACTGATTCCACCATCCAGCTTGTCTTCGTAACAATCATTCATGCGCTTGAACAGCTTCTGTTCCTTGTCTTGAAGTTTCTTGATCCCCTGCGTCCGAGCATCAATTTCAAACTGATGATTGTCCTTAAGGGCTTTGCGTACCCATGCGAGCATTTCTGAATCCTTACACTGCAAATCCTGTAACAGTTTGATGACCTGTTTTTCCAAGACCTCTTCACGAGAATACTTCCTCTGTGTGCATTGTGTGTTGTAGCGCGTACAACTGTAGTACGAATGACCCTTCTGCTTCTGAGCGACTACGGTACGACCACATTCACCGCACTCGCACATTCCTTTGAAGAGGAAATCATGTTTGCGATATTTGCCAGCTACCTTGCGATTGAGTTTAATTTGCACGCTGTCAAAAAGCTCTTTGGAGATCAGTGCTTCGTGCTTGGCATTCATGTAACGCTTTTCCTTCCACATAAACTCTCCACAGTAGAAACAATCCGTAAGAATGCCATGCAGTGTGGTCTTCCCTAAATGATTGCCGTCAGCGGCCTTCCATCCTTCACTGTAGAGCTGCTTACTAAGGCTCAAGAGCGTATGTTCACCTGTTTCGTAGAGCTGGAAGGCTCGACGGACGAATGGAGCCTCAGAAGCGTCAGAATCGTCAATTTTCCATACCTTCTTTCCTGTTTCTCCCACAGTAACATATCCACGCTTCTGACTGGCAGGACACCAACCTTCTTCGGCTTTCTGTAGAAGCCCTTTGGAGGCTTCTTCAGAAAGGTTATTGCTGTACTGACGAGCAAGCACCAAGTGAATATCCCACTGAAACTTTTCGTTCGACTTCGAGTTTTTGTGAATGATGAGACTTTGCTTTACGAAATGAATCTGACGCTCTTCGTCTTCTTCGAGCCAATCATTGAGCATAACGGCATCTTTGAAGTTCCGAGTGATACGATCAACTTTCTCACACAAAAGAACAGTAGCCTTGGAATGCTTTAGGTCATTCATCATGGCATTGAAAAGCGTTCGCTCCTGCTGCCCTCTTGCTGATTCGGGTATGATATATCGCTGCGTTACATCCATCTCTTTCTTCTCTGCATACTCTTGCAAGAGCTTCACTTGGGCTTGGAGGGAGTAGCCTTCCTCAGCCTGTTCTTTCGTTGATACCCGAGAGAAAATGATGGCGTTTTGCATAGGTAGGAATGTGAGTTTATCACGGTAAATGGTTCGAAAGTCGTTCGAGAGTCCTATAAAAATGAAGGATATTCTGTGCCATTTGGCTAGCCTCAGCCTCAGAAGGCTCTAATCCGTATAGTTTTTTCAAAATCGCACGGAACTCATCAAGACGCTCTTTGCTGATGCCTGAGGATGGAGGAGTTCTTGCCTCCATCATTTCTTCGGGAAGGCAGATTCATACTCATCGGCTAGGTGACGAAGAAAAACTGGTGGGACGAGTCCGTAATCGCTTGAGAATCTGTAGAGCTGACCGATAAAACGTTGGTAACGCTTTTCTTCAGCAAGTTTTTCATACTCAACTTTGATGGGTACTAGCTTTCGTACCTTCACACTTCTCTCAAGCATGACGGCCTCAAGAGAAGGCATACAACCCCACTCCACATACTTCCCAATCAAATGTTTGTTTAAAAGCGACAGCAAAAGAGATTCGTCGAAACAATTCTGCACAGTAACTTCATAGGATTTGCAGACAGAACGCTTAAAAACAATTTCCAAACGAGTGAGCAATTTCTTCCCCCAATATTGAGGATAAAATCGTTGCTTATGATCTTTAGCGATCTCGGCAAGTTTATTGTAAATCCTCAGGAACCACAGAGAGTCACTTTTCTGACCATAGTAGATCGTCTGCGGAATATCAGTGACAGGATGCCTACGCAAAAAAGAACATTCCTTAGCATGATGCGGAGACGAAACAGAAACACCATTCCATATATCCTGTACGGTTACCCCTTCAATATCACAACACACATGAATCTGACTGACGATACTTGGCACAGGGCACTGAACAACTACGGAAAAGAACTGACTAACGAGTAAACGACCCAACTTACCAAGTGCAAAAAAATCACCATAAAACGTTATTAAGTACTGATACTTCCTTGCTACTGATTGAGGATAAGTACTTGTAATGGTGATACTTCGTACTCCGATGATCGCATCTCCATTCAATGAAAAGTAACCCATGATGTCGCCCTTTGACTTCTTAAATCTCACCGAGAGAGGCAGGCTGGTATTTGGCCAAAGAATATTCTGCGCTTCTTCAAAAGTATTGTTTTCTGAATATTCAGCAAAAGTTTCTTCTAAAAATTGATGAAGTCCTGATGTATCACTGTTTCCATATCCAATAAAGATAGCTAGCCAGTCTAAGCCAAAATGTAGAAGGTTCTCTTGAGTTACTATTGCGGTATTACTTGACCGCAATAGCTCGCGTGCGCCGCCAGTGGCGGGCGCACTGCGAGCGCGCTTCTTCGAGCCTTTGCGGACACGTCCAAATGACATGGCGCAATGAAACCATGTACGACATGACAAAAGATTTTCTTCGTCAGGACTTCGTTACACTTACTCCAACTTCGTCAGTGGTTCGTTAGTTTGTGACCTAAAGTGGATTATGTTTCCTTCCCTTGGAAGGAAGTATCTCTCCTTCAATTCTTTAGTGACAAACCCAAGTTCCCGAATCCACTGACTTGGACGGAACGGTGTCTTTTCCTCATACTCCATATCCTTTCGTATTTTCTTGTAAGAAAGGTCTTTGCTCTGATGCTGCCACAGAAAAGCAAGAAATTTCTGTGACCAACTACCTTCGACTGGATTTCCGATAGTGCCAAGCTGTTGGAGGCCTGCGAATTCAACGATTCTGCCATCGACTATCTCAATACGGCGAGCGATTTTTGAATGTATTGCCGCAACTAAACTAGCGGCCACCATCATATCGAATCCAACAAAGAGAGCTGAATACCCTCCTAACTTCCTGAGATCAGGTTCTTCTAATGCTTTTACTGATTTCAATTCAATTGCGTTGAATGAGGTTAATTCAGCAAGAGCTTGTTTTCTTCTTTGTTTAGCTTCCTGAGGTGTCGCTGGTTCTTTAGGAAATGGGAAGAATCTCATAGCCGGCATTCTGTTAAGTCGATGAAATGGGTCAAGCAGCTTTTTGTCTCCCTGCCTTGTATATGAAAGTAGATTGAAAACAATCATTTCAATTTCAACCTTCACTTCTGGCGACAAGCCCATGTATCGGAGGAGTATTCGCCTTACCTCGTCTTTAGATCGTCCCAGCTCGCCAAAAAGTATAGGAGGCATCTCAAGTAGCTCCTTAAAACAAGCGTACTCAGCCTCCTGAATATCAATTTTCAGGAAGTCTATTGCCTTCTGGATCATCTCTGGCTGCATTGGCTCCATAGCAGCCTATTTTAGCACTGTGTACCTAGTGGACTGAAACTATTGCTTAGAATCATATATTCCACCCGTTAAGCCCATAGATTCACGCATACGCTGCAAGGCCGCCTCGTCTGGCTGATATTGCTTCATAAAATCAGCAGCAGACTTCGCAGGGTCAGGAGGCGGGGGAGGGGTGCAATTGATGGAAGAGAATTTATCATCCATTGCGGCCTGATGCTCTTTGTCAGCAACAAGACCAAATCCTATAATCATATTAAGGTCAGCGCATCCGGCGGCATCTATTTGCGCCATATCACGTTTGCCAACCATTTCCGCACAACGAGAATCGCATGACTTTTGCCATGCGTATTCATTGCGAGAAATAATAGATGGATTTTCCATGACATACGCACCAATAGCACCGCCTATGACTAAGGTGACTACGATAGTGACGAAGAGCTTAACCATAGAGAGGAAGAAGAAAGTAAGACTCTATTTTCCCATGTGGATTTCTGGAGCCTTGGGAACAGGAACATGTTCAGCAACCCAAAGAACTGAGTTCATAAACTGAGCGGAACAATTTTTGAAGAATAATGCCATCGCAAAAAGCAAAATTATTAACACCACTCTCTCCCTTATCATCGGCAAAAATTGTTTATGCCAAAACGCTCTAAGTGAAGGTCTGAGCCTTGAAGTGCAAAAGGGGCATCGAAGTGCGTCAACGCTGATTATCTCCTCGCAGACTGGGCATTTTCTCTTCTGGTTCATAGAGGGTTTTGGGAATGACACAAAAGGGCACCCTGCTCGGCTGACCCAATGTTGCTGAGGAGATTGCTCTCGCTCACCAGTGCATTGACCGAGGCAAGATGCCCCTTTCTACACTGGTTTGAGCGATGGTTGAGAGTGGGCACTAAAAGCCCGCTCAGCAAATTGGGTCAGGCAAAGTATACCAAAACTCCTGTACAATTGAACTAATGGATAAAAACCCTAAGAAACTGGCTACTGTTCGCAATGAACTTATATCAGAGCATCAAGATGCCTTGGTAAATAGCTTGGGCGGTGGGAAAAGCAAAAAATACGTCCGATTTATTCTTGCCGCACTAAGCAGTATCCCTTGGGTAGGAGGATTTTTAGGTGCGGCAGCAAGCTTTACAGCAGAAAAAGATCAAGAGAAGATTAACGATCTTCATAAGCTATGGCTCGAAGAGCATCGAGAGAAAATTCGAGAACTAGGAATTACATTGAGCGATATTTTCGGACGACTTGATGGGTTTGGCGACGAAATACAAGAGAGAATCGAATCACCTCAATATTTAGCTTTAGTGAAGCAGACATTCCGATCTTGGGATCAGGCAGATACAACTGAAAAGAAGCAAATGCTAAAAAAAATGATCACCAATGCAGGGGCAATTAAGCTTTGTTCCGACGACCTTATTCGTTTATTTATTGGATGGATAAATCTGTACCACGAAGCCCATTTCATGGTCATCAAAGAAATCTCAAAAAATCCTGAGATAACCAGAGCGGAAATATGGGATACGATTCATGGTGAAAGACCACGGGAAGATTCAGCTGATGCTGATTTATTTAAATACTTAATACGTGATTTAAGTACGGGCGGCGTTATCCGACAACAAAGAGAAACCGATATGGAGGGGAATTTTTTGAGAAGAAGAACGCGTCCACAACCCCGTGGAAGCGGAAGCACAACAATGGAATCGGCTTTTGAGGATTCTAAGCTGTATGTGCTGACAGAACTGGGCAAGCAATTTGTACATTACGTAATGGAAGATGTAGTAACACAGATTGAAGGTCAATAAAGCAACTCGACCATTCAAAATTTCTAAAATCATCTACCAGTCTCACTCAGAGATTTCAATTTTGGAACTAATTGCTTTCTTAATAAAAAGCCCTTCCTTTTTGCAATATTTCCAACAAAACCGATATCTAAGGCATTTGTAATGGCAGATTGCAATTCACCATCCTGAGTTATGAATAAGTTAAATCCTTCTCTTAAATCTACCGCAGTCAGCATTGTTGCATCTAGTCGATATTGATCTTTCATGTTTTTGAGTTCGATAAGAATATCGCTGAGCCGACTGTCAGCCAATTTTTGCAAATATAAAACCTCCAGTTGTGCAATGCCTATTTTCTTTTTCCCAATAGCAAACTGTTTTGCATCAATCCTGATAGCATTTGCCAAGTGTTCTGATATTAATTGTGTTTTCATTGCAAACATGTCTTCTATCAGAGATGCCGGAATCTCAGCTTGAGATCGGAGCCAATCAACAGCCTCCCTGTCCCTATTGGTTGCAATTGACGCTTGGAAATTGAGCGTATTCGAATGAATAGCACCGAAAAGAAGCACCGCTGAAGAAAAATCAATCGAGCATTTTAGAGATTGATATTTCTCAACAATCAATGTTGCCGCCGACCCAACTTGTTCAATCTGAATCTTTGCATTTGGGAAAAGTTCATGTGCTCTATGTTCTTCACGATGATCGATGACTTCGATCACATCTTCGGTGCGAATGGGAGATGGCATTCCTGCCATATCACTGGCGTCGACTAATATAAATTTATGGAAGCTATCCTTAGGATCATAAACAACATCTTGAATATTAAAACGGTCGACTAAATATTTTGCCTCTACATGCATTTGTCCGAAAATTCCTCCAACGGCATTCTCTCCCCGAGTACGCAATAACCGACTATACGCATATGCACATGCAACACCGTCGAGATCAGGATTGATTTTTGCGGTAATGAGAATGGGTAACGACATGTAAAGCTATTCTATATCAGTACATCTTTCAAAGATGCATTAGTTTTTCTGCGAAAGCAGAAACTTCAGTAAAGCAGCAACACTGCGATCTTCTTGAACATTTCCATCTAAACAAAGTGCTTGCACCTGTTCATAGGTGAACCACTGAGGTTGAGTCTGTTCTCCTTCTTCTGTGGTAATATCAGGGAGTAAACCTTCCTGTTTTGGGACATTAGCCACATAGTAGTGCAAATCCCAAACAACGGTAGCACCTGCTATAGAGCGCCCGATATGTTTGAAGGATTCGATGGGCAGACGAAGGGAAGTTTCTTCGGAGAGTTCCTTTTGAGCAGCCAATAGAGCTTGTTCCTGCACATAGCTATCACCTTTTTCTTTCCCCGAAAGATACTCTTTCAACGAGTCGAACACTTTCCCACCAGGAAGGCGATGATCCCAATTCTGTGTCTCTCCACGCCATTCTTTTGTAAGGAGAATACGCTCACCATCAGTAACGAGAATCCGTACACCCGGTGCACGCTCAGCGAATTCAAATGTCTTCTCACTTATATCTGGAAAGCCCATGCGCTGAGTAGCTATTCGAATCATTTTGCCATTGTACTGCTCAACAGGCTTATCTAGTGCCGTGATCAAATTTCTTCGTATACATACAATGCGCTCAACAAGACGCATGACTTCACTCTTTGTTACCTGTTCGTTCTGGCCGTAATTATTTACGAGAACATCGATATGCGGCAGCATGTTTTCCGAACTGTCTCCAAGGCGATATTCCACTTCATCGGGTCGATCCCTGAGCAGGTCAGGGGATCTGCTTACAAGTCGATCCCGCCTGACGTCATCGGGCGCATAAATTCCAACCATGAGTGAGTTCCTTAGTATCCCCTCTGGTCGAACGCTATCAGGATTGTTATAGAGCGCATTGTTTCCTGAGTACACCGGTAACACATCTTGCGTCGGCTGATGGAATCCGTACAGCTCTTTCCTGTCGCCTTCCATCTTTCGTACCCAATGGAGTCCGATGTCACCTCTTTCAACTTTGGCCTGAAACTCATCTGTTGTGACAAACGCATTCTCGACGATGTTGTCATTCCCACGCTGCGCTCTTGTGATGTATCTCTTGGGAATTTGAATAATGCCCTGCATCGCAAGATAGGACTGCCTAATGGCATCGACTATCACGCTCTTTCCAGCACAGGTCGAACCGACAATGACCACGCTGTCAATTTGTGAGGGTTCATTAAATTTATCCTGATTCTTAATTTGTAAAGATTTGAGATCAGAGACAAGAGACGGAAGATGCTTTGGCATTTTAGAAGGAGAAAAGATAGCTATCGTACCATGATAACATTACTTGTCAATATTATCACCTGTCAGTCAGTGCTGTCTACTGCACTGCTACTGTTGCTGCCCCCTTATGCATCGTGCCAATAGCACATGCATCAAGAAAACCAGCGTTATGGAATGTTTTCAACACAGCATCAGCCTTCTGGGGTAAGCACGTTACTAACAAACCTCCGCTTGTCTGCGGATCGGTGAGCAAATTTTTCTGCCATGTTGGCATATCCTCAGGCAGCAATACGTCCTGCTTATAGCTTGACCAATTACGCCCCGAGGCACCTGTTGCATAACCAAGCTCAGCCAAACGAAGCGCCTCAGATAGAATTGGCAATTGAGAGAAATTAATTTCTGCACCTAAACTTGAGCCGCGACAAATTTCCAACATATGACCAAGTAAACCGAAACCTGTGAGATCGGTGAGTGCATGAACCATAGGTAGTTCTGACAATTGTGCTCCCACTTTGTTAAGCTTTGTGGTTACTTCTAGCATTTGTTTGTAACCATTTGCATTCAATTCGCCTTTTTTAAGCGCAGCACTCATTATTCCAATTCCCAGTCCTTTACCTAGAATAACAACATCATCTTCTTTAGCTCTATCATTGCGCTTGATACGTTCTGGATGAACAATCCCCAATGCAACCAATCCATAAATTGGTTCCGGTGAATCGATTGAATGTCCACCAGCAATCGGTATCCCCGCATCTTTGCATACTGCAGCACCGCCAGCCAGAATTTGCCGTATCGTCTCAATCGGCAATTTGCTGATTGGCATGCCAACTATGGCCAATGCTAGTATCGGCTTTCCTCCCATAGCGTATACATCTGACAAAGCATTCGTTGCGGCAATACGCCCGAAATCATAAGCATCGTCGACGATGGGCATGAAAAAATCCGTAGTAGCCACAATCGCCTGTTCGTCATTCAGACGGTAGACTGCCGCATCGTCACTTGATTCGGTGCCGACCAATAAGTTTGGATAGAGCGTTTGTACACCCGATGCTGCTAGCATTTCGGATAGCACCTCTGGGGCAATTTTGCAGCCACACCCGCCTCCGTGGGAGAACTGTGTTAATTTAATCTCTGGATCCATATAGGCACCGTAACATGTTTTATTAGATTTGACAAACACCGACAATGCAAGTATACAATCAGTCTTATGAGATCCTCTAAAACATGGATGGCAATCGGAGTCGTTCTGCTATTGATGGCTCTTTCTGGCCTGCTAATGCTCAAATGGCAGGCTTCTCTTGCGAAGATAGAGATCGTGGGCTCAACGGGATCTTGGCCAAGTTCTACAGCTGTATTGACGCAGGCCGGTGTATTGGAAGCTACCTACAACTACTTCAAGATTATCTGGCCAGCCTTAGTACTCGGAATCCTTATAGCGTCTATTGTTCGCACTTTTATCCCCGCTAACTGGATACTTACTCTTCTTGGAAAGGGAAAAACACGACAGCATATTGTCGGCGGATTGGCTGGTACGCCTCTCATGCTCTGTTCCTGCTGTGTTACCCCCATATTCTCCAGTGTATACGCATCAGGGGCTCGCTTGGGGCCATCTTTAGCCGTAATGCTCGCTTCTCCTGCTCTCAATGTGGCAGCGTTGATTTTAACTTTCATGATGTTCAGCTTTGAAATTGCTCTAGCGCGTCTTTTGGCTAGTCTTGTGGCAGTATTTCTACTGCCTGTTTTAATTGGACGAATTTTTCCTGCAGACACACTCGCTCGTGCTGCCTCTTTAGAAAAATTGGCATGCGACATTTCTAAAGATGAGAATATAACGACAGTGAAGATGATTAATCTTTTTGTGAAAAATCTTGGCTACACAATCTTGGTCACAGTTCCATTTATTTTTGCTGGAGTTATCCTATCCAGCATCGTGCTCCCAATGATCCAGAGTGGATTTGGTACTGAATCGATTTTCACCATAATATTTATTGTGTTTTTGGCAATCATGATTGCGCTACCTACCTTTTTTGAAATTCCATTAGCTTTAGCACTTATTAGTATCGGCGCTCCTGGCGCTGCAGCAGCGTTGCTATTCGCCGGACCAATTATTAATTTGCCATCGCTCTTCGTACTCGGCAGAGAGAGCCATCCAAAAGTTGCCGTTTCATTGGCTGTTGGTATCTATGTGATTGCTGTAATAACTGGGATGATCGTGACTCTTTTGTAAGAATTTGAATTAATTCGTACTGGGAATTGATTGCCAGAATTGCAGTAACTTCTGGCAATCCAGAACTTTTACCTTCAGATCAATATTTCGAAAATCATCCACCAGCCCCAGCCACCTACATATGTTTCTCATCGAAGACGAACGGCATGCAGAACCACAAGGCGAATTTGAATCTTTAAATGCTGCTATACAAGAACTCAAAAATAGATCCTCAATACCATGGAATGAATCACCGAATGCAGCGCCTTGTACCAATTCAGAAAACTGTGGCAGGTCATATGAAATTGTTGAATACGACACCACCTCTGTACCACGGAAAGAAATTTCACGAGCATTATATCTTGAAATCGATTCAAGCGGCGCAAAATGGCATTTGCCCATAGAAGATTGATCCAATCAAACATACACCCCCATAGAACACTTTCCCGACAAGTTTTCTTTTTCCCGAATGAAGCTTTTCGTTAGAATCCACCTCACATGAAGATCTCATTTGGATAAGCGCATCTGGAGCTTTTGAACTCTTAAAATCACACTTGACATCGATTCAATCCTATAGTATAAAGTATGACTTTCGACGTATTTCTGCGTCGATGTGTACTCCTTCATTTCTTCCCCAATAGGCTTATGCAAGCCAAAAAGATCACTTCTCTCGTTGCGGCGTTCCTCCTTCTTGGAACCATGTTCGCAGCCCTCACGCTCACGGACCCAAGCCATGTGTCTGCGTACAGGACACAGTGCTCCGATGGTCTGGATAACGATAACGATGGCCGTACCGATTACCCTGAGGATAACGACTGTGAGAACCTTGATGACGACTTTGAAGGGTACTCCAACACAGGACTCTTCGTTTCCGTGACAGATGGGAAGGAAGAAGTAGCCCCTGGTGGCTCCCTTGTGTACCGTATTACGCTCAAGCAACAGCGCGACACACACCGTGACGTAAATATCGATTTGCACTTCCCTGTACAGGTGGATCTCGTCTCTGCAACAGACGGTGGTCGCATTATGACAGGAGGGCGCATTCACTGGGACAACGTGACGGTCTTCAAAGACTCCGTCCGTGTTCTTACGGTAAACGCCAACGTTCGTACGGATGCTCCACAAGATCAATTGATCATTGCACGCGTGATTGCGGATGGTGAACAGGCAACGGACACCACACGCGTGGAAGGGGAGCGCGAATTACAGGGAAAGTTTTCTCTCTTCCTGACAGATAACCAGACCTACTCTCTTCCAGGAAATACGCTCTACTACACACTGAAAGTAAAGAACGGAACAGATTCCGCGCGGACGACCGATGTGAAGGCCATTCTGGGAACAGAAGCAAACTACATCACGTCTTCTGCGGGAAGTGAATTCCAGACAAGCAACAATATTCTCTGGCGCAATATCACGTTCGGTCCCCGTGAAGAACGCACGTTCACCTTCGCTGCCCATGTTTCAGAGCGTCTCCCAGAGAATTACTCTCTCCGCACACGTGCTATTGCCGGCCAGGCAAGTACGGTAGATGAAACACTCATCACGAAGGGTATTCCTTCCAAATCGCTCTCCGTATCCCTTTCCGATGGCCGCACGAACGCTGCCCGTGGAGATTTACTTACCTACAAAGTGAATATTCAGAACCGCAGTTCCGTTCTTGCAACGGATGAGTCCATCACGGCAACACTGCCTATTAACAGTGAATTCGTGAGTGCAACGGAAGGTGGTGTATGGGACGGCAATGTGATTCACTGGCAGCACATTCAGGTTGCTCCAAACGGAATCCGCAACTTGAGCTATACGGTTCGTGTGCGAAGTGACGCTGTCACCGGAACGGAATTGATGGCAAACGTGCAAGTGAATGGCGGTACAAGTGTCGACTACACGGTTGTTGGCGGTGCGAGCAGCTTTGGAAACACCTATAACCCAGGCGAAATCACACGCGGCCGTAATGACCTTCTCTTCACAAAAGTCGCCAGTACGGATGAAGCTGTTCCCGGTGGAACAGTCCGTTACACGCTCACAGTTCGAAACATTCTCAGTGAACCTATGACGGATGCCGTTGTGAGTGATCGTTTTGATACATCTCTTCTTTCCCTTGGGGATATGGGTGACGCGCAAATTCTTGGTGGAGGACGTCTCCAATGGAACGTTCCTGCTCTTCAGCCAGGAGACGCTTGGCAGACAAGTTACACGCTCCAGGTGAGCCCTCGTGCTCCTCGTGGTCAGATGCTCACAAACATTGCAACCATTACGGGAAGCAATATTGGAAGCCTCTCACTCACACAGCGTGTTCGTACGGTTCGTACTGGTGTCTTCACCGGTATGCCACAGACTGGTGCTGCCATGGACATTTTCTTCACACTCATGACAGGTGCAGGAACACTCAGTATTGCAGGAACGCAGGCTCTCCGCCGAAAGTATCTCGGCGCGTAACATTCGCATCAGAATTGCTTCGAGAAAAGGAGCGTTGGGGGACGCTCCTTTTACAAGCGTGGTACTTTTTTTCACCACATATAACGTTCAATATCCATTATCCTCTCGTATCCGCTGCTCCGAGCTGCGGCGTCCCGCAAAGCGGGACATGTCGATGATCATTTACTGCAACGATGCAAAGATCTCATTCATAAGATCTACAATAGAGGAGAACGTGAGATCAAATGGTATATCCAGGAGCTTTGCAATCCATTGCACAGCAAAGAATGCGACGAAACATACAATGAGCCCAACAATAGAGTAGCGAATGGTGTGAACGGCCTTTTTGATCTTGTCTTCCTGACCAGCGGACAGAATAAACGTAATACCGCCGATGATGATGAAGAAAAGCGAAAGGAGCGCAGCAACAATGAGCATGAACGCAATAATCGTCGTGATAATCTGAATAGGGGAGCCGGATTCCAGGAGTTCGCGAATCATGATGAGAGTGGGGGAAGAAGCAAAATTAGGAAGGGGTGTTAGGTTCAATAACGCGAAGATTAATACGCTGATTGGAAATACCACCCACAACACGAAGAAGTGTACGGAGAGATTTCACCGTTTGACCCTGCTTGCCGATTAGCTTTGCCATATCTTTCTCGGCAACGTGGACGGTGAGGAGAACGCCCAGATCATCCAGGCGCTGCTCAATTTTTAAGCTCTCCTTATCCTCAACAATCTGTTCAAGGACAAAGCGAAGAAAATCGTACCCGGGAAGTGGCGCAGTCGAAGCAGTCGGATCGGCCATACGGGGGGATGATACATGAAAAGGCAAGCGATTGCCAATAAGAGGATAGAAGGAACAGGTTGATTGGTTATTAGTTATTAGTTTTTGGTTTATCGTTACATTGCTGGAGATTCCTCTTTTGGTGCTTCTGGAGCAGGTGCTTCTTCTTTTGGAGCCTCAGCTTGGGGAGCTACTTCGGCGGCAGGAGCCGGTGTAGGTGCTGGAGCGGCTGCTTCGGGAGGTGGTTCTTTTTTGGATCTCTGCTTGGTATAGCGCTTTGCAAAGCGTTCCATATCCTTCATCCCTGCTTTCTTCAGAAGACGAGCGAGTGTGTCACTGGGAATAGCACCTTTTTCTACCCAGTACGTGATGCGATCTTGCTTTACCTCAAATACAGGGTTCTTCTGTGCAGGAAGGTAGTGTCCCAGGATTTCCAGCTCTCCGCTCTTTGCAGGAGCGGTTTTTTCGGAGAGCACAATACGGTACGTTGCCGTGTTCTCTCGGCCGGTTCTTTGGAGGCGTAAAACGAGCATACAAAAAGCTGGAAGAGCATAGAGAAGGTTTTGCGTTCCTGCAAGGCCTCTTAGCCTCTTTTTGCAACAATGCGAAGAGAAAGTTGACCCTCAAAAGATCGCTCTAAGGTGTGTGTAAGGCTCTCTGTACGCAGCCGAAGAAGCGCGAGCGCAACGCTATCTTTGGCAACAATCGTAAGCACGCCCTGTTCATCAAACGACTTGACGCGAAGGCGTCCCTCAAGCTTTGGGAAATCTCTTTTCAGGAGAGACGCAGCACGGACAAGAACAAGACTTGCCATCGCATGTTCCAGCACCCCGCGCTTCCTGAGGACTGCCGGCAGGACCGATCTCACATGTTCCATCAGAAGTATTCTAGCGGATTCCACTTACCCGTGCGATTTCTTCCGCAATCTTTTCTGCTGTTCTTTGCCATGTGAAAGATTCTGCAAATTGTCGAGCTTTCTTGCGTTCTTCTTGTGAGGAAGAATTCTGGATCATTCTTTTCATTCCTTCGGTGAGAGATTTCTGATCAGGTGACACAAGACGCACATGTCCCTGGAAGAGTTCCTGGAAGACAGGAAGAGAGCACGCAAGAACCGGGCATCCGCATGCCATGGCTTCCAAAAGCGGGAGACCGAAGCCTTCTTCTTTTGTTGCAGTGACATACGCTGATGCAACAGTGAGAAAGGCGGGAAGTTCGCGATCTGACACATTCCGAAGAAGTGTGACGTGTGGTGCAAGCCGTAAATCACCCGCTTCTGGTCCGCTGATGATCAAGAGTAGATCATGCGAAGGGCTTTCTACAGCTGAAAATGCGTCGATGAGCATCTGTACATTTTTGTGTTCTTTTGCCCCTCCTATATAGAGAAGGAACGGACGATGAATCTTATACGTCGAGCGAAGACGGTTTTGCTCTTCTTGCGTTACCGCATGGAATTCCGATGAAACCCCAAGGGGAACAACGTGAATCTTTTTTTGCACTCGTCGTCCCATGAGCTCTATAAGATCTTTCTCTGTCCTGTGACTGATCGTGATAATGGACTTCGCTCTGCGAACAGATCTGGAAAAAAGAATACGGTAGAGTGCACGCTTGAGAAAGGATGCCTGATTGGGATAGTGATGAAGAATGAGATCATGAATCGTTACGATGTATGGTTTTCTGAAAAAAAACGGAACATTGAACTGCGGTGCAAAGAGAAGATCTGCTTGAAGTGTTCGAAGTGCACGGGGAATGGTCCACTGTTCCGCAGGCGAGTAATGTCGTGAAGAGATCATGACCGATGGAACCTGAACAGGAAGAGAAGCCGCCCACGCTTCTGCTTCCGAAGGAAGAATGAGTGCATATGACCAGGGATCCCGCCGCTTCACAAGTTCAAGAACCACTTCTCGGGTAAATCGTCCGATGCCTGCGGGAAGTGCTGCAAACCGACAATCGATAGCGATACGCATAGCGGGGTGTAGTATAGAGGATATGCCCAGCATCGCCGACTCCCTCAAACAGGCCGGTGTTGAAAAACTGGATGCGGAACTCCTCCTTTCGGATGTGCTGCATGTTCCGCGGAGTGTTCTTCTTGCACGATCCAAGGAATCGCTTTCTTCAGAGCAGACCATTCATTTCAAAGATTTTTGCAAGCGAAGAAAAAAAGGGGAACCCGTTGCGTATATTCTTGGGAAGAAAGAATTTTATGGTATGTCCTTTGGTGTGAGTCCTGCCGTTCTCATCCCGCGCCCGGCCACAGAAGGACTCATTGATGTCACCAAAGAAACACTACTCACCAAAAAAGCACAGCGAAAAGAAACAGACAGTGGGATTCTTGCGAAGTCATGGATTCTGAAAGAGGACAATCCTACGGTGATTGTGGATATCGGTACAGGAAGCGGTGCCATTGCCATCATCCTTGCTCATCAGTTTCCTTCTCTCCCCATCATCGCAACAGATATTTCGATCGAAGCACTGGCCATTGCCATTCGAAACGCCTGGGGAAACGATGCACAGATTGATTTTCGTCATGGCCCCCTTCTGGGGCCTGTTTTAGATCTTCAGGAACCCTTCTTCGTTGTGAGTAATCCACCGTACATTCCGGAAGGAGAGAAACTGATGAACGATGTGTCTGCGTTCGAACCGCACGAAGCACTCTTTGCAGGAAGGGATGGACTCTCGGTGATCACACCACTGATTGATCAGTGTAAGAAACATCCGTTCTGTACTGGTGTTGCATTGGAATTTCGGAGTGATCAGGAGCGCATGATCGACTCGTTTTTGAAGAACTGATCTGCTATCCTGCGCCTGTGGACACGCTCCTCAAAGCACTTGGGCCCATGACAGCAGTCATTGGGGCGCAGTGGGGAGATGAAGGAAAAGGCAAAGTGATTGATATCCTCACGGAGCATTTTGACGTGATTGCACGTGCATCCGGTGGAGCCAATGCAGGACACACAATTGTTGTTGATGGCAAGAAACACGTCTTTCATCTGCTTCCAGCAGGATCTCTGCATCCAAAGAAACCGATCTTTTTGGGAGCGGGGATGGTCATCCATCTTCCGACTCTTCTAGAAGAAATAGAGACACTCGAAAAAGCAGAAATTGAGGTGAGGGATCGCCTTATCATTTCCAAATCCGCCCATATTCTTTTTGAATTCCATAAAGAGATTGATGCTGCACTGGAAACAGAACGCAGTAAAGGAGGGGCAAGCATCGGTACCACAAAGCGGGGGATTGGCCCTGCCTATATGGACAAAGCAGAACGACGCGGAATCAGAATGGGCTTGCTCGCGAATTTCAATAAGAAAGAATTACAGGTAGAGTTGAATGCTCGAAAGGACGACATCCAGAAACGATACGGTGTTTCTTTGAACACAGATCAAGAATGCGATATTGTCGAAAAAGCATCCTCAATCCTCGCATCATGCATTGATACAGATGTCATTCCTCGCCTCCATGCATCACTCGGAAAGAGGATTTTGATTGAAGGTGCACAAGCGACACTGTTAGATCTCGATCATGGAACATATCCGTTTGTCACATCCAGCAATACAACGGCTGCAGGAGCGTTACAAGGATTGGGCTTTCCTCCCAAAGCACTGACTGGAGTCATTGGTGTTGCGAAGGCCTACTGCACACGTGTGGGTGGCGGCAATTTTCTCACAGAGGTGACAGGCGAAACAGGAAACAGGCTGCGTGAGCGGGGAGGGGAGTACGGCGCCACAACAGGTCGCCCACGGCGCTGCGGCTGGCTCCATCTTCCAGATCTTCAGACAGCAGCGGCCATCAATGGACTTACCTGCTGGAATATCACGAAGCTGGATGTGTTGGATGAAGAAGACGTTATTCCTATCGGTATTGCCGAGAAGAACGGAAAACCTGTCTACAAAGAAATGCCAGGATGGAAAACCTCCACTGTTGGTGTCACATCCTTCGATGCGCTACCCAAACAAGCACAAGACTTCATTGCCTTCATCGAAAAAGAAACGAAGGTACCCGTATCATTGATCGGAACAGGGCCGGGGAGAGAGCAAATGATTGTGAAATAAAGATTCCTTCAATCCAATAACCAATAACCAAAAACCAAAAACTAATAACTTCTAAAGCCCTTCCCCCCACTTCAACTTATTTCTCAGTGTGTCGAAGAACGTATCGGTCTTTCGCCTTACAAAGGAAACCGTGGTGCCGTCCACTTTTGCATGCACCGTATCACCGCGTTTGAGAGAAATGTACATTTGTCCGTCCAGCGTGAGACTCACCTCAAAATCTTTGTACTTGTTCGGTTTGGACCACACTTCAATGGACACATCCTGATGCGCCGGAAGAACAAGAGGCTTTTGGGAGAAACTATGCGGATTGATAGGAGTGAGAATCATCGCTTTCATTGTGGGATGCACAATGGGCCCTCCTGCTGCAAGCGAATACGCAGTGGATCCTGTTGGTGTTGCAATAATGACGCCATCAGCATGAAAGACCGTGAGTTGCTCTCCCATGACGGATGCTTTGAGATCCATGAGACGGGAAATAGCTCCTTGGGAAATAACCGCTTCATTGAGGACATGGGTCGAGATGAGTGTCTTCTTCCCACGCATGGCCGTGACGTGAAGAAGATTTCGTTCCTCCATTTGTCCTTTTCCAGAGAGGAGAAGTGGAAGATCTTTCTGCATGGTCTCAAGCGGCACCTCCGCAAGAAATCCTACTCGTCCGCGATTGACGGAGAGAATGGGAACGGGCTTCTCTTTCATCTCACGAATAGCACGAAGAATCGTGCCATCGCCGCCAATAACAATGAGGAGATCAACATCGGACACACTCTTATAGCAAGTATATTTTTTCAAACTGGGAAGCGAACAACGCTTGGGATCCAAATACACAGTTGCACCACTTTTTTCGACCAGTCGTACGACATCCAAAATCGTCTGATCGCGCCCTGCAAGCTCGCTATGCGCGGTAATCCCAATGGTCTGAAAGAGGCTCTTCATGGCAATGGAATGGCATGCAAAATCTGCTATACTTTACCTGATGTTTGCAAAAATTGCCCGTGCCTTCCGCACGATGGAGCTTGAAGAGAAGATACTCCACTCAGGAATCCTTCTGACAGCTATTGGCGTCTTTCTGCCCTGGTTTGGCGGTCTCTGGTTTGGCAGTGAAAGCGTATGGAGTGGGTTTGGATTCTATACGTCCTATATTGGAGGATCTGTCTTTCTCATTCAGGTGTTTCTCCTCGTGATGACCCTCTCTCCTCTTGCCGGAGGACCTATTATCATTCGCAAATCGTCACGAAACTATGTGCGCCTTCTTCTCTGTGGCATCAGTGTCATTCTTTTGCTCGCAGCACTTACGGTTCTCTTGCGTGTCACTTTTGAAGTCACGCGCGCGGAAATTCGCTTCGGCATGTATGTCTCATTGGTCGGCAGTATTGTTGCTTGTCTCTATTCCTTCCTTCGTCACCAAGAGCAACAAAGGAATGAAGTACAGGAACTGTTCCGTCATCCAGAAGTGCAGTCGCCTGCCAAGCAGATAGCGAAGAAGCATGAGGAAGAAGAACCCCTTCCACCTCCACCACCACCTCCACCACCACCACCACCGGAGGATCATAATCTCTTCTCTCAGCCATGACCGATACACCGTCACTCGTTTGGAAGGATGATGACTTTGTTTATGTGGATCCTGAAACACGTACTGTTGTTGGACGTGTGGAATGGGCAAAGGAGGGGATTCCTGTTCTGAAGAAAGTGGTTGCTCCGCCATCAAATGACAAGGATGAAAAGAAGGGACGACGTACACACGGGCGTGAAACGTACCCATGGGGAACGTATCGCAGTATGAAGCGGATTTACCGTCTGGAAGGCAAAGTGAAAGACGCCGATGTGGACGCGACATTAGACGATGTTCTTCCAAAAGCCCTCAATCAGGCTTTCTGGAATTAAGGTTTCAGGACTTTTGCAACACGATTGACCTCTTTCTTGGACCCGATGATGATGGGGGTTCGTTGATCGAGCTCTGTGATTGTGATATCGAGGATTGATCTTTCTCCATTCGAAGATCCGCCTCCAGCCTGTTCCACGATGTACGCAAACGGACCGCATTCATAGAGAAGACGAAGTTTTCCTTGGGGATACTTGTTTCCTCCAATGTTTGTGAAAATTCCTCCTCCTTTGATCAAGATATGATGAATATCCGGCACCATCCCTCCCGAATAACGAAGTGTTATTCCTTCATCTAGCCAGCTCTCCATAACCTTTCGATACGCAGGAGTATCTGTAACAGCACGCAAATTACCAGGAGCATACGTCTTCACTGTATCGCCAATCGTTAAATCTTTTTCAAGGAGAAGAAATTCACCAACGTCATTCAGATAGAACGCATGGACTCCTTTTCCTGTACTATAAACCAAAATTGTACGCGGACCATAGACAAGATACAGGGCGGCAACCTGCTCGCGTGGTGTTTTTCCCATAGGATCGCCACGATAAATGCCAAAGATAGAACCGATGGACAGATTTGCATCCACAAGAGAGGAACCATCGAGCGGATCGAACGCAACGAAGAAAGGTGCACCGTCACGAAGAGGTTCTATTGCTCCTTTTTCTTCCGACGCATAGGCATACACAAGATGGCTCTCGCAGAGCTCCTCTTCCACGATGTTATTACTGATCACGTCTAGTTTCAGCTGCTCCTCTCCGGACGTGTTTTGGGAGCCTGCAAGGCCGGTATCGGACGTCTGCAGTGCATAGTGAATATATTTTCCAGCTCGAGCGATATCATTCAGAAGATGCCTCACTTCTGTTTCTGTTTCTGCATGAAAGAGATGAGAGTTCAGAGAGGGCCGTTCAGGATTCTTACAAGGCATGATTAGAGGTTTTTTCCAAGAAGCAATGTCATTTCCGTCACACGCATGGCATAGCCCCATTCGTTGTCGTACCAGCTTAAGAGCTGTACTGCTTTTCCATCCACCACTTTCGTGGACGGAGCATCCACAATAGAAGAATGGGGATCTGTCTGAAAATCGATGGACACACATTGATCTTCCGAGACAGCGAGTACTTCTTTCATTCGCGGAGATGCTGCTGCCTTTTTGAGTGCGCTTAGAACGGAATCTACATCGGTTTCTTGTTTGAGCGTAAACGCCATGTAGGCACAGCTGACAGTGGGAACCGGAACGCGGAATGCCATCCCGTCAATTTTACCTTTTAGTTGGGGAAAAATCTTTGCACACGCTTTTACAGCTCCCGTCTTGGTTGGAATAATGGAGAGCGTTGCAGCACGGGCACGTCTCAGTTCACCGCTCTCCTGTGCTTTGTTATCCAACAAATTCTGCGATGCTGTGAAGGCATGAACAGATCCCACAAGGAGATGATCGATCCCATACGTCTCCTCCATAATTTTGATGATAGGTGCAATACAGTTTGTGGTGCACGATGCATTGGAAATGATATTCATATCCTTCGTCAGAATCTCTTCGTTTACGCCTTTCACGAACATGGGCGTGTCATCTTTCATGGGTGCAGTCACAACAACTTTTCGTGCACCGGCCTTGAGATGACCTTCCACTTCCTCTTTTGTTTCAAAATTACCGGTGGACTCCACGACAATATCCACTTTTTCTTCCTTCCAGGGACACTTGGAAGGATCTCTCTCTCTTACAACACGCACTGTCTGTCCATTCACCCGGAAATGATTGTCATCAATGACCGTTACATCCTCTGCAAGACGACCGTGCAGTGAATCGTATTTTAGTAGATAGGCGCGCATGTCTGCCTCGGATGATGCATTGACGGCAACAACCTGGACATCATCGCGAAAGCGCTCCAGGAACTGACGGTGGACATTGCGTCCGATGCGTCCGTACCCATTGATAGCAATACGTACCATGTGCGAGGAGTGTAGGGGAAAAGAGCATGCCGATCAATCCACAACGATTGTTTATTATCCGTTTAATCCCACAATCACTCCCATGAGCGCCATGAACATGCCGATGATCCAAAAGCGCATGGTCACTTTACTTTCGCCCCACCCAAGTGCTTCAAAATGATGGTGAATGGGCGCGGAGCGGAAAATTTTCTTTCCGTTGCGAAGCCTCTTGCTCGCAAGCTGAAGAAGAACAGAACACGTTTCCATGACGAAGATGAATCCGATGATAGGAAGCAAAAGAACCTGATCTATCATGAAGGAAATCACCGCAAGCGTGCCACCAAGAGCCAAAGACCCTGTATCTCCCATGAAGAAGAGCGCCGGTGGTACATTGTACCAGAGGAATGCGGCAATGGAACCGATAATCACACCGCAAAAGCCTGCAAGAACAAAAAGACCCTGCATAAAGGCCAAAACCCCAAATGCCGAGAATGCAAGAATGAGGAGGCCCCCTGCAAGGCCATCCAGTCCATCTGTCACGTTCACCGCGTTGGCTGTTGCAATGAGAACAAAGATGAAGAAAGGAATGTAGAGCCACCCCAGTGTGAGTGTTTCCGGAAGTCCTATAAGAGGACCGAACGGAACATTGATCGTTTGATAATCCAAACGAAAATAAAACCAGAGTGCAGCAAAGAGTCCAATACTGATGAGAAAGAGAAGCTTAGGAATTGCATTGAGGCCTGCTTTTTTACCCGTTCCAATAAGAAGGCGGGAAAGCGTGGCATTCAATTTTTTTCCTCCGAGATCAAACAATGTTCCCAAAAACAAAAGAAGTACTACACATGTCATTACTAGAAGAGACTTCTGTAACGTACTTCCGATAGAGGGATCTGAAAATCCATAGGAAAAATAATAGGCACCCACTGCCACAAACAGAATTCCTGCCATGAGAATTCTCTTGATAGGCTTGATCGACTCACTCAACTTTACAGAATCAGTACTCAAAATATTCAAATAATCATCGAGTGCACCTAACACGCCCAGCATGACGAGAATAGCGAGAGGGATGTACACCTGTCCGCGTTGCAGGAGGGAGTGATCTACCGTTCCAAACAGGGACAATGCACGGGAAATAAGCACCGTCAGGAGTATGGAGCCCCAAATGAGGAGGCCACCCATAGTAGGTGTGCCTGCTTTTGATTTATGGAGCGATAAAAACACACTCACATCACCCCCATCCACCGCTTCTGCACGGAGTTGTTTCCCCAATTTGAAATGTTTCAGTGCCTTCACGAAGAGAGGAGTTAAGACAACGCCAATCACAAACGCTAAAAAGCTGTACCCGACAATGGCAATGAGGGAGAGATCGGGACGAGGGGGGACGAGTGGTGACATACAAGGGTATGATACGCAAAATACCGTGCGCGTCTATAACGATTCTTTCCTTAGCGAGCCACTCCAAATGCCGGTGCCTTTCCTGGTGTTTGTGTGTGCGTTTTATCAATATCGTAGAAACGAATCTGTTCCTTCTTGAACATCAGTTCAATACGCCCGATAGGACCGTTACGGTGCTTGCGAATGTAGATATCAGTCACACCGGGCCTGTCTGAATCTTCATCATAGTAGTCCTCGCGATACATCATGAGCACCACATCGGCATCTTGTTCAATAGAGCCCGATTCACGGAGATCTGAAAGCTGTGGAATGTTCCCAGGACGGTTTTCAACAGCACGGGAAAGTTGTGAGAGCGCCACAATAGGAACTTTTAACTCACGACCCAATGCCTTCAGTGAGCGGGAGATTTCCGTAATTTCCTGGACACGATTTCCCACGTACCCCATGTTTCCCGTACTCATGAGCTGCAGGTAGTCAATGATGATCATATCGAGTCCGTGTTCCATCTGGAGTCTTCGTGCCTTGGCACGGAGTTCCGGAATGCTGGACCCAACAGAGTCATCGATGAACATATTGGCTTTACTCAGTTCATCCATAATGGGACCCATGTTCTGGAAATCACTGTCATCCAGTTTTCCTTTCTGAAGCTTCCAGGAATCCACTCCCAGCATGGATGCGAAGAGACGATCCACCAGCTGTTCCTTGCTCATTTCAAGCGAGAAAATACCAATCGATTTGCCATGACGGATGGCAGCATTCTGGGCAATATTCAGAGCAAGGGCGGTCTTTCCCATACTGGGACGGGCGGCAATGACAATGAGGTCACTTGGCTGGAATCCGGAGAGCTTAAAGTCCAGTGCTTTGAAGCCGGTAGGAACTCCTTTCACCGTGTCGTCATCCTTGGATTCATGCATTTCTGCAAACTTTTCATAACGGGAATCCAAGACATCACGAATGTGAATGAATTTCTCTTTGAGAAAGTTGGAAGAAATATTGAAGACGGTTTTTTCAACCTGCTCCAGAATATCCGGCACATCGCGGTCCACCTCGAACCCAAATCCTTTAATTTGATCTCCCGCCTGAATAATGCGACGATGGATTGCTTTTGTTTTCACGATCTGCCCGTACTTATAGACGTGTGCGGCCGTCGGCACATTTGCTGCTAACTCTGCAATGAAGGCACTTCCACCCACATTCTGAATTTTCTGGTTATCGGCAAGTTTACTGCTGACTGTGATGATGTCGATCGGTTGATGTTCCTGATACAAATCAAAAATTGCCTGGAAAATCATGCGGTACGTAGGATCATAAAAATCCTCCGGGCGAAGAATTTCTGACACCTTCACCATCGCTTCCGGGTCCATGAGGAGTGCTCCCAGGACCGTCTGTTCCGCTTCTAAACTATGAGGGGGGGCATCGATCATAGAATGGGAGTGTACCTATGGAGAGAGAAGCTGCAAGAAAAAGAGAAAATTGAGGAAAAGAAAAGGGGATCCCGGGAGGAAATGTGGGGAAGATGTGGAAAAGAGAGGGCTCCGTGAGAAGCCCATCCTTCTTAACTCAGGCTCGATTTTGCCGCTGCCTCACGAATCCCTGCATCCAAAATCTCTGCAATCTCAGGATGTTGGCGCAAATACTGACGTGCCTGTTCTCGACCTTGCCCGATGGATTCACCATTCCGCTTGAAGTGGGCACCTGCTTTTTCCAACAGTCCGAACTTCACACCAAGGTCCAACAGATCTCCTTCCTTGGAAATTCCCTGAGCATAGAGAATATCGAACTCTGCCTGACGGAAAGGAGGCGCAATCTTGTTCTTCACGACTTTCACACGTGTGCGGTTTCCCACAATTTCCTGTCCATCGCCAGATTTCTCCGTGAGCTTATCAATACGACGCACATCCAGACGGAGCGATGCATAGAACTTGAGGGCATTACCTCCTGTTGTTGTTTCCGGGTTTCCGAACATCACTCCAATCTTCATACGAAGCTGGTTGATGAAAAGAACAGAACAATTCGTTTTACTGACGATGGACGTGAGTTTGCGCAGAGCCTGACTCATCAGGCGTGCCTGGAGACCCATGTGACTGTCTCCCATCATGCCTTCAATTTCGGCGCGTGGTGTGAGAGCGGCAACGGAGTCTATAACGATGATATCAATCGCCCCCGAGCGAACGAGTGTTTCCGTAATTTCCAGTGCCTGCTCGCCGTCATCCGGCTGGGAAATGAGGAGCGTATCAATATCCACTCCAATCTTCTTTGCATACTGTACGTCCAATGCGTGTTCTGCATCAATGAACGCCGCGCGACCACCGCGTTTTTGCGCTTCTGCGATGGCATGGAGCGCGAGCGTGGTTTTCCCGGACGATTCTGGGCCAAAAATCTCGATGATACGGCTCTTTGGGATGCCACCACCAATAGCGAGATCTAAACTGAGAGATCCACTGGGAAATGTTTCAATTTGCACGTGAGAATCCGCACTCATCTGCATAATGGAACCCTGACCATACTTTTTTTCAATTTCTTGAAGAGCAGCTTTCACAGCAGCCTCTTTTGCCTGCATTGCAGCATCTTTTTTGGCAACGGGATCTTTTTTCTGTGTTGTTTTGTGTGGTTGATCCATAAGAATCGTGGAGGAAGAAGTTTTCGTCATGGTACGTGGTGGGGAAGAAGAGTAAAGAGGTAGACGAACGTTCACCTGTACTCTACGAATCTTATTAAGACTGTCAAAAAAATATCCTTGCAGGACTTTTGAATGATGGTGGTGTATTATCGTACACCCATTCCTTTCCTTGAAAACAACTCGACGAAAAAGAGTAATGATGATCTCACTAAGCGTGATGAAGCCGCACTTTACATCGAGCGACATCGTCCCGTGTTCACCGTGTGATCTGTAATCTCACAATAGAATCCGGAAGGACACAGAATGCCAGCAACACCGCCACACACAGTAGGAAGTGTTCCTCCACTTCCTGTAGAGCGAGACGATGAAGAGCGTGGGGAAGCTGCGAGGAACCTGAGTGACCGGAGTGCACTATCGAGTGTCTCCACAATAAGAGGTTTATCTTCTTCCGACGGAATCACCTGAAGACGAAGAACACCAGGGTTCATGCTCACAAGAATCTCGGCGCTTCCATCCGGACGCGTAATCCTGCTTGCAGAACGACCTCCAATGCGCAGTGTCTGTCCACTTTCAGCCAGAACTCCCGAAGGATCTTGTCGCATGGTGAGAAAGGGGACAGTGGAGCCCGATAATCGTGCGGTGAGGATTCCTTTTTCGATATTCACATTCCAGCCCTCCGGAACAGTCATCGCAATGCCAAGGAATGCGAATGTTTGCTCGCCTGCCGAAGGCTCATCGGAGGACTCAATAGAATCTACGACAAGCACAGGTAAATACTCATCACTCACATTGAGTTCCACCGTTCCACTGGCGGTCACCGTGTGATCTTCAAAATCATCCAAATTCAATGTGGAACTTTCCAAGTAGTAGAGTGCCTCTCCGTGTACGGAGAGAACATGGGTTCCTCGGCGGATCAAGGAAATACCGGTAGACGTCACAACGCCTTCAATCTGAATGGGTCCGGTTTGCACAGCGGGATGTTCGGGCGAAAACGAGAGCTGCACAATCATCCAGACCGCAAGCAGGAGAATAATGCCGATGCCACCGAGGACGAGAGTACGCATAGGGTAGGATCATAGAGGAGAGGATGGACGTGGAAAAGCACCAATAGAGAAGAACCAAGAACCAAACAAGGATCAATCTAAAAATAAAAATATGTACATCAAATTATTGGTTCTTGGTTCTTCTCTATTTTTTTCTTTCGCTTCTATTTCTTCTTAACAGGATCAAAAGCGTATACCGCACGACCAACACGAACGAAGTACGGCATCTTCTGCAAGTTGAGAGAAATAGTACCAATTTTCACGGTGCGCTGTTTCCCAACTTCTTCAATGATCTGTTTCTTGCTGAGAGGTCCTTTCTTTTTCAGGATTCCTTCAATCACATCCGCAACGGTTCCTGGCTCATAACCCCATTCACGAAGAGCGTAGAGACCGCGACCCACAAGGACGAATTGTGGATAGCGAATAAGTTCATTGTGAACAGCCTGCACGGTCACATTTTTGTGATCGAACGCTGCAGCACGAATGCGATTTGCAATATCCATGAAATGAAGCGGTTCGCCGGTCTTCTTGAGGATAATTTCCACCTTGTCACGAATAGAACGAGGACGGACAAAGCGCCATTCAGTAAGTCCCCATCCTTCTGGAATTTCCTTGAGACGCTCATCTACTGTCATGGCACTGACGATGAGATCCCTGCTTGGTGTCTTTCCATGAAAGAGTGCAAGAGATTGAATGGAAGAAACAAGTTCTGTTTCCTTCATACACGAGTGACGCTTCTTCAGAAGCTTTGTAGCGTTATCGACAATTGCATTCACATCCGTCATGGAAAGGCTCGTCAGCCTCCAGAACGGCTTCACATTTTGGCTGCGGCCATGGAATTCCATGTCGCTATCAATACTAAAAGAAAGACGAAGGATGGATCCGTCGACTTTTGTGGAGTTTGCAATGCGTTTGAGAACATCGGTAAGGAGTTGTGACTCCAGCATAAGCCCCCCATGCTCCGCAAGAATTCCCTTTGCCATCTCGTTCACTTCATCAAAGCGTGTGGTACGCACGGTGCGCTTCAACTTTGCAAGTGCGATGCTTTCAATCTGACGAATACGTTCACGGGTCACATTGAAATGCTTACCGATCTTTTCCAGTGTCTGCTTGCTGCCACTGTTATCCATCGCGAAACGCTTCTTGATGACTTCACCTTCTTTCTGCGTGAGCACGAGGAAGAGATCATCCACGAGCTCACGAAGATTAATGGTAAGCGTGGATTGCGTGCCTGCTTGAGAAGTGGAGTCGGCGTAGGCCATAGAGAGTGTGGGGAGAGAACTACCTTGTTCTACCAGAACATTGACAGAAAAGAAAGAAAAAACAATTATTCAGATTCATCGTCTCCCCGACGATGAGCGATGGCTTCAAGATGAGGTAGAAAGGCGGTGTGAAGAGGTAAATGGAAGATATTATAGAACTTTTTTTATCCATGTCAAACACTTTCTTTTGGCCTCTGTAAGGCCAACTCAGCCAATGTACACGCCGCCATCGCATCGGGATCTTCGCAAGGAACAGTAGAAAAAGAAGTGAAGCGTTCGTCAAGAACAAGGAGGGGAGAAGGAAACTCTTTCTTGAATCGTTCGATGATGGTCTGAACATACTTTGCCTGGGAACCTGCTTCGCCGGAAAGGAGCAAAGGATTTCCCACAGCGAATTCATCGATGTGCTTTTCTTGCACCAGAAGATGAATCTTGGAAACAAGATCATCTGTGGATATGTGATGGATGGTATCCAGTGCAATGATCACACCGGAGGATCGGTCTGCAAGAGCAGCGCCGGTTTTCTTCGTGCCGATGTCAAGAGCGAGGAGCATGGGGTTCTAGAATCAAGAATTTAGAATTTCGAATTTAGAATACACTATCTATTCTCAATTCTTGATTCACAATTCTCAATTCAATTTTTTCTTCGTCGCAACCATCCTTGCGAGCAATGATTTTTTCCGTGCAGCATTCTTCTTGTGAATAATATTTTTCTTTGCAGCCATGTCGATCGCCTTGTATGCCAGAGAAAGAGCCTTTGCCGCCTCATCCTTCTTTCCTGTCTTTGCGAGATCGCTCACCTTACGGATCATCGTCTTCATGTGCGTCTTGTAGGGAACACGACGATCCCGACGCTCAATGGACTTCTGAGCCTGTTTAATAGAGGACTTGATAATGGGCATAAAGCTGGGAGAGGGTACGGGAGGAAGAAACGTGCGTCAAGGACAAACGAGCTCAGAATAGTTATTAGTTGTTAGTTATTGGTTATTAGAAAGATTTCTTCTAAGAACTAAAAACCAAGAACCAAAAACTTTTCCGTCCTATTCTTTACTAGCCCCAAACGTCCTTCATCCCTACACTACCTCCATGTGCGGAATCTTTGGATATATTGGCGAAAAGAAAGATGCTGGAGAGATTGTTATCGAGGGACTTAAAAAACTGGAATACCGCGGGTACGACTCCTGGGGAGTTGCCATGCAGACAGGAATGGGGATGAAGTTGAAGAAAGATATCGGCAAAATTAGTGGCGTTTCTGCAAAGGATGTGAGCGACGTTTCATCGCTCGCCATCGCGCATTCACGGTGGGCAACACATGGAGGAGTGACAAAAGAAAATGCACACCCTCATCTTTCACAGGATGGAACCATCGCCGTGGTTCATAACGGCATTATCGAAAATTATGAGGAACTCAAGAAAGAACTCATGAACAAGGGACATACATTTGCGTCGCAGACCGATACTGAAGTGATTCCGCACCTCATGGAAGAATATAGAAAGGAAGGAATGAGTTTGCAAGATGCGCTGCGTACTGCCTGTGGGCGCTTTGAAGGTCGCTACGCAATCCTCGCATTTGATGCGACCGATCACACACTCGTTGCTGCGCGAACGGGATCTCCCCTCATCGTCGGCATTGGAAAAGGGGAATACTTCATTGCATCAGACATTCCCGCCTTTTTGGAGCACACGAGGAATGTGCATTATTTGGATGACGGAGAAATGGTGTGGACGGACGGGAAGAAGATTCATTTCTCATCGATCGAAACCGGAGAAGAGAAGCAGAAGCGCACCATCAATATTTCCTGGAAAGCGGAAGATGCTGAGAAAGGGGATTTTGAGCATTTCATGATGAAGGAAATCATGGACCAAAAAGAGTCGATCAATCGTGCCGTCCATCAGGATGACAAAGAAATCCTTCGTGTCGCGAAGGAAATTGAAACATGTTTGGGTTGCATTCTTTCTGCATGTGGTACGGCAGGAAAAGTCTGCATGGCAGCAGACTACTTCTTCTCCGTCGTGGCACACCGTCATGTGAACTATGTTGCATCCAGTGAATTCAAGATTTATCACCACTTCTTAAAACCGGAGAGCTTGCTCATTGTGGTGAGTCAAAGTGGCGAAACGGCGGATGTTCTGGAAGCGATGAAAGTGGCGAAGGAAGCTGGCTCCAAAGTGCTTGCGATTGTGAACGTGGAAGGATCATCCATTTACCGCGCTGCAGACTTTGCACTGCTCATCAATGCAGGGCCCGAACGAGCGGTTGCTTCTACAAAAGCTGCAACAGGGCAAATGGCAGTACTGCTTTTGATCGCGTACGCCGTTGCCGGAAAACTGAATGAAGGACGCACGCTCCTTCTGGAAACTGGTGCCAAAATCAACGACATGTTGAACCCCCGCTATATTGAACACATCAAAGGAATTGCCCAGAAAATTCACACGCATGAGAATCTCTACATCATTGGAAAATCCTGGAACTATCCTATGGCGCTAGAAAGTGCTATCAAGATTCAGGAAGTGAGTTACGTACACGCAGAAGGGTTTGCAGCAGGGGAGTTGAAGCACGGTCCCATTGCACTCATCGAGGAGGGAACGCCCTGTATTGCACTTATGGGGAACGATGAAATGACTGCCGATATGCTCAGTAACATCATGGAACTGAAAGCTCGCGGCGCTCTCATCATCGGTGTATCTCCCGAGCGCTACGACTCATTCGACTTCTGGATCAAAGTGCCAGATAGCGGTCCCGCTCAACCCATTGTGAACATCATCCCTATTCAGATTCTTGCATATTTCCTGGCAGTTCTTCGTGGAAAGGATCCTGATATGCCGAGGAACCTCGCGAAGAGTGTGACGGTGAAGTAGAAGAGTTGATTGGTTGAATGGTTTAAACGATCGAAATTCGTTTTCTGCTTTCCGTTGACTCTGGCATTTCATATTCCTATACTCTCCGCCCGTTCTTTTACAGAACATTCGCCCCTACCAACCCTTGTTCGCAGTGAACACCGGGACCCTCGCATGGATGCCATGAACCGCGGGAGCCGGTTTCATGAGCAAGGATGCGTGGGGGAGCACCAAAAAAGGAGAACGTATCATGCTGCTTGTTGATCGCATTAAATCTACGCGACAAATCGCACCGGATGAGGTGAATTTCCTCATCGTAAAAAAGAGAAGGTCAGTCGCTTTCTCAAGTCAATACGGAATCCGTCTTGCGAAAGGCAATTACAAGTATTGCACTCTGCGCATACAAGATGGAATCTTAATTGTTGGGAACAGAAGACCTCTCATCGTCCGATACTACATCGGTACGAAGGAAGAGATCATCATTTTCCCATGGGATGAAGAGACGTTGTTCGTCACGATGCCACCGACCTGCGTGTTCTTCGAAATCAGTGTCATTTCCATGCACTCCAGCACACAAAAGGCAGATGCTCTCATAAGGCAGCTTGGTGCGATCCGATGAGAAAAACCGTGAGTCCTCGTACTCACATCCGCGGCGCTCCCCCGCGGATTTTTCTATGATGCCTTTCATCGCAGAAAGTATTCTGCGCTAGTTCTTCTCTTACTCTCTTATTCTATTTCTCATCCGGCGGAATGCCGTAATACTCAAACAGAAATGCAGCAATCTCCTGAAACACAGGAGCTGCAGAGAGAGAGCCGTACACTTCCTTTTTAGGACGATCGAACTTCACGAGGATGACAAATTTGGGATCATCAACAGGTGCAAACCCTGCATAGGTTGCAATGGTGGATCCCGTTCCGTTTTCATATTTTCCACCGGGGCCTGCAATCTGACTGGTTCCTGTTTTTCCTGCAATGCGGTGCCCAGGTACTTTTCCCGGTTTTGCGTATCCAAAGGCTGCACTGTGCACCAACATAGCCGTCATCGTTGCGGTCGTCTCTGGCTTCAAGACTTGATCCACAACGCGCGGTTCGTTGGTATCTACGGTACCGTCACTGTGACGAACTTCATCAATAATCGTCGGCCGCATCAATTTTCCACCGTTTGCGATGGATGCAAACGCGGTAATCACCTGAAGGGGAGTGGCTGAAATTCCCTGTCCGTAGGCTGCCGTTGCAAGGAGCGCATCACTCCAGTCCCGCCAGTACCTCACTTCTCCTGGAAGTTCGTTATCCAGTTCCACGCCCGTAATAGTGCCAAAACCGAATTTCTTGAGTTCGTTGTAGAAGAGTTTCCGACCAAGTTTCTTGCTGACGCTCGTCATACACGTGTTGATGGAGAATGCGATACAGTCTGTGACTGTCACTTTTCCGTAGTACTTATTGAGAGCGTTCTTGATGGTGTATTCATCAATCTTCACAGGACCGGCATCATCGTAGATGTCATTGGGCGTCACTTCACCCTGGTCGATGGCGATGGACATGGTGATGGCTTTTCCCACGGATCCCGGTTCATAAATTTCCTGAATCGTGCGGTTCAAGTATGAACCCACACCGATGTTATTTTTATACTTGAGCCACACATGGGGTTTATCGGTTGGGAAAATCTCGCGGCGGCTGTTCTCACCCAAGTAAAGATAATAGCGGGACACATCACGAAGATCATACAGTTTTTCAATATCGATCAGTTGTTGCTGTGTTTCCTTGCTTAAGTTTTTCCGTCCATCGGGTGTGAGATCATTCAAGTACGCCTTCAGCACACGCACATTCGTCACAGGATGAAAAATTTCCACGACAATCTTCTTTTCATCACCGGGCGCAATGATAATCGGTTCTTTTTCATACACAGATGCATAGATGTTGCTATCAAACACGGGTGCATTCGCCATGGCAATAATGCGTCCTGTTTTCGGATCCATCACAATCGCCTGAGCACTCTCTGCATCTACCGCCTTAATTTTCTCCTGCAGGAATTCCTCCACTTTCTTCTGCACGAATCGGTCGATAGTGAGAACAATGGCGGACCCATCACGGGGATCAATCACTTTCTGTTGGGTGGACACAATCTGACCGCCAAAGGGATCATTCACGGTTGCCAGAAGTCCTTCCTGACCACGAAGCTGGGCATCGAATGTGCGTTCAATGCCGTATTGCGGCTCCTGGAGCGTGTTAATGAATCCCACCACGTGGGAACCGATGGTGGTATCTGGGTAATAACGCCAGTGTTCTGCAATAAGAGCAACCCCGCGGAAAGGATCATCAATCTGTTCATTGCGTTTTCCTGTCTTTGCAAATTCCTCACTGCGCAATCTGTCCGTTTCCTTTGCGGACTGCAGTTTGAGTTCCTTTACCTTCAATGAGAGATCTGGCGTCAGGCGGCCCATGACCGGCACATACCGAAGAGGACGCTGACGTAATTGAGAGCGGAGAAAATCTTGATCCAGAACCAGGAGAGGAGAGAGCTGACGAGCGATGGATGTCACACTTCCCTGCAGGACGTTTTCAGGATCCGCGTAAATGAGTTTATCTGTATCGTTTACAACAATACCGGGAATGCTGAGCGCTCGTACTTTTTCGCGCTGCACTTTGTTGGATCCGTACAGAAGTGGCACGAACGTCACGCGCTTTTCGCGAATGCGCTCTTCAATGGAACGTGCAAATTGTCGTCTCACTTCTGTGAGATCGGGAAGAACAGGCGGCGTGATGGTAAGACCTCCCGTTCCAAGAGCTTCCAAAAGAGTGGAACCGCTCACGGTTGCCTGAAGAAAGGAAGAGGTCTTTAAGGGATCAAATGCTTCACGGTAAAACTTCGTCAGTTCCGTAGGACACTCGGAAAGTCCTTTTCGGCACGCAGCATCAAACTGTTCTGTCACCAGAACGTGCGCAAGAGAATCTGCAATGCGGGCGTGATCGGTCGTGACGACAAGGGGATCGATATACAACAAATCCAGCGTGGTGTTCGTTGCAAAAATACTCGTCTCATCCGTCTTACTATTGCGGCTCAAAATCTCCCCGCGTTTGGCAGGAAGAACAATACCACCGTAGTGCTGTGCTTGGGCGATTTCATGGTACTCACTTCCCTCTACAATTTGGAGCTCAATGAGGCGGGAAACAAGCACCAATCCAATGACGAGAAGCAGGGCATAGAGAATAAGCGAACGCCGCTCCAGAGAGCGCTTTCTGAGCGTTTCCGATGTCTTTGCCGGGACCCGAAGCACCATGGGGAGCCCATCCTAGCATAGAGAGCATTTCTGAGGTATAATAAGGAGATGGATTCACTGGACATCAATACACTTCGTGGGCTCGATGGTGAACAGCTTTTAGAGGCTCTTCAACGTATTGCCATCACGCAGAAAATCTCGGATATTCACATCAATCCACAAAAGGGCGATGTCCGCATTGAATGGAGGCAGCAGGGGATTTTAATGCCCCTTCTTACCGTCTCACACGATGTGTATATCACCATGCAGCGACGTATCAAATTTCATTCTAAGTTGAAACTGAATATTGAATCTGCGGCGCAGGACGGACAGTACACGTTTGCGTTTGAAGATCGCATGATCAACGTCCGTGTCGCAACCATCCCCACACGTTTTGGGGAAGCCTTCACACTTCGTTTCTTGGACCCCAAGCGCGGTATTGTTCCGCTCAATGTGCTTGGATTCCCAGAAGAGATCGAAAAGAAACTCCGTGAACTCATCGAACTTCCAAACGGCCTGATTCTTGTCACGGGTCCTACGGGATCTGGAAAAACAACAACGCTCTATGCACTTCTTTCCCTCGTGACAGGGAAGGACCGTAATATCGTGACACTGGAAGACCCTATTGAGTACGAACTGCCCGGCATTATTCAAAGTCAGGTAGATCCCGACCACGGTTACACGTTTGCCTCGGGTCTACGCTCCATTCTTCGTCACGATCCGGATATCATCCTCGTGGGAGAAATTCGTGACTATGAAACGGCACAAACAGCGATCGACGCTTCCCTTACAGGTCACTTGGTTCTTGCGACACTCCATACAAACTCTGCTATTGAGGCCATTCCACGCCTTCTCTCCATGGGTGTGAGCCCCTATACATTTGCTCCCGCGCTCCGCGCCATTCTGGCACAGCGTCTCATTCGCACTCTCACGGATGAATGTAAGAAGAAAGAAACGTGCGATGCATCGGACCCCAAAACATTTGGAGGGCAGTGTGCACTTCCAGAGTTGCTTGTGGCATCTAATAACGTTCGCGATTTGATTCTTTCTCAAGCGCATGAAAGTGAAGTAGAAGAAGCCGCACGTAAAGAGGGATACCTCTCCATGCATGATTGGGGGGAAAAGTTCATTCAAGAGAAGATATCGCTGAGGGAGGAGATAGCGAGGGTGACGGCGTAAAGTTATTAGTTATTTGTTGTTGGTTATTAGTTTCTTGTCATCAATTCTTCTTCTAAAAACCAAGAACTGAAAACTAAGAACTTCTTAGGTTGTTAAAAACCTCTTGCCAACCATGGCCTCTCTTTCCTACGATGGTGTGCCATGCTCCTCTCCAATAGACGCCGGCGCAGAATGCAGACGCAAATGTTCGTTCATGAGGAGCGCCCCCGCATCTGGATTCGCCTCATCATTGGGGCAATTATTCTGCTGATTCTGTGGTTTTTGGGAACGCAGGTTCTCTCGTTTTTTGATTTCTCATCACAGCAAAAGGCAGGCGCTGTGTTGAGTATTGACGAAAATCCAGACGGCGTGCAGGTCTCTCTGCAAGGAGGAGATGTACAGAGAGGGGAAGATCAGCTGAAGGTGTATGAAGGGGATACGATTTATACGAGCAATGGTGGAAATGCTGTTCTTATCTTCTTCGATGGAACGAAACTGCGAATGGATCAGCAAAGTCAGCTCACGCTGGAAGAGAGCAGTCGTATGACGGAGAAACCGTCTGTCCTCACACTGGACCTTCCAAAGGGAAGAATATTCCTCATGACGCCATCGCAGAATGTCTTTACAGGCTCCATTACACGTACGGTCAAAACAGATACCCAATCCATCAGCATCCCACACAGCGCAAGTGCGCTCATCAGCGATGATGTTCTTGCTGTGACGGAGTCGTCCGGTCTTGGCCTTACCTCTCTCTTAGAACTTCCAAGCGGCTCCTCCAAAGAAATCGTTATTGGAGAAGGACAAGTGTTGGCACTCACACCCTCTGCACGAACAAGTATTGAGAGCGGCTCCGACCCTTATACCTACCGCAGAACCTTTGGTGAAAAGGAGTCAACCGACCTCTTCCTGAAGGAGAGCATGACGGCACTCTCTTCACAGCCTCTTCCATCAACAGGGAGCGGAAGCATTGAAAGCTCCTCCCGTGATTCAGATGTTTTGAATGTGCAGACTCCCACCAACAATCAATCCGTGAACGGAACGTCTGTGACCGTGAGTGGCACCGTAGGAACGCAGGTGACGAGTGTAGAGATCAACGGTACCGCAGTGCTCATTGGAAGCGATCAATCGTTCCGTCAGGATGTGACGCTCACGGCCGCCAGTGTGACACTGACCATCTCTGCAAAGGATCGAGCGGGAAATGTGCTGGAAACGGTGTCCCGTACTGTGACACGCACGCAGACAACGGTTCCTATGGCTTCGGTTTCAAAACCTGTGGGATCTGGTGGCACCTTTACGACAAACCAGGAAGAGGTCACCATCAGTGGCGGTGCACCCGCAAATACGAACGGCATCATGGTGAATGACTATGCGCTGCAACTCTTTAAGCCAGGAAGCAGGACGTGGACATATGTTGCGTCCCTTGCTCTTGGCAACATGAAGCAGGGAGAAAATCGATACGAAATTCGTGCACTGGATGCAACAGGAGCAAAGAGTAACCCTGTCGTTATCACAATTGTCTTCAAGCCAGATAGCCAGACATCCTCCATTGCTTCATCAGATGCATCATCACTTCCTTCCAATAATGCTTTGATGCCAGGAAGCTTGACTGTTACGGCGCCAGGGATATCGCCCTATGAAACAATTCAGGATGACATTCTCATTGAAGGAAAAACTCCTGCTGTGACAGATTCTGTCTACGTGAATGGCTATAAATTGTCCCTCTACACACCCGGAAAAGATTTCTGGAATTATTATGCCGCAACAAAGTACGGAACGCTTCGACCAGGACGCAACACCTACACGGTTGTAACGCGCAACAAGGAAGGAAAGATTTTGGACTCCATGCAGTACGTTATTACGTATACGCCTAAAACAGGACAGTAGTTTTATGTCTTTTGTAAGCCAAGTTTTTCGAGTGTTGCTTGAAAGAGGGGAGCGGGAGTTGCTTCAAGAGCGATCTTCTTTTTGGATGCAGGAGAGACAAACGAAAGTTTCCATGCATGGAGACAGAGATCGTCAATGCCATTCTTTGCAGAACATTTTTCAGAAGCAGGGGAGTAGTACGTGGAGTCTCCGAGCACTGGATGTCCAATCGATTTCAAATGCACGCGAATTTGATGGGTGCGTCCAGTGAAAAGATCACACGCGAGGAGTGAGCATTCGCGCGTGGAAGAGAGGACGGTATAGCCTGTCCTCGCATCGCGGGAAGATTTTGTTCTGTGCACACTCATTCGGGTGCGGTGGGAAGGATCCCGTCCGATGGATGCCTCAATAACAGCTTTCGGGTGAACAGGAACACCGTAGACAAGTGCAAGATAGGTTTTTTCTACGGTTCGATCCTGAAATTGTTTCTGGAGTGCCAAATGTGCCTTTGGTGTTTTTGCAAGAAGTAGACATCCTGTTGTTTCCTTGTCGAGCCGATGTACTAGTACTTCTGACGGAGAAAAGGGAAGTTTTCGTTCTTTAAAGAGGAATGCTGCTCCGTGGAGAATCGTTGTGTCTTTCATGCCAGGTGCGGGATGCACACTGATACCCGCAGGTTTATCAACCACCATGCAGGATGCATCTTCAAAGAGAACGGGAAGGTGAAGATTTACTGCTTCAATTCGATCATCGGATGAGAGCGATTCTGGGAACGTGACAGACACAACGTCTCCTATCTCCAGTGTGTAGGCGGGCTTCTTGATCGTCTTGCCTTCTATGGACACGTTTCCATCTTCAATGAGCTTCTGCGCCTGCATGCGGCTCTTCATAGCAGGATGCTGCGCAAGGAACGCATCCAAGCGCATGGGAGATTCGGCCATCCAGTCTGTTTGCTGCATACCTCCACTATGCCGTACGCTAGGGGCATATGGCTACCCCCGCATCGGAACTTCTCACCCGTGCTGTTACAAATGTGACACCCAAAAAACTGGCAGAAGAAAAGTTAAAGAGCGGAAAGTCAATTCGTGTCTATTTCGGGATCGACCCAACCGGAACAAAGATCCATCTGGGGCACTCCGTACCGCTTCGGAAGATGCGTGCATTCCAGGATGCCGGTCATCAGGTGATTCTCATTATTGGGAGCTTTACCGCGATGATTGGAGACCCTTCAGGCCGCGACACATTGCGTGAAGCACTCAGCGCAGAACAGGTGAAGAAGAACTTTGAGACGTACATCGAGCAGGCAAAATTGCTTCTGAATACGGAGAAATTGGAAATCCGCTACAACCATGAATGGTTGGAAAAAATTGATGCGAAAAAAATGATGGAGCTCGCAAGTCACTACACTGTACAACAGATGCTAGAACGAGATATGTTCGAAAAAAGGATAAAAGACGGAAATCCCATCAGCGTGGTCGAATTTCTCTACCCTCTGCTTGTTGGATACGATTCCGTTATCCTCGATGTCGATTGCGAGCTTGGAGGGAATGATCAATACTTCAACATGCTGGCGGGAAGAACACTTCAAAAAGCCTACGGAAAGCGCGATAAATTTGTTTTGACCACAAAGCTGATTGAAGGAACGGATGGCAGGAAGATGAGTAAATCCTATGAGAACTGCATTTACCTTACAGATGCTCCCAACGAAATGTACGGTCGACTCATGACCATTCGGGATGATCTCATTCCCACCTATATGGAATGCTGCACCGACATTCCCATGAAAGACGTACAAGAAGCAGAGAAAGCAATCAAGAACGGCAGTACAAATCCCAAGGAGCTCAAGATGCGTCTGGCACGGGAGATCGTGACGCTCTACCACGGAAAGGATGCTGCAGTACATGCTGAGCAGCAATTTGAGAGTGTTTTTAAGGACAAAGGTGTGCCTGATGACGTGCAGGAAGTTTCTGTGAAATCTGGAACATCACTCATTGATGTCTTAGTCTCTGAAAAGATTGTTTCATCCAAAAGTGAAGCACGACGACTGATTGAACAGAATGCTGTGAAGAAAGATGACACCGTGATTACACGTGTGGATGCAAAGGCCGAGGAGGGGATTTATAAGGTGGGAAAGAGAAAGTTTTTGAAGATCAAAAAGGGCAAATAGAATTGGCTCATTTTTGACATTTTTCTCAAGTCGTTCTGATTGTGAACTGTTCATAGAAAAACCAGCTTCAGACCTTCAGAAAGCCATCAAGTTGATATGTTCAAAAAATGAACAGAAGTGATACGAATCTACCGAGAGTCTTGATTTCCCCCCCATTCTCCGAAGAATAGAGACATGAACCTCGATGCATCTCTGTCCGCCGAAGTCATTTTCCAAAGTGAGGAATATCCTGATGCAGCAGTGTTTTGTCCTGAATGCGCTGCTGCGATTCTTTCATCAACATTAGCTACAAAGAAGATTGCCGTCACAAGCGATGAAGTCCGAATCGCTATGCAAAAAGGTGCCGAACTCTCGTTTGATGTTGGTTCACGTATTACAAATTCTGTATTGTGTCGCCCCATCCAACGTACTACGTGTGAATGCTGCGGACATCGTTAATTTCCCGCATGGAGAAGAACCCCTATTGTCGCAATGGCAATACCACACATGCCAAGCACCTGAAATGTGCCAGAGGCAACAATTGCGACTAAAAGAATACCAAGTGTTCCAATGCCGATTGTGAAGAGCATATCTTTATCGTTCTTTGACAGGGGATCGGGCATGAGAAAAGTTATTGGTTACTGGTTATTGGTTTTTAGTGTATGGGTTTATGAAGTGAAATGCTATGAGGATTTAAAGAGAGATGACAATCACCAATAACCAAAAACTAATAACTAATAACTTCTGTGTGGGAAGAGAAGAGAGGAGCCTTTTCCCTCTATCTCCTGAATCATGCACAATGTATCTTGTACATTATTTAATAGAGACTAGAACCAAGGCTGGACTTTATAGTATGCGTAACCCAGGGTTTCCCGGAAAATGCTTTGGAGCAGAAAAGGCTGCGTGATGTGTTCGTCAGTAGGAAAGAGTTTCAGGGAAATCCCCTCGTGTGATGCCAAGAGTCCTATACGCCCCAGGTGGTATGGGTCGGAAATACCTACGATCGACGTACAATCATCAAGCAAAGGACGTGTGTTACGAAGGTTTTCCTGTGTCGAGGATGATTCCTCTTCCGTCAGCATATCTTCCTCAGGCACTCCAAGGGATCCTGCGACCGATTTCATGACCTCCGCTTCACTTTGTTGTGAGGTGTTTCCACGACCGCCTGTAAAGATGAGACGGTCGATACGACCAGCGTGATACAACCGTACACCTGTTCTGACACGTCGAAGAATACCGGGGCCAGGATCTGCGACCGAATGGACGGCAGCACCAAAGACCAGGCCACATGCAAAGTGTTCCTGTTCCCCTGCTGTTCCCGAAAACCCTTCCAATACTTTCCACGCAGAATACGGCACGATGAGAGCAGGAACCAGGAGACCAATTCCAAGAACAAGAAGCAAAAGCCGGAGTGGAATGGTTCGTTTTTTCATCGTTCTTCCTGTCGGATGCTGATATTGGATGCAATGGATGGCAACGTCCTATTCCAGAATGGCCAAATAGATACAGCCACTTTGGCAACTTCCGGGAAGTTCTTCACAATACGTTCTGCATCTTCTTTCGTTTTTCCGGAAACCGCATCGCGAATACGTTTCGAGAAAATGGCTCCTGTGGGAGTCAGAGGATCCAGCACGTAGCGTTCTGTGCCAGAGAGGTCCACAGTCACTTTTACCCAGTTTAAGATGGGTTCATCCCACGGTGCATCAATCACGTGAAGAACCAGGTTTTCTTTGCGGATGGATGACAGAATAAGAACTTTCTGGTCACTCACCGTTTGATCTAGTTCTTTTCTGAGGAGTTCAAAGAGCTCGTTTTCATCGTAAAGGAGAACCGTATAAAAAATGGTTCCGCTCACGGGCACAGTCTTTATTTTTTGACCGATAAACTCTGATGGAAGGGAAATATCGGTGAAACTGGACCGTGTGAGTTCTTCATACGCCAATTGGACGAAATGACTCCCCTGTTTTTGATTCAATTCCACTTGCTCATCCTCAGCAAGTTGCTTTGCAGTAACGGTGAGATCCTGCTTCAATTTTTTCTCGGCGACGTCCAGATCTTCTTTCTGTAACACATTCACGTAGGACGTGGAACCTCCTATGCCAATCTGATCGTTGCGACCATAGATGGCTGTTCGGAAGTCTCCTGGTAGTGCGGGAATTTCCCATTTGAGTCCTGCAGGAACGTTCCCACGCGCTCCGATGATTTCACCGTACTGATCATGCTCATCCGCCACGGTTTTTCCACGTGCTTTGCCTTTGGATTTGATGATCATGTCGGTCTGAAGACGAAAAACCATTCCTGCCTGATTTACAAATCGCGTCCCGCGACGCAGTGAATACTGTTCTTCAGAATCGTTATAGACCGTCATCACGACAGTCGCATTTTTCCCCGTGAATTGTTTTCCAATTTCATCGAACGTCATGTTGCGTTGTACCTTCACCGTGAGCGGAATAAGCGGAAGCGTTCGGACCCGATCCTTCGGAATAGATACAGCACCGGAAGATACAAGATACACGTTCACCGTCTGACTCACCGTTTCTTCGGCAGGCCAGATGGACACTGTTGCGGATGGCAAGATCTTGAAAACGATGAAGAGAAAGACCGCAAAACTCGTTCCAAACAGAATCCAAATACGAATATTAGGAAGCGAAATGAGTCCAATGGACTGTAAACGGGAACGAATGTGACCATGCCAAAAACGCGGGCTAAACACACGGAGTGCCTCATCCTGTTCGGGCCGATCTACCAGAAGAGGCTGAAGAACACGAACCGTTTTAATGGATTTCCAGCCCGCCTTTTCAGCCAGCTTTCGAAGCCGCACGTTCTTTGTGGCAATTGTCAATAAGCGCTGTTCATTGAGAGATTTTAGTTCAATGAAGAGCGGTCTCATCGTCAATTCGTCGAATATAAACTTGTGCGGAAAAAGAACGAGCACATCCCCGCTTGTGCTGCGAACAGCCTTCAGTGCATCACGCACGTTGTCAGACGCATCGACAATGACGATGGTGAGGGAGGTGTCTGAATTCATAAGAGAATGATGGAAGCCTTCAGGACGCTAAGCGTCTTTCAGTGCATTCAGCGATGCAAATTCCTTCCCGGACAAGAACTCCAGCATGGCACCGCCACCCATACTGACAAACGTGTAGGCATCGAGTGGAATGTCATAGCGGTTATGAAAGTCAATCGTGTCGCCACCACCGATGATGCTTACAGCACCATTCTTCGTCGCTTCTTGTACAGCATGGCATAGAGTTTTGGATCCCTTTGAAAATGCTTCATTTTCAGAAAGTCCGACGGGGCCATTCCAGATGATCATCTTGGAATTTTTGATGATCAGCGCATACGCTTCAGCAGTCTTTGTGCCAATGTCAAAGAAAGATCCCTCCCCTCCATCCCCTCCCAAGGTCTCCCCTGCCGCGTCAAACGACATATTCTTCCCATTCGCACCGTCTTCCGGACTCGTCGCGACGAATGCATCCGTTGGAACACCCAGCGTCGCACTCCCCTCTTTCATGCTTTCCTCCAGAAGTTCTTTTGCCTGAGAGACTCCCTCTGCATCATATTTGGACTTTCCAACGGGAATACCCTGTGCGGCAACAAAGGTATTTCCCACCGCACCGCCTACAAGAATATGGTCTGCAAGAGGCAGAAAGTTGCGAATAATAGGCACTTTCGTTTCCAGTTTCGCACCTCCGATGATGAGCGTGAGCGGGTGCATAGGAGACTTCATGACACGGAGTAAATGATCTACCTCCTGTTCCAGTTGCAATCCCATATAAGAAGGGAGAAGGGTGGGAACACCCACCATGCTGGCATGGCTGCGATGGCAATTGGTGAAGGCATCATTCACGTACATATCCCCCAGCGATGCCAACGCTTTCGCAAATGCAGGATCATTCTTCTTCTCTTCAGGATGAAAACGAAGATTTTCCAAGAGGACAATATCTCCCATCTTCGCCTGCTTCACTGCTGATTCGGCTTTTTCGCCAACACAATCCTCTGCAAAATGAACTGTCGTTCCGAGCAGTTTTTCCAGAACAGGAACGAGCGGCTTTTGAGAGAATGTGGGATCCGGAGCATCTTTGGGGCGTCCCTGATGTGCCATGATGATGAGCATGGCACCGTGGTCCAGAATGTACTTCATCGTAGGAACAAGAGACTCGATGCGAGTGGTATCCGTCACCACGCCGTTTTCAACGGGAACATCAAATCCGGCACGAAGAAGCACGCGTTTTCTGAGAAGTTCTGCTGTGGAAAGAGTTTTGTAGGGAGAAGACATGTGGGGATTGTAAAGCACGAGATCGCAAGCACGAAATCTGAAATCATGGTGAAATACTAACTCTTCCAAGAGCTCCATTGCTTCATGATTTCATCATCATTGTCACACCAATACCCCTTTAAAACACCCTCCTCATTTATGACGATATTCACACTCCCTTTCTTGGATGTTGATGGATCGATCTCATCCAGAAGCGGCATCACTGCTTCTTGGAACGGTTCATGAACGACATACGAAAAACGATGGTGCAAATACATTTCGGAAAGACGAACATGGAGACACTTCTCGGCCGTACAGGGATCTCCCTCGCAAGGTTCCATTAGATACAGAAGAAAGGTTGCATCAGTCCCCTCTTTCCGAAATCGCTCATTCCACACCTTCCGACATGAAGAAGGACATGTTTTAGAGAGGCAGCCAAGAATCAGGGAGCGCTTTTCTGTCACCATCGCTATAGTAACAGGCAATGAAAGAACTTCTTCCTGTCATTCTTCCGGGTCTGTGGATTATTCCTTTTACGATGGTGCTTCTCTCTCTTTGTATCCGATTTTTCCCCACATGGAATCTTCTCGATTTTCCAGAGCGCTATGGACTCACCAGAAAACGACTCCCCTACCCAACCGGGATTGTTGCCGTGTTCGCATTTCTCTGCGCATTCTTCTTCATAGAACCCCTCTCCATGCAAATGGTGGGTGTTGTTCTTGGCTTGCTGATGCTCGCAACGCTCACGTTCATTGATGATCGTACGCCACTTCCTTTTTGGTTCCGCGCGGTGATGCAAATTCTCCTCTGTATTCTTCTTTTCATAACAGGAAGTCGCATTTATTCCATCACAAATCCCGCCGATTTTTTGGGATTCGATGTCATTAAGCTGGACTCCCTTGCCGTCTCTGTTCCGTTCTTCGGCTCCCTTCCTATTCTTAGTGGATTCTTCACCATTGTCTGGCTTGGGCTCACACTCAATGCACTGAACTGGTTCGATGGCATTCCAGGGCAAGTGAGTTCCCTTTCGACGATCGGTTTCATCATGATGGGAATCCTTGCTTATTCAGATCGTGTGAATCAGCCACACCTTGCCATGCTTGCCTTCATTCTGGCGGGAATTTCGTTTGCTTGTTTACTCTTCGATTTCCCTCCGCAGAAGATGCTTTTGGGAGACAGTGGTTCCATGTTTTTTGGGCTTATGTTAGGGCTCCTTGGCATTTATCAAGGAGGAAAAGTGGCAACCGCTTTTCTTGTTCTGGGTATTCCGCTGATCGATGCTGTCTTCGTGGTGATTCGTCGTCTCCTCCGCGGTCGTTTTCCGTTTCACGGAGATCGCGATCATTTGCACCATCGTCTTCTGCAGAAAGGATGGAGCGAACGTCAGATCATTCTCCTTACAGGATCCATCGGCACTGCATTCGGTGTTACCGCCTTGTTTTTGAGTACCAAAGGAAAGGGAGTGGCGTTTTTGATATTGCTCGTGGTGATGGTGGGATTGACGATGTACAGCAGAAAGAAGACAGAAAGCAGAAGTCAGTAGTCAGAGTGTGTTACTGGTTTCTGTCTTCTGATTTCTGCCTTCTCATTTATCGTTCCATCACCATCGTCTGACTCAGTGCTTGAAACGCACCCACCGCTTCCATGATGAAACTTCGTTTTGCTTCATGAGGAAGAACATTCACCGTTGCCGTTCCGGATACAAAGTCTGCTGCCGTCAGTTGAGCCGGACGGAATTCTGCTTCACCGAATGCTGCACGGAAGTAGATCTTTCCTGCAAACGAGGGATTTCGAACGACATCCCCATCTTTATCGTAGGCTGTGACGGTGAATTTTTCCCAACTGCGACGGTAGAATCCGTCATGGGAAATGGTGATGTGATCGACATCACTTCCTGCCTGTACAAGAGAAACAGAAGAGGTTGATGCAGAGGGTTGAACATCATCAAGGGGAGGTGTCACAACGGGGGCAATGGGCTGTGAGGAATCCGTTGCCGCAACCGTCACGCGCGGAACAGTTGTTGCATATTGGGCTGAACGTTTGGTGCGACGAGCTTCAATACGTTCCTTCGTTGTAAGAGGACGCTCTGTCAGTTGATCTGTTGTTCCTGTTGCATCGGAAGCAACCGTCCTGGAAGGAACAGACGTTTCGTAACTCTGCACAAACAGGAGAGGGCTGACCGTGTATTCGTACCCACGTTCGCTGTGGAATCCTGTATTGATGGCCTGATTGAGAGACAAATGTGCCGTACGCATTTCATCACTTGTAAACGGCCAGTACGGGTGCCAAGGCGCAAGATCGTTATCTATCTGGAAGTGCAGGTGAGGACCAGACGCATCTCCGCTCATCCCGGAGAGACCAATCTGCTGACCTTTCTCTATCACCTGTCCTTCAGACACCAGCATGTCACTCAAGTGAGCGTACACAGACCAGACGGTACGCTTCTTCTTTGTGCTCGCTTGATCGGGAACATTGGGATGACGGATAACGATGTACTTTCCGTACCCACCGTTAATATCACGAACTGTTTCGACAATACCGTTTGCGATCGATCGCACCGGTGTTCCAATAGGAGTACGAATATCCACGCCCGGATGACTTCCATCTCCATCCCCTCCTTCATCGTACGAACCCATGTATCCCACACTGTAGAACGGTGTGGATCCATCTTTTTGTACGGTTGCACTGTACGAAGGCATGGAAATGAGGAGATCCTGTGGCACTTCACGGAACGTATGTTCATCACTTCCTCCACCATAGGCAGACCACTTGGTGAAATCCGGAATTTTTTCCAGAGGGGTGACGGTTCCCGTAAAGACGATGATGGAATCATCCACTTTTCCAAGGACCGATTTCCAAAATGCGTACCATCCGTGCTGGCCCACCATGTTCCCTACTACAAAGGCAAACATCGAGAGCGTCGCAATCCAGAAAGAAAACTTCTGAGATGCATACTTTAGCGGGTGATGCTGTTTATGCTTGTAGACGACTTGAACCCGAAAGCCGGAGCGAGGGTGTGGCATACTAGGAGAGAGGTATAGATATTGGTGTTAATTCTATAATATATCATTTTAGCCAAAATGTCAATGAAGGACTTTCTCTCTCTCATAAGCCACAATCCCCTTGAAACGGCTGCTATAGGCTCTTCGTTAGCGAAAAGCCTGTACGACCCTCAGTCTCCCATTCTTCTCACCGGAGAACTGGGAGCTGGGAAAACGACCTTCGCCCAGGGCCTTGCCCGTGGTCTTGGCATTCAGGACACAGTGACAAGCCCTACGTTTGCTCTGGAGCAACGATACGAGGAAAAATTCCTTCATATCGATCTGTATCGTCTTCATGGGAAATCTACTGAGGAGATTCTACGTGGCTCCGAAGAATTTCCGGGAATTCGCTTGATCGAATGGCCGGAAAGAACACAGATGCAGGATGATCATGCGATTGATATCAGCATCACTCCTCTTTCTGAAGCTGAGCGGACGATCGATATCGATTTCTGCGATGCAGAGGTGCCTTCTGACGATCAGATTCAAGAATGGATAGACGAGATCGATGTTCTTTCCAACATCCGTGCACATATAGAACTGGTCGCAGAATGTGCGGAAAAATGCAGTGCAGCACTTCTCAAGCGGCAGATCATCGTGCGACCAAAGGCACTGCGGGCGGCCGCTCTACTGCACGATCTCTTCCGTTTTCTGGATTTTCCCAAGGATGAGAAAAAAGAGGAACCCCCATCCTGGAATGCATTTCGTGATCGATTTCAATCCAATCATGAAAAGGCAGCACAAGAGTTCTTGAACGAGAAAGGATTTCCAGTCATTGGATCCATCATCAGAACACATGGCGCTCCACGAAAAGAAGACGATAAGCCCATCACGACAGAACAAAAGATTCTCAGTTACTGCGATAAACGGGCACTGCACGATACACTGGTCTCCGTCGATGAGCGCTTTGATGACTTCCTCATTCGATCACGAACAAGCACTCCGGAATTTCTGGAAGAATGGAGGGCGATGACGAAAAATATCGAAAAGGAATTATTTGAAGGTGACCTTCCTTTTTAGAATAGAATTAGGAATTGTGAATTTTGAATTGAGAATAGAAATGTCCATTGTATTCACAATTCTTAATTCTAAATTCCCAATTCTTCTCAAGAATTTCTTTTCCAAGCACTACGCAAATAATTACATGAATCCTGGTACTAATTCTCGTGCGAAAATCTTCATCAATTCATCTTCCTGTCCTGCAAACCGATAGGGCGAAAAGAGAAGCAGTCCAATACAGAAAACAATAGCGAGTAAACACACTTTCTGTGCTGTATTCATCGGCTTTCCGATGGTTGGATGAATCATGTGGAGGTAACTATGGAATCCTGCGAGCAAATATAAAAAATGCTGCAGAATCTGCATCTTGGGAACAACCGTCGTGATGATTTCAAACAGAGAAAGCCCTGCCCGACGAAGTCCACTTAAGCTAGCAAGAGCAAAGGTGTGATGAAGATACACGGACGATGCAAACGCGATGAAGAAGAGTGTGATATCGAAGAGACTTTCCAGGAATGCGGCATACACGGTTTTCATTCTGCTGAGTCCGTGCACATCATGGTATTTCACAATATCCAGGCATACATGAAGAAGAATAAGGACAGCGAAACATCCTAAGTTGAGGATCGCAGCTGCCAGGAATGTACTCACCAAGAATGCCGCATGAAATGCAGGAAGATCATCATGCTGCCTCGCAAAACGACGAAAGTCCTGTGTGAAATGGTGTGTGATGTTGGTATGCACGATTCATCATTATAACACATTTTAATTTTTTTAGCAATTATCCCCTCACCATCTTCTTTACCCTCTCCCAACGCTCTTTTATATCTGCTTCGAATCCCCTATTGCTCGGTTCGTAGAAGGTTTGAGCGTCATGGCCAATCGGGAAATAATTCTCTTTGACGATTGCATCCTTCGCATTGTGCGCGTACTGATACCCCTCATGATACCCATGTTCTTTCATCGCTTTCACAGGAGCGTTGCGGATTCTATAGGGTACTTCCAGTGACGGTGCGTTCTGCACATACGCTTTTGCGCCATACATCGCATTCGTCACCGCGTTACTCTTTGGGGCTTGTGTCACGTACACGCACGCATGCGCCAAAAAAAATTCCCCTTCTGGCATACCGACCATTTCGAATGCTTGCCACGCACTGATGACAAACGGCAACGCACGTGGATCTGCATTGCCAACATCTTCACTCGCAAAAATGGCCATACGCCGAAATAGAAAGCGTGGTTCTTCACCGGAGAGAATCATTTTATAGAGCCAGATGAGTGCGGCATCGATATCACTTCCACGCATCGTTTTAATGAACGCAGAAACTGTATCGTAGTGATCTTCGCCTTTTTTATCGTATCGCTTGGAGCGCTCAGACAAGAGCTTCTGTGCAGCTTCCAGCGTAATGTTTGAACCGATCGTCAGCACCGCGAGTTCCAGAAGGTTCAGTGCAATACGCGCATCTCCATTTGCCGATTCTGCAATGTGTTTTATGGCATCGGGCTTCATCGAAATTGTTCTTTTGTATCCTTCAGGATGTTTGAGAGCACGCTCGATGATGGCAGAGAGATCCTCTACGGAGAGAGGCTTCAGCAAATACACCTGCGATCTGGAGATCAATGCACTATTTACGGAGAAGTAGGGATTCTCCGTCGTCGCTCCGATCAAAATGACAACACCGCTTTCCACAAATGGAAGAAGTGCATCCTGCTGTGATTTATTGAAGCGATGAATTTCATCGATGAAGAGAACTGTCCTTTGTTTGAACGATTGCTTCATGCGCTCGGCCTCAGCACACACCTGTTTAATGTCCGCAACGCCACTCGTCACGGCATTCAGCTGCACAAAATGTGCATCGGTTGTTTCTGCGATGATTTTTGCGAGCGTTGTCTTCCCCGTTCCGGGAGGACCAGCAAAAATGAGTGAACTCAAGGTGTCGTTCTCGATAGACGTGCGAAGAGGCGTCCCCTCTCCTACAATTTCTTTCTGACCAGCAAATTCCGAAAGCGTTTTGGGGCGAAGCCGATACGCAAGTGGAGCAACAGCCTCCGATGATGTTGTTTTGGAGGGCATGAGAGGCGAATTGTATCATAAAAAGCCGGTGGGATCCGGCATATACATGGTCGGGACGGCGGGGCTCGAACTCGCGGCCTCCTGGTCCCAAACCAGGCGCTCTACCAACTGAGCTACGTCCCGAACGGCGATAGCGTAGAGGTTTTCTCGTTTGTATTCCAGATCCTTCTTTTATTCATCGCTATTTCATACAATCTCGCGTATTCTCCTATCTCACATGTCCGAACCTCACGCACCATCCAGTTTTTCAACGCTTGGCCTCGCGCCGGCGTTTTTAGAAATCTTGGATAAAAAGAAATTCACGGTCCCCACTCCCATTCAACAGAAATCGATCCCCGTCGCTATTGAAGGAAAGGACTTAATCGGCATTGCGCAAACGGGAACAGGAAAGACCTTCGCGTTCGGCCTTCCTATGATTCAGCGTCTCAACGCACAGGGTGGACGCGGCCTCATTATTGTTCCTACGCGCGAACTTGCGTATCAGGTAGAGGAATCCCTCGCGCAGTTTGCTCCTCACTTCCGCATTGGCACCGCTGTCTTTGTAGGAGGTGCATCGATGAATCTGCAGCGACGCATGCTGAAAAGTAATCCTCGTATTCTCATTGCAACGCCAGGCCGCCTGATGGATCACTTGAAGCAAAAGACGATCACGCTCCGCGAAGTGAAGATTCTCGTGCTAGATGAAGCAGACCGCATGCTGGATATGGGTTTTGCACCGCAGATTCTGGAAATTCTCAAACATGTCCCCAAAGAACGACAAACTCTCCTCTTCTCTGCCACCATGCCGGCAAGCATTTTAAAAATCGCCAATACGCATATGCAGCTTCCACTGCGCATTGAAGTGGCACCACAGGGAACCACCGCAGAAAGAATTGAGCAGGAACTGTTCATCGTTCCAAAGCAGTCCAAGATGCAGCTCCTTGCATCACTCCTTCAAGAGAACAAAGGAACGATTCTCGTCTTTTCACGCACAAAGCATGGCGCCAAGAAGATGACACGAACGCTCAAGGCGACAGGGCACACAGCCGGAGAAATTCACGCGAATCGTTCCCTCGCTCAGCGCCGCGAAGCATTGGAAGGATTCAAGAACGGAAAGTACCGCATTTTGATTGCGACGGATATTGCCGCGCGAGGCATTGATGTCACGGGTATTTCACTCGTCATCAATTACGATCTCCCCGATAACCCGGAAGACTATGTGCATCGCATCGGCCGAACAGGACGAGCAGGTCTTGTCGGTCGTGCTATTTCGTTTGCAAGTCCAGATCAAAGTGGAGACATCCGCGCGATTGAACGGCTCATCAGAAATCCTCTCAAGCGCACGGCTCTTCCGAAACACATTACTGCGGAGGTGGAATCTCTTCCAAAACCTTTTAAGGAACATCACAAGCAACCTCTTCATTTGCCACGAACACCGAAACACCATGGCCGCGCCAGGCACAGTAGTACGAGACGGCCACACCGCTCTTAAATCGTCCCTGCAAGCTGCATCATTACGTTCTTTGTATGCTTGAGTGAGTGACGATTGTGGAAGAAAGGAGTATCACTACACTGAGCCCATGCAACTTGGTATTCAAATTCTTTCAGGAACCTTCATTTTTCTGGCATACGTGCCCTACCTCTATTCCATCTTTCATGGAACAACAAAGCCAAACCGTGTTTCCTGGTTTGTGTGGGCTGCAACGGGCAGTATCATTCTTCTCTCGTACAGAGAATTAGGAGGAAAGGCAGCTATTGCCATCGCTCTTTTGGGTGCCGTATGCCCTGTCATCATCGCGCTCATCAGCATTGTGCATGGAGCAGGTGGAACAAGCGTGATCGATAGACTATGCATTGCTCTCATTGTCATCACGTGTCTTGTGTGGATCCTTACTGGATCTGCGTTGTATCCGTATCTGTTTAGTCTCGTCATTGATTTCTTTGCCATTCTTCCCACGTTTCGAAAAACGTATCTTCATCCGGAAAGTGAACATCCACTTGCATGGTTTTTGTGGTTGTGCGGCGCCGTCACATCTCTCTTTGCTGCAACAACATGGAGAAGTACCGAGATACTTCTTCCGGTATATCTGATCGTGATTGAAGTCATAGAACTGGGACTTCTGTTCAGGAAAAAGTAACGCATTCCAAAAATGCCAGAAGTGCCTTCATAAAGCCTTAAACGAGGTCTTACCACCCTTGATTTTTTGATGAACATGAATATACTGTCCCGCAACCTACTATGAACCCGTTCCTCACCTACGAGGAGAAAAAGTCAGGGGCAACCGGCACGCAGGATGAAAAGAAGAAAAGCCTTTACGAAGTGCTTGGTCGTATTTGGGGCGCAATTTCTTTCAGGCGTCCTATTTTGGGGGAAATCATGGAAAAGCACGGCAAAAAAACACTTCGTGAGTATGCGCAGGATTTTTTAGATGTGAATCCCAGCCCCCGCCTGGATGACCGGAAACCGGAATTGATTGACGAAGTGAGGGCCATGACGGAAGAACGCCTGGGGAAAGATATGGCAGATAGAATTGCCAAGCAATTATCACGCCGGGCACTTGTTTCCACTGCAGATCACCACAGTCCCCTCTGTCACCCATTCTGGATTAATGCCAACATCATCACAGGCATTCCTCTCTTTGAAGAGAAAGAAAAAGACCACGATGCCATCATCGTGTTCTCCTTCGCTGGAGTTTCCATGAATAATGCATCAGGCTTTCCGCGTGGAATTCTGTTCCACGGGGATGATCATGGAAACGGACCGATCATTCGTCTGCCCATTTTTCCAGACAAACAGAAAATGAGCACCGTCATTGCGATGCGACCTTTCACGCAAGAAGACCTCCAGCGTGCAAAACACATGATTGATGAAAAGATAAAGAACAAGGATGTTACGGAAAAGAGAGGAAAAGAAGTGCAGGATATAATCGATCGGTACTTCTATCCGGATGAGGTTCTTTCATCACCCGACTACGACACACAGGTGACGAAAATCAATCATCGGTTTTGGGCAGACTTCTTCCATGACGAAAACGGTGTGAAGGGTGATATTCCTCCTCTTCTCTACATTGAAATTGAGACACTGGTCACACGACTGCTTTTGAAGCACCATATGAAGGAAAGCGTGTCTCTCATTTCTCGCGCTCTCTTTGATGCATCCTTCGCACCACGCATTCTGCAAGGCTTCAACAATATCAGCGGGGCATTCTCCTTGGAGAAAAAATGGGGAACATACCTCTTCTGGGGTATTGATCCCCATGGGCATCGTGTGAAGCTGTCGTATAAAGATCAGAGGATTGCATCGGAAGATGGTGCCATTTCTATTTCTTTGACGCCAAAAGACATTGAGGCGGCGCTCAAGGAAAAGAAAATCTTCCCCGGAATGTTCCTGTGTTACCTCACCGTTTCTCTCTATTACGGCATGAAGTGCCTTGGAGGATTCTGTCAGGTACATGATCTCACCATGACAAAGCTGGCCTGGATGCAACTTCTCAAAGATTGTGGAGATGAGGAGGAATCATTGTCGCTGGATCGTCTTCAAACAAAAGAATTGGGTGGCGATGGAATGGTGCTTGCATATGTTCGCACGTCGCAGGGAAGTCTTGTTCCTGCAACGGGTATTGATCTCCTGCTGGAAAAAACAGACATGCGCTTTGCAAAATTTGCAGAATTGTCACGGCATCTTACACTGAATGAAGCAATGCAGTCCCTTCTTCCGGAGATGTATACCGTCTTATACTCCGAAGAAGACAGAGATCCATACTTGGCGTCCATCAAACCCGAAGAGATTTTCCATGCGGGAGGAGTAGAAGAAAAGTTGGCATCACTCTAATGGTCGGAGCGACCCCACTCCGCCTCTCGGCTATGAGGGGTCTTAAAGGAGCAAAAGACGTTCATGGTGTTTCATGACGCTCAAGAATCCTGGTCGGAGCGACTGGACTCGAACCAGCGGCCTCGTGGTCCCGAACCACGCGCTCTACCAACTGAGCTACGCCCCGATGCACGGGATAGTAACATAAGGAAGCCAACTGCCTGTCCGTCCGAAGTCCGAAGGACGTAGGCGGAAGCTACGCCCCGGTAGGGGGATAGTGACATAGTGATACTTCATTATTTTATATCCTTCATTCATACTTCATCATACTTTCTTCTTTTCATGCGCTACCGCATTGTCACTTCCTCACGTTCCAGTGCTCTTGGTGAAGGTTTAACGTACGAGTCCGCAGAGCCACTGAAACCCGGAACATTGGTGGCCGTTCCTCTTCGAGGTTCCACCATTGAAGGCGTTGTACTGGAAGAAATGAAGCCGGGTACAGAATCATTTGATGTAAAGTCCATCGCGGGCATTGTTTCTCCGTCTCCTGTTCTTCCGCACGATCTCATCGATCTTCTTCCATGGTTGCAAGAAGAAACGTTTACGACGATGCGCATTTTACTTAGAAGCATGTTGCCCTCTCCACCATGGAAAAATTTCATCGCAAAAGAAGACAACCGATCTTTCATCACGATCAAGAAGCAAAGAGATCGATCTGCCTCACCCCTATCCCCGCTCCTTGTCATGGGAACGCAGAGAGAGCGACGAGAGTTCATTCTCGATGTGATTCTTCAGGTAATCGATAGCAAAAAAGATGTCATTCTCCTGGCACCCGATATTGCTGCATGTGAAGAATGGAACACGCTTCTCTCTGAATACATCCATGAAGATTCGATCATTCAGTTAGCGGGAGCGACCACTGCTGGACAGAGAAAAGCCTGTAGACGCATGCATGCTGGCGAACAACTGATCATCATTGGAACACGCGCTGCGGTGTTTGCGCCACTTCATCACCTGGGCCTCATCGTGATGGATGAAGAGCAGGAATGGACATACAAGAACAGGCAAACGCCCTACTACCATACACGGGACGTGGCATGGGAAAGGACGGAGCGAGCCAACGCGACACTGCTTTTTTCCAGCGCTTGTCCTTCTTTGGAAACATGGAAACGCGTGCAGGAAGGTTCTATCACACTCCATGACACACAAACGGATCATCGAGATAACGTGCATGTGATCGATCTCAAAGATGCAACATTCGGAACATCATATCCGCTCACATCGAACCTCATCATAGCAATCCAACATCGGCTGGAAAAAAAAGAACAATCCATCCTCCTTCTCAATCATCGGGGTATGGCAAGTGGGATGATTTGTGCGGAATGCGGACATCGGTTGGAATCCCAAACAACAGGGCATCCACTCACCGTGCATCATGATGTCAAGAATCATCCCTTCTTGTGGGATCACGTCACCGGAACAACGGAACCTGTGCCGAATACCTGTCCACAATGCCATTCCTCGAATCTTCGCCCCATTGGCGCAGGAACACAAGGCGTCGAAACACTTCTGAAAAAGTTTTTCCCGGATGCGCGCATAAGACGGATCGACAGTGAAACACTGGAGTCCAAGAAAGATCTCATCGCGATCAAGAAACTTCTGATAGAACAGGAAGTGGATATTTTGATAGGAACACAGCCGGTCGTCTCCCTTGCTGGAAGTCCTACCGTGACACTCCTCGCAGTACTCGTTGCCGATATTGGGCTCTCCGCACCAACTATTCGCGCAAGTGAACGGACTGTCGGTCTTCTTGCACGCATGCGCAGTATGAATCCGGAGGCTGAAATGTTCATTCAAACGTTTCGGCCGGAAAGTATTGAAATGCGTGCACTTTCGACCGGACATCTGGATGAATTTCTCTCGCATGAACTTTCCATTCGAGCACGTGGAGGATTTCCTCCTACTGCAAACGTGATTGCACTCATTGCACGCGGACCTGGAGCAAAAGAGAAAGCACTTGCTCTTCGTATCCAGATTGAAGACCAACAAAAGAAAGATCCTTCTGCCCTAGAGGCTGTCAGCATTCAACCATCGTTTTCTACGAAGAATGTATGGTACACAGTGCTTCGTGGGACATCTCCAGAGAGAATTCTTCGCGCAATCGATGCGCGTGGTGTGTTCATCGATGTGAATCCCTTGGATGTGATCTAAACATTCAATCCTGTTCCACTGGATGTTCCCACCATTCCGAGTACCTTTTCCGCTGCGCGGCGTGCTTTTACGACCAGCTCGGGATTCAAAAGACCTGACAGTCGCGTGAGGCCGATGCCGCTCTGGCGAAGACCATAGAGTTCCCCAGGCCCACGCAATTGCAGGTCAATCTCGGCAAGCATGAAGCCGGAATCATGCTGCTCCATTGCTTTGAGCCTTTGCGATCTGGCTTGTTCGGGAGACGTGGTGAAGAGGAAGCAGTGACTTTGTATGTCCGATCTCCCCACCCGTCCACGAAATTGATGGAGTTGTGCGAGGCCAAAACGCTCGGAGCCTTCAATCACGATGATGGTCGCATTCGGAATATCAATGCCCACTTCAATGACGGATGTTGAAACAAGAATATCGGACTCACGGGCTTTGAAGCGTCGCATGATCTCTTCTTTTTCTGCGGGTGTCATCTTTCCGTGAAGCATCGTAATAGATCTCTTGGGAAACTCATGCTGCAAGCGGGCACGCTCTGTTTCCACGTTCTTCACCTCCGCCATCTCATCATGTGCAGATTCCGTAATGAGCGGACAGATGACGAAGACTTGTCTTCCCTGTTCAATTTCATGATCGATAAATCGTTCGACCGTTGTGCGATCTTTCGGCGGGACAACTTTCGTATGAATCTTCTTGCGATTTCCTGGTTTCTCGAGCAATACCGAGAGATCGTGATCACCAAATGCCGTGAGTGCCAGCGTCCGTGGAATAGGAGTCGCTGTCATCGCAAGAAAGTGTGGACTCCCCTTCTCTTTCAGCTTTGCACGCTGCATCACGCCAAAGCGGTGCTGTTCATCCACAATGACCAATTTGAGATCCTTGAACGTGACGCTTTCTTCAATGAGTGCATGCGTGCCGATGACAAGGTCGATGGTTCCCGTTGCAAGGCCTTGTTTGATGGCGAGCGCTTCTGAGGAAGGAGTTGAGCCTGTAAGCAGAACAATCGAAGGCAAATGAGGAAATGCGTGATCGGCTTTTTTTTGGTCGGTCAGGTACCGATGAAAATTGACAAGGAGTCGTGTAATGCCTTCACTGTGCTGTTTTGCCAGCACTTCTGTTGGCACCATGAGCGCACATTGGCCACCGCGACGAATCACATTGGCCATGACACTCACCGCAACAAGCGTTTTTCCTGATCCCACATCGCCCTCCAGGAGACGGGACATCGGTCGGTCTTTCTCCATATCCCGGAGAATTTCGTAGATCGCAATTTTCTGACTGTTTGTGGGAGTAAACGAGAGCGATGCAAAGAGCGCCTTGATGAGTTCTGTGTCCATGGGAATTTCTAAACGCTTCTGATGATGCCCCTGCCACTCCTGTTTTTTGAGAAGCGCTTCGCGCTGAAGGCCGTACAGTTCCTCAAACGCAAGCCGTTCTTTTGCTTTTTCAGTAAGTGCCAAGTCATCGGGAAAATGAAGCGCGCGGACGGTATCTCGATACGAGAGTAAGCCGTTCTCTTCAACAACTTCCTTGGGCAAGGGATCTTCCAGTTGATCGATGACAGGTTTCACCAGTGCCATTTTTTCCCGAAGCCACTTGGTATTGATGATATTATGCTGCGGATACACGGGAACAATGCGCCCACCATGGAGCATGATTTCTCTCTTTGCTGACTCAAACGTGGGACTTTGAATCTGCAGTTTGTACCCGTTCTCGACAATTTTTCCCGTAAAGACCACATCATCACCATCTTTCAGCATGCGCATAATGTGCGGCTGGTTGAACCAGACGACTTGCGCTGTTTCTCCATCTTCGTCAATAAAGACTCCCTGTATGAGCTGTTTTTTCGATCTCGTCCGCACAAGTTTCAATTTGTCGATGGTTCCGCGCAGCGTCACTTTCTCTCCAAGGGGAGCTTTGAGGAGCGTCATCATCTGCGAGAGATCTTCATAATCACGCGGAAGATAACGGAGAAGATCACCCACGGTCATAATCTCAATTGCTTCTAATGCTGCAATGTAGTCTTTCGTGGTTTTAAGGATTGCCGGCGTGAGACGGGTAAAAATATCCATGAGTGGGCATTGTACCTTGTTCAAGACCAGCTGCGCCGCTTCGTTGGTGCAGCGAATAGAAAAAACCCTCAAATGATGGTATAATAGGTTCTATGGCCACCCCCACCGTTCTTCTCATTGTGGAAGACGAAGCAACAGCCTCCAAAGCCCTCCGGATGAAATTTGAGAAGGCGAATTTTCAAATCACGATTGCAGGCGATGGTGAGCAAGCTCTCTCCGCCCTGAAGGAGAAGAAATTCGATGTGGTTCTCTTGGATCTTGTTCTTCCCAAGAAAGACGGCTTTGAAGTACTCACGGAACTGCAGCAACAGAAAAACACAACACCAGTGATTGTTCTTACAAATCTTGGTACCGATAACGATGCCGAACGTGCTAAATCCCTTGGCGCAAAAGGATACTTTGTAAAATCCATGACACCCATGAAAGATGTAGTAGACTTCATTCACACCCTTCTCCCCGCCTAATGGATACCTTTGCCGCCGCCATCAAGAATTTTAAAGATCTTCCGGAAGATGCCCAGAAGAAGGCCGGTCAGGCGATTGCCGGTGACATGGATGCCGAACACACGGAATTCGTGAAGAAGATTACGAATCTCATCAATAGTGGAAAAATTGATACAACGAATCCTGAATCAATTCTGAATAAAAAAGTCTACGATTCACTGGATGCAGAATGGAAAGCGAAGACAGACCTTGCGATTGTGAATATTGCGGATCTCCTCCGTCATATCAAAGAATTCTTTGAATCAAAGCAAACACCTGATAGTTCTCCCCAGCTTGTAACCATGATTGAAGATCTCTGGCAAATGAAACAGAGAATTGAGGAACATGCGGATGTGTTTGTTTTTTGATGTTTTTTCCCGTAGAAGCGACTCATGAGTCGCTTCTAGCGGCGAGCCCGGGCTCGCCGCTACGGGAAAAAACAACCCACCGAATCCTCTCGTCCCCCTTCCACCATGTCCTTTGCCTTTTTGCGTACGCAATCGAATTCTTGCTAATGACATCGATGAGGGCATCATGATCGATCGACCCCGATTGGATCGCCTCCATAATTTCTCGGTATCCATGACTTTGCATGGCAGGTGTTGTTTCATCGTATCCTCGCTCCATGAGACTTTTCACTTCGTCCATCCATCCTTGTTCAAACATCTTCTTCGTTCGCTCAATGATTCTCTTTTTGAGAACTTCTCGGTCTTGATCAATACCGATGATGAAAATGTCATACGGCGGCGTTGTGCGATCCCTTTGCTGCGATTTCTTCTTTCCCGTGAGTTCGATGATTTCCAGAGCACGAACCACGTACACTTTATTCTCATGCGGGATGTTCTCTGCAGATTCAGGATCCATTTCCTGTAATCGATTCCATTGTGTGTGTCCTTCATCACGATCGTATTCCTCTTCCAGTTTCTTTCGAAGATCCGGATCAGATCGATCAACAGGGACAAGGCCATCGATGATCGAGGCAATGTACAGCATCGATCCACCCACCAGCACCGGAAGACCGCCTCGTGCAAGAATCTCATCGATCAGCTTCATCGCTTCTTTCTGATACCACGCAATGCTCACAGGCTCCGCTGGATCGAGGACGGAAAAGAGATGATGCGGGATTCCCTTCATCTCTTCTTGTGTGATCTTCGCGGTTCCGATATCGAAATATCGATACAGCTGACGGGAATCCCCATTAATGATTTCCGGCTTTCCCCCTTCCTGCTGCAGTTCTTTCGCAAGCTCAACCGAGAATGATGTCTTCCCACTTGCGGTTGGGCCAAGGACCACAATCAGTGGCTTCTTCACGTGTTCCAAATAAGAATGTAAAGCTGTCTTGACGTTTTCCATACATGTATTGGAACATAGAATTGATCTGCTGAATACTGCCGAAGAAATCAAAAAAGAGCTATACTAGAGATGAAAGAAACATTAGATTTCTTCTGTCATCCTTCTCTCTTTATGCATCCCCAACTTCAGTCCATTGCAACATCGATTTCTCGCGGTCACACCACGCCGCAGAACATGCTCATCCCCACGGTGATCGAAAAGACACAGTTCGGTGAACGTGCGTACGATATTTACTCTCGTCTTTTGGAGGAGCGCATCGTGTTCCTGGGAACAGGCATCAATGACGATATTGCAAACTCGATCATCGCCCAGCTCCTGTTTTTAGATAAAGAAGATTCCAAGAAGGATATCACTCTCTATGTGAACTCCCCCGGTGGACAAGTGAGCTCCACGCTCGCCATGTATGACACCATGCAGCACGTCGGCCCAGACGTGTCGACCGTATGTCTTGGTATGGCGGCATCGGGCGGTGCCATTATTTTGATGGGCGGAGCAAAAGGCAAGCGTTTTGCACTCCCCCACTCTGAAATTATGATCCACCAGCCACTTGGCGGGACAGAAGGTCAGGCAACGGATATCGCTATTCATGCAGAGCACATCATCCGCATGAAGGACATGTTGAATGAAATGATTGCCAAGCACTCTGGAAAGACTCTGGAAAAGGTAAAAATTGACACGGAACGTGACAAATTCATGAGTGCGAAGGAGGCACTGGAATATGGATTGATTGATAAGATTGTGAGTTAATCGAAAGAAAAGAAGTTAGAATTGTTAAATTGCTAACGTGCGCATCGCTTGCGAACAATGTAACAATTTTCTTCTATCTAAAAAGAGCCCTCCTTCGAAGAGCTCTTTTTTTTTATTTTCTTACATCATGGGTTTTTCTCCCATGCCTTTGTGATCATGTCCGCAGTTACAACCCGATCCCGAGTTGCACGATGCAGAACCACATCCACATCCTCCAGGGCTACACCAGGAACAACAACACTTCATCTTCTTCACAGCAAGGTAACCCAAGAGGAAGAGGAGAGTTCCGTTAATGGCCTGTCCTGCTCCCACAATGCCTTCTGCTGTTCCGACCATCATCGTAAGTCCTGCCCATCCTAAAATACCCCCAAGGGAAGCAAGGATGCAGAACTTAGAAATAGTGCACAGTTGCTTCACGGCAAAGAGCAGTCCTCCTACAATTTCCAGTGCAGGAACAACGTACGCAAGGCCACCGGCAATCATGGCAAGAACAGGAACAGTAGAAAGAGGGCCGGTTGCCATGGTGTAAAAACCGGACTCTCCACTAAAGAAGCGATAGTGGTACACACCAAATCCGGCAAGTGCAACGCCAAAGCCAATACGTGCAAGCCATGGTGAGACACAGCTCACAGGCCCGAATCTCATATCCTTCATCATAGAAAGGTGGGGGAAGGGGTAAGGTTAGACCCAGTCTGAACGCAACGTTTGGCAAGCGCAAGCGATCACAACACTGGATTTTAAGCCATCAAGTCCATAGCATGGCCGCATGTTTGAGCTTTTAAAGGAATCCTCCCTAGGCCGCCGTGGCCGTATCACGACAGGTCATGGAATCATCGAATCTCCTTTCTTCATGCCTGTTGCAACCGCGGGAGCCATGAAAGGCATCATGTTGGGAGATCTAGAAGCACTGGAATCCCAGATTCTTCTCTGTAACACGTACCATCTTCATTTAGATCCCGGAGAAGATACCATTGCAGAAGGAGGTGGATTACATCGTTTCATTGGGTGGAAGAAACCCATTCTCACAGACTCCGGTGGCTTCCAGGTGTTTTCACTTCAGAAGATTCGATCGATTGATGATTCTGGCGTGAAGTTCCAAAGTCATCGCGATGGTTCCGAACATTTCATTGGTCCCACGGAAGCAATGCAGATTCAGCATAAATTTGGATCGGACATCATCATGTGTTTTGACGAATGTCCGCCATCAACCGCGCCGCGTGAGGATCAAATGAAAGCAGTGGAGAGAACGCTCCGGTGGGCAAAGGTTTGTAAAGAAGAGCATGAACGACTAGGTGGAGAACAACTTTTGTTCGGCATTGTGCAGGGAGGATTGGAGCTGGACCTTCGCAAGAAATGCGCAGAAGAATTGATCGCTATTGGATTCGATGGCTACGCACTGGGAGGACTTGCCGTTGGTGAAACCGAAGAAGACATGTATCGCGTCATAGAGGCCATCTGTCCCCTTCTTCCCAAAGATAAGCCACGATATTTGATGGGTGTGGGTGAGCTCCATCAAATCGAAAAAGCAATTTCTCTGGGCATCGATATGTTTGATTGTGTCTCCCCTATGCGCGAAGCACGCCATGGAAATATTTGGATGAGCGATGGAATAAAAATTCGCATTCTCCGCGCAGAGTACAAACATGATCATTCTTTTTTGGATCCCAACTCGAACTCACCACTCAGCAAACGTCATACAAAAAGTTATCTTCATAATTTGATGAGACTCAATGAACGCTATGGCGAAACGATCGCCTGCATGCAAAACATGAGCTTGATTTTGAAGAAGCTGGAGACGATGAGGGAGAAGATTGAGAAGAATTGAGAATGAAGAATTTTGAATTGAGAATCGAAAAAAATATTCTTTATTTTTAATTCCCAATTCTCAATTCTTAGCCCTTAATTCCCGTCACCTCCACCTCCGTATAATCCTGCCTATGACCCATGAGTTTCGTGTAACGCTTTCTGCGCTTGAACTTTGCGCCACGAACTTTGTCTGTCTTCCCAAAGCTGAGGATTTTGAGTGTCACGCTGGCTCCTGCAATGTGGGGCGTACCGACTTTCACGGTCTCTCCACCAAGAAGTAATACCTTATCGAGGGTAACAGAATCCCCTTCTCTGCCTTTCATAAGAGGAACCTTAAGCTTTTGGCCTTGTTCTACTTTTTCCTGAAAGCCGAGGATGTCCACAATGGCAAACATAAAAGCCGAGGCAGCATAACGATGGATGGAGCTTTCTGCAATGGCATTTAGAAAAGATACTCCCTAAAACGACGAGGAATCCGCCCTCTCACTGAAGTCTGCACAGGGCGATTCTGCGCTCGTTCTTGCGCCTCTGCAGCCAGCCTTTCCATTTTCATTTGCAGATGCCTTTCCTCGCTACGTTGCCTCAGTTCATTCTGCCATTCCCGTTGCCGTTCTTGTGCTTCCTGCATAACAGCCTGTTCTTGAGGATTCATCAATGTGATTGGCAAACACCGTCTGCGCGCTTCTGCAAGAAGCCGCCTCACGCGTGTGCGCCCGCCACTTGTTCCGCTGTTTTCCTGTGCTGCGTGTGCTGCATTCTGTAGATCAGAGTTCGGAAGATGCTGTAGCTTACTCATTGCTTTTGATTCGGATCCCTTCATAAGGAGAATAGGAAAGAAAAAGGGAGTCATGCTATTCTTAGGAAAGAAGATTGTCAAAAGGGCGCCTAGCTCAGCTGGTTAGAGCATCTCGTTTACACCGAGAGGGTCAGGGGTTCGAATCCCTTGGCGCCCACCATCTCTCCTGATCTTCCTAGCCACGACCCACTAGCTACGAGCTTCTCCTTTCGCTACTATATTGCAGCTATGAATTTGATCATCCTTGCAGACGTCCTTGTTGGACTCCTCCTGTCCATCTGCATTCTGCTGCAGCACCGTGCATCCGGCCTTTCTGCCACATTCGGTGGTGCCGGTGCTGTTCCCATTCAGCGCCGCGGTGCGGAGAAAGTGCTGTTCACACTCACCATCTGGTTGTGTGTTATTTTCTTCGGACTGGCTGTTCTGAACCTTGTTCTTGGTCAATAACAGTCTTCCGCAAAGATTTCCCTACGCTCTTTTCTGATGCGTTCGTTCCTCCGCCTCCTCTCCTCTATGACCCGCGCCGAGCGCATTGCGCTTGCGGCCTGTACGGGAGCATTTTTCCTAAGCCTCTTCCTGCTTCTCCATCGTTTTTATAAAGATGTCACGGTTGAGGTACCAACTGTGGGAGGAACCTATATTGAGGGATCGGTTGGAGAAGTACGCTCATTGATTCCGTGGTTTACCGTCACGAACGATGTGAATCGGGATATTGAATCCCTCGTCTTTGCAGGTCTCATGAAATATGACCCCTTCACGAAGAAAATCGTGGAAGATCTCGCAACACTGTCTGTTACAGACGATAACCGCATCTACACCCTCACCCTCAAGAAGAACCTCTTCTGGCATGACTCCACTCCGGAACATCCTCATCCTGTCACGGCCGATGATGTGGTCTTCACGTATCAGACCATTCAAGATCCCGCTTTTCAAAATCCTCTCCTGAAACAAAACTTCCGTGGCGTGGATATTGAAAAACTGGATGAGCGTACGGTCCGCTTCCGCCTGAAGATCCCTTACACGTTCTTCGTGAGCAACCTCACGCTGGCACTTATTCCCAAAGCATCCTTTGAGGGCATTCCTGTTGGACAGTTCGATCAAGCACTGGACTTTGGTTTTCAGCCAGTTGGAGCGGGTCCCTATAAACTGGTGAGCCTTATTGAGACAGATCTTTCGACAGAAGTGACGTTACAGCGCTTTGAGCGAAAGGACTTTGATGATCCTAAATTTGAACGCGTGGTATTCCGTGTCTTTTCAGACTACTCAGGTCTTCTCTCCGACTTGAGCAACTTGGATGCTGTCCGGCAGGTGCCTCGTAATGAAAAAGGAGTTCCTGTCTTGCCACGAGGATTCAAAGCAATCCCCTACACACTCCCACAGTACGTGGCACTCTTCTTTAATTTGAATCACTCCATTGTGCAGGACACAGCCCTGCGTCTGGGACTTCAACTGGCAACAAATAAGCAGGAGATTGCCGATGAACTTCATGAAACACACATTGTAGACACTCCTCTTTTGGAACTGGATCTTGGTGAGTGGAAGTACAAGTTCGACCCTCAGGCCGCTCAAGGTGCTCTCTTTGAAAGCGAATGGAATGTACCAGAGAAAGTGCGACTACAACGTCTTTTGGAACAACGCGATGCGAATGCGAAAGGACCACTCCAGTTCGCAGATCACGTTGTTCTCCTAGAAACAGGAGCTATTCTTACGCTTACAGGTTCCACAAAAGGTGTTCTCTTCCCCGCCTTCGTGAACGGTGTGCGTGTGCAGACCGGTGTCACGCTAGGAGGTGTGAAAGCGGAATCAGGAACGTGGATTGTTCGTCTAGGAACAGACAAGCATCAAAGCGGAAGCCTCTCGATTGGTTTCAACATTGTACGCATGGCGGATTCCAAAGGAAAAGTCCTGGATACCGCATACATTGAACGTCTCACGGATGATCAAAACTTCCGCCTGGCGCGCAACGAGCAGCAAATGGTGGATCAATTTCTAAATTCAAAAAAAGAATCCACTCCCGTGGAAAAACGTATCACCACGCAAGATCTGTTTCTAGAACACGGATATTTGCGACGTCGTGTTCCGGAAGACCCAGAACATGTGCGCATCAATAACAAAGGGCAACCCCTGAAGCTCACATTGCTTACAAGTCCGTCACCTGCCAGTTACCCTGTTGTCGCGAATCTTGTAAAAGAACAATGGCATTCTATTGGGGTGGAGGTGAATGTGGATATTCCCAAAACGAGAAAGGAATTTGAGGACAAAATGCTGAAGCGGCAGTACGACGTTCTGCTGTTTGGTGAGTCGCTCCTGGATAACCTAGACAGTTACCCCTATTGGCACTCCAGCCAAATGCAGGATACCAGTGGAGATCCTCATCAATTGAAGCTGGATGCATTCAATCTTTCACAATATGCATCGTTCGATGCGGATGCGCTTCTCCTCAAAATCCGTCAATCATCCGATGGGACGGGACGTACGAAAGCTCTGACGGACCTCAATGAAATCATCAAGCGCGATATCCCTGCCATCTTCCTCTATTCCCCTCTTTCCATCTTTGGCTACCGCGATGATGTGGGCGGCGTGGATATTGGAACACCGTCTGTCCATTCAGACAGACTTCTGACGATTAACCGCTGGTACGTGCAGACAGACCGTCAATTTAAGGAGGGAAAGAGCTGGTGGTCCTTCTTTGGATGGCTTTGGTCCATCCTGTGAATTGTGAGGCCGTGAGCAAGGCTTGCCCAAAAGCCCTTTCTTCCGTATGCTCTCTCGGCTTCTATGGAAGTTCTCCTTCTTTCGGACATCAAAGGGATTGGCAAAAAGAACGACCTCATTGTCGTAGGGAATGGTTTTGCCCTGAATTGCCTCATTCCAGAGCGAAAGGCACTGGTGGCAACACCCAATGTTCGTAGACGCTATGCCGAGGAAATTAAGAAGCGCGCTCTGGAGCGTGAGCAGGAACTTTCCATGCGAAGATCCGTACTTGGAACGTTGACAGGAAAATCTGTGACGATTACGAAAAAAACGACGAAGACCGGAAAGCTCTATGCTGCGGTATCCACCGCGATGGTGCAGGAAGCATTCAAAGCACAGCATGGAATAGAAATTCGCGAACAGGATATGTCTATGGATGAAATCAAGTCTGTTGGAAAACACCCTGTGAAAATTTCTGTAGGAGATCAAAGTGTGGATGTGACGGTGGATGTGAAGGCGGAATAAAATGAGGTTTTAGGTGTTAGGTGTTAGGGAACAACGTTCATTTTCTGTACCTAAAACCTAGAACCTAACACCTCTGTTCTTGCATAGAGAATCTAGAACCTTCTACGATCGTATGATAGCCTCTTTTCATGAGTGAATTCGGAGGACCCGACATCCTAGGCCCCAGTGAAGGAGGAAGCAGTGCCCCAGAGCAGCTTTCCGAAGAAGCGAAGCAACGTTTTGCCGCGGCAGCAGCTGCCATGCAGCAGATTCAACGGGAGGAAAAACGGAGCAAGAAACGGGATGATCAGGTGGCAAAAGCCATCGTGCAGTTTTTAGGTCAGGATGAACACACGCACTTGTTTCTTCTCATCTCTCGCCTTGTTGCACGCGATTGTCCTTCTATTTTTATTCTGACGATCCTCTCACTCATTCATGACGCTGCAGAACAAGCAGTCATCGATTACATGAAAAATAATGGCGTGGTGCTGAATCTGGAAGAGGAAGAAACATCTGTGCAGCTCACGAACAGCAATCTTCCAGCAGAAATGAATCGTGAGCTCCTGGAATGGATTTCACACATGCAACTCATTGTCAGCATGGATGCAAAGAACATTCTTTCGCACCTCCTTATTGATGATCAAAACATCGATGGAACAGTTCTACAGCTCACAACCTTCGTCCTCAGCGAATTCTTTGGGCAGCATGGAAGGAAGATCATGTTCGATCAATTGCAACCGCTCACAGCGAACATTCTTCAAAATGTCTTTGAACCATTCCTCCACCACATTGTAAAATTGGAGGAACCGATGGAGGAGAATTAAAAGAAAAATAAGTAGAAAATCCGCTCCTGTTTTAAAATTTGACGATCTTCACGATCTCTTAAGAACCGCCAAAAACGATTCCTGATTGAGTGTGACCTTTCCCATCTGCTTCATCCGTTTCTTTCCCTTCTTCTGCTTTTCCAGAAGTTTCTTTTTACGGGACACGTCTCCTCCATACAAATACCCCGTCACATCCTTGCGCATGGCAGAAAGGGTTTCGCGGGCAACGACTTTCGCACCAATGGCAGCCTGAATGGGAATTTGAAACTGCGCCTGGGGAATCACTTCCTTGAGCTTCTTACAGACAATGGCTCCCACTGTTTGCGCTTCACTGCGATGGACAATGGTTGAAAGTGCTTCTGCCGGCTCACCAAGGAGAAGAATCTGCAATTTGACGAGATCTCCTGCGCGGTATCCAAGTGGTTCATAGCTCATGGAAGCATAGCCGGATGTTGCGGATTTGAGTTGATCGAAGAAATCCAGCACAATTGCCTGGAGCGGCACTTCAAAATGGAGCACGGCACGGTCGGCATCTAGATATTCCAGAGAAAGATAGATACCACGGCGATCCTGCACGAGTGTCATCGCAGAACCAACATCCTGCTTTCTGCAGACGATTTCTAACTTCACCCACGGTTCACGGACTTCATCAATGTACCCGGCATCGGGAAAATCCGCAGGATTGCTAATACGCGCAACACTTGGCTCATCTTCTTTGAGGAGACTGGAACGGATAATTTCTGCAGGACTTTTGACGCCGAGTTTTACTTCATAGAGCACGCTGGGAGCAGTAACCACAAGATCGCAGTTGTATTCACGCTCCAGACGCTCCTGGATGATATCCAGGTGCAGAAGCCCCAGAAAACCGCAGCGAAAACCATTTCCAAGTGCTGCATTTCGTTCGTGTTCAAATTCCAATGCGGCATCATTCAGCGATAACTTTTCAAGCGCATCACGGAGATCTGGGTACTCATCTGCTTCAGAAGGATAGAGCCCCGCAAACACCATCGGCTGAACATGTTTGTAACCGGGAAGCGGAGAAAGATCCGGTCGCGAGGAGACTGTATCTCCCGTCCGAACTTGTTGCACATCCTTAGCGCCTGTGACGATGTACCCAATTTCTCCGGCATCTAACTTTTCAGTGGAGACGTACGTGGGTGCGAAAAAGCCGATATCCTGGATTTCCAGTTCACTCTTTGTGCCCAAAAAGGAAACGTTGTTCCCCTTTCGAAAGGATCCCTCCACAACACGAATGTAGGCAACGGCACCTCGGTACGTATCCATGACGGCATCGAAGATGAGCGCCCGCGAGTCGGCACTTTCCTTCACGATCGTCGGTGCTGGAATACGGTCATACACGGCATCTAATACTTCTGTCACACCTCTTCCCTCTTTTGCGGAAATAAGAAGAATGTCTTCTCTTTTACAACCCAAAAGATGCATGACTTCCTGACTCACACGGTCGGGATCCGCCGCAGGGAGATCAATTTTATTGAGGACAGGAATAATTTTGAGGTCATGTTCCATTGCCATGAAGAGCACGGCGAGTGTTTGTGCCTGAATTCCCTGCGATGCATCCACAAGGAGAATGGCGCCTTCACAGGCAGCAAGCGAGCGGCTCACTTCATACCGGAAATCGGTGTGACCGGGCGTATCAATCAAATTGAATTCGGTGTCTTTCCACTGCATACGAACCGGTGTGAGCTTGATGGTAATACCTCGTTCACGCTCTAAATCCATCATGTCGAGTGTCTGCTCTTTTACCTCGCGCTTCTGGAGCGTTCCCGTGACTTCAATCATACGGTCGGCAAGCGTCGACTTTCCGTGATCAATATGAGCGATAATGCAGAAATTACGGATGTCCATAAGCTGGCTTAGTGTAGCAGAAAAATGTCATTAAGACAGAAGACAAAAGATAGAAGAAACATGTTCTCCACTCATCTGATGTCTTACGTCTTATATCTTACAACTCATATCTCTTCCGCCCCCAAATATCCCGCTTCCCGAAGGAGCGTCATGACATCATCCTGAAATTGTACCGATTCTTCTTCCAGTGTTGGGCCTTCTTTTGGAAGAAGTTTTTCAAGGGATGGTTCACGAATGACACGCTCCGCGTCCTCATGAATGGCCTTCCATTCTTCGGTGTTCATGGTATCAACACTCACTCCCCGAGTTGTTCCAAACACACGGCGTTGATCATCCGTTCGTGCCAGTTTAAATGCATGCCAGAGACGGTTATTGAGCTGGTTGGCCGTTTTCTCCAGTTCCTCCGTACGTTTGATGAGCGCTTGGTCTGCATTGTTCTTTCGGAGGTCATCACTCACTCCATGCAGAACATTCCGTAAGCGAATAATTTCCAGACGATTGTGAAGAATGTCCGCAAAATATTCACGATATCGAGAAAGTTGAGGATGTATCAACTTGCCCTTCTCTGGTCCGCTCGTGTGCTCAGCGGTGAGCACTTCAATCGCGTTTTCAATCTCTTCCTCCTCCGTTGAGGGCTTTTGCGTAAGAAGAAGGGCCACAATTCCTGCATCCAGAGCAACACCAGCTGCGCCTGCAGCACGGCGGGAAAGACGAATTCCTTTCAGGAGCCGTGGCACTTTGGATGTCACTTCTACGGCCTTTCCAGCCCCTCGCGCAAGGCGGCGAACACCAATGACAGACACACCGATTCCTGCAATGCCGAGAATCGCCGCAAGTTTTAAGAGCATTCCTGCAATACCCATCTGTTTATCACCGAATTCCCGGAACACATCGGCCCACTCAATGTGCGCACCAATCGTGTCGTGGAAATCGGTCAGAAGTTTTCCTGCCTGTTCACTGTATTCATTCCAGTCTTCATCCAGCTGCATGTAGGCTTTTTGATACACCTTCCGTGCGCCATGCTGTTTGATCATTGCTTCTATATTTTGTGGCGTGATCCTTTCATAGATGATGTCTCCCTGAGAAAGAGTCGTGTCATCCAGAAGTTCTGCCGGGTTATAGTCATCGCGATGATCCAGAAGAAACTGCGCAACGTCGACACTCTCACGGACCTGTGCAATGGGATCTTCCTCCGGCTTTTCTCCCCGGAATTTTTTCACCGCATCTAACAGGCTCTTTTGCCGGGTTTTGATTCGCTCTTTATCGGCATCGGTCAGTTTCTCCCATTCCACGGGGTTCCCCTGCTCATCCCGTGGCCACTTGAGCGCATCGTAGAGGGATCCTGCAAGATATTCACGAACACGGCTTCGCAGTGTTTCCGTTGGAAGAAAGCCTGACTCTAACTGCACAATGGCATCTGCCATGTAGCCAATAAAGAGATGGCCTTCTTCATTCCAACTGTCTTCCAATTTACGAAGGATTCCCTTTCCAGCAACATTTTTATCCACATCATCAATATGTCCACGGATGGTCGTGAGTCCTCCCTTTTGCTTCAGAAGCAATTCTTCATCCCATGTTTTTACAAGATCTGGAGATGCCTTTTCTTCTCTCCTTTTTTCGATCGTTCCAGAAAAATAGTACCCTTGATCAAAATGATGACGGATGGCTCCAAGGCGGCTTCTACTGATCTGAAACTCTCCCATGGTCTTTGTAACGCTTAAGAACCAATCCAGATTTTTCTTCTTCTCCTCATTCAGTTCATCAAAGAGTTTTTTGAAGGGTTGATTTTTGGCTCGTTCTAGCAGTTTCTGATCGATCTCTAAGGAAGCAGCAGAAAGTCCCAGGTCTTTCAGGAGTTCACTGCGAACGACCTCCGGAATCTTGTCAAAGGCAACATCTCTCTTCGAAGAGGGTAAACGTTCTTTATACAGAGTAACAACTTTTTCCTTTGCGGATGCAATACGTTCTTCCGCTTTACGGACATATTCCTGTGTCCCCATTCTCGCAATCTCCATTTGCTCGTTTGAAAGCTCGCGGTACCGTCTATCAAACATATCCGAAAGGACAGTTATAATAGGAAGAACGCCTTCACGATTGGCACCTTCTTGATCTTTGCCTTCCACAAACCGACGAAGAAGCGACCTCTCATCGTACGCGGCAAGAATTTGCTGGATCTCATTATCCGTTGCGACAGCTTCTCTCTGCAGAATTCTTCTGTGCCCTTCATCTTTTTCCAGTACCAATGTTCGTGCCTGATGAACTCTCGTCTCTGAAAGGCGTACGAGCGCCTGAAGATTCTGCGTCACGATTCGTTCTTCTTCAGGAAGAGGCTTCATGCCCATTTTCTTCGCTTCTTCAAATGCATCGTAGAGGCGCAACGTACGTTCCATCGCCTTTGCAAGACTCTCCCGAAGTGAGATTCTCATGTGTGCCTGAATCACAAGCTGTTCTTCTTCCGGCGTGAGTTCTCTGTTTTCCTGTTTTGCTTTCTTGAGAGTGTTCACTGCCGTTAATTTTGCGTGATCGATATTGTAATCGTAGAGATCTAAAAGCGTGACACTCTTTCCATCCTTTATGGCCTTTTGCCGGTCATCAATTCTTTTGGCAATCGTCTCACTTTCCCATACTTCGTGATCCCGGGACGTATCAAACCGACCAATGATTCGTTCTGCATCGGAAACAGAAAACTCAGGCTGCTGTTCCGGTAATTGTTCACGAGGAGGCATCAGGCTGCAGGCAAATCGTTGGGAAAGGTGCCCTCAATAACTTTTCCCAATCTCTTTGCGGCCTCTGCATAATTCGAAATCCCTTCAATGCCCAGCTTTGCCAGAAGCAGTTCAATTCCTCCCGCGGCGTACGCCGCACCTCCCACCACTGCAACGGCGGCAGCTGCCATGAGCAACACCGTGACAACGGGATGTTTTTTCGCAAAATTCTTCAGGTGTCCAAACGTGCGTCGCACGATTCCTTTTCTCTCTGGTTTCTCGAGCTCGTTCACAAATTTCTGCTTTTCATCCAGTGTTTCAGAAACAAGATCCAAATCACGACGAAGTGATTCGGGGTTAAATGAAGGATCCACTTTCCTCAGTTCCTCCTCGTGCTTCAGGAGCTCCTGAAATACCTGTTCACGTCCTTCCACACTCCCCAGCTGAGTCATGATTTCCTCGTCTTTTTGCGATAAATACGGTGCCAGACGCTCCGGCGTTGGAATAAACCGCGATGGCAATTCCTGCGGTGTATCGGCCAATGAAGAACGTGCAGCACGAATCATGATTGTTTGGAAGAAATTTGGGCATCCCGAATGACGGTCAGCCCAGCAATCAGTTCAAGATCTTGATCCCTCGCAACATGCTGCAGAAGTCCTGCGATAACGAAGGAGAGAACCTCCGGTCCCAGTGCAAAGAACATTTCGGTAAAATCTTCATCGGACACCATGGAGAGATCGGTCGCAGCAATGTGGGCGGCAAGGCTTTCCGGCGAGGCATCTGCCCTCACAGCAGCTTGGAACGAGGCGAGCGAGGGTGAATGGAGGCGCATGAGGTGTAAGCGCATCATTCTGTGTGCAGGGTCATCAGCGGGAATTGTTCCCGCATCCTCAACCACCCATCCTTCACGAACAGACTCTTGCAAAGCGCTGAAGAGTGCTTTCTCGGAGGAAGTAAGAAGAAGGCTCTGCATGATCTGATGCTACGCACCTTCTTTTGCGGATGCAATGGCGTTGAGTGTTTTCCGTAACACAGACTCCCCTATCTCGACTTGATTCAGAAGATCCTCCGACTGGACTCCACGCTGGAGCATTCCCTGTAGCTCATCCAGTTTATCGCCCCGTATTTGAGGAATGATCATCACTTCTTTACCCGCTGCAAGAGCTGCAATAGCCCCGTGATAGCGCTGGGAGATAACACGACTCACAGATCCAAGGGCCTCCTGAAGCTGGGCGAGTGACGTCACTTCAAGAACAGAACCCTGAACGCTTGTTTCCTTCTGAATCCGCGCAACGATAGGTCGCTCAGAGGAGGGTTGCATGAGCACAAACAGAATCTCTTCTGGAGCACGACTTTGGAGGACTTGCCGGAGCCTAAGGACAAGATTTGTATCGTATGAATTTCGTGGAAAAATAGCGAGCACATTTTTTGTACTATTAGGCATTTTGTATGCAGAAAGTAGGGAAAAAACAGGATCAAAGCTTTGAACAACTTTTCTATTCAGACTCCACCGTTCAATGCGCCTCTTGGAAGCAATATCGCGTACCGACACAAAGGATGAGCATGCAACAACTCTCTGAGCCCACTGTTCTCCTCGTTTGGTCCGAAACGGTCCTATTCCCTGAAATGCAAGCAGAATTGGCTTTCCAAAGAACTGGGCAATACGCGCGTGCCATCCCCAGAGGAAACACGCAAACGAGGATTCTGTATCCGTCAGCAAGCTTCCCCCACCAAAGACCACAGCATCACAGGAGCGATACGCGCCCAGTGTCCTCCACCACGACGTAAAAAAGGATCGAATTCCTGTTGGAAGCCGGGGTACCTCATTGGATGAACTTGGAGACGCTGAGACAACGATCCAAGAAATCTCAGGAAAACGTTCAAGGAAGTATTGCCGAAGCGCTTCATCGCCAAGATTCCCTACGCCAAAGTTGCCAACAAGAAGGCCCCGCATAGAGAGAGCGTATCGTGTTATTTCGTTTCTGTCTTCTCCGAAGCTTCCTCTACTTCAGGAGTGGCTACTGCAGGTGCTTCCGTAACGGGAGCGGGCGCTGCTGCAATGGAGAATTCTTCAGAACTCGTAAAGCGCTCAGAGAGACGTGCATTCTTACCCTGACGACCACGAAGGAAGTTCAATTTTGCACGGCGGACTTTTGCAATCTTCTTCACTTCTATTTTCTCAATGGCGGGAGAAGAAAGCGGAAACAGTTTTTCCACGCCTACGCCGGACACAATGCGACGAACAGTAATACTCCGATCCGTCTTCGTGTGACCGTTATGAACACCAATCACTAACCCTTCAAAGATCTGCGTACGCTGCTTATCCCCTTCCTGCACCTTCTGGTGCACACGAACCGTGTACCCAGGGCGAACCTCGGGTCGTTTGATATCGTACTTTGTGGCCTGCGCGTGAAGGTGTTGGGAGGGCATAAAGGCTGAGAGATGGTAGAGGAAAGCAGGGGGGTCGTCAAAGGTACTTCTACGAAAAGTTGATTGATTATTAGTTGATTGGTTTTTTGCTTTGAAGTAGATCAAAACCGCATCTACTAATCAACCAGTCAACTATTCAACGAAAAACTTTACTTCCTCGCCTCCTCCATCTCTTTCTGGATATGCGTGAGGGCAATCATATGGCGGGGATCATCTACAATTTCCAGAATGAAGCGATCCTTTAAACTCAAACGGTAGAGGAAATCTGCTTTGGAGAAGAGTGAATAACGAACGTGTTTCATGGCAGGGTCCTGATTCAGAACCAATTCGATCGATTCCTTCTTCACATTTCCAACAACCAGAAGATCTACCTTGCTCTCCGTACTGGCAAAGCTTCCTGCAAGGAGAAGGAAATCCAGCGCAGAGAGCTTCTTGAGTGCAGTGACCGTCGCATTTTCACGGGAAACCCCTCGGGAAAACATATTGCGGAGATCCTGGTAAATCGGAAATTCCGTATCCACCTTGTAGTACTTCTTCCTGTTTTTGTGGCGCGCTTTCACCAGTCCAATACGACGAAGATTTTCCAGTTCACGTCGGATGGAGTTAATCTGTTCATTCAGAATACGGGTGAGTTGACGGATGAAGTATTCCTCCTCCGGATGGAGCAGAAATACAGAGAGAAGCTTGACTCTCGTTTGAGAGCTGAACAGCGCTTTAAGAACTTCTTGATTCATGTATACAAAGGTTACTCATATGAGGTGTGTTGGAGCAAGAAAGTTGAACAAGTGCTATGATCACTTCCTGTATTCATTATTTATAGCTTGTAGAAGCCAAAATTCTTTATTTATTGATGATTTTTAAAAATTGCTTGAACAAATAATTTACTCGCTTTTGAGTCATATTTGTGTTCTAACAACATTTGAAGAATATCTTTGGAGAGTGCAGAAAGTCCGTTTTGGAAGTACCAAAACTCTTGAAAAAAAGCATGAAAAATGCTACAATAAAAAGAATGGTTTTCCGCACAACAAACACCAAATCACGATGGCTTTCTCTTGGAGTGGGGATGGGTCTGTTTCTCCTCCTGGGAACCAGTGCCCACGCACAGGATGTTGCCGGTACAGGATCCACCATTACGGACTATAACTTTGTCGTCTATCTGTTTAGCCTTCTCCAAACAGTCGTTTCTGCTGGGGGTTTCATAGCGCTCCATATTGCCGAGTATTTCTTGAGACCAGAATTCCTCTCCGGCTCTCTTACGTCCGATGGACGAGTGTATCAAATTTGGCTTCTTGCACGTGACATTGTGAACATTCTGTTTGCCGTGATGCTCATTGGTGTCGCCTTCTATACCATCATCATGGGCTCCAGTGCGAAAGTGAAAGAGTATATTGTGTACTTCATCTTGGGGGTAGTTCTTGTAAACCTGTCTTGGTTCTTTCCACGCGTGATTATCGATATCTCCCACGTGCTCACGGCCACGGTATATCAACTTCCGGGCGCCCTTCCCGATAATAAAGACCCCACCCTTTGCTATGACGGAAAACCCTGCACGATGATTGGCGATGTCACGTTGTGGCCAACAGAGGATGAATCGATTGATTGCATGGCAGAGAACCCCGACCGCGCGAATCCCACCGAATGTGATTGCATTCCCATTTCTGAAAATGAAGACATTCTGTGTTACCACATAGAACCGTTCAATGCGAAGACAGCCCGGGGGGCACATTCCATGCTGAACGGTCTTGCCGTGAACTACGGACGCATGACAAGCATTGGAAAAGTGCAACGGACGCAAGCCGAACCCACCCCTACTGGCGGGGCTACAGGACCTCGGCTTGATACGCGGTTCTTTGTGAACGTTCTCTTCTCCCTCGTTTTTTCCATTGCACTCATCTTCCCCATAATTGCCCTTGCTGCGGCACTCATGATTCGTATTGGAATTCTCATCTTCTGCATTGCCCTCATGCCCTTTACGTTCCTTGGGTTTGTGATTAATCGGGGAAAACTTGGAACGAATATTTTTGGGATTGAATTTGATGTCTGGAATGAGTTTATTACCGCGGCGTTCGTGCCATTCTTTGTAGCATGTGCATTTACCTTGGGATTCGTCTTTTTGAACGGAATTCTTATTGTCCCCTTTCCTGCAACAGGAGGAGGCACCCCCATTAAAATGAATTACTTCGTCGCAGGTATTACAAACTGGCAATCGCTTCTTGCGGTGTGTCTTACCATGATGATTATGTGGGGTGGCGTCTTTGCATCGTTTGCAAAGAGCAAAATGATCGGGGGCGTGACAAACAAAATCAAAGGATTCGGTGAACAATTGGGTGGTATTGCTCTGAAAGCTCCTCTCATGATTCCGCTTCCAATACCAGGCGGCAAAGCGATGTCACTGGGAAGCATTCTGCGTCTTCCAGAACAGATCAACGCGAAGATGGAAACCTCCTTCCGAACAGGGAAAACGCTTGGGGAACTGAACAAGGAAGGTGGTGGAGTATCCAATAATGAGCTCCAAAGTGCATCGGAATCTCTGAAAGGTGATACCAGTGGCTCTTACACAAAACTTACCGCTGCGCTGGACGCCCTTAAAAAGTCCACGACAAAGGATCAACGCGAAAGTGCCATTTCCGATATTAAATCCGCGCTTGACAAAGCGGGCATCAAGGGCGCAGGTGCCATGAATGAAGACGGCCTGAAACGTACCATCGAAGAACTTCGAACAAAGAGCGGAAAAGAAATGGATACATCAGGATTCCGCGCAGGTGCTGGTGCGAGTGTCACGGTGGAACGCGAAGGAGACAGTATTGTGGTGAATGTAGATGGTTCCAAGAAGAATCCTATTACCAAAGATCTTCAGGATAATCTGACAAAAGATGCAGCGGAAGCACACGGCATTCTGGAGATTGTCGGCGTGGGTGGCAATGCAAAAGCCGCACAGAAAATTTATGAAGAACTGGGAAAGAAGGCAACAGAAACAGGCAATACGGAGGTTGCCGGGAAAGCGGGCAAAATTGCTGCTGCACTGAATGCTCTTCCCGAAGGGAGTTCCTCCGATGATGTAAAAACTGCCATAGAAAAGAGTCTCACATAATCATGACATCCCCTAACACACCAGCAGGCTCTCCAGATAGGGAAACAGCTGAACACACGCGGTCCATCGAGCGTGGCATGCACAATCTGGACACTCTCAACGATCTTCCTATTGATACCGCTCTTCTTGACGAAGAAGAACAGGAACAATTCCTTGAATATGAATCAGAGCAAACACATATTCAGGCACATGTAGAGCAAAAGCTCCTCCAGGCGGACATAGACGGCGACATACAAGAAACCCTCCCGGAAGAGATGGGAAAAGGCTACAGGCGTCTTGTACAGCTCCGCAGTGGGCTGGCAGGAAATCAGTTTATCTATGAATCCTTTGGGAGAACTCCTGATGAAGACGGAAGTTTTTCAGAAACAGCAGCGTCTCTCATGAACAGAAGTGTCGATCGTATTGCCAATTCAGATCTCCCCGGCTCCGTACAGTTATCTGTTTTTCTTCAGAAGATTGCAAAGAATTTGGATCCTGCAGAACGAAATAACAAGCGTAATCCGTACGTGGTTCTAGATGGAAACGGAGAATTTCTGACGTATAATCAACCCGCCATTCAGGCAGATCGTGAAGAACTGCAGAAACTGAAACACACACTGGCCACATCTCTTCCTGCAGATTCTTTACAAGCACAAACTCTCTTGCGGGAAATCAGCGCCTTTGAGAATGTTCTCGTGAGAATACCGTCCATAGACCCTGTGCAGAATGTGGTTGCAACCCAGGAACGCATCATGAACGCAAAAGATCCCATTGGATTTGTTCCGCGAGAAGCATGGAAGACAATGGTGCTTGCTCTTGCTGCATTATGGGTTGTCACCTCCATTATCAACAAGAAATATCTTACCGCTGGTGTGGTAGGCCTCCTTGCGCTCTGGTACCTGTATGGAAACAAAGAGAATATGTTCGGCGGACTCAAAGTACTGGGGAATAAAGAACTCCAACCTCACCTTGTTTCTCTTGCAAATTCGGGAGATCCCAAAGCAAATGCGGAGATGTTCCGGATACTGACAGACACTACATCGAGTGATCGAAAACAGATTGATGCATGGGTGAAGAAGGGACGCATTCCCGATGAAGAAGTGGAGAGTATTGAGAATGCAACACTTCGTGAAGCGCTTACCAGTATGCCAGACAGCAAAGACAGGCTGCAGTGGCTGTATCCCTTCCTGGAGGTCCACGATAAAAATGCCATTGAAGTTGCTGCCCAGTACATTGAATCGAAGGGTCAACCTCCTCCGGTTCCACCCACAAAGTAATTACTCCTCCTTCGTCTTCTTGAATTCCTTGCGATAGACTTCCAGGATGTCGCCCAGTTCAATGGTGAAGTCCGTATCCACCTTCAGCCCGCATTCCATTCCTTCTTTCGCTTCTTTAATGTCGCGTTCCACCTGTTTGAGCGAGGTAATGCGACCCGTGCCAACCTGCTGACTGCCTCGCATCAAACGGAAGGGAAGACGTTTCAGCGTGCCATCGGTCACTTTTCCACCAATGATCTGTTCGGATTTCTTCGTAAGGAACACGCCACGCACTTCCAGGTGTCCCGTCACTTCCTCCTCTTCATCGGGCTCAACAAGTCCCTTCAAGAGAAGATCTACCTCCTCCAGAAGTTTATAGATGATGTCGTACTGACGGATTTCTATGCCTTCACGCTCGGCCGTGCGGAACACCGCTGGGGATGCATCCACATGGAATCCGAGCACAATCCCTTCGCTGGCGCTTGCCATCATTACATCGCTTTCTGTGATGTCACCCACCGCACTGTGAATCACTTTTGCCTGCACTTGATCAGATGTGAGCTTGCGCAGTGCTTCCTGGATGGATTCCACCGATCCCTGTGCATCCGCCTTCAGGATGATTTTCAGCTGGGAAAGTTTTCCTTCCGTTAAGCGAGACACGAGATCTGCAAAACCATGCTTTCCTTCGTGTGCTTTGGACGTGAGGTACGCATCCACGAAGGCTCGGGCTTCTTTATCCGAACTGAAGACCTGGAGAATGTCTCCCACTTGGGGAACCTCCGAGAGACCGGCAATACGTGCAGGGCCTGAGGGACCCACCTCGGTCAGTTTGTTCTCATGGGCATCGAAGAGAACCTTCACGCGCCCAGAGCTCATACCGGAAGCAATGACATCACCCATATGGAGAGTGCCCGTATTCACGATGACTGTTGCAACAGGTCCAAGAGAGGAATCCAAATGACTTTCGATGACAGTGGCGACCGCGGCGCGGTTGGGGTTTGCCTTCAGTTCCTTAAGTTCTGCAACAATGAGGATGTGTTCCAGGAGATCTGGAATTCCCTGCTTCGTCACTGCAGAACATGGAATCATGGGAACGGTTCCACCCCAATCTTCGGGTTGGAGTCCGTGACTGGCGAGTTCCCCCTTCACACGATCGACATCAGCATTCGGACGGTCGATCTTGTTGAGGGCAACGATGATCGGCACATCGGCATCTTTGGCATGGTTGATGGCTTCAATGGTTGTTGGCTTCACTCCTTCTTCTGCCGAAACCACGAGGATTGCGATATCCGTCACCTGCGCACCACGGGCACGCATGGCCGTAAATGCTTCATGACCAGGTGTATCCAGGAAGGTGATGGATTTCCCGTCATGGAGAACCTGATACGCACCGATGTGCTGCGTAATGCCTCCTGCTTCCCCAGCAACCACATTCGTTTCACGAATAGCATCCAGAATGGCCGTTTTGCCGTGGTCCACGTGTCCCATCACGGTGACAATAGGAGGACGTGGCTTCAGGTTTTCCGGTTCATCCTTCGTGAGGGATGCAAGGTCACTCTTGAGGAGTGCTTCCACGGAGACAGACGATTCTTCACGTTGCACTTTCACATCCAATTCTGTGGCGACAATAGCCGCGGTGTCGTAGTCAATCATTTGGTTGATATTCGCAAGCACACCGTTCTTCATGAGGGCTTGAATGACCTTGGGAACTTGAATACCGGTCTTCTCGGCAAATTCTTTCACCGAAATCTGTTCAGGAAGCATCACAGTCCCCTCCTTCTTTTTAATTTGTTCCTGAATCGTATTCTGTGCAGGTTTTTTCTTAAGGACAGGATGACGTGGTCCCCGTGAACGGTTCGCATCGGACGATGATCGCCTTGATTCCTTTGCCAGCGCACTTCGCTGTTTTGCAATGGCTTCCTGCGAAACACCTTCCAATGTGAGCTTTCGAAGCACATTGAGATTCTGCTTGGGAGCCGCCACCGGTTTTTCTGCTTCAGGAACTTCTTCCGCCTCCTCTTTTTCCTCAGGAGATGGTGGCATTGATTCTTCATCCTCCTCTTTTTCCATCTCTCCCCCCTTTAAAATAAGCGCATCCAGATTCGTGAGATCAATATTCAGGTTATGCTTGCGCGCAAGAAAGCGAATAATGCCGCTTGCAAGGTTATCCGGCACTTCACGGTCCGTCGGTTTCACACCAAAGTTCACGTCAGTTAGCTCCTTTCGAAGCTGCTGTCCGGTCATGCCTAAGATTTTTGCCACCTGCACAAGGCGCATAAGATTCAGGAAAAGCCTAACTTCAGAGTAGCAGGAAGATAGAAAAGAGCCAAGGAGGAGATGAGGTTTTAGATGTTAGGCATGTGCTGTTCAAAAAAAAGACCCTAAAACCTATCACCTAACACCTAACACCTATCACTCAACACCTATTTCCCGTTCCCATTCTTTTTCTTCTTCTCTTCGGAAGGTTTCCTCAGCGCATCCACAATATCAATCGATCCTTCCTTTGAAAGGACGACAGGTGGGCTCTCTTTCTTTTCCTCTGCCTTCTGATTTCTGCCTTCTGTTTTCTGCCCGCCGCTGACAGCTGACATCTGCCCCCTCATTCCCCCTTCATCCTCTTTTCGATCCTGCACAATCGTCTCCTTCAACTTCTGAATACACTCCACAACAGCAAGCGAGAAATTCGAGAATTTCTTCACGGAGAATCCTGCAGCACGTGCATGGCCGCCGCCACTGAAGGTCTTTGCAGCAAGTCGACTGACATCAATGGCAGGAGAAGAACGAAGGCTCGCTTTCAACCCTCCATCTTCCAATTCCGTAAAGAGGATATACACATCGGCATTCGGAATCGTTGAGATGAGCTCGTCGAGGATGCCGGTCGTTTCCTTGCTCACTGCGCCCATTTCCCGCATGTCTTCCGTGCTGATGGCAGACCACACAATGCGAGAGTCTGGATCAATCTGAATGCGATTCAAAGCCCGACCCCAGATTTTGAGCGTGGAGAGTGGCTTTGTCTTATACACATGTTGAATGATTTCCTGCTGACGGGCTCCAAGATCCAGCAATTCCGCCGCAATTTCCAGCGACCGTGGCGTGGTGTTGGGGTTCTGGAAACTTCGTGTATCGGTAATGAGTCCTGTTAGAAGAAGCGTTGCGATATCCGGCGTGAGGAGCCGCTTCCATGTTTCATCGGAGAGGAAGAGCTGGTAGAGCACCTGTGTTGCACTGGCTGCGGTTGGATCAATCAGCTTCAACTGCCCGAATTGTGTATTGGAAATATGATGATCGATATTCAAAATGGGCACGTCGGAGAATAAGTCGATGTGGTCTTTGTAGAGAGATCCCAAGAGTGGAAGTTCGGCCGTATCGACAATGACGATAAGATCGTACGACGGCATGCCTTCTAAAATCTGCACATCACTCTTTTTCAGTTTCCCTTTCTTGGGGATCACGATGATATTCACTTTCTGGTCTTCAATGTCATAGCGAAGCTTGTCTACTTCCACTCCGCTAGAACAGTCAAGCGTGATGATGAAGTTCTGACTCTCCGAAATCGTCTGGGTGAGTTCCCCATAATTCGGCATGAACTTAAGAGACTCTGGAGGAGAGTCCGGGCAGATGACCGTGCAGTCTTTTCCGAGTGCCTTGAAGATGGAGTAGCACGAAAGGGCACTGGAAATACCGTCCGGATCCACATTTGCATGCGGCATAATAAGGATACGTTCTGCCTGTTGAATGGCAGTGCGTGCGGCCGAGAGATCGTCTGGATGAAGCGCCATACAGGCTTTATTGACGTATTAAGAAGTTATCGTACTATTATACCATTATTTAATCAAGACATCAAGTCTCTATTATGTCAATAGGCGGGCTGAAAGGAGCAAAAAGGACCTAGTATAGGTCTATCTTCCATGCGACTTCAAGAGCATCTAGACTGCGCTCCGATGATCAGGAACATCCATAGAATTCCCTGGGATAATGATGACGAACCTTCAGACATATTCCACACATCACCTGATGATATGCCTACGTGGGGGCAGGAGGCCGATGCAATTATTGAACGAACAATTGAAAAGAGGATAAACATGCACATTGAAGAGAGGTTGAAGATGCAAAGGAGAGAGGATTTGGCCGCAATGTGTCTTGTCATTGGCCCTTCACTTATTCTTTTGACACTGACAGGTTTTTTGAAAATAACAGGATGTAAGAGCAACACCAAAAAAGAAGAAAAATAAAAGGAAGATAGCTTGCCATGAGGAGCTCCGCGAAGCGGAGCGACGAATGGTCGGGGCGACAGGGCTCGAACCTGCGGCCTCAAGACCCCCAGCCTTGCGCTCTACCAACTGAGCTACGCCCCGACGTTTGGATCGTACCATACGCGGGAAAGAATCCCGCTCCTATTTCTAGGAGGATGAATCAACCAATAACTAATAACCAAAAACCAATCAACTTCCGCCCCCTTGGCAATTCTCTCCTCCAGGACTACCCTTCGTCTAATGATCCCTTCCTTATGTCCAAACCTCTCGTCGACACCATCGATGAGCTCCTCGGGGCGAAAGATGATATGCGCTTAAGGCAGGTTCTTCTGCGACATAATTTTCATGCAATTGGGGAAGCCATCAATAACCTTCACCGCGGCAAGAGAAAGGTGTTTTCGCTGCTGCCACCAGAAATTCAGTCAGAGGTAGCCATCATTTTGACAGACGCAAGCAAACATTCCATTTATCCCCGTTTGTCCGATGACATCATCGCACGGTTTTTGCATTTCAATGATGAAGACGATGCCGTGGATATTTTGCAGTTCCTTGCAGAGGAACGTCGGCAATCCATTTTGGAGCGCGTGAAAATTGATAAGCGAATGAAATTTGAAAAGCTCCTAAGATTTGGAAAAGAGACTGCCGGAGGGCTCATGGATTTGAACTTCATTCTGGTAAAACCAGATTTCACGTTGGAAGATGTTGCAGAAAAAGTGCAGAAACATCTGGAAACAGAAAAACAGGCACCGCTAGTGCTGGTGGTGAATGAACAGGGGCAAAGCATGGGCTACATTCCGTATAAAGATCTCATTCTTACACCTCCCACCACACGCGTTTCCGCGCTCATTCAGTCACTTCCTGTCATTTCTCATAAAGTCGACCAGGAAAAGATTCTCAGCCGCATCCCCAAGCGTGGCGATGTGATTGGTGTGACCGATGATGAGAATCATGTGCTGGGCATCATCCATCTGCGTGATCTTCTGAAAGTTGCTCAAAAGGAAGCGACGGAAGACATCTATTTGCTCGCCGGAGTGGACCTGGAGGAAGAAATGAACGACGACGTGAGTGTGAAAGTAAAACGTCGCGTGAACTGGCTCATCATCAATCTCGGTACCGCATTCCTGGCTTCTTTCGTGGTCGCACAGTTTGAAAATACCATCGCCCGGCTTTCCATTCTTGCGGTGTATATGCCGATTGTTGCAGGAGAAGGAGGAAATGCCGCAACGCAGGCCCTCGCTGTGGTCGTGCGCGGACTGGCACTGGGAGAAGTGTCCTGGGAGCAGGCACGCACGGTTATTCTCAAGGAAACAACAGCGGGTATTGTGAACGGCGTTGTGACAGGAATCATTGCAGGTGTTGTTGCCTACGCTTTTGGCGGTCCACCCATGCTTGGCATTGTCCTTGCAAGCGCCATGATCATCAATTTGATGGTGGCAGGATTCTTTGGCGCCCTTGTCCCCTTCCTTCTGCGTGCGTTCAGAATTGATCCGGCAACAGCAAGTACAGTCTTCGTTACAACCGCAACTGATGTCTTTGGCTTCCTTGCTTTTCTGGGCCTTGGAAGTCTCATGCTCTAATTCCTCTTCTCTCTTATGTCCAAATCCTATCGTTACTTTGACCTGGTCATGGTTGCATTCGTCTGCATCCTCATGACGAGCAACATTGCATCTTCTGCAAAAATTATCGATTGGAAAACATCGCTCTGGGGGCTTCCTCTTTCGTTCGATGCCGGCACCCTTCTCTTTCCCGTCAGCTACATCTTTGGGGACATTCTTACCGAGGTTTATGGCTATGCTCGTTCACGACGTGTCATCTGGGCAGGATTTGGTGCGGCACTGGTGATGAGTCTCTATCTATGGCTCGTTGGAATTCTTCCCGGAGAAGCACAGTGGCAAACCTATGCAGGTGATGCTGCCTACAGTGCTATTCTGGGTGGCGTTTCCAGCGGAGGAATTATCATTGCAAGCTTGGCTGCGTATTTTGCAGGCGAGTTTTCGAATTCCTTCGTTCTCGCAAAAATGAAGATTGCAACGGCAGGGAAATATCTCTGGACACGCACCATCGGTTCCACGTTCGTGGGCCAAGCGATCGATACCACTGCTTTCATGCTCATTGCAACACTCTTTGGCGTGTTTCCGTGGGAGATCTTCGTAAGCCTTCTTGTGACGAACTACATCTTCAAAGTGGCCATTGAAGTGCTCTTCACACCCCTCACCTATGCCGTAACAGGCTTCCTCAAAAAAGCGGAGCAAGAGGATTACTTTGATCGGGGAACGAATTTTAATCCCTTTAGGTTTTAGGAAAGCAATAACCCTAACACCTAAAACCTAAAACCTAAAACCTAACACCTTATGTACTATACCTCACCTTCTTCCCAAGCATCTCTTCAATTCTGAGGAGCTCATTATACTTACACACGCGATCGGTCCGTGATAGGGATCCTGTTTTGATCTGCCCTGTTTTAAGTCCCACTGCTAAATGAGCGATGAATGTATCTTCGGTCTCGCCACTGCGATGACTCACAATGGCATTCCAGTCATTCTTCTGTGCCATCTGGATTGCATCAACCGTCTCGCTGACAGATCCAATTTGATTCAATTTGATGAGGACTGCGTTTGCAGCTTTCTTCGTGATTCCTTCCTCGATCCTCTTTGTATTCGTCACGAAGAGATCGTCCCCCACAAGTTGAACACGGGATCCTAAATCGCTCTGCATTTTTGAGAATCCTGCCCAGTCATCTTCAAAATGACTGTCTTCAATACTCATGATGGGGTATTTCGTCGTGAGTTCTTCGTAATACGAAACCAGTTCCTCGGAAGAGAGATTTTTTCTATCGACTGTATAACGACCATCTTTATAAAATTCCGATGCAGCGGCATCGATCGCGAGCTTCACTTTTCCACTGTAGCCAGCGGCATAAATGGCTTCCATGAGAAACTGAAATGCTTCGGATGCATCCTTCACGTGGGGCGCGAAGCCTCCTTCATCCCCTACCGCTGTTGTATATCCCGCTTTCTTGAGGAGTTTCTTCAGTGCATGAAAAATCTCGCTTCCCGCACGAAGAGCTTCTGAAAAGGAGGAAAAATCGACGGGAACGATCATGCATTCCTGAAAGGAAAGCCCGGAATCCGCATGGGCTCCTCCATTGATCACGTTCATGAGAGGAGTGGGTAGAAGGACGGGATCCTTCACTTCAAACTGATCTGCGAGAGATGCATATAAAGGCTTCTGTTCGTGTACGGCGCGAGCTCTGGAAACAGCCATGGAAACTCCTAAGATCGCATTCGCACCGAGCTTCGATTTATTCGGTGTGCCGTCGAGATCGATCATTGTCTGGTCAATGGTGCGGTGATCCGACACGTTCATTCCTTTGAGAGCCTTGAAAATGGGGTTATTCACGTTTTTCACTGCTTTCGTGACACTCTTTCCTTCGTACTCTGTTCCACCATCCCGCAATTCCAATGCCTCGTGGGAACCCGTTGATGCACCCGATGGAACAGCAGCACGACCAAAGGAACCATCCTCCAAGAAACAATCCACTTCCACCGTGGGTGTACCGCGGGAATCTAAAATCTGACGGGCAATGAGGATTTTGATAGTAGGCATGTGAGGTCACTATACGTGAATCAGAGTAAGCACGAAAATCGAAATCCGAAATCCGAAAGTTTCATACTATTCTTTCGGATTTCGCTTGCCCGTCCGTCGTCTGGAGGACAAAGGAGGGTGCTTCGAGTTTCGAATTTTCTTAGATTCTCTTCTTTGCCCGGGCGTGCAACACGCCTGTGTAGAGTGCAAGGAGAAAAATGACGAAGCCAATTTCTGCAGGTCCTGAGCGTGGAAGTTTTGGTGGTACAGACGAGACAGACGATGCGCTGGAACGGCGGGATGAACGGGAAGAAGAACGAGACGAGACACTGCTTCGAGAAGAAGAAACGCTGCTGCGGCTTTGCATTCTCTCCGAGCGGCGGGAGGACTGGAAGGCACCAAGTGATGTCTGAGTGCTCTGACGGGATGAAGACCGTGAAGAGACAGACTGGGATGATGCCCGCGATGACATCTTGGAAGATGAAGACAAGACCGTGCTGCCGGAACCTGTGATGTCCGCTCCTGTATTTTCCGGTGAACGTACACACGCAACAATGGAACCGGTTGCAAGGAAGAGAACAAGCACACCTCCAATAATGGAGAGGCGGGAGGACTGTCTGCGAATAACTTGCATACAGAAGAGGGAAAGAAGTAGAAGACCAAGAAGGACAAGGGGAATGCTCCAGAAGACGGTAAGCCATCTGTAGATGGCAAGCGCGACGGGCTGCACCATACCAATTCCCTGCGCAAGAGCCCAGAGTGTCAGCATGGCAAAAGGAAACCAATGGAGGAGCCGAAGTTCATAATCTGCGCGGTTCTTACGGAAGGTTCCAAGAAGAACCAGCGGATAGAGAAGACTGATCACCCATACCATCAACCAGGGAAGCACTCCTGCGGGATAGGGCGGAAGAAGTGCCAACCCGAAACCGGCAAGTGCAATCACTGCGGCAAGCACAGCAATGTACGCCGTTTCTGTCTTATGCTTGAGAGGCATGAGAAAAGGAGGTGATTGTCCGTGAGGGTTGGGATGATGTCAACATAGCTAGACATTGACAATGCAAAAGTATCTTTTAAAAGATACAAATCTTCTGGATCGATCCCCTACCGTTTCTTTCCTGGAAGATATTTATCACGCGCATCGTGTGAATGCTTTGTTCTGACAACTGTGTAATGGCGTGTGCGGAATTGAAAAATTTGGAGCACGATGTACAGAACCATCGAAAGCGCCCATAGAAGCGGAAGGATGCGCATGGATAGAAAGAGCACTCCTTCTGCGCGGCTTACCGTGAGAAGAACGCCAACGATTGCAAACCAGAAAGCGGCAGAAGCCCAACTACGCGAGAGTTTTACGGTCATCGGGTTTTTCATGCGCCGTCTCCAGAAACTGATGGTGAAGGAAAGAATGACGAGAGCGCCGCAGAAAATGAGGATCGTAAGAATTTTGGGGTTTGTATAGAGAGCCGTACCGTTATTGGGATAAAGCCAGTAGGAGAGGAAGGCACGAACCATAGATCACGCGAACCATAGACGAAAGATGTCACTCGGTCAAAGGCTCCTCTTCCTCCTCCACGGATTCGATCTTTTGCTTCTTCACATTCCTCGCTTTGTGCGAATGATGACTATCCACACTCTTCACATGGAACGCATGCACCATTGCATACAGTTCTCGCTCCCGAATAGTTCGCGATGGCCGGACGAGCAAATAAAGAAAGAAACCAAGAATCGGGATCAATGCAACAAGCGCAATGCAAAGCAGCTGATAGAAGAACGAATGCGTACGCAGAATAATGTCGCGCGTTGTGAAAAGGATGAGAAACACCAGGAGTGCTGCAAAAAAACCAATACTTCCCTGAAGAAGGAGAATCGTAGGATTGGAGGCAACCTGCTCCACGAACGGCATCAAAAACGAGGAGGACACAAACGAAGGGGGAAATAATTAGAGGTGAGGGTACTTCCGGCGATGCACCAGAACGTACACAATGGTGGCAAAAAGGGCCAGCACAGCAAGAACCTGGCTGAAACGAAGTTGCATATCGCCAAACGAAAGCATGCGCCGGACAAACACATAGATGAACGTGATCACAGCAACAGAAATGCCATAGATCATGTTCCCCCGTTCGGAGAGTCGTAATTCCACGGCAGCCAAAACGCCCAAGCTGACAAAGAGACAGCCCAGAAATACGAAGTCTGCAATATTCGCAAAGACGGGAATACCAAAATCTCCACGCAGGAATTCCAGAAGGAACACACCAAGCGATGCGACCACGATTCCGAAGAGTGTTTCAGAGCCCGCACGACGTGAATGCTTACGGATGAGAAGGAGCAGGAATGTGAGTACGACGTAGAACAAGAAGTAGTAGAGCTGCACAGGATGGATAGGAACTGCATAGCGGACATTTGGGGTATCGAAGATCACACCGAGGAACGAATTCGTCGGCTTTCCATACGATTGCGCCGCCATGTACTTTCCAAGCCAGTCGAAGGCGAGTCCAAACATGGTTGCCGGAAGCAGCACATCCAGCCATTGCAGGAATGTTGCACGTTGATCGCGCGTGGAGAAAAACAGAACAAGACCAATACCAATGGCTCCGCCCATAAAACTGAATCCCCCATCCCAGAAAATGAAAAAACGGAACGGTTCCTGCAGATATGCCTGATAGTTAGAAACAACCGCAAGAAGACGTCCCAACACAAAGAAGGAAATGGCGTAGAACCATCCTTTTTCCTTCATATGATCCAAGTTCAAATTGGCGGACTCTGCGAGTCTGAAAAAAAACTCTGCGGCAAGCCACGTTCCCAGGATAAGGAACAGGAGCCGCATCCAAATAATGAACGAACCGACTTGAAAGGCTTCAAACATGAGGATACGAGAGTAAAGGAGTTCAAGGAATTTGTCATTAGTTCCAAAAGTTACGAGGCACGAGCCACGAGTTTCGAGAAAATTTCTTCTCGTACCTCGAAACTCGTGGCTCGAAGCTTTTTATCCAATCGACAACTCCAGCGTCCTCTCGCCAATATCCTTTCTCACAGTCGTCATAAATTCTTCCAGGGGAACCGTCACTTGATTCTTCGTCTTCACGTTGCGAACCGTCACGCTCTTTGCATCCACTTCTTTATCTCCCAACACGAGGAGGTACGGAATCTTCTGTTTCTCCCCTTCCCTGATTCTCTTTCCAAGCGATTCAGAGGGATCCATAGAAACAACGCGGATTCCTGCACCACTACATTCCTGCTCCAGCTTCTTCGCATAGTCATCATGAGCTCCCGCAACGGGAATGATGGCAACCTGCGTTGGCGCAACCCAAAGCGGGAACAGTCCTCCGTGATGTTCAATGAAGATAGAGAGGAAACGCTCCAATGAACCCATAATGGCGCAGTGAATCATAACGATGCGTTCTTTCTCCCCTTTTTCGTTCGTACAGGAGAGATCAAACCGTTCCGGCATGTTGATATCCAACTGAATGGTGGCAACCTGCCACTCACGACCAATGGCATCCTGCGCAATGAAGTCCACTTTAGGACCATAAAAGGCAGCTTCTCCAGGTGCTTCTGTGTAGGCGATGCCGCGTTCGTGCGCGATGGAACGAATATTCTTCTCCGCTTCTTTCCAGAGCTCCGGTGTGCCGAGATATTTCTCAAACGCGTTTGGATCATGAAGGGAAAGACGAACCTTCAGTTCCCCGAATCCTGCCACTTTGTAGAACGTATCGATAATGTCCCACACACGCATGAATTCTTCTTTCACCTGATTTTGTCTGCAGAACACGTGGGCATCATCCTGCGTAAAGCCACGTACACGGGAAAGTCCGTGAAGTTCTCCTGTCTGTTCATCGCGATAACAGGCAGTAGTCTCACTGTAACGTTGTGGCATATCGCGGTAACTGCGTGCCTGACTTGCAAAGATCTGCGTGTGGTGCGGACAGTTCATCGGCTTCATCGCAAATTCATGACCTTCACGCGTAGTGATGCGGAAGAGATCCTCCTTGAACTTCTGCCAGTGACCCGATGTTTCATAGAGTTCCTTCTTCGTGATGTGAGGAATGGTGACGCGTTGATATCCACGTGCACGACGAAGTTCCCAGACGAAGTCATCCAATTGATTGCGAAGGAGCGTTCCGCGCGGCGTCCAGAGAGGAAGGCCGGGGCCGACGAGTTCGCTAAAGGTAAAGAGATCTAATTCCTTACCAAGCTTTCGATGGTCGCGACGCTTGGCTTCCTCCAACATTTCAAGGTGTGCCTTCAGTTCTTCTTTCGATCCAAATGCAGCAACGTACATACGCGTGAGTTGTTCGCGCTTTTCATCTCCTCTCCAGTACGCCCCGGCAAGGCTCATGATCTTAAAAGCGTCCGCGGGAATTTCCTTCAAATTTTCGACGTGCCCGCCACGACACAAATCGGTGAATGTCTCTTCTCCCTTCGGGCCGATATTCACATAGTGCGTCACTTCCGTGGCTCCTTCATTCTTTTCAAGATCTTCAATCAATTCCACCTTGAAGTGTTGCTTCATCTTCTTCCAGTACTTCTTCGCATCTGCAGTCGAGAGTCGGTCGCATCGGAACGTTTGTCCTTGATTGATGATCTTCCGCATTTCTTTTTCAATCGCCGCAAAGTCATCTTCACTGATGGGCTCTTTAAACAGAAAATCGTAGTAGCAACCGGTCTCGATGGGAGGACCAATGGTGATCTTCGTCTCTGGCCATACCTTGAGGACTGCCTGCGCAAGAACGTGGGCAAGGGAATGACGGAGATTGTGGAGAGAATCGCTCGACATGGGCAAATGATAGCGAAGATCGTGAAAAGTCCAAACGGACACTTACGCCACCTTCTTATAGGAAACTCTCTCCTGAAGGTGCACAGACTTCGCAACATTCTGCGATGTGACATGGGAAGGTCCGTAGATATAGGTCGTCATGGTATACACCGCCTGCCCAATTTCGATCAGGTCTAAAACCTCTTTCTGTGCGCACGCCCGGATACGTGTCACTTCTCTATCGTAAGCAGCAACCAACACGGGATTCATCTCTTCATCTGTTTCTCCCTCAAAATATTCATCCACCGTAAGGATAGAACGGGCATGAGTACGAATCTTCTGCACAATTTCCTCTCTCTTCTTGGAAACATCTAAAAGCTGAAAAAGCGTAACCAGTGTGAAAACTCCATCATTGTATAAATCTTGATCGAGAAGCTTCGATTGATTTGGAGCATGCAACATACAAAAAAGGTACTCCCTTCCCACCTACATTCAATACTATTTCTTCTCACTCAATTCCAGTTCCTTCTCAATAGCACGCACTTCGCGCATCAACTGAGTGTCGTCATTCATTTTTGTTTCAATCTTTTCGACTGCATGCATCACCGTCGTATGATCGCGGTGGGAGAAGTTTTCCCCAATGCGTACGTAACTCATACGAAGATGTTTCTTACTCATGAACATGGCGATTTGGCGGGGCATGAGAATTTCACGGACGCGTGATTGTCCAATCATGTCCGATACCGATACCGAGTAATAACGACTCACCCCTTCCAAAATATCCTGCAGTGTTGCGCGCTTTTGGGGAGATTTTTCAAAGCCAACCATTTCTTCCTCATCATAGGGATCTTTGTGAAGCTTGGTCATAATCTCCGCAATGCTTCTGACGGTTGGCATGCAGTGCTCCAGTTCATACTGTGCAACCGCCTGCATGAGAATTCCTTCCAGTTCACGCACGTTCTTGGTGGCATGCTCTGCAATGAACTGGAGAACTTTTTGATCGATGAACAGTTCATACTCCTGTGCCTTCTCTGTAAGGATTGCAAGACGCGTTTCGTAGTCTGGTAACTGCACATCCGCAATCATGCCGCGTTCAAAACGCGAAAGAATACGATCTTGCAAGAGCGTGAGTTGTTCGGGCGACCGATCTGCACTGATGATGACCTGCTTGTTGTCCTCATAGAGCGCATTGAACGTGTGGAAGAATTCCTCCTGGGTACGGTCTGTTTTTGCGAGAAATTGGACGTCATCGATGATGAGCACATCCACCTGACGGTACCTGCGGCGGAACTGGTCCATTTTCTGATTTTGAATGGCTTCGATAGTTTGATTCGTAAATTCCTCTGTTGTTACATAGATGATCGTGGCCTGTGGAATAGACTTCAGAATCGCATTGCCTGTTGCCTGAAGAAGGTGTGTTTTCCCAAGTCCCACTCCTCCATAAATGAAGAGCGGGTTGTATTTCCCACCGGGATTATTCCCAACCGCCATGCATGCTGCATGGGCAAGGCGATTCATGGGACCTACGACGAAGTTATCTAAGGTGTAGCGCGGATTGATGATCTTGCTGGTAAGTCCCTCTGCAAGCTTCACTTCATTCTTCTTGGGAAGTTTTCGTTTCTTCTGTTCCGGGAAATGCTGGAGAAGATCGATCGTCCTTTCACGATCCCCTTTTAATGATCCATCCACCTGATAGACAATTTTCTCAATAGTAGGATCCATTTCCCGAAGAATTTCCAGTGTCATTCCCTGGTAGTGTTCCAGGTGCCAGTTAAGGAACATGGGGAGAGAGAGTCCGATGATGATGGTTTTCTCTTCACGCCCAAGAATGGTGGTATCGCGAAACCATGTGACGAACATCCCACGCTGCAGCTTGGGTTCAAGCTTTTGAAGAACGGACAGCCACAAATCCAGACTGATACCGGAAGAGGTCATGAGATGAAGAGGTGTGCAATATCGTTAAACGTGATGACCACAATCAGGCTAATAAGGAACACAAATCCCAGTGCATTCGTCATCACTTCAAAACGCCTGTTGAGAGGCCGTCGGAGAATGGCTTCAATCAGTACAAAGAGAAGTCTTCCTCCATCCAATGCAGGAAGAGGAAGAACGTTTAAGATGGCAAGGCTCAAACTGAGGAGGGCTACAAGACGCAGGTAACTCATGAAACCGCTCTCTACAGAGCCATGGGTCAACACAGCAATCCCGACGATTCCCGTAATACCTTCCGGTACGCGTGCACGCGTTACGAGAGTGACCACCAGTTGCTTTAAGCCCACGACCGTCTGCTTCGTCATGAACACGGTCTCCTTCAGGGAAAGCGATAACGATTGTGGAATAGATCGTAGGGGGGCCGTCAGATCGTACGCATAATCGGAAATTTCCACACCTGACTTTCCGCCGACTAGTTGAATGCGATAGATTTCCTGTTCAATGGGTTCTTTCACGGTTCGAACCGTATACGTCACACTTCTCTTCTTCTCTTGAAAGGCAATGACATCCTCTGCACGCATGATGCGCTGGTTATCAATCTTTTCCAGAATGCGATCCTTTGGCACACCCGCTTTTGCGGCAGGACTTCCAGGAAGGACGTCAGCAATATAGACACCACGCTGGAACGAAAGCTCACCCTGAACAGCCGCCTGTGTGAGGTCATCCATGGAAGAATACCAACTTGGAATCCAGCGCCCCACGGAGAAACCGATCGTGAGGAGAACAAGGGCAAGAAGGAAATTCATGAAGACCCCTGCAAGCAGAATAGACGCCCGAGCAACAAAGCCGGCATTCGCAAAACTTCCATGTGCATTGCGCTCGACATCTGTCATGGCATTTTCCCCTTTAAGCCGAACAAAACCGCCAAAGGGAATCCAGTTTAAGGTGAAATCCGTTCCCTTTCTGTGGAACATCGTTTTTGCCCGTGGTGGCAAACCAAAGCCAAATTCTTCCACATCTACCTTGAAGAGTCTCGCTGTGATGTAGTGCCCCCACTCATGGATCATGATGAGGAGTGTGAGGAGCAGGATGAACGCCAGTGCCGTGACAATCCAGATCATGAGGGGGATGAAAAGTGGGTGGATACGGAAGGTATCACGGGGTGTGGATAACGCAAAAGTTTTCCACATACTTTCTATTGCAGGAACAAAAAGTTGGGAGGAAATGATCGAAGGGCAAAAAAATTAGGCATCCCATGAAGCGTCACCACCATAGACATCATCCGGATTCTCACGACCATACGTAACCAATTCTTCATAGGTTTGAAGAGCTTCTCGCCACCCTTCACCACTCCGTTTTTGTCTCACGGCATCTGCATCGAAGATTCCTTCAAACGCATTCTGACCTCTGTAAAGCTTTCGGATTCCATGGGCACCGGAAAACCAGCGCTTCAATTGTTCTAGAGAGTTCTCATGCACTTCATTAGACACGTGTGCTCGCTCTGCAATGCCCCATTTCACCTCCGCACGATGTGCAAGCGCTGTGTAATGTGCATCTTCCGTTCTGGAACCCGGGTAGCGATGGCACACAATCGCCAGTAAAGAAAGAACCGTCGTAAAGTCGCCAAGTGTCCCGCCACCCACCATACAACGACCACCTTCATCCAGAAGCTGATAAATAGGCGGAACGGGAAGATCAAAATGCGGGATTCGTTGACCGCCCCGTTCATCAAAAAGGGCGGAAGTTCCACGTGCCCCAATCATGGTGAGACCTCGTTCTTCTTTCTCCCGCAGAAGCTCTTGAAGTCCATTCGTGAGAAGATCCATATTCGTCGCTTTCTCAGCCTGGGGAGCAATGAACCAAGAATCCGCATCGGCAAGAAGAATCTGAGAAGGAACTCTCTCTCCGCCCTGCATCAGACGGTCAAACAACATACGAACAAGAACGCCTTGCAGAGGATTCTTTCCCGCATTCCATGCAGTTTTCCGCTGACGGATGGCGAAAATACGATGATCCTCGCACCGTGGATTATCGATCACGAATTTGGAATCTTGAAGCGATGGAGAACGAAAAACATCTTCTGCCAGGAAAAGTGGATGATGGTCCTGCAGACCGTTGGATATATCTTCATTCACATAGAGATTCGTCACTTCGATACGTTCTCCATTGAGTGCTCGAATTTCTTCGGGATAATCCACCTGATTGAGACCAAGAAGGAGATCCACACTTTTTCCTGCCTGACGTGCCTGCATGAGTAACTGCCCGACGGAATTCACAAAATGACGATTCCCATCGCGTCCTACAGGCATAAGAATGCATAACCGATTGGCATCGAAGGTAACACGCCGAGTCTTTGCGTATCCTTCTATGTTCTGACGAAACCAACGGAATGTATCAATGTCGTGATTCAGAGGATCGTGGGCTCTTACCATATCCAGAACTTGGGTTCTGTAAGAAAGAGCCACGGCAAAAGGATCATTTTCATATAAGTGGTAAAGGCCATCGTCATCCTCCGGTGGATCTTCTCGAAAAGCGGGTACTGCATTCATTACAAAATTCTGACCCAGGGAGATGCGACACTCTTCAAGAATACGAAGAATCTCCAGGGAAGGACGGAAATAGATTCCTTCATTCAAGACATCCCGCAATGGCATCCCAAATTCCCACCAAGTCGTTTCAAGTGAGGCAAGAACTGTTTTCATAGCCGCATTGAGCGCATCTCGAAGATCATGCACGGAAGACTCATGCAGACGAGAATCGCGAATGTCACGAATTGCTCCCAGCGCATCAACGCGAACAGTCCAATGACCTTTCTTCGCTCCTCCTATCGCATCGACACCACGAAACGTCTCATCGACTTGCCTACCCGCCGCTGGATGACGTGGAAGAGACATAAAGTCCCGTATTCTACCACGCTTTCGTTGACCTCTTCTCTCTTTCTCCGTACCCTAAGGCACGCTCCGGGCAATTAGCTCAGTTGGTTAGAGCGCCACATTGACATTGTGGAGGTCACAAGTTCGAATCTTGTATTGCCCACCACGTCGCTCACGAACGACGCGGCCCACCATCATGAAACTCAATTATTGACCCTCAACAAGAAATCGGTATAGTAATATCATTAGTGGCTTCGGCCTCCGAGGCTCCCTTTACCGGGGAGCCGATTTTTATATCGTGTTAATTTTCCTCCTGACGAGATCAAAATCTTCCTGTGAAACCATTCCAATCTTTCGAAGAAGACGCTTGCTACTTACAGCACGAAGTTGCGAAAGACAAACAAAAGAAGTTCCTTTCTCATGTACAATTCGATGATAAAACCTTTCTGTTCGCGGTTTTGATGTAAGTGGCAAAATCCATATCATAAGTCCGTTGAATTTTTTTATAACTAACAAGGACAGGGCGTTCAAATTGGTGATTTTTTCCATCTACTTCTACCCCCACGTTCACACCTAATGAACACCACCATACTTCTCGTTCATAAAAATGGAATGAGTTATCTATATTTTTTCTTTCAAGACGCTGCTTAACTTTGTTCCATCGATCAAAAGGCTTCATACATAGAAATAGAAAGCGAAAAAGGATACGTCTCATACAATCAAGGTCAATCTGTCTTCTCCCATATCACCTTGCACGAGGCTTCAAATGGTGAAGTGCTCATCTTTCATACTGCTAGACTTGCTGGCTATGTTCACTTTTCTTCTCGATCTCTTCTTCCCTCGCATTTCCCTCACAGGGGTAGAAGGAACCATTATTACCGATGAAGAGCGAAGAACAATGCATGGTGTTCCTCTTCGTTTTCAAAAAGAACTTCTGCGAAAGCGTGGCATGCATTTTCTGGATGGTCTCATCGCGGGAAGTGATTACAAACATACTCCCCTCCTTCGCAAAGCGATCTGGTCGCTGAAGTACAAAGGGAAGAAAGATCTTCATCATGATCTCAGCGCATTGATGATCCGTGCGCTTGCTCAGTTTCTCCATGTGAAAGGATCCCCTCCTGTGCTTTGTCCCATTCCCCTCCATTGGTCACGACGATTTTCACGCGGATACAACCAAGCAGAGCTTCTTGCAAAGGATATATCGATGCAACTCGGATGGCCGATGAAACCATTGCTTGCTCGCGTTCACGCAACAGGACATCAGGCATGGCGAAAGAAAAAAGAGCGACTCACAGCCATGCAGCAAGCATTCCAATGTCAGACGAATCATGAAGTACCCCGAAGTGTTCTTCTGATTGATGATGTCTGCACAACGGGAGCCACTTTAGATAGCTGTGCACAGACACTCAAAAAGGCAGGCGTAAAGACCGTGATTGCACTCGTTGTCGCATACGATTCCTGAGGACAAGGGATGGCTTCCTGAAGCCACAGAACCATGCTCTTTTACTATAAGATCATATCCTTCAGTTCATGCAACTCTGCAGCATGGAAAAAATGCCGTTTTTTGTGTATAATAAAAGGATTTTGGACACACAAACACACACAGAATTCCTCCTTTCATGGGAGGCTCCGGCTCGGAAGGATCCCAAGCGTTCTCGCACGTGGTACATCACGGTGGGAGCCCTCAGTATTTCTGCAATCGTTTACGCGCTTATTACCGGCTCCTACGCACTTGCGATTGAGATGATTGCGCTCATTGCGGTGTTCGTTCTGTTCCATCGTCTCCCCTACCACCGGTACCGCGTGGGGGTTTCTCAGAACGGTTTTTATTTGGATGAAACAATGCATGCATGGAGTGACCTGAAGAACTTCTGGATTCTGCAAGGAGCGGACATGAACGAGCTTCACATAGATGTAAAGCGTGGCCGCGATGTTCGCATTTTGATTGAAGGCGTAGACCCCATCGCAGTGCGTGACACGCTGCTTGGTTTTCTTCCGCAGGATCCCACCAAACGCGAGAAATTACTTGACTATATTATCCGTTTCTGTAAACTTTAGATGCTGAACCTCTGGTTCACCCCCCGTTTTGCAACCAGCGATGCTCTGGGTCATGAGCAGCGCCCTTGTATGTATGCGAAGGAACCAAACGGTCCTCAGAATCCTGAAACAATGGGAGGAAGCGACCACGAAAATCCTGATTTTGCAGCACGTTACGAGATTGAGCAAACACGAGGAAAACTCCTGTTTACCGTTCCCGAAGTATTCTTTCCAGAAGACGACATTGTTCCTGTAACACGCGAACTGGAAGATGCAGGAACCCTCTTTGACTTGCTCCCCCTTGCAGAGAGACTGTCATTGTCTCCCCGTGAGCGTCATGAAGCATTCGTGAATGTCATTCGTGATCCTAAACGATGTCTTGATGCTGCCCGTGTAGTGGAAGGGCGTATCAAAACATATCGCGAGAAATTGACGCTGTTGGATCGCTATATCAGCGAGAGAAGTGATATGCCTGCTGCAAAAGCAGGAAAATTCATCCATGCAAATTTGGAGGCCCTTGTGCAGGCAATGCAGGATGGAAATACGATGGAGTCGGAGGCAGTGATTCGGAATCTTGTTCCAGAGTATGACCCGGAGCGCGATGAGGATAAGAAGCAGGAGCTCATCGACCTTGCTATCAAACTGACAAAACTCCATGAGCACGTAAAAGGTTTTAAACCCACAGAACTTGCGGAAGGGACGGATATCAAGAAGGCACGCGATCACTACGTGGAACATCTGGAGCTTCAAACGAATCTCCTCAAGAAATATTTGGATCAGCAGATTGCTGCCCGCATGAAGAAAATACAGGAACGCTATCAACGTGCAGAAAGGCAATTCCGAGGCATGTCGAATGAAGAAACAATCGAAAAATTCAATGTCACAGCAGTAGGAATAAACCGCGCATGTGCAAATGCACAGAGCACATTCACTCGCATTCAGCGAAAGTTCAAAGAAGATGAACACAATCTTCCTTCTGTCGAAGATTCTTCTTTCCTCATTTCTGCCTCTCAGGAACTAGAAAAGCTGGATGCATTGGAGGAAGACATCACAGGAAGTGCTCTCTTCAAAACCCTCAGCATACAGGAAGAAGAAAGCGAAGAATGGGCACGGAACATTGCTCCCCGACTTGATCGCATTCTGCAAAAGAACATCAAGATTCCAGATGGCCCTCTGCGTGAAGCCAAGCGTTTCCTTGAAGGATTTATTCACGGAAACCCTTCACTGGAAGAAAGAACGGGGGTGAGGGTCATGGAATATGCAGAACAACTTCGCCTGGAAAGAGCTATCACCGTTCTTGAAGAAAAAAACACTATTGTCGCCACACTTTTATTCGAGCAAATCAAATATGCAAATACCATCGAAAATATTGATGAAGAATGCGAACATGTGCGGAGCCGGATTGATGAAGTCATTCCGAATCTTCTTGCCGAATTGCAACATCCTGTCTGCCAAACATTGAATGTCCGAAGCCAGATTGTACGTATGCGTGAAGAATGCAAAGGAGAGTTAGAAAGAGTTGCGTTGAAGATGAATGCAGACCCCGAACAAAGAAGGCTGGATCTTGCAAAGATTCACCTCACTCTGGAACGCATTCGCACAACAACAGAGCGCATTCAACATCTTGATGAACGTATTCGGTACCTGGAGAAGGGTGAATATGAAAAACAAATGGGTCTCACGGGACGAGGATGTTTTGATTACGAAAGTGGGAAGATCTATATCAACATGGCATTTGGACAGAACACTGCAAGCATCAAGGAAGCCGTTGAACATGAAAAGGGTCATGCCATTATTCATATCCTGACACAGCAGGATGAGTCGTGTCTCTTCCCTGCGCTCCTTTTGGATCACTACGACGAACTTCATGCAGCATCAAAACCCGGAGAACCGTCTTTCAGGGATTTGCTTCTTTCTCAGGCAGAACAATGGAATGTGATACGTGAAGTAAGTGACACAGAAGAGAGCTACACACACAAACTTGTGGATGAACTTGTCTGTCAGTACGCGGACTCACAAGCGGGACGGAAAGCGAGCATCACACCCGATGAAGCAAAACTGTTCGCCTATCTGGACCGTCGGGAAACTTCTACAGATGTTCCGGTCCAGCTGAACTTCAAGCTAAGAGGAAAAGCCAGTATGACGACCGGTGCAGCCGATGCACCTGGAGGCACAAATCCTGCAGAAGCATCACCCAAAGAAGCTCATTCAGAAAGAGAAACCGAAAGTGAACAGGTAGGACCCCGTGAGGAGGATTCCCGGGATAAAATCGCGAAGCTGCGAAGAACGATTATCCGTATTGATGATTTCCTCAAAGCATATCCGGAATACCAGGTTTCCCTGAACAAACCCTTCCACGACTTGGAAGAAGGGTTCGATAAACTTGATGAACTTTTCAAGGAACGCGAAGACGGAACTTTAGCCTTCAAACGGATTTATGATGCGGTAAGCCAGGATGCAAAAGTCTTCACAGATTTCATGTCCAAAGTGGACTATGAAAAAATGGACTTAAGTCAGGCAAAAACACATAGCAAAAAAGGTCTCAAGGGACTTCTTTCCGGGATTGAATGGATGAGCATCTATGACATGATGGGCATGTTTAAGGACATGGGAGAAGACATTTCCCGTATGTGGAAACGTCGTGGGGAAGCGGCACGTGCAAGGGTTGGTAAAAATATCACTTCCTGGATTCCTAAAAGCATTCCGTATTTAGGTCGTCTTTCTGCCGAATTTGAGCGCCGCGATCAGGCTTCCGAAAATGAGGAAGTGGGCGTGTACGAAAAAGGTCTTGAAAAAGTGGATAACCACACATTACAGCACGAGCTCCTGCGTTACTCTAACAACCGTGACCACGTGAAGGCGATAATGAATATCCTCACGAAGCGCGGTCGTATGGATTGGGATGACGAGCATTTCTGGGACACACTGCAACGTCTCTCACGCTATAGTATGCCGAAAGGACCATGCAAACGCGATAACATCCTCCGTAATAAATATCTCCGAAAACTCATTTCAGACATTTGGAATGACAAAGATTTGTACGACGAATGGAAAGCACATAATGACAGTGGCATTGAGTCTGGGAAAAAGCACAATACTCCCGTTGCCGATGATCTTTCAAACATCACAAAAGGTCTTTCCAATGAGCTCGCCCGCCTTTTGGAGGCACATGTTCAGAATAAAGAGCATAAAGCAACGCGCGAAGAGGAAATTAATCCTCATCTGTATGAAGAGATTCTTCACTATGCCATGCGAAACGGAAAAATGAGTATGGAAGAAAAGTTCTTCTATCTTATCCGTGGTACCCATGAAGGGCTCTTAAGTATTGACCGATTGCGTGCATTTACAGGACAACAGGGAGAAATTTTAAACTCCTTCCCGTTTATCGACTTCTTCGACAAAAAGAACAACACCGCATCGGAAATTAAAATTCTCTCAGATAAAATAAAAAATCTAGATGATCCCTGGCGTCCTGATGTACGCACGACCCTGCTCATGGAGCTGGAAGTATCCCGCGATGAAGCGGTGAACATGCGTGCAAACAAAGGAATTAAGAGAGCGGAAAATTTTGATCACGAAGACATTCCGCTTCTGCTCACGCAGCTGGATTTCAAGAGCGTGGATACGGTGGTCAACTTCACCTCCGGTAGCCAATGGAAAATGTCTGTTCCTGCCATGCAGAATGGATACGTAGGCTATAACTCCTTCTTCAAATCATTCGCGATCATGGAACAGCTAAGAGAGCAAGGATATGACGTCCCCCCATTGACTCAAGCGGATATGGATAAGCTTGTCACCATTCTTACTTCCTATATTTTCTATGATAACCGTATTGCGGGAGGCCTTGGAAAAACTGCTGCAGGACAACCATCTTTGAGCTGGAACCAGATTCAAAACGAGCGCCCTGTGTCCGGGGGCCCGCACTATACCTCTCAATTCCGGGACCCTATGAATAACTTCGCTTTGGAAGTTTCCGAAGCTATGGGCATTACAGAAATTGGAAAGGTTGTGGATAAGAAGAAAGTAGAAAAAAAACTCTCGAATGGACAAGTCATTCAGGAAGAAGTGGAAGACAAAAGCAAACTGGATATTGCACTCTTCATTGGAAAAGGGCGTGATGCTAATTCCATAGCCAAATTACGGAGCAGTCAAAAGGCAGTCTTTACGGACGGAACGATGGCTGTCTATGAAGAATTTTCCTCGAAAATGCGAAATGCCCTCTCCGATCCAGGAAAGAGAAAAGTATTTGCCTCTCTTCTTGTCAAACACCAGGAGGCATTCATTCCAGAGGATGAAGACCTTACCATAAAGAAAATCAGGGAATTGAATGTTGTCCCCAAAAAAGGACATGCAGAGGCAGCAGATCATGGCGTTGCATCACACGGAGGTCATTAATTCTTTCCCGTACTCCCAAACCCTCCCCTGCTCTCTGCGCCGTGAGAGTCCACTTCGTTCCAGGTGGCACGGTCGATTTTGACGAAGAGTCCCTGTGCAATCCGTTCACCACGTTCCACCGTCACAGGCTCTGAACGGGTGTTTTGAACCTGCACTTTCAGTTCATCGTCAGGACCATGATAGTCATGGTCGATAAGCCCAACAGAATGCGGAAAAACGAGTCCTGTGCGTTTGGGAAGCGAAGAACGGGGCAAAATGAGCAGGGCGTAGCCATCCGGCACTTTGACGATGAGATTGGCAGGAATAAGGACAATCTCTCCAGGCACAATCGTGATGGTTTCGCGCGCCGTGAGATCAAATGCGGCTGCGCCCGCGGTGTGGTACTCGGGTAAAGGGAGTGTTCTGTCGATACGTTGGATGGAGACATGCATGGAGCGAGTGTACGTGAAGAGATATGAAAAGAAATAGAAGCAATAAAAGCAAGAAAGGAAATCCTCTCTTGCCTCTATTGCGTTTATTGCCTACAAAAACTACTTCCCAATCTTCTTCCTCATGAACGTGGGCACTTCCAGCTCTTCTTCATCAAGATGCACAGCTGTGGATTGCACGGCCATACGATCTTTATTCGTTGGTGCCATACGATCTTCCTTACGCTCCTCTGGCTGTGGCTTCTTGTAGTTTGTGAGTGAGCGGAATGCGGGATTCGATGAAGAAATCGTTGTTGGAGACTGGTGCTCTTCAAAGCCTGTTGCAATCACCGTGCACTTGATTTGGCCCGTGTAGGAGTCATCAATCACCGCACCAAAGATGATGTTGGCATCTGGGTCAGCGGCTTCCGTGACAATGCGTGCCGCTTCATCCACTTCAAACATAGAGAGATCTGTCCCACCCGTTACATTGAACAGAATACCCTTGGCGCCGCTGATGGAGAGCTCCAGGAGAGGACTATCGATTGCAGCACGAGCAGCTTCGCTTGCGCGGCTGTCCCCCGTTCCGTATCCAATTCCCATGAGGGCGGAGCCAGCGTCTTGCATAACAGACTTCACGTCTGCAAAGTCCACGTTCACGAGTCCATGGACCGTGATGAGGCTCGCAATACCTTCAATACCGTGCTTGAGGATTTCATCTACTACTTCAAAGGCTTCTGTAAGGGGCGTTGTTTTGTCGATGAGCGAGAGAATGCGATCATTCGGAATCGTGATGAGCGTATCTACTTTTCCGCGGAGTGATTCCAACGCTTCCTCCGCCTGTTTTCTGCGGCGAAGACCCTCAAAGCTGAACGGCTTTGTGACAACACCCACCGTGAGAATGCCCATAGAACGGGCGAGTTCTGCAATGTACGGTGCCCCTCCGCTTCCTGTTCCACCTCCAAGACCGGCCGTGATGAAGAGAAGGTCCGTTCCCTCAATGGCCTTCTTGATTTCTTCGGAGCTTTCCTCTGCAGACTTCTTGCCGATATCCGGGTTTGCACCGGCTCCCAGCCCCCGCGTTGTTCCGCGTCCAATATTGATCTTCTGAGGAACAGGATTATGAAACAGTGCCTGTGCGTCTGTATTCACCGCCACAAATTCCACACCAGACAGCTTTGCATGGTGCATCCGCATGACAGCATTATTTCCACCGCCACCCACACCCAACACACGAATCACCGCGCTGGGAGCAATGTCCGGGCGGACTTCCTGATGACCGGTCTGAAGACCGCCATCGGAATCCATTCCACTATTCATGGGACGGTTATTGTTATTCGGCGGCGTGAAGCGCGAGCCGGAGAAGAGGGAGCGGAGCGTGTCTGACATGGGAAAGAGGGGAAAAATGGATTACAAAATTAAGGAAGAAGATGCTTAAACCAAGAACCAACTTGAGCGAAGGCCCGTTTCACATTGACGGATCCCATGAGGAAATCGGACTGACCTTCGCGCGAACCCCACAGGAGTGTTCCAAGAGCTGTTGCGTAGGCAGGATCATCCACTTTTTCAATCACACCTCCAATCTCCACAGGAAATCCCATCTGCACAGGAAGACCCAGCACTTCACGGGAGAGATCCAACACGCCCGGAGCTTTTACGGCAGCTCCTGTGAGGAGAGCACCTGCCGGGAGGAGACCATCGCGGCCGATGCGTTTCATCTCTTCCTTTATAAGGGAGAAAATTTCGTAGTAGCGTGCCTGCATAATTTCAGCCATGTACTTCTTGCTGATAGTCTGTGTGTCCATCTTGCTAACCGACGAGAGATCGATCATTTCACGTTCCTGAATTTCCGTTGGAAGCACGGATCCAAATTCAATCTTGATTTTTTCTGCCGTATCGATGGATGTACGGAGACCAATCGCAATGTCGTTCGTCACGTTCTCACCACCCACTGGAAGACAGACCGAGTGGAGAATCGTTCCTTCTTCAAAGACCGCAATGCTCGTGGAGCCCGCACCGATATCAATCACCACAACACCCAACTCTTTCTGGCGCTTTGTGAGCACTGCTTCGGATGCAGCAATGGTGGATGGAACAATAGCATCCACATCCACGCCCGCTTGATCGATACACTTCTCCAGGTTCTTCACATGCTGCACCTGACCCGTGATGATATGTGCTTCCACCTCCAGACGAATACCCGTCATGCCGACAGGATTCTTGATGCCGCGCTGTTCATCCACCGCGTAAGACTTTGGTTCAATGTGAAGAATACGACGGTTCATGGGAATGCTCACGGCCTGTGCTGCCTCCAAAACGCGGGCCACATCTTCCACCGTGATTTCGCTGCCGGAGATGGCAATGACGCCACGACTATCGAACGCTTCAATATGCACGCCGCTCACTCCCACAAAGACATGATTGATGGGAACGCCCGCCATGCGCTCAGCATCCTCCAAAGAGGAGATGATGTTGTGGATGGTCTCTTCGATATCAATCACGTGACCGCGGCGCATGCCAAGCGACGGAGAAATGCCCACGCCAATGACGTTGGGAACCTGAGGTCCTTCCCCCGCACTATCGGTGACGGCAACCACAGTACGAATTTTGGAGCTTCCAATATCGAGGCTGGCGATCACACGTTCCTTAGGCATACAAGAGGGGGATTTAAATAAGAGGGAGAACGCGCAGGATGTCCGCGCGAAAAACAACTGGAAGTCTAGAGATAGACGATAGAGCGCAGCAAGAGGCCATTGATCACCTTTCGTATACAAGAAGCCCAAAAAATGCCCTCATAAAATTTCTTTCCGAAGTCTAGTATATACGAAAAGAACGATGACGTTTCACATTTATTGTTCATCGAAAAAAGGGTGAGTACAAAAGATGAACAGCGAAAAGGCCAAATGAAAAGAGTCAAGAACCAATTTTACTTTTATTTTCTATTTTGTTTGGTTCTTGGATTCTTTTCTATTGGTGCTTCAAAGCAACGATAACTGTGACGTCTCTTCTTTCGTTTCCTTCTTTGAAGGAAGAGCCGTGAATTCAGCTTTAAAATGTGCGCTCCCATACTCCCCTGCAACAAACTGCTGAAGCCTCTTTGTGAGGAGAGAAAATTCCTTCTGTACAAAGAACGCGAAGGCCTTCGTGAGATCGTGATTTGTAATCTTCAACTCCTCTTCCGAACAATGGAGAGGTGCATTGCAGGTGAGCTCTGCCATACGCTGACAGAAGAAAGCGCTCTCCCGGTCCTTCTCCAGCTTTTCACGCCAACTCGCTTTTATATCTCCAAGATGGGCATAGAGCTCATCCATCGTTCCATACTTTTTAATGAGTTCAGCGGCAGATTTAGGACCAATTCCCGTGACACCTTTCAGGTTATCCGATGCATCGCCGGTGAGTCCCTTATAGAAAGGAATTTGATCGGGACGAACGCCATACTTGGCCTCAATAGCAGCAGGATCCAGATACTCCGGAAGTTGGTATCCCTTTGCGGGGATTGCAATACGGATCTTCTGCGATGCCAACTGCAGTGCATCTCGGTCTCCTGTCACAACCGTTACCCGATCCCCTGCTTTCTCCGCCTGTTTTGCATACGTACAGAGAAGGTCATCTGCTTCATAACCGGGGTCGGATACACGCGGAAAGCCGAAGGCGTCAATCAACGCAAAAACCTGGGGAATTTGATCGTAGAAATCCTGCGGTGTTTCTGCTCTCCCTTCTTTATAGGCTTCGTATTCCTTGTGACGGAAGGTGTCTGAGCCTTCATCAAAACAAAAGAGAAGGGCATCAGGCTTTTCCATTTTCAGAATCTGAATGAGCATAGATGCCACCCCGAAGATGGTATTCACCTGCTCTCCTGTAGAGGTTTTCATCGTACGTGGAATCGCCCAGTACGCACGGTACATAAGATGATGGCCATCGATGAGAACAAGGTGTGCTATGAACCGAGTATACAGAAAAGAGAGAGAATGAATTTCTTTCTGACTTCTGCCTTCTTCTGCCGTATTCCTTTCAAAATCACCTTGCGCCCGCGTTTATTTGTCGTATCCTCTGCCCATCTTTCTATTTTTCCTATGGAACTTTCTCTTTTTCCTCTCCTTGCATGGCTCTTCGCAGACGGCGATGGCGATGACGATTTTGGTGGAGGGGGCTCCGGGGGAGCGGGTGCGGGCCAGGGCGATGATGATGACTTCACGTTTGATGATGAAGATGATGCGTTAACTGATCCGTGGGACGGTAACGCAGGAGGTGATGAGGATGATTTTTCGGATATTCAGTCGGATGATTAATAAAAATATCACACGTAGCGTCGCCTCCAGAGGCGACGCTAGATGCCGCCCCGGGGCGGCATCTATGTGATATTTTTATTCTTCCACTCCCTCCATCGCATGCCTCTGAATCGTTCTCCAGTCGAAGGGAAATTTGAAGGTCTCTAGTGCACGAACAAGAGCGGCAAAACACTGCCAAGACGTGTGCTCTTTATATGTGAAAGAATTCCCCGCTTCTTGAATGGGATTGTAGTTTTCTAAAGTCCCCTGCTCTGGAGCAACCGGAATGACGCCATACGCAAGAGCATTCTCAATGTCTTCCCGCACCTCTTTGGTGGATGCAAAGAAGAGAGCAATATCGGAACCGGCAAGAAGTTTGCGTAGTGTTACCTCATCATCTGGAACAATATTCACGCGATGCTTCTCTTTCTTCGCAAGATCTGTAAAAAGAGCTCCATACTTTTGAGAGCCTCGACCACGGATGACCAGTTCAAGAGGAAGTTCCATGAGGCCCTCCATCATCTTTTCTAAAAGATGTCCCCCAAGGGCGTCCGTCATTCCCGTTGAGATACACACAAGAGGACGCTTTGGTTCTTGCACCCAGCCCAGTTCTTCCTGGAGCACACTCTTATTTTTCACCTTCTCCTCCAGTGTTTTGGAGGAGTATTTTCGTGCGATTTTATTGTCGTACGACGGGGAAAATTGAGGTGTCATTGGGTGTTTGTATGCTTCCCCTTAGTATAGCACTTTTTGGCTTTAAATGGAAGAGTCCGGGGGTTGCAGAGAGAGATAACTATGGCGAAATAGTAGCTAGATGCTAGAGGCTAGAAGCTAGCTACAAGCCTCTAGCCCCTTCTTCGAAAGAAGAGGTGCTTTGCACTCTTTTAAAACATACATTACCATCCCTCCCGTCACCGCCATGCCTTCGGGCATCTTCCTGTCGTGACGTATCACTGTACCTCCTCCCCTTCCCTCCTCCATGGGTGCCTCCCTTCTCATAACCTTCCGTGAAACCTTTGAAGCATCGCTCGTTATTTCTGTCATCCTGGCATACCTGCACAGAACGAACAATATGGATAAAGACCGCATTGTGTGGAGTGGTGTTGCAGCAGGCATTTTCCTGAGCATGGTCTTTGCCTTTGGCTTGAATCAGTGGATGGATCAATTAGATGAAGAAGCACATGAAATTGTAGAAACCGTCATTATGCTGGTGGCAGCCGGGTTGATTCTCTGGACCGTTGCGTGGATGACAAAGGCAGGAAAGAGCATGCGGGGTCACATTGAAGCCAAAATACAAACGCATCTTTCAAGTGCCGCCATGACAGGGCTCTTCTCCCTCGCCTTGCTCACGGTTCTTCGTGAAGGAGCTGAGACTGTCATCTTCCTCACAGCAGCGTGGTCCGGTATTCAGAGTATGGGGCAAAGTTCCGGTGCCGTCCTGGGGATTGTTCTCGCCATCATTGTAGGCTTCGCTCTCTTCCAAGGAATGATGAAGTGGTTCTCTATTAAATGGTTCTTCAGACTCACGAGTATTTTCCTCTTCCTGTTTGCTCTTCATCTTGCGTGGGAAGCTTTGGAGGAATTGATCGTGGGATAATTCAGCGGACAACAAAAAACGGAGGCTGCATTCTGCGAACCTCCGCTTTTCTATGATTGATTAGAAATTCCAACCTTCAACAATCCAGCGGTATCCCTTCAGCTTCAGAATATAACTCATGGTGACAGAACCTTCTGTTCCCATGCTGAGTTTTTCGTAGTTTGTCGGTTTTGCATAGCCGAGCGAACACGTCATAGTCAGTTTTCCGCGGCGAAGTGGCTTCAGGTACTTGTTATCCAATTCAACAACCATGAGAGACTTCACGGTTTGACCGTTCGTCACCGTCACGTTGGATGTACCTGTAGAGAATTCCTTTTGGGAAATATCGGTGGAGGTTGTGTCATCGCTAAGCATGCATGCCATGGACCAAATGTAGGACTTCCCGAACGTCACATCCGTATCACCCATGTATTTGAACGTTGGCATGATCTTCAGTGTGTTCTTTCCCGTTTTGACGTTTGTCTTCACACGAGGAGAGAAATCAAGGTCTGTGATGTTCCAGGAACCCTCCGCCTTTTGTGAGCTCACCGAAGAACGAGAAGAGGACGAGGATGAAAAAGACGATGAAGAGCTAGAAGCAGAACCGGATGTCTGAACGGAGCTAGAGCTGCTGGAAGAAGAACTGGATGCAGCAGCATTTGTTGTTACACATGGTGCGCTGGCCGTTGCGCCCTGGTTTTTAGACCAGATGTCGTAGTCGGCCTGCGTCACAAACCCGTCACCATTGAAGTCACCTTGTTTGTAGGTCTTCTCTCCTTCTTGAGCGTTCGCAGCCCACAACGTGTAGTCTGCCGTTCCCACTGTTCCATCACCATTGGCATCCCCTGGAATAACAGCAGGAGTCGGCATGGTAGAGCCAAAGTGTTTGTTCCAGATGTCGTAGTCAGCGTGGGTTACAAAACCGTCCCCATTGAAGTCACCCTGGGAACGGGTCTTCGTTCCTGCCTGCTTGTTTGCCATAAGGATTGTGTAATCTGCCGTTCCAACAGAGCCATCACCGTTTGCATCACCTGGAACAAAGGGAGAACTGGCATCACAACCGTTGAGCGCCATCGCGGCGGCGTATTCTGCTTTTCATGTATCGTAATCTGCATCTGTCACAAAACCATCACCGTTGAAGTCACCCTTGGACTTTGTTTTGGTTCCTTCCTGAAGGTTCGCCGTACACACTGCGTAATCTGCAAGACCCACCGTCCCGTCTCCATTTGCATCTCCAGGAACAGGTGACGTGCCATACGTGGAAACCGTTGCACCAAGGTGATTATTGTAGATATCAATATCTGCGTAGGTCGTGAATCCGTCATGATTGAAATCACAGACCATCATTGCTTGGGAAAATGCTTGTACTGTTCCTGCCTGCTTGTTTGCAGCCCAGATGGTGTAGTCGGCAAGGCCAACGGAACCATCGCCATTTGCATCCGACGCATAGGAAACAGCAAAAGCCGTCCCGGCAACAGAGAGAGCAAGAGCACATCCTGTGAGGGTGCTTAGTATCGATATTCTCTTCATAAAGGAATAAGGAGAAAAATAACCCCCATAGTCTACCCTATAATACTAGGATGTCAATATGCGGTTCTGTCAATATTTGAGCCTTCGGGAGACGAGTGGTGGATCGGGTGGGACTTGTCCGGCTACGTCTTACGACTTCGCCGAGACTGCGTAACCACGGCGAAGTCCCGCTCAGTGGGACGAAAACGAGTGGTGGATCGGGTGGGACTTGAACCCACGACCAAGAGATTAAGAGTCTCCTGCTCTACCAACTGAGCTACCGATCCATGGGGAGGAGCCGCGTTACGCTATCAGAATTGATCGAAAATTCCAATCACCTCAAAGGAGCAGGAGTAGGGAATCTCTTTTCAAACCACATAAAAACCTTCTCTGGATCGATAAACAAAATATAGGTCGCGATGAGTGCGAGGAACCACCACATACCAATGACGCATGTAACGAGAATATGGAAAATAGCACCTCCCAAAAAGAACCATCTCTGAGATTTACTCCACAAACCAAAGGGTAAAATAAACTCAAAAAGTTTCACAATACCGCTCATGACTTCATAAAAATAAAACGAAAGCGGCAATGCAGCAATAAAATGCGCGAATCTGGTAGAGCGCATTCCTATTAACATGTAATAAATCACTTCACCGGTTTGCCATCCCGGAAGCCACGCCTTTTGCCACCCCGAACCGAGATATGTCATTGTGACTTGAATCGCAATAAGTCGTTGAGGGAAAACCACAATAGGTTCCCATGCCCACCATGACCCGTGACGATGTCTCATAGTCCAAGAAAGCGTCATCCCTGCACCACTAAAAGAAAGAATGAACAGAAAAATTATAAAAAGGCGATCGTACGTGGCTTCTACTAGTCGCATTGCAAGAAACCAGTAATAGAGAGAAAACAAAAAAGAAACAAACGCTGAGGTTCTTGTGTAAAAACCTAGAATAAAAAAAACAAGAAAAGAAAGAAAAATAATATACAACAAGCAGGCAATTTCCGGAGATGGCGGGACTGGAAAAGGAGAGAGAAAAGACGGAATACCTTCGTCAAGAAGAGGTGGTAAAATTCTCCCATTTGCAAAGAGATAAGGCAGAAACGGCAAACGACGTAACCATAAAATTAAAAGAAACATTCCAAAAAAAATACGAAATAGGGCAAGTGCATGCGGAGGCACCAAAGCAAACAGCCAAGAATCCACTGCACGATGTTTAGAAAAAAGATTTTTCATGGATACGTTCCTAAAATTTCATGGTTTTGAAGTGGTGAAATGTTATTGACCCAAAATCCTCGAACGGACATAGGCCATTGTTCTACAAGAAGACGGGCAGAACGATATTTCTTTCCCCGTTTATTCTCTTCTTCAAAGAGTCGTTGCGCTACGTATTGATAGGGCTGCAGGGAGGATGACGTATGATTTTTTAATCGAAAAAAGAGAATGATGAATTCCCCCTGGGGAAGATGTAGATATGATTGAAGATCGATTGATTCAAAGACGCCATTTTCCAATTCTCCTTCGGCTCTGAAAAAAGAATTAACCGTTGAAAATCCTTGATACGGAGCCATTGTGCCATAAGCAAAGCGAAGGAAAGGCCATGGAACGCCTGGGACACGAATGCGAAACATCGTGTATAAAAAAGCTGCGGAAAGAAAGAAAAGATACGTAGTGAGAAAAAGATAGCCAGCAAAGTGCCTTATCTTCATAAAAAGAGTGTAGCAAATTCCAGCAGCGTACGTTTACAATACCTTCCTTGCTTTCACAAATCCCTCCTTCTTGGGATCTTTTTCTAAAAGTGCAACGGGAAGGTCTTCATACCATCCAACCAGTTCTTCACCACGATGCTCTATCGATCTCCCATGAGAAATATCATTCCACTCTCGTTCCGAAAGTTGAAAGCCTGTGAATCCCTTCAGAATTTCTTTGAGAGGAAGCACATTTCCCCATGCTGCTCGATCTGGCGTAATGGCATCCTCTATTTTCCAGTCCCCCACTTTTGTGCGGCGAAGCCCGGCGAGATACGCACCACATCGCAGCACATGACCAAGATCGTGAGCGAGAGAACGCATGTACGTTCCTGCACTGGCGGAGACGAGCACCCTCATGTGAGGATACGAGCATTCCTGAACCTGACATGTGTGAATGGTCACCTGACGAGTGGGCATGTCGATCGCTTTTCCCTGACGCGCTTTCCTATACGCACGTTCGCCACCTACTTTCACTGCAGAAAAATCCGGTGGGCGTTGATCGATGGTTCCGAGAAACTTACGATTGATAGCAACCTGCACATCGGACATGGTCGGTTTTTCATCAAGCGGTCTCTCGACAGACGTGATGGTTCCTTCGGGATCGTACGTGGTACTCACTGCCCCCAGAACAACATCTAATTCATATTCTTTTTCGAGTCCTGAAAAAAGCTCGATCACTTTCAACGCTTTCGACCCAACAGCCAGCATTAGGAGTCCTGAAGCAAAAGGATCGAGCGTACCCAGATGTCCTATTGATCGTTCCCCCAACAAACGACGCACCTGACCCACAATATCGTGACTGGTGGGACCGGTAGGTTTATCGATGAGGAGGAAGCCGTGACGCATGGGGAGAGTATGAAGTTTCAAATGCCAAAGGCCAAGTACCAAAGAAATTTGATCCTTGTTTGGTATTTGGCATTTTGGATTTGGCATTTATGCTACTTCCATGACCCCCAACCTCTCCGCGCTGAACATCACCCTCAGTTGGGATCTCTTCATCATCGTCTTCTTCGCAACGGTGATGACGTTCAGCTTCATTATGGGAAAGTTAGAGACGGTGAAAATTGTTATTTGTACGTACATCGCCATTCTTGCATCACAAGGAATAGGAAATGTTCTTGTGAGGATTACGGGCGAATCTTCCTCGGTTCTTCAGACGATGGGGCTGAGCGCAGACATCGCGGTGTTATCCATTGCGAAGATTGCGATCTTTGTGATTCTCCTCATCACTCTCATGATCAAGAGCGGGATTGACGTTCACTATGAATCGGATGTGAATTTCCTTGTGCGTGCTGCGTATACCATTCTTTTTGGCTTTTCGATTGCGGGTCTCATTGTATCCACCATTCTTTCCTATGCATCAGGACGAGGAATTTTGGATACAGAACTTCCCAGTGTCATCGCAGGTATTGCAGGAAAAAGCACGCTCATGCAGATTATGATTTTGAATCAGGATTTATGGTTTGCATTGCCTGCGCTTCTTTTGATCGGAGTGGGAGTGATGAGAAATCGATGAATGAGGTACGAGTTTCGAGATACGAGTTCATAAGGAAGCTTTATAAGATATATTTCTCGTACCACGTACCTCGTGTCTTCATGAAATTCCCCTTGCCATCCCCTCAGACTCGCCTAGAATACAAAGTAATTTCTCCCCCTACTCTCATGATCAAGCGTTATCTCACAACCATTGGAGTTGCCGGTGCTGCCGCATTCAGTCAGATCTCCAGAGCATTTGCACAAATAAAAGAGCCGCCGACCATCGAAGGTCTGAACCCAGAGACAGATATTACGAATGTGATTTTGGATATTATCACCATCATTCTGGACGTGATCCTCATCATTGCCGTGTTGTACGTAATCATTGCAGGTATCCGCTTGATTGTTTCCGGTGGAGATGAAGGCCAGAAAGATACGGCAAAGAAAACCATCATCTATGTCGTGGCAGGTATTATCGTCATCCTCTTTGCCCGCGCTATCGTTACCTTTATCAACTCATCGTTCGGAGGAGGCGCGTAATAGGACTGTTTCCAGAAAGTAAAAGGAGTCCACCGGGCTCCTTTTTCATGTCGTGGGTTTTGGAACGATTTCCGTAAGCGCTGGAACAGAAATCTTCTCTTCCTCCTGTTCAACTGGGACAGCACGGAGAGGTTCTTTCACAATGATGGCATGCGGTTCAATACGAACGATTTCACCGACAGGAATCGGCGTGCAGGTAAGCCACCACTTCTTGGGAAACATCCATTCCATATGCATACGACGCGTATCAAATTGAATATCGGAGAGACGACCAAGGTATGTCCCCTCTTTTTCTGTGAGAATCTTCTGACCCATGACCGTACGGGGATCTTCCAGAAGAATGCCAAGTCTCAACACGTCCTGCGGATCTCCCATCATGTCCGCAGAAGAAATACGGACAACGGTGCCCACGGAATGGATGTCGTGGGAAGAGAGGAAAAGCTCCTGCATGCCGCCCAGAAGCGAATAACGATAGACAAAAAACCCCTCCAGAGCACCTGTATCTGGGTGAATAAGCACATCTCCCAAAAATCCCTGCGTTTCTTCATCATCCTCACTGATGACGGGAAGGCCGCGAATCATGGAAAAACGCACGTGCATGTGGTATAGTATAGACACATATGCACCTCATCGCAGGTTCAAGCCACCCTCAGCTTGCAACGTCACTGGCGAAGGAACTTCACACACACCTTGGATCCATTACCCTCAAAACGTTCAGTTGCGGAGAGTGTTACGTACGCTTTGACGATTCCATTCGTGGAAAGGAGGTCTACATTGTGCAGACGGGAGGACTGCATCCCAATGAAGACCTCATGCAGCTCTTCCTCATTTGTCAGGCTGCAAAATTGAGCTTTGCACGGCGCATTCACGTGGTAATGCCGCACTTCCCCTACGCACGGCAGGATCGTGTTGCGGAACCACGCGAACCCATCTCTGCAAAACTGGTTGCCCATCTTCTGGAGGAAGCAGGTGCAGATCACGTCATTACGCTGGATCTTCACTCCGATCAAATTCAGGGATTCTTCTCTATCCCCGTGGATGTTTTGGATGCCCGCCCCATTTTCACGGAGTATTTTAAGAAGAAAAACCTGACGGACCCGGTGATTGTTTCAACAGATGCGGGGGGGGCAAAGCGCGCGAAGAAATTTGCCGACATGCTGGGTGCAGACCTTGCTATCATGCACAAGACGAGACCTACCCATCATGAGGCAGAAATCATTGATGTGGTGGGACGTGTGGAAGGGCGCACATGCATTATTTTTGACGACATGATCGATACCGCAGGAAGTCTGGTCTCTGCCTGCAAGGCACTGAAAGCGCGCAAAGCGAATCCCAAGATCTATGCCGCCGCAACGCATGCGGTTCTCTCAGGCCCTGCTGTAGAGCGCCTTAATAAGGCAGGATTTGCAGAGATTGTCGTGACAGACAGTATTCCTCTTCAAAAGACAAAGCCGAAAGGGCTCAAAGTGCTCCCCATTGCACCACTCCTTGCTCGGGTGATTCGCAGTATTGAAAGCGGCCAGAGTGTGACGGAGATTTATAGAAAGAAGAAATAGAAATCAGAGATCAGAGACTTTTTTTGAACACTCCCTTCTGCCTTCTGACTTCTCCTATCACCTTTCCAATTGCCTCAGGACGAATCTTCGATAGAATGACACCGTCCCTTCCCCTTTTTCCATGACGAAAAAATTCTTATCGTTCGTTGTTGCGGGCACTCTTGCTGCAGCTCCAATGCTTTCTTTTGCAGAAATGATGACAGGAGAATCTTCTTCCTCATCTTCTTCTGTGTCTTCTTCAGAAGATTCCTCGTCCTCTTCTTCATCGTCAGTTTCTTCTTCCAGCAGCTCCAAGAGAAACGTCCGTCCCTGTGCAGATTTGCAAGGCCGCGACCAGGCAGCCTGTCTTCGCGTACGTACCTTGAAAGCTCGTGCTCAGCGTCTTGGAAGTAAGCTTATAGATAGAAAAGAGAAGAGAATGGATGAAAAAGTTGAAAAAGATAGTGAGAATAGACAGAACTCTCTCCGCAAGCTTCTTCGCCGCCAGGTAAATGATGTCACGAAAGCATGTGGCACCACGCGAGGTGTTGCACGCATCCAGTGCATTAAAGATCAGCGGAACAGCAAATAATTCCTCTTTGATCCAATAAGAAACAGGTCCGCCAAGGCGGATCTGTTTTGATAGTGGCTAATGGTGGGCGATTCAGGACTTGTCCGGCTACGTCTACGACTTCGCCGAGACTGCGTAAACCGCGGCGAAGTTGCGAAGCAACGAAGACGGGTGGTGGGCGATTCAGGACTTGAACCTGAGACCTCGACATTATCAGTGTCGCGCTCTAACCAGCTGAGCTAATCGCCCGGAGAGCTGATAAAGGGTAGCAAGACTTCTCTACCCCAACAAGCCATCACAGGTACAATCCATCCCATGCGCCATCCCCTCAGTTTTCCTTTTCACGAACCCTGGAGAACGCCTGTTCTCCTCTTCGTTCTGTGTGTGAGCATTTATAGCTCGTTCTCCATGACGCTTGCCGGAGATATGGAACCTGCCGTACTTCTTCCCATCTCCATTCTGCGGGAGGGAAATCTGACATTCGATGAATTCGTGCATGCCGATGAACCGCTCCCCTTTTGGTTTCGGCACAGAAATGGACATGTGGTCTCCGCTTACCCCATCATTCCAGGACTTCTGAATGTCCCCGCCTTTGCGCTGGCACACATTCATTTCCTTCCGCGGGACATTGTGAAAGACCGTCATGCTCTTTCGATGATTACAACGGTCTTCATTGCAGCGGGTGCGGTTGTACTCTTCTATTTTTGCCTCCTTCAGGTCGTCCGAAGAAAAGAGGCGGTGATTTTTTTCACGCTCACGTATGCCTTTGCAACCAATGTGTGGAGTACGGCATCACGAGGACTCTGGCAGCATGGTCCGTCGCTGCTCTTCCTCAATGGAGCGCTCCTGATTCTCTTCGCAAAGAAAGAACGATGGTTTCCTCTCGCAGGTATCCTGACGGGCCTCCTGGTCTGGAACAGACCAACGAATATCGTCTTTGCACTCGCAATCAGCATGTTTGTCCTCTGGAAATATCCGAAGCGAGCGCTGAAGTTCTTTGCTCCTGCAGCATGCGTTGCCTTCCTGTTCTTCATCTATTCCATGGAGTATCAGGGCTCTCTTCTCGCCTTTGGCCAGGGACAACCCTACGCATGGTTCAATGGTTCGATCTTGAACAACATTCCCGCCCTCCTGATAAGTCCCGGTCGTGGCCTTTTTATTTACACACCCCTCTTTCTTCTCGCGTTTCCTGCCTGCTGGATACTCATACAGCGATTCCGCGATGAAACAGAAACTCTCATCCTTCTGCTGACACTTGCTCTCATTCCGTTCTTCTTCATCTACGGAAAATGGGGCACGTGGTGGGGAGGAAATGTCTTTGGCTATCGCATCATCACGGAAGTGTGCACCCCTCTCATGCTTCTCATCGTTCTTCTGTGGAGATTTCCCAAGCGATCCTCGAAGGTTCTGAATATCATCCTCGGCTGTACGCTCTTTTGGTCCTTCGCTGTGCAATACATCGGGGTTGTAAGATACCCTCTCTGTGAAACAGGGCCTGAGAAACGTGCGCAGTATGATCACCCGGAGAGGTTCTGGAATATAGGTGAAGCACAACTCGTGCGATGTATAGAACGTTTCTACAGCTCAAAAGATTCCTATCAACAAGCCGTCTTTCCTGCCTGGACTATTCAGGAAGAACGGAAGCAACTACAATCAGCGGATCTGCCTGAATTACAGTGAAGCAAGAAACACGTCCAAAGAAAGTGTATTCGGAAGAGACGTTCCATCGAGCACGATGGAAGACACTTCTTTTGTCGAAACGTTGAGGGAGAAAGACACTGCATGCATTTGTGTGCCTGCATACTGCAGTCCTTCAATGCGGACTGCTCCAGGATGTTCCGCTACAGGCGAAAATGTTGTTCCGACCGTGAAGAGAAAACCGGACTGACCGATGATATCCCGTGCCATCCGCTCTGCATCACGAGGATGGAGAGGAACTTGATCCACAACTGTTGTTCCAGTGGATGATACCGAGGAAGACTCTAAAGAAGGCATGATGAGCGCCTGTTCTTCACGAGAGAGAAGAGGTAAGGCAAGTGTAACAAGACGATCGCCCATCTCTTTCCAAAGCTTTGCAGAACGTGGATACCCTTCATTGTTCAAGGACGTCTGAATACGAAGTAAAAGAGGCGTGATCTCCTGTAGCGTTTCCAGTGGTTGACCAACGATACGCTGGGAAAGACCCTTTTCTGCCCAGAGAACAAGATTCTCAGGGAGAGGACCAGCTCGAGAGACGCCGCTTTGCAAAACACTCATGGCAAGATCATCCATTGTACGATCTTTCTGCATCACAGAAAGGAGAAGATCGCTCACATTTTGTTCCTGTACTTCGAGCAGTAAACGGAATGCCGTGTACGTGGAGAGAGACGTTCCACTTCCAACGGATAGCGCACGGTGCACCGCCTCTCGTGTTTGCAGCGAAAGATCCTGCGATGCCTGCTTCAAAAGGCTTCTCTTTTCTGTGAGCCAGAAATCCGGGATGGATTGAATCTTTCCATTTTGTCCTTCCGCAGACAGGAGCATCTGAAATCCCTCGGAAAGAATCCCCGTCCGATGCGATTTCACGAGGACTGGCCCTTTGAGAGTTGCGACTGTTGTTTGATTCTTGTCTGCCGTGACGTACGCCGATGCACCCAGGAGATCCACCCGTGCACTGTGTGTAATGACGCTACCACGCTTGGAAGCATTCAGGATCACCGTTCCCCTTCGCAATTTCAGTACGTCTGCCTCTACGGAGTACTCTGAATCCTTCGCAATCAAGACCTCTTGATCTCCAGAAAGTGTCAATTCATTCCATCCGTCAGCCCGTTCTTTCGCAGGAATTGCCGATGCACTCATCGATTGTTTCGAAAAACTTCGTGCCTCCTGTGTAATGAGAATGAGCCCGAAAAGAATGAGCATCACAAGCACGGCAATCATGCTTCTGCCTGTAATCTCCTGTGTGTTCATATTTCCTCTTAGTATAGCACAAAAAGCGGGTAGCGGCTAGCGCGTAGCGGCTCATTCACTTGCCAGGGAATGCCCCCTCCCTCACAGTACCATCATGCGCATTCTTGGGATCGATCCCGGCATTGCAACAGTGGGATTAGGATTTATCGAAGTCCACGATCGAGATCGTTTTCAGTCGATCGAATGGGCAACCATCACGACAAAACCCAACCAGCCGTTATCGATCCGGCTTCGTGAACTCTGCGATGATCTTCACCAGTTTTTGACAGATTTAAAGCCAGAGGTCGCTGTAATGGAACGTCTCTTCTTTGCAAAGAACAGAACAAGTGCCATGAATGTTGCCCAAGCACGAGGCGCCATCATTACCGTTTTGGAGCAGCACGGTATTCCCCTCCTGGAACCAAGCCCTCTGGAATTGAAATTAAGCATCACGAGTGACGGCAAAGCCGATAAGCGTCAAATGCAGGATATGGTTGTTCGTACTCTGAAACTCTCTGAAATTCCTTCACCAGATGATGCGGTGGATGCCTTGGCGATGGCGCTGTATGGAGCATTCCATAAAGAAACGACAAATGCCAATTTCCAAATGACAAACAAGAGATAAAAATTCCTTCTTATTTTATCGTTACCATTTGTTTGGCATTTTGCCTTTGGTATTTGGTATTTTGATAAACCGTCCCCTCTCTCACCTCCCACACCTTCATCCCAGAAACTTCCTCCGGAAGATGCGTTGTGCTCATGAACACGTGATGATCATCTAATCCGAAGAGAAGTGCATGCTGATGTGCTTCATCCAACTCAGAGAACACATCATCCAGAAGAATGATGGGTTTTTCCGAGCGGATTTCTCCGATGTACGACACAACCGCAAAGAGAATGGCAAGGAGTGCCGTGCGCTGCTGTCCGCGCGATGCAAAGTGGGCAATAGAATGCTCTCTGGCTTCTAAAAACCAGTCATCACGATGTGGACCCACGGTCGTAGAATGAACAAGAAGATCGCGTGGACGATAATGAGCAAGCTGCAAGGACAATTCTTCCCGAAGTGCACCCTGTTCCATCGCGATCGATTTCGATTGATAGATCATGGTGGCAGACGGCCACTTTTCCCCCAGTGCCTGCACACGTTCACTCAAGCTTGCATTGAGTGCCTTTAAGAGACGTTTTCTCTCCTGAACGATGATGGCTCCAAATTCAGCTAACTGCGTGTCCCAGGGATCCAAATCCCGCTCGCGTGCTTCTTCTTTTGCAATCCGTCGAAGAAGAATATTACGCTGCGTAAGGGCTTTCTTGTAGGCCGTGAAGGCGTGTGTGAATTCCAGCGAGACCTGCATGAGAATGCGATCAAGAAAGGTACGTCGGAGTGCAGGTGAGCCTGAAAACAAGAGAAGATCCTCCGGTAAAAACGTGACACTGGGAAGAATGCCCAGAAAGCGTGCAGTCGGAACACGGACATCATTCACGAAAAATGCTTTCGCTTTGCGTGGTGCAATGGTCATCGTCACTTCTAACGACTTTTCTTCCCCATCATCCTGCTGAACTGTGACACGAACGCGGGCGAATTCCTTTTCCCATCGAATCACATCTTCAGAAGGAGCCCCCAAACACGATGCACCGAGTGATGCGAAGGACAGTGCTTCTAAAATATTCGTTTTTCCGCTTCCATTGAGACCAATGAGGAGATCTGATCCAACATCAGAGGTATCCATCTCCACATGGTCAAAAGAACGGAATTGATCTAACACGAGGGAAAGGACTCTCATGAGAGCGATGATGACGTATTTTTTGCAAGAAGGGAAACAGACGTGCTGTAGAGCTTCTCAATCACCGAAAGATAGACTTTTCGCTTGATGTAGCGCGGAAGCGTGTCCGGCAAAATCCAGACAAAGTTATCAATTTCATCGTTATCCACCTTCACCGGAGATGTTCTATCTGCAAGTGCTGCAATGAAAGAAAGCGTTTGCCCCGCATTGATCGGTTGGTGTTTTTTGAGGAATGATGAAGGGAAATCATACGTGTAGGTTTCATCACTCACATAAATAACCTGGCTCAACATGAGTCCCGCCTCTTCCTGTACTTCACGAATCGCTGCCTGCTCAAACGTTTCCCCTTCTTCAATACCACCCTGGGGAAGTTGCCAGTCGTCATGCTTTCGGGGCTTATGAACGAGTAAAAGCTCATAGATGTCATCACACCCATCCGGTGAACACACCGCTGCAGGCCGAAGAACGAGTGCGGCCACAGCCTGACGATATTTCTTGGGGGGCATATGTGAATCTTACAACGTTTTACGTCGGATAAAGAATCTTTCTTGGAAAATGACAAATATCAAATGACAAATGCCAAACAAATTTCAATATTTAAATTTGAAAGTTGGCCTTTGGCCTTTGACATTTGCATTAGCTCGAGTGTTTCTCTTCCTTCAACTTCACTCCTGTTTTCTTTCTGCAATCTTTGCAGAACTTTGAGAGTTCACGGAAATCGGCCTTGTTTCGCTTGAGAATGCGAATGGTGTAGGTGCGGGCATTACAGTCCGTACAGAAGCCGGCGTAGACAGTGCGCTTTCCTCGGGGCATAGCCGGGCTAGTATACGGAAAAAATGAGATAGTGCAATACAAGCCCTAGAACGAGAAGAGTGGCTAGAGGTTAGAAGCTCGTTGCTAGAGCACCTTTCGCACTAGCCTCTAGCTACTAGCTACAAGCAACTATTTCTCCTGCAAATAATTAAACACCGAATTTGCCGCTACCGTGGCTTCTCCTGCAGCGGTGGTGAACTGCGCAAAATGGTTACTTCCGCTCGTGACATCCCCCGCTCCAAAAATGCCGGGAACTGTTGTCGCCATGGTCTCATCAACTTTCAAGAATCCCAGTTCATCCAGTTCGCATCCGATGTCTTTCGCAAGATCGACCGATGGGATGGAGCCTACTTCGATGAACACACCATCCACATTGATGGTATCCGATCCTTCAAAGGGCTGATCCAGCTTGATTGCCTTCACCTTCTGGTCACCTTGGACTTCTACTAACTGTCGTTCCAGAACAAACGTCACATTGTCTCGTGCTTTTACACGATCCACCCAATACGGTTCTGCACGGAAGTCTTTGCGACGATGAATGAGGTACACCTTTGCGGCAACCTGCGCGGCAATGGCAGCTCCTTCCACAGCACTGTCCCCTCCCCCAATAACGGCAACTGTTTTATTGCGGTAGAAGAATGCATCACACGTTGCGCAGTACGTCACACCTTTACCGGAGAATTCCTCTTCACCTTTCACACCGAGATGCCTCTTGGCAGACCCCGTTGCAAGAATGACGGTCTTCGTTTGCACGGTTTCTCCGTTATCGAGCAAAAGATCAAACCCTTCCTTTGCCTTCGTGATCTTCTTCACCCATGCAACCCGCTGCTCTGCGCCCAAACTCAACGCATGTTTTTTAAAATTCTCCATCAAGTCAGGACCACGAATATCTTCAATGCCTGGCCAGTTGCCCACATCTGCGGCTGTTGCACCCATGCCTCCTTCTTCCCCGCCAATAATGAGTGTTTTTAGTTTATAGCGTGCGCAGTACACGCCTGCCGTATAGCCCGCAGCACCAATGCCGATGATCGTGACGTCGTACATCGGAAACTAACAAACCATCGAAATACCACACGCATCACACACGGCATCTAAAACCTTGTGCTGTGCATCAATCGAAACCGATGCCTTCGCAGAAATATTGTCCGATGAAACAGGAATCTGTCGCCATACCTTCAAGTGTTCTTCTTCCTTGATGTGTTCATCGAAATACACATGCGCATCGTGACTCGTCAGATTATAAAACGCGATGAGTCCTTCCTTCTTTGTCTGTGCAATCTTCGCAAGTTCGCATTCAAAGGCGTACATCGTGATGACACCGTCTTCAAAACTCTTCGCTGCAGCATCCAGAAGGCTCTGAATAGCTCCTTTTGTTGTTACGGATGGTTCGTAGGAATCGAGCTCTTCCTTTGTGACACCCAAACTGTAGGTAAAACGCCTCCACAGTTCTGCATGTTCCTGCTCTTCTGCCATGTTTCCTTCAATGAAGGATTTCATATGTGCCTGACCTGCGGGAAGATGATCCAAAATCATCTGTACAATGCCCGGGATAGCAGCTGCCAACGCAAAGTATTCTTTTGCATAAACCTTCAGTTCATTCATCGTCAGTTCACCCTTGGACCAACGAAGGTAAAAAGGATGATTGAGGAGAGTATTTGCTTGAACGGCCTGTTCAATGAGGGAGTAAGGAGTCATAGAAGTGGAGGAAGTATCGGCATCATAGCAAACACTATCAAAAGATACAGAGCAAGACGCGATGATTCTGCTCTATTGCGCTTCTGTCGTGATTGTATCTCTAAAAATTGCTATGCGCACTTCAAAAATCATAGGATGATCGAAATTGCTCATTTCACGCTTTGGATCGATTACGTTGAGGCCATTTCCAAGCAATACACGTGTAACTGCCATTATATCCTGAAGTGGGCTACCTTCTTGGTAAAGATGGGGAGGGATCAACCCCGTGACATCATGTAGAAGCCTGAATCCTCCTGGTACTACACCTGTAAAACCAGTCTCAGGATCATACAGCACTGCTGTATACTTCACTGAAGTTGTATTAGGAATATCAATGTTCTTCCTTAACCAAGTACGGGCTTCATCCTCAATTTTGCGCAAAAGAGGAACAATCGTCTTCCCTTGAAAAGGGAAGAATTCTCCTCCTACAAAACCAACAGTTGACTGGCCCGCGGGCATCATGATGCTCACTTTCGTCTTCGGATATATATCCTCCACCATACTGAGATGATACAGCATTGAAATAGATATCATACTCTATCTTCTATTCTTTCCCACCCCATCTCCATTTCGCCTTCTCTCCTGTGAGAGAGCAGATGAGGATCAGGAAGCCCATGATCACGCTCTCCGGAATAACAATGCCGATGAGGGTATCGCTCACAGAATGGGAATGCTGGTCAATGCCCACAAAGACCGATGCCATCGCAATGATGGCTGCACCAAGTACAACCCATCCCTGCCACGTTGCAGGATACCAACCGTAGCCATAGCGCTTTGCTTTGAACCAATACTTCATAAAGAGAATGAGGCAACATCTCGGCGTAGTTCGCAGACGAAGCCGGATGGTGCCGAAGGAGGGAATCCGCCTTCGTCCCGCATGTGCGGGACTACGGATGGACAAGTCGAACCCTCATGTACCGAAGTAGATGGTGCCACGGGAGGGAATCGAACCCTCACTCCTTTGGGAACACGATTTTGAGTCGTGCGCGTCTACCAATTCCGCCACCGTGGCAAGCCGAGGTACTTCGGGAAACAAGTCTACCAATTCCCTGCCCGTCCGTAATCCCGTAGGGATGAAGGCGGGCGCCACTTCGGCATACCTGCATCATACAATAAGAACAGAAACGGCCAAGAATCGTGCTATCCTATTTCTCCATGAAGCAATACACCACCTTCATCTTCGACTCTTTCCATTTCGACGAGAAAACGGGGGGTTTAGAACTCAAGTACAGTCTTGATGATGAGATTCATTTCACGGAAAAGCTGACGTTTCCAGGTTACGAGTTACGAGTTACGAGTTACGAGAGTCTTCAGGCCGCAATGTTCGGTCTTCATATGATTGGCGGCATTAGCTACTTCAAAACATGCCTTCCGAAGAAAATGGAGATTCGATCAGGTTCCCTTACAAAAGATCAGGCAGATTTCTGGAATACCGTCTATGAAAATGGCCTTGGGGAATTCTTCTTCCGAAACAAGATCGATTTCCGGGGTTTAATCAATTTTCCTATCGACGAAAACATTCAGAATTCAAAATTCAAAATTCAAAATTCAGAAACCCATGGCAAAGCACTCGTTCCCATCGGGGGTGGCAAAGATTCTCTCGTCACAATTGAGCTCCTAAAGAAAGAAGGCGTGGATCTCACACTGTTCCGTTTAGGCTCTCATCCTCTCATTACAAAAATGGCAGACATTGCGGAACGTCCTCTCCTTACGGTAGAACGATCCTTGGATTCTCAGCTCTTTGAGCTCAATAAACAGGGAGCATTGAATGGCCACATTCCTATTTCTGCATATCTTTCATGGCTCACCGTTGTCACATCGATTCTGTATGGATTTGATTCCATCGTGATGAGTAACGAAAAGAGCGCGAATGAAGGGAATGTGGAGTATTTAGGAAAAGAGATCAATCATCAATGGAGCAAGAGTGAAGAATTTGAAAAAATGTTCGCGGATTATATTCATCAGAACGTATCCCCTTCTCTCACCTACTTCAGTCTCTTGCGACCTCTCAGTGAATTGCAGATTGCTAAGCTCTTCGCGGGATTTCCAAAGTACTTCGATGTTGCGACAAGCTGTAATGCAAACTGGAAAATAGCAGGCAGCGATCAGCGGGTAGCGGGTAGCGGACGATGGTGCGGGAAGTGCCCCAAGTGCGCGTTTGCATTCGCAATCTTGGGTGCATTCATTCCCAAAGACCAACTTCTTTCCATGTTCGGAAAAAATCTCTTCGATGAAGATGTTCTCACAACGTATTATGGTGAACTTCTTGGCCTGGAAGGATTTAAACCCTTCGAATGTGTGGGAACAGTGGAAGAAACCCACGCAGCATTCACACTCATGCATCAAGCAGAAAACTACGAAGAGACAAAAGCAATGAAGATCTTCCTAGCCTCTAGCAACTAGCCTCTAGCCTCTCTCATGCTTCTCAAGGACCTCATTGGCAAAAAAATCTGCATCCTTGGATTTGGACGGGAGGGACAGGCGACACTCGCAGCTCTTGAATGTGAAAAGATTGATGCTGATATCACAATTGCAGATAGAAGTCAGAAGGCAGAAGTCAGCGGTCAGTATCGAATGATCACTGGTGACACGTATTTGGATGATCTGGATCAATTCGATGTCATCATCAAATCTCCTGGCATAAAGCCAAATTCGAAACTCGAGGCTCTCCGCTCGAAGCTCACAAGCGCCACGCAACTCTTCTTCGATGAAACAAACGCACGAGGATCTACTATCATCGGTGTCACAGGAACTAAAGGAAAGAGCACTACGAGCAGTTTAATTTATGAAATTCTGAAAGCTGCAAAGAAAGATGTTCATCTTGTTGGAAACATTGGAATTCCTGCACTTGAATTCATCGATCATGCGCAAAAAGGAATCATTTTCGTGATGGAATTAAGCAGTTATCAGTTGATGGATCTCACCGTCAGTCCTCACATTGCCGTTGTGACATCGTTCTTCCCGGAACATCTGGATTATCACGGAACGGTGGATGCGTACCTGGATGCAAAGAAACACATCACACAATTCCAAACAAAGGATGATCTTGTGATATTCAACGATCATTTCAAAGAAACGCGAGCCATTGCAGGGGAAAGCGGAGGAAAGAAGATCGCATACACAGAGAAGGATGCACCTCTCACGATTGATCAAACAAAATTGCTAGGCGCACATAATTTGGGAAACATTGCAGCAGCATGTCTTGTCTCAAAAGAACTTGGAATCGATGAAAAGACAGCACTCGATGCTATCAAAAACTTTCAAGGACTCCCCCATCGGTTGCAATCACTCGGAACGCATCACGATATTGAATGGATGGATGATGCCATCTCTACGACACCTGAATCTGCAATTGCTGCCATCGACGCTTTGGGCGATCGAGTAGGATGCATCATTCTTGGCGGTCAAGATCGAGGACTCGATTTCACATCTCTTGCGAAACGCATTGCAACTTCATCGATCAATCATGTGATTCTGTTTGGAGAAGACAGTTCACGCATTGGTGATGCGATCAAAACAAAACATTCATCGATCAAGCTTCATCCAGCAACATCGATACAAGAAGTGGTGTCCATCGCGAAAGAAGTAACACCAAAAGGAACGGTGTGTCTGCTCTCCCCGGCATCACCTAGTTATGACATGTTTAAGAATTTTGAGGAAAAAGGAGATCTGTTCGCGGAGGAAATAAGGAAATAGAAAAAAAGAGTAAGAGAATAAGAGAGTAAGAGGGAACAAAAAAATGCCGAATCGCCATCCTATTATTCTATTACTCTCTTATTCTATTATTCTTCTGCACTCCTTCCTTCCCAAATCACCAACTTTGTGCTATAATACTCTGAATGTCCCACATCAAATACCCCCGTCTCCTCGCCATTCTCCTCTCCTTCTTTATAGCATTTCTACTGTTTGAAGAGGGAGTCTTTGCGTCGCTGGAATCACACATCAGCGGCTATGGCGTGCTGTGGATCTTTTTTGTCTCAGGATTTCTCGCTTCCATCAGCATCACATCTCCCTTTGGGTTTGCCATGCTCATCACCGCCGCGCATGACTTGCATCCTTTGATGGGTGCCGCCATTGCGGGAGCTGGTGCCCTTCTTGCAGACATCACAATTTTTGAAGTTGTTCGCTTCTCTCTGCATGAAGAACTCACGGAACTCTTCTCTCATCGCCCGTTCCGCTGGATTCATCATCTTGCTCATCATCCAACGATAAAAGAAGAAATGCGCGAATACATTACATGGTCCTTTGCAGGATTCATTTTGGCCTCTCCCTTCCCGGATGAAATCGGCATTTTCTTGCTTGGAACTGCATCACACATCAGAGGTCGCCTCTTTGCAATTCTCTGTTATCTCTTCAATACAGCAGGATTTTTTGCCCTGCTCTCGCTCGCATCACTCGCTTAACGTCCCACCTTCACCTTCGCAGGTCGAAGGATTTTTCCATGGAGTTCGTACCCATCTTCCAGAACTTCCAGGACTTTTCCTGCCTCCCCTTCCCCTTCTAAGAGAACTTCGTGTTTGTGGGGATCCACCGATTGACCCAGTGCATCGATTTTCGTAAGACCGGATGCTGTGAGCTGCTTCATCAAATCTTGCTCAATCGCACTTACACCCTTCACCCATTCATGGCTTTTCAAATCCTCCGGAAGATGAGAAAAAGCACGTTGAAAGTTATCGATCGTGGGAAGAAGCCTCTTCAGAAGGGACTCCGATGCAAAGAGCCGGATTTCCGTTGCTTCTTTTTCCATACGAATCTTCGCATTTTGCAGTTCTGCCTGACTGCGAGCAGCAAGTTCCGTGAGATTGTTCACGGCTTTTTCAAGATCAGCCATCTTTTTTGCATCTCCCGATGACGATGCATCCTTGGGCGGTTGCGGAGTGCTTTTTTTCGATTCCATACACGGGAATCCTAGCATGAAACGCGCAGATACGGATATACTGTAGCCATGCCCCCAAAGCGATCTTCTCGCTCTTCTCATTCTTTCCTGGATGAGCAAACATCTCTTCTAGAAATGGGAGGCTTGCTCGTGATGGCACTTGCCGTGGGATTTCTTTTTCATCGTTTCAACGTCGCAAGTCTTGAGCCCACGATTTCGAGCGCTATTGGATTAGGCACGGTGTTCATTGTAGGAATCACTGCAGCATTTTCGACCTGTCTTGCTGTTGTGGGCGGGCTTCTTCTCTCTGTCTCTGCAACATGGAATGACACAAAGCGTTCTCTCTCACACGCGGAACGATTCGAACCGCTCTTCCTCTTCAATGTAGGACGCCTCACAGGATACTTTTTCCTGGGAGGAGTTGTAGGAATCATCGGGAAAACGCTCGCTCTTTCTACCAAAGCAAGTGGCGTGCTTACGATTCTCATTGCTCTTGTGATGATTCTCCTGGGACTCCGTATTCTTCGTCTCATTCCGAAGGAATACTGCTCACTCCCGTTTCCAAGGTCGTGGAATACGTCCATGAAAAAACTTGCGCGATCGCGAAATCCGCTTGCCCCTCTTCTTCTGGGTATTCTCACGTTCTTCATTCCCTGTGGATTTACACAATCGATGCAGCTTCTTGCACTGGGATCCGGAAGTTTCCTCGCAGGAGCATCCATCATGTTCATCTTTGCGCTGGGAACTCTCCCTGCTCTCCTTGGTATTAGCATGCTGAGTGCTTTCACGGAGGGGAAAAAGGCGAGACTCTTCACCCGTTTTTCCGCAGTCCTCGTGTTGCTCCTGGGCATTCTGAATGTGCAGAGTGGCTTCGCGCTCATGGGCATTGATGTGACAGAGAGTCTTCGGGCAGCACTTGCCCCTCGCACTCCTGAGATCAGTCACAATGTTTCTATCAATCAAAACGGACAGCAAATTATTTCGCTCAATGTGAGTGATGCAGGATTTTCACCCGCGATGATGACCATCGCACCAGGAAAAGAGACGTGGATTTACGCAAACGCACCACACGGCATTTCAGGCTGCGCTGCAAGCATCGTGGCACCCGCGTATGGTATTTCGACCGTGGTGAAGCAGGGAGAGAACTGGTTGGGCCCTATCAAAAACCCTGAATCAGATTTCCTCATTACATGCTCTACAGGAGTGCTGCGAGCAAACGTGCACGTGGAGAAGTCATCGTAAAGGAAAAGGCGGAGGGTTGTTGGTTCTACGTACAGCGCTTATTTTTTAAGGAAATATCTGATAGGATCTCCCGCGTGTCACGGTAGCTCAGTTGGTAGAGCACAGGACTCATAAGCCTGGGGTCGCCAGTTCAATCCTGGCCCGTGACACCACATGGATTTAATTTACAACATTGTTGACAATAAGAAATTAGCACTCTAAGGTGGGAAGTGCTATTCATCATATGGCCAAAAAGACAATAAAAATGAAAGGCTATCTCATTCGCAACAACAGGAATCTTCTACTGAGTACCGGCTCAACGTCAACTAGTGAAATTGCGACTATCGCAGAAACACTGACTGCATCAAATGCAGCCCATGAAAATCACAAAATGAATGAACAGCAATTCAGCAGAACGGAAACATCCCGTCATTTCCCTGATGTTATTGAGGAAATAGAAAAGAGTATTGTTAGAGTAGAAGTCGCTTTCAACGGTGGTGTAGGTCGGGGTACTGGTTTCTTCTTTACTGACAACACAATCCTCACATGTGCTCACGTATTATTAGGACACAACAATCTGAAGATCCTCAAAGAGGAGCTAGAAAAAAATAATCCCAAGATTACGGATATGAAAAAGGAATTCGAGCGCCACTTTGAGAGCAGAAAGCCAAGTGTAACTGTTGAACTAAGCAACGGAACTGTGCTAAATGCAGAATGGGTAAAGTTCGATCCTGCGTTTGACGTTGGACTAATTAAAGTAAAAGGAAGTTTTCAACCAATTTCTATCAGAGAAAAACCACTTCGGCTTGGCGAAGAAGTTTTCTTTTGCGGCTTTCCAATCGGAGCTTATAGTAGCAAACCTGCGTTCTCCGTTAATGCTGGTTACGTGTCTTCCCTTTGTCAAACAATTGTTGGAGGTTACAAAATGCGAGATATCATTCAAATAAGTGCTATAAATCTTAGCGGTAATAGTGGTGCACCTCTACTTCATCGTTCCACAGGTCAGCTCGTTGGCATAATCAATGGAAACATGGAGATAGGCAATGACTCAATATTACACGCTATAAATACTGCCAAGGGATTAGAGGCACATCCAATTTCCTTAAGGATTCCGATCGGGGTAGCTTACGCTACTGCCATTACCGAAGCAGTCCAACAATGCGCTTTTATTCGAGAAGAGATGGATAGAACGAACCCTAATAAGTAATTATTTTCTTTAGAAGCCTACGGCGTCAGATCATTACACACCACATACGCCGCAACAAAACCGAGCCCTGGAAGAATGCCGGCTGGGGGATTTGCCGTGGATCCTTCTACAGACCATGCTTCAATATGAAGGTCGGGTCTTGATTGCAAGATTTGCAATGTGGATCCCTGTGCAAAGAAGCCGCCGGAAAGAACCTGGTCTCCGGCATGACATCGTGCCGTGGCGGTTTGGGTTTCTGCGATTCCTACAGAAACGATGGGCGAAGTAATGCGATATGTATTCAGTCTGCCTCCCGCTCCAGTTCCTGCTGGCCCTTGGGGGCCTTGCTCTCCTTGGACCCCCTGTGGACCTTGCTCTCCCTGCAGTCCCTGCTCTCCTTGTGATCCTTGAGGTCCTGCTTCACCCTGTGGCCCCTGTGGACCGGGCGTGAGAACCAGTGTATCAATTTGATCCTGCAGATTGTTCACAGCGTCACGCAGTCGATCGATAGCATTCCACACACGGGGAAAGAGTGGATGGTGGAAGAACGCAGGAAGTCTGGGGCTCCGTGCAAGTGCAGCACTGGATGTCATGAGCATTCCTGCTGTGACGGCTGCTGTCAGAAGGAGGCGGGAGGTACGGTTCATAGAAATGGTGAGAAAGTACCCTTAGAAAACAGTCTTCAGGGGCGGTTGTAAAGTGAATTTTAAGAGAAAATGAAGATTTCTCCATAGTTGTTGTTCAGCACTTTCTTCGTTACCGTACGGGAATGAATCCCCGTCCCATGGCCGCCGGTGTCATCATTCAGGATGGCAAGATGTTATTGGTCGAAAACATCAAATATCGGAGATCCGTCTTTGAACCGCCGGGAGGAAAAGTGCATGAAGGCGAAACGTTTGAGCAGTGCGCAGCTCGGGAAGCGATGGAAGAAGTTGGTATAACGATTGATGTTCATGAAGAAATCACACGATCGATCATCCAGACACCGGAGGGCCCGTTTGATTGCAGATTATTCAGAGCAACGATTGAGGGGGGAATTATAGAAAATCGAGAACCCGCAAAAATAGGATCGGTTGAATGGTATTCTTATGAAGAGATGCTCGATCTTCAGGAAAAAGCAGTCCTTGCTGATGATGTTGCCGATGCATTGCCACTCATCAAACCACTTCTTACGAGCACGGAGTACAACTAGGAAGGCTGATGCGGAAGTTCCGTCTGCAAAGAAGGAATAGCCTGGGATGCTTTCCGCAAAATACGTGCGCGCACATACCCGATGGTTATTTCCTCGCTGGGAGTCAAGCTCTCCTCCTGCAAAAACGAATCCACACGTAACCGAAACAGCTCGTTGTTCGGGTTCGTCATTAAATAATGACTTCCCGATTCCGTGACGATCAAGATCTGCGTACCACCCTGTATCATGTAGATATGCTTCACAGACGACGATGCAAAATGACTTTTAAGCATGCGAGTAATCTCACTTTCTGTAACGGGAATTTTTGTTGCCAACCCGTTTGAATCTACAAAGATGCGCTCGCCGATAATAATATCTTCTTCAAGGGTACCAAACGCCGCTTCCTGTACGTCATCAGCATTAATTTTCCTCAGGCGAATTTTTGCGGGAATATCATCTTTATAAACACATTGAAGCGTAAACTTATTGACTTTCTGTGGTTGAGTTTCCCGGTCCTGAAGACGTTCTTGTGACATAAAGGGCTGTCATGATAGTAACCTTTTTTAGAAACACAAGTGATGATATATGCGCTACAATTCCATGTATGACAAACGTGGTCCTTGTCTGCCTTCACGGCTGGGGTGGCTCCAAAGAGTCTTTTACAGAACTCCGTGCAGCATTGGAAGGAACGGAAATGGAGATTTTCACACCCGATCTCCCCGGCTTTGGCACAGAGCCAGAACCAGACCGACCATGGACGAACGATGACTATGCGGAGTGGACGGAACAATGGATAAGAAGACAGAAGGCAGAAGACAGAAGACAGAAGTTCTTCCTCCTCGGCCATTCTCATGGAGGTCGTATCGCGGTGAAACTCGCACTGCGAGGGACTCTTCCCATCCATCATCTCTTCCTCTGCGCGCCAGCAGGAATCCGTCATGGACGACATTTCAAGAGGATGGCAGGACTCATCCTGGCAAAAACAGGAAAGACCGTGATGGGTGCGGCAGGACTCCAGAAGCACAGCGAAGCGGCACGTCGGTTTCTCTACAAACTCGTCCGTGTGCATGATTACGAAAAGGCAAGTCCCCGCATGCAACAAACACTGCTGAATGTGACACGCGAAGATTTCCGTCCGCTCGTTTCTGGCGTGAACATCCCAACCGATATTTTTTGGGGAACGGATGATGGTATGACGCCCATTTCAGATTCAAAGATTTTTCACCGGGAAATAGAAGGAAGTGAACTCCATGTGTATGAAGGAATTCGTCATGGAATTCACCGCGACAAAGCAAAAGAGATTGCGGAGATTATTCGGCTACGTTTAGGCATACACCGCGACCAAAACAATACCGACAAGGATGCATGAGGCACCCACGAACTGGAGTGTCGTTAAGGATTCATGCAGAAAGAAATGATTCCCCAGCACAAGGATAAGAAAATAAGAACCAATGTTGAGGAGCATCAACGCCGTGATACCAAGGGTGCGGCTTCCCAGAAAAAATGCACCGCTAAAAGCGATATTCAAGACATACAAAAATGGAAACCAAAGAAGAGGTAACAGGAGAAGCCCTCGGATATCGGCTACATTCGCACTCCGATACGCATACAGAAAGGAAATAGTATTTCCCAGTGTAAAAAGAAGGGCGCTCAGCAGGGCAATCATGCAAATATCATATACACTATTCCGGTCATGACCTATTCCGTCCTTCTCGCGGCGCTTGCCACAATCGCCTCCGTTCCACGTCTTTTCACGCTCCTCCATTTGTGGCAACTGAAAGAATGGAGGTGGGATCGCCTGAAAGAACACCTTCGTATGAGCGGATGGATGGGGCAACTGTTCGGCTGGATTGATCCTCTCCTCTTTTTTGCACTGTTCGTGGTGGGACTTTTGGGCTTCATCACACATGAGTACTGGGTGATGGGGGGATTCTTCCTCGCCATCGTCCTGCAAGGAGGAAAGATGTTCCTGCGTGGACAACCAATGCCCAAGTGGACAAAAAAAGCGATGGCGATTGCCGCAGTGAGTTTCGTGCTTACGCTTCTCATGGCACTTTTCATCGCACTGAATGGGCGAGAAGAAGAATTACTTGTCCTGTTTGTTGTTCCTTTCTTTGAGCCTATCTTCATTGGACTCTCCTGGGCACTCTGGTTTCCGGTCGATCAATTCCTGAAGAAACGCGTGATGGACCGAGCACGTGTTGTGCGAAATACGAGAGATGACCTCACGGTGATTGCAGTTGCCGGGAGTGTAGGAAAAACGACAACAAAGGAACTTCTCTCACACATCTTTGGAACACTTGCTTTGTCCACTCCTGCACACTTGAATACGGAGATGGGGGTCGCGCAGTGGCTCACGCGAGAGTTAAAGATACACACCGATACGAAAATTCTCATTGTGGAAATGGGTGCGTATCGAAAAGGCGAAATTGCACTCCTCTGCTCCATTGCAAAGCCAACCATTGGCATTATTACAGCAATTGGGGAAGATCACTTGGCGCTGTTTGGAAGCAAGACTGCAATTGGCGAAGCAAACGGAGAGCTTTTCACTTCCCTTCCTCCTGAAGGTCTTGCGATTGGAAATATGGATGACGCTGTGATTTGGGAACTTCTCAAACATGCACCGTGCAAGACGATGTCTGTTGGAACAGGTGGGCATCCCGATCTTGGTGCCTACGATATTGAAGAAACACCGACAGGTGTTCGTTTTCGGGCACGCGATACCGTCTTTGATGTTCCCCTCTTTGGAAATCACAACGTGACGAATATTCTTCTTGCCATTGCCGCTGCGGAGCATGTTGCTATTCCCCTAAAAACGATTGCACAGAAATTAACATCATTCGTGCCACCGAAGAATACATTCAATGTTCGTGAAGAACGTGGCATCACGATTTTGGATGACACGTACAACACGAGTCCCCAAAGTTTCCGTGCAGCACTCGAGTGGGCACGCGTGCAACCCCATGCTCACAAAGTTCTCCTCACAAGCGGCATTATTGAACTTGGTGAAGAAGAGGCACGCATTCACCGGGAACTGGGCATTCATGCAAGCCGTATCTTCGAAAAAGCATACTTCTTGAATAAAAATTTTGTTCCTTCTTTTGCACAAGGGTTTCAGAAAGAAACAACATTACTTCCTAAAAATCCTGCTCCCCTGGAACCGGGGACGCTGCTCGTCTGCATTGGTAGAATGTCGGAACAGAAAATACGATCTTTACTGCCATAAAATGCAAAATTATATGTATGTTAGCTGCCGAATTAATTCGGCAGCTAACGAGATAATCAATCTATCTTCCTCTTCTCTAAGAAGACATGAGTTTCTTCTCTCCCATCCATCACTCTTTCGCACCGCACGTTGATGCAGGATTTTTTTGGAGAACTCTCACGTGGAGTTTGATGCGATGGCGATGGAGACGAGGTCCTGAAACAGAAAAACTACGAGAAAATCTCAATGAACGATTCCACGGATCGTCCTTTCTCTTCTCTTCAGGAAGAGAAGCACTTCTTGCGTTGTTTCGATCAATGAATTTGAAACCGGGAGAAGAAGTCATCGTGCAAGGGTATACCTGCATGGTGATTCCCAATGCCATTCATAGTGCAGGAGGAACGCCTGTTTACGTCGATATTGATCGCGATACGTTAAACCTCGATTGCGATGAAGTGGAACAACGCATCACATCTCGTACTCGCGCGATCATGTGTCAGCACACGTTTGGTATCCCAGCCAATATCACACGATTACGATCGATCTGCGATGCACATCACATTCTCCTCATTGAAGATTGTGCGCACATCATTCCCGATGCAAAAGGTCCCATCATCGGCAATCTGGGTGATGCAGTGCTCCTGAGTTTTGGTCGTGATAAAGCCATTTCTGGTATTTCAGGAGGAGCCATCATCATGCGACAGGACGAGCTCACAGCAAAACTGCGAGCTGAAGAACAAAATGCAGCCCCTGTTCCCATCATCAAGATTGTTCAGTGGCTGAACTATCCTCAAGCATATTTCCTCGCACGTCCTTTCATGGGCATGAAACTCGGATTTGTCTTCTTGAAGCTCCTTCGAATCCTCCACCTCCTCTCCCCTGTTCTGACCGATGAAGAAAAAGAAGGGACCATGTCCCCTGTCCTCCATGCGATGCCAAACGTCTGTGCGGCACTCGCTCTGGCGGAACTCAACGAGCTACAAACCATCAATGATCACCGAAGAAAACTCACGATGCTGTACTTTGAAGCCATCAAGCAAGCACATATTGATTATCCGACAGCGATTACGACGGATCTACCGCTCCAGAAATTCCCCATCTTTGTGAAGAGTGCAGAATCGTTACGATCGCACTTAAAAAAGAAGAACATTCATCTGGATGATGGATGGACAGGATGCGTTGTGTGCCCTTCATCATCGAACATCGAATCAGCAGGCTACGTTCCAGGAAGTGACCCCGATGCAGAAAATGCTTCCACCATGATTCTGAGCCTTCCAACGCATGCATTAACGAGTGAAAGTGATGCAAAAAGGCTCATAAGGGAAGTTATAAGGCATAAGATGTAAGACGGAAGAAATCCGCTATGATTCCTCTACTCTTCTATCTTACGTCTTACATCTGCTTCTTCTGTGGAGATTTCTACCACTACCTCTGGCGACCTTTGGAATTCCTTCCTTCTTACACAAACCTGGTCCCCTTTTCTCCAAAGCTGGGAAATGGGCGAAGTGTATAAAGAAATCGGACAAGAGCCGATTCGACTGACTCTGAAGGATGGAGAAACGATCGTCGGAATTTGCTTTGGACACATTGTTCCCGCCAAACGTGGGAAACATCTTTCTGTTCCGTATGGACCTGTTTTGAAAGAAGGAATTGATCGTACGGACGCGCTCAGAACGATCATCGATGCACTGACGAAAATCGGAAAAGATCAAGGCTGTTCATTTCTTCGCATCAGTCCTTTTTGGTCGCTACAAGAAGGATCAAGAGCCCAACAAGCGATTGGCGCCAAGAATGCCCCCATGCATCTTCTTGCCGAGCACCTCTGGCTCCTCAAGCTGGATCGATCTGAAGAAGAAATCCTGATGGCCATGCGCAAAACAACACGCAATTTGATTCGTCGTGCAGAGAAAGAAGGCGTGACGATTGAAGAATCGAAGGATCCCATGAATGACCTTCAGCACTTCATACGACTCCACGATGAAACACGAAAGAGACATCACTTCACACCCTACACAAATGCGTTTTTCCGCGCTCAAGTGAAGAATTTTTCGGGACACGAGCCGCGTTGTATTCTTTACCTCGCAAAATACCAAGGCGACGTCATCTCCGCCTCCATCCACATGCACTGCGGCAAAGAAACGAGCTATCACCACGGCGCAAGCAGCTCTGCACACAGTAAAATCCCCGCGAGCTACCTTCTTCAGTGGCGAGCAATTCAAGATGCAAAGAAGCGTGGAGACAGAGTGTATAACTTTTGGGGAATTGCCCCACAACAGGAAGAGCGAGTAGCGAGTAGCGATCAGCGAGTAGACGAAGAAAAACTACCCGCTACCCGCTACCCGCAAATCGCTAAGCACCCTTTCTCCGGCGTCACCCTCTTCAAAACCGGCTTCGGGGGTGAGGTCATGAATCTTGCGCATTGCATGGATGTTCCTCTCTCCTCCCGCTATTATCTCACTCGCGGTATCGAAATGGTGCGAAAATGGCGCCGCGGCTTCTAACCCCCTTGTGTATGCCAGACAACAATGAACTGCTCACGGAACTTCGGGAAATAAAAGAATACTTGCACGAAATGAACCGCCGCGACCGTGTCCGCACCATTGGTGGAACCATCCGCGGACTCATCATGCTCATCCCCACCATTCTCATTATCTGGAGCGCATGGTATTTCTACCAAAACAGCAGTGAAATCCTCAAAAGCATTGCCGCAAGTGCTGCAGAACAAGCCAGCAAGTATAGCCAAGGCAGCATGAATGAGCTCTTAAACGAGCAGCTTCTCAAATTGCAGGGAGGCGCAACAATGAGCGCAGGAGTGCAACGGTAAGAAATCAGAAGGCAGAAGGCAGTTTTAAGGATTTTCTGACTTCTGATTTCTGACTTCTGTCTTCTATTTTACAAGTCCCACAACATCCTCCGCAGTCATAACCGCGGTAATGGCCTGACTGGGGAGCCTGAGGAACTGTGTTCGATCAAACTGATTGGAAGGAACCTGCGTGAGACCGAAGAGGTACCCCACTTGTGCTGCCTTCTTCATCACACGATCGTTCACGGCACCTTGCGGATACGAAACGGCATAGACTTCTTTGTGAGACACTTCCTCAAGAAGCTTCTTACTCTGTGCCAACTCTAATTCCACCTGTGAATCTGTGAGCGCACGGAGGTCGTCTCCTGTGTGCCCCTGAGCCTGCAGGCTGAACCCGTTTGCAAGGAGCGTAAGCGCCATCTTCTCTGTAATACCAGAAAGGCCCACGTCTTTTCCTTTGATGAAGAGGGTTGCTGGAACACTGAGGGATATAAGAGTATCGGACACACGCTTCACGTTGGACGCTTGCACATTGGAAACCGTGAGAACGACGGTGTTCGGCGTTACACGCACATCGCGGCTTTGTTGGCTCAAGACAAGATCGTACAGGTATTGAAGTGACACGATCCTTTTGCCAGCTGCCTTCAGTGCCGTGATGTCTCGCGACATGGCATCAATCGCTCCTTCTTCATTCGCATTGAACTGCAACACCGACAGTGCATACGCGTTCTGACGCACAATGAAGACCGGCTCAAACTTCGCAAGATATCCGGAAGAAACATATCCTTCTTTGCCATCCACCGTCACGCGTGCCCACTCCCCGCTCATGGAAAGTGGCTTCACAATGGCATTTTGATTGAGTTGCCCGATTTTCTCCGACTGCGAGTTGGCATCTTTGCGTACATTCAGGAACTGGTAGTTCACGTAATACTGATTCTCAAATTTTTTCTTTTCCTCCCCCAGTTTTTCATCCGTCGTGAGTTTCGCAATGTAGCGGAACGAGGCATAGCCCTCCTGTCCGCCCATCAATTTCACTTTCGCCCATGCAGCGTTTGGAATCTCTGTCACAATGAGCGTGTCACCATTATTCAGTTCTGCGATCTGACTGGAGCTCACACTCATGCCACTTCGAATATTCAGGAAAGAATTCGAGACCATGTAGATATTCTGGGAACTCACATCCACTCCTGCACGAAGCTGGTCATATTGTTGTTGCTTGGCAAGATCCAGCGTTACGGTTCCCGACAGTTGCGTGACAGCCCCACTCAACGTGAGCGACCCCAATTCGCTCCCGCTTCCCGCCTGCTCAGAGAGCAGTTCATGTGTACGTTTCAAGTCCTGTTCGGTGAACGTAAAATCCTCAAAGCTCTTCTCTGGTTCTGGAGGAGCACATCCTACAAAGAGGATGCCGAACGAGGCAATGAGGAGGAAAGCGATGAATGACTGGCGGGACATGACCGGAGGGGTGAAGGGGGAAATAAAAAATGAATTACATCCGCTCGGGAACGCGGAGTGTGAGAATGGAAGCACCCGTGGAAAGAACACGGGCAGTTAAAGAAGTAAGGAAGAGGCGGAGTGTTCGCACGGGTTCAGAAGCATCAAGAATGGGGCAGGTGTGATAAAACGCGTTAAAGACTTGCGAAAGCTCATAGAGATACTGCGAAAGAATATGTGGCATGCGGTCTTTCTGTGTCATGAGGAGTACTCGTTCAAAGCGCAGAAGTGTGAGAGCAAGATCTCGTTCCCCTTTTTCCAATGCGAGATCATCCGACACCTTCTTCAGAGCGATATCTTTTTTTGCCTCTGCCTTGCGAAGAACCGAACATGCTCGAGCATGCGTGTATTGCAAATACGGCGCGCTGTTTCCTTCAAAGGTGAGAATCTTCTTCCAGTCGAACACCATTTCCATCTTTCTGTTCTGACTCACAATGCCGTATGCAACCGCTCCAATACCCACCATGTCGGCAAGTTCTTCACGTTCTTTTCCTTGAATGTCCGATGCCTTTTCCTCAATGAGAGACTCTGCGCGTTTCACCGCTTCATCCAGCACTTCTTCCAGTTTGAGGATATTCCCCTTTCTAGTACTCATGCTCTTCTCTGCAAAACGCATCCGAGGCACAAGGACGTTTTCAAATTCAGGAAGTTCCCATCCTAACTGCAGGCAGGTTGCAATAAGTTGCTCAAAATGGAGTTTCTGAGCGACATCGGTAAGGATGTACATCGCTTTGGGATGATACGTATCAATGCGATAGCGCATTTGTGCAATGTCACGCGTGGAGTAGAGCGTTCCTCCGTCGCTGCGTCTTATCACGTAGGGAGGCATCTTTGTTTCCTCCGAAAACTCTGCAATAAGTGCACCTTGTTCCCCTTCTTTGAAAACCTTCTTCTTGATTCCCTCCTGTAAGACCGGTTCCATTTTGTCTTCATAGAAGGATTCTCCAAGGTTCAGATCGAACGAGACATGGAGCCGCTGATAGAGCTCCGCGAGGGAGGTCTTGGTGATCGCAATGACATCTTTCCAGAACTGGCGAAGTGTTTTGTCCCCTTCCTCCAGCTTCTTCGATGCCTCGCGTGCTTTTTCCTCGAGGGATGCATCCTTCTCTGCTTCTTCATGAAAACGCACATAGAGCGAAAGAAGTTCGTCAAGCGAGTATGAGGAAACAGGCTTCTCTTTGCCCCAGAGCTCATACGCAACAGAGAGTTTTCCAAATTGTGTGCCCCAGTCCCCTATGTAGTTCCACGCCAGAACATTCTCCCCCAGATGGCGATAGAGATTGGAAAGTGCTTGTCCGATGATCGTCGAAAGGAGATGGTGAACCCCCAGTGGCTTTGCAATGTTCGGTTGGGAGTATTCGATGATGACAGGAGCACTCTTTTTGGAGGCTTTTTTGGGTTCACAGGTCTCGCGTACAGAGGAAAGACCTGAGAGTAACGCGCTCGATGTGAGCGTCACATTCACATACCCAGCACCGGCAATGGTTGCGGATGAAACACCATCCATCGACTGAATTCCTGAAATGATTTTTTCCGCTACCTCTTGCGGTTTTTTCTTGATCGGCCTGCTCACTTCCAGTGCGATAGAACTTGTCAAATCCCCATGCGATGTATCACGTGGAATATCGAACGATACCTTTGACGAGATGCCAAATTCATCATGCAAAATCTCTTCAGAACGGGTCGCCAATTTCTTTTGGATATCGAACACAGAAAGTGAACAAAGATCAGCGCTACTGTAGTACAACAATCACGAATGTGAAGCTGAAACAAAAATTTGCTCTTGATCACACTTTTTCTTCATGTTTTTACGCTACTTTGAACAAAAAATGTATGCACAATCGTACACCCGCTTCGAATACAGAATGAGATCGATCTTGTGGAGAAGATGCGTAAAACCTGTGAAAAACTGTTCACAGGAATGAACTCATAACGGTTTTATAGCAGTATGAAGAGGAAAAAGAGATTATTTACAAAAAGTATATTTTGGATTATAATAGTAACAATAATGAAACACCCCTCAAAGACCGTCGCTGCTTCTCTTCTTTCCTTTCTGGTCGTTATTGGAAGCCTTTCCGCATGTGGAAAGAGTGAGGAATCTGTGTCCCAAGAACCTGCTTCCACAGCGGCACGCGGTGCGATTTATGTACTGGAAGCATTGCAGCAAACATCACTCCAAACGCAGGCACGTCCCTCCGCTCTTCTGGGAATTTTCGTTGCGGATTTTCTTGCCCAAGGACTCTCCGCCAATGTGCAGTCTGCCTTGAAAGGTATTGAAGCGCAGCAGGCCTTTGCCGCAACCGAGCAAAGTGTGGATCCAGACTACGATCTTCTGCAGGCATTTGCCGACGCCTTGGGCGTAGATCTCCAAGATCTGCTCAACAGAAGCCCTTCCCGCGAAACATCGCTCAATAAGTACGTGGACGCCTTGAATAACGTGGCGCAGCGTGCGCAAACACGCAGTGAGGAATTGGATTCCACTATTAAAGGACTTCAGGACACCGCACGAACGATCCGAACCGAACTGACATCCTTGAAGCGTGAATCTGCCAAATTGGTGAAAGACAAGAAATTCGCAGAAGCTGGGGAAATTCAACAGTCCATTATTGAGAAACAGCAAGAACAGTCTGAAGCGGATTTGAATGTCTCGCAGGCTCGCAGTGTGCAGAAAACCCTGAACGATCTCCTAAAGATTTATGAGAAACGCTCTCTCGCCATTGAACAGAATCGTGAAGCACTCATCGCCGGTATTAAAGTGACCGATGTTCCGGGTGCCAAAGATATCAATGTTCTCCAGGATTTGCCGAAAAACGGTTCCCGATCTTCCAGTTCTGCCCGCAACGAATCGCCGCTTATGAACCTGGATACGAGCAATGAAGCGTTGAATATTGGAAGAGATGAGTAGGAGGTGGTTTTAATCATATCAAGGAGAGAGTTTAGGTGTTCGGTTTTAGGTGGATTTACGGCTTCCCTAAGACCTAAAACATAACACCTCGTCCCCTTTCTTTCGAGCAGTTTTTGTGCTATAATAAAGAGATTTCATGGCAACCCCCGAACAAACACCCAATACGACTCCGGCCGTGGCTGCAAAGGCCCCCAAGAAGCCTACTCTCCTGGAAGAGAAACTCCTTCCGGTGATCGATCAGCTTCTGGGACTTCACACCGACTTCACGAAGGCACTGGAAACACCAACGGATACTCTTTCAAGTGATGAGAAAGACACCATTCTCCGGTACGAAGCGGGCATGCAGAAAATTCTGGATATCATTGCTCCGGCAGGAGTGAAAATTGAGCGAAGCAAGATTCAGCTGAATGAGCATCTCATCACACGTACACTCTTTGCCTACAACTGGCCCAGTCAGATTTTTCCGAACTGGCTTTCCACCATCATCAACTACGATGCGCCGATGGAAATCAGTCAGTTCATTTACCCTGCCTCCAGTAAAACGATTCTGAAGATGCTTCGCAAGAAAGTGGCCGAAATGCGTTCATCTATCCGCATTCTGCAACAGCGCGGTATTGTCCGCGATCCTGCTTTGGAAGCTGCGCTTCAGGATGCCGAGGAATTGCGTGACATTCTTGCTCGCGGAAAAGAGAAGCTGTTCCAGTTTGGACTCTATGTGACGCTCTACGCTGAAGACGAAGACAAGATGAAGAAGATCCAGACCGATATTGAGTCGATTCTTGGTGGACGCCTTATTCTCACAAAGCCAGCCGTCTTCCAGATGGAGCATGCATGGGTGTCTTCGCTCCCCTACTGTCTGGATGAAATTGATATCAACCGCAACATGAACACGGCTCCCATTGCGACCAGCTTCCCGTTCTCCAGTGCAGATCTCACGGACGATCACGGAATTTTGTATGGCATCAACCGTCACAATGATTCCCTCGTCATTTTTGATCGGTTCGATCTCCCGAACGCCAATTGCAACGTGTTTGCTACCTCCGGTGCCGGTAAGTCCTACACCGTGAAGCTCGAAATTCTCCGTTCCATGATGTACGGAACAGACGTCTTTGTGATTGATCCGGAAAATGAATATGCCGATCTCTGTGCAACGGTGGGCGGATCCTTCATTCCGATTTCCCTTCAGAGTTCCTTCCGCATCAATCCGTTCGATCTCCCCAAAGCTGTTCGCGGTGAAGATGCCGAAGTGGGAGAAATTCTCCGCAGCGCCGTCATCAACCTGCATGGTCTCTTCAAGCTCATGTTGGGACTTATCACACCGTCTGAGGAAGGCATTCTGGACAAAGCGATTTTGGATACGTACGCTCTCAAGGGCATTACCATGCAAACGCCGGATCCTGGTGCATTGGGTGCACCGACCCTGCATGATTTGATTGATGTGCTCATGACATCGGACGGCGGTGAACACATGGCACAGACACTTCAGAAGTACACGGAGGGAAGCTTCTCAGGACTGTTCGATCGCGAGACGAATATTTCGCTGGATAAGCAGATGATTGTGTTCCAGATTCGTGACTTGGAAGATGCGCTTCGCCCTGTTGCGATTTATGTGGTCTTGAACTTCCTCTGGAACCGCATTCGTGCCGATATGAAACGTCGCATGCTTGTCATCGACGAAGCATGGAACCTCATGCAGCATGAGGATTCCGCACGCTTCCTCTACGGCCTTATCAAGCGTGCGCGAAAGTACTATCTTGGCGTAACCACCATCACGCAGGACGTGGACGACTTCGTAAACTCTCCCTACGGAAAGCCGATCGTGACGAATACTTCCCTGCAATTCCTCCTGAAACAATCTGCGACGGCGATCGACCAACTCCAGAAACTCTTCTACTTAACAGAAGGAGAGAAGTATCTTCTTTTGAGCTCTGGCGTAGGACAAGGAATTCTCTTTGCAGATAAAAAGCACGTTGCCATTCAAATTGTCGCAAGCCCCGACGAGCATAAGGTCATCTCGACAAAACCACAGGACATCATGGCGCGAAAAGCCGAACAAAAGCAGGAAAAAGAAGATGCAAAAATGGAGGCAGCGCGCGTCGCCGATGCAAAGATTGCAGATGAAAAAGCGGAATCCGAAGCGGTAAAAGCGCTTACAGAAGAAGCATCAGCACAGACGAAACCGATTACCGAAGCGAAGGAAGAGGATCATCCGGCAAAGGGGTAAAGAAATATTGACGTCGTTCCGGAACGTTGTATGATGATCGCAATTTCCCCACATCTCTTATGAGAAAATGGATTATCAATCCTGGCCGAAATTTTGAATTGACTCCAGATCAAATGAATAAACTTACGGGCGCAGAGAGAGGACAATTTGGACTCACAAGTGCCAGGAGTAATACGAGACAAGAAGTTGTAGATGTTGTTGGATCACATGCCAGTGTCTTGCCGCAAGGACAAAGACTACGTGGTGCAATGTTGAAGCCAGAAAACAGAGAAGATTTTGGGATTCCACCGAATGGAGGAGAGACAGATCCGTCTGTATCTGCTCTGCTCTATAGGCAACGCGATACTACCGTTTGATAAGAAGATCATCCGACACAAGGATAATGGAGAGAAGCTGGCAGACAGAAATCAGAAAACAGCGGGCTGCAGGTCTTTTCGAACTCTGATTTCTGACTTCTGCTTTCTGATTTCTTGTTACTGTCCCGATGCTTGAGAACCTCCTGCACGATCACTACTCTTCTCCTCCTGCACCACTTTCCATCGTACTTCCGGTTGAAGCTTTCCCGGAACGGAGAATCCTGCTGCGCGTTTGTGACCTCCTCCACTGAATTTGGATGCCATTTCCGCAACGTCGATATCATCGCGTAGTGTACGGAGTGATCCTTTTACCACTCCACCTCGTTCGGAAAGGATCAAGGAGAAACGCATCCCCGGAACAGCGTTCACATAGTCAATTGCGCCTGTCAGTTCACTGTAATCTGCCCCCGTTGCACGGAAGTCTCCTTCCGTGAGTGCGGCGATGGCTCCTCCTTCTGGAGTCAAAGAAATATTCTCGAGGACGCGCCCCCACAACTTAAGGGTCGAGAGCTTTGCCGTGCGGAACACGTGTTGAACAATCGCTTGCTGGCGTGCACCGGCACGGAGAAGACGTGCAACGGTGCGGTAGACAGCGGGGGAGGTATTACTGTGGAGAAGTCCCCCCGTATCTGTATACACCCCTGTTAAGAGCAGTGTTGCGATGTCCTCCGAAATCTTCCATCCTGCCTGATCTGCAAAGAGAACAACGATCTCACACGTGGAAGCAGCAGTTGGGAGGATAATATTCACCGTTCCAAACTTGGGATTCGTGGGGTGATGATCCAGCACGATGGAAGGGTACGTACCATCGAAGAGTTGCGGATACGTGACATCGTAGGACGTGAGTTTGGCCTCCGCTGCATCCAAAAAGACGAATACATCTCCTGTGGCCGGCATGAGATCCTGCCGAATACCAAGTGCACCCGGCAAAAACTCAAATGTTGAGGGAGAAGGATCAATGCAATAACTGGACACCACTTTGTCCGGATATGCCTCCTGCAGAAGCGCTGCCATGCCCAGGAGCGAGCCAATGGCATCCCCATCGGGATTCTTATGGCAAACGCACTTCATCCGCTGGGCTTTCTGAAAAACATCAAGTGCCGAGCGGACGAGTGCTGCTTCCAACATAGGAGGCCGAGTCTACGAAAAAAAAGTCCGAATCCAAATGCTTTGGTCTTGCAAAAGGAAATGTCTGTTACGGGATAGTAGAATAGTTGATTGGTTGACTGGTTGACTCGTTCGCTTCCCTTAGTCTCCAGTTTCTAGTCCCTAGTCCCTTATTTCAGCAATTCATCCAACCTATTCCCCTTCTCCGTTCGTTCATCCACCAGAAAACGAAGCACAGGCACATGATGCGCATGCAGTTCCGCAGCTATCAGCGCGCGTAACTCTCCCTTTCGCTTCGCAAGAAACGCACAAGCTTTTTCAGGCTGCTCTAGGGCCGAAATATAAATCTTCGCGACGGAGAGATCACTACTGACCTGCACATCCGTCACACTCACAATACTGCATTCCTTCATCGGAATTTCACGAGCAAGCCCTCCCGCAAGCGTGCGGATGAGAGAAGCGACCATGGCAGGGCGATGAGACATAAGAAGAGGTCAGAAAACAGAAGGCAGTGTACCCCATTTCTAAACTCTGATTTCTGACTTCTGCCTTCTGCCTTCTCCGTTATACTTCAAGAAATGAGCCCTCTTCATCTTATTTTCGCCGGCACTCCAGACATTGCCGTTCCAACGCTAAAGGCTCTGGCAGGTGACGATCGCTTCATGATGGACCTTGTCATCACTCAGCCCGATAGACCTGTGGGAAGAAAGAAAGAGATCACACCACCTCCTGTGAAAGTGGAAGCAGAACGTCTTGGTCTTCCTGTGTTTCAACCAGAGAACCTTCATAAGGAATGGCCTGACTTTCAACAAGCTCATCCGGAACTTCCGAAACCCGATTTTCTGGTTGTCATCGCGTATGGACAACTTTTGTCACAGGCGATGCTCGATCTTCCGAGTATCGCGCCGCTCAATGTGCACTTTTCCCTGCTTCCTCTCTATCGCGGTGCCTCCCCTATTCAGCATGCAATCCTTCATGGAGAGAAAACATCGGGGGTAACGATTCAAAAGATGATCCAAAAGCTGGATGCCGGGCCTATTGCCGCACAAGAATCGCTGATCCTCGATCCTCGTGAAACGACGACATCCCTCTTCGAACGATGTGCCGTGCTGAGCGCAGAACTTCTCCCAAAAACGCTCCTCACTCCCCTCACATTGAAAGATCAGGATGAGACAAAGGCGACTGTTTGCAAAAAACTTACACGTGCTGACGGGATTATTGATCCACAAGCGATGACAGCGGAAGAAATTGATCGCACAGTGCGAGCGCTGAACCCCTGGCCAGGTGTAACGTGGAACGATGCAAAAATTTTGGAGGCCGATCTGGTGTCCTCCCCTGATGTATTCGATCTTTCATGCAAAAACGAAACACATCTCTTCATCAAAACAATTCAACCAGCGGGAGGAAAGCCCATGCGCGGAGCAGATTTCGCCCGCGGTCGACCTGCGATATAATTGCAGGCATGACACAACGACGATCATTCCCCTCGATGATCCTTGTAGGTCTTTTTCTGCTGACAATCCCGTTTTATGCCTTTGCTACAGAAACTGATACAGACGGAGATAGCCTTCCAGATGCCGTAGAGGATGCCAATGGCAATGAAACCGTGGATGAAGGAGAGACAGATCCGCTGGATGCAGATACCGATGGTGGCGGTGAGTCCGATGGATCGGAAAAAACGGGAGGACGAAGTCCCTTTGATCTCACAGATGACCTCACGCACGATGCCGATAAAGACGGATGGGTGAATGGAACGGAGAAACTCTATGGAACCGATCCTCATAAAAAAGATACGGATGGAGATTCGGTCATTGATCCGAAAGATCCTTTTCCGCTGGATCCTTCCGGAGGTCGCGATGACAACAAGAATGGTCTACCGGACGAATGGGAGGAAAAATATGGGCTGAGACCCGATACAACGCTGACGGAAGATCCGGATGGAGACGGCATGATGAATGAAGAGGAGCTCAAAAACGGAACGGACCCTATGAAGGCAGATACGGACCAGGATGGCATGATCGATACTGAAGAAGTAGCAAATGGGACGAATCCACGGGAGAACGCATGCCTCTCCTTTGGTGCCATTGCACCGGAATTTGATGATATGGAAGGTCACTGGAGCAGAACGGTTGTCTCACGCTTGAGCCGCACACATACGAAGCCGTCCGATGCTCCCATTGTAAAAGGATATCTGTCAGCAACGGGAACAGGCGCACTCTTCTTTCCAGATCGTCCTGTCACGCGCTTTGAATTTTTGAAGATGGTTCTTGCAAGTACATGCATTCCCCTTGCAACAGAACCCGATAGTGATGTGCATTTTTCCGATGTCACTTTTTCACCAGAGATGGACGAGCGAAGCAGTGTCATTACAACAGGCGTGCAGCAAGGAATTATCACAGGATATTCCAACGGCACCTTCAAGCCCGACTCCCAGATCAATCGTGCGGAAGCAGTTGCTATTCTCATGCGTGCCTCACGTCTAGATGCCCCAAAAGAAGCACAGAACGTCACACGCATTTTCCCGGATGTCCCGGATTCCGCATGGTATAAATCACCACTCTCTATTGCTGTATGGCGTGACATTGCAACTGGCTATGACGATGATCTCTTCCACCCCGAACGTTCTCTCTCCCGTGCGGAGGCAGCCAAGATTATCTATGGAACGATGACCATGAATCCTTTGGTAAATGGATATGTACTTCCAAGCTTTTAGGACGTTTTGATAGAATCGAAAAAGCCACGAGTTACGAGACACGAGCTTCGAGAACTTCTCGTAACCCGTAACTCATGCCTCGTAACTTTTGAAGTGATCTTATCGAAAATTAAATCTTTGATTGCATTTCCTGCAGCGCCTCGATGATCTTGGGAAGATCCTCCACGTCAAACATGACCGTGGATTTCTGTCCGCCACGAGATTTTTCAGACATTTTGAAGAACTTGCCCTGACCAGACTGCTTGAGGTCAATATAGAACGTGCGCTGACGTGCGCGAACCGTCACTGAGTGCAGTTCCTGTGCGTAACGGCCATCACGCTGAGCGTGACCATCATCGCCACGGCCGCCACGGCTGCCCGTATGAGGACGTGATGAGGACATACCGCCTGCAGCGGGTGCAGACTGCGTAAGCGGGTCTTCGCTGCCCGTGGGATCCGTAAGATCCGCCATTGGGTCAAACATAAAAGAGTGAGGAAAAAAGTAGATGACATCCCTCCTGGCCCGTCCTTCAGCGTCCAAACTCGTTCGCTTTCAGTCGATTCCGGTGGATGTACAAACAGAATAGCAGAAATAATTGACCAGTGACAATCATCGGGAATGCTTCACTCATAGTCCGGAGCAGCGAACCCCCGTTCGCTGCACGGCCCGCAGGGCCGTTATACAAGCGGTGCAAACAAAATCTCCGGCTCCCCTACCTTCTTCCATGCCTTATCGGCACCCCATCCTTTCCATTTCTCGATCGTGAAATCTTTCTTGAGCATATCATCCGCATAACTGACTCCGAGCTGCTGGGAAATTCGTTGAGCCGTATCAGGGATGAAGGGAAGGAGCATCCATGCAACTGTACGGAGCGCTTCGGCGTACCCACTCAACATGACAATCTTTTCCTTTCCTTTGAGCGTCCATGGCTTTTGCTTATCGATATGCATATTCAGCATCGTTACGTATTCAAAAACTGTACCGATGCCGCCATGCAAATCAAACTGGTTCATGGATGCAGTGTATCGATCCACAATCTTTGTCTGATCGGTGATATCCAGATCATTCGCAATATCAATCAAACCTCCCTCTTTCACGAGAAGGGTGATCACGCGATTTAAAAGATTGCCAAGTTGATTGCGAAGTTTCGCGTCATACAATCCTTCAATCCTCTCCCACGAAAAATCTCCGTCATTTCCAACAGGAATCTCTGATGACAAATAAAAACGGAGAGGATCTGCATTTCCTTTGAAATGTTCCAACACTTCTTCTGGTTTTACCACATTCCCGAGCGATTTACTCATCTTCTGTCCTTCGCTTGTCAAAAATCCATGGATCAAAAGCTGATCCGGCGTGCGTACTCCTGCATGTTTGAGCATGGCGGGCCAGATGAGCGCATGAAAGCGTGCAATGTCTTTGCCAATCACGTGCGTAACGGTTGCATCCTTCCACCACTGTGCCTCTTCATGATCTGTAAAATAGCCGAGTCCAGAAATATAGTTCGTGAGCGCATCGCACCACACGTACATCACCTGTTCATCGTCTCCCGGAACAGGAATTCCCCAGGAAAGTGATGACTTGGGACGGGAAAAAGAGACATCTTCCAGTCCCGATTCTAAGAGTGAGAGTGTTTCGTTCGCACGTTCCGGTGGAATGATGGAATACGTTCCATCGCTCAGAATTTTTTTGAGCAATTTCTCTTGCTCCTTCAATTTGAAGAACCAGTTTTCTTCTTTCACTTCAGTGGGAGCAATCAGGTGGATAGCGCATTTACCATCGACGAGCTCTTTCTTCGTCAAAAAGCGTTCACAGCCGGAACAATAGAGACCGGTATAACTTCTTTTTTCAAGTGCACCGGCATCCTGCAGTTTTTTCCAAAGAGCTTGGACTGTTGGCCAGTGCTTTTTCTGATCCGTCGTTCGGATGAAGACATCTGCAGAAATGTTGAGCTTTGTATAGAGCTCTTCAAAGAGGGGTACGTTACGATCCACAAGTTTCTGCGGCGTCAGTTTTTCCTTATCTGCCGTCTGCTGGATCTTGATGCCATGTTCATCCGTCCCAATTTGAAAACGCACCTCATCGCCACGAAGACGCATCCAGCGAACACACACATCCGCAAGAACTTTCTCTAACACATGCCCCATGTGAGGGGCTGCATTGGGATAGTCGATAGCCGTTGTAACGTAGTGACGGGACATGGAGGGATTATACCCTATGACAAAAGGAGCGGCATGCTTGCCGCGGATCAGCAAGTTTTTTCTAGAATCTTGGAACGCTTTTCTAGCCGCAGGTAGAAAACCCGCTCCTGGCTTTTTTGTATTTTGATATTCGTTTTTCATGCTTTGTTTATCCTTTTATTGTCGCAATCAAGTCGATAGTAAAGTTTGCTATAGGAATAACTTCTATTAATTCGCACCTTGTGTGCCGACAAAATCAATGAAGTCCTTTATGAAATTAATGATAGGAATTGTGAGAGTTGCTAGAACGTACCCAAAAACAGCCCACATAATAGCTTTTTTCCCAGCTTCAACACCTTCACTGTTTCCTCTTGAAGTCATAATACGATACGCACCATACAATACTGCAATGGTGGCAACTGTGAGAATGGATGCTATCACTGCTGCCGCAACAGTCCCAGCTAACTGAATGGCAGCAGTTCCGGGCGGAGTCCCTGCAAATGTACAACCAATAAAAGGAGTATTTTGACATTCAAATCCATATGTATCCTTTAAGTTTATTGCAGCGAGTACTTTAAATGGAGAAAGAGTGCCGATAAAGAATAAAATTATTTTTTTCATTAGAGTCCAAGGTTCATGATAATCCAGATGATGAAGTCGACGATGTTAAGAATAACCGCCCCAATAAAAGCATAGAAGAATCCTTGCTTCGCCTTACTGTACTCGTCATCCGCTCCGCGCGACACAATCATGCGACCGGCGTTATAAATAATAGCGATAATGAGAACGGTGTTGAAAAAAGTATAGAGAATACGACGTGCGGCTAAAACGACACCAAAAATAGTATCTTGATTAAAGATCGTTGAACCCCCTGCTCCTGTGTCGAAATAATTTTCTGATGCTACAAATGCAATAAATTCTTGTGCAAAGAGGGCAACTGCAAGACCAATAAGAGAATATGTAATTGTTTTCTTCCCTGTTTCTGCTCGCTGATCATCTCCGAGATGCCACAGGAGATACCCTGCTCCAATGATGAGGAAAATTGTCGCGATACCTGGTGCATAAATAGGGAGAATCTGAAGGACAGTATTTAAAAATCCCTGTGCAAATTGTAACCAATCACCTGAATTGCCACTCTGACAACCTGGGAGATCTCCACAGTAAATAGAGTTCTGTGCAAACACAAAAACGGGAAGAGTAAAGCTCAACGCGCCGATGAGAGAAACAACTCGACGCATTAGCCAGCTTGGAAGAAGAGAGGGTTTAAGAAGTTCAAAAGGACGCCGGCGAACATGAGCATGAGAAGCCCAACAATAGACCAGAGCATGCGCTGCTTTCCGTCACTTACCATGCCCATGCTGTCCCCTCCCATAATCTGAAAACCGGCAACAACAACATTCAGCACGGCAAGACCTGCGCCCATCCAGAGTCCCCATGACCACAGAGTTGCACTTCCCGTCAGTCCAAAATATTTTTGCCAGTATTGGAAAGGATCCGGATTACTGTGATCGGTATCAATATAGGAACTATCTACTCCAGGCGGTGGCTGCAAAAGACAAATGGCAGTCTCTGGAATGCATTGACCATTACAGAGAAACGGCAATTTTGGATCATTGCAACAGATTGCATCTGCTTTAATGCATATTCCTGCACAATTTTTTTCTCCGTCTGGGCAACATGCATCCTCTTTTGGAATGCAGAGCTCTTCTGCTTCGCACCAATATTCATACGGTGCGTTCGGACAGAAACGTTCAGCATGTGCATGCTGTATTTCTCCAATCGAGAGAAATGGAAGGATGGTCCAGATGGCCAAAATGAGACGGAAAGAAAAACGAAGCATTCCCTCTATTATAGCAGAAACAAGCCAAAAAAGCCAGATTTCAGTGTTCCTTGAGGTACGTATCCAAAGAGCAGGAAAATGGCTTAGGAAAGCGATGAAACGTCTTCTAGGGGAGAGACGTCGAGTGCAGGTTCTTCATACGGATGCGCCTCTTTGACAGCTTTTACGATGGCGGAAAGCTCATTCCGCGAACAGAGAACTTCTATCCTCTCCTCCTCCACTTGTTCCAGAACTCCTTCTGTACCGATGGTGGGATTCGCTCCCGAAAGTGGGCGAAACCTTCCCGTACCATGTGTTGAAAAACTACACGAATCGTAGTGGCCAAGTTTTCCTGCACCCGCGTCTGCAAGAACTCTACGGATTTCATCCGCGTGCGTCACCGGAACAAAGACAACAAGTTTTACAAAGTCGGACATATCGTGAGTATACCAACACATTATCGCGTAATGCTGAAGATGCTCTCCGCAGGGGGAATTTCTGTATCTGGCGCGTACACTTTCATGCGTGAACCGTTGTTCGTGAGCTGCGCTGTGTAATTGGATTCCAAGTCTTCGTTGCCGCCGGTGTCATCCTGCGGATCGGTGGGGATCTCTACAAAATAAACAGGCACAAGATGAGCGTCTAATACGCATCCATTGCCATCACCCGGTAAACCAAAATCGCACGTACTGCTTGTTGCCGTCGAAAGACACAGTTTGCGCGGTGCAGCGGGAGCAAGGGGTAATGCGCAATCTGCAACCGGCGGACTCGTACGATTCTGAAAACTTCCCTGATGATCGATGGCGTACTGCGTAAAGGCATTGAGGATTTCACCAATATCATGCTGGCGTTGGGTGTTTCGCACTTTTGCAAGTTGGAGCGTGGGATTGATGGCAACAATCACGATGGCAGCAAGAAGCGCGATGATGCCAAGAACCAGAAGAAGTTCAATAAGTGTGAAACCTGGGCGAGGTGCTAGATTCTTCATTGCACAGAAAGATACAGGAGTCGGAAGATGTTTGCATCCTGCTGTGGTCTTATGCTTTCAATTTGGCATGATGCAGCAACATCACTGTAGTTATCACCAAACCAGCTATTGAAATCGTTCTTGTGCATGAAGACAAGAAGAAGACCCAACTCCGAGGAGCCAACCGATGTTCCAGAGAGTTCATCTGCACCATGCTTGGTGCCATCTTTTTGGAATGTTCTGCTTCGCAGTGTCAGCTGCCACTGATCATACGTTGCCTGTTCCATGGGACATTCCACTTTGGCGGCAATCACGGAACCATCCATGAGATTCATGTGGAGAGGATCCGTCTGCTGTACGGTCCAGAAAGAAGGAATACACATGGAATATGCGTTCACGGTGAAATTCCGTGTGCAGGAAACTCCAGATTCCAAGGAAGCGAATGATGTTGCCGAAGAAGACAATGCACTAGAATCTTCCGGTGTCACGGACGATACTTGCGAAGATGATGTGACAGAAGAATCGGAAGAACTAGAAAGAGTATTGCTCGTCGATGATGTATGCGATTCATTGGAGAAATTGTTGCCATCCTGTAATCTGACTGACGATATCGCTGACGAGGATGCTGATGGAAGACTTGACGATGCTGCGGCGGAACTCTGTGATGACTGCCCTTCATCATTCCCCTGCCCTGATGGACCGAGCGGGTTTTGACCTAAAGAAACCACAGAACTTGCAGAAGAATTTTGCAGGAACGAGGGAGCACTGCTGATTTCATTGTCGGAGAGATCGAGAAATGTGAGTCCAGAAAGTCCACTCAACGAATCGGGTATCTGTGTAATCGTATTCGACGAAAGATCGAGCTCTGTGAGTGATGTAGCAGACGCAATATCATCCGGAATTTCTGCGATTGTATTATGAGAGACATTCAATTTCTCGAGCTTCTTCAAAGTAGAAATAGCGTTCGGTACACTCTGCAACTTCATCTCTGAAAGATTCAGTTCTGTCACATTCGTGAGTGATGAAAGCCGCTCTTCCAATTCTTCCGCAGAGACTTCTTCTCCATGGAGATCTAACGCGCAGACAAGATTGGGATACACCCTCACCCACGTGTTCCATCCTGTTCTTCCCGCAGAGGTCATACACCATGGTGAAAAGCGCAGAAACACGAGTAAAGCAATGATGATCACCAGAAGAATGATCACAAGACGATGTGATCGTTTCGGTTCGATTTCTTGAGGAGTGGGAATGTCCATTGGCAAAAAGTATATCGGTCCTCTTTACAATGTGCGACTGTCGTACGCCCAGTGAAGAAGTGCTTGTCGTTGCTTACGCCTACAAGAAAGATCCCCTTTCCTACAATGTCGAATGATTTGCGCTCGGTGTCTGCGAATGGCCAGCCATCTGCGAATCTGGCGATCATCTTCTTCAGGCATACGACGACCCAGAAAGTACCGGCAGTACCACTGGAACCACCCACGAGGATCGGCAGGATGAATCCATCGTTTCTTTTTCCAGACAGAAAGTGGTTGGCTCGCATTCACCCCAAAGAGATTGAGTTTCGGATCATGCCGTTCATGGCACAATTTGGCATGCGTGAACCAGTCCTTCGGAAATTCCTTCTTGCAGTCCGTCATGTATTTACCTCCAAAGACACCCAACCGCAGCATCTGTTTCGGCGTCAGTTCAGGGGTAAAGCGGGAATCAAAATTTTTTCCTGCTGGTTCTGTAAGCACGTACGTGCAACGCTGCATGAGGTCACGGACACGGACGATTTTTTTTCGATGAGCCATTACAAAAGAGTATGATCATTCTATGTCCACCACGCAATCCACTGTCGATTTCCTAACGGATCACATGCGAAGCGCAGGGAACATCCGTAGTAAAAAAATGTTTGGGGAATATGCTCTCTACTGCAACGAGAAGGTTGTTGCACTCGTGTGTGACGATCAGTTGTATGTGAAACCGACCGACGCGGGAAGAACGATGATAGACGATCCTGACGAGGCACCTCCCTACCCTGGCGCAAAACCATATTTCCTGATCGGTGAGGAGAAGTGGCATGACAGAGATTGGCTTTCTGCACTCATCAGAAAAACCGCGGATGCACTCCCTGCATCAAAGCAAAAGAAGCGCTAGGCAATATTCAATTCTCTCTTCTTGTACCACGTTGCGATGTATCCTTTCCTGTCGAACAGTTGCAGAATACGCAGCAGAATTTCATTGCGTCTGTCCGGCCATTGAATGACATCCGGAATAACGGGGAGGTGGTAGGTCTGAATGTCATCTCCCAGAACATTGTTCGCAAAACAGAGCGTCGAACAAATACCCCACGCACGAAGGTATGCGGCAGCACGGGCACCGTTCTTTTTGCTGGAGACCAGATACACAGCATCGATTGGGAGGTTTTGAGAGTGGATGATTGCAGCCACATTCTTGATATTTTCAGCCGTATCAATGGAGTTATTCTCGGTGATGATCACGCTTTCGGGCACATTCCAGGGATTCCGTTCGACGTAGCCCTGCATGGCTTCTGCCTCCGATGGTGTTCCTTCCCCTCCCGGCCTGCCACCACTAAAGATGATGGTTCCGGATGCTCCGTGTTCTTTCCACAGTTTTGCTGCTGCAGCGGCACGCAACTCTGTCTGCGTACCGATCCACAGATATGCGGGGTCCCCCGGATTTTTTTGATTCAGACCAGCTCCAAGAGCAATGATGAGGGAAGATGTTGGCATAAGGACATGGTAGAGGGAAAAAGTGATTTGAAAACTCATTTTTGTTGCGTCCCCCAACAGATGTGCACTACGCTCCCTGCATATGACATCACGCTCCACTCTTTTTCTTTCATCATTGGCCTGTACGGTAACTCTTTCCATAGGAACTGCTCACGCAGCGGTTCGTAGCACACCTCTTACACTGCCTTCTTCGTCGTCATCTTCTTCGTCATCAGCACTTTCTGTTCCCAGTACGCCTGTTGTCACATCCGTGAGCAATCAATCAACACTTCCTACCTGTGGGGACAGTAACGAAGATGCGGTTCTTGTTTGGAACAAGAAGATGAAGAAATGGAGTTGTCGTGCAGTATCGTCACTCGTGCTTCCACCCATCTGCACAGGTGCAGATCACGTACTTCGCTTTGATGGAACAAAATGGAAGTGTGAGGTTGTCGGCGGCCTTCTCGTAGCACACACTGCGTTTCTACAACCTGTAAAAGGAAGTGGCTCCTGCGATACTGCAAACACTTGGGGAGGTGCAACATGTACCAAGCAGACAAACGGCACGTACAAACTTGCATGTCCTTTTGGCACACTGAAAGTGGAAACATCTGCTCTCTCTGGGTATGAGCTTGCCGAAAAGGCATACAGCAGTAATTTTGGTGGAGAATGGCATGCGTTTTGCTATTCAAAGCCCATCAAGATTGCGAAGTAAAGCTTGTTCTTGATTGATCATTCTCTTTCCTTCCCCCATTCTCCCATGTCCTACATCGATGGATTCTTGATCCCCCTCTCAAAGAAAAATGTGGCGATGTACCGCTGAATGGCCCAATGGGGTAAGAAAACATGGATGAAGCACGGTGCACTCGATTACAAAGAGTGCCTGGCAGATGACCTTACGAACCCCATGGGAATATCGCTACCCAAGCTCCTCAAGTTAAAACCTGGCGAAACGGCCATCTTCGCCTACATCGTTTTCAAGTCCCGCAAACATCGTGACCTTGTTAACAAGAAAGTGATGAGCGATCCGGCGATGAATGATCCAAACTGGACAAAGAAGATGCCCTTCGACATGAGACGCATGTGCTATGGAGGGTTCAAGGCGATCGTGGAGGCGTAGGGTCCTGGACTTACTTTCTGCAGAGCCATTCGCAAAGGTGCGCAGGGTGGAGCTCCTTATGGCAGATTATTGCATGGTTTTATTGTGCGCAAAGTATTCTTTCAATTTCCTACGCCCACTGCTGCTTTTCCACCACTTTTCTCTTCGAGATGCCTCAATATGTGTTTCGAATTCTTCGGTAAAAAGAATTTTCAAGGGTCGACGATGCTTTGTTGCTTTTGATCTACCAGCATTATGTTCTTTCAATCTACGTTCAAAATTATCCGTATTATCCGTACTACCCACATACGTTCTTTGATCCTTCAGACTTTGCAGCACATAGACGTAATACATGCTCAAATTGTATGGTAGTTAGGTGGCCTGCGATGAACAGAGCTCTATCAGTTAAAGAAGGAGCGGGTCGTCCGCCCTTCGGGCGAGACGAACCTCGTTCCAAATTTGCTTTGCAAATTTGGAGCTCCTTATGGGAGCTTATTACAGAATATTCTGAACTACGATTAGGGGTATAAAGGATCAGTCGTACACCTTAAAATGATAGGTATAGACTCATGTATGACGTTACAAAAAAATACTTTTGTTTTTTTACCATTTCTCATATCAATTCCCTATACTACGTTTAATTTGGCATCCGTTTCCATCATCATCCCCGTTTTGAACGAGGCACAGACTATTGCGAAAGTGGTGCAGCTCGTACAGCAATCTCCTCTTACTCTTGAGGTGATTGTCATAGATGACAAGTCTTTGGACCGTACAGTCGAAGAGTCCAAACGTGCCGGAGCCAAGGTGGTCACAAGTACAAAATTGGGTAAAGGCGCTTCGATGCGAGATGGTTTGATGGTAGCGAAAGGAGAGTATTTACTGTATCTCGACGGGGATATCGAGAATTATGTTCCCGATATCGTCGAACGAATGATCGCTCCTTTACAAAATAATACTGCCGATTTTGTGAAATCGACGTTCAATCGTGAGGCAGGAAGAGTGACGGAAATCGTGGCAAAGCCCTTATTGAGTTTATTATTTCCTTCTTTAGTACAATTTTCTCAGCCACTGAGCGGTATTATTGCGGGTAAACGAGAATTTTTTGAAAAACTCACGTTTGAGAACGATTATGGCGTCGATATAGGAATTTTGATCGATATGCATTTGCTCGGTGCCAAAATACAAGAAGTAAACATCGGTGGTATTGCGCACAAAATGAAGACGTGGCGAGAACTAAGTCCGATGTCGAGGCAAGTTTCTCGCGCAATTTTGCGCAGAGCGTCGAGCCTCTCACGTACCAATATTGAACAGCTTGGCAGTCTCGATATTATCCGAGATCAAATGGTATTTGCCGTAAACGAGTCGTTTTCAAGTCTCAAGAAGATGGTGATTTTTGATATGGATAATACGTTATTACAAGGTCGATTCATTGAACGCGCCGCCGAAAAATTTGGATTTAAAAAGCAGTTAGTTGAAATTCTGACACAACATCGCACCGCCTTCGTTGCGACAAAGGCTATTGCTAAGTTATTTCAGGGAGTTGATATCGCTAAGATTATCGAAGTTGCAGATGAGATTCAGATGACTGATCACGCCGAACTTGTGGTAAAGAGGCTCAAAGAACGAGGGTACATCGTGGGGATTATCACAGACAGTTACGACTGTGTTGCCGCGCACTTCAAGCATAAGTTGGGTGCGGATTTTGCGTTAGCAAACGAGTTGGAATTTTCTCATAGTGTCGCAACCGGAGAAGTGAAAATTCCGTCATTCTTTTTACATACGGATCAAAGTCGCTGTGATCACGAAATATGTAAAAGAAATGCGCTTCTGCACGTGGCCAAAAAGAATGCCATTGATTTGGCAAATATCATTGTGGTTGGAGATGGGGATAACGATGTATGTATGGCAAAATCGGCCGGTGTTGGTGTGGCATTTTGTGCAACTGAAATGATGAAGTTGATAGCCGATAAACGCATTGATAAACCTTCTCTCAAGCCATTACTGAGTTTTGCGCATTGATGTGGAGCGGGATACTGGAGCTTATTCGGAACTGGTAATGCTACAAGGGAATAATATAATCCAAGCATATGGACGTACTTACCACGATTCTCACACGGCGAGCTGTCCGCAATTGGACCGATCAGGAGGTTCCGCAGGATATTCTTAATCAGATACTGGAAGCAGGCAGATTCTCACCAAGCCCCTTGAACTCGCAACCATGGCATTTTACGGTGATACGCAACGCAGAGACTATTGGGAAATTAATGGAACACGCACGTCATGGGCAATTCCTGTCTCGTGCGAACGTAGTGATTGTCGTTACCGTAACCAAAGAGGCGAAAGTGGATGCGTGGCTGTCGGAGCATGAGCAGCACATTCTTAGTGCAGCATGCGCCATGCAAAACATGTGGATCGCTGCAACCAGCCTTGAGTTGGGCGGTTGCTGGGTGACATTGGATGATGCGGCCACAAGAACAATGCTCTCCATTCCCGACCACCATAAAATTCTTGGCAGCCTTGCCTTAGGCTACCCCAAGGGTCCTGTAAGACCGCATGGAGATCAAGATAGGCGTCCGCTCGAATCAATGGTGTCCTATGAGCATTTTTCCCAGCAAGAGCCGCCCAAGTAAAAACCACTATCATCCACTTACCCTTTCGCCATTATGGAATATACACAAACCATCGTCAGCGCATTATCAGCCCTCACTGTCATTGGGCAGGCAATCGCTATGGTGCTTGCCGTGATGCTCATGCGTAGGTCTGTCCTGTCCTCTAGCAGTCTTCTCCAGTGGGTATCAAAGCATGGCATGACGCTCATGCTCATCACTGCATCCATCGCTACCGTGGGGAGTTTGTATTTCTCCGAAGTCGCAGGATGGACGCCATGCAGACTGTGTTGGTTCCAGCGCATTTTCATGTATCCGCAGGTTGTTCTGCTGGCACTCGCATTATGGAAGAAAGATAAGGGTATTGCCCCATATATTCTCGTACTTTCTATTATTGGGCTGTTGATTGCGACTTTGCACTATGGCGAACAGGTATCTGCCGCACTCTTTCCCACAGAGATTGATCCTAATGTTCCTTGTGACACATCGGGTACATCTTGCCGCTCAACGCCTTTCTTCCATTTCGGCTATATTACCATCCCCATGATGGCGTGGACGGTATTTCTGTTAAACATCCTCGGATCTCTGGCCATCATCCGATCAAAGAATAACCTGGTGCAATGAGCAATCTATCATCCCTTCACATCATCTATGCCTCGACCAGTGGCCACACAGAGTATGTAGTGGATACGGTGGAACAGTACATGAAAGAACATGTGCCTACACTCTCTTTCGAGAGGCAACGTGCAGAACAGGCAACGGCAGAAGATCTGCTGCGCGGGGATGTGGTAATTCTCGGATCAGGTACATGGAACACGGGAGGTATCGAAGGACAGTTGAATATGTATATGCACGATCTTGTACACCAAAAAGCATCAACAGTGGATTTCATGAAGAAGCCTATGACATGCATCAGCTTAGGCGATGACCGCTACTATTTCCGCACACGCTGTACGGAGCATCTATTGCGATATATACGGGAGCATAATGGCATGCTCTTTGTGCCGCCGCTCATCATCGTCAATGAGCCCTATGGCCAAGAAGAACGGGTACAACGATGGGCGCAAAAACTTGCGGAAAAAATGCTAGAGGAAACATTACCGAAGACATGAGAACAGCTAAGAGTCGGCGTTTTAGATTGCAGAGAAAAATCTAAAAATCCGTAAGCTCCGATATGGATACCCCAAACGCTTTGGAGACCCTTTCCATTGTGCTCAACCGCATGTCTCTAGGAGTGCTGCTTTCATGTTCTTGGTAATACTTGTATTTAATGCCACATTTCTTGGCAGCCTCTTCCTGCGTCCATCCACGCTCAATTCGCAGTTCTTTTATTCGTTTTGCCAATTTCTGTGCTGCTGTTAAAGGCACGCACAGAGTATCGCGTTTGCCAATTCAGCTTTACACCCCGATACTTCGGGGTGTATAATATACGCATGAAAAACAAACAATTCACACAGTCCGATGTCGGTTCAGCACCAAGGCCAAAAGTTATTGAAAGGGTCATTGAAAGGCCTTCAGAGCCGATGCTTATTGAGCTTCATCGAAAGAAGGACAAATTGATCATCGTCATTTCCAACGTCATTTTCTTTCTTGCGATCTGCTTGGCGTTCTTCACCTTCTCGGATACTGGCGGTTCTATCATGACGCCAAACACGGGTATGAGCATCGTCGGCATCATGATTCTCATCAGCTTCATCGCCTACGGTTACGGACGCTTTCTCATGTGGTGGCATAACGAATAATTGCTTAAACAGGGAAATGGAGTAGAGTCATCTATTCCATGGAGCATTCCATCAAACATGTGTTGGCGAATGAGATATTGAAGCATGTGCCTGAGATGCCCTTGGAGATGGGTGTTTCATTCAACAGAGACAACGCCACGATTCTGCTGACCAAATACGCCACGCTTACGGAACCGCAGCAGCAAGCAGTTATGGGCTTGCTGGTGAATCTGTACGTCTATTCGATGTACAAGCAGGAGCAGTTTCTTGATCCGTACTTATATGCAGACATTCCCGAATACCCGATTGAAAAGAGCAAAGAGCATCGGGATTTTGCCATCGGTTACTTGCAGATCGGAGGTTTGATCGAAGTGAAGAACGGAAAAATCCACATCGTCGCACCCGATGAATTGCGTACATTCGGTGGCATGGTTATTGCCCTTACGTTCGGAGAAAAATTATTCCAAAAGCAGACGGTTGATTCGGAGAAATTTCCTCGTCGCCTCATTGCTCGGCCAGTCGGTCTTTGTATTAATCTCATTGAGATTGATAACGGCAAAGAGACAAAGATCCATAAAATACAATCCACGGGTGCTGTTCGTGCGTTCTTCGATGAGTGCTGGAAACTCGCTGGCACATGCATTTCCTTCGAGCAGCTACGCGATGTCATACCGCTTACGGAACATCAGAAATTCAAGCCGAGCGATTATCTCAAGACCCTGAAGCTGCAACAGGGCGATAGGCTCAATCGTTACGCATATGTCGATCAGTCGGAGGGATATGTCTATTTTCAGAAGCACTATAACCCAGAGCCTTTCACAAAATCGGTGCTGAACCAGTACCAAAAACAGCAATCGTGAGCTTCTAAAGTCTGCCCGATCTACAAAAAGCGGCGTGTTACTTCCCACGCCGCCAGCTTCGGCCATCTCGAAATTCGGTGCTCTCTATGAGAAGCACTATGGCGTTTCGCTGCCTCCAGAAGAGGCGGCAAAGAAGCTGACGGCATTCCTCGGCCTGCTTGCCGCTGTGCGGCAGGGCGCGAGCACCTGCGGTGCCGCGCCCGACGCCTGCGGATGCTTTCAAGGTCACCGTGAAGTAACACGGTGACCACCTTTCATGATGGATATTCGAGTTTTCCGCTTAGGCTTCGACTGCATCCGCTACAACTTCAGTGGAACCTTCCGTGGTAACTCTTTCGCGTATCTTTTCGAAGGTCTATCAGAAAACTCACCACAGAAATTAAATGTGGGATTCCTCGGTCATTCATTTACTGTGACATACAACGAAACGAAGTCTGAGCGCATTCTGAATTTCAATCATGGTCATTACAGAGTGTTCTGTTTGGTAAAAAACATGGGGATGGGTATTGCCGACCATGTCCCGTATACGTTCCTATTCGATGGTTCGTATTTCTACTTCGAAGAATTGTCAGAGTGTTTGTTGCAGTTCACATCACAGTATCTGCCGTTCCTGTCGTTGTCTCGTGTTGATATCGCTCTTGATTGTAATGTCCCTGTATTGAAGCTGTGGAAGAAGCATAAGACGCAGTTTCGTAAGAAGATTCCGTACATCAACGGTGACGACATCGAATCGTTCTATCTCGGTATGAAAAAAGGTAACAAAAAGTATTTAATCAGGGTGTATGACAAGAAAGCCGATTCGTACAAGAAAGAGAAATTTTTGCTGTTTTCACATTACCTAGATGAAGAAACGGTAACCAGAATTGAGGCAGAGCTGCACACAAAAACCATCAAGCAAATGGGCATTACGCCAGAGATCGTCATTCGTTATGAGGAATCACGTATCAACGGTGACTCTTTAGGAGTGGAGGTTCTTCAGCAGTATTTCGCGTCCCTCTGCATGAATGAACAGGGGACATATTTTCATCCGCTTAAAGGTTTGGATTTCAGTAAAATCGAACGGCTCACCATAGCCAAAAAAACAGGTCGGATGCTCCATCCTGAAGAATTGGCAGCTGCAAAATTGAAACATGAGAGGATACCGCACATAAAGCAGTTCATCACTCGCAGCGAGACATTATTTCGCATGGGCGTTGATCCTCTCCAAGTTCTTTTGCTTTATTCGGCTGATCAAACGCCATACCCCTACTGGGAACAGGTTCGAACTCATCGAGCTGTTTTCATGTTAGTTCCTCAGCTACCCTTATCCCCCTATGAGGTGCTTCCTCTACGCTCGTAAATCTACCGAGGATAAATCGCGGCAAATCCAGTCAATTCCCGATCAGATAAATGCGCTGCATCGTATAGGGAGAGATCGAGGATGTGAGATCGTGGATATAATCGAGGATCAGAAATCTGCAAAGGACGTTGGGCGTATTGGATTCATGTCCATGATCGAGCGTATCAAGCGGGGTGAAGCGCATGTAATCCTTTGTTGGAACATTGACCGCCTGAGCCGGAACCCTAAAGATTCCGGCGAACTCATGTGGATGCTTCAGAAGAGCATCATCCAAGCGATCATTACACCTGAGCGCACGTATTACCCCGATGACAGCTCAATCCTGCTCTCCGTTGAAACAGGACGCTCCACGGACTATGTACGCAAGCTCAGTACCGATGTGAAGCGAGGCATGACTAGCAAGACAGACAAAGGGTGGATGCCCTGCAAAGCCCCGATGGGTTATCGTAATGAAGTCGAGGCATTAAAAGGTCAGAAGCGCATTCTTCCTGATCCTGTTCTTTTTCCGATCATCCAATCTTTATGGAGAAAGCTACTCGATGAACAATGTTCCACCATGCAGCTGTACCGACATATGCAGGAGCATTGCCCGATCTACAGAAATGGAAAGCTTCTGGCCTTTTCCACTTTTCACGCGCTCTTTCAAAATCCTTTTTACTGCGGCCTGTTCCGTTGGAGGGGAGAGCTACATGTTGGGAGTCATCAGCCGATGATTACTCAGACCGAGTTTGAACAGGCGCAGTCATTTCTCAAGGATGGCAAAGGGACGCGTGACCGCATCCTCAACTTTCCTCTCAAGGGGCTTTTCCGTTGCGGCGGCTGTGATGCTTGTATAACTGCTGAGCGGAAGACAAAGCACATTAAATCACTGAACATCACAAAGGATTTTGATTACTACCGCTGCGCCCACCGAAAACGTGCGATCCGCTGCAACGAAAAGCCACTTTCAGCTGACGCTCTTGTGACGAAAATCATGGCAGAAGCTGAATCGTATATGATCCCTGAGGAGATCATTCGCTTTGGTATACGACAGCTTGAGCAAATGGAGGCTTCTACTAAAGAAACGATAAAAGAGGAACAGCTACAGCAGCATTTATCTGTTCTTTCCAAGAAAATTACGACCATTGAAGAAAATATTGCAGAGGAATCAGATCCCGATACACGCGCTCTCATGAAGAGAAGACTGAATCAGTTGAGAGTCGAACAGAAGTCGGCTCAGGAAGACCTAGAAACGGCCAGAAAAGAACGCCAGACATCCAATGCCAATATCAGTGATAGTCTCGATCTCATTCTCAATGCACAGCACATCCTTACGTGCGGCTCTCCCGAACAAAAGCGTGCTGTTGTAAGCGGCATCGGTTCGAACTGGAAAATACAGGGGAGAAACCTTAATTACGATCCACTATTTGTACCTTCTGTACTTAAGGAGGTTAAAAAAAGATATGCAAAGGAAATCGCTATGTTCGAACCAGCAAAAAGCATGGTCGGGACTGGCAAAAGTCTGCGTTCGGAGGTTGTTTCTACAGTATGGAGCTCTAAGCTAGAGGAAGTTAGAACTTATCTCGAACAAAAGAGTCTCATGCAGCTAGCTTGATTGTAGAGTGATGATGGAGCAAGAAATACTGCCACTACCGCCACAGCTCTCATTGAGGTTTATTTCAAGCCAACATTCGGAGGTGTCAGTTGGGTGGCAGCTCAGTGGCGATGCCTCACTGAGACCATCATAAAGCGTCAGAAAGTGTCATGTTTTCTCTGGAGGTCATCTCGCCTACATCCACCAAGATCCACCAGAATTCACCAAAAAATCGGCTCCCCCAATCCTACTGTTCCCTTGTGGCAAGTGACGCAGCAGTACCGCACCAAGGCGCACCAAAGCGCACATAAAATAGGCTCCGGTCTATCCACCAAAATTATGTAGTTTGGCCGTAAGCCTAATACTTATGCAAAGTGAAAATCATGTTGGATTTCTATGTGCGCCTTCATCAGATCGAACCAAAATTAACCAAAACGAACATAAATCACCCCCATCTCTATAGACGAACCCGTCCAAAAGCGTCCCAAAGCGTCCCTTTTTTCTGAAGTCTTACCCACCCAAATCCGCCCAAATTCACCCAAATCTAGCCCAAAAGCCTGCCTCAGAATTTCACTGGTCTGTATGTAGTGGACGCCCAATCAACAGTTTCCGACATTCTTGGATGAATCGGTACAGAATTAGCAAATTGGCTCACCGGCCAAGATCAGCCAAAATCCGCCAGAAAAAGGGCGGCTGCTTGGATGGATGATCCACAGAAAACCACAAGAAACCACAATAAAATTGCCACTTCCCAATCGGACATAATCGGACCAAAACGGACATAATGAGGGGCACTGATCACCGGCCATGAACGGCCACAAACGGCCAGAAAAATGAGAGGTCTGATCCACAAAGATTCACATTGATTCACAAGAAAATGAGACGGACATAATGAGGGGCACTGATCACCGGCCAAGAACGGCCAGTGAAAAAGAATAACCGGCAGAAAGCGGCAGAAAGCGGCAGAAAATGTGTCCCCTCAAAACATTCAAAGAAATGCAATTTGTGGCTTCAATTAGAGTGAAATTTCACTTCTTCAGAAAGTTTTGCGAAAATTGTTTGCCGCTAAAGATGACTATTGAAAAGTTTTTTAGACATTAATGGGCACTAATGGGCACCAAACGGCACAAAAATTGTGGGCACCAGAATGATGCCACTGAGGCTGATGCCCTTCTACAAGCGAAAAACTGCTTCCTCATTACATTTGAGTGCAAAGTTGTATGCCCATGATTGCCGTGCTCTAATTTTCCGAAGCTCATAGGATGGCCAGAAATACCGCCACTACCGCCACCGTCTTTTCAATTCGCGGTTCATGGATCGCCAGCAATGTCCTAATGATTTCGAAATACTGCCACATGCGGGATGACCGTTGACCGTCGAAAAACGGCGAAAATCTGCCACGGTTCAATGAAAGATGATTGTTATGTTCATGGCTTTGTGTAGCGCACTATTAGCGATAATTGGATCTAGGCTCTGCAGAGTTATGCCCGACTGAGGGTATCTGGTAAAGGATAGTAAAAAGTCCCGATTGCTCGAGACTCTTTACCGATGCCCACGTGCATCAAAACTCTATCGGCATCTCAGATTTTTTCTTTGCAGGTTTCCTCTTCATGCGTGATCGCGTGAGCTTCTCGAGATCCTCTTCGGATTCATATCCTCTGATGCGACCACTCAGGAATCCGAGGCGATAGCTCACGCCTTCAGATGCGAGAGACCAGTTTGTTTCGCTGAGTACTTCTTTGATCATCTTTTCCAATGTTTGCCGACTGTCCTGCTCTTTGCGATTCACCTTCAGATCCCGCGCAGAGAAGTTCAGCACGATCTCCCGCTCGGATGCTGGCATCGTGATATGAAGATCGCCGTAATCAGCTTTCTTGATGGCTGATGTCAGTCGTTCTTCTATACCTGCAATCGTGAGCTTCTTAACCTCTTTGAGTTTGTCGTAGAGCTCCAGATTCAGCTCGTGCTCTTTCTTCTTCTCGTCCAGTTCTTTCGAACGTTCCTTCCAACGCACATATCTATCCGCCTGCTCACCCGAAATACAGAAACGTGTCTTGTCTCGTTTGAACCTCTCGATCTCTTCCTCTGTAGGCTCCTTCTTTTTCTCGTTGAGCGAGCTCGGTGTTTCTTCGATGTGGCCACAGTGAGCACATTTTTCGATGTAGTAGCGCTTACCGTCCCTCTCTTGGGTATCGGTTTCCACTGCACGCTTGCACTTCGTGCAGAGAGTAGGTTCACGAACGATCTCGCGCCCATCTTCATAGACATGTCTGGATTGCTTGCACGCTTTGCAGGCGAGGAGGAACTCCATTCTGTCGAGTTCGTTATTTCCAAACCCGAGATTCAAATACGAGTGGATGCATTCCATCGCACGCTCACAGGAAGGACATCGGATGAGCGGTGGATGGGTACGTTCCACCGTGGCATCCCGCTGCCTGTCTCGTTCCATCCATTTGCTGATCGTCTCCTCACGCTGGAGACAGCGATCACTCGTCAGTTGAAAGAGCGTAAGAACCATCATTTGCTGTGAGCCTTTCAATATATCTCTGGGTGAGAATCCTTCGGGTTTCAGAGAAAGAAAGGAATCTTCGTACCAGCGGCATTCTTCGACCGTATGGCAGTCATAGCGTTCTTCGTAGACGGAACGCTCGTCGAGATGCTTGTAGGTCATAGTGGGTCAGCGTAAAAGAGATAAGGCATGGCAGGCACCATGCTGAGTTTAAAATGCTTCGTGTTCCAATCATTCTCGGAGAGCTTCTGCATGTGCTCGAGAATCTTGTAGCCCTTGAGGTGCTCAACGATATTCACGGAGCAGAACCAGGGTTCGGTATAGAAGGCGTCTTGGCCATCCTTCGTCTTCTCCTTCACAGAGCGGCCTTCGAGAAGTTCCTTGGGTGGGAGCGTGTCCTTGTGCTCTTCAATGAAGAATAGCTGCATATGCACGCTTTGCCCTCCATTGCTCATGATGGTTCTTGGCTTCAGAACACCTTCCTTTACCCATCTGCGCACTACTTTGGATTTCACATCGAAGGAATGCTCGATATCGAAGGCTGAGTACCAGCTCTCACTATCGCTTGCGGCAGATGCAGGGATCTCTCCACTGTCGATGGCATCCTGACAAATCCGACACTTGATGCCGTACTCGTCACACCAGTGTTGCTCCTCTTCCGAAGCATGTTTGCCGCAGATGGCGCACGGATAGCGTCCATCGATGGGAAAACCCTTCGGAAACTCTTTGAGTTTCCGTTCCCTGTGCAATTCCTCTTTCCACGTATCGAAGCAGAGCTCCGAGAGTCGGAGCATGCCATCTGCGAACTGATATGCCTTTTCCCAATCAAATTCCCTATCGGGATCTCTGGGTGGCGGTTGTTTGGGTATGGTTTGTGTGCCGTCATCGGATGACTGCATAGAAAATAGGGGAAAATAATAAAGCCAAACTTTATCATTTCCGTTTCTTTGTTCGACGTGCAGTTGCAGTGGTTTTCTCCTCTTCCTGCTCCTCTGCAAAGCGTCCGCTTGCCACATACTCAAGTGTCATCTGCACGTGGGCAATCCATCCGAGATACAGATCCTTTTCACGCGGGGTCCAGCAATACAGTTTCTTGTCACGCTCATAGCGCTGGCGCTCGATATCCGTCTCCTGCACCTCTGGTTTGTCTTCAATGACTGTCCGCTCTGCATGGCCGCATCGGATGCATGTATCGATGTACACCATTATATTTCCGTTCTCTTCGATGGAGGAATGCGTGGTCTTTTTGCACTTTACGCATGTGATCCTCTTCCGAGGAAAGATGTAGCCGGTCTCATTCACTCGATATGTCTTGTGGCAGGGCAGGCAGCCCATGCGGAAGATGACGCCATGCGCGTCTGGTGAAAAATCACGGCTTAAGCAATCGAGGCGGGTCTTGCACTTGGGACACATCGCTCGTGGCTCCGGCGTGTTCTCGAGAGCGTCGTCGCGTTTGCGATCTCGTTCTATCCATTCCTTGATCGTTTTCTCTCGTTCATCGAACCGATGGAGCAGAATCTCCTTGAGGACTGGGTTTGGCATCACCGCGTGCATGGTGAGCTCATTCCGTCGTCCTTTCATTGGGATCACCTTTGTCCCGAGATCAATGTCATGGTCGTAATCCCGTCCAAGTTCGACGGTGCAGCGGTCATAGCGCTCTTCGTAGTGTGAGCGTTCCTTGAGGCATTTGTGGGGTTGCATAAGGCGCAAAAGGGAAATAAAGCTCCATGATGCCCGAATTTCCATTGCACAGAAGATGCCTACTGCGCAATGGATGGGATGCTCAGCTGAGGCATAGATGCCCTTTCATTAGCTCATAATATCTGATAATATGAGCTATAGAATTTCCCCTATAGCTCACCATGTCCTGGAATTGGCAGCAGAAACACTGGCCTACCTTCACCTATGATGCAGCGCAGCTTGAACCCTTGGAGCGAGAGTTTGCCCGTCTTCTGGGTACGGTGACGGGGGCGATGAAGCATTTAGGAGAACAGGATAGAGACCAGATTGTCGTGCAGCTGCTCAGCACAGAAGGAGTGAAAACCGCCGAAATCGAAGGAGAGCTGCTCAATCGAGACAGCGTACAGTCATCCATTCGGCGCAAGTTGGGGCTCTCGACTGTCAAAAGGAATGTGCAGCCTGCAGAAGCTGGCATGGCTGAGTTGATGGTCACGGCGTACCAAGACTATGAATCTCCCCTGACGAAACGTGAGCTCGATGGCTGGAACGCAGCGCTAGTGCAGGGAAGAACGGATTTGGAAAGCATCGGTGCCTACCGTGCGCACGAAGATCCTATGCAGATTGTCTCCGGTGGGATTGGTAACGAGACGGTCCACTTCGAGGCACCGCCATCGAAGGATGTACCACGGCACATGAAGGAATTCATTTACTGGTTCAATGACTCCCTCAAGACGCTACCCCCGCTGACGAGAGCAGGCATCGCGCATCTCTATGCGGTCTCCATTCATCCTTATGAGGATGGCAACGGACGCATGGCGAGAGCCCTCGCGGAGAAAGCGCTCTCACAATCCATAGGAGCACCAGCGCTCAGCGGTATCTCGCGGCAAATTGCTGTGAAGAAATCGACGTACTACGATGCGCTAGCGCGAAATAATGAGGATCTGGAGATCACAGATTGGCTGCTCTATTTTGGAAAGACTCTCATCGCGGCAAAGACGTATGTGCTCGCCTCCGTCGAACGTGTGCTACAGAAGGCTGCGATCTACAGCAAATTCGCTAAAGAATTGAATGAGCGCCAGAAGAAAGCGATTGATAGGCTCTTCGAGGCGGAGCCAGAGGGCTTTGTCGGCGGTCTCAGCGCGGGAAATTACATTACTATCACAAAAGCCAAGCGCGCGACCGCCACACGAGACTTGCAGAAATTGGTGAACCTCGGAATTCTCCGTAAAACCGGGGAGCGACGCCATGCGAGGTACTGGTTGCCTGAATTTGTTTCTAAGTAAGTTGCCCACTTGGTATTCTGACCATAGGGTGTCGCAGCATGGTTTGCGTGACAATCAACGGCGACAAGTTTGAAATCTATCCGCCATTCTTCGATTGCGTTCGGTGCGGGAAGAAGACATTGGGAGTTCTTCACGTCGGAGTGCGGGGCTATATTCGCGCCTGTTGCGAGTGTCCATTGTTCAACGCCAAGGGCGGCGAAATACCTCCCGTCATAAATCTGCCAGCTCTGCATAAGAAGGTCATATACTTGGATCAGCATGTCATCAGCGGCATGGCGAAGGCACTCAGGCCGGAATTGCAGCGGAGCAAGATGGAACAACACGTCCAAGAGGCGTGGATCCAGCTTTATCACATATTGGATCGTCTGCGGCGCTTGCAACTAATCGTCTGCCCATTCTCCATGCATCATCGAAGGGAATCATTTATGGATGATCGGCTCTATAAGTATCTGAACACCCTCTATAAGCGCCTTGCGAATGGCGTGGAATTCTTCGATGCATTGCGGATCCAATCCATTCAGGTGATGCAGTACACCCGGCATCATTTGGATCCCTCATTGCCAGCTTTCATCGACAATCCCCAGACGGTAGTGCTTGGCACAATCAATTCATGGGAGCGATACTCATTGAAAGCCGGGATGCAAGACTATGAATGGAAACCTGAAGGCGCGAAACTCATGCGGGAACAGAATGAGGCAGCGAACAAAAATTTCCAGACTATCTATGACCGCTGGAAGCAGGGTGGGATGAGCATTGAAGACAGAATCGAAGAGGAATCAAAAGGCTTTTCTACGATGGTGCGGAAGATATACGCGCTCCTGCTCGTGAAAAGCGCGAGTGAGCAGTTTGGTTTGCCTATTGATCCAAGGATGGCTCGGCAAGTGGAGGAGGAACTGGTTGATGAGGAGCATGCTTATATTCAGCTTGTCGATGACGCGTATCGTCTTTTCTCCGATGGTGCCATGCTCATCAATCCATATCTACTACGTCAAACGATTGATTTCTTGGCCGGGGACGACGTGAGAAAGAATGTCCCGTGCATTCGTATCGAGCCGCTTCTCTGGGCAGCCCTTGCGAGACAGGCTGCTGCCACGAAGGGCAGAAAGGAGGCGATTGACCCCGGTGACTTCAATGACATCAGTGCCATAGGGAACATCATGCCGTACTGCGACGTGATGACGGTGGATAAGGCGTGGCACGGAAGGTTAAAGGAGAACCCAGCCTCTAATGAGGTGAAGGGTTACAGGGCAAAAATCATTTCGAGGAGCAACCTCCAAGAACTTATGGGCTATCTTGATGAGATCGAACGAACCGCCCCAGTTCATCTATTAACGAAGGTGCAAGAGGTCTATGGAAACATCGAGGACGAAGATCCATTCATTGGTCTAGAAGCAGATACTCTTCAATGTTAAAAAGACTAAATAGAGGCTCGCTCTCACATCATCTCTTCGCATTCCCTTTCCATCGGAATGCTCTGCGGAACCCCTTCTTTTCAGCCTCTGCGACTAACCGACAATAGAATTCACCTCTGGCTACTTCTACCTTCACCGTATCGTACTGCTGGTCGAGGGGGAGATGATAAATTTTCTCCCCATTCACGCGAGAAATGTTGCACTTAATCATTGGATAGTCGTAGTCAATTTTATGGTTGTCAAAAATATGTATGCCAACTTTCTGCGAGAACGTTTTTGCGAAGTCCGCTATTTCTGTCGTTGCATAGAACACAGGCGTTACATTCAGCGAGGAATTTTCCTGACGATAATATTCAGCGGAACCGAAGAGTTGAAAGATAGCATTCTCAAAAATAGTTTTGTATTTGTTCCAGTTCTTACACTGAATAATGAGGATATCCTTCCCTTTTCGGGCGATGAGGTCTATCCCTCTATCCTCTCGTCCCTTGAGGACGCCTTGATACGTCACGTCGTAGCCCTCATTCTCATACAAATGCCCGACAAACCTCTCGTAGAAGGTTCCTATGCCTTTCGAGTCCTTGCGTCGCTGTTTGTATCTATCCAGTGCTATTTGATTCCTCTCTGTCACTGAAAGTGAGCGATACTCCTCCGGCGTGAGGTATCTGTGTACAGGGTCTTCCTGCTCTTCTCCAGAATACGGTAGATGTTCAGCTTCCAATTCATCGCTTGAAAATTCTTGGTCGAGAACATCCAATAAGTCAGGCACATACTCAATACACACGGCAAGTTTCTTCTCAAGAATTGTGGCCAGTTTCACATATTTACGTTTCTCAGCGTTAATGGCTTTTACTCTCTCCGCAGTAGTTTCAGCTGAACGAATTTTGAAGTCGAAATATTTCTCTTCCTTTGCGTCCTGCGCCCGAAGAAAATCTTCGTATGCCTCGGCAATAGTGGGAAATCCTTTGTACTTCTCTCTGTAAAATTTCCTCGATTTATTCTTTTCTTCTTCAAACTCTCTTACTCTTTTTGAGAACATTTTTTTCTCTACATCCAATTGTTTTGACGCATCCAGAACCGCCGCAAGTTTCTTTTGCAGATCATCTCTTCGTGCCTCCAATTCACTCAGGAATTTTTTGTACATCTTTTAAGAAAGGGAGAAAGTGAACTGACAAGACTTCAATGTGTATCTCCTTCCACGAGAATGCCGAATGGGAGCATGATAGCTTGTGCATCCTATGAAAAGGGAACCATCTTGGCGATTCCGTTTCAGCACCAATTTTCCTCGGTCACAACAGTAGCATCTTCCATAATCTGGGAATCGCTTCGTGTGCATGTAGCAGCTTTCATCTGCAAGAATTTTTACTCCCTCTGCAGCTTTTGCATCAAATGCCGAGAGCAAGTCTGGATGTGCATTCTGAAATAACATCAATGCTTTATTCTGAGCTTTCCTTTCAAGGAAATTGAAAATGGAGATGAGAAGCCAAATTGTCGCAATGAAACCAAATATCCCGCCGTAGAACCATAGAGCTGCCATATAGCAACAATTCTAGTACATCTTGCAAGAAAGAGGAGCCTCAAATTTTATTCTCTATGTGGGCATCTCTTTTTCTGTATGCCAGTTTGTGCCCTGCTGTTGCCCTACGTTCGCTCATGTACTGCTATAGCGTCATGTGCCTAGTTTCATAATGATTTGATCGCATTTGCATACACACACCATTCACACTCCTCCTGCGAATCGGGCATCTGATCATCCATTAAACAATCGTGCGCGTAACCCACAGCCTCCTCCACCCAGTCATCATTCCCCGAGTACTCGATGATCTGAAGCTTGAACTTCAACTCTCCGTTGAAATGATCCCTGCTCGTATCCGCATTCACAAAGAGAAAATATCCGACATCGGAGATCTCAAAGCCATTCCTGCGCAGGAGCCATTGGTAAATCTCCATTTGCCGCTTGTAGGCCTGTTTCCATTGGTCATCCAACGTAATCTCTTTTAGGGTGCTTGTGGATTTGTAATCGACGACGTGCAGCTTTCCATCCGAGGTTTGCCAGATGTCATCAACAGCGCCCGTAATTAGAAAATTCGTTGGTTCGTGTAGATGCTGCACGCCTTTGAAGTTCTCACGCCATACGTCGATGTTTTCATGTTGATAGGGCACAGCATCAATGCCAAATTCCTTCATCAGGGAGTGCTGCGTTCCGTTTCCTCGGTGCCAATCAAACTCCTTTTTCAGCAGCGTGTCGGTTGCGCTATTAAGGGTAAACGGAGGACCGCTTACACGACTTATCCCCAGCCGACGATCAATGTAGAAGCATCGGGGGCACTGCAGGAACAATTCGATCTTGGAGCGCGAGAGTTTGAAGGGTTCCTTGGATTTTGGGTCGAAGATGTTACGAGTGCGTGGCATGTTCATTGCAAGCGAAGAATGTTCCAGTTCTCTCGATATTGCTCCATCCAACCAGCACCCAATCTTTTGATAACATCAGGCGCACTTTCGCGTTTTCGCAAGTAATCGGGGAGAAGCCGTCGCATCTTGTTATCATTGTGGGCTTGCCCCTTTAATCCAGGCGTATCAAGCCACAGCTTGTGAGCCTCGCTTAGAACAGCTGCCACCACTGAACTGGGAATGATAAAGGTAGCAGGAAGATCTGCATCCTCCTTTTCCATATCAACAAAGCAATAGAACAATGTTGGAGAAATTACTTCTTCATGCTTCTTACTCATGTGCCATCCTTTATCGGATCCCATGCTTCTTGTTTTCACTTGAATTGCACACTGACGGTTACCTTCAATGTCAGTAACAATAATGTCTGTGTTCGGTACTCCTTCTGGAGCGAGTGCTGCGATCCAATCTCTGCGTAGCAGCTGAAAGAGAACAAAATACGTTCCTGCTGAGCCGATGAGTGTGGATTGAGAAGTCATTTATGAAGCCGAGAACTCCTTTCCTATAAGTTTCTCTTCCTCCTGATTAAGCTCAAATAATGAGACAACCTCTGAATCTATAGTTCTGTTAAGCTGAGCAATTTCGTTAGTAAGACGAGTGTATTTTTCTGTATCTTCAGTTGTTCTTTGAAGTTCCTTATTTAGATCCAACATCATCTGTGCTTTCTTCGCGAGAGATTTTTGCTGCGACTCATTTGCGTTTGGAATCGGAAAAAGTGCCAGTTCTTTTACCTTAAATTGAGGGAAGGTTTTTCGTTGAAACTTATCAAAAGTTTTAGCAAACCAGTAGGTTGTAACTTTTGAATTGAGAACCGAGAGCAGAAACAATGGATCAACCTTAAAATCGAATATCACCATGCTGTTGATGTCATTCAGATAATCACCATCGGTATGGATCGCATTAATAGCATACGGCGGTTGCGAAGGGATCTGACGAACAAGAATTCTAGAGCCATTAAAAGGTACGGATTTTCTCGGCTCGGCGAGCCAATCACCATAGCTTAAATACTCACCAGACCAACCAAGTTGATAGCGCATTACATCACGACCTTCCAAGTATTTCTTGTAGGTTTCATCTTTCTTTTCTTTTGCATGGAAAGATCTTTGATTCTTTATTTCCTCATTCTGAGGGGGTTTTCCCTTCCCTGTCTGGTAAGCCTTTAGTCCGGTAGAGACAGTGGAATAGTTGCTGAGTTGTTTCGACAATTTTTCTATTTTCCTAAGAACAGCCGGAGTGTCGCCGCTTTTTGAGAGAGCAATATTGATAATGTAATTGTTCTTTGTAAACGTATCTGGAGGAAATTTCCCGACAATTTCGAGTTTTCCGTCTCGGAATTCACCGAGGGTCACTTTACTGCGCCGACCCTTATGGAAGATGAGCATGCATGTATCGACATTGGCTCCCTCGAAGACCTTGTCGTGTATGTTGATGATCTGGAGACTGCCAACATTTTCGAGTAAAAACTTACGCAGTGGTGCAAACGTATCAATAGTGAGCCATGTATTCGGAATGATGAAGCCGAACCAGCCACCATCCTTGAGAAGTCTATATGCACGATCAATAAACAGCAGGTATGTATTGAGCTGATAACTCGCTAGTTCATAATTATCGTAGTAGTACTTCTTCATGTTTTCTGTGAAACTTTTACCGCGCGCGAATACGTATGGAGGATTGCCAATGATGGCATCAAATCCCTCTCCTTCAAACACTTCTGGAAATTCCTGTTTCCAGTTGAATGGCCTCTGCTTACGCCAATCAGCGCCGAAAGCAGATTCCATCTGTTCCTGTGCTCCCTCAATCAATGAGTTTCCAGAACGAATGTTATGCTTCAATGTCGGGAGTATTGTGCGCTGCGCCAGCACTTTCAGCAGAAGATTGAGCTGTGCTATTTCAACTGCCTGCTCATCGAGATCTACCCCGTACAAATTTTCTTTTAGAATATCGAATTTTGTAAAAAGATTAACCGTTCCCTGTTTCTCATGCGCTTCCAAAAGTTGATCGAATGCAGCAATCAAGAATGAGCCAGAGCCACTGGCGGGATCTAGGATGCGGATATTTTGCAGTTGCTTCTTGGTGACTTTATCTACAACCTGCCCGACCGTGTTTTTAACCAGATAATCAACAATGTATTTTGGCGTGTAATAGATGCCTTGCGATTTTCGCTTAGATTTTTCTCCAGTTCTCTCTTCCTTCTCCTGCACGAAACCCAAGTACTGTTCATAAATACCACCAAGTATGTCCGCAGAAATAGCCGAGAAGTCATAGCGATAGCCCTCTTTTGTTTCATAGAGTCCATTAATTATTTCCACGAACACTCCATTGTCTGCCTCCCATTTTTCTACTGCGTGTTGCGAGAAAAGTTTTGAGTTGTAGTTCTCATCAAACCAGCGAAAACCATCGACCAATCTCTTAAAGATACTGTGTTTTTTCCCCGCAGTTTCCCATTCTCTCAAAACAGACAGTAGGATGTTTTGCTCGATCTTTCTATCTTCCGCTGCCCGAGTAAAAATCAGGCGATCCAGAACACGTTGTACACCTTCATCCAACTCATCTTCAGAGACTTTGTTATGTTTACTAAATTCTTTAGCAAGCGCATCTCGCCATATCGTCAGGTCTTCAAAAAGCTGTTCCCCAACAAGTTTACGACGCACAAGCTTTCCCCACTTCTCAGCTTCTTTTGCGAGTAGTCCTTGCTCAAAACTTTCCTTAGAAAGAAGCCAAAGCTGATCGAAACGATCAATATATTCGTTCCAACGCAACTCGAAGAACAAATTCCTTGAGAGGTTCTTCGGAGGAATTTCCGCATTGAAAATCTTGATACCTTCGAAGTCCGTGAGAACAGCCCATGTCACTCCCTTGTTCCAACTGTAATTGATCGCTTGTTCAGCCCATTTCCATTCATCGAGGTTAACCCGCATAGATTTAGCCTCGAGGAACATAATTGGAATGCTGTTGATGCGGAACGCTAAGTCAACACGCCCTTTCGATACTTGTTCTTCTGTTGTGACCTCGCCCTGATGCTCTGAATTGCGCATGTCCCAACCTAGAAATTGGAATAGTGGCTCTATGAACTCGTTGCGAGTTTGTGCTTCGTTGTAAGAGCTAACACCATCCGCCTCAAAGAGTGTTTGATATTTCTGTACCAGCTTGCCTATGTGGGTCTTTGCTTCTGATTTCTGCATTGGTCAAAATATAGCGTTTTAGTGCATTGTTTGAAACTGGACTTTTGAGCACAGCCGTCGAAGTTCAGCTCGTAAGGTTATTTCCATACTGCGATATAGCAACTGCTATAAAACAACATCAGCGATAGCGTAAGAGGTCAAGCCTGTTACGCTATGCATGAATTCCCCAACCTCATGGGCATGGGTGATGCCATGAGATACCTCAAGGTCTCCCGCCAATACATCGACTTCTTGGTCGACACGGGAAAACTCAGGTGTCAGCGCATCTCTACAGGGAAAGTCTTCCTCGAAAGCGACATCATCGCTTTCCAAAGGGAGCGTCAGCGGAAAGCTGCGCAGAAACCACGGAAGAGAAAAAGCCGCTAAGACGAGATTTTCTACCTGATTGAGAATCAGAAGCCAAATTGCTCCTGATATGCACAAACTGGTCTTTCTGGCCTTTTCCATTCATTTTTTGATAGTTTTATGGTAAAATATTTATGGGAATTGTAAATGCCTATGCCTACCCCACGTTTCACTCCCGGCGATGAACCAATGAAGAAAGATTCCCCCGAGGATCCTCTTTCTGGTGAACTAGAAAAAGGCGAGGAAAGAGAGGGGCTCGTAGATGCGGCTCGCGAGACTCTTTCCGCTCGCGCAAAAGAAGCCATTGAATTGCCACCCAACCGTACTGTCCTCGATGTACCCATTGAATTCTGTGCAGAAGGAAAAAGAATCGAAACACAGAACCGAGGGGGTACGTACGTCGTTCGAGTGAATGCCATGCGTTTTCGCAATCGTGAAGAAGCTGAACGTGCGGGGATAGTTCAGGCTGCATACCTTCGCTCGCTGCGCGACCACCTACAATCGGAAACGGGGAAGGCATTCGAGGCTCTGCAATCATTCGGCTCTGCAGCCCACAGCGCCTTACGCCTCAAGGGACTCAAGACACTCTTGGAATGGGAGAAGGGAGAGACCTCTGCCCTGACTGCTACTACAGAAACACCTCTCACTCTTGCACAAATTTTTGATCGGAGTCTTGAACACTATGTGCTCACCGGCTCGATACCAGAAGAAATTCCAAATGAAGTGCGCCAGGCGTTAGCCAAAATCCCCGGTCGGCAAGGAAAGAGTGCTCTTGATTTTATCGCTGAGGAAGGCCGTTCACTACGCAGTAGCGCGAAACTCTACGAGGAACACATTGCTCCTCTCCGTGAACGCCTGAAGGAAGAAGATGGAGAAAAGCGAATGACTGAGCGTGACGATTACGTACCACCCGATGCCAAGGGAGAAAGAGCGCCACTTGATCCAGAGAGCGTACAATGGAGAGTCGAACCCTTCGTAGGCGGCTACTACCGCCAGCAACTGTATCGATACGATCCTACTGCCCAAAGGATTGTCGCCGAGCCTACGGAGAAGACGGAGTTTCGACTGACAGATCCTCCTGAGAATATCGATGAACTTCAGCATTACACGTTCCATGGTGTCTTTGTTCCAGGCGAGGAAAACCGCATACCATTCCCCGAGAAGGGACTTCCTATTCCTGCCACATTGGATCCAAAAGAAACATTCCAGCTCTATAGGAGTGCCACGGGGATCTTCTCTCTTGAAGAGAAACAGACAGGGACTATTACCGAGCCAGTACCGTATTCTTTCGAATTTGTTATCGCTCGCAGCAATGATAATCGAATCGACGATGAGCCGACGGAAAATGATCTCACAACTATTGAGGGTCCACTTGATGGGACTGCGGAAGAGTTGATTGCAGGCTTAAAGCAAAATACTTTTCTCGGAAAGGCAGATCGCGGACGCGCAGTCGTCTTTGCCACACGCAAACAATTTATCTATCCGAAGGACGAGGAGATGTCGGCGATGGATGAGCGTTATAGAGCGGCCGGAAGCACGCTCCATCCTGAAATGGCCGATTTGAAGCTCGCAGACTGCCATTGGAGCAACATCCGAGCGTCTGACCTTGGGAGAAGGCTTGATGTCCCTATGCGCACACCGAGCGGCTTTTTCGTGACTCGTCATCCTGATGTTGAATTCGCTCCCATCGGTGGCATCGGCCACGCATGGAACGAGCGATGGGACGAATCATCTCAGCAATGGATCCGCATGGATGCCACTCCACCGAAGCAAGATGAAGATGAAGAGGAAGAAGAGAAGGAAGAAGATCAGCCTGCCTCAGCTCCGGCCGCCGCAGGCGAAAGAGAGACGAAAGTCGGTGTGAACGATGAGGATGGTGAGGTGGAAGAAACAGGAGTCCTTGAGATGAATGAAAATGAGATTGCAAAACTTCTCGAGCTTGTAACCGCATCCGCTCCATCGGCACAAGAGGTAGCAGAGGCGTTGTTCCGTCAGCGTACAAATGTCTCGGTGACAGACTGGAAGAAGGTCGAGGGATTTGTGGAGACCGTGAATGCAACGCAGGTCGCACCAGAAGCGCAGATCCCTGAAACGCCGGAACTATTGCGCCACTTCCGCGAGCGCATCACAGCTCCGAAGGGAACACTGGAACGAGAATGGCAGAAGCTCTTCTGCCTTATCTGCACCCATCGCGAGGTGCGACGCCGCAAGTTCCCCGGCAACGTCCGCCAGAGCGAAAGCACAACAGGTCTTGATAATCCCGTGGATGCCTATATCGATATTATGGCTGATGAAAGCGATCCGATGGGATTTGGTATTGATACAAGGAGACCAGAAATCATCCTCGATGTGAAAGCATTTGAGGAAGATGCACTCGTCGATCTCACATCCTCCATGAACGATACAGACAATCAGGGAAATGTCATGCGCGTAGAGCAGAAGAAAATGATTCTCTCACTTCTGTATCATCTGATGGAATTGAACGAAGAACTGAATGACTCCCGCGTGCGGTCCACACTTCGCACGCCACTCAAGATTCGTTCCGAGATCTATTCCATCCACGGACAAGGAAAGAAGAACCAAGGCCAGTTCGCACGTCTCAAGGCTGCAGATGAAGACATCACGGAGGCAGCGCTCGTTCATCTTGCCCGAGAGCTCGATCAGACGACACCCGGTGCCGGTGACTTCTTGAGCGCTCTTCAGGCGTATCGCAAAGGCATTTCTCCAGAGACTCTCCAGCGTATTCGCTCGGGAGATTTGGTAAAACTGCTTACAATCTATTCCGATGGCAACCACTGGTGCAGTAACTGCGGCTCAGAGTCTTGCAATGTGCAGATCCATGCTGAGCGCGTTCGTGCAGCGCAGGAAGAAATTGCCGAGATTCGGAAGCTTGGCATTATTGTGCAGGGCATCGGATTCACTAAAAAAGCTGAGGCGATCAGACTCATGTGCCACGATCCCAATGAGCCGGGTCGAGCTGTGGTGGTCAATGATGTCTCTCGCGCCGTTTCAGCCCGGCATACGATGCTAACGAAGTATTTACAAAACCTATGAAATAAGGTATAATTATAAGAAATCTCTTTATGCCTACGAAGAAGCTCACAGGCACTCCCCAAGACCCTCCTGAAAGGGAGGGTTCTGCCGTAGAAGGCGGGAAAGGTGGGACATCGAAGAAAATCAGCCTCGTTCGAGAAGCGATGCGTCTTGGCTTGGATCTCTCCGCATTGCGTCTCGATCAGTTTGTTCCTGAAGACCATGAACGTGCCGAAACGAACGGCGCGCCTCTTGGGACAGAAGAGATAAGACGCAGGGCGTTGGAAACGCTTCATTTGCTCGATGAATACAACCGCGTAAAGCAGGAGCCAAGCAAGGCTTCTCTCGGAAAGAAGGATGATCTGCTCGAAGGAGTAGAGAGTCTCGATGATTTTCTTGCCGCTCTCGATACGAGCAAAGAAAGGGGTAGTGAAAAGAAAGCGGAACCGAAGGAGAAATTCCGACGCGAGGAATTGGCGGGACGGATCAAGGAGCTTCTCTCCGAACCGCAAGTCTATCAGCTGCTGCGTCAGTCGCTGACGAAGGAGACAGAGCGTTTTACAGCGGTACAGCCGCTCCTCTCTCGTTTACATAAACTGCGTCAGGTCCAAGAGATCGCCTTCGAGCGTATCCATACGCTCTCCCTCGAAAGTAAGCGTCAACACGGCAAGATTGTGGGATCGGTACAAACAACCATCGAGAAACTCTCTCGTCTCAACCGTGAGGCAGAGGAAGAGGAGAGGCGTCTTGAGGAAGAGGCAACACCTTTGGAAAAGGGCTGGATCGCATCCCAGCGTCTGCTCGAGTACAAACAGCAGCTCAAGAAAGATCGCTTCGTTATGACCCCAAGCCGTAGGGTGATCCTTGATGACATGATTGCGAAGCTGGGAAGCAAAGGGCGTGTGCTCCTTCTCGGGTCTAATGGAACAGGAAAGACTGAGCTTGGAGCAAAAGCCCTGAAGCTCGTCTCGAATGGGTATCACCTCGTCCCATGGCAGGAAGCCACGACGGGTCAGGACATCTTCGGACGCCAAGAGATTCGCCGCCAAAACGGTCATGTGGAGAGCGGCCTTCGCCCCGGGCCTATGACTCGCGCCATCGAAGCGAAAGGCAACGAGCCAGCCGGTGTGCTGCACGACGAATTGAACCTCGGCAGTCTCCGTACGATTTACCTCTTAAAGAAGCTCTGGAACAGCCGACCGGGGCAGGAAGTGGACGTGCCCGTGCTCGATGAAAAGCGCATGCTCCCGCTCAATTACGCCGAGGTGTACACGGCAAATCCGAAAGACGAACGCACAAGCAATCGTGAGGAATTCGATGCGGGTATCACGCGCGTGCTCGGCGGGATGAATGTCCCATTCTTGGCTCAGGATGAACAGGAGCAGATCATTCTCGCAAAACTCATCGATGAGAATGGTGTGTTACACCTTTCTCGCAGTGAAGCGCAGACCATCCGCGAGCTTGTCGCTGCCGCCGTCATGACGCAGCAATGCTTCGATCGCGCCTTCGCTGATTTAGGAGATGAGGCGCTCGCAGAGATCAAGAGCATGACGGGTATTTCCGATCTGCGGCTCACCAAGAAATTCCTCGATCCAGGGCGTCTTATGGAGATGTTCGATACCTTTGAGCAGAAGCGTGCAGAGGGCATGAGTGTTGCCGACTATCTCTCTGCGGAGCTGAAGCGGTTCCTCGCAGAGTTTGAAGTGGAAGAAGAGCGAAACATCGCAATCGCCATTCTCAAATTGAAGGGCGTCATCACGGCCGCCAGCACGGCTGCTGAACCGCACGTCCAAGTCATCAGCAAGCTGGGTGAGAAGCCCTATCTACTTCCCTCCGAGCTTGCGTTCGTCGTCTCCTGTGATGATGAGTTGGATGATTCAGATATCGAGTTTGATCAGCCGGGGGTCAGTGTCGAGGATGTGATTGCGACAGACGGTGCGGAGCTGCTAGAACTGCTCAATACAGGTCATCCCGGCCTCGTACAAGCGACAACTCGCAGGCGTGCCAAAGAGGTGCTCGGAGGGTCGCAGGCCATGGAGCGTGCACGCAGAATCATGCTCGAAAAGTGTGGTGAAGGTCACTTCTACGGACCTGATGAGCTTACAAAGGCATTCCCCGGCTTAAAGCTCAATGCCAAGGACATTCCTGACTTGCCTCCCGAGGAGGAAATAGAGCGTCATGCAGCTCAGAAACACACACTACGGCTGAGGGTAAGCAAAGTGCCCGATGGTTCAAAATTCACGATCCCAAAGATGCGTGAGATCCTGCAGGAGCAATTTAAGAGGAATAACGATGGAGAAGTGCTCTACAACCCCGATGCCGATTGGAAGCGCAGTTCAACCTTCTACACGGATGAAGTGCCGGAGCTCGCATGGGCGTTTACCTCTGATGAAGTACTTCCGAATTCAACGAGCAAGAACCACCTGCAGCAGACTCAACTTCTCGCTGAGTACGCCAAAACGACGCTCTTCAAGAAAGGGCAGTTGCCGCCGGAGTACCAAGAGGCCATTCAAGAGCTTGAAGCGCAGCAAAATGAAATCCAGCGGCTTATGGGCAGCGATTGGAAGGCAGCTGCAGGAAAGCTTGCGAAGCTCAAGATCAATAAGCTTATGCGAGGAAATCCTGCAGAAACCGTGCAAGACATCCTCGTCACGTTCATGAACAGCGACCCGGCAGGACGAAAGAGGATCCTCGAAAGAATGTGGACATGGACAGCAACGCAGAGCTCGGTCGGCTACCTCGTCGACGTTGGCGTCTTCGTCCGTGACGGCGTGAGCGTCGGCGGCGATCGGCCTGGCTTCTCGGATGGCGGCCTCGGGGTCGTCCTCTCCCGGAAGTTCCCCAGAACCTTGCGCACTTGAATACTTGAACCTTTTTGAATCCTTTTTCCTTGAAACGTCCGCGACCAAAAATTTTCTCCCTGACTCTGCTTCTCTCGATCAATGCCAAACGAAGCTCTCCATACATTCATCCGGCAACTCAAAGAAAGTACCGCCTACAAGGATCATGTGGGTGTGCGCAGCGTCGTGGATGAAACAGTGCAAAGAATCGCCGCTCTCCCTGAAAAAGACGGTGGTCCTGCGCTTCGAGAAGAGATACGCGGTCTTCATGAGCGCATCATTCCTCTTCTGCATGGACCGGGAACACCAAAGAAAAAGGAGAAAAAGACAGACGCGCTCAGCCCACGGGAAGCGGAAACCATCATGGGGTCCGACCACTTCTTCGGGTTGGATTCCGTCCGCAAGGCGTTTCCATCGATCCCTGAGCTTAAGCCCGAGCAATTGCCGCCGATTCCCTTCTCGAAAGAGGATCTCAAGCGTGCGAAAGAGCTTGGCCACAGCCTGCGCTTGCGCCTGAACAAAGTGCCGGGTGGCACGGATATCAATATGAAGAAGATGCAGGAACTCCTGCAACCGGTCTTCGCGCAGAAGAAGGAAGGAAAGGTTCTCTACGACACGGACTGGTACAAGGATGAGGATTTTTTCACAGTGAGGCCAGATGTGTGCTGGGTTCTTACCTCGGATGAGATCATTCCCGATTCAGAAGACAAAGACTATCTCGAGCAGACGGAACTTATCGGAGAGTACCTTCGGGATACCGTCTACCAAGGGAAAAAGCTCCCAGAGCAGTATGCGGATGCCATTAAGGAGCTCAATGCACAAAAAGATGCTATCCGCGCACTGATCGACAACGACGACTGGCAGGAAGCCGCACAAAAACTTGCGAACCTCAAGCTTAATCAGCTCACACGTCGCATCCCTGCTGAAGTCCTGTACGACATGCTTGTGACGTTCCAAACAAATGGAAAGCGTAATTTGGAAGACATGTACGACTGGACGCCCGTGCTTAGCTCGGACGGCGACCTCGTCGGCGTTGGCAGCTTCGGCCGTGACGGCGTGCGCGTCGGCCACGATCGGCCTGACCGCTCGGATGGCTACCTCGGGGTCGTCCTCTCCCGGAAGTTCTGAACCTTGAGTTCTTGAACGCTTGAGCCTTTTGAATCCTTGAAGCCTCGGCTACAAATTTTTGCATTGGATTTATTGCTATATAGCAATTTAGAATGGCATTGGTGACCGCTAATGCAGGCGGGATTACGGTTCCGTCTCGCTGTCACCCCAGCTTCGTAGCCACCGACGCTCTGCTAGGTGGGACTCGCCGGAATATCGCGCCTCTACGGAGCACGATAGTGCGCGAGCGAAGACTGCGAAGGAACTTCTTGCTCATTCTCAGACTCGGTATCGTCCCTCAAAGACGGTTGCGGGCGCATCAAATTCAGGGGAGAGAGGATATAACCCAGCTTTTTTTGTTCGTCTGGGAGTAAACCTCGATCTCCGGTGTCTCGGACGGGAATGGGCAATACGAGCTCGGACGGCAACCTCGTCAACGTTGGCAACTTCGACCGTGACGGCGTGAACGTCAACAACGATCAACCTGACAACTCGAATGGCAACCTCGGGGTCGTCCTCTCCCGGAACTTCCTTCCTGCGTCATCGAAGGGTCTCCTCACGGGAGACCTTTCGATCACGCTTCCCGTGTCGATTTGATCCATCCACCGAGCATCCGTCCGATCTCGTCGATCATCTCCTCGAGAACACCGTATTTCTTGAGATCCATGATCTTCAGATCCTTGGCGAGACGGAGGAAGACCCGCAAAACGTTGAGTTTCACGCTTACCTGTTCCAACGGTTCCAACTTCTGGGATTTGCGGAGCTGGCTGGCGAGAAGAATGCCCTCAAGAACCTCCAGCAAGAGGTTCTCGCAGCGCTGCCAGAGTGCGTAGCGGTCGTGCTTGGGCACGGTGCCTCTCAGCTCGTAGAGCTTCTTTGTGAGTTCGTACGCCTTCTTGAAGATCGGAATATCTAGTTCTTCCATAACGACATGAAGCATGAAAGTGCACAAGTGTATCTTCCAACGGGTCGCTTCGCTAGAGAACTTGTTCCTTGCTTGGGAGGAATTCCGCAAGGGGAAGAGCTCAAGGAAAGATGTGCAGGAATTTGAGTGGAAGCTCGAGCAGAATATTTTTGCCCTCTACCGCGATCTGCAGTCTCGTCAGTACAAACACGGGGAATACACCGCCTTCTCCATTTGCGATCCCAAGCAGAGAAGAATCCACAAAGCATCGGTTCGTGATCGTGTCCTGCACCATGCAGTCTTCAAGATTTTGAATCCTCTTTTCGAGCCAACGTTCATCTCGCATTCTTTCTCATGTCGTGAGGGAAAAGGCACACACAAAGCAGTGGATGCCCTTGAGGGATGGCTTCGAAAAACCAGTAAGAATTACACGGCGCAGTGCTTTGCATTGAAGTGTGATATTCACCAATTTTTCACATCGGTAGATCACGAGGTCTTGCTCTCCATTCTCGCCAGAGTCATCAAGGATGACGATGCGCTCTGGCTTCTGAAAGAGATTGTTGGGAGCTTCCATACGCAGGAAGACGCAGATAACGAACTCAAAGGCATACCCATCGGGAATCTCACATCCCAGCTTTTTGCGAATATCTACATGAATGAGTTCGATCAATTTATGAAGCAGGGATTCCGCGAGAAACAATACATCCGTTACACCGATGATTTTCTGATCGTCAGCGCCGACAGATCCAAGCTCGAGAGACTTTTGCCATACATGAAAGAGTTTCTCGAGGATGAGCTCCGACTCTCATTGCACCCGCGCAAAATCATCCTTCGCAAATTCAGCCAAGGGATCGATTTCCTTGGCTACGTCGTCTTGCCACACCATAGAACGCTGCGTACGCGTACAAAGCACCGCATGTTCCGAAAGTTGAAGCTGAGGGTGAAAAACTACAAGACAGATGCAGGCAGCGAGTCATCTGTTGAATCTTCGCTGCAGTCTTACCTCGGAGTGCTATCGCATGCGAATACGCACTGGCTCACCGAGCAGCTGCAGAATCAGTATTGGTTCTGGATGAAAGAGTAGTATTTGCTATGTCACAGAATGTGGATTCTGCGAAATGACTACACAATCACCTCGCCTTGCAGAATCGCTCTAAGGTCTGCTCTGTGTAGATCGGTTGGATTGTCGCATGTTCGATGCTGAACTTCTCACGACAGAGCTTCTCGATGGTGGAAATGATTCTGTCACAGTCACAGACATCCTCGATCTTAACCATCACTTTGCAGGTGAGATGATGCTCTGCTGGACTCTGGCTCCAAACATGGATATCGCCAACAGAAGTAACGCCCTTCACTTGCTTCACCGCCTTCTCAAATGCCCCATAATCAAATCCTTCGGGAGCAGATTGCAGGAAATACCCCATGCCTTCCTTGAAGACTCCCCATCCCGTTCGCACCATGAAAAATGCAATGAGGAATGCGGCAGCTGCATCGAAATATACGAAGCCGTAGTAGTAAGAGAGGAAGCCGCTAACTACAACAGCGACAGAACCAATGACATCGTACTTCAAACACTCGTATGTTCCCTTCGCATTGAGACTACAACAGGCATCCGCTTTGAGGCCGAAGGCAGACACAAAGTTCACCACTATGGCAATACCGCCGATGATCATGACGGGGATACCTTGGATAGGCTCAGGATCGATCAGGAGCTTCATCGCTTGCAGTGCGGCCATGAACGCCGTCACAAGCAACAGACAACCCTTCACGAACCCCGCGAAGACATCCATGCGCTTATACCCGAAGGTGCGCCGCTCATCGGGCGCTTGGCGTGTCTTGCGTTCACTGTAGATACTCAGGATGAGTGCGGCTGTGTCATCCACGTTCATGAAGCCATCGGCGAGCAGTGCGCTGCTGCCAAGAATGATACCCGCCGTCATTTCTCCGATGGCGAGACCGCCATTGAGAATGAGAGCCACGATGAAGTTTTTCTCCAGCTTGGTGGAAGAAGTGGGTGTGCAGCAGCCGTCAGCGCAGATGGGTGCAGTCATAGAGAGTTATGGTTGCCAGTCAAAGTCTACCGTAAGCACCTTCCCATTGATCTGGAACTGCGTGAAGGCGCGGTAGAACGGATCACGGGGAGGAGCGGTGATAAACATCGGCTCCTCACGTTCACCCGATGCGTGGGTGTGAATGAAATCTCCAGACGGCGAAATAAGGACGCTGTGCCCAATGGCTCCCAGATATTCTTCTAGATGCGGCTTATCTCCATTGATATTCGTTATGTCATAGCGGAATGTCACTTCTTCTCCAGAAACGCTTGGATGGAAGGCAATCCTGTATCCATCGACTGTTTTCACATTCTCAAAGTTCTTGTTGATGCCTTCTGCCCCTCGATTTCCAGATAATGTGCGCTCGAAGCGAATAGTATGCGGCAATTCATTCTTTTCAATGAAGTCAGCATAGATCCAATAGGTCCCTCCTGCAGGAGTGCCAAAGGGAATGCGCCAGATTCCATCGGCATCGCGTTCAGGATGCAGATGCTGGAAGTGCTGCAAATCGTTTCGCACCACAATAAGATGCATTTCTTTGGTATGACTGATGCCATAATCCGTGAAAGTTTTGCCATCATCCTCTACGGAAAAAACGATTTCCGTATCCGTACTCCAATCACGAACGACGAGGTTGCTCGCCTCTGTGTTTCCTTGCTTATGGCCGCCACTTGGTTGACCATGCTGAGCGCTTGGAGACGTTGGAGCACAAGCAGAAAGGAACACAGAGCCAACGGTAAGAAGTGGAAGGAAGTATTTCATGAGCGTGAACGCGGAAGAGGAAGAAGCCAAAAGGAGGCATACAGAGTCAGTAGCGGCACGACAATCATTTGCAGTACTGGCGTTATGCCAATACGCAGAACAGGAATAATCGGCATCCCTGCATATGTCCATCGATGGCTTACATGTATAGCCCACAATTCAAAGCTGATCCCCAATAGCACCCCAACGAGCACTGCAAGAACCCATGTCGCGAGGTGGACAAACACAGAGCGATCAGCGATCCAGAACGGATCTCGATGCACGAAGGCTAGAGCCACATAGATCGTCAGCATGAAGAGCATGTCACCTGTTACAGTCGCCTTCAGGCAAATCCAAAAGCACTGTAGGAATGAGGATGTGGCGAAGCAGGAATAGAGGGGCGACTGTAGATTCTCCCAAGTAAGGTGCAGCAAAAAACTCGCCCCGAAGAATGCGGCGACGGAGAAGGCTCGGTGATGATGGGTGTAAGAGATCATGTGTTTGCAGGTTTTGGCGTATCAATGCGAATCGCAAGCGAGAGCAATGCGGCGCAAAGCGCAAATCCAGCCATCAGAAGGAACGTCCATGTGAAACCAAGCAGAACGATCCCGATACCGCCGATGAATGCTCCAAGTCCCTCAAAAAGTGAACGATAACCGTAGAACATGGAGTACGTCTTTCGTTCCTCGCCCGTCTGGAGAGAAGTGGCAATGACTGCGCTCCATGATGGATTCAGAATGGTATCCGCCAGTGCAAGCCATCCTTGGATAACAAAAAGGTAAATCGGTGCGTCGATGGCTGTGTATGCAAGATAAGCTAGGGCGTACATCAGATATCCGCCGAAGAGGATCGGTCTATGCGGTAAATGCCTGTCTTTGAATTTGGCGAAGACGAAATAAAGAATGCCTCTCAGAAGTGCATAGAATCCGACGGAAAAACTTGCATCGATGAGCTGTCCGCCGATCTGTTGCACATAGATCGCATACACGGGTGCGAGGATATTGAGTCCCATGTGAATGAAGATCGAACTGCCGAGGAGAAGACGAACATTACGATGCATACATTATTTCTTGTTAATAGGAGGTAAGGCTGATTTTTTCCTGTTGTGATCACAATTATCGTCTTCGCATTTGCGCCCAAACATCATCATGACAATGCACATGAGGGGGCAGATGAGGATCGGCAGAAAGGGCAGCGTCGCGTATGCATTGATTTTTCCTGTTGCCATGAGAAGTCCAATCAGACCGGCAACGGCGAGGAGGATGAGAAGTGTTTTTCTTGAGCAGCAAAACATGAGCAAAGGAGGAATTAAAGGGAACCAGCAGGAGCCACACAGGGCACAGTCGGATCGGAGACGCAATTTTCTTTCGGCGGCGTCCCGCGTTCTGGACATGTCTTTGAATACTTGCAGGCGTCATCGGAAAGCTTCTTCAGTTGCCCTTCATACGCGGTATCGCTCGCGCCGTAGCTCAGAAGAATCTGATCGAGGTCTTGGAAGACGAACGCAGGATTCATAGGAGCTTCCTGACCGTTCACAAACATCCTCCAGCGCTTCTTGCCGTCGGTGCAGTACTGCTCGCCCGTATCAAGCGTGAAGCATTCTGGAGTCAGTGTGATGTTCAGTGAAGAAAAGAAATCCCCGATGGTGATTCCAGGCTTATGACGGTGCATCACATTTCCATTTCCGTCGTGGACATGAGTGAAGGGGTGCTTTGGATTGGTATCCGTGGACATGTATTTCTCCTGCGAGAAATTGACTCTGTTCTCATTAATGAAGACGGCAAAATCAGCATGTGTGTGGTTCGGATCGGGATTCACGGCTGTTCCCGCCGAACTGATCTTCACGAACCCGAAGAAGAGAGCGGTGAAAAAGAGTCCCATCAGAATCGGAGCGGCATCTGAAAGCCAGTTTCGCTTCTGCGGATGGAATCCCTTGAGGAGCAGAGAGTTTGTGACAACGGAGACAGAACTGAATGCCATCGCAAGTCCAGCAAGTTCAGGACGCAGCTCGATGCCCCAGTGGTAAAAAAGTCTGGCTGCAATCGGAATGCCGATCACGTTGAAGAAAAGCGCAAAGAACATATTTTGCTTGATCTTCCCTACAGTCGCCTTACTGAGTTTTATTGCAGTCACCACATCCCGCAGATCGTTCTTCACGAGCACGATCCCGCCCGTTTCCATGGCAATGTCCGTGCCACTTCCCATCGCTATACCTAGGTTCGCTTGAGCAAGGGCGGGACTGTCATTGATGCCGTCTCCGACCATCGCCACTCTCTTACCCTGCTCCTGCAGTTTCTTCACTTCATTCGCTTTCTCGGCAGGCAGGACTTCGGCGAGTACGTGTGTGATACCTACGCTGACAGCGATTGCCTGAGCGGTGCGTCTATTGTCCCCCGTAATCATGTAGACCTCGATGCCCATCCGCTGCAGCTGCTCTACAGCCTCTTTGGACGTTTCTTTGAGCGTATCTGCCACGGCAATGATGCCGATTACCTTCGCTTTGTCTGCAAGAAGTATGGCGGTCTTGCCTTCGTTCTCTAGCTTCTGCAATTTCGCTTCCGCATCACCAATGGCGATCTTCTCCCTCTCCATGAGTTTGCGATTGCCGAGGAAGTACATCTGCCCGTTCAGCGATCCTTCGACTCCATGACCAGGAATTGCCTTGAACGCATCTGCAGCATGCAGAGCGAGACCCTCTGCTTTCGCATGCTCCACGATGCTCTCCGCGAGAGGATGCTCGGAACCCTGCTCCAAACTGGCAGCGATCCCTAGAATTTCTTTCTCGGAACGCTCGAATGCAAGAATGTCAGTAACCTCGGGTTTCCCCTTTGTGAGCGTTCCGGTCTTATCAAACACAATCGCATTGATCTTGTTGGCAGCTTCCAGCGGCTCCCCGCCACGGATGAGGATGCCCTGCTCCGCTCCTTTACCTGTGGCGACCATGATGCTCGTCGGCGTTGCAAGTCCCATAGCGCAGGGACAGGCAATGACTATCACGGAGACGAACGCGAGGAGCGCGAATGTGACTGATGCACCGAGCAGCAGCCACACTACAAGTGTAAGGATGGCAATACCGATGACGACTGGCACGAACCATGATGAAACCCCGTCTGCGAAAGCTTGGATGGGTGCTTTGGAACCCTGTGCGTCCTCGACGAAGCGAATGATCTGGGCAAGTGCCGTTTCTGATCCCACTTTCTCCGCCTTGAACTCGATGCTGCCGTGTCCGTTCATCGTTGCGCCAAATACGCGATCTCCTTCTTTCTTTTCCACGGGAATGCTCTCACCCGTGAGCATCGATTCATCGACGGAGGTGAGGCCACGGATCACCGTGCCATCGACGGGGATCTTCTCGCCGGGGCGCACGATCACTGTGTCTCCCGCGTGCACATCCTCAATGGGTACATCTACTTGCTGTCCGTTTCGCAGCACTCTGGCGGTTTTTGCCTGTAATCCCATAAGCTTTTGGATGGCTTCGCTTGTCTTCCCCTTCGCACTCGCCTCCAGCCATTTTCCGAGCAGGACGAAGGTGATAAGAAGAGAGGAGACTTCAAAATAGAGACCGTCGATGTGGTCGAACACCGTGCCATACTCCCACACGAATGCGATGAGGACATACAGGCTGTAAAAGTACGCAGTGGACGTTCCGATGGCGATGAGGCTGTCCATACTGAACGTTCTCATCTTCAAACTCGACAAAAAGCCTCTGTAGAAACCGGCTCCAAGCCAGAATTGAATAGGAGTTGCGAGAATGAGAGATATGATAGCCATCCACGGTGTGACCGCGACGATGAGATCAAACAGTGCATCCACACCGACCAAATACATGAGCACCATGAAAAACAGCATGGGTAGGCTCAAGACGATTCCGACGAGGAAATTGTTGCGGTAGCTCGTAATTTCCTGCTGCCGTCTCTTTTTTTCTGCTTCACGGTCTTTTTCATCGGCGATGACAGCACCGTAGCCTGCGGCTTTCACGGCGGCGATCAGACCATTCTCATCGACCAACTCGGGATTGAAACGGATACGCGCCTTATTCGCTCCGTAATTCACATTCGCCTCCTCGACACCAGCAGTTTTTTTGAGCTTTCGGGTGATGAGAGCACCGCAGCTGGCGCAGTGCATGCCGGTAATCGCAAGAGTAGTCTGAGAAGACATGGCCGTTAGGAAACAGGATGAACAACGTACTTATCACCGAGTAGCTGCACCTCCTCAATCCATCGTGAGAGATCAAAGTCATCATCATGCTCAAGCTCCACTTTCTTTGTTTCAAGACCGACTGTGACATTGGTAATTGAAGGGAATTCACTACTGACATCCTTAATGAGCGCCTCGCAGGAAGCACAATGGATCCCGGGAATAGAAACTATTGTTTGCATAGGTGAGAAAAAAAATTACGAACGCTGTGACAGACCGATCACTTTGAGAATGTCTGTGATAAATTCCTCCTTGGCCTTCGGAGAGGAGAGGTTTTTAGGTCCACAGGTGTGAAGATGCGACTCAAGCACCATCCCTTGGATGTGCTTTAAGTGCCCTTGCATGGCGAGAGCAATTTCCAGAATCTTCGTGCAGTAGGCATCCTCATCGACAAGTTGATGTAGTTTGCCTGTGAGTCCTTCGAGCCTCTTAATCGCTTCGAGCGTCTTCTTCTTGGAATCTTGTTTCATGGAATGAATGGGTAGGGGGTAGGGGTACTGTATGCCCGTACCCCCCTGAAATCAAGGTTCCGTCTCAGAGAGGCATCATCGATCCGCTTGCCGCTTCCTGAATTGCAGCGCCGATAGCTTCGATGGTGCTCTCCACTCTCTTGCCATTCACGAAGAAAGTGGGGGTGCCATTCACACCCAGTTGTTCACCCTCCTTTTGAGAAGCTTCCACAATCGCCATCTTGATGTTGGACTTCCTGCATCTCTCGAAGAGATCCATATCAAGACCCAAATCCGTCGCCCATTTGGAAAGAGCCTTGGGACTTAAATCATCCTGATTCTCGTAATCCATTTCCTCAAATTCCCAGAACTTACCTTGATCGGCAGCGCACTCTGCGGCCTCCGCTGCTTCCTTGGAGTAGCGGTGATTGGGATAGATCGGGAAGTGCTTCACCTCGTAGCGCATTTGAGAACCGTATTGTTCAAGTAGCGGCTTGATAACCCGTGTCTGTGCAGCGCGACACGCCTCACACTGAAGGTCGATGAACTCCGTCACCGTGACGGCAGAATTGACATTACTCCTTGGATGAGGAGGACGGTTCGATTCGGTGGCAATGCCCTTCGTATCGACGCTGCATGCAGTGAGAAGCAGAAGCGAACCGATGACCGATGGAAGAAAATAACGTCTATGCATAAAGAATGATTGGAAAAAATTACTGAAGCATCGGGTCAATCGCTTGTTGGAAGTTCGCAAAAGGCACCGCGCCGCTGATCTGCTGGTTTTCCCCGTCGGGTCCGAGAACCCAGAAACCAGGAGTACCGTTCACGCCTGAGGCAGAGCCGTCGGCCATGTCCTTCGCTACTTCATCCTTGTATTTACTGCTGTCGAGACATGCATTGAAGGTGCCTGTGTTTAGCTTTAGATCGGCCGCATATTGCTTCAACACGGGAACGATGTCGGTTGCGTTGCTCCACGTCGCTTGCGTCTCGAAGATTTTGTCATGCATCTCCCAGAACTTTCCTTGGTCATCCGCACATTCGGTTGCTTCTGCAGTCTTCTGCGCATGAGGGTGGAAGTTTAAAGGAAAATCACGGACGACGTACTTCACTTTGCCGGTATCGATATATTCTTTCTTGAGCTGCCCGTAGGTATTCGTGTAGTGCCTGCCGCAGAACGGACACTGATAATCGGTGAATTCCACGAGCGTCACAGGGGCATTCGCGTCACCCAGAACTGGATCATCATCGACGGTTGGAGGGGTTGCGGGTGCTTGGGGAGCTTCCGGTGCGGCGGCAGTCGGCGCTTGCGCCACTTGCTGAGGAGAGGGAGTGCCAGCAGCCAGCGTGAAACGTCCGGCATTGAACGAACCAATCCCAAAGCCGACAATGATTCCCATTAGTCCCATCGAGACGGCAAACCACGGGTTGCTTCCAGAGGAAGGATGGGTGTGAGGGTGAGGCTGCTGTGGTGAGTCCTGCCATTTGAGATTTGACATGAGAGGAAAGGAAAAGAATGAGGAAGAAAATTAGATCACGTTGAACGATCCGCGCACCATGCCCATCGAGCACATGAAGGCGAGTTGGCCTTTCTGTGGAGCGGTAAACTCGATGATGTTCTCACCGCTGCGGAGCGCCTGAGACACATTGAGTGAGGGAATCGTCATGATGCTCGTGCAGCCCGCAGCGCCCGTGCCATCGACCTTCCAGCGGACGGGAACACCCGCTTTGATAGTGAGACTGCGAGGTTCATAGCCATTGCGCGTCACACGCATCGACACTTCCTGCACTCCTCCCATGAGCGAGGGCGCAGAAGCACCATTGTTGTTTCCCGACGCAAAGACAGAAGATAGATCGACTCCCGTGAGAGCAAACCCCGTATTGAGATTGAAGAGCGCGAGCAGGAGCACGAGAGCGCCCGAGAAGCGGAGGAATACACGGGAAAACGCGCCTCTCGCCGTTGCGGAGACGGCGCTGAGACCCAAGAGTGATGGCAAGGTTCCGAGAGCGAATACAAACATAGTGAGCGCTCCTGTGAGGAAGCTGCCCGATGCGAGTGCCGCGAGTTGCAAAGATTGGGTGAAGCCGCAGGGCAGAAAGAACGTAAAGGCTCCCATCGTGAAAGGGGCTGCAGCGTGGTCGCTCTCCGAGAGACCGGCGATCCAACGCGAGAGCTTCTTGGGCGGACGTAGGGGGAAGCTGCCCTTCGGGATGATCTCCAGAATCGTCAGAGCAAGGTAGAGCATGATGAGAGCAACGAAGATATTCATGTATCCCGACATTCTGGTACTGAGCGTGATGGATTGACCGAGGACGCCAACGAGTCCTCCGAGGACGAAGTAGGAGACAAGGCGTCCGACGTTGAAGTGCAGGAGCGGTCTGAATTTGCGCCATGCCGTCTCCGCTCTGTGAAGTTCATTGTGCTTCGCAGCAAGCGCGAGGAGCAGGCCGCCCGTGACCGCAAGGCAGCTCGATGTCCCTGCAACGAGACCGATTACGAAAATGCCGCCGAGCGAAAGTGCGCCGGAGGTAGATGGTGCGAGAGAGATGAGATCGAGAGCTTGTGCAGCTTGATACAGTGCAAAGATGATGACGAGCGCTCCTCCGATCTCCATCCATTTCCGCTTATCAGGGGAGAGCGTGGAAATGGAGGGAGCGCCTTCCTCAAGGACGCTATAGCCCGCTTTTTCGATGACCGAGGAAATCCGCTCGAAGCTTGGCAGTTCATCCGCTTTTGCCGTGATACGAGCCATGCCGCTCTTGTGATCCACATCGACGGCTTTGACGCCCTGCACCGCCTTGAGCTTCTTTTCGAGAAGCAGCTCACAGCTCGCGCATGTCATCCCGCCGATGCAGACGGTAGCGTAACGTTCGTTTGGAGATGAGTCAGACATAAAGGAAAGAGAACGAAGTACAAGCAAACGGCCAGTCAAAACTGGCCTGTACAAAATCGATCTCTTTCTTACTCCCGCAGGACGATTGTCTGTGTAAGAAGTGGACGGAGTTCGGGTCCAGCAGGAGGTCTGAAGACTATGTCATTTGCTTCAGATAGCTCAAGAAATAGCGGCATGGGACGCAGGGCAACTTTTAGGACATCTTTCTTCGAGGATTGCGTAATTACCGCAGTCGATGGTGTGTGCTCTGAGAGACAATGCTCGTCATTGCAGGGCATTTTTCCACCATCCATCGAGGAAGTGTGATGCTTCGGACGGCTGATCGTCACACATCCTTCGCAGTGCAGCGGCGACATGGCATTCACCGGTGTCATCACCATCTCCGTGACCTGTTCCATCTCCTGCATATCGTGATCCATCGGCATAGCTGCTTCCGCATACGCCATGGGCATGAAGCAGAGGTTGCCCAAGAGAACTTGCGTAGTAACGGCCACCGCTGGAATAAGCTTCATTCTCATCTGGGAGCGAAGTATAGAGCTTTGTCGGCCTCTGAGAAAGTCTATTGCTCAGAAGAGTACTACTGCGCAATGGGGCTCATTGCACCCGAATCGGCTGCATCATCACTGCATGGTTCTTGAGACGCTCCAGATTGTGGAAATAGCGCTGCGTTGTGGCGGGGTTCAGATGCCGCGCGAAGTCTTGAGCAGCGATGAGGCTCGCTCCGCTATTGATGAGGTGCGTAATCGAGGAATGACGCAGTGAATGGGTACTGACGTGCGGATGGTCTATGCCAAGCTGCTTCAGCCGCACCTTCACCATGTGCTGTACGTTGCGTCGCGCAATACGGTCTTTGGCACGGTGCGTCGTCCCGATAAATAGAGCATCTCTTTCCTCCACTCGGCCGCGCGCTTTGAGATATGCCTGAATGACCTTCCGCACATCGTCGCGGATGCGAGTATCGATGATTTTCCCGCCCTTTCCGCGCACTCGCAGCACCCAACAACCATCGGTTTGTACGAGATCTCCGACATTCGCTCGTGCGATCTCGCAGACGCGCAGTCCGTTGATGAGGAGTAGGGCGACAATCGTCTTATCCCGCTTCCCTCGGATCGTGTCTGTCTCGATGGAAGAGAGGAATGTATTGCACTCTGCAAGGCTCAGGATTTCCCGTGTGGTCTCACTGCTCGTCTTTGGCAGCTTGAGACCGGCAGAGGGATTTGTACGGATCACGCCCTGTTCGTAGAGGAACGTGAAAAGACGGCGAAGCACTGTCAGCTTCTTCGCTATCGTTATGGATTTCAATCCTCTCTCCTCGAGCAAATCCTTGTAGTTCAGAAGATCATGCAAGGAAACGTCAGATGCTCTCTTCCCAAGAGTACGATAGAACAATGCAATCTCCATTCGGTAGTTATGTTTCGTGTTGAAGCAAGATTGATTCTTAATGAAGGCGAGAACGTGAGAAACCGAGGGTTCGCGTATCGATAATGCCGTTGATGAGAGTGCCAGTTGCTGCATACCCACATACTAAACTATAGTTTCCACAGTGACAACTCTAAATAGTTGTCGTTATGACAATAGATGCAGTATAATTGCAAGCGTTATTTGCTATAATTGCGCAATGTCCAAACTAGTGAAACTCATGGGCATTCTCGATGTTGCCGAGTATCTTGGCATATCCCGCCAGTATGTTGACCGCCTCGCACGGTCAGGCAGGTTGAAGTATCAAAAGACATCTGGAGGAACGATCTTCTTCCACAGCGATGTGGCCGCGTTCAAACGCAAAAGACTCAGGCAGGCGAAGGTGGATCCGCGTGTGAGGCTCAGAAAATAAGCCGATTATTTACAGTTCTCCGATGTGGGGTCTATTGCTAGAATAGATCCCTTTATGCATATGAAGATTAAACTGCAGGAGATCCATACGCAGATCGCAGCCACAATTCTGCCGAAGGACTTTGCGACCCTCGTGTTGCTGGAGTTATTGCCGCTCCTGCAGGAACCAGGTCCACTGAAAACTGCATACAACGCGAGAGTTCATTACTACGAACGTCTTGCGAAGGACAAGCAGTATCTTGTACTGATTCAGACCATTCATGCAGCGATGAAAGACGTCCACCGGTTGATTGATCCCACAAAGTTCGCACAAAACTCAAAGCATAAATTTTTTCATCCTAGTAGATTTGGTCTGGTAAGTGCAAAAGAGATGTATGCCCTGCTCGTTCAGAAGGATCAATGGTCATATCTAGGTCATAAGACGATAAAGGGCTTCAAGGATTCCATCCTCTGTCCATGGCGTACGATTCTGTCGCAGTATTGGAAAGTCATCACATGGATGCGTTATTCAGTCCATGTGGGTGCGGTTGGTGAGCAGGCAGTACAACCATCTCTGAAGCATCTGCGGTCGTCGTACGGAAAGCTGGAGCAGATGCTCATGGACCCCTTCGAACGATTGCACATCAAAGAGTTCGAGCATTTCCATATCCGTACGAGTGATCCCGAACAGTTGCTTGCGGATGAAAGCCCCAAGGGGTTCTTTGAACTACGCCACGCAGCCAATTGCGTCTGCCGGGATCTTCTTGCTGCATTGGATTTATCTGAAGCTGAAGAGCGGTCTTCTACCGATCCAAAGCCACATAGTGCTGAAGAGAAACCAGCAGTACTCACGGAGTGGACTGGTGATCAGAGCGTATCATTCGATGGGGAAAACCTAAAAGTCGGCACTCTATCAGACAAAATTCCAACAGAGGATGACGCCGAGAATAGACGCGTTCTTTTGACAATGCTTGTGAAGCACTACCAAGAGTGCAAGAAAAAAGATGAAATGGGCATCTCGGAAGCGTTTTTTAAGAGGAAGTTGAATGAGATTGGTCTGTCATCAGGTGTCCGGTGTCTTGAGACTGCTGCAAGAGGCATCAATAAAGAGATTGAGGGCAAGCTCAGCCTTCGTCGCTTCATTCGCATGCGTGGAACGACGGCGCGAATCTTCAAAGTAGTGAGGAAGTCGTGAGACGATAACCACACAGATCTGCACAGATCTGTGCGAGATCTACCCTATGAAGCTCATACGCTGCGCCCCAGCGGTTTTAGCCGTGGGGTCCGCGCCCACATCCCTCGGATGACGATGAATCCCCAAACTCGATACGAGTCATATGATATTTACGTATGTGCATTCCTGCTTGCGAGTGGCGCACGCTTGGAAGGAATCGAACACGAAGGCAGACGTGTCCGATTTCTTGTGCAGTGCGAAACGGGTTTGAAGAAACAGCTGGATGACTATTGGAGCAACCAACCGATCCCAGCAGTGCCATCGGCTCTGTTCGCGTCCTTGAAACATCTCAAGGGTCTGATTCATTCCGACTTCTCCCGATGATCGAGCTGACGGCGCAAGACGTCGGCGAGTTCAAGGCGCTCTTCAAGAAAGAGACGGGCAAGGACATCACCGATGATCAGGCGCGCAAGTATGCCATGAGTGTACTGCGACTCGTCGCACTCGTCGTACAGCCTGAATCCCTTTCCTCCGACAATCTCTAATTCTCTTTTCCCACGATGATTATGCATATGTCACAAACAAGAAATCTGTCGGTCTTATGGTATGAGGCATTTATCCGCGATCTGCAAATCAGTGGCTGCCTCGTGCAGGTGGGAATGGTGAATATGATCCTCGGTGCCATCGATCACAAAAACTACGGGCGATTTGTCCTCACGAATGTCGATAAGGATCTCTATTTTCTAGGTGGTGTTGATCCACTGAGAGGAAGAGAAAGAGCGAGAGATGAGGACGTGAAACAGAAGAATCATTTCTTCATCGATCTCGATCTCCGAGTGAAGAATCCCCTGATATCGGACACAGATATTAAAGAAGTCGGATATTCGCTGGAAGAGATACTGGCGAAGCACCAGCATCTCTGTGACTGGCGATACATCTGTTTTTCAGGCAATGGCCTCCACGTTCACTACTTCGGCAATCCAGTGCCGCTCAAATCCCTCGAGCACTGGCGTGAGGGAATGAAGAATCTGATAAGCACTTTCGAGAAACACACCGGTATGGAAGCGGATAAGGGATGCATCAATGCCGCGCGCCTCTGCCGTTTGCCGGGAAGTTGGAATAACAAGAATGGCAGACATACCCAAGTTGAGATTTTGCTGCATCACCCTCACAAGAAGTTTAATGTCGGTCTCATTGAGCAATCGGGAGCAAAGACGGCGCAGTACGCTAAGAGTGCCGAAGCCGATGACACTGAGAAAAAGTGGGAGAAAGGACTCGAAGGAGTGGCACAAGGCGAGCGCAACGAAACGGCGGCATCCATCACTGGACGTTTGCTCCATGGTTTGGATAAGGAGCTCTGGGAGACGAGCGGTTGGGGCGGCCTGAAGGAATGGAATGCGCGGAACACGCCTCCTCTGCCTGAGAGCGAATTGAGAGACATTTTCAAAAGTATTGCGAAGCGTGAGGAGAAAAACAGAGCCAATGAGGATGGGGAGAGTGAGAAGGACGACAGCAAGCGCAGATCCTTAGCGGATCGTCTCGTAGACTACGTGCGGGAAACCGAGACAGAACTCTTCTATGACGAGTTCGGAGAGCCCTTCGCATGGCTTCCAATCAATGGTCATCACGAAACCTATCGCATCAGGAGCAAATACTTCAGACGATGGGCGTACCATCTCTTTTTAGAGAAAGAAAATAAGACTCTTAATCCCACAGCCATCACTTCAGCACTCGGGTCGCTCGAGGGCTTGGCAACCCAGAAAGGCAAACAACGCATCCTGCATAACCGCATCGCACTGCACGAGGGTGCGCTCTGGTACGACCTTTCGAACGAGAAGTGGGAGGCGGTGCGCATCGATGACCGTGGATGGGAGATCGTCTCGGCTCCGCCCATTCTCTTTCCGCGTTTCGCGCATCAGGAACCACAGGTCTATCCCATGAAAGGCGGTGATGTCCGCGACCTCCTGAAGTTCACGCGGCTCGTGAAGAAAGAGCAGGAAGTGCTTCTGCTCGTCGCAGCTATTGCCTCATTCATCCCTGGCTTCCCGCACCCTGTTTTTATCCTGTACGGCGATCAGGGAGCGGCGAAGACGACGCTCTCGAAGGTACTCCGCCGCATCATCGACCCCTCGCAGATTAAATCGCTCTCCCTGCCCAATACAATGCAGGAACTCGCGCAACTGCTCGCTCATCATCATGCCGCCTTCTTCGATAATCTCTCGGGTTTGCCTGAGTGGGCATCCGATGCGCTCTGCCGCGCTGTGACCGGCGATGGCATCACGAAGCGCGAGCTCTATACCGATGACGAGGATGTGATCTACAAGTTCCAGCGAATCATTGCACTCAACGGGATCAATATTGCTGCTTCAAAGCCCGATCTTCTCGACCGCAGTATCCTCTTCAAGCTCGAGCGCATTCCCAAGCAGGAACGCAAGGCCGAGCAGGTGTTCTGGGAGGAGTTTGACGCAGCATTGCCAAGCATCCTCGGCGGGATCTTCAATGCTCTCAAAAAGGCCATGGATCTGCGGCCAGGCATCCAGCTGCCCGAAGCTCCGCGCATGGCCGATTTTACGTTCTGGGGATGCGCAATAGCAGACTCCATCGGCTATACCCCTCGGGAGTTCCTCGACGCCTACTACGCGAATATCAACGAGCAGCACGAGGAGGCGATCCACGAGAATCCCGTGGCAACGGTCATCACACTCTTGATGGAACAGACTCCCCAGTGGGAGGGTAGCCCGACTGAATTACTGGAACACATGGAGAAGATCGCAATGGAGCAGAAAATCAGCACCAATTCCAAGATGTGGCCGAAGGCACCGCAATCCCTCACGCGCCGACTCAACGAAGTGAAAACGAACCTTGCGGAAGTCGGCATTCAGATGGAGGTGAAGAAAGGGAGCGGCGGACACAGAAGCATCCGATTAGAAAAGGGTGACGGAAATGTCGCCATTACCGCCACTCTCGTAGAAGAGGTATTTGGCAGTGGCAGTCATGCGGATGCGCCGTCCCAACCGCCACAAGAGCCGCCGCCTCCTGAAGTGCTGACAGAAGCCCAAAGAGACGATAGTGGCGATAGGGGCGGTATTTCTCCTACTTCCTACCCTCCTTCCTAGTGTGTGCATAAACCTTGCAATGGAGGGCGAATGAGTACCTTTGTTCCTTTTCTTGATCCTTCAGCTGGCTATAATGCCCCTGCGATCCAACATCATCGACATCGTGCCACCGGTTTGCTGTTGCCCGTATGGGCGATCTCCTACCAACAGAGGCGCGAGCTGATGTTGGATCGCTAGGGGGTCGCCCATTCGGGCAGAGCATTCCATTTCCCATGCGCCCATGAAAGTCATCGTCTACAACCGCAAATCTACGAAGGACAAGGAGGATCAGCAGGTTCTCTCCATCCAAGGACAGAAAGAAGAGAATGCCAAGCGCGTCCTACAGGGCAACCACGATCTCATTGCTGAATATGCGGAGGAGCAGACTGCGAAGAAACCCGGGCGTTCACTCTTCAATGAGATGATGTCGCGTATAGAGGCTGGAGAAGTGGAGGCTATCGTGTGTTGGCGACTCAATCGTCTTGCTCGTAATCCCATCGACGGAGGCCGGATCCAGTGGTTGCTGCAGCAGGGTGTGATCAAAGCGATCATCACGTCCGAGAAGACCTATCTCCCGAGTGATAACGTCATTCAAATGTCCGTCGAATTCGGCATGGCAACCCAGTATTCTATTGATCTCTCGAAAGACGTGAAACGCGGTATGCACCAGAAGGTGAGGGATGGATGGAAACCGGGAAGACCGGCTCTCGGCTATATGCGTGATGATGCCGGTGTGAAGGGTAGGAAAATGGTGAAGGAAGATCCTGAGCGCTTCGCTTTGGTGAAGATGATGTGGGAGGAGCTTCTCAGTAAGGCCTTTACCGTACCGCAGATCTGGCAGCGCGCGGTGGATCGTGGACTCACGCAGCCTGGCTCACGATTCCACCCTGATCCCAAGCCTCTCCACCTCTCGACGGTCTACAAGGTCTTCACGAATACTTTTTATTATGGAGAATTTGAGTGGGACGGACAGATTTGTGAAGGAAAGCATAAGCCAATGATCACGATGACCGAATATGACGAGGCACAGTTCATCCTCGGAAGAGATGGCAAACCCCGCTCGAAGACGTACATCAATCCCTACGCCGGTCTCATTCATTGCGGGGAATGCGATGCGATGGTTGTCATGGATCTCAAATCGAAGTTCAACAAAGCCGACGGCACGGAGCGCCTTTACCGCTATTTCCGTTGTTCCAAGCGTCGCCTCGCGTATCCGTGCTGTCAGAAGGGCTCTCTCACTCGGGAGGAGCTCGAACGACAGCTTTGGAGAATCATCGGAGCTGCGGAACTCCCACAGTCGATCATTGAATGGTCTCTGAAGAAACTCAAGTGTTCGCAGGAGGACACAAAGGCTCGCTATCAGAGGGCACTGGACATTCTGCAGGAAAGACAGCGCAAAGCCGAAAAGAAGATGGATGATCTGGTCGATCTGCGGCTAGAGAACCCTGCCGCTTTTACGCCCGAGTCCTTCGAGCGGAGGAGGAAAGAGATCGAGGCAGAGTTGCGAGATATCAAAAAGAAGCTCAAGGACCGCGAGGCTGCGGCAAAAAGCTGGCGAGACGGTATCCTAGATGGCGTCGCTTTCCTCGAAGGAGTACGAGAGCGGTTCAGGAAGGAGGAGGGTGAGCGGCTCTCGATCCTGCAGGAGCTCGGCCAACGGTTAGAACTCAAGGATGGAATCCTAACTTTTGAGCTAGCCGATCCCTATTTCAGCCTCAAATGGGCACGAGACGCAGTGGAAGAGGCAGTGGGGCGGTTAGAACCTTTGAATTGTGGCTTAGACAAGGTACAAAAAGATATTTTTGATATCGCAATTTCCGTTTGGAGCGGGTAAGGGGAATCGAACCCCTGTCTGCGCCATGGCAAGGCGCCGTACTACCATTGTACGATACCCGCTAAAAGAAAGAGCCGATGCAGGATAGCGAAATTCTCTCTGAAAGAGAAGGCGGATATCAGCCTCACTCTTTTTTCTTGGCAGCATTTCCACTAAGATTCCGGAAGAATGCTCTTTGGTTTGGGCCATCAAAAAAACCACATGTGGTGGAAGTATCTCCTCATCTTCATGCTGGGGATACTGTGCTTTTACATCGGAGAGAAAGTATGGAGAACGCTCTTCCTGTGCGGGACACACTATGATTTGCTGAATCCCATCGTTGTATGTTCCGATAGAGAAAATGAGCCTTCTGAATGGGATTATGAGATCCTCCGTGAAAATCTGGTGAAGAAAGTTGAAAGCTATACACAATCTGGCACGGTTCCTCACCTTGCGTTGTACTTTCGAAGTCTCAAGCATAGTGCGCGCTTTAGTATTCGAGATGAGGAAGTTTTTGAACCGGCAAGCCTGCTAAAATTACCTATTATGATGACCATCTTGCATGAGGCAGATCATCGACCGGCATTCCTGGATGAAGGCATAACGTACGATACGGAAGACAACTATCGTTTTGTGACAGGCTCCCTGGATAACACTCTTCAACTGCATTCCTCCTACAGTGTACGGGAACTTTTAGAGAAAATGATTAAGTACTCCGACAATAGTTCTATGACTCTTCTTGAGAAGAAGATTGATGGTCTTGGATTACGCGATAAATCAAATACATTTGCAGATCTGGGCACACAGCAACTTGTATTGAATGCAAAGCTCACAAATATACAACTGATCTCTCTTGTGAATATATTTGCTGCTCTGTATGGCGCCAATTATCTCTCTCTACAGTCATCACAATACGCATTGGAACTTCTGACGCATACAAATTTCGATGAAGGTCTTGTTGGCGGGGTTCCAAAGGATACGCGGGTTGCGCATAAATACGGTATGCGGATTGGCACGAAGCCGGAAGAGAATGAATTACACGATTGCGGGATTATCTTTCATCCATCAAGTCCGTATATTCTGTGCGTTCTTACAGCGGGTGCAGATTTGAGCGTTGAATCTTCAGCCATTCAGGAGATCTCGAAAATCGTCTATGACAGCATAGAGAGTATAAAAAAGGGACAATAGGACTGTTTCTTTGGAGCGGGTGAAGGGAGTCGAACCCTCTTCTCAAGCTTGGGAAGCTTGCATAATAGCCGTTATACGACACCCGCAGAGATCGATAGTGTAACGCAATGGTGCTCCCGACAGGAATTGAACCTGTATCTTCAGCTTCGGAGGCCGACGGTCTATCCATTGACCTACGGGAGCAAGCCGAAGAACTGTAGCGTATTCTGCGTCGTCACGGCATCCACTTCCTCGAACGAAACCCCCTTCACCTCTGCAACACACTGCGCAACTTCTTTTACGAACGCTGGTTCATTGCGTTTGCCTCGATGAGGAACCGGCGACAAATAGGGTGCGTCTGTTTCGACCATCATCTGCTCAAGTGGACAGTGTTTGATGGTCTCACGAATAACATCCGATTTGGCATACGTCGCAATACCCGTGAACGAAAGGAAGTAACCGCGATCAACAAAGCGTTCGATGTCATTCCACGCTTCGGTACAGCAATGAATAACGATGCCATGATGATCGATCTCTTGAAGAATCTTCCATGTATCATCCAGCGCTTCCCGTGTATGAATGACAGCAGGCTTCTTCAATTCTTTCGCCAGCTGAAGCTGACATCTGAATGCTGACATCTGATCGCTCTTCGGACTATTCATATAATGATAATCCAGCCCAATCTCTCCTATCGCTTTGCATTTTGGATGCTTCGCATGCTCTTTGAGCCATGTTCCGTCACGTGCTTCATCAAAATTTTTCGCATGGTGCGGATGCACACCAATGGCGGCAAACAGTGATGGATACTCTTCTGCGATCTTCAGACATTCCGCGGATTCCTGAACAGTGTCACCAATGGTGATCATCGTTGAAATACCTGTTTCCTGTGCGCGATCAATAATCGTGGAAAGATCACCGCGAAATTCTTCAGACGCCAGATGACAGTGCGAATCGATCATGGATGCATCGTACCTTACTTCCCTTCACAAGAATCTTGCTCGTTGTTTCCATGAAAAACACTGTCATCTTTCCATTGTTTCCATGCGTTTCGCGCATTCTCTTCTCTCTGTCGGATTGTAAATCCTGCTTTATCTTCTTGGGAGTGACGTAAGCCGCGAGGGGGAACCCAGGTATCGCAATCGTCATGGCCGATACATTTTTCTCCTCGACGAATCATGATTCTACTCTACCATAAATCGAAAACGAATCAAGATTTATGCGGGCACCACCACAAACCCATTCATGAACCACAGTACTGCCGCTGTTGCGAGGAGCATGACAAGCCAGTATGCACCGTTAATGGCTACCAACTTGAAGGGACTTCCTCCCCATGCAATGTTGCCAAGCTCAAACGGCACGACGAACGTAAGCCACAGAACACCGGCATCCATGAGGATCTCCTGGAGCGTTGAGGGATCGAGCATGATATAGAGCACATTCAGCATGAACACATTGAAAAGTGATGACAGCATGCCAAGACCCATCAGTGCCTTCATTCTCCCATCCACCTTCTCGGGTTTTTTGATCCCCATAAGTTTCATCCACGTCTCTCCAAAAAGAAGTGGCGAGTACCATGTGAAGCCGATGGCGATGGCAACCAGTGTTGCAACAACAATGGCTGTTGGACTGACAGAGGAAAATGGGATGGTCATATAGAGATTGGTGGAAGAATTATGATGAACTCTATCACATAACGCAAAGCCATGGTCAATGTCTACTCCACATTATCATTGATTCCGTTGTGTTTAGACTATGGGCTGGCACAATGTTGTTGTTATGTTCGCATTCTTAACCGTTGCCTTTGTTCATTTATTGGCTGTCGCCAGTCCTGGTCCCGATTTTGCCATTGTAGTGAAACAGAGCGTCACACAATCACGCAAGATTGTCCTATGGACCGCATTCGGCGTTGCACTGGGAATCCTTGTTCATGTCGCATATTCACTTCTAGGAATAGGTTTTATCATCTCCCAATCTATCTTTCTTTTCACAACGATAAAACTGCTCGGCGCCGCATATTTGCTTTTCATTGGATGGAAATCACTGACAGCAAAAAAGCCCCACCAAAACCTTTCATCTCTTGATGCACAACACCCACAGATGTCAGCATGGAACGCCGTGAAGGTCGGCTTTCTCTGCAATGCGCTCAACCCAAAGGCGACACTTTTCTTTGTCGCGCTCTTCACGCAAGTAATCGCGCCAACAACACCAATTGCGCTTCAACTGTTCTACGGACTATACATGTCCGTTGCAACGTTCCTGTGGTTCTCAATGCTCGGTTCGGTAATGACAATGCAAATCATTCGTCGGCACGTTGATGTGTTTCACCAATGGGCTGAAAGGATGATGGGTACTGTATTGATCGCATTGGGTCTGAAAGTCGCTTTTGCAACAAGAGAGTGATGGTAAGTACAATGTGAGAGGTGAAACTTAGAACAAAAGGATTGTCTTGTAAGAAACAACTAATCATCGATACAAAAGCTGCTCGCACATGGACGTGTATGTGGGCTTGGTCTTAGCCATAACCACCTCCTTTCTGGGAAAGACCTATTTGTATATTATACAATATATTGATATAATAACAATACTGGCTCATTCAAACCACAAACAGAGGAGGTGACGTATGTCACATGCAACATGGGGACTGACGGCATTCGTCATCGGTCTGGCTGGCTACGTGCCATACAACGTAGCAATCCTGCGAGGGCAAACGGCACCTCGCATCTCCAGTTGGCTCGTCTGGGTCATTCTGGATTGGACCTCGTTTGCAGGGATGCTTGCGAAGTCCGAGCTGAACGGTGTTGTGCTTGGCTTCTCGGTCGGAGCAACGATCACACTGCTCAATGCATGGAAACATGCAAAGGGCTGGCAGTGGTCAACCATCGATCGATGGTGTCTTGCTACTGCAGGTGCATCGCTTGTGCTGTGGATGTTTGATGGCGATCCCACTCGAGCAGTCATCATCATGGGCATCGGTCTTATGGCAGGAAACATCCCCACGATGCTACATGTACTCAAGAAGCCGCAAGACGAAAATGTGACGGCTTGGTGCATGTACGTGACATCGGTCATGTGCGGATTATTGGCAGTGACCGAATGGACAATCGTGAAGGCAACGACCCCCGTCGTCTTCGCCATCATCGACGGATCAACTCTCCTCTGTCTGTGTATCGGATTCATCCGAAACCGCGACAAGAGTTAGTGAAGCTGTGACTCGATCACAGCAAACCCGTGTAGTGATACGCGGGTTTTCATAAATGGATCACAAGAAAGATGCCCTGAACATGGAGAATATGGTGGGTCGGGTGGGGCTTGAACCCACGACCAATGCCTTAAAAGGGCACTGCTCTACCAACTGAGCTACCGACCCGTTGCGTGCCTATTGTAGTGAAATTATCACGTCTGCACAGTCTTTACTGAACGCAATAATACGTGAAAGAATATCCACATGAAACGAGCCATAGGAGCTATTGCAGTCTATGAAGATCCTAAACGAGGCAGAACAGCAGTTTTGCAAGTTCGAAAAAATGATGATTCATTTCCACAATGTGTAGAGAAAACATGGGGAGGCGGAGCGGAGCAGGGTGAGAAGTTGTCAGCGGCTTTGTGTAGGGAATACGGAGAAGAAGTTTGTGAAGTCAGTGCGAGATCGGGCATCCGTCCATCTTCTTTATTGCTCAAGCAGCAAAAGCCAGAAACAGTCGTAGATCCTGAAACGGATCATGTTCATGAGATTATCGATACTGATCATCTAAGGTATGTATTAGAACGACTAAACGAGCTTCGCGAGGTGGGCAAGAAGCTCATCGTCACGCTTCTTTGCAGAATCCAAGACCCACAACTCGTGGAAGAGATCCAGCCTCTTGTAGATGCAGGAACATTGATCAAAGTGACTGCAGCTGATGTGGATCGTCTTATCCCAATCAATGCAGCTGAGCATAAAATAGATGGACTTCCCGCTCATCAACGAGAGGCAGGAAAATTGGGAATGTTCCCCGACGAAATCGAGGCAGTCAGGATGGCTTTAGGTCTTGCGAAAGCTTGATACCTCTATTGAAGATAATACCTCGATTCGCAATGTCTTTTTTAAGCCAAAAAGAAAGGAGCCTGTCACATGGCACTTACCAGCATTAAATTTCTAAGCGCTTCAATTGTGCTCTTATGGCTTCCCTGCTTCTTTGTAGGTCAGGAAATCTTTTTCCCATTATATCTTGAAGAGCGGTTACATCTCTTCGACCCTTTAAAGGTCCATCCTGAATCATAAAATCATCTTGTAAAAGCAATGATCTCAAAAAGTCAATTTCTGTAGCAGACCAAATTGCGTCACCTCGAGGATTCTTTCCTTCTTCTATAAATCGTGCCCTACTGATCATTCCTCCTATCACACCTGCTTGATGAAAAATAGCTGGGAAATCTTTCTGTCCGTTGGAATGAGAAATACTCATGATAACATTAAGGCACATTTATTTTACTTTGTAAAGTAAAACTCTTTCTCTCTGCGAAGTCCTCTACTTCATATTCTGAAGCATAGCGCTCGATGTCTCTGCTGTTTTCTGAAGAACATTGGAGAGCGTCGACATCAGTTTGCTTAAGCGGTCCATGGCCATTTGCAAACGCAGGCTCTCCATTTCTCCCATTTCACTCATGGAATCCAGCTCGTTCTTCATTGCATCTTTCGCATCATGAAGGCGTTGCTTTGCATCCTGCTCAGCCTCCTTTTTCTCGTTCGCATCTTTCACATCTTTCATAATCCCTTTCAAATCATCTTGTGCATCTTGTGCAGCCTGTTGCATCACAATAAATGCAATCGACTCAATGTCTCCACCTTGATCCCACGCAAGAAATGCCCACCATGGTTTATCAACATCAATCGATTCCTCCGTCATGTGGAGAGTGATAGGCATGGTGACAGGAATGAAGCCAAACAAAGAGGCAGGCGTTTCCACAGTCGCATCCGCTCCTTCTTCCGTCGGAACAATCGCACTGATTTCAGGATATTCCTCCTGCAACGTTGCTGCCTGCCGTTCTCCTTCTGTAAGAGCGTACGGTTGCACTGAAGAGGAAGAAGACGACACCACAGTGAGTTCCAGCTCTCCGCCCGAGGGTACGAAGACAGAAGGCGCAGATGATGCACGCGCAGTGCTGGATTTTTCTTGTGATGAACTCTGGCTCACGGTGAGGCTTGGGGCATTCTCGGATGGCTGGAAGACAGACACAGAAGATGATTGCTTGCTATCACTTGGCACGAATTGGGGAGGAGGTTCCTCCAATGGCAGAAACGGAATGAGGACATCCTCTTCCGAAGAGGAAGAGCTTTCTGGTACAACACGCAGTTGTGGCGCATTGGCAACAGAAGGATCAAGTATGACAGATTCAGAAGATTGCTCCGTACCATCCTCGTCGTATCCTGTATCGAGTGTTGGGTCTAAATTCCCATCTTTCAAAAGACGAACTGCATTGGGGTTGATCGTGATGGACGCAGCCTGCACACCCCCGGCGGTAAGGATGGAAAGAGTGAAGAGGAGGAAGGATGAACGCTTCATGCGTGCATGATAACGCAGGACTCCCTAGAATGCATGCATGAAAGTCGCCATAGTTCACGAACTCTTAACAATGAAAGGCGGCGCAGAGCGCGTTGTCAGGATCTTTTCGGAGATGTTTCCAGAAGCGCCTATTTACACGCTTCTTTACGATGAAGAAAAAATGGGAGATTGGTTTCCAAAATCACGTATTCGGACAAGTTCCATCCAAAAAAATACTCACCACTACTCACTAACCACTAACCACTACAATCATCACCTCTACCTCAACCAGTTTCCTCGGGCCGTCGAAGCCTGGGACTTCTCTCGGTACGACCTCGTCCTCTCATCTTCATCCGCATTCATCCACGGTATCATCACAAACGGGAAACCGAAGCATCTGTGCTATGTGCAATCCCCTGCCCGCTATTTATGGGATCGCACGCATGACGTGATCGATGAAGCATCGCACGGCATCCTGGGCCCACTAAAAAGAAGATATCTCGAACGAACGTTCCATCGTTTGAGGATTTGGGATACCGAAGCGGCTGATAGACCCGATGTTGTTCTTGCAGCATCGAAGGAAGTGCAGAGAAGAGTTGAACTCTATTGGAGACGAGACAGTGAGGTGGTATATCCGCCGGTGGATGATGTGTGGCTGCGAGCTTCGAGCGACGAGTCACGAGACCTTCGCAGCTCGCAGCTCGCAGCTCGAGATCATTTTCTCATCGTCTCCACCCTTTCTCGCTACAAACGCATCGATCTCGCGATTCAAGCAGCGAATCAATTGGGCGTTCCTTTGAAGATCGCTGGCACAGGCCCAGATAAACATCGTTTGAAGAAGTTGGCAGGACCGACGATCGAATTTCTGGGATTTCGATCTGAAGAAGAGCTGAAAGATCTCTATGCAAACGCAAAAGCACTCATCTTCCCCGGGGAAGAAGATTTCGGCCTCACACCATTGGAAGCAATGGCCTGTGGAACGCCTGTGATTGCCTACAAAAAAGGAGGTGCGCTGGAAACAATCGTCGATGGATCAACAGGAACGTTCTTTGATGAACCGACCGCTGAATCGTTGTCACAAGTGATGCAACTGTTTGATCAATCTCGATACTCATCTGATACGTGTCGAGCGCAGGCAGAAAGGTTCAACCGAAAGAATTTTGAAAAAAAGATTCTCGAAAAAATTAAGCAAATGATGAGTTATTAAGATGATGTCACAAGAAGACTTCCAGCAATAATAAGACACGTTCCTAGAAGCAACTTTGTGGATTCCACTTCTTTCCATTCGGCAAAGAAAAAAAGTCCCAATAAAACAACGACAAGAGTATTGATATTGTAGATAGGCGAAAGCTTACTAATCGGTACAGAAAATTTTACAAGAGCAATCGCGACAAGAATATTGCCCATACCCCAAAAGATACCAAGAAGAAATGAAGAGGTAAGACCTACTTTTGATGTTTCTGTCGCATCTGGTAGAACTATCTGCATAAAAAGTCCTAAAGCTACGACTCCTAGTCCCACAAAAATAAGATAGAAAGGCATCGAAATACCTGCCTGTGTACTATATTTCTGAAGAATTCCACTTAATCCAAAGAAGATTGCCGGGCCAAACCCACCTATGAGTATCCCAAGAAGCTGTGCATTCTCTTTCATGAGAAAAGAGATGATGAGTGAGATGAGGATTTCCCTATTTTCTTATACGCATGCTCCGTCGCCATGCGCCCTTTGGCTGTGCGCTGCAGGTATCCGCACTGCATAAGGTAGGGTTCGTACACGTCCTCTAATGTTTCTTCTTCCTCGGAAAGTGCTGCTGCGAGAGTTGAAAGCCCTACAGGTCCTCCTGCAAATTTTGTAACGATGACATCGAGGATTGCACGATCGGTTCTATCTAATCCTGATTCATCGATGCCAAGAATTTCGAGCGTCGAGAGAACACGATCAATCGAGATCGTTCCTTCCTCTTTTACTTGCGCAAAGTCGCGGATGGAACGAACGAGTCTGTTTGCAATGCGTGGTGTTGCACGGGCGGATGCCGCAATACGATGACCAGCCTGCGCATCCAGTGGAATACCAAGGATGGTCGCCGTGCGCTCCACGATAAGCTCCATTTCCTCTGGAGAATAGAACGAGAGTTTGAATTGATGGAGGAAGCGATCGCGAAGTGGCGCACTAATAGACGCCATCTTTGTCGTCGCACCGATCAGCGTGAACGGCTTTAAGTCGATGCGCATGGAACGTGCGGAAGGGCCTTTGCCAATCATCAGATCCAGCGCACAGTCTTCCATCGCGCTATACAACACTTCTTCGATGGCAGGACGAAGGCGATGGATTTCGTCGATGAAGAGGATATCTCCTGCTTGCAAGTTCGTCAGAAGCGATGCCAGATCACCAGGCTTTTCGATGGCAGGTCCGCTCGTCAATTTCAGTTGTGCATTCATCTCCCGCGCAAGGATGTGCGCGAGCGTTGTCTTGCCAAGTCCGGGAGGACCGTGCAGGAGGGTGTGACCGAGTGCATCTCCTCTTTTCTTTGCCGCCTCGAGAGAAATAAGGAGATGACCTTTGATGTCGCTTTGTCCCACGTATTCGGAAAGAAGACGTGGACGCAGTGTCTGTTCAAACTCTTCACTGTCACGCTGCGTTGCCTTGGGCTCCGCGGCTGTCTGCCTCTTCGTTTTTCGCTCGAGAACCATCGGATTGGATGATATCAGAGAATTCTTTATACTGCCTTCTGATTTCTGCCTTCTGCCTTCTGACCGCTCTCCGCTATGCTATCCCCATGTTCCCCCTCGACCCCAAATCCATTGCCGTCATCGGTGCGAGTGATGACCTGAAGAAATTAGGCTTTGCGGTTTTGAATAATCTGATCACACAGGGATATAAAGGAAAGATCTTTCCGATTAATCCCAATCATGCATCCATTCTGGATCATCAAGCATACAAATCGATCACCGATGTACCGGAATCTATCGATCTTGCGGTCATTGTCACTCCTGCCACAACGGTTTCTGCACTTCTTGAAGAGTGTGGACAGAAAAAAGTGAAAGCGTGTATCGTCATTAGTGCAGGATTTTCGGAACTGCATGGAGATGAAGGAAAAAAGCGTGAAGAAGAACTGATCGCCATCGCGAAGCAGCATGAGATACAGCTCATCGGACCGAATTGCCTTGGCATACTGCGTCCAGCACTCAAGATGAATGCATCGTTTGCGGCAGATCTTCCGCAGGAAGGGTCGATCGCACTGCTTTCTCAATCCGGTGCTCTCGCTGTTGCACTCATGGATGCATCCGATCAATACGCCATGGGGTACTCGCTCATTGTGAGCATGGGCAATAAAGCCGTGATGGATGAATGTGACTTTTTGGAGATCTGCGAACACGATGAAAAAACACAGGTCATTGGTTTGTATTTAGAAAGCGTGAAGGATGGTCAACGATTTCGAACAATTGCGAAGAGAGTCGCAACCAAAAAGCCGATCGTACTTATTAAAGCGGGAGTGTCTGAGCGCGGAAAACGAGCCGTATCGTCTCATACGGGAGCACTCGCGGGAACGGATGCCGCGATCGATGCTCTCTGCACACAAACGGGCATTCGACGTGCACACAACGCACAGGAATTTTTAGATCTCCTTCGAACCATCAGCACACAACCAACACTCCTGACGAATCGTATTGGCATCATCACCAATGCAGGCGGCCCCGGTGTTCTTGCTACCGATAGCACAGAGCCGTGCGGACTCATGTTGGCGGAACTGTCCGAAAAGACGAAGAAAACCCTGCAGACTGGATTGCCCGAAGCAGCAAGCGTGGAAAATCCTGTCGATGTATTGGGGGACGCTGATGCAAAGAGATACGTAACAGCCCTTGCAGCACTTGCAAGTGATGCATCGGTGGATGGCATTCTCGTTATTGCAACACCCCAGGTGATGACACCACTAGAGGACATTGCCAACATGCTTCTTCAAGAATCCAAGAAATATTCGCTCGTTCCGCTCATCGTCTGTTTTATGGGCCAAATGCATACAGCAAAGGCCACAGAACGACTCCAGAAAGCAGGCATTCCTACCTTTTCAACGCCAGAAGCTGCCCTCATAGCGATGAGATCACTCTTGCATCAAGAAGAGGAAAGACCTGCTTCCAGAAAAAAGAAGGAGGACGGAAAAGAGGATGATCGCTCCAGCATGGCGCACCAGATTCTGAAGAATCAGTCGGGGCTTTTAGATGAAGAAACCGTCAGGGAACTGTTTGATCTCTTTTCTCTTCCCACTATTCCACAGATGGTCGCACAGACGGAGAAAGAAGCAGTCTCCATTGCCGAGGAACTGGGGTATCCCGTCATCGCGAAAGTGAGTTCGCCGGATATTCTCCATAAGACCGATCTCGGTGGCGTGAGTGCAAACCTCAAAAACGCCGACGATGTGAAGAAAGCGTTTCGTGATATTTCCGCGAATGTGATGAAGCACGCACCGACGGCGGGAATTCATGGCATCGCGATTCAGGAATTTCTTCCGATCGGGCATGAATTCATTGTAGGAGCTGTTCGCGATCCCTCGTTTGGCCCACTCGTGATGGTAGGCCTTGGCGGTATTTACACAGAACTGATGAAAGATACGGCACTGCGCATTGCGCCCATCTCTCTGAATGATGCGTATGCGATGTTGGAGGAATTACAGAGCTGGACACTTCTCTTGGGACTTCGCGGTGAAAAGCAACTGAACATTCCTGCGCTTGCAGAGATGATTGTAACCGTGAGTGATATGATGCTTGCGTGCCAGAGCATTCAGGAGCTGGATCTAAACCCCGTACTCGTGAGCTCTAAGGAGATTCTCATTGCGGATACGAAAGTGGTCATCGCACATCCTTCGGAAAGACGTGTACACTAGAGTGCAATGAACCGTGAAACGATGACCGCGGGCCTCACGCTGGGAGTTCTTCTCCTCGTGCTCGGCTCCAGCGACTATTTTTTGAAGGAACACCCCGCCTGGAATTCCATTTTGCAGAATGATTCTTCGTCTTCATCGCAGTCTTCTGCAATCTCCGATATTTCTGCCATATCATCGGCATCCTCTATCACCGTAATTCCCGGAGCTTCTTCTTCTTCATTTGCCGGCGTGAAGAAAGGAACAACACGAAAAGAAGGGCCAGATGTGCAGAACCTCCTCCAAACGCAAGGATATACAGCAGCCGCAATCGCGGAACCGGTTTTGATTGGCGCGATTGCGCAACAGGAAACGATGAACGGATTCGTTCTTCTCAAAAATAATGATCGCACCGCTCTTCTTGCGTGGATTGATACGCCCAACGTAAAGACGATTTTTGCAGGACTGAAGCAGGCACTGGCAGAAAATTTCTCCGGTCGGGTGAGTGACCTTGTGGATGAAACACAGACACCAGCCCAAGGTGCGCCACGGGACATTCTCTCCTTTATAGATCCTTCCCTCAGTTCCGAGCGCTTCCTGTTTGTGCGCATTCGCACGCGACTCTACGAGTTCCATATTGCTCAAGGAAAAGAAGCAGATGTGCAGGCGATTGTAGAGGCGCTTGGACAGTAAAACCGCCGAAAGGCCACAGTTGACGCAACTTCGTAAAATCTTTAAGCTACATCGGCTTATGGCAAAGAAAGTTCTCAAAGTGATTAAGGCTCAGGCAAAAGGTGGACAGGCAAATCCTGCTCCTCCGCTTGGTCCTGTGCTTGGTCAAGCCGGCATTAACATTCAGGATTTCTGTACGAAGTTCAATGATAAAACGAAGGACCGCATGGGTCAGTTGATTCCTGTGGAAATTACCCTTTATGAAGATCGTTCCTTCACGTTCATTTTGAAGCAACCGCCGATGTCTTTTTTGATCCTCCAAAAACTCGGGAAGGAAAAAGGAAGTGGCACACCAAATAAGGAAAAGATCGGCAAGATCAACATGAAGCAGGTGGAAGAAATTGCAAAACAGAAGATGCCAGATCTCAATACCGACAAACTCGAGTCAGCAATACAGATGGTGATCGGAACGGCGAAGAATATGGGAGTCACGGTTGAGTAACAAAAGATGAAAGATCGTGAGAAGTTTTTGGTTCTTGGTTAACGTACTAATAACCAATAACTAACAACCAAAAACCTTTCCCGATTGTCTTGTGCATCCATTTTCCTGTACACTCTCTTGCAATCCCCCCCTCTTCCCTATGTTTCAAAGTCTCTTGCCGTCCCTTTCGGTCGGTGTATCGTCCCTCATGACTCTCGTGTTGGGCGTTTTTCTTGTGATGAGCCTTGTCTTCATTGCATCGTCAAAGTCTTCTGCATCTCCTGAAGACATTGCCCATGCGACATTCTGCTTCCTCATGAAGTCCATCGCTCTTATGCTGATTGGAACAACATTCATTCCCCTCATGCTGACCATTCTGTCCGGCCAGTTGATTACTGAGCAGTCTATGTATGCACCGCTCCTGGTATTCTTCACGGGTGTGTGGATCTTCATTCATTTCAACCGCACCGTACAAAGGATTGATGCGCATGCTGTTGCAGTACCACGCGCTATCTTCCTCTACTCATTCCAGTTTATTGGAACCATTGCTGCCATTCTTGCGGGTCTTTCTCTTCTGGCATCACTCTTTTCCATTACAAAAATCAGTGACTTGCAGTGGCAGCTTCCCGTAACGCTCCTTCTTGCTGGCCTTCTCCTTTCGCTTTCCTTTGGTATTCACACGGAGAAGAAGAAAAAGCATCACTTGCCCAGTCTTCGGAGAAAGAAGTAAAAAAGCTATCAGCGATCAGATTCCAGCTGCCAGCTACTGACATCTGATTTCTGACATCTGTCTTCTACCTGCTTGCCTTTTTCAAAAAAATCCTCCAAACTAACATTCAGTTCGGCCTTTGCCGAGCGAGTGCTTACCCACGTTCCCCAATCATTCATGTCCATGCAAACGCGCCCAAAGGGCGGGAAAAAATACGCAGAAAAGAAGAAACTTGTTACGCAGCCATCCTATTCCGTGGATGAAGCTGCTGCTCTTGTTGCACAAATGAGTGTGACAGCATTCGATGCAACCGCAGAGGCACACTTCCGCATTCTTGCGGATATGACCCAGGCAGATCAGCTGGTACGCGGAACCGTAAGCCTTCCTCACGGAACCGGAAAGAACGTTCGCGTTGTTGCATTCGTCACAGAAGAAAAAGAAGCCGACGCCAAGAAGGCGGGTGCTGAACATGTAGGCAGTGATGACTTGGTCAAAAAGATTGAAGGAGGCTTCATGGACTTTGACGTTGCAGTCGCCATGCCACAACTCATGAAGAACCTTGGAAAACTTGCGAAGACGCTCGGGCCTAAAGGACTCATGCCAAATCCCAAGTCTGGAACCGTAACCGATAAACCGGAGAAGATTATTGAAGAACTGAAGAAAGGACGCATCGAATTTAAAATGGACAAGCAGGGCATCATTCACACAACCTTTGGAAAAGTCTCCTTTGGTGAGAAGAAACTTGCAGAAAATCTAAAAGCCCTGATCCAAGCGGTGGTGGATGCAAAGCCATCCGGAATCAAAGGCCTCTACATTGCAAGCATGAGCGTGAACCCCACCATGGGACCCGGCGTGAAAGTGACCCTGTAAGATTTCCGGTTTTCTCTCATGTCTTTTTCCTGGTCCACTCTTCCCCGGCCCATTGTTGCATTGGCACCCATGGCTGGTGTGACCGATAGTTCGTATCGTCAATTCATTAAGAAGATAGCACCGGAAGTCATTGTGTATACGGAGTTTCTTTCCACCGACGCCATCCATTTTGGCGCACAGAGAACATTCAAGATGCTGGAGTTTGATCCAGCACTAGAACGACCTTTCATCGTACAGATCTTCGGCGCAGAGCCTGATCATTTTCTCACTGCATGCAAAGTCATCGAACAGCTGGGAGCAGACGGAATCGACATCAATATGGGTTGCCCTGCAGCGAAGGTTGTCTCCTCCTGTCATGGCTCAGCTCTCATCCGCGAACCGGAGCTTGCAGCAGAACTCGTCGCCAGTGCGAAGAAGGCGGTCAGTATACCGGTGAGTGTAAAGACAAGACTTGGGTGGGACACACACGAAACGCTCATTCCCTTTTGCAAAAAACTTGTGGAGGCAGGAGCGGACGCACTCGCCATTCATGGTCGTCGCTATCACGATAAATTCACGGGTTCTGCTAATTGGGACCCCATCTATGAACTGAAAAAATCTGTCTCTGTTCCTGTTCTTGGGAACGGTGATATTGCGACAGCAGACGATGCCGTCCAAAAATTGAAAAATCTGGATGGTGTGATGGTTGGCCGCGGAACATTTGGCAATCCATGGGTGATGAAAGACATTTGCGATGCCTTTCGATCAAACAAACAATCGATCTTCTCAACCCCCTCCCTCTCCTTTCAGGAAAAAATTCCGTTCATTCTGGAACACTGTGAGCTTGCGGTGAAAATAAAAGGAGAACAGCGTGGGATGCTGGAAATGCGACGACACTTGAATAGTTACGTGAAAGGATTCGATGGAGCCAAAGAACTCCGCATCGCTCTCATGAAGACCGATAAATTCGATGTAACGAAATCACTCCTGCAAAGTGCTGTGTGCTAGGGCGATCCTTCCCTAGTATTCTAGTACTCTAGTATTCTCTCCCCGATTCTTCCTCTATTATCTCTTTGCTATGTCCTTTCTTCTCGATACAGCCCTCGCCCAAACCACCCTCATTCCCACAGGAGGTGGCATTAACTGTAACTTAGGAGAAGCATTCAAAACGGGGCTCTTCTCTTGGGATTGCATTGCCTCGTATGTGTATTACCTTATTAACTTCGTTCTGGGATTCACCATCGCCTTCGCACTCCTCATGCTCATGTATAACGGGTATCGTTACGTGCTTGGTCCTCTTACGGGAGAAGGTACAAACGAAGGAGCAAAGAAAGGAATTATGTACGCACTCGTGGGCACTGCTGTTGGACTCCTTGCTTACATCATAGTAGACTCTATCCTCGTAGCACTGTCCTCTTAGCCCCCCTTAGAATGCCAGCCAAAAAATCCGACGCATTTACGTCAATTCAGATCATCGGCAGCAAGGCTCAACAGCTTTGGAGTAAGGCACGGACAAAAATGGGAAACAAGGAAAACGGCGGTCCTAAAAAATTGCCTCCCCAGAACAGGAACCGTATGCCAGAAGTGCTTGTTACTATTTCCAGTAAGAGCGTTCTTAAGTCTACACTGACCATTTTAACGGTCGTCATTGCTGCATGGCTTGTCTTTCATCTTCGCGACAAGTTCATCCTTCTTCTCCTAGCAGCGTTTGTGAGCATTGTGATAGATCCCACTGTCCATTTCCTGGAGCAGTGGAAAATGCCACGTGGTCTTGCCGTCATTCTTGTCTACCTAGTGTTTCTGGCCGTCATCATTTTCCTTTTGGTCTCCCTTATTCCGATCGTTGCGACCCAGTTGCAAGGTCTTGCACAGCTCATTAGCAACAGTGCAGATGCATTTTTCTTAAACCCGCAGATTGCCCTCCCTTTCCTGCCAGATAGTTACAATCAAATGCTCACGAACCTCGTTCAATTCTTCCTGCAGGACTTCAATATTCGTGATCAGGCCTCGGCTCTTTCCCAGTTCAGCGAACAACTCTCTCAAAGTGCAACGTCCTTCCTGGCATTCAGTGCAAGCATTGCTGGCTCCATCGTGAATTTCTTTGTAGGACTCACAGTTGTCTTAGTGCTCGCCTTCTTCATGCAAATGGAGAAAGAAAAAATCCGTGATTATATCCGCTACATGTTCCCACGGAGTTACCGCATGTATATCGACCACAAGACCGATGCCGTCCACCATAAGATGAGTCTCTGGATTCGCGGTCAGATTGTACTGTGCCTCTCCATTGGCACCCTCGTCTTCATTGCGCTCATGATTTTGGGCATGCAAGAATACGCTCTCACGCTTGCACTGCTCGCAGGTTTTACAGAATTCATTCCTGTCGCAGGTCCTCTCATTGCCGCCGTGCCCGCCGTGCTCATTGGGGTCACACAGCAGGGATGGGCATGGGGACTCATTGTAGCTGCCGTCTACTATGCCGTGCAGTGGTCGGAGAATAATCTTCTCGTTCCGCTCATCATGAAACGTGCGGTAGGACTCTCTCCCATTGCCATTATGTTCGCCATGCTTGTGGGCATCAGTTTCCCAGAAACGATCCATCCAATTCTTGGCATTATCCTCGCGGTTCCTGTGACGACGATCATTGCGATCTTCATTGATGATTGGCAGGAGATGAGGCGACGAGAGTAAGTTCTTGGTTTTTGGTTATTGGTTATTAGTTCGTTTATTGGCGCATTGTCATTGCAATCGCAAACCTTTTTTTTCGTTTATCTACAAGATCAATAATCAACAACTAATAACCTTGTTATCCGTATACTTTTCTTTCCATCCTTTTCAATACCAGAAAACATTTATTCTACGCCACAATCCCTCTTTCTTGATCACATTTTGTATACAAACTAGACTTAGAATGTGGAAATCTCTCAAGACGTTCTGCTTCACGGGCTAGCAAAAGCCATTATAATAATAGGAAGTATTGCCTTCTTAGCACTCATAATGATAGAGTGCTAACTCCCCTTTTGTTCCCCCAGTTTTATGCACCCGTTCGACCGTTTCACACCTAACGCCAAGCTTGCCCTCCAACTTGCAGAGCAGGAGGCAAAGAATCTTAAGTCAGACTCCATTGGAACAGAGCATCTGCTCCTGGGTCTTCTTTCCATTCCAAAATCCCTCGGGTTTTCTATCCTCACAGGGGCAGGGGTGACACAGGAAAATATTCGTATTCTTCTGAAGGCAGACAAGATGAACTACGAAGAAGAGGCCATGCGTCACGGACTCACGGAATCTCTCAACAGTGTCATTGAACAAAGCGTGATGACAGCACATAAGTTCCGTCATGCAAACGTGGGAACAGAACATCTCCTTCATGCTCTTGTGAGCACGGGGAAGAATGTCGCAACCAGTCTTCTGGAGGCCATGCAGGTAGATCCGCGTGATCTGCAGATGCACATTGAGGAAATGTTTGGGCAAATTAGCCAATTTAAGCAGCAGAATAAGAGGCTGGAGTCTTCACTGGAATCTTTCTTTCAAGGTCTCCAGGGTGCTCTTGTCGGTATGCAGAGTCAGATGGATCCAGAGGGACTCCGAAAGAAGAAAACCGATGGAAAGAGTAAGACACCGGTGCTGGATTACTTTACGGACGATGTCACGGCAAAGGCTCGTGAAGGAAAATTGGATCCTATTATTGGACGTGATAAAGAGATTGAACGTGTGGTGCACATCTTAAACCGCAAGACGAAGAACAATCCTGTGCTCATTGGAGAGCCGGGTGTTGGAAAGACGGCCATTGTAGAAGGTCTTGCACAGCGCATTGCAACGAACGAAGTTCCCCCCTCTCTTCAGAAGAAGCGCGTGTTGCAGCTCAACATGGGCTCTCTTGTTGCAGGAACGAAATATCGCGGTGAATTCGAACAGCGCTTCGATGACATCATCAAGGAAGCAACAGACAGTGACCGTGAAATTATTCTGTTCATCGATGAACTCCACACCGTTGTGGGTTCCGGTGCTGCAGAAGGTTCGTTGGATGCTGCAAATATTCTGAAGCCTGCCTTAAGCCGTGGTGCTCTGCAGGTGATTGGCGCAACAACAACGGATGAATTCAAGAAGAGCATTGAAAAAGATCGCGCTTTGGAACGCAGGTTTCAGTCTATTCTTGTTGAGGAACCAACGACCGAGGACGCGATTGAAATTCTCAAGGGAATTCGCCCCAGTTTTGAAAGTTTTCACCAGCTGGCTATCAGCGATGAAGCCATTGAAGCTGCAGTGAAACTCAGCAAGCGCTATCTCACAGAGCGTTTCCTGCCAGATAAGGCCATTGACGTCTTAGATGAAGCTTCTGCCGGCAAGAGCCTTCTGCAGAGCCGCGACAATGAACCGAAACTGAAGGAAATGGATGCTGCCTTGGATGCACTGGAGAGCAAGAAGCAGCTCGCCGTGAAAGAACAGAAGTATCAGGAAGCATTGAAGCTCCGTAAAGAAGAGGAATCTCTTCTGGAAAAGAGAAAGACCATGGAGCGCGCAGTAGATGGTGACAAGCGCACACCAGTCGAAATTAACGAAGACGATATCAACGCGGTCATTGCCCGCATGACGGGAATTCCCATGACACGTCTCCTCAAATCTGAAACAAAACGCCTCACGGGGTTGGAATCCGTTCTCCGCAAGTCCGTTGTAGGTCAGGACGATGCCATTCACAAGGTTGCCCGTGCCATCCGCAGAAGCCGCGTTGGCATTTCGGATTCACGCCGTCCTATTGGTTCCTTTCTCTTCATGGGTCCTACCGGTGTTGGAAAAACAGAACTCGTGAAGACCATCGCGCGTGAAATCTTTCAACGTGAAGACGCACTCATCAAGATTGATATGTCTGAATTCATGGAGCGTCACAACGTCTCCCGCCTCACGGGTACAACAGCAGGATACGTGGGATACGAAGAAGGTGGCCAGCTCACGGAAGCCGTGCGCAGAAAGCCTTATTCCGTTGTTCTGTTTGATGAAGTGGAGAAAGCACATCCGGAATTCTTCAATATCCTTCTTCAAATTTTGGAAGATGGAACCTTGACCGATGGCCAGGGAAAGACCGTCGACTTCAAAAACACGATCATTGTGATGACGTCCAACATTGGAGCAGAAAAGCTCACGAAGCAGGCAGGGAAAATCGGTTTCAAGTTAGATATGGAAGCAAAGCGTGAAGAAGACATTTATGCCGAGAAGAAACAGGAAGTGATTTCTGAACTGAAAGAGAATTTTCGCCCGGAATTCCTGAATCGCATTGATCACATCATCGTGTTCGATGCGCTCTCTCAAGATTCCATCCGCAAGATTGTGAGCATTCATATCGACATGCTTGCTGCACGCCTGAAGGAGCAAGGTTATTCTCTGGAAGTCGATTCCAAAGCAGTCGGCATTCTTGGAACACTGGGATTTGATCCAGAATATGGCGCTCGTCCCGTGCGAAGGACCATTCAGGAACGCGTGGAAGATGAAATTGCCGAGATGATTCTAAAAGGCATGTATCGTCAGGGCGATACCATCAAGATTATGGGCAAAGGCGAAGATCAGCTGGAATTTCTCCATGGGGAGAAGGCGCCTGCAGCGAAGAGAACGGTAAAAAAAGCAATGTCGAAGACAGCATAGAAAAGAAATCAGAAGGCAGTAGTCAGAAGGCAGTATGGTTAAATCGTCCCATACTGGTTTCTGCCTTCTGTTTTCTGCCCTCTTGCACGATTGAGTACAAGCCAGTTTTGTGCTATACTACTTCGATGGCTCTTGAACCTGTCAAAATCCCGCAAAACGTCTACGTGGAGGACCGAATCATCGGTCCAGTCACGTTGCGCCAGCTTGCCATTGTGGGTGTTGGATGCGGTATCAGTTACGGTATCTGGACAGTGCTTACAAACGCAGGATTCACGAGCATTGTGACAACAATCATGGCATGGATTCCCGCAGTGATTTTTGCCGCCTTCGCGTTCTTGAAAATTAATGACATCAGTTTGTTCCGGATGGTCCTTCTGGGCATTGAACGCTCCAGCAAACCGAACCTCCGCACGTGGAGATCATTCCCAGGCATCAGCATCAACATTGTGACGAAGCCGGAGAAGGAAGTGATTGATCCTAACGCTCCGAAAGTGATTCGTGCAACATCGCGTCTCACACAACTTGCTGCGCAGTTGGAAGAGGAACAGAAGAAATTACTGGACGAGGCACAAGCACTGCAAGCACAACTCCCCGTTGCGAACACCGCTCCTTCTGCTCCAGTACAAACTCCTGCACAATCAGCAGCAACCGTTCAGGAACCCTATGAACAGAACGTTTCTATCAGTCTTCCGGTGGACCCCTCTCGTATTCAGGCCGAAGCGCTCCATCCTCACTTCCGTTTGGATGGCATACGTACCGATACTCTTCGTCACTCCTTCTAAATGGCAGACAAAACTCCCCCACAGGCAACAATGAAGGACACCGTCCATAAGAAGAAGTCCAAAGCAACCATCATGTCTGCACAGTCCCTGCTTCCTATTGCAGAGATCAAGGAAGACTGCGTGGTCCTGAAGAATGGCGGCATCCGTGCAGTGCTCCAGGTGAATGCTGTGAACTTCAACCTGAAGAGTGAAACAGAGCAGCAAGGAATTATTGCAGGGTACGAGTCTTTCATGAACACGCTCACGTTCCCCATTCAGATTACAGTGCGCTCTCTGCATATGAATATTGACCCATATATTGCCAGTCTCCGCGAACTGGGTGCGAAGCAGCAGAACGATCTCCTTAAGAAGCAAACACTCTCCTACGCAGATTTCGTGGATAAGCTGGTGAACGTTGCAGACATCATGCAGAAGAAATTCTATGTCATTGTTCCAATGGACAGTTTCACAAAGGAGAAGAAAGGTCTTCTTTCCCAATTTGCAGAATGGATGAGTGGGGAAGATAACCGCTCCAAGGCCATGCAGCGTCACCGGGAATTCCAGTCTCTGGGAAAACTCCTCCGCGACCGTGTTCTCCTTGTGGAATCTGGCCTGGAAAATATCGGCATCACAAGTCATCGCCTGAACACCTCTGAACTCATCCAGCTCTACTACAATATCTATAATCCTCAGACCAGTCAGAAGGAGAAAATAGGAGATATAGAATCGTTGAATACGGATAAGAGTATTATATAAAAGTTATTGGTTATTAGTTATTAGTTGTTGGTTATGTATGCTTTTTTGCTCTAAGAACTAATAACCAAAAACCAATAACCTCTTCGTGTTTATCATTGACCACATCTCAGGACACCTCTAGAATCCCCTCCGCTCCATTGCTCGTGCAGGGATGGGGCGCCTTACCTCTTCCTCTTGCACCTCCTCTTTTATGACCAAGACATCTTCCTCTGTGATGGAGACCCTCCTGAAGGATTCTCCTGTTTTGCTGCGTCCCCGTCCTGGTGAACTGGTGGAAGGAACCGTGATTTTTAAAGCAAAGAATAAACTGCTCCTGGACCTTGCTGGTGTTGCAACCGGTATTATTTCCGGTCGCGAACTTCGCGACTCGTTTGGCACGTTCAAGAACCTTGCCGTTGGGAGCAAAGTGACGGCACTTGTTCTGGAAGAAGAGAACGATGAAGGCATGATCATTATGAGTCTTCGGATGGCAAGTCAGCAGAAGGCGTGGGATAGGTTCCGTGAGCTTATTGATAACGATGAAACGATGGAATTTGTCGCACAGGAAGCAAATAAAGGAGGTCTTCTCTGCAACATGGACGGCATTCGCGCATTCCTTCCTGTGTCCCAGCTTGCTCCGATGAATTACCCGCGTGTGAACAATGCCGATACGGCTGAAATCATCAAGCGCCTCAGTAAGTTCATTGGTCACACCTTCCTGGTGAAGATCATCACGATGGATGAGGATGCAGGAAAAATTGTGGTCTCCGAGCGCGAAGCTATGTCCGAAGAACGTGCAAAATCACTGGAGCACTTGCGTATTGGCGACGTGAAAGATGGTCTTGTCAGCGGTCTTGTGAAATTTGGTATCTTCGTCGCCTTCGATGGATTGGAAGGCTTAGTGCACATTTCCGAAATCGCATGGGGTCACGTGAAGAACCCGTCCGAATTCTGCCAGGTGGGTGACCGTGTGCAGGTGAAGGTGATTGGCATTGATGGAGACAAGCTTTCTCTTTCTATGAAACAACTCACGAAGGACCCATGGGAAGCCGTTGCAGAACGGTATCCTGTTGGAAAGAAAGTGTCCGGAACTATCGAGCGTTTTGCAGACTATGGCGCCTTCGTTCGCCTGGAAAAAGATATTGCAGGGCTCCTGCACCTCACGGAAATTGCCCATCACAAGATTGCGGATCCTTCGGAAGCATTGAAGATTGGTCAGAAAGTAGAGGCGCAAGTGATCAATATTGATATTGATGAGCGTCGCATCGGTCTTTCCATGAAAGCACTCCTTCCTATTGATAAGGAAACACTGGAACGTATCAAGCGAGAAAAAGAGGAGGAGGATGCAAAGAAGAAAGCTCCCGGAAAAGCTGATGCCGCTCCTGCCGCAGGAGGATTTGTTGCTTCCAAAACGGGAAAGAAGTACTATCCAGCAGACTCTGCTGCTGCAAAGAAGATCACCGACGATCATCGGGTGACCTTTAAGACGAAGGAGGAGGCTGAGGAAGCTGGCTATTCTGCATAAACGCGGCAAGCATGCCGCTCCTGTAGATTTCCCAATCTTTCAGATTCAGGAGCGCGATGCTTCGCGCGTCAGGAAAGCCTCTTCTCACTCATGAAGTGCAAATGGAGATAGTCAATCTCTTGCCCTCCTTCTTTCCCTACATGGAACGTCAGTTTGTACCCCCGGATCCCCTTCTCGTCCGCAAACTCTTTTGCCTTGTTGATGAGCATTCCTGGGATGTCCTTCGTCGATGCATCAAGCGTTGCTACCGAGGCGACAAATCGTTTTGGTAAAAACAGGAGATGCAACGGTGCTCTTGGATGGATATCATGAATGACCAAAACATCATCATCCTCATAGGCGATGGTTGAGGGGATTTCTTTACGCAGAATCTTGTGAAAAATGGTGTCTTCCATGCCGTTATTCTACCAAACATCAGAACGACCAGACCTTGACATTTTCGCTAAAATAAGAGAAAATAGAGACATCATGGCTGCCATGAAACAAAACAGATCCCCGGAACGAAGTATGGAAGTGTCCTCTTCCAGCGAACATGGAAACGTGGTCTTTCAACCAACGAAATTGAATGAGGTGATGGAGATGATTAACTTCATGGGAAACATTAGTGAGAAGGTCACGGAACATCATGCACTATTCACAGGCTCCAGCGGTGCATCTACGGGTGATCAAAAGTCTCAAGGTTCATCGCAACGTGATCAAATTTTGCAGAAACTCCCTCCCACTGCACAGATGCAAAAGAAACTGGTGAAGCATATTGATGCAGAAATTGCATCGCTGGAGAAGAAAGCAAAGCGTATTACACGTATGAAGAGACGTGGCTGGGCCTTTGAACTCACGCTCGTCATTGCACATATTCACCGTCTTGCTGCCATTGCACGGGAAATCATGCGGGCATCTCTGGAAGTAGTTCGACGTTTCTATATTCTGGTCTTCATTGACCATCAGCCGTTGGTGCCGACGAGCGGGGTTGGGAGTGCTCAACCTGCTTAACAACACGGGAAATAAAATCCCCGATAACGGGAATCCACTGAACACGCTGCAAGAACGTCACAACGATAGGAATGACAATCACGGCAAGGACCACTGCACCCAATGCGGAAAAGAGCCCGCCTGCGAAACGATGCAAGAGACTTTGCGATTTCACAATGTTCTCACTCTGCTGCTCCACTTCCTTCAGCACTTCGGTCGCTTCGTGGATTTCTTTTGCAAGTGATGCTTCTTTCTGGTTATGAGCCATACAGTCATAGTAACATAAAATTCCAATAGAAAAGAATCGAAGAACCAAACAAGGACCAATAAAAAAACAAAAAGCTTTTTAATTTTTTGCTTCTCGCTTTTCTATTGTTTGGTTCTTGGCTCTTTTATATTTTTCTTTTCTCACACGATCCCTATGTCATGCTGTCTCTCCCTCTCTGTTCCCGTGATGGCATTGATGTTTTCTTCGCTGTGCATGGTTTTCAGTGCCTGCACGAGTGTCTTTGAATCTGGAAGATCGCTCGGGGACATTTCTCTCTCTTTCCAGACTGCACGCAATGCATCGATTTTTTTGTCATTGCTACGGAGTTCTTCTATGTAGGGAAGAGCCGTCACACGGAATCTGCTCTGTAAAAGACGATCGGAAAGCCCGTACACACATGCAACGAGTGCCTCTTCTCCTCCTGCAAGCCTGTAGGCAAACACATCTTCTGCACGATCCGCAATAGACTGCGCATCCAACCCCGCGAGCACCAGGAGATCTTCTGCGGTCCCAGAGGGGAAATAGTGGCGAACACCAATGCGTGTAAGGGTGCAAGGCAAAGAGAGATCGGCAATAAGATCCGCAATCTGTGATGCGAGCCCTCCCTCTGTGTTGTGATCTTCCGCGACGATGAGGTGCTGTGTTTCAAGAGCCGCTTTGATGACCGCAGAAGCATCCAGTGGACGAATGCTCGCCATATTCAGCACACGAATGGATCGTTTCGTATCTGTTTTGAGCAGATCCGCCGCTTTCACCGCTTCATGAAGAATGAGGCCATGACTCAGGATGGTCGCGTGATCGGAAGAGTCCCCTGATCCGCGCAGCATCGTTGCTGTTGCATCGAATGTGTACTGGGAATCATAGAGTACAGAACCATCACTCTTCACAAGTTGAGGATGATTCGAACGTCCCGTCATGATGAACACGCTCTCTTTTCCTTGTGCGATGATTTCCATCGCCTTCTCTGCCATTGCTCCCACCTGATTACAATCACCTGGAACCCAGACTTGCGTGTGATCGAACGGAAGGTTCAAGTAATTGCGGTCCTGATGCGTTTCGCCATCTTCCCCAACAGAAAGTCCTGCATGGGTACAGTCATACAGAACGCCGAGTGGCACGTGGCCTCCGTTGATATCGATCAAACGCACGTTCGCTCTTGCTTCATTCGTGCCGAATGCCGCAAATGTGTACGTCACCGGAAGGAGCCCTGCCTGCCGCATCCCCGCTGCCATCATCACCATGTTTGCTTCTGCGACCCCTACATTGATGACCCGGTCTGGAAATGCTTTCTCGGTGACATCGAATCCACCAGAACCTGCAAGATCTGCATGCAACACAACGATGCGTGGATCGATGTTCATGAGCCCCGTGATGTGCACCGCGCCCAGATCTTTTCGTGCTCCCCCTTTTTCCGTTGTGATCGCTCGTTTGTAACTCTTGGAGAGAGGAAACGGGAACGATGCTGATGCACGTTTGGATCTGGCAGCTTCAAAGGTCTTTCGATGTGTCTTCTGGATAGAATCATACGCTTTTGTAAGCTCAGAGAGCGATGGAAGATGGAGTGCTGTGAGCGATGCTTCTGCTTCTTCCTTGGAAAGCGGTGCGCCATGATAGTTCTTTTTTCCCGTGTTCGATCCTTCTTCCATTACAGGAACACCGTGACCCATGGTGGTGTAGTAACAGATGAACGTAGGACGACCTTTTCCTTCAAATTTCTTCGCACGCTCGAGCGCTGCTCGAATCTGAGAAGGATCATTTCCGTTTTGGACCTCTATCACGTTCCATCCGGATGCAAGTGCGATGGATGCCAGATCCGCCGCAACGGTTTTTGTAGGAAGGCTGGAGAGCTGAATGTCGTTCCAATCTCCATGGACGATTACATTATCCAGCTTCAGATGCGCTGCCAGTCGAAACGCCTCCATAATCTGCCCCTCCTGACTGTCTCCATCGGCCATCAGAACATCCACAAGACCTTTCTTCTTCAGGTATTTGAGGGCGAATGCGACACCCAGTGCATTGGAAACTCCTTTGCCAAGGGGACCTGCACCAAACGGAATATCCCCAATCCCCGCTTCTGCATGACCGGGAAGTCCTGCCGGTGTCCTGAATGCTTTCATGATGGCATCGGGCGATGCAAGACGTGCATCATCACCGTTGCGTCCAAAGAACCACTCCAACGTGAAGGCAAGAAGCGAGAGATGCCCTGCACTGAAGCGAAGGGTTTGATCAACTGCAGGATCTCTCATCCTATTCACTTCGTATGCAAAGTCGAATGCAGAAAGAGGACCACCGGGATGACCAGATTTATGGAGAACAGGTGCTTCAATAGCGAGACGGATCATGATGTTCTTCGCAATCTGATGTTCTGAAAGATCCTCCTTTGAAAGTTTCACAGCATCGTCCGGGCCAATCCAGACGTGATCGCCAGGATGCGATGCTCCCAGCACACGTTGAAGGGACATGGGAACCTCTTTTGCCTCCTTGCCGAGAAGAGTTTTCGTATCCGGTCTCATAGTGTGAGTGTAAGGGGGAGAGGGGCTAGTGGCTAGTAGTTAGTAGCTAGAAGCGAGAAATAAAGATCGGGAAAACTAGCCTCTAGCATCTAACCTCTAGCAACTTTTTGTTATTCCTCCTTTCCGTGCCGTCCTTTCTTCTCCTTCTCCTCCCCATACAAACTCATCACCATCTCCGTGATCCACGTCATGGAATTTTCGATGAGCGCGAGTGGCGTCATGATGATCTCCTCAAGCTCCTTTGAAACATCATTCACCCGTTCGCTGATGCGTCGCACATTCACCGCAATGAACATGAGGTGATAGAGCACCACAATGAGCATGATGACGGCCAAAATAAGGAGGAACGTGAGCACGTCGTTCGCGGTAATCTGCATACGCGGGAGGGGTGAATTTATGATAGAGTGTACGCTCTATGCATCGCATACGCAACGCGCTCGTGCTCGTGAATCGACTGGCAGTAATGCCGCTTCTTGCGGTCATTACGGTGTATCAATTCACACTCTCGCCAGATCACGGACTCCTCCGTTTTTTCTTTCGGTATGGCGTCTGCAAACACTCCCCTACCTGCTCTCAATTTGCCATCAACATTCTCAAAAAACGATTTCTCCCCATCGCTCTCTTCCTTATTCTGAAGAGAGTTGCCTCGTGCAATCCCTGGGCGAAGTCCAGTGATGAACGACTCCGAAGTATTGCTCTCAGATAAAATTTACTGCGCCAAGGAAAGGTTGTGCTCATGCAAAATACCTTCAACAGCATCGAGCATTTCCTTTATTTCATCGTCCGTGAGAGGCTCCGCGTTCTGCACGCTCATTCGCCGATCACTTAACAGACGAAGTTGTTGTTCTAAGAAGACACGGGAATATTTGGTGAGTTGATCCTCCACAATACGCAAACCCAGTCCTTCTTTTCCAAGCCAATAGGCAATTGCTGTGGGAATACCAAATCCCTCCAGTGAATTTTCATATTGCGTTTCCGTAATGGAAGCACCAACACTCTTCCCGCGAAGGGCATGTTGAATTGCAATCCGACGGGCATCCAGTTCCTGTGAAAGTGAATCAAGTTCTGTTAAAAGTTCCATTAAATCTTGTTCAGATTGTCCACGGAGTGATGCTGCTTCTTCTGCAATTTTTCGGTGAGCAAATGCAATCATAGAGGAGGTAGAATTTGTCATAGGTAGTTTATAGAAGGAGAATAATGTTCTGTCAAATTCTATTATGCTGAGTCTTTTGGGTTCTTTAAAATTCTGCTTCTCACGAGTACACTGGCTCGGCTTCTTGATCTTTTGAAGTCTGCGGGTGTCGTATAATGGTTATTACCCCAGGTTTCCAACCTGGTGACGACGGTTCGATTCCGTTCACCCGCTCCATATTGACAAAGTAAAATATAGTTTTTATAATACATAAATGGATATTCGAACGAACCGGGATTGGACTGTAAACAATGCAAATGCCTGGCTTCCGTTTGCGAAAAGAATTGCTGTTCTTAAGAAAGACAATCCGCATAATATCGCAAGAATGCTTGAAGCATTCTCTCACGGCTGCGCGTATGTACTTGCGGGCACTACAGAAAAAAGATTCCCACCACCACCACTCGTCGTTGATATGAGTGAGAATCCGAGAGTGGCTATGGCTGCCCATGAATGGGAGAAAAAAAATAATATTGTAACGGAGCAGATTGTTTTGTCTGGTCGGCATTTTCAGTATCAATCATGGTTTTCCCCGGATGAAGACTTAGATATCAGACATGTTGACGGTGTAGTTAACTATATTGGGAGCCGCATCAATAGATATGTATTAGCTGGAGCTGAAGAAATGGATCATGCCCATTTCCAATGGAGCAATGGACATGTACCATTTCCGGAATCCAATCTATTTCAAAGCCAGGAAGTTTATGATTCCAGTCCAATAGAATTTAGAAGTTTGCATACAAGATTACGAATAGCAATTGAATTAGGAATGGATCAAAGAACAATTGCAATGATTCAGCAAAGGATCGATGCAGCTCATCAATTCTTGCAAACAAAAAGTGTAAGGACGGCACAGCGCAACCGGAACACAGACACAAACTCCTATCTGGATACTGTCTGAATTTTCCCTATCGTCGTCATCTGCATGCTTGCTATGATGCTCTGCATGACTCTCATCACCCTCCTCTTTCTCCTCCTGCTGATCGACAGCATCGGCGCCGTTATTCTCACATGGTTCGGTTCATCATGGTATGTGCACCACTTTCGAACACTCTCCCGCATGTTCCCGCCTGCGAAGGGATGGGCGGCGTGGTACTTCATTCTCATTCTCCTTTTTGGAGCGTATCTTTTTTCTACTGGCTCCCTCTTCTAACGTTATGCCTCTCCTCCTAGGCCTCCTTGGCCTCTTCGCTCCCCGCTTTGTCATTGCGCTCCTGTGGCTCTTTTCAGGATGGTTCACAGGTGTGTTTGAAACGCGCGCCTGGCCCATTCTCGGTTTTCTGTTTCTCCCACTCACACTCCTCTGGTACAGCGCAGTGGCCCATTGGTTCAATGGCGAGTGGAGCACTCTTCAGTGGATTGTCCTGGTTCTTGCCATTTTGTGCGATCTTGGTTGCGGGAAAAGTGCTGCACACCGGTGATTACAGTTCCACGATCGTCTTAAACCCGCCGTAGCATACGCGTTTCATATCGAAGGGCATCTGCTTCATCATGTGCGGATCGTTCATCGCCGGATCGCTCATCACTTTCTTATTCACAAGGTCGCGATGCTTGCGAGACTTGAAGACGATGTAGGCGAAGATGACTGTCTCGTCAGGCTTGCACTTGAGGAGCTGGAGCAAAGATACACCCATAGGGTTCGTAAGGTCGTCTGCCAAGCACTCTTTGTAATCGAGCGCGCCGTTCTTCATCCATGTTTTCTTGCCTAATTGGGCCATCCGGCGGTACATCTTCACATTCTTCTTTGGGAGAGGGATCAAGAATCCATCAACGTAGGACATAGAGTAAGGGGGAAACATCAGTATAAAACGATTTCTCTTTCGAGAAAAGAGACTTCTCGTATGCCAGACTAACAAAAAAGACCCCGCATTGCAGGATCTTTTCTGTGAACGATAATTTAATGAATGTTTCCCTGTACAGGAACATCAATGCGTGTAATGAGGCGCTGATTTCTTTGGAAACAATCTCTAAGGCCCTGTGCATCATCCGTGTAATGAGCCTTGCACACGCGCCATACTTCTGCAGAACGCTCTGCAACGTTCTGGCTGAAATTCACACCTGAGGAAGACACTTCTGTAGGAGCAGGAACAGAACCTGCTTGCACCTGGCTTTGCACAGCACGCACGAGGTCACTGTCTTTCTCATCGAAGAGGCCATAGAGCTTCAACATAGAAAGAAGCTGACCGTTCATGAGGGTGCTCTTCAAATTTGCATAAGGACCGTACTTTGCCTCACACATGGACATGTCGTAGGGCGTAGGATCAAAACAAATGTCCCGCATGTAACCCTGGAAGTCGAACACGCTCGTAGAAAGCGACGTGTTGTCGTAGGAGCTAACAAGACCCAGACGCTGGAATTGCGTAATGACTTTACCAGCGAAGTACGTATCAACTGCTGCAGGAGTAGAGACAGGAGTCGTCGTCTCTTCTGCAAAAGCCGGGAGACCAAGGAGAACAGCGCTGACAAGAAGTGTAGCGGCAGCAACTTGGGCGGCGGCGGAGTGAGTGGCCTTCACCATAGGAAAGAAAGGGAAAGAAACAAAAGGCATGGAACTATAGCATGAGAAAGGAAGATGTCAATCATTCTTTTCATCGTTTTTTTCTCTTTGAGATCCCAAAAACTACTGTTTCCCACGCTCCCGCTGACTCCATTTGAGAAGTTCCAGAACGGGCACAATACTGAAGGCGCAGAGGAGAATCACCAGCCATTCATTCTGCGTAGGGGGCACCGTATGGAAGATTTCCTGAAGAAGCGGAACATAGAGAAGAAAACCAAGAACGAGAATCTGACTCAGGACAGCAAGGTGTAACCATCTATTGGAAAGGAAGCCGCGTGTGACCGGTTCGTGGTCCGAACGGAAAATGTATGCATTGATGAGCTGAATGATGATGAGAAGAATGAACACCATTCCCCTCGCTTCATCAAGCGGTGCGCCCGATGCCAAGAGCCATGCAAAGAGGGAGAGATTTGCGATCATGGACCACACACCACCAAAGAGCAGAAGACTAACTGATGATCGAGTAAGGATTGTGCGTGATGATTTCCGTGGAGCACGCTTCATAAGGTCCGATTCCGCCGTATCCACGGCCAGTGCCAGTGCAGGAAGGCCATCCGTTGCAAGATTCACGAAGAGAATTTGCACAGCCGTGACGGGAAGTGGAAGTCCCAGAATGGTTGCTGCCGTGATGAGGAGAATTTCTCCCGCATTGGAAGAGAGAAGATACAGAAGATACTTCCGGATATTCGCAAAAATGGCACGACCTTCCGAAATAGCAGAGACGATGGATGCAAAATTATCGTCCGTGAGAGTCATGGCTGCTGCCTCACGGCTGACATCCGTTCCGGTACGACCCATGGCGATACCGATATCTGCTTTTTTGAGCGCCGGTGCATCATTCACACCGTCACCGGTCATAGCAACCACCTGACCTTCTGCCTGGAGGGCGGTAATGATGCGCAATTTGTGTTCGGGAGAAACGCGTGCAATGACAGATGTATGTTTCAGTGCCTCTTCAAGAGCCTTTTCATCCATGGCTTGAAGGTCTTTTCCCGTCAGAATGCCAGTGCGTTGATCATCCAGATGAAGTTCCTGTGCAATGGCTTGCGCCGTGACGGGGTGATCACCCGTAATCATGATGACACGAATGCCTGCGCGCTTTGCATGACGAACGGCATCTTTCACTTCCGGTCGGGGGGGGTCCAGCATGCCGACCATTCCAAGAAATGTCAGATTGCTCGACTCATCCTGCAGATTATTGCTGTCGCGCTCCGCAAGAACAATGACACGCAGTGCTTCCTGCGCCATGGCTTCTGCTTCCTGCGCAATCTGCGCACGGAGTTGATCATCCAATGCAACCATTCCTTCTTCTGTACGAAGGTGAATGCATGCAGGAAGGATGACTTCCAGTGCACCCTTCACAAGGAGACGACTTGAGCCATCCGCTTTGGCATGGAGCACCGCCATACGTTTGCGTTCTGAGGAGAAGGGTTCTTCCGCTGTACGGGGAAATCGTTCATCCAGTTCTTCCTTCAAAAGTCCCATCTTCGCTGCAGCAACAACAAGAGCACCCTCTGTGGGATCACCCGTGATATCCCATTCTGTTTCTTCTTTCAGAAGACGCGCGTTGGATGCCAACACACCCGCCACCAGAAGTTCCTGCAAAAGAGACATGGATGGATCATCCTGCGATGATGAAAATTCTCCTTCCGGGATGTACCCGCTACCGGAGACATGAACAGTTCCCATATGGGTCCAGATTTGTCGGACTGTCATTTCATCCTTCGTGAGCGTTCCGGTTTTATCAGTACAGATGATGGTAGTGGAGCCCAATGTTTCAACCGACGGCAATTGCCGGACAAGAACGTGACTTCGCGCAAGACGCTGCACCCCGAGCGCAAGAGAAATCGTCACTACTGCAGGAAGCGCTTCTGGTACTGCTGCTACAGCAAGAGCGAGTGCAAAGAGAAGAACATCGAAGAGAGGTTCACCCCGCACCACACCAATAATGGTAATAAGGAGAATAATGCCGAGCGCCGACCATGCGAGGAGGGTGCCCAGCTGCGCAAGACTCTTCTGAAGAGGGGTCACTGCCCGTTCCACTTTCTTCAAAAGAACCGCAATGGCTCCGAATTCTGTTTTCAATCCTGTTTCTGTGACAATGGCTATTCCCCTTCCGTGTGTCACAACCGTTCCTGCAAACACCATGTTGCGCTGATCTGCAATGTTCACGGAGTGGCCTGCAATACTGTCCGTGATCTTGGACACAGGAATGGACTCCCCTGTGAGTGGTGCTTCATTGGTATGGAGACTGATGGACTCCACCACACGACCATCAGCCGCAATTTTGCTGCCTGTGTCCAGGACAAGAAGATCTCCTACCACGATATCGCTGGCATCAATATCCTGTTCCTGCCCATCACGAATGACGGTTGCACGGGGCGATGTGAGTTTCGTGAGCATTTCCATGGATTTCTCCGCACGAAATTCCTGCATGAAGCCCAGTAGAACAGAAAATGCAACGATGACACCAATCGTCACACCCTCCGTTGTGTGGCCAAGAAGAAAAGACACGATGACTCCTCCAAGAAGAAGGAGCAGAAGCGCGTTTTTAAACTGCGCAAGGAACAACGAGAGAACAGAACGCTTCTCCGGAGCGAGAAATATATTTTTCCCGTCGCGAGCACGCCTCTCCCACACTTCCTTCATAGAAAGCCCTTCTGTGTCATCGGTCCCAAGGCGGGATGTTACATCGGAAACAGACTGAGAGAACCAGGTTTTTGTCATGAGAGGGGGTGTATGCGAATTGTGCGGCATACCATCACCCTTTCACAATGGCTTTTTGCGGTTTTTTCTGAAGAGATCGCAGTAGTGCTCGGGTCCCTTTCAGTTGGCATTGTTTCAACCACTCTGGAGAAAGCTGGCGATACCGGGAAAAGAGAGGCTCCACCGTATCTCCATCATGAAGAGGAGTACGGAGTGGACGAAGCCGACCGTTAATACGGACATGTTTTAAGAGCGCACTCCTCTTTCCAAAGGCATGAGCAACAAAATCCAGCGCTGTTGCAGGCTTGGAAAGTTGATAGAGATTGTTGTCCGTATCAAAAAGAACAAGATGATGTTCTCCGTAATAACTACGCAGTGCTGTTTCAAACTGTTCGGGAGAACGAACTTCTTCACGGAGGAGGGAGAGACTTCGGAAGAGATCCATACGAGCCTGGTTCGTGGTGAGTGCATATTGCATATCTTTGTACGTATGATGCGCGGCAATACCCAACTCACACTCCCGGTGCATGGCAGGAGTGCGAATCTGAATTTCAATAGGTTGTTCCGTCACGCCGGGGAGCGGATACACCACGGTGTGGATGGAACGGTACCCGTTCTGTTTGGGAGCACCGATGTAATCTTTCAGTTTTCCCGGAATGGGATGCATATGCGCATGGACCAAGCCAAGTGTGCGGTAACATGTATCGATATCGGAAACCACAATGCGAATGGCAAGACGGTCTGTGAGTTCCTCAAACCGGCGGTTCTTGATGAGCATCTTTCTATACGTGGAATAGAGACCTTTCATGCGGAAAGAAAGTTCCGGTTCAATGCCCTTTTCTCTGAGCGATGCTTCCAGAAATTTCATAGTTTGCGACAGAGAAATATGATCGATTTTCTTCATGGCATCAAATTCCGCCTGTAACTTCCCTGCCATATTCGGTTCCAGTTCCAGAAAGCAAATATCTTCCATTTCATTACGCCACAGATGAAGACCCAAACGTCCTGCAATGGCGCTGTACATGTGCAGTGTTTCGCGGGCGATGGATGTGCGAAGTTCCGGTGAAAACAGCGCAAGAGAACGGACGTCATTCAGACGGTGCGCCATGCGAAGGAGAAGAATATCACTCTCTTCTGTGAATGCCTCAATCACACGATCCAAATCTCTCGTATTTTCATCAATATGCAGGCGACGGAGCGCATGCATGCGGACAACGAGCGATCTTTCGTGATCTGTGAGGGGTGCTTTTTTCAGAAGTTCCTCTCCTTGCGGGTGCATGAGGATATCATGGAGAAGAGCAATGACCACCGTTTCCGCTGAAACATCCGCCTCACGAACCGTACGTGCCACTTCAAACCCATGACGCGCATAGTTTTGCCCGCTACGACGAAAAACAGAGGACAAATACGTCTCAGCAAATTGAGACGCATCAAAAACACGCTTCCTGCTCCGGGCGGAGAACCCGTCTTGGAGGCTTTGGATGGGCAGATTGTCCATCACAAAAAGTATGAGTGAGCTTTCTGTGCGATGCAACACCTATTCCAAAAATGTGAGCGCAAGCATCACGCCAATCCCGGCAAGAAGGAGAACGAGTTGCAGGGATGCCTGGGGAAGACGCGTCTCACGATGTAGTTCCGGGAGGAGATCAGACCCTGCAATATACAAAAAATTTCCTGCAGCCAGCGGAATGAGAACGGATGTGACAGACGGAATGGAGGAAGCGAAGAGGAGAACAATGCCGCCGCCAAGAAACGCCGTGAGCGCGGAAGAAAAGTTGAAGAGGAGTGCTGTCTTCCTGCTGAAACCGCTGAAAAGAAGAAGCGCAAAGTCCCCTATCTCTTGCGGAATTTCGTGGAGAATTACGGCAATCGTTGTTGCAATGCCCACAGAGGGGCTTATCAAGAAACTTCCCGCAATGAGGATGCCATCCAGTGCATTGTGGAGCGCATCACCAATCAAGCTCATCGTCCCAACGGGATGGTAGTGGTCTTCCGTAGGAAGAACATGGCAGTGATGCCAGTGAATCATCTTCTCGATGACAAAGGAAATGAGAATACCGCCCATGAGGAAGAGCGAAACAGAGAGAGTCCATCCTCCTTCTTCCACAATTTCCGGAAGCAAATGCAGAAACACATCACCAAACAACGCACCTGCGGAAAAACTGACCATGGGAAGGAGTAACGCAGACATGATCTTACGGTCAAACACAAAAGTGAGGACTCCTATAAAGGAAATGATGCTCACAATGGCAATGGCCAGGAATGTTTGAAGGAAAGGAGACATATTAATGATGATGTCCTTCGTGAGAATGGACGGGCTGTGCATGAGGATCTGCACGAAGGAACAATGCTGCAAGCAGGGTAGAGATGGGCACACCAAGGATCAAGGTAATACTGCCGATGAGTGTGCGGACTAATTCCTCAATAATGTATTCACGATTCAGAAGAACCCACAGCGGTTCACTGTGCGCAGCAGAAAAAATGAGAAGAAGGGGGAGAGATGCTCCCACATACGCAAGCGCGAGGGTGTTTACGAGCGATGTAATATGCTCGCGGCCGATCGAATGCCCTCTCTTCACCAGCTCTTCAAAGCGAAGAGAAGGATTTGCTTTGCTAATTTCATCAACTGCTGCTGTTTGTGCTGTGGTAATGTCATCCAGCACACCCAATGCACCAATAATGATGCCCCCCAGAAGAAGTCCGCGAAGATTCAAGGTGCTGAGAACACCAATCTGCAAATAAAACGCTTCTTCTGTTCCAAGTCCAAAGAGCTGAGCCCAGTGGACGAACACAATCGCGATGAATGCGGAGATGGCAATGGTGATGAGTGTACTGATGAGCGCAATGGTTGTTCGTTTCCGAAAGCCATGCGCCAGATACATGGAAACAATGGAGATTAGAAGAGCGCCGATGACGCTGATTGCCAAAGGGTTTTCACCACGAAGAATGTGTGGAACAACAAAGAGTGAAAGAATGAGAATACTGAAGAGAAGTCCAAGGATAGAGGTGAAGCCCCGAAGGCGCGCGAACAGAATTGTGAGGAAGAAGAACACGGCAAACATGCCGTACACGGACGGAAGACGGTACTTATCACTCATGTGATACACACCGCCTAGCATGTCATCGCGAAATTGTGGAGGCACCACCGTTTTTGTGATCACAATGGTCTCCCCCACTGTGACACGCTGATCATCACGTGCGCCATTTTGAATCTGCACCTTCTTTCCTGTCTCATCGCCGCTTGTAATCTCTACCGTATAGAGCTGAAAGTTTTGATCTGTCCCTTCCGGGGTATCAGATTCCCATGTCCATTCGCGGTCGATCGATATAACCTTCGCACGAGAGTACATTTCTTCAGGTTCGGCACTTTGTGCACATGAAAAAAGCGGAACGAGAAGAAGGAAACACCCAACAAACAAGGAAACAACTCGAGAAAACATGATCCTCCACAGTGTAAAGCATCATATCTTTAAAAAATACTCATGGAGTCTTATTTCGCACTGCACTTCAGGGTGACACGCCGATGCCAAAATGCTCCCCTGCCTTACAAGAACAGGAACTTTTTTGTGCATCGCGAGAATCTCAACCCCCTCTCCCGTTGCTGTGATCTTGGGAGCACGGATGAACGAAACGCGGAGGAGCTTTCGCCCCAACACCGGTACAGAAATTCTCTCTTCAAAACTGTCTAGCTGTGTGCCATAGGCATTGCGATCGATTGTGATATTCAGGAGTGCCAATGATTTTGGTGTATTCGTTCCTTCAATTCTCTTTGCAAGAAGAATGGCCCCTGCACACGTACCAAAGATGGGAAGAGTCCTCTTTATGTGGCGCGCGATGATCTCCTGAAAGAGTCCGCTCGACTGCAGAAGCAAACTAATGGCCGTGCTTTCTCCACCAGGGATGATGAGACGATCGACCCCTGCAAGATCTGCTGGAGTGCGAACATCGAATGAGGCAACGCGAAGCCCCCGGAGGACCTCATGATGCTCCGAAACGTCACCCTGTAATGCAAGAACACCAACGGTCATATGCTTACCAGCCACGTTCCTGCATCTTCACAGGAAGCGATGCAATATCCAGACCAGACATGGCTTCACCCAAGTTCGTAGACACTTTCAACAGAAGACGGGAATCCTGAAAATGCGTTGTTGCCTCCACCATGGCACGCGCTGTTTTTGCAGGATTCTCTGATGTAAATATTCCTGAACCCACAAACACGCCCTCCGCACCAATATCCATAAGCAGTGCCGCATCTGCAGGTGTTGCAATACCCCCTGCCGTGAACATGACAACGGGAAGTTTCTGCAGTTTTCGAACGTGCTTCAGAAGATCCATCGGAATACGTTGTTCGCGCGCGAATGTTTTCAGTGCCCGTCCGTTCATACTCTGGAGATCACGAATTTCACGAAGAATAAGCTTTAGATGACGCACGGCTTCCACCACATTCCCCGTCCCTGCCTCTCCTTTTGTACGAATCATCGCAGCACCTTCGTTGATACGACGCAGTGCTTCACCCAGATTCGTGGCACCGCAGACAAACGGCACTTTAAATGGGCGCTTGTCGATGTGATGGAAGGGATCCGCCGGCGTGAGAACTTCACTTTCATCGATGAAATCAATGTTCAGTGCCTCCAGAATGCGCGCTTCTGCGGTGTGTCCAATACGCACCTTCGCCATGACAGGGATGGTGACCGCTTTTTTGATTTTCGCGATGAGGGCAGGGTCACTCATGCGGGCAATGCCTCCATGGGCACGAATGTCCGAGGGAATTCGTTCTAGTGCCATGACCGATACCGCACCCGCCTTTTCGGCAATCTTCGCCTGTTCAGCTGTGACCACATCCATAATGACACCGCCCTTCAGCATGCGGGCAAGGTCTTCACCAAGAGGATTGCGAGATGGTTTCATGAGGCAGCTATGGTAGCACAAAAAAAGAAATCAGAAGGCAATACTGTCTTCTGACCTCTCCTTGAGCCCGAGCGGAGTCGAGTGCTGCTTTCTTTCATGCACGATCTTTCTTTCGAATCATTTCGAACGTACAATCATCTCCGATATGCGCTTCACAAAAATTGTTGCAACCATAGGACCCTCCACAAACAGTCCTGAACACCTTGAACATTTAATGAAGATGGACGTGAATGTCTTTCGTCTCAATTTTTCTCACGGTGATCATGCGTATCATGGAAAATCTATTAAAATTCTCCATGCACTTCGGAAAAAACTGCAGACGCCAGCTGCCATTATGTTAGATACCAAAGGTCCTGAAATTCGCTCAGGGGTGGTGGAAAAGCCCATTCGTATCCGCAGGGGGCAACAGGTTCTTTTTACCCATAAGAAAAATGTCAAAACAAAACAGACCGTTATTGAGGTGAACTATGACGGATTCACAAAGGATGCCAGGAAGGCAAAGATGATTTTAGTGGATAACGGTGTTCTGGAATTTCATATCGACTCTATTACCAACAATGGAGTATTGGCCACAACAAAGGATGAAGGCTCCATTGGGTCCAGGCGACACATCAATCTTCCCGGCGCGGAAGTGAGTCTCCCTTCTTTCACGAAGAAAGACTGGGACGATATTGGCTTCGGCGTGAAGGAACACGTGGATTTCATTGCTCCCTCCTTTGTTCGAAGCGGAAAAGACATCAAGGAACTCCGAAAGTTTCTGGAAAAGAAAAAAAGCGGTGCAAAAATCATCGCAAAAATTGAAACGGCACAGGCGGTGGAGAATTGTGAAGAGATTATCGACCTCTCCGATGGCATCATGGTGGCAAGAGGTGACCTTGGAAGTGAAATTCCCTTTGAAAAAGTTCCTGCTATTCAGGATAAACTGGTGCAAGAATGCAGAAGAAGAGGAAAGGCTGTCATTGTGGCAACCCAAATGCTGGAAAGTATGACGGAAAACCCCATGCCAACCCGCGCAGAAGTGACCGACGTGGCCCATGCCGCCTCTACCTTTGCGGATGCAACCATGCTTTCCGGTGAAACGGCTGCGGGAGAGTATCCTTTCAAGGCCGTAACGGCCATGCACCGTATTCTGTCGCGAACAGAATCGTCCCCTACCCTCCATCATCTCCTCTTTGATATTGAATATGGAAAAAATGAGGATATCTCACGCATCCAACAAGCGCTGGCAGCGTGCACGATGGCAAAAAATCTAGATGCAAAGGCTATTCTCGTCATCACAAAAACGGGGCGCACCGCACGTGCGGTGACCCGTTTCCGCCCTCACATTCCTATTCTTGCATTCACAGATCAGGAACAGATCTTCCATCAACTTTCTCTCACATGGGGAGTGGTTCCATATCTCATACGATTTTCAGCAGACTTTGAAAAAACCGTGACCGTTGCACTTGCTATTCTCAAAAAAGAAAAAACGATGCAGCCGGGGTCTTCCATGGTCATTGTGTCCGATATTATTTCACGAGGCACAAAGAAAAAGCCCGAGCATGTGACAACGGTACAAATCCGGAAGCTTTAATTATTCCACATTCTGCAGTGTGCTCTTCTGAGCAACGGTGGAATCGGTGCGGATATACTGTGGTTTCTTGACCCCCTTCATGGACTGCACTTTGTTATCTGCTTCCAGCGTTTCCAGCGCCTGTGCTTTGGCAATTTCCATGTTCTGCACCTCCTGCTCTAAAAGAAGCTGACTCCGTTCACGTTCCAAGGACCGCAAGCGATATCCCTTGGTGGCATTCATGTTCTGATGAAATAAAATAAGGAGCGCCAGGACGACAATGAGCGTACCGATGGTCGTCAAAAGAAGAGCGGTGGATGTTGTCACCATTCTCCCGAGGGAGCTTCGGCGTTCAGGAACCGGTGGAGGAAGGGCAATGGTAAGCACAGTTAGGATAAACGGAGGAGTCCGCGCAGCACGGCAGACCGTGCACGGGGATTGTGGGTTGCTTCGGAGGGGTCACAAAGGATCGGGCGCCTGGTGAGGAGTGAAAACGATGCAGGAACGGAGACTTGTCCTGTCGTTTCGTCTTTCGTGGGAGTTGTGAGCATGCGAAACGCCTGCTTCACCAGACGGTCTTCAAGGGAATGATAACTGATGATGCCGGCACGTGCACCTGGTTTCATGAGAGAAGGCAACACAGAGAGCAAATGTGCAAGCGAACCTTGTTCATCGTTCACCGCAATGCGTAGTGCCTGATAGATTTGTGGCAACACAGAGGGTGTTTTGTACCCAAAGATGTTCTCGATCAACCCATTGAAGGAATCGGAAGTTTCTAAAGACGCTGTTTTACGTTCACGAACAATGTGGGATGCAAGACGACGCGCATTCTTCACTTCTCCGTAGTTCTGAAAGATGCTCTTCAGCTCTTCTTCAGACTCTTCCATGAGAAGATCAGATGCTTTTTTTCCCGTTGCCTGATCAAAACGCATGTCAAGCGAGGACGATGCACGAAATGTGAAGCCTCGTGAGGCATCATCAATGTGTGGAGAGCTCAAACCGAGATCGGCAAAGATTATATCGAATTGATCGATTGGATCAGGCAAGCACGAGGGAAGCTCACGAAAGTTTGCATGGATACCAATAAAGCGCTCTTGAAAGATCTGGAGTCGATCTTTTGCAAGATCAAGGTTCTTTGTGTCGGCATCAAGACCAATGAGCGTTCCGTCAGGGGCATTTGCTTCTAAGAACGACGATGCATGCCCCCCAAGTCCCAACGTGACATCCAAAACATGGTTTCCTGGTTGGATCTTCAGGAGATCGAGAACAGTGGAGTGAAAGACCGGGATGTGTCCCGAAGGGCGCGACATTGATTCATTCTACGTATTTCGTCTTCTTCATCAAATCATTGCCCTTGCACTCTGGAATAACGATGTAAATGTATACAAAATTTGATCGATCTTACTCTGCCTTCTGACTTCTGCCTTCTGACTTCTCCACCTGATAAACCCTTATCGTCTCCCCTGCCTGCTTGGCCGGATCAAACCGCACCAGCGCTTCCTCTCGTGCCCGCCTTGCAACAGAGTTGATCGATCCATCATGCACCATCTCCTGAAGAACACGTGCTAAGTCCTCGGCATCGGACGATCTAAACAAATACCCAGTCTCACGATCTTTCACGATACTGCGAAGCCCCGGGCTATCACTCACAAGAACCGGAATTCCAGCTGCCATTCCTTCTGCTGCGATGAGTCCAAACCCTTCCAGGAGCGATGGAACAATGAGGATTCCTTCCGAGGACAGAAGTTCGATCATTTGTTGATCGCTTATACGTCCTGTCATGTGAACGCGACTCTCCAAACGATGCTCTTTGAGAAATGTGATGATCGAATCCCCTATCAAATTCGCACCAGCGAGCGTGAGCGAGACATCAGGATCTTTTTCTGCGACGATCCTGAATGCTTTCAACAAAACATCCACTCCTTTTCGCTTTTCTAACCGACCGATATACAGAAGTTTCTTTGGATTTCGTGCAGACGATGAAAGATTTCTGAATCGATCCACATCAATACTATTTTCAATGATAGTAATTTTTTCTGACGAAATACCATACTGCTCGATCAATGATCGCGCAGTGTCTTTTGAAACACAGAGAATACAATCGGCAAGACGGTACGTTCTCTTCTCGAGCCGAGACATCATCCACTTCGTGATTTTTTTCAGTGGCGACATACAAACCAAGTGCACTTCATCAATGTATGTATGATGTGCTGTCACGATGAGAGGGACAGAGGGTTTTCTTACAAGAAACACACCACCAGATCCACTCTGCGCGTGAAGAAGATCGAGAGAATTTTTTTGAACGAATGCAGAAAGGGTCCAGAGAAGAGTGAGAGAAAAAAGCGGGCATCCACCTTTTTTGTTCCATCGTCTGCGTGCAAGGTTCGATGCTCCTTCCCCTGCTTGTGAGCTCGGCGAGAGGACAATGACTTCCAAATCCGGCGATTCTTTCTTCATCGCCTTCACAAGGCGCTTCACATGGATGCCAAGCCCTCCAATAGGAGGGTCGAAATCATAGGAAATAAGGCCAAGGCGCATTGCAAAGAGGACAGAAAGCAGTAGTCAGAAGGCAGTGTAGCTGGAAATACTGTTTTCTGCCTTCTGCCTTCTGATTTCTTCAAAGGCGTCATTTTTTCCCTTTCCTAAGCCAAAAATTCTTCTTCTCGCGAGCCTTGACCTATGTAAACGAAACTGTACAATATTCGACCTTTGTTTTCCTCCCTTACATCAGCAGTGCTTGGCTTTGTGCTGGGCATGACGGCTCTCTCCGGTCCGCTGCAATCCCCCACTCCTCTTGCGCTGTGGGAGCCTCAGGTGGGTGACGCGTTTGTTGTGGATACGGAATCGAACACGGGGTATCTCATTCACCAGAATGGTGAATTTACCTCGTTCGAGGTTGTCACAGGACGACGTGAAGTCGTCCGTTACATAGGAAGAACATACAACGCCGCAACGCCAAACCGCTCCTGGAAGGTGGAATCGAACGAGACGAAGGGCGATCGTTTCACCTTTGGAGTCACAGGTCGCTTTTTGCGTCTCTACGATGAAGACGGGAAAACGCCGTACGGCATTCATCCGTATAAATTCGAAGACAAAATGTTCAGCGAGAACGGCCGCTTTGGAAGTATGGGATGCATCATCGTACGGGAATCGACAATGGATCTTCTCATCAAAACATTCGATCTCAATGGAGGATCTTTGGACACCACAACCACCTACGGACTTGCCTCACTTGCAGAAAAGCAGGCACTTCTTATGAAAGAGAAAAAGGAAGGATAAACAACAATGAACTTCACCAGAGGAACGCGGGAAGGAGTATGAAACGTCTACCGGGGGGTAAGGCGTTTCATCTGCAACAATATCATCTCAGCACATTTCCCAATTCCATCACTTGACGATGATTTGAAAGGCCTCAGAATGAATCTTACTCTTTTTCCTCCCCTCCTTTCTCTTCTATGTCTTCACTCGTCAAACCATTGGCTTCCCTTCTGGGAATTGTCCTTCTTCTTATAGGAATTGCTGGCTTCTTTACAGAAGGGCAACTCCTCATTTTTGAAGTGGACACCGTTCATAACGTCGTGCACATCCTGAGCGGCGTCATTGGACTGTGGGCCATGAAAAATTATAGCTATGCCCGTCTCTACCTGATCATTTTTGGACTTGTCTACGGTGTTGTCACCATCATCGGCTTTGTAAATGGAGGCGATATTCTTGGCCTCTTCCATGGAAACGATGCAGATAACTATCTACATCTTGTCATTGCCGCAGCATGTCTCATTGTAGGGTTTGGCTCACGAAAAAACGCTTAACGTTGCCCCCAAAGGAACCCCGCGCATGCGGGGTTTTTTTATGTGCCATTCATCGTTTCATCGTCACGAAGAGGCTTTACAGGAAGAAGCGGACGAGCCTGTTCTCGCAGCGAAATAATTTTGGAATACACATTCGTAATGTGCGGTACAAAATGTAGCTTCATCACCGTTTCTTGTGCTTCCAGTGAGAGGGAGCCAAAATGGAGAATATTCTGCACAAGACCATGTTGCGATTTATGAATATCCTGCAGCATCCACAAGTCCATCGTCTGGTGATCGTCAATCGTAAGCAGTGTTTTCTTCAGGCGATGAACGCGTCGGTCCGTAATGATAATCACATAGAGAAAATACGCGTAAAACCGAACCATGAACCCCAGATGAAGGAGCAAGAAGATGATCGTAATAGTAATGATCGTGAAATGCCGGCTGTCAGGAAGGTCCGGCCCCGAACCAATAAAAAAGAGCGCGAAAACAATGATAATGAGAACAAGATTATACCCCATAAGACGCATAAAGGGCAGGAACAAACGAAGCCAGTGTTGATGAAAATAGAACTGGAATGATTCCTCCTGGTGTTGGCCGGGAAACTGCACATCCGTTGATGGAAGTTTGTCTACCATAAGGATGCAAGGAACGTGAGGACAAGAATCAGCATGACGATGGTATGAATCAGGGCGACGTTCCGGACATGACGAATGCTAAAAAAGCCCATGGCGGAGAGATCGGACTCATGGGGAAAGTTAATTCCACGGATGCGTCGCAAAAAGAGCCTCCAGAGAAAGAACTCCGAAAGAACCGTTATTCCCGCAACAATGCCAAGAGTGATGAGGAGCTGTTCTATAGCAAATCATCATTTTCCTCTTGTTACAGACATTGGTCAAATTCTCATGCAATACACGATGTTCATTGTTTTCAGCGCCTTTTTTTATGGAAAAGGATATCTGCGTAAATGGACATAGCATTTGCAAGGTCCGTATTGACTCCCAAGAATGGTTTTTCATCGCCGGCTTGCAAGCCAGCTGTATCGACTCCCAGGATTTGATCGAGTTCTGCAAGGAAATCTTTTCCAAGAGTATTTACAATATTTCTGCGCTTTTCTCTCAGATTGTACCAACCCAACTTTCCTTCGTATGATTGGGCAATTTGCTCCTGAAGAGAGCTGATATCAATCACATCATCAGGGGTCGATGGTTCCAATGTGGAACCGTCTTCCTGAAGAGGGCCCACAATCGTGTAACGAACAGTGCTTTCTTTGCCCTGCTGACGCTTTGCCATCTCCACAACACGGTCAATGTACTCGCACACATAGAGTGTCCATCCCCCTGCCGCATTAGCAAGTGAACGTAGAAAAGACGCTACATTGGCAGGCAACGAATACTGCTTGGATGTGTCTGCATTGAAAAATAGAAAAGGAGACTGCTCTCGCCCTTGATGTTCAGGTGATTCGAATGACATAAAGCAACGATGAACGAGCCATCTCGGCGTAGTCCGCAGACGAAGCTGCCTGCCGGCAGGGATGGCGGAGAGGGTGGGATTCGAACCCACGAGACCCTTGCGGGCCTAACGGTTTTCAAGACCGTCGCCATCGACCACTCGGCCACCTCTCCGTGCGCGACAGAATATCATAAAAAGACCCCTCGAGAGGGGCCCTTTTGATAGCAAGAGACAATTATCTCTTTCGTGGTGTTGGCTTTGGAGGAGTTCTATCACTGGGGGAACAACTCTTGAAGATCTGATTCAATTCACGACTTCTATACTGCGTGAACGCATTCGAACCAGCTTGAACAATGCTGGAAAGAGCCGTTCCACATTCTTTGACGGTGTAGATCAGTTTCACTGAAACCGTTTTCTTGGAAGCAATGGCTCCCAGCCTGCATGCAGCACCGGTAGACGTAGCAGCGCACTTCACATTGGAAGATGCCCCCATGAATACAAGAGGAACTTTTCCATTCTTAAAATCCGGCATGGTGATTTTGTGCTCCATCGTGATGTCCGTAGACCTGAGACTGTTGTTCGTGACTGTGACGGTATACGTCGTTCGGTTTCCACGCGTGAGTTCTTTCTCACCATCAAGGCTTACCGAATACAACGGCGTTGCAGCATCTGCACCCAGGAACGTCAGTCCTGCGGCAAGGTACGTGATGGCAAGTAGTGCCACCGCAATCGCAATTTTGTGGTTCTGCTGGATGTGTGTTTTTGTCTTCATAAGAAGAGTGTGAAGTGTTCTCCCTATGATAGCACAATCCGATAAATTTTGCCAGAGAAAAGCTCTCTTTCTTGCTTGGAGCAGCCCTCCATGAGAAGGTCCTAGTATGAAGAAAATTGCCCTTGTGGCGCTCTTTCTGGCACTTCCAAGCTCTGCATTTGCCATCAATACACGGCAGCTGGAGGGCATTCCCCTCCCCGGTGTGACAACTCCCCTGGAGCATCATAGAGATCCCCATTTTGAGGAGGAATATAAAAAACTTCCCCATGCGTTCAATTTCCTGAAAGAGATTCTCCGAAATGACGCACGAAGTGGCAGATTGTCGATGCGATGGGTGATGCGATAGATCGGTTTCCGAGCAGACGTATTGTGCGTATACTGCCGCCTACGCGGAGAGGTGCCAGAGTGGTCGAATGGGGCACACTGCTAATGTGTTATCCGGCGTCAAGCCGGATCGGGGGTTCGAATCCCCCCCTCTCCGCCACAAAAATATGCACGAGCCAATGATCGGCTTTTCTGATTTCTGTCTTCTGTCTTCTGACTTCTTTCCCTATACTTCGCTCATGAAGCCTCTCGTTGGCATCATCATGGGCTCTACGTCGGACTGGGACACTATGCAGCATGCCGCAGAGACGCTCAAAAAATTGAAGATCCCACACAAAGCGGAGGTTGTTTCCGCGCATCGCACACCGGAATGGATGCGAACATATGCCATGAAAGCAGAGAAGAATGGAATGGAAGTGATTATTGCAGGAGCAGGAGGAGCAGCCCATCTTCCTGGTATGACGGCTGCTATGACGCATCTTCCTGTCTTGGGTGTTCCAGTGGAATCAAAGGCGCTCAAAGGACTCGATTCCCTCCTCTCTATTAGTCAGATGCCTGCAGGCATTCCGGTGGGAACATTGGCAATCGGGAAGGCAGGGGCCATCAATGCAGCACTCCTGAGTGCAGCCATTCTTGGCAATAAGCACGCGAAGATAAAAAAAGCGCTCCTCAAGTTTCGTTCCGATCAAACAAAAGCAGTTCTCAAGAATAAAAATCCAAAGAAATCATGAGAGTAGGAATTTTCGGCGGCGGGCAACTGGGGATGATGCTTGGAGAAGCGGCAAAGAAGCTTGGCATTGCGTGCCGATGTTTTGATTCATCATCCGATGCACCTGCAAAAAAAGTATGTGAGCTCATCGTGGGATCGTACGATGATGAAGAAGCAGTACGCGATTTTGCAGAAGGGATGAATGTCATCACGTACGAGTTTGAAAACGTACCAACAAAAGCAATTGAAGCCGTCATGAAAGATCACAAAGTCCATCCCCCTCTAAAAGCACTTCAAACAGCGCAGGATAGGCTTCATGAAAAGACACTGTTTCAGAAATTATCAATCCCGACTCCCCTCTTTGCAGATATTTCCTCGAAAGAAGATCTGGAAAACGCCGTGAAAAAAATCGGACTACCGTGTGTCCTGAAAACACGACGCATGGGCTACGACGGAAAAGGCCAAATCGTGTTGAAATCGAACGATGAAATCGAAAAAGCATGGGGGGCGATGAACAATCAGGCACTTATTCTGGAACAATTCATTCCGTTTGATCGTGAACTTTCCATTCTTGCTGTTCGAACAGAAGGAGGAACTGTTTCTTTCTATCCACTCATTGAAAATATTCATCGAAACGGCATCCTTCACAAATCTACAGCTCCCGCACTAAATACAAAAGGACCTCTTACCGATCAAGCACAGCAAGCCGCCATGAAAATCATGAGTGAACTCCTCTACGTAGGAGTTTTGACGATTGAATTTTTTGAGAAGGACGGAATCCTTATTGCGAATGAAATGGCTCCCAGAGTCCATAATTCAGGCCATTGGAGCATTGAAGGCGCTGTCACGAGTCAGTTTGAGAATCATCTTCGGGCTGTGACAGGAATGGAACTCGGTTCCATCGAAATTACTCAACCAAGTGTGATGTTCAATATCATAGGATCGGTTCCAGATCTCTCATCTATTGAGAACAATCCCCATATTTTCATTCATCTTTATGGAAAAGAATCACGCGCAGGGAGAAAGCTTGGACATGTAACAATGGTTAGTCCAAGTGAGGAATTGATCGCAAGAATGGAAAGAATATTAGAATAATAGAATAATAGAGTACTAGAGTACTAGAGTACTAGAGTACTAGAATACTAGAATACTAGGATTGATGACGTCTGCATGATGCTATAAGACCGGAAAGAATACGACCAACCTCTTCTGCGTGATGACGTGCTCTCGCTGCAGTTTCTTTATCAATATAAAGAAGTCGTTCAGCTACATAGAGGAAAGCTTGCACTTCTCCACATTCTCCGCGAGCAATAACATAGCGGTTCGCTTTATCCGCAAACGTATAGCGGCTAAATCCTTCTGCGGTATTTGCAACAATACTAACCACAGCATCCCTAATTTGAGATGTAAGGCCAAATCGTTCATCTTTAGGAAATCTTTGTGAGAGAATATAAATCTCTTCAACGAGATCCATACCTTTTTTCCATGCCTCGAGATCTGTAAAGCTACGCATACGACTATGCTATGTTTTTCTCGATCAAGGAAAAGATATGAGAAAATTTTTTTCTTCTTTAATCCTCTTTTTTGGCTTTTCCTTAAGACAACTTCGGTTCTACCTTCTTCAAGAACCTTCTAATATTCTAGTATTCTAATACTCTAATCCCTACTCATACCGAAGCGCCTCGATGGGATTCAACTCCGCTGCACGTCGTGCCGGATAAATCCCGAACACAAGCCCCACCGTGGTTGCCATGACAACAGCAAGAATTGTGGCAGGTATGGAAACGGCAAAGATATAACCACCAATGAATTTTGATGCCACAGCGAAAATGAGAAATGCGAAGAGGAGTCCTGAGATGATTCCAATCAGCCCTCCAATGAGCGTGAGCATCATCGCTTCAATGAGGAATTGCAGCAGAATATCGCGCTTTCTGGCTCCTACAGCCTTTCGGAGACCAATTTCGCGTGTGCGTTCAGAGACAGCAACAAGCATGATATTCATGATGCCGATGCCACCCACCACGAGGGAGATTCCCGCGATGGCCGAGAGGAACAAGGTGAGGACAAGCGAAACGGTGCCAAGAATATCCGTCGCTTGCGCTGCTGTTCGGACAATGAAGTCATCTTTCTGCGGATCATCCTCAGGGTTCTTGATACTGTGACGTTTCCGGAGGAGCAATTTGATATCTTCCATTGCAACATCCGTATCATCCGTTGCCTGCATAGTCATGTAACTCACATATTTCTGTCCACTCACCACTTTTGCCGTGGAGAAAGGAATATAAATGCGGTCATCCACATTCTGGAAGAACTGGGAGCCGATCGCTTTTGTCACACCAATCACTGCGAACGATTGTTCTTTAATTTTGATGGACCGACCGACAGGATTCTGGTCTCCAAAGAGATCTTTCACCACATCAGGACCGATCGTTGCCACAAAGCGCGTCCCATCTTCATCAGATTGATCGAACAATCTTCCTTCTTGAATGGCAATACTTTGATTCTCAAAGAACTCAGGCGTGGAACCTAAAATCTGTGGCGAACTTTCTTCACGCCCATACGTGACATCACTGCTTACAAAAATCACCGGCGCAATAGTTTCAATGGTTGAAAGGCGTTCCAAAGCCGTGAGATCTTCAAAGGTCAATGCATCAAACCCGGAACGCTGGTCGATTCCATTACTCTGTTCCAGGGAAGACGGAAAAATAACCATACTCTTTGCTCCAAGCGTACTGACCTGATCCAAAATGAGCGACTCCGCACTCTGCCCGATGGATGTCATGAGTGTCACAGATCCCACGCCAATGATGATGCCGAGCATAGTGAGGAGCGAACGTGATTTGTTCGTGTTAATGGCTCGAAGCGCGATGGAGAAGGTGTCCCGAAAAAGCATTACTTGAGAAGTGAAGAAGTCCCCGCCAGAATCCTTTTGAAATCTTTGGAGTCAGACTGAATTTTTCCATCCAGAATATGAATAATGCGTTCTGCATGTTCTGCAGTTCTGCGTTCATGGGTCACAAGGATAATGGTGTGCCCTTCTTTGTGGAGTTTCTGAAGCGTTGCCATCACAAGTCCACCAGAAGCGGAGTCCAGGTTCCCTGTGGGTTCATCGGCAAAGATGATGTCTGGGCTCGTCACAAGCGCTCGTGCGATGGCCACGCGTTGCTGCTGACCACCGGAGAGCTGGTTCGTCAGGTACTGTGCGCGTTCCGTAAGGCCCACCAGATCAATTGCCTTTTGTGAACGAGCAAGACGCTCAGCATCTGGAATGGTGGGGTGGTACAAGAGCGGCAACATCACATTCTGAAGAACGGTGGTGCGTGGAAGAAGGTTGAATGCCTGAAACACAAAGCTCACACGGGTTGCACGTACCGCTGCCAGTGCATCATCGTCCATGGTTCCTGCAGATTTTCCCTGCAGAAGAAATGTACCCTTCGTGGGCGTATCCAAAAAACCAAGGATATGCATGAGGGTTGATTTTCCGGAACCGGAAGGCCCCATAATGGAGACAAATTCTCCTTTATGAATAACAAGATTCACGTCATACAGAACAGGCGTCTCCATGTCCCCATTGAAGTAGGATTTGTGGAGATGTTTGAGCTCGATGAGGGGGTGAGAGCTCGTCATGAACGCTATGGTTTTATCAGAACAACAATGGTTTCACCACCGGAAAGGCCGGAGAGAATTTCAATATCGCTGTCGCTCTCAAGACCTGTTGTGACAGGAACTTCTGTAAGCTTTCCATCTTCATCCAACACACGGACAATCTCTTCACCCTCATCATTTTCAATCACAGAACGTGCGGGAACTTTCAGAACATCGGTACGAAGACCCGTGATGATGGTGACATCTCCTTTCATGCCAATCTTGAGATCATCGTAGGTTTCCGTAAAGTCCAGCGTGATCTTGTATTTGGACACATTCTCAATTTGCGTGGCAGCAGGATCAATTTCATGCACCACAAGAGGACGTGCTTCATCGGGAAAGGCATCCAGCTCAATGGTACCGCTCTGCGTGAGCGCAACGAGCGGAATATCCACTTCAGAGGAATACATCTCAACGCGGTACGGACTCTTTCCAAGAAGAGTCACAGAAGGACCCACCGGTGTATATTCACCAAGACGTACATTCACTTTCGTAATGATTCCATCAACCGGAGCGGTCAAAATCGATTCATTATATCGGGCACTCGCACGGGCAAGATCCGCACGTGCCTGCTTCACGCGGGCAACCGCTGCATCAATATCTGCGGGGCGAGAACCGGCACGCTTGAGATCCAATTGTGCCTGACTGATTTGCACAGATGTCTGATACGTTTCAATATCTGTGGTTGCCTTTGCCTTCGCACTTTCTGCGGATGCGATGGTTGTTTGCTGCGCAATAATCTTCGAGTCATACGATGCAGCAGCATCCTGGAGTGTCTTTGCAGCACTGTCTGCGCTGGAAAGAGCGGATTGGACCGATGCTTTTTCCGCGGCAATTTGACTCTTCAAACTCTCACGATCACTGGAGGTGAAATACGATGTTTCCTGGAGTCCAGCGATGAACGCAAACGTACGATTTGTGACATCTGCAACACGTTGCAGTGCAAGACGTGCGGCGGTGAGGCTGGCCAGCGCATCCTGATACGTACGCACTGCCTGATTGTTCGATTGCCCTGCAAAAATACTCTGACGTGCCGTCACAACGTTATTCCGGATGGAATCATATTCACCGGATCCATTCTTGATAATGGCATCCTGTACATCGGTATTCGTAAGCACATCGTCCAACGTACTAAGTGCAATTTGTCCTTCACTCAATTGGGCACTCACCGTACTGGTAGATGTAATAACATATCCGCCAAGGCTGACATTTGCTTCATTCTGCAGTGCCGTCAGCTGCTGCTTGGCGTTCGCAAGCGTCGTTTCTGCGCTGGTAAGGCTTGCACGTGCTGCATCTAATGAGGCTTGTCTGTTTCGAAGTTCCGCTTCCGCGATAGCGATATCTTCCGGACGCGAACCTTCCTGTGCGGCACGAAGTGATGCCTCTGCAGACTGCACATTGGCTGAAGCCGATGCAACATCAGCAGCCAAGCTTCCTGCTTTCAAAGTGACAAGTCGTTGTCCTGCTTTCACATTGTCCCCTTCTTTCACAAGCACATTGTCCACAACACCACTCACAGGAAATTGCAATTCAAGATCCCGCTCGGATGTCACCGTTCCAACAGCCTCCACAGTTTGTTCAATATCGCCACGCTCCACCGTTGCCGTCACGTAATTGGGTGGCGTTGGACGAAAGAGAGCGAATCCAATAAGAAGGACCAGCAACAGAACAACCACCAAAATACCCGTTCGCCAAGGGTGCCTACGAGCCCATCCGGGCAGTGGAATCCGTGAAAGAACCGTGGAAAACCGGGCTTTGAAAGCCGTCCAAAAAGACCTTTTTTCGTTCATGGAATGGGTTGAAGACACGATAAAATAGTATAAAGCGTATCCAGATTTCTGTCAACCGTTTTCGTGGCTTTGTGAAGCCGAGGAATCAGGGCAATGACTCCAAATTATAGAGCAAATCTGCATCGTTTGGGCTCAGTTTCAGGGCACGCTCGAAATACATCCTCGCTTCTGGGTAGCTTTCATCCTCCACTGCCATTGCTCCAAGGTTATTAAGGGCACTGATGTGATACGGATTCAGTTCCACAGCATGAAGGTACATTGCATGGGCTTCTTTCCTTTTTCCATTCTTCTCTAAGAGAATGGCAAGATTGTAAGGATACTCCGCAATGTCCGGCTGCAAGGTTGCACCTTCTGCAAGAATCTTCATGGCGTCGAGATCCTGATTCGCATCGCTCAGAATAACGCTGATGGCAATACGAGAACGGAGATGGTGTGGATCAATTTCCAACGCTTTCTTGTACCAGTTCATTGCTTCCTCCTTATTTCCTCGCGTGAATTCCAGATATCCGCGGTTATACGGCGCATCTGCAAAATCCGGACGAAGCTCCATGGCTTTTTCATACGCTGCAACTGCTTCATCATTCTTTCCTTGGCTTCTATACACAATGCCCATATTGTTGAGCACCACAGCATTGTTAGGATGTACCTCGAGTGCGGCCTGATATTCCTGCAGCGCTCCTTCAAGATCTCCCTCATCGCGCTTGATATTGGCAAGATTATTCCGTGCAAGCACAGCATTAGGGTATACCTCTAACGTGCGTGTGAAGAGGGTTTTTGTGTCATGCCAGATGTCTGATTGTTCGCGTGCGAGGAGACCAACAATGACTGCAAGAATGATTCCAAAAATCATGGATGCCTGTTTGAGGATGTGTTCCAAACGAGATGATTCCATTCGCTCGAGGAGCGACGTGATGCACACTGTCAGAATGATGATGAGACCAATGCTTGGAATATAGGCATAGCGGTCGGAGGCAAAGTACAGAGCTCCACCCTTGGAAAAGTTTACAAATGTGGGGGCCAAAAAAGCGAGGAACAGAAGCCATCCAAAGAGTACAACGCGTGTTCGGCAAAGAGAAAAAATTGCGACTGCTGTGAGAATAAAAACAACGATCAGTGGAACGAAAAAGTCGGGGCTTGAAAGAACAATGTCCTTCGTATAGGGATAAATAGGAACAAGATGCGCAGGAACGAAGAACGTTTGAAGGTAAAACACCGTGCTCTTTGCTGCCATAAGAATTTTTTGGAGCAATGTTGTCTCAACAAGCAGTTCCTGTTTTCCAAACAGTGCGATGATGACGAAAATGATGCTGAGGAGAACATGTGGAATTTTCTCCGTGAAGCGTTTTCGTGTGAAAGGTCGCCTCTTATACCAGTCGAAGAGGAAAAGAACGGCAGGAAGCGGAATGAGGACGGCTTTGGAGAGGAGCCCCAGAAGGAAGAGCACGATACTCATCACGAGCATCCTGCGCGACTTTGTTTCCTCTGCCTTTTCGTAAGCAACAAGAGAGGCAAGCCCGAAAAACATGGCCAGCACATCTTTCAGTCCAGATGCCCAAGAAACAGCTTCTGTGTTTTGAGGATGAATGGCAAAGAGGAGTGCACCGGCAAACGCAATCCATCTCCTCTGAACGAGCGGGTAGAGAAGAAGAAAGAGAAGACATGCATTGCCGATATGAAAGAGAAGACTCACCAGATGGAATACAAAAGGATTGAATCCGAAGAAGAGTCGCTCCAACTGGAATGTGAAGAGCGTGAGAGGAACATAGAGTTCGGGATCGTAACTGGTGAAGACATGCTTCACCGACGAAAAAGAAAAATGCGCAACAGCGGGATTACTTGTAATGAGAATATTGTCATCAAACTGCACAAAATTGTTGGCGAGCGATCCGCCATACACAAAGAGACAGACAACAGCGATGATACCTGCAGAAATGGCCGTCTCACGAAGGGAAGGTGTCATGATGATCATTGAAGTCCCACTGCTTTCCTTACTTTGACCATCGTTTTTTCCGCAAGATGAAGAGCTTTTTCAGCACCTTCCTTTCGCACCTTTTCCAGATACTTTTTATCCTTCGAAATCTTCTCTCTCTTCTCTCGCATGGGTTTCATGAAGTCCATATATGTCTCTAGAAGCATCTTTTTTGCATCTCCATATCCAAGTCCCCCGTTTCGATATTTCTCCGCAAGTTTTTTCTGCTCAGCGGAAGAAAGAAAAAGACGATGAAGCTGAAAGATGACATTCGAATCCGGATCTTTCGGTTCTTCCACTCCCTTAGAATCTGTCACGATTCCCATGATCGATTTTTTGATCGCTGCGTCATCACCAAAAAGTGGGATTGTATTCCCGTAACTCTTACTCATCTTCTGACCATCGATTCCCGGAACAACCGCAACATCTTCCATAATGACAGGTTCGGGCAGCGTGAAGGTCTCACCAAATGCTTGGTTGAATTTCTGCGCGATGTCCCGTGTCATTTCCAAATGTTGCTTCTGATCTTTCCCAACCGGCACACGATCTGCATTATAAAGGAGGATATCGGCAGCCATGAGAACCGGATATGTGAAGAGTCCTGCAGAAGCAGGAATCCCCTTTTCCACCTTCTCCTTATAACTTACTGCGCGCTCCAAAAGACCCATCGGTGTGCAACTGAGGAGAATCCACATGAGTTCCGTATGCAGCGGTACATCGGATTGATAGAAGATGATCGTTTTTTCAGGATCAAAACCAATTGCAAGGTAATCGATGAGTGCTTCTTCTCGAAACATCGCGAGCTCTTTGGGATTATGAATTGTTGTGAGCGCATGAAGATCTGCAATGAAATAGACACTTTCATCAGATTTCGAAACAAGATCCAAGTTTGGCTTCATGGATCCAAAATAGTTTCCAAGATGCAATCGGCCCGATGTCTGAATGCCGGAAAGCGTGCGCATGGGATGAGGATATCGCGATGAGTGGCTAGTGGCTAGTCACTATTTCCTCATCTTCAATTTCTTCAACACCTCCTCAAAGATCGTGGGTAGAGGTGCAATAATGTTCAACGGTTCTCCCGTCACGAAATGTCTGCATTCAATGGACGCGGCATGCAGGAAGAAATAGGAATATCCAAACGTCTTTGAAAACTTTTTATTCATTTTTTTATTGCCATACACCTCATCCAGAAGAAGTGGATGACCAATCATCTGCAAATGTCGCCTGATCTGATGATGTTTTCCTGCAGTGATCTCTGCTTCCAGGAATGTGACCCCCGGATACTGTGCAATGGTTCTGTAGAGCGTCTTTGCGGGAATGTAGACATCGCTTGAGCGGGCAGGAAGATCGCGATCGATCTCTCCATCCTTTGGCATAAGATGTCCCAAGACCAGAGTGTGATAGATTTTTTTCATCGTGGAATCTTCCGCAAATTTTCTCTTTGTCACTGCTTCTTCAAAGCACTCATTGGTCTTTGCGAAGAGCACAACACCAGACGTTTCAAAGTCCAGACGGTGAATGGGTTTGAGCGAAAGTTCGTACGATTGACGCAAAAAATCGAGCAGGGGAAGTTTTCCGAGAGCGCCTTTGCCACGCACAACCAGTTCCCGGCTGAGCTTGTTTACCGCTAAAAGATGCTCATCTTCAAAGAGAATGCGGTTCTTGTTGATGGTCTTCATAAGCCACATTCTACCGAGCGTAAGCAAAAATCGACAGGTTCCCATTTTTCCGTTGTGCATTGCGAGCAAATGAAAATATCGTAAAACGCACTTGTGCGGCGCATACTCAGGCATTAGGATCTCTCCACTTACTTCATTTCCCTCTTTTCTATGATCGTTCAATCACACGTGAAAGAGACGCTTTCCAAGATGGGTCTCCGCTGCGGCGGTGATTTCTGCGATGCTCTCGCTAAGGAATGCGAGAACCTCGTAAAGAAGGCAGCTTCCCGCTGCAAGGAAAACAAGCGCCAGACCGTTTACGGCTGCGACTGCTAATCCTTTCGTACAAGCAATGAACAAGGAGCCTTCGGGCTCCTTTTTCGTATCATTCAGCTTTCGTGGGATCCATCCACATCAGCCCCCAGCCATGTCCGTCGAGATCATAGAACCCGCTTTGATACATAAAGCCGTAGTCTTCGGGCTCATGCGCTTTCATTCCTCCAGCGGCAACCGCTTTCGCTACCAGCGTATCAACCTCTTCACGACTATCGCATGTGAGACTGAGCAATACCTGGCAGAATTTCTTCGCATCGGACATCGGCTTAGGTGAAATCGTCTGGAAGATCGCATGCGTGGCCAGCATTACGGAAATCGTATCACTGATCACAATGCACACTGCCGTTTCACTCGACGCCTGGGCATTCACCTTGTAGCCGAGTGCTTCGTAAAACATCTTCGACTTTTGCAGGTCTTCAACAGGCAAGGAAATGAAAATGTTCGTGGTCATAGAGAAACGAGGAAATGCTACAAAGAACATTCTGGCGCCTATTGTACCACAATGGTGGACGATATTGGCCGGCTTCTCAAAGCGACGCCGAGCCAAGGATTCGAATTATCTCGGCGGAGTCCGCAGACGGAGCCGGATGGTGGACGATACTGGATTCGAACCAGTGACCTTTCGAATGTGAATCGAACGCTCTAACCAGCTGAGCTAATCGTCCGTATGTCGTGTGAGGAAGTGTAAGAGATCAGCTGCCTGTCCGCCGAAGCCCAGAGGGCGTAGGTGGAAGCTAATCGTCCAAGTACGGAAAGCCTACGGAATGCTTCCTCCTCATGCAACTCCCCCTTTCATCGTGAGTGATTCTCCTTTTCGTCCGTACTCATACGTCCTCACGTGAGAGAACGCTTTACCATTCCATCCCCTCACATCAATCGTGATTTCATTCTTCTTGATGGTCAGGAAGTTATAACTATTCACTTCCTGTTTTAAGCGAGTTGAAATCGTCGTTCCCGCATGTACAAGGAGGATAGGACGACGGACATCGGGAAAATGCGCATCGGCTTCCCCAATATGACCGCGGTGATAGTGCCCGGAGAGAAGGATATCCACACCACATTCATCAAATTTCTTGAGTGCGGCGGCTGCCGAACCGACGGTTGGGCGATAGATGTTGGGGGGACAGATGAACGGATGATGTGTGACGACGATTTTGCAATGATCTTCGGACACATCGGCAAATGCATGACATACTTGGGTCAGCTGCTTGGAAGAGATGCGACCGTTATGGACTGCAAGAGAGCGTGCCGTGTTAATCCCCACAACCGCAACTTCATCATCCACAAAGACGGGATACAAATCGTTTGAAATATAGTACTTATACCGCATAAGCGGCAGGATGAAACGCCGGGGAAGGTTGAAGAAAGGAATATCGTGATTCCCCGGCACAACAATCACCGGAAAAGGAATGCGCTTCAGGTACGCACGGGCGAGAGAGAATTCTTTTCTGAGCGCACGCTGTGTCAAATCACCGCTAATCACCACCACAGACGGTTTTAATTCCTTTAAATCTTCTAAGAGTGACTCCTGAATTTCCTCTTTTTCACGCCCAAAATGCAGATCTGAAAGATGTGCGATGGTTCGCATACGATGTCACACAGCATAGCACATGCGGCAGATGCACGCGATGCTGTATACTCACTGAATCATGCGAATATTGATTGTCACCGATACCTATCATCCCCACGTGAACGGTTCTTCATCGTTTAACCAGCGTCTTGCAAAAGGACTTCTGACGATGGGTCACGATGTTCTCGTCATTGCACCATCCGAAACATTTCGCATGGAAGAACGGATCCATGATGGCGTGCGAATTTTTGGCGTGCGGTCTTTGCCCATCCTCTCGTATGGGTATCGCTATGCGCCACGACTCTTCTCGAAACGAGCTCTTACAAAGGTGATCGATGATTTTAAACCCGATGTCATTCACTTCAATTCTCACTTTTCTCCCAACACGACGGTTCTTTCCATCGCAAAGAAACGATGTATTCCTTTCTTTGCATCCAATCACTTCATTCCGGATAACCTCCTTCCATATTTGCATGTGCCATCCTTTCTCCTCCCGCTCGCCCGGAAGCTCTTCTGGTGGCCATTTCGGCATGTGTATGAAGAGTTCGATTGCGTCTGTACACCAACAAAATCTGCAGCAAACTATATTCGTCCTCATGCACGCTTTAAGAGACTTGTTTGGAATTCGAATGGAATTGATACAAAACGTTTCCATCCAACGAATGATCCTTCACACATCCGAGAAACACTTCTCCTGGATACAACACGTCCTTCACTCCTGTTTGTAGGCAGATTGGATCGTGAGAAACATGTGAGTGTAATCCTTCGAGCGATGTCTCGTCTTCCAAACGAAATTCCATGTCAGCTCCTCATTGCCGGAAGAGGTTCCGATGAACCAGCTCTTCACGCTCTCACGAACGAACTTTTTCTCAACGATCGTGTTCGATTTCTAGGATTCGTGTCCGATGACGATCTCCCATTTCTTTACGCGCATGCAACGGCATTCGTCATTGCTTCCCTCGCGGAACTGCAAAGCATTGCAACACTGGAAGCCATGGCAACGGGAAAACCTGTGATTGGTGCGAATGCATTGGCGCTTCCGGAACTTATTCAGGATGGAGTGAATGGATATCTCTATCCTCCGGATGACGAAAAAGCGCTTGCAGAAGGCATTCAAAAGCTCCTGTCAGATCCTCAAAAAAGGGAGGACATGGGCAAGAAAAGTCGGATGATTGCAGAATCACATGACATCAAAGAATCCTTAAAACGATTTGTTTCTTTCTACCAGGAACTTACTTCAACTCCTTCTCAATCTTCTTGAGCATCTGTTTAGCAGACCGTGCGAGGAAGAAGGAAACACTAAAGAAAACAATCAGTATAACTGCTATGATGATGCTGACGAGAGAAATGGAGTCACTGATGCGCTGGATGGAATTCCCAAAGTACATGCCAAGACCCATCAAGACACTGTACTGCACAACAATAATGATGCCGGAAGAGAAAAAGAAACGCGGTGCAGAGACATCGGCAATACCCGCACTGATGAGGAGCGGTGTCGAAAGGCCATATGCCCACTTGGAGATGAGCGTTGCAAGAAATGCATGGGATTTCCAGTAGCCTTCCATCGCGGAAAAGTGCTGATACGTCATCCGTTTTTCAAATCGTTTCATCAAAGATGAATTTCTTCCCTTTCTTCCAAGAAAGAAATAGAACATATCGGTCAAAAAATCAGCAAAGAAAAGAATAGAGAAGGCAGGGATGAGTTCAAACGTTCCTGTGGACACAAAAAATCCTGAGATGAGTGCAACCAGTGGTCCTTCCACAGCTGCAAGCGGAAACAGCAGCACATATTTATACGTGAGAAGCGCCGAGAGGAGAAAATCGAGAGTCATTTAGCGGATATCGGAAGACGTTTTTGTGACCGGTCTCTTCAAAAAAACCTCCGAAAGGAAATTTAGAATGTAAATGATACCTGTTTTGAAAAATCCTTCTTTTTCAAAACGTCTGGCAGACGTCCAGACGAAGAGCGAGCGATCAAAACGAACTTTTCCTTGCGCTGAAAGTCTCCGCGCGATGTTTGTATCTTCTCCATAGAAGTCGATCGACGTATCGAACCCACCGATTGCAATGAGCGATTCCTTTTTTGCGACGAAATTTCCCCCAACAGCCATATAACCCACAAGTTTAGACATCACAAAAGCAATCCACCAGTACAAGAAGGTAAACCATCGAACGGTAAGACTCACATTCTCATAGCGATATGGCCCACTTACACAGACAAGGGAAGGGTCTCTCTCAAAAGAAGAGAGAATACAGGAAAACCAGAACGAAGGAATGCGGCAATCTGCATCCAAATAGGCAAGAAGATCTCCTTGTGCTGCTATGAACCCTGCCTGACGGGCCTTCGTAAGTCCCTTTTTCTCTTCCCGAACGATGCGCACACGTGGAAATTGGTGTGCGATCTCGGCAGTATGATCATTCGATGCATTATCCACCACAATAATTTCTAAAAGAGCATCTGGAGCAGAGGTCAGAATGCTCTCCAAACAAGGCGCGATATATTTTTCTTCATTGAACGCCGGAATGATGATGCTGATCTGCATAGAAAAAAGACAAACGATGGATTCTACTCCTTACGCAACTCCCCTGTTGGGATTTTTCAGGTACTGATTAGCAGAGAAATTCATCGCCAGGTACGGTTTTGCGTCATCGGTATACTCGCCATCGTGATGAAGATCCTGATCGAGCCATAACCGCGTGAATTCCGTGACATCCACCGCACCCCCGAATCCATTATCTTTGTTTTGTACAACTCCATTCTTCAAAATCTTGAAGGTCCAGTGAAGGTGAGGTCCGTGAGCATTGCCCGATTGACCGCTTTTACAAATTGGATCTCCTTGATACACCTGCTGCCCACTTGTGACAGAGATTTCGGAAAGATGGGCAAGACAACTCCTTCGTTTGCCGTCATCAATCACCACGTGAAGACCGTACCCCGTTGCTCCATCATTTTTAACCGTCGCAACACCATCGTGTGGCGCATACACGGTTGTTCCCACGGGTACTCCAAAATCAATTCCTTCATGGCCTGCAAAACCAAACGGGGCGTAAGCTTCCGGATTCTGCCCAAAACCCTGATTGATAACCGGTTTTCCCGGTAGAGGAGAAAAAATCATACCAATCAGTCGCGAATATATTTTTTCTGAACACGCAACGTGACAAAACCAATCACGATGAGCGCAATGCCGCAGAGAATAAGCGAGAGAGGCCAGCCGAAACTATCGGTGAAGTAATCCGACGTGATTTTGAAGATATCCACCATAAGAAAGAATGATCCCGCAAAGAGAAATTCGTTACTACGCACCATGGTACTCAGGAAAATGAAACCAAAACAGAGTGCGGGGAACATAAACTCCCACAGTGTAAAGGTATCTCGGTCAAATCCTCCCAGTGCAAATGCGGCCATGAGAAAACCCAGCGCACCAATGGTATAGAGAGGCCTTGTGAAGGAAGAAAGGGAGTTATTTCGGAAGCTGTAACCCAAAAGCATGTACGACAGTCCGGTGACCAGAACGCGATACTCCATAAATGTTTCTCCGTTAAAGACAGGGTTATCCGCTGTCATCCAGTTGGTGAGCGCAAAGAAGAACCACGTTGCGAAAATGATAGAGAATGTGAGGAAATAATGTTTCTTGAAGACCGCATACGATGCTGCATACGTGAGAAGAGACAGAAAACTAATGATGACCTCCGCAAAGACGATGTCTGAAGAGTTTCCCCACTCATGAAGAGCTACCGCAATGCCTGTAGGAATGAGGAGTGCTGATAAAAAGAAGAATGTTCCGGAGAGAAACCTGTATTCTGTTCTCTGTAAGAACGTTAAGCCGACCGCGTATGCCGCAACACCGGAACCAAACGTGACGAGCACCCGTGTGAGCGAGTTGAGCTCTTCCCAGTGCTGTCCGATGAACACGGTAATACCGGAAAGAACGATGATGCCACCCAAAAAATAGAGAACATCCGTAATTTTGAATCCTCTTCCTCCATGGGAACCATGTTTTCCCTCCAGCGCATGAAGGACTTCACTCCGAGAGAGCTCTCCACGTGCGTGGAGTTCCCGGATTGCCTGTAATACATCATGCTTATTCATCATTCTTGATCAAGAACCCACCCAAGAAGGCGGAAGGAATAGTAATCTTGAGAAGAGAGAGCCAGATTCACTCTGTACGCAGCACCGTGGCCGCGCAGATACCGTGATTGATAGTCATTCATGCCGCCAAAGAAAATTGGAAAGATTCCCCCATCCTGATTCCCCATCACCACTTCAAAGCCATCAGGGGAAATAACACCCGCATTCAGGCGATAGTTCTTTGCATCTTCAAAAGAAATTTGTTTCGAGCTGTCCGTCTCCGCATTATAGTAATACAAAATAGGAGTATAGATGGGAGGATAGACATCCTTGGGAGGAATTGGAACGACTCTTTTCGTCAGATGTTCATCCTGCACAACGTATTGTTGATCGAACGTGTAACCATCATTCACAGAATAGATAAAATCATATACCGGTTTTGGTGCATACAGTGTTGGAATCCAGATAGAAAGCCCCACGGCAACCGTGACGATAATGGGGATCGAAATGCCAATAATGAGGGGAAGCTGTTCTTTGAAACGCATAGAGAAAGTATCGGCTGTTTGCCCTGAAAAGTCCAGTCATTGCAGGTGCTTAGGTGTTAGGTTCATCAAGCTTTACTTTTGACGTAAAACCCAACACCTAATCCCCAAAACCTCATGTACACTATCTCCGATGCAACGCACTCTTCGGATCATCTATGCCAGTACCAGCGGTCACACCGAATTTGTTGTGGACACCCTCGCGAAGTATCTCAAAGAACGAGATCCACAAATGGTCACAACGCTCATTCGTGCAGAACGTGCAATGCCGGAGGATCTGACAAAAGATGATCTGACGATTTTGGCATCTTCAACATGGAACACGGGCAGTATTGAAGGTCAGCTGAATCCTCACATGCATGCATTCTTAATGACACGAGCGAAAGATATGGATCTTCGGAACGGTGCGTTCGCTGTGATTGCACTGGGAGATTACCGCTATTTCTATACAGCCAAAGCGAGCGATCATCTTTCTGCTTTCATTGAGCACCACGATGGGAAACAAGTCCTTCCTTCTCTGAGCATCATCAATGAACCGTTCGATCAAACGGAACGTATTGAACATTTTGGCGATGAACTCATCACGATCATGAAAACACTCACTACCAAAGCAGAAGGATGAGCCGTATTTCCTTAAAAATTGTCGGCGCCTCCGGACAAGGCCTCAATTCCATTGGGGAAATGGTCGCACGTGGCCTCAAACGAAGTGGCTATTGCGTGTTTGGATACCGCGAATACCCTTCTCTTATTAAAGGAGGACATGCGAGCTACCAACTGGATATCGACTCCGAGCAGATTCGATCCACCGAAGTTCACGTGGATATTCTCATTGCCTTAAATCATCATGGTCTGGAGAAAAATGTCATCGACATGAAGAAGGGAGGCATCATTCTGCATCAAACTCCCACCTGGAATTTCTCCGAAGAGAATCAGAAAGTGATTGAGGATCGAAAAGTAACGGTTGCGTATCTGTCGATTGAAGAAATTCTCGGTCGTCTAAAAGCAAAACCCATCCTTAGTAACGTCATCCTCACTTCGTGTGTGTGGTCGCTCCTGAAACAAGACATGGAAGCACTCAAAAAACTCGTGACGGAAGAGTTTGGACACAAGAAAGATCTCCTCGCGCTCAATATGCAGTGCATTGGGGAAGGTGCTGCGCTTGCGAAGGAGATGAACGATACTCGAACACTGCCAAAACCAAAGAAAGAATGGAAAGACCAGCTCCTCATTACAGGAAGTGAAGCCATGGGCCTGGGAACCATTCATGCGGGTGTTCGTCTCTATGCCGGCTACCCCATGACACCCAGTTCTCCCCTCTTGAGTTTCATTGCAGATATGCAAAATGATACGGGTATGGTTATTAAGCAGGCTGAAGATGAAATTACGGCAGCACAAATGGTGAGTGGTGCCATGCACATGGGAACACGGGCGCTCACGGCAACAAGCGGAGGGGGGTTCGATCTCATGAGTGAGACAGTGTCCTTAAACGGCATCATCGAAAACCCCACGGTCTTTGTTCTGGCACAACGTCCCGGCCCTGCAACGGGACTTCCTACTTGGACCGCCCAAGCGGACCTTCTGATGGCGGTCGATACTGCTCACGGAGAATTCACACGCTGTGTTCTGAGTGTGAGCGATAGTCAGGATGCGTTTGATCTTATGCCCATTGCCTTTAACCTTGCTGAAAAATATCAAATCAGTGTGATTGTCCTCACCGATAAGCAGATCTCCGAAGCGCTTTATACACAGAAGCCATACGAGATGAAGAATGCCACGCTCGATCGTGGAAAACTCATCACCGATACAAAGAAATTGAAGACACTGAAAGCGACAGATCGGTATGACCCAAAGGCAGAAAACGGTATTTCCCTCAGATGGCTTCCGGGAAGTGACGCTGCAACGTACTGCGCGCAGGGAGATGAGCACAGTAGCGATGGAACGGTGGATGAATCCGCACGCAATGCACTGGAGCAGATTGAAAAACGCATGAAAAAGATGGATGCCCTCAAGAAAGAACTGCCAGAACCGGAACTCTTCGGAGCAAAAGATCCCGAACTTCTTGTGGTGGGGTGGGGTTCCACGAAAGGTGCCGTGCTTGATGCACTGAAGAGTGAGGATCTATCTGAAAAGAAGATCGGGTACTTGCATTACACGTACCTCTGGCCACTCAAGACGAGTCTGTTTGATCAACTCCAAAGGTCAGCCAAGCGCGTGATCCTCATCGAGGGAAATTACCAGGGTCAACTGGGGCTTCTGCTTCAACAACTGTGTCGTGCTTCGTTCCACGATAAGATTCTGAAGTACGACGGTCGTCCCTTCTTCTACGATGAAGTTGTTTCATCCCTCCTTACCCAATCTAAGAGTCTATGAATCAGATACCACTCGACTCCGGCGCTCCCACGATGAAGAGTTACCACTCGGAAGTACCCTGCACATGGTGTGACGGGTGTGGTGACTACGGTATTTGGACAGCACTCAAGCGTGCGCTCGTGGAATTGAAGATTGCTCCCCATGAAACTCTTCTGTGTTATGACGTCGGCTGTCACGGCAACATGTCCGATAAGCTTTTAGGCTACCGTTTCCATGGTCTCCACGGTCGCGTGATTCCGTTTGCAGCAGGAGCAAAGCTTGCGAACCCCAAGCTTCCTGTTCTCGCCTTTGGTGGCGATGGTGCCAGTTTCTCGGAAGGCATCGGACACCTCGTTCATGGAATCAGATCGAACTATCCCATCGTCTTCGTGCTCCACAACAACGGGAACTATGGACTGACAACAGGCCAGGCAAGTTCCCTCACCGCACAAGGTGTTCCTATGAACACAGCTCCGAATGGAATCCCAGAGCACACGCTCAATTCGATGGACTTTGTGTTCTCGCTCGAGCCAACATTTGTCGCTCGTGGCTTCTCCGGAGACATCAAGCAGATGACGATGATCCTGAAGAAAGCGATCGAGCACCATGGCTTTGCATTTGTGGATATACTTCAGTCCTGCCCCACCTACAACCACTTCGCAACGCACGATTACCTCCTCGAGCATTGCTATCACGTGGAGGATGAAGGACACGATCCAACAGATCTAAAGAAAGCACGGCAGATTGCAGTCGATACGTCGAAGAGAATCTCGACGGGCATTCTTTATAAGATAGAAGATATTCCATCATTCTATGAACGGCTCGTTCCAAGACAAGGAAAAAAGACAACTCCTGTCGAAGAAGTGGAGATTGTGGATGTGAGTGGGTATTTGAAGAGGTTTGTATAGAAGTGAGTTGCTCGTTGCTAGTCGCTAGATTGATCAATACTATCTTTTTTTGCTGGTGGAGATAGGGGGAGTTGAACCCCCGTCCCAAGGTTGGTAATCCTCGGAACTCGCCCGATATCCCCAACAGCGCGCGAACTGTAGGAAACAGGATTGACTATGGCAAGGAGAAGATTTATACTATTTATGGTTGGTAATCCTCGGAAGCCCTTCGGGGCATGAACCCCCGCCTTCTGCGGGGTTTTTCATATCTAGAAAATTCGCTTCACAGAGCGGAAAGATGGTGGTCTTACGAAATCTTTACGCTGCAAACTCCGGATCCATCGAAATCCTGCTCTCTTCCGGCAACACCTGATTCTGATACTTACTAAATGGTTTTTTATTATAAGGAGTCTCCGCTTCACTCGTCATTTGTTCAAAAGCAATTTGGCACACACGCATGCCTGGATAAAGCGCGACAGGGAGTCGATTCAAATTTGAAATTTCGAGTGTAATGGTTCCCGAAAAACCGGGATCTACAAATCCTGCTGTGGAATGAATGATGATTCCAAGACGTCCAAGGGAACTTCTTCCCTCTACACGCGCAACAAGGTCATTCCCCAGCGTCAATTTTTCCTGTGTGACACCCAGAATGAACTCTCCCGGCTGGACAATGAAGGGATCTCCATCATTCACAGTGATAACGCGCATATTCTTTGCAAATGTCTCGGGACTTTTGGGATCCAATACTGCATAGCGGCTGTGCTCATAGACTTTAAAGGTATTTCCCAAACGGAAATCCATACTGGAGGCATGAATGTGCCAGAAGAGCTCTGGTTGACTGGATTCTATGGAAATACGCCCGGTTTCAATGGCAGCCTTAATGTCGCGGTCAGAAAGGATCATGGCGGGATGGTAGCATAGACCAAAGTAATACCAGAAGGGAAAAGGAGGGGGTGCACCATTGCTCTTGCGGGGTGAATCCATACAATGAAGCATCCATGACGACCTCCCTGGAAAATAGAGAGAATGCCACTGCTGGACAGGCGGAAAAACAGAAGGATTTCAGCGGACGTATTCGTATTATTCGTGAAAAAGTGCAGGAATATTGCCGAATCACCTTTAATGAATTGCACATAGCAGGCGCGCAAGAAACAGAAGAGCTTCTGCGCGGGGTCGATCGCATTACATTAGACGAGAAGGATGTTGCAGGATGGGAATTGTACATTCGTACAACGATGAAGGATCAAATTCAGAGTGCCCGAAAACTGAAAACGAATTTGGAAGAAATGCTTGCCAAGGCCCAGCAGGATGGACTTCTTTCACAAGATTCTGCAGAAAAATGGATGCAACATTTTCAGGATCCATCAGCAAACTACAAACGAAAGGAATATTTCGTCACAACAGAAATTCCCCGACGTATGGAAAACTGGCGCAAAACGAAAGAGGAAAGAGAGTCTTTATTACAGAAACCTGCTTTCGCTCTACTTTCTTCTGAAGAAATTCCAAAACTTTCGGTTTTTAAGGATAACGATGCATTCGCCAAATTATCGTATAAAGATAAAAAAGACCTCGTCGCCATGGTCAGTGCAGCAATGCTCGCTCGTAATAAATTCGGGAACGATCTCTATCACAAAGCAAAATCCAAACTGGACAGTGCGGTTACAAAAGGCATTTTGAGTCCGCGCAAAGTAGGCATTTGGATGGAACGTGTATTTCAAACACGGAAAGATAAAAAAACGATGCAGAATTTCGTTACGGGAACCGGCAAAAACTCTCTGACGGACCTGATTGGAAGTTGGGCAAAGATTACGGGGCGATTTAATAAGGTACATGAGCAATTGCAATCGAAAGAAGGGATCGCTCGTGGTTTTAAAAGAATTACACTCGATCAATTTTTGGATATGCACTACGCACAGCGTGTGAGTTATGTGAATGAGGCAGAACGTGTGCTGGGAACTGCAGGAAATATTAAAGATGAAAATCCGCTCATCTTGGAAATTCGTCATTATCTAGATATTGGGGACTGGAAAGGAGCAGACGATGCGTTAGCGGAAGCAAATAAGGAATCGTTGTCTCAGGTAGATCGCGATCGTCTCTTCTCCATGCGTCAGTACCTGGCACAACATCGAACAGACGGAGGACCGAAGCGAGTTCCCTCCTCTTCCGCAGAAGCGGATGCAGCATGGATGGAAATTCAATTGGTCTTACAGAGCGAACTGGACCCTGCTCTCCGCGCACTTGTAAAACGTCTCCTTCTCAAGGGAAATTTCGCCATCAATGCGCTCCGATGGACGGTGTACAACTATATCTGGTGTCATAAGAATGGCTTTGTGAATCAGGAAGACAGCTTTGAACACATTGAAAACAACATTGAAGCAACACAAGAACGGTGGGAAGAAAATGGAGATGCCGGAAGGAACGATGTCATGTTGCATCAAGCATACAAACGCGATGAACAAAAAATGCTGCAGGGACGAAAAGGAGACAAGGCGTGGATTCAGTACGTGAACCTGACGAATGAAAATGTGATGGCCGGTGTTGCAGATTTCTATAGCAAGCACCACGACCCCAAAGTGCTGTACTGGACAACATTCATGGGCTGCCGCGGAACCGAACCGTTAGATGAAGGCTGGCACCAGAGGCAGCTTGATGCGCTCAATAAAATCCGTTCTGCAACACGTACCATTGAAAGTTCTGGAGGAAAATATACTGCGATGGGAGTGAAAACACCGGAAGCTGTTACTGCATAAGGCCTTGCTTCCATGCGAAAAACTTTCCACAATGGAGCTCTATGAAAAAACTTCTCCTTCTTTCTGCTATTTCTCTTCTTCTTGTGGGATGCGCATCAAAAGAACAATCTCTGGATGATGAACTGTTAAATCCTTTGTTTGCGGTACAGTATGGCGATGCACTTGCGGAGAATCTTGCAAATCTCATTATCAATAAAGATCCTTTGGTAGAAGAAAAAGGAATAGAAGAGAAGATTCAGAAAGAAATTGCGAGTGCAAAAGTGATTTCACGCGTGGGAAAAGAGCGTCAGAACAGCGGCATGTGGGGAAATTTTGTCTCTGAGGATGACATGGTGAGCGGGCTTGCGCTTTCTTTAGAGAACACACTGTATGTTTCGCCCGATTTTGATCTTCGTCCCCTTCCGCAAACACACATCTACCTTACAACCGTGGTGGATCCTCGCGATGTGACGTTCCCCGATACATCGGCACTGGACTTGGGCCCCATTCACTCCTCTTTTGGTGCACAAACCTATGCCATCACAGGGCAAAACGATGCAAGTACCTTTCGTACAGCCGTCCTGTTTGACCCTGGGTTCAAAAAAATCCTGGGATTCGCTCAGTTAAGTAAGAAGGAATAACTTAGAGAGGACGTGTTCCCCGTGAGAGAGCGGTATCCAGCATGCTGGAAACGGTTTCAATGTCATTCGTCGGCACTTTTTCACCGTTGATGAAGAATGATGGCGTGGAATTCACGCCCAGTTTTTCTCCTGCATTGTAATCTGCCTGCACAACAGATCTCTTAAGCTTCGATTTTAAGCATCGTCCGAAGAGATCGGTATCTAGCTTCAACTCCTCTGCCCAGCTACGAAGGTTTTTGGAGTTTAGATCTTTCTGATTCTTGTAAATGATGTCATGCATCTCCCAGAACTTACCTTGATCTGCCGCGCACTCACTCGCTTCTGCTGCTTCCTGTGCATAGGGATGCAATCCACGAAGCGGGAACTGCTTGAATTCAAAACGAACACGAGTTCCATATGTCGCCATCAGCGGTTCCAAAAGAACGGTCTCCGCAGCACCACACGCAGGACACTGGAAATCACCATATTCCGTGAGCGTTACCGATGCATTCACATTTCCACGGGGACCCTTGGTGGATTCCTTCTGCACACCAGTGGTGTCCACGCAGGCGGTGAGGAGGAGAACGGATGCTGTGAGGAGAAGTGTTGAACGACGCATAGTAGAGGCACTATAAAGTGCTGTACTCCACTTGCCAAGCGTCAAATACAAGTTCTTAATCTTATAGAAGAGGATGAGTTATTAGTTCTTGGTTCTTAGTTCTTGGACGAAATGAGCTAACTCAAAGAGACCAAAAACCAATAACTAACAACCAAAAACCCGTTCTGCTATACTCCTTCCCCATGACCCTCTACCTCAAATATCGCCCGCAGACGTTTGCCGATGTGGTGGGGCAAGATCACATTGTGACGGTTCTTGAGCAGGCAGTGATTCGCAATCAGGTTGCGCATGCATTTCTTTTTTGCGGAACACGAGGAACGGGAAAAACATCCATTGCACGTATTCTCGCAAAATCCATCCTTACTCAAGGAATGGAAGAAGGCCCTGTGAAGGAACAGATTCTAAAAGGCGTAGAGGAAGGATCACTCGTCGATTTGATTGAGATTGATGCCGCAAGTAACACGGGGGTCGATAATATTCGTGATCTCATTGAAAAAATTCAGTTCTCGCCAGTGGTAGCAAAAGCGAAGGTCTACATCATCGATGAAGTGCACATGCTCTCAAAGGGTGCGTTCAACGCGCTCCTCAAGACACTGGAAGAGCCACCCGAATATGCCTATTTCATTCTTGCAACAACAGAGCTCACAAAGGTACCGGAGACCGTGCAGTCACGCTGTCAGCGGTTTCCATTCCGTCGCGTGCGGGAAGAAGACCTTATTCGTCGTCTGCAGTTCATTGCCGATACGGAAAAAATCACGGTGGATCGCTCCGCACTCCGCTTGATTGCACGTCACGCAACAGGAAGCTTCCGCGATGCCATTTCTCTTTTGGATCAATTGCGCTCGCTTGAGAAAATTGACGTGAAGGATGTACAGGAACGTATTGGAGAATCAAACGAAGTCTTCATTGAAGAAATCATGACTGCCATTGAGACGCACGATGCATCTGGGGTACCAGCACTGGTAGAAAGAATCGAGGATGCAGGCCTTCCGCTCGATCAAATCATTCGCTCTCTTCTTTCAATCGTCCGTGAACGCATGCATGAATCAATAGAAAAGAAAGAGCCCATTGATGAACTTGTGAGAATGCTCTCCATCATGCTGGATTCCTTGAAAGATCTTCGTATTTCTCCTGTTCCGGGTCTTGTTCTGGAGACAACGCTCTATTTCTTGATGGGCATAGAAGCAGCTGCAGCGCCTGCTTCAAGGCCCGCTACAGCAAAGAAAGCGAAGAAAGAAGTTCCGGAAGAGAAAACTGCTGCTGCCATAGAAGAAAAACCGGTTTCCACGAAGAAAGCGGCTATTGAAGTGGAACAACTCACATTGGAAACGGTAGAGAAACACTGGTCTGATATTGTGAAAAATGCCATGCCACCGGCTGTTCGCATGTCCTTAAAGAATGGCGCTGTGCGCGAAGTGAAAGGAGACAGAGTGATTGTTGCCTTCTCCTCGATCTTTCACCGCGATAAAGTTGCAACGTTAGAAGGAAGCAGAACCATTGAAGGATTGCTTCAGGATATTTTCAAACGTCCCATTCGCATTGAATGCGTTTTGGAAGAAGCAATGGAAACTCCGGTCACAGAAAGTCCCAAGACAGACTTAGTAGAAGCCGCAGAAGAAGTATTTGGTACACTGTGACCGTGCAAAGCAAACAGGATATCCGTCAGGCTATGAAGGAACGTCTTGCGCGTATGTCCGAAAAAGACCGTGACATGGAAAGCCGTGTTCTTTCCAAGGAACTCAAGCGTTTCCTGGGTGATGAACCAAAAACGATTGCTGCCTATATGGCACTTTCTGATGAGCCCCACACTACCCCCCTCCTTCAAGAGCTTCTGCAAGAAGGATGGATCATCGCACTTCCCGTCATGGAAAACAACGCGCTCGTCTTTCGGACTATTCGATCGTTCGAAAACCTAAAGAAGGGTGATATTGGCGTCCTTGAGCCTACCCAAAACGATCCTGAAACAGATCGTACCTCCATCGATACCGTCATCATCCCCGGCCGCGCCTTCACGCGTGACGGCAAACGCATAGGTCGCGGAAATGGCGGCTACGACAAATGGATTGCATCCCAGAGATCGATCAATCCGAAGACGCAATACATTGGCATCTGTTTTGAATGCCAGATTGTTCATGATCTTCCGTGGGAAGCGCACGATGAAAAAGTAGGGCAGATCATCACGAGCCGTGGTTCTCTCATGAAGACTTAACGATACGTCGTACCCCGAAAGTCTTCATCGAACCCGGGCGGGTCGCTCAAATCCAGTTCCTTCTGTGGCGTTTGCTGAGAGTGCTGTAATAAAGCATCAACTTGCGCGCTTGTCGCATCAATATGACGACGAGCGGCACGTGCCTCGTTCACGAAGGCTTGTAAAGTACTCTCGGGAGTCGCCTCGTTTGATGGAACTCGTTCATTCATTGTCGTGCATTGTACAGACAATGTGCATTATGCAAAGGGATTTTGGAGGGACATGAGATGTGAGTTTCAAACTACGAACTACGAGTTTCGAGATGTCTTTGCATTCCCTTATTTTACTTATGTCTTATGTCTCTCATCTCATATCTCATGTCTCAAGTCGCAAGTCTCGTTCCTCGTCACTCGAAACCCGTAACTCATATTGCCCCACTCTCTTCCTCCCGCTATTCTCCGCTCATGCCCATCTACGATGCGCTAAAGGCCTCTGACCCCGACATGTATAGCGCGTTGATGGGCGAAATGAAGCGTCAAACAGACGGTGTGGAACTCATTCCATCCGAAAACTATGTGTCTCCGGCGGTACTGGAGATGATGGGATCAGTTTTTAACAATAAATACAGTGAAGGATATCCTGGGAAGAGATACTACGGCGGTCAGGAATATACCGATATTGTGGAGGCACTCGCTATCGAGCGCGCAAAGAAGCTCTTCAAGGCGGGTCATGCCAACGTGCAGCCACACGCAGGTGCTCCGGCAAACGTTGCAGCCTATTTTGCCCTTTTAGAACCGGGTGACACGGTGATGGGAATGGATTTAAGTCACGGAGGCCACCTCACGCATGGGCATCCTGTCACGTACATTACAAAAATCTTCAAGTTCGTGCGTTACAAAATGAAAGATATCAATACGGGCGAGCTTGATTACGATGAAATGCGCGAGGTTGCAAAGAAAGAGAACCCAAAGTTGATTCTTGTCGGATACTCTGCGTACCCACGCGAGGTCGATTACGAAAAAGTGAAGGCTATTGCCGATGAAGTAGGCGCGCTGACGATGGCAGACATGGCGCATGTTGCAGGACTGATTGCAGGAGGTGCACACAAGAACCCGTTCGACTTCGGGTTCGACATCATTACCACGACAACGCACAAGACATTACGAGGTCCCCGCGGTGGAATGATCCTCACGCGAGAAGAAGAACTGGGGAAGAAGATGGATAAATCGGTCTTCCCGGGCTTCCAAGGTGGCCCCATCATGCAGATGGTTGCTGCGAAAGGCGTTGCCTTTGGAGAAGCACTCAGACCCGAATTTAAAGACTACGCAGCGCAGATTGTGAAGAATGCGAAGAGGTTTGCGGATATTTTCTTGGCAAAAGGTTGCCGATTGATCACGGGAGGCACCTCAAACCACCTCGTTCTGCTGGATGCACAAACGTCGTGGGGCATTTCTGGCGGTGAATGTGAACATTTGTTCGACCGCATTGGTATCACCTTGAATAAAAATATGATTGCGGATGATCCCAGAAAGCCCATGGATCCTTCTGGTATTCGGTTTGGCACACCAGCCATCACCACTCGTGGCATGAAGGAAGCGGATATGGATACCCTCGCGGATTTTATGCTCCGCGCCATTGAGAAGAGGGCAGATGACAGTGCCATCGCAAAGCTCCATGAAGAAGTGATTGCCTTCTGCAGGAAATTCCCTGTGCCGGGGATTAAGGCATAAGTTGTAGGAACAGAGAGGGAAGAGAAGCAATTGAAGAAAGAGAGGACCAGATCGCATTTGTGTGCTTGGTGCTGAGCCACGTTTGCGCGTTTGTGATGAGCAGAGTCATTACCTCTATTGCTTTTCTTTCTTCGCATACTCCTCTTCCATCTACCTTCTCTCAAACCCCCTCAGCCCATCCCCTTCTTCTCCTTCTTCGCCTTCAAATCTAGAATCGTCTTACTCACTTCGGGCACACCACCGGAGGCCTCCAGCTTTTTCTCAAGCTCCGCCATCGTCTTCTTTTCATCGTCTGTAACAGGCTCCTCCAGGAACACTTTCTTCCGGATCATATTGTAATCGTTGAGCCACATTTCACGATCTCTCCAGGCACGGTATTCATCCAGTTTCATCCCTTTTTTACGTGCTTTTTCACGCTCTTCGGCTTCTTTTTCCTTTGATTTTTCAGCTTTCTTGAGGGAAACACGGCTGTCTTCTGCACTCGCAATCCACTTCCCTAATTTCTCTTCCACAACCGATCGTTTCTCTGTGTACCGTTCACGCGAGAGTGTGCGTATCACCTGCACGCGCTTCTCATCTTCTTCCGGCTTTGGTGGAGCCAGCGTTGAGACAGAGAAAGGCTTACTCGGAACACCGTCAATCATCAAGCGCATGTAGGCATGGTATTTTGGAAGACTCAAAATATCCTTCGGTAACACCATCTCTTCAAACTGCATCGCAAGTTCTTCGGCATCGTCGGAGCCTATTTGAAAAGAAACCATAGAACCCACGTTTCCAAAGATGGCATCTTTTAAGGTCGTATTGGAATTATCAATGAGGAGCTGGCCCACGTACTGATTTGCCATCGTGAGGTTCAGGCGATACTTTCGTGCTTCACTGAGAATGGTTGCAAACGATTCCGTTGCGAAGTTTTGGAATTCATCCACGTACAAGTAGAAGTCTTTGCGATCATGTTCGGGAATGTCGGCACGGCTCATGGCATCTAACTGAAACTTGGTCACAAGCATGGAACCCAAAAAGGCGGATTCATCTTCTCCTAAGTTTCCCTTAGAAAGATTACACAGAATGATCTTGCCGCTATCCATCGCATGTCGGATATCGACAGTGGATGTCACCTGCCCGATGATGTTCCGGAGCATCGGGTTTGCGAGCAGCTGCCCGATCTTGTTTTGAATGGCGGCGATGGCCTCTGTTCGATATTTCTCGGACCATGTTGCATACTCTCCCGTCCAGAAGCCCTTCACCAAATGGTCATTCACATGTTCTAAAAGCTTTGCGCGGAAGACGTCATCCGTAAACATGCGCATGATGCCAAGCATCGAGTTGCCACCCGCTTCAATGAGTGCCAAGAGGGTGTTTCGAAGGATGTGCTCCATGCGTCCGCTCCAGACGTCTGGCCACAGCTTCTTAAACACGCTCATCATGCCGGAGGCCACGAGCGGATACTGGTCCGGATTCGTACAATACAGCATGTTAAAGCTGAGAGGATGGTTGCGATCGGCGGGATCGAACAAAATCACATCGTTCGTGCGATGCTTCGGAATGTAACGAAGGACAGATTCGACCAAATCGCCGTGCGGGTCGATGAGCGCAAGACCTTTCCCCGCATGCACGTCACTATGGATCATATTCTGGAGAAGTGTGGATTTTCCCATGCCTGTTTTTCCGATGATGTACATGTGGCGACGGCGGTCATCGGGACGGATGCCAAATTTCATGCGATGCCCTCGGAAGACGGATTCTCCGAGAACAGTGATGTCATCTTCGATGGGAAGATTTACAGGCGGTTCCAGTTTTTTGCTTACAACCCAGTCCAGGTTTGGAGTTTTTACAAGAATATTTGGCAGATGCCACAACGTCGCAATTTCCTCTTCGGAAAGGGCAAATGGCGTTACTCTGAAGCCCAGGGGAAGCCCCTCAAACTCGCTGATGCCCGACATTTTTAATCCATTGCAATCCGGCAGTGTAAATTGCCGGAAACTGGATGCAATCTCCTCTACTTTTCCTTTGGCATCCTCTATCGACACACGCGGCGTGATGACACTCACACGGATATTGGTCCTAAAGAGAAGCTGGTTCACTTTTGCAACGGCTGCGGAAAGTTGATCTTCCTTATCATGGCTTCGTGCACTAATGGCACGGGAAATATCGGGGTCATGGCTTTCCAGTTCATCCCCTGTCATAAGGGAAACATTCGATTTTGGAATGAACGAGAACCAAGCACGGAACCCGCCCATGAGAATGTTGAGAGGAAGCAGCACGTACCACAAAAGCCCATCTGCCAGATGCACTTTGGCGAAAAGTTTTTGGTACCACGGCAGATGCTTCGAGAGTCCCGATGTAAGGAGTGGCAAGAACTTGAGCGCACGGCGACGGTACTTTCCGCCCATGGGAACGAATGTCACTTGGATGTGCCCACGCATAGCAGGATGCGGATAGCGAACGAGCGTTGATGTAATGCCCGCAATGGAGTCGATATTCTGACGGCTTAACAGATCATCAAATTGAGGATGCCGCTTGATGGGAAACACTTCAGGATCTGTAAGACGGAGATCCGTCGCAACCACACATTCCTTTTGGCTGGGTGCAAACAGGTCAACGGGAACTTCTTCAATGTCAGCATCCGGATAGTGCGCATACAGTTGACTTTCGATAATTGCAGCGCCCTTCCTGCTTGCACGCACATAGAAGGCTATCTTCCCTTCATGCATGCCGAGTTCCAGGCTCACATTTTTATCAGTCCCGGAGAGCGCATGCATGGCCGCCACAACGGGCTCCATCATGAGTGGCCCCCGCTTCCCTGTTGTTTCGTCCTCGCTCGGCAAACTGGGGCGGATTCTAAGAAGCACAGTGGAGTCAGATGCAAAGACCATGGATGTCAGTCGAGAAGTTTGGAAACAAGATCTAATGCAACAGTGTTGAACGCGTAATCCATGCGATGCGGACCCAAAATACCAATGACGCCCTTTTCGCCGCGGATGGTATATTGCTTTACAAGAAGTCCGCAGCTCTGTATTTGCGGAAGCACATGTTCATCGCCAATGTAATACCGGATGGTATCGTCAATCTCTAGATTCGAAAGGATCGTCGTCAGTCTGTTTTCCAGCACTTCAACAACCGTGGAAGCAAGAACAGGATTCACCTGGAACTCGGGTTGTTTCAGCACATTCGCAAGGCCAAGGTAATACACACGTTCACGGTGCGGTACCGCCGCAAAGCTGACGTTCGGCATCATGCGTGCAAGCAGGGCAACGCTGTCGTATACACGCTCTTGGTCCTTCCGTTGCATATACTGCTCTTTTAAGGTTTCAAACCTATTGCGTACGGCCCGTTCATGCGTTGTTGGCTTCATGAATTCCGTGATGTAAAGCCTGTAGCCTTTTGCTGTTGGGATCCTACCCGCAGAAATGTGAGGCTGCTCTAAGAAACCTTCTTCTTCCAGGGAGGACATTTCGGAACGGATGGTTGCTGAGGAAAGGGAAAAGTCCCCTGCTTCCAGAAGCCGTTTGGAGCCGACCGGCAATGCTGTCTGTATGAACTGGTCGATAATAGCCGCAAGGAGCTTCGCTTGGCGCTGATTCATTCCTTGCCAGCATAGCACTCTTCGCTTGGGAGTGCCATTTAGAAAAAGAAGACAGAAGGCAGAAAACAGAGGTCAGAAATAGCGAAATCTGCTTTCTGACTTCTGCCTTCTGATTTCTCGTTCGTTATTTCTTCTTTGCTTTTGGCTTCCTCGCCGCCTTCACTTTGGCAACCTCTTCTTTCTTCTTCTTACTTGTATCCAACATCTTCTTGAAGCGATCCACACGGCCAGAAGCAATAATTCCACGGTATTCACCCGTATACATAGGGTGACACTTGGAACACACCTCCACCTGCTGTTCCTTCACGGTTGTGGGAATTTTATAGATCGTTCCACAGGAGACACATGTGGTTTTAGCGTCCTGGAAGACCTGTGGGTGGAAATTCTTCTTCATGAGCCGAGGCATTGTACAGGGATCTTGAGCTGATGCAATACAGAGTATTACCGCGTCACCGAGATAACCACCCCCTTTTCCGCTTTTGGGGCACTCACTGTAATGCGTTGCGTCACGCTATCTTTCATGATTGTGTAATCAGTACTATTTGCATCTGTCGAAGAAGGATCATACGGAATGTAGAGAAGATAGGAACCCGTTAATACATCAAGATCGATAAGGCCTTTGCAATTTGTTGCATTCGTCCGACAGATTTTCGTTTGCGTAGAAGTAATGGAACTTGGGACTTTCCAATTGTGATCAATGGAATACTGATAGACCCCGTTCAGAATAGAATTCACATCGTAACGCCGCTGCGCATTGCGTGCATCCTCTACGCTATCGAAAACAGGAATATCTGAAGATGATTCAGATGAAGGATATTGCTGTTCTACAAATTCTTCAAAGGTCATACTTCCCGCAGGAGCAGTAATAACAGGCATAGAAGAGAGAGTGGAGTTCTTTACACGAAATGTGAACGAAGAAGGTGAAGAACTTATTTTTGTGGAAACAGTAAACGTTCCTTCGCTGGATGCATAGATGTTCTGCATGGTATTCACTATGACATCCAGGGAAATATTCGTAGTTCTGGCAGAACGCCTCATGGCGGCACCGTACCGTGGAGAAAATCCATTCGTGGCGCGCGCAAGGGCAAGGAGGAATCTTCGCTGATTTTCCTTTGGCAACGTAATGGCATACTGCATGCCATCCCGAGATTGAGTTGGGGTGATCTTGAAGTATGGCTCGATGGTTTTTACAGAAAATTTCCTCCGGTTTTCCTGGTTCTGGCGGAATGCATGATATTCATCAGGATCCAGTGGGAACCGAAACCAAGTATCCATGTAGGGTTTTACTGATTCAACAAATTCTTTCATCTCCGTGTTCGTTGTGGACAGTTCATCAAGACTTGCATAGAGCGTGCTATCCACCACAATCACGTGAGCTTTTGCATGGGCAGACGTTGCATTTTCAAGATGAAGATTCAACGTGAGTGTTGTATCGATCTTTGTGTCCTTGAGTGTCTTCAAGTTGCCATTTTGCACGCCATCAATGATGAGTGTTCCGGTTGTATCTTTCTGAGACCCGCTTATTTCTGCATGGAATGAGAGTGGTTTCTTATTTGCCTGCACAAGAGCAATAATGTCATGCAGCTTGAGATCTTTTGTCAGTGCTGCGGCGCTTACGGTTGCAGGAAGAAGAGCAACTGCAAGACACATCGTTGCAAGGAAACGAGAAGAAATGTGAATCATGGGAAAAAGAGGAAATCTGGATTATTACAGCAGAAGTACAAAGATAAGTCAATTTACAGTCCCCAGAAGAAAGCATAGAAAGAAGTCATGATTGCCATTGCAACGAAGAGACCGAAAGACGAACCGGAAGTACCGCTGGTTGATCTGGGAGAAGTTTCACCTGAAGTAAAATCTCAAGCCAAAGGTACCGAGCGTACATCAATCTTGCGTACCCAACGAAAAAAACTATTGGCTTTTTTCATGTTCACAGGATTGTCTATTGCAGGTGCAATGGATATTTCAAGGGAACAAACCATGATCAAGGATAAAAAAACGATCGATGCCTATCGTATGCTCAGAGACGACAATGCAATTGATAGTATGTCATTGCGTTTCCTAGAGGAATTAGAAGAAAATGGATCCAACAGTGAATTTTGGCAAATTGGACAATTGCCCTACTCTGAATTTCAGAAGTACGAAGAACAATTCGGTCCGTCTCTTCGGGAGATGACAACAAAACTGAAAGAAAAAGGAATCATTCAGTAATTATTTCCTTTTCTTCTTCGATGCATCCTGCTTCTTTGAAGCAGGCTTTTTCTTTGCTTCTGGCTTCTTTGTCTTGGCGACTGCTTTTGGAGCAGGTTCGGGAACTTCCTCAATACGTTCGATCGACTCCTTCTTCATTTTCTTCGCCATGCGCTCAAGCCGTGCTTCTTCTTTCTCAGCCTTTTCGATGTCTGCAAGCAAACTCTCTTCTGCTGCTTCCATCGCCTCTTCCTGAGAACCGTCATCCATCACCACACTCATGGATGCCACTTTATCGCCACTGTCCAAACGCATGACAATGACTCCCTGTGTGGCACGTCCACGGGATGGAATATCGGAAAGTTTCATGCGGATGGCCTGTCCTTTCTTGGAGAGACACAACAAATCTCCATCTTCCCCTTCTGCAAGAATAGTGCCTCCGACGATGTTTCCTGTCTTGGGAGTGAGTTGGGCAGCCTTGACGCCGGACCCTCCACGTCCCTGGAAGCGATACAACGTCACAGGAGATGCTTTTCCAAGTCCGTTTTCCATCACAACAAGGAGGCTCGACTTCTCTGCATCGGTGATCACTGCTGCCTCCACTACTTCATCACCAGGAGCCAGACGAATGCCGCGAACACCGGCTGCTGCACGACCCATGGAGCGAACATCGTCTTCTTTAAAGCGAATCGCTTTTCCTTTCTTGGAAAGGATAAGGATTTCATTCTTCCCTGTAGTAGCAACCACCCACTTCAGTTCATCGCCTCCTGTCATTTTTTGAGCGATGAGTCCGGAACGGCGGATGTTCTCGAATTCGGTGAGATCGGTGCGCTTCACGGTCCCCTTTTTGGTTGTCATGAAGAGATGCTTCTTGTCTTCCAGTTTTGCTTTCAAGATGGCGGCAATTTTTTCATTCGGTTGAAGCTGCAAAAGATTCACAATCGCCTGACCTTTTGCCGTGCGGCTTGCCTGCGGTAGTTCATACACAGGGAGCTGAAACACACGACCGGTGTTCGTAAAGTAGAGGACATCATCATGGTTTGTTGCGTGCACCAAACACAAAATTTCATCTTCATCTTTTGTGGTCATTCCTTTTACTCCCTTACCACCGCGGTTCTGCGCGCGGAACTGAGCAGGGCTCATACGCTTCACGTACCCTTGTGCCGTGAGAGCCACAATCATCGGCTCGTTTGGAATGGTGTCCTTTGCGGAGAATTCACCAACACCATGTGGTACGACGACGGTACGACGTGCATCACCGTATTTGCGCTTCACTTCCGTAAGCTCGTCGATCATGATTTTGTCCACTTTCTTCGGGTCCTTCAAAATGGCCTCGCACTCCTTGATGAACGCGAGAATTTCTTTCAGTTCATCTTCAATTTTTTTGCGCTCCAGAGCCGCCAAGCGGCGCAGCTGCATGGCAAGAATAGCTTCGGACTGCAGTTCGGAGAGTTTAAATTTCTTGATAAGGTTTGCCCGGGCGTCTTCCTGCGTTGCACTCTTTTTGATAGTAGCAATCACTTCATCAATGTTATCGATAGCGATGACAAGTCCTTCCAAAATGTGTGCACGCTCCTTTGCGCGGTCACGCTCAAACGTGACACGCCGTGTGATGACCGTGCGACGGTGCACCACGAAAATCTGGAGGAGCTCTGCAAGGTTCAAGAGTTTTGGCTGAAGACCGTCTGCGAGCGCAATGCAGTTGTAACCAAAACTTGTCTGAAGGTCTGTGTGCTTGAAGAGCTGATTGAGCACTTTTTGCGGGAAGGCGTCTCGCTTGAGTTCTACAATGATGCGAATTCCTTCACGGTCGGATTCATCGCGGAGATCGGAAATTCCTTGGATGGTTTTATCATTGACCAGTTCCGCCATACGCTCAATGAGCGCTGCTTTATTCACCTGATATGGAAGCTCGCTGATGCGGATGACGAAGCGGTTTCCAATCTCTTCAATCTGGGCCTTTCCGCGCATAATGACCGATCCACGACCGGTAGAATAGGCAACTTTCAGGGCTTCTTTGTCATACACGAATCCTGCCGTAGGGAAATCTGGTCCTTTCACGAATTCCATAAGCTCCTCGACTGTTGCGCTGGGATGATCGGCCAAGTGGAGAATGGCATCCGTTAGTTCACCAAGGTTGTGCGGTGGAATGTTCGTGGCCATACCCACCGCGATACCCACTGTTCCATTCAAAAGGAGGTTTGGGATCTTCGATGGGAGAACGGATGGCTCCTTTCGGGAACCATCGTAGTTAGGACGGAATTCCACGGTCTGCTTTTCAATGTCTGCAAGCATTTCGTCCGTGATGGCAGACATCTTTGCTTCCGTATAACGCATCGCAGCAGCGCCATCACCATCGATAGAACCAAAGTTTCCCTGTCCGAAGATGAGCGGATAGCGCATGGAAAAGTCCTGCGCCATACGGACCAGTGCTTCGTAGACGGATGAATCTCCGTGAGGATGATATTTACCAAGCACGTCACCAACCACAAGCGCACATTTACGGAACTTGGCTCCTGAGCGGAGGCCCAGTTCATGCATGGAATACAAAATGCGGCGGTGCACGGGTTTGAGTCCGTCACGGGCATCTGGAAGAGCGCGCGAGACAATAACGCTCATCGCATAATTCAGATAACTCTCCTCCATTTCATGAATAATCGGGCGCGGTTCAATGCGACCAATATTATTGAGGGACGGTTCCGGAAGGCTTTGTTGTGAGGGAGAATCGGCCATAAGATCAAACAAAAGCACTCACAAAGTGCGAACGCATCCTAGCAGATGCAGGACGAAAAAAAAGAGCTTACAAAAACTGCCGACCCTCTCATAGTGAAGGGGTCGGCAATAACGAACTCTGACGTCGTTCACATTGCCACTGCTGAAACAGCAACGGGTTTGCGTCGAGGAGGGACGGGACGGATGGCAGAGATCTTGGCGACCATTCGCCGAGCATGCTTACCGCCAGTCGCGTGTTGCCCGAAGTCGATTCCTCGAATCAAGCCACCGCAGGAACAAAGCACGAACCCTCCTGCAGGCACTTTCTTTCTTTTCCGGGGCGCGGGCTCGTGTGAAGGACGGTTCCAGTCGAACATGACGTTTCCTCCGTCAGTCAGAGACTTTCTCATACCTGTCTTTCTGACAGCACGTATGAGATCGATGGATGCAAAGAGCATCGAAAAGATGCTATACCCTATTCATTAATAGGGTCAACATACTGTATCCTCAAGCGGTGCTTTCGATTGTTCCAACACCTATCGGTAATCTTGGTGACATGACACTTCGAGCAATCGAGACGCTCAAAGCCTGCGATGCCATCGTCTGCGAAGACACACGCGTAACAGGACAACTTTTAAAACTCCTCGATCTTCCAAAGAAAGAACTCATCTCTTTTCATGGATATTCGGATCGAGGAAAGCTGGATGTGATCATCGATCGATTGAAGAACGATGGGCATCTTGCGCTGGTAAGCGATGCCGGAACACCGGGAATTTCGGACCCGGGGTACCTCGTGATTTCCCATGCCCGCAAGAACCATATAAAGGTGGAGGCACTCCCCGGCCCCTCCGCATTTCTTGTCGCTCTGAGTGCCAGCGGCCTCCCGATGGATTCCTTCACCTACCTCGGTTTCCTTCCTTTAAAGAAAGGAAGACAAACACTCATGAAAACATTTATCGATGCAGAACACACGATCGTCTTTTATGAATCTCCTCATCGGATTCTGAAAACTCTCCAAGAACTTCACATGTTATTGATTCGTCAAGAATCTCGATCGATCGTCATTGCACGGGAACTCACAAAGATGCATGAGGAAGTGATTTCGACGACCATCCACGATCTTCCGGAGGTGATGAAATCGATGACGATAAAAGGAGAGTTTGTAGTGATCATTGGACCTCGATAAAACATTTCTGCCACTGCCGCGGCAAGTATGCCGCTCTGATGGCTCAGAAAACTAGGGCAACACACTCAACGGATTCACACTCTTACCGTCTTTATGCACTTCAAAGTGCAGGTGTGGTCCGGTTGTCATCCATCCCGCTCCGGGTGTTCCCAGTTTTCCTCCAGAAAGACCGATCACGTGACCCTGTTCAATCAACTGACCCGGACTCACATACATGGCAGACAGGTGACCGTAGATCGTCGAGTACCCATCATCGTGGGCAATGAGAACATAACTGTATCCTGTTGCTCCGCCATTTTTCACGGTATACACAACACCATCGCGAGCTGCAAAGACCGGTGTTCCTTGAGAAACAGCGATATCGATGGCGCGATGCGGCACACGGAAATGCGCTTCATAGGCAGAATCCAAATATCCTGCCGTCATTCTTCCACGAACCGGCCATACAAAGGCACTGGAGCCGGGAAGAAGATTGAATGCGAAGATGGAAGTGCTGTTCTTCGTCTTTTCTTCCTGAATACTCACAAGCTTTGCCTGCGCGTCACTCAGTCGTGTGCGCACATCATTCAATTCCTGTGATACGTGTGGAAGTTGTTCATGTGCATCCTGCGCTTTTGCACGTGCTTTCAGATAGACATCAGTGAGATTCTTCGTCCAACCCGTCTTCATGAAGCTCAATTCATCCTGAAGCCATGAAACAGAACTCGTAAGAGACCGCACTTCCGATTGTGCTTTGCGATATTCCTGCCATGGGAGACTTTCGGGGTCTTGAACCCCTGGGACAGGCATGGCTGCAATCTCTGCAAGTCGCTCCTTCTTGTTTTTGATATCTAGTTTTGTTTGTTCGATGTCTCGATAGGTATTTTTATCAGTATTGCGAGCAGCTTGTGCCGTCTCGTATGCCGCTTGAGCATCTTCTGTCAGTTTTTCGAGTTGCGATTCCTTCGTCATAAGCGCCTGCTCCTTCTTCGTGAGATCCAAAACCAGGGCTGTCGTGGTTTCCAGATCTGCTGCGAATTTACGGTCACGGAATTCTTTCAGCTGCTGTTGGATAGCAGAGATGCTGTTCTGGAGCGATCGGACACTTCCCAGTTGTTCATCCATGGCTTGTTTCACAGCGCCATATTCCGCTTCCGTGAGTTCATGCTGAGTAACGGCCTCCGTCAGTTCATTTGCAGCAATAGATGACTCGTCCGTTGCCGATGCATGGAGCGCTTTCAAAGAATCCAACCGATCTGCAAGTTCTTTCGCTGTGTCATTGAGCTGATCCTCCGCTTTCTTGCTGGCATTTGCCTCCGCAAGGAGTTCCATGAGAATAGATGAACGAGCCTGCAGAAGTGCTTCACTGTGAAGTTCGGATTGAATTTGATCTCCAAGAGAACCGTGAAGAAGACGGCGCATCACAACGCCACCTGCAACGGGGCCCGTATCCGCCGAGAGTTCGGATGAAAGCGCATGAATACGCACGAAGTCACCAAACACTTCTTTCTGTTCCTCAAAGAGATGACGACGTGCTTCGTTTTCCTTGTGAAGAACGGTGAGTTGTTTTGTAAGAGCGAGCGTGAGAGTGCGGATGTCCCTCGCTTGTGCACGAATGTTCTGTTTATCCTGTTCTGCCTTCTCTGCTTTTGCGCGTGCATCCACCACACGCTTGGACGCCGCATTCAATTGCTGCTCTAACTGCGTACTGCGACGCGTGGATTCCACCGCTTGCTGCCACGTGTCACTGTACTGTGTTCGAAGTTCATCAAAATCTGTCTCCAAATCTTCCGCTCGCGTTAAGCCTCCCTGCATGCTCACGCAAAACAGCATGGCAAGAGCCAGAAAGACTGTTCCTAATGTGTGTGTGCGTGTTGAGAGCATCAGAGAATTATACCATAAAAGGAGGTATTTATCAAACGGGGTTTTATGAGGAAGAATAAGGGTTAGAGAAAGAAATCAGAAGTGAGAAACCAGAAGTCAGAGATGAAATGCACATGACTGCCTTCTGTCTTCTGATTTCTGGCTTCTCTCCTCTAGGAAATGCCTTGCACCTTCTAACTTCTGCTATCATCCCCCCCGATGATCCACTCCCTCACAGGAACGGCGAAGCGACTGCAGCCGGGGTTTTTGAGTGTGCATGTTCAGGGCGTCGGTTACCTTGTGCACTCTCCTCTTTCTGTATGGGAAACAATTGATGAACAAAGTGAATCGACACTCATCATTCATACGTACGTGCGCGAGGATCGTTTCGATCTCTTTGGTTTCTTAAGCGAGCAGGATCGGGCACTGTTTATCGAGCTGATTAGTATCAGTGGTATTGGCCCCAAGATTGCACTGGAAATCTGTGGACTCCCGCGTCATCAACTGCATCAGGCTATTGCTCTCTCCGATGCAAGTTGCCTAAGCGGCATCAAAGGTATTGGCTCCAAGCGAGCAGAACGCCTGCTTATTGAACTGAAGTCCGTGTTTGAGAAAGAAGGTATTGTGAGCCAAACAAGTGCGGACCCAACCGACGCCGCGGTGGATCAAGATGCCATCTCTGCACTCACCTCCCTCGGCTATGAACGAGCGATCATCATCAAAGCTCTCAAAAAACTTCCGAAAGATCTGCATAAAACAGAAGATCGCGTGACCGCAGTTCTAAGAAGTTTATAATAGTGGCTACATGTGAATCCCATCAGTCATGCATCACTCTCATTCCTGCCACTCTAGTCTCTAGTCACTAATCACTAGTCCCTCCTCGTCACTCCATTTTCCTTCTTTCACTCGCTACCCGTGCTTACTCTTGACGTCACTCCCACGCTGGCCAAGCTCATTACGCCCACCATGGGCATTCCCGACTCCGAAATTGCCGCCATTCGCACTCCCATGCGTCGGTACACAATGGATTGGCTTTCCGAACGCGAAAAAGGGCAGCATGCGTGGTCTATGAATCCGTACGATAAGGCGATGATCAAGCGTGTGAAGGATATTGCCAGCCGTGCACACAGTGAAAAAATTCAGACGATTGTGTGGATCGGCATTGGAGGATCTGGCTTGGGTCCCAAAGTGATTCAAGAAGTGTTTGAATCTCCGGATACACCGGAATTTTTACTGGTCGATACCATCGATCCCGCCATTCTTGCCATGCAGATGCAGCTGGTCGACTGGAAACATGCGTTGATTGTGGCTGTGAGCAAGTCCGGCGGAACACTGGAAACCATGAGCGCGTTTTTCCTCTGTTATGAACAGATGAAGATGGCACTGAAAACAAAAGCAAAGGACCGCGTGATTGCTTTGACCGATCCTCACAGTGGTTCCCTGCGATCGTTCGCGTTGGAAGAAGAGATTTCCATGTTGCCGATTCCTCCCGATGTTGGCGGTCGCTTCTCCATTTTCACACCCGTAGGACTTTTGGCTCTCGCACTCTTGAAAGGAAATGTGGATGCGTTCTGCAGAGGCGCCAAAGAGATGGATACTCTCTGCCAGGAAACGCTGCTGGATGATAATCCCGCTGCAAAACTGGCTGCCATTCAGTTTTTGCTGGACACCAAACGTCACTACCCTATTCGCGTCATCATGCCATATTCGGGAAGGCTTGCATCGCTTGGCCGCTGGGAACAGCAGCTCATCGCCGAGAGTCTTGGAAAGACAGAAGGCGCCAACCCCATCCCCATTGCCGCTCTTGGTACGCAGGACCAACACTCACTTTTGCAACAGTGGATGGCAGGACCCAGAAAGACGTGGCACCTCTTCATTCGCGAGCACGATAAAATCCGCCTGGAAGTTCCACGAGACACAGAGCCGAGTTACAAATTCATTGCAGAGAAAACATTCGGGCAGCTCCTGGATGCCTGTTATGAAGGAACAGCGCAGGCTTTGACAAGTGCCAAGCGTCCGCATGCGACTATTACCATTCAACGCCTTGATGAAGCCCACCTTGGCATGCTCTTCTTCCTCTTTTTGGCAGAAGTGGTGTACTTGGGAAAGCTGTATAGGATCGATGTGTACGGGCAACCAGCGGTGGAAGTGGGGAAAACCATTACGAAGAAGATCTTGTCCAAAGGTAGATCGGAGTAGAGGTTAGAGGTTAGAGGCTAGAAGCTAGAAGCTAGTCGCTAGAGGCTAGAAAAGATTTCGCGATAACCCAGATTTATCACGAGCTAACTAGCAACTACCTACTAGCCACTAGCAACTCCTTTCTATTCAAGAATTTTCTCTTTCATGCTACACTTTATTTGTTCCCCGTTCCCTCATGACAAAACCCGTTACCGATTCCACCTTCGAGAGTGATGTTTTGAAAGCAACGCTCCCCACTTTTATTGATTTCTGGGCTCCCTGGTGTGGTCCTTGCAAAGCCATGGGTCCTATTTTGGACGAACTTGCAGTCGAGTATGACGGCAAAGTGAATGTCGTGAAGATGAATGTGGATGAAAACATTGATGTGCCCGGCAAATTCGGCGTGATGAGCATCCCCACCTTTATCATGTTTAAGAACGGCGAAATGGTGGATAGCTTTGTAGGGACAAAATCCAAGGAAGAAGTGAAAAAGCGCTTTGATGCTGTTCTTGTCTAAGTATGTGGCTGGTTGGCATCATTGGGATCATCGGAAGTTTTTATATGGTGAAGTACCGCGAGCAGGTGGGAGACATGTTTGGAAACCCTGATTGGGCGATGAAAGTTGGCGGTATTTATAACGTCGTCATCATCGCTGCCGCTATCATCTTCTTCTTTTCTATTTCTCAATTACTGGGCACCACAAACATTTTCTGGGCACCTATTTTGCAGTTTGTGCCTAGGGCTACTAAGTAATAATTTGAGATTTATTTATAGCGTCACCTATGATTTTTTTGTAAGGCATATCACCAAGCATTATCCAATCAAGAGCTTGAATTAACGTGATAAATCCAATACCAATTGCAACGTCCTTGGCGCAAAATATTTTTGGCTCTACTGCTACTACTTGAAAAGATGGGAAACTATAGTCATTCCCATTGGTAACAGGTAAGCCAACAATATCTGATCCTAGAATCATTACATCAGGAAATGTTGTAGGTAAATTCTCGCCATTTTGAACGATAGCATCACGTGCAGATTGACCTATGAGTTTCTCCTTATCGTTCTTTCTTTTGCGTACTTCATTTGCAAAAAGCATCGTAAATAATGGATTTCTATGATTTGGATATCCATTTGGAGCATTTACGCTCTGTTCTGTTTCCACACCTTTTGAAATCTTCTTGAGCGGAACTTTTTCTCTTTTTTCATTCAACTCAACTATTTTTTGCATTTGTTTAATTGAAAATTTTAAGCTATTTCTTTCATTTTCTTCCCCCTCAAGATATATGATTTTCTTTGTTTCAATTCCTGCATAGACAGCTTCAAGAGGAATTTGTGACTTTCGAGCTAAAACCTCATCATCAGGTCTTATCTGAAGCATCGGAAACGCATTTCTGTCATAGACAATGACATCACAATCAACAAGCGATCCATCTTCAGAAACAATACTGCCCCTCGCAACTCCATATTTCATTGGTAAATGCCGTAGGAGCAACCTACATATTAGAATTTCAAAATCGTTACCAACATCAAAACCAAACTGAGCCTCGATTAGTTGAATCTCAAGAGAAAACCGTCGTGAGATTTTACGTACATAGTCGTTGTAAGCAAACTTATCATCCATAGATTGGTGGAGCTGAGGGGACCCGTCTTCGTCCGGCTTCACTTCGTTTCGCCGAGACTACGCCGAGGTCTTTCGCAGATCATTGAAGTGATATGCTTTGTAGAATGTATTGGTGGAGCTGAGGGGACTCGAACCCCTAACCCTCTGCTTGCAAAGCAGATGCTCTAGCCATTGAGCTACAGCCCCAGAGCGGAGAGATGATACCGAAAAATAGATGAACGTACAGCCCCTCCTTCTTCAAAAGATTAAAAACGAGGAATCAGTTGAATGAGCTTACGAGGACCACAGAACGTTATATCGAACTTATCAAGGCATTGCTCTCGTCCAAGAAGAACAATTGGTTCAGTCTCTGTAAAATAAGCAATTCCTTCCCATTGAATGGATCTAAAGCCCTCTTTATCAAGAGAGTAGTTAATTTTATTTCTGGAAGGTATGACTTTAAATTTACCTCCACCAGCACCATCCACAGTCCGCTGTTTTGTATCATCCAGCTCGATTTGCAAATAATGAGCAATTGCAAGAGGTAAAATCGTAAAATCAGCTCCCGTATCCGCAAGCGCATGACCTACAGGAAATTTTTTCTTTCCATTATGAAATGTCACTGACACACATGGACGATAGACACCGCCTTCGGATTCAACGTATGAAAATTCCACAAATTCCAGCAAAATATTGATTTTTAGGGACAAGGTCGAAACGAACGTCCTTTTTGTCCTTATGCTTCTCAAGCTTCTTCATAAGAACATCTAAATTTTTACTCGAAGCAATAACCTCCGAATCCTTGCTCGCAACCCATTTGCCCGCGTTTTTCTTACTAAAAATCATAGGAGGTAAGCATACATTTTCATCAAAATAATGTAAATATCTTATGTAAGAATCTCTTCCAGCCTCTTCTCCTCCTGCGCATTCTTTATTTCCAGCCCAATCCTCTCCCCTACACTCATCGACTCTCCATACAGGTACCCTGAATACGGCGTTGCTCGGGTTCCGGGAGAACCTGGAATGCGAAGAGAGACATCGAAGATGACAATATCCTCTTTACCATTCTCTGCGACCACAGCACCTTGCAGTGCAAACGGTCCAATGATTCCTTTCTGTGCGGGGTCGATCTCTTTCTTGATCTTCTTTGTTGCTGCGACGAACTTTTCACCCAGGTCGAAGGCTTTTTCCAGGAGAGATTCTTTCACCGTGACGGCGATGTGACCTGTTTCGATCATTTTGAGATCCACATGCTTACGAACTTCCTGCTGTTCCAATGCTGTCATACGGAGAAAACCATCCAGATTTGTTTGGCGACGAGTGTCTGTTCCAAGTAACTCAAGCTCTCCCGTCAGTGGTGAGTAAAAGAAGTTAAAGTTTACCGGCGCGCCCACAACGAATTCCTCGATAGTCGCGTTCTTCCAGTCAGCTGACACGGCACCTTCTTTTTCAAGCTGCAAGCCACGTTTCTGCCATTCTTCGTGATTGTTTGCGATGAAAAATGCGCGTTCATATCCTCTTTTTGCCTCACTCGCCTTCACAAGAACAGGTCGATCGATTTCCTGTGCATCCCTGAAGATCTTCGGTGTGCGAATATCGGCGTCGCGGAGGAGATCGTACTGGTTGTATTTTTGATCCCGCTCTTCCAGCTTTAAAAGATGACGTGAGCCGAAGATTGGCACCTCAAAATTATTCTCGACTTTTGCGAAGTCCGAAAAATAGACCCAGAAGTAACGGTTATGAACGAAGATGGTATTCATCTCCTGCAGTTTCTTTTGGTTTTTCTCCTGCAGAATATCTTCAAACTGATCCACGATGATCGTTTCATCTATACATCCTTTTTCTCCACGTGTTTTGTAGTAGTGATCATACGTTTTTTGCCTATCTTTCCGTGCAACAACAACGGTCTTGAACCCAAACTGTTTTGCACCGTGAGAGACATCTAATCCACTATGCCCACCCAGCGATCCTATCGTCAGGTTTTTTGAATCGTAGCCGGAAAGAATGGAGAGGACGTTCATAGGGGGTTTTGGAAAGTATAGCGCGAACTCCGGATGGCTCCTACGAGGGGTTTCATCCGTTATTGCTGAATATTAAAAATCATGGTATAATAAAAAGAAAGTAAAAGCAATACCAACTTCATGACACGAGAGACACTTCGTCACCGGGAACAGCTGCTTACGTGCTTCTTCCTGACACTCGCACTCTTCTTCGTAACTGTGGAGGATCGTGCGGCAACTCCGCTTATCTCTTTTGTTCCTCAGGCAACGTATGCGGCGACAGATCTGAATGCTCTTACAACGAAACAACTGATCGATCTCACCATCGAACGAGGCTACGCAACAAAAAGTTCCAGCGATGCCATCGTACAATCCATCGATTTTGATCGTGTCTTTGCATTTCTTTCGACGGATGAACTTCTGGATGCGCTTCGCAGAGAAAATTTGATTGTGGGGGGTGCATCGAATTCGACGATCACCAGCAAACTGCAAGCAAAGGGAATCAATGCAGGAGTTCTCCGGCCCGATGGCATTATTACCGCGATGGCCACGCTGCCGGGAGGACCTGTCCTTGTACAAAAATCTGGAAGACAGCTCTGGAACATTGCAACGGATAGTAAAGATGCCCTCAAGCAATCATACGAACGAGATCGATATGGATTTCTGGATGGCCTCACACCACTTCGACTCTTGAAACTCCTGGATGACCGTATTCAACCATCCAGTCCACAGCGAAAATCGTGGATTGCATTTTCGACCCAGAAAGTTCTATCTGATACCACGTCTCTCGTGGATAAAGTAAACGTGCAGGAAGGGCGCACTGCCGCACAGACGAAAGTTCTTACCGATGCACAGCCTGTTGGGAAACGTATGGTGCAGATTACGAATTACCAGATTGATCCAACATGGAATGAGGGTTTAAATCCCCCACTGCGTGAAAGTGATGGATCGATCGCGAAAGGGACGGATGGATCTTCCCTCTATTCATTGTGGCTTGATGAATGGGAAGCTGCCATGAAGACAAAAACGCAGAATTTCTTCACGGAATACAAAAATGTGGGAGGACAACTGGATACCGTCAGTATCGATATTGAAATCGACTGGCTGAGTGCCTACTTTGCACGCAATATTTGGTTTGCCGGCAAGCAAAATCTTGTCATGAATGATCCTAGGTGGCCGTTACTCTTCTCTGAGATGCAACAGAGTGGCATTTCCGATCTCACAGGATTCCAATTATGGTACGGGCAGAGCGATTATCGAACGGTTATCTGGGATTCCGTAATGGAGCGAAGGCAGGTGGCAGCATATAACCGCGCGATCTTTGAACCTATTCGTGCACTCTACCCCAATGTGAAGTTCACGAACTACGAGTACTACAACAAAAGCCAAACAGTTCCCTACGGAAGCTACAAAAAATACCCGCGCAGTGAATACGGCATTGGAACCATTCAGGGAACACATCAGTCTATGAACTTGTACGATGATGGAATTCCAACAGTTCGCAAAGATGGAACCGTTGATGAAACATCATCGAGTACGGCAACCAGTTACGAACGATTCATCGAAGATGTGCAAGGAATGCGCACCATGGCCGCAACGTCCACTGTCCCTATCATGCCTTGGATTGCACACCCCGATTACGCAGAAGCACGCAAGCAGGCACCAGACCACGTCTATTACCCTGAAGCAATCTTCCACACAGGATTAAACGGGGTCGATCAATATCTCCTATGGGTATGGAGTGAGCTCAAGAGCATCATTGGAGCAACCAGATGGGATACAGGCATGAGAACATTGGATGCAAGTCTGAAAGAACTCTCCGATGTTGCAGGTTATGAAGGAGGAAAAACTGTTTCGTTCAGTCGAGTAGACTATCAGGATGATTACGTACTCACAGGATACGAAGTTGCAAACAAGCGTGTCTGGCGACTTACACCAAGACCAGGTACCCCTGTGTCTATTACCAGTCAGAGCAACCCCGTGGTGTTCACTATTAATGGAAAACGCATCGAGTTTTCCCTCGCAAGTTCCATTACCTCTCATAATCCGACAGTCTCGAATCTGGGATACTGGATCACCGAAACACAAGGAAGAACATCGCTCAACCGTTCTGCCGACGATGTGTTTGCACTTCTGCAACAGGAAGCTGTGTCTTCGTCTTCATCCTCTTCGATTTCTTCTGTCAGTTCCTCATCCGCAGCAAGTGTTTCCTCTGCTTCCAGTACGCAATCTTCGTCTACTTCATCGCATGCCTCCTCGGCTGCTTCATCCGTTGCTTCTTCTGCAGCATCGGTTTCCAGCGTTGCGCACTCCTCTCAAGCATCGGTTACTTCTACTCCCTCACAATCCTCTTCTGAACCTCCCTATGATGCATCTGCATCCTCTGCTTCCTTTGGGGAAGGCTACGCACCTGTTCTCATTTCCGATACAGACAGAACTCTTAGTGAAGAAGAGGCAGAGCGTCTTGCGCGAGCGGATCGAAGAGTGGTTGATAGCATTGTGAATGGAAAATTACACGGAGCTGCGGCCAGTGCGCTTGCACGTTCCAGCTCTATGAGCACAGTCTCTGAAAAAGAAGTCGAGATCACGTCTTCTTCATCCTCGACTGCACCCGTAGTGAGAGCTCCTGTCTCAAAAGTTCCACAACTTCAAGGAGGAAATGATTCCATCGAAAACGATACAGGAATCACATGGGCAGATTTTCCCATGTTCCACACCATCTGGAATTGGATTGTTGCTCTCTGGCATTGGATCACCACAAAAGCAACGGGCGCATGGCAATGGGCATCGTCGCAGGTCATCGTTAGTGAGTAGTGATTAGTGAATAGTGATGAGAAAGAAAAGAAGAATCTGACGAAGTTATGAATCTTGCTCAAGAAATCAGCAAGATGTTTCGTTCTTTGCATCAAAAAATCTACTAACCACTATTCACTAGCCACTAACCACTTTCCTAGGCCGTCACCTCATCCAATCTCCCCTCTTTCACAGCCATTTTGATTTCCCGTGCAATGCGCCGCCCTGTACTCATGGGAACATCGTATCGTAGAGCAGTGTAGGGAGATCCTTCAATGTACGGGTTTGTCCCTGCCACGATGCGTGCGCTTATTTCAAAGCAGAAGATTTCGAGCTTTCTTGTAACAATACATTCCAAGCAGAAGGGCCCAAAGAGGCCTGGAGGACAAATCCCCTCACTGACTTTTACAACGCGTTCTCCCATGCCAAAGAATTGCGGCAGAAGAGATTCCCGAATCACAACAGGAATGTTTCCCACAATGGTATAACTCGTGTGAATGTTCGCAGCCAGCTGATCTTCTGCCTTGATGCGACCGATGGAGTCTGCGTTTGATTCGTACCGTTTATCAAAACTCATGATCTCCAGTTCCTTCGTGAGCGGTGAATAGAAGTAGTGCACGTAAATAGGAACTCCCACAATGTATTCCTGAATGGCGAAATCTTTTTCTTCATCAGGATATTTCTTCGCCATCACTTCATGGAATTGCTCTGGCGATTTTGCAATGAAGTAGCCAAAGCCTCCACCAGCGCCGTGGAATTTTACGATAACCGCGCGATCGATCTCTTCAGGGCTCTTGAGCAGTCGTGGCATCTTGATATCGGCCTTGGTAAGCCACTCCCGCTCCATCGTGCGGTCTGACTCCCATTGCAGAATGCCTTTGGTTCCAAAGTATTTTGCTTTCATTTTTGCAACCCGTTCGGGACCCATGTACGCAATAAATGAACCATGCGGAATAATGATGGCATTTCTTTTTGCAAGCATGTCATCAAATTCATCATTCCAGTCACTCCAATCATTCAGTGTGATGATTTCATCGGCAACACCATAACTTTGGTACGGCCGCTCAGATCCCTTTTTACAAATAACAAGATTCCTCACTCCTTCATCTCGTGCACCTTTTAGGATTTGTAAAGCCGAGTGGCTCCCAATGGTTGTGATGACAACGTCTTGCGCCTTTGATGATAATTTTGCTGCCATACGGTATTTTTGGGACTGTATCAAAGATCGATTAAGAAGACAATAAGAAGAGAAAGCTACTAGCAATCAGATATCAGCTGACAGCTAGCTGATTGCTGACATCTGGCAGCTCCCGTACACTCGTCCTGCTCACGGTGCCGTCGCCAAGCAGTAAGGCAGGGGTCTGCAAAACCCCCATACGCGGGTGCAATTCCCGCCGGCACCTCCACGAAGTACGCATTCACTACGTTCATGCGACTTCGTGGCAAGCCATGTTACCTATCTTTTTGCGTACTTCGTGTCCTGTAGTCGCATGAAGTGCGTACTACGGGACTTTTGCTATAATCCGCTGCTATGTTCATGGTTTACGTACTTCGTAGTGATCGAAACGGCCAACTCTACGTTGGCTATACGACAAATTTGAAGAATCGTATTGAAAGGCACAATAAAGGAAATGTGATATCTACAAAGTCAAAACGTCCGTGGAAACTCATTTTTGCCGAAGCATACATTTCACAAAGTGATGCACTTCGACGCGAGCAATATTTCAAAACAACCCAGGGGAAAATTGCTTTAAAGCATATGCTGCGAGAAACCCTAAAATTACGAACAGAAATACTGTCAACATCTCAAAAGTCAAACGAAATGCACCATTGAAAGAAAATCATGTTTTCTCTACCATAAGAGACTTATGTATTTTCATAATCAAGACATAACGAGCAGCGACAAAGAATATATGCGTGGAGAGTTATATGATGCAGTGCATTCACTCCTCACAACACAAGACGAGAGACAGGAATGGGAAAGGAGAGATTATCACGATCTTCAAATCGGTATACCCAGATCCGGAGATTTAAGGGTCGTACTACGACATATGATAGAACGAGAACACGACGGAGATATATTTAATGCGCGAACAGCTGACAGTGTAGTAATAAAAGACATAAACATTGTGAACTCTTGCCTCCAACACGTTTCTGATGAGGTGAGATCGCTTATCGCATGCCACATCAACTACAGCTATAGAAGAAGAGTTCCTTCACGTAAACGAAAACCAAAGATTGCTGAATTTATAGAAGCAGTCGAACAAGGAACTATTAATTCACCCATTGCCCAAGAGGCAACAAGCGATAGTAAAGAAAGATTACCTGCGGATATGTCACAAGAATCCTATGTTCCTTTGTACAAAAAAATTCGTAGTCTCGTAGAGCAAGATGATCAAATCATTCTCTCTTTTTTGCAACCGGCAAGTTTGCGCATTTCTCCGGTGTACTCAAATGAGCGAGCAACAACAAGACTCGTTATGCAAGCATACAGGGATCAGTGCTCATTGCTCCCTGCTATGCGAACGCGTGTTCGCATTTGGCTTCAAGAAAATAACATCACAACATCGGGGATGACTCACTACGAATTCAATGCAAGAGCTGTGAATGCCTTAGTGGCAGGCGATAGAGCAGCGCTCGCATTTGCACTTGATAATGTATGGTCACAAATTATGGCAAACCAATACGAAGAAGGGTTCATTACCCTTGATGAATTGACAAATCTTGAAGAAGAAATCACATTTCATACGAATAATATTCGAAGAGGAAAAGTTGCTTTCTAATTACTTCGCACTCGAACTTTGCTGACTGGTGAACGTCACATTTTTAAGGATGGTGAGCACCTGTGCTTCGGAAGCATCATCGATGGCAAGCGGCATGGAACCCGTGAACGTGAATCCTTCTTTTTCTCTAGTCACACTCAATTGGTAATACCGTCGGATAGGTTTATCGGCAATAGGACGGGCTGAGAAGACATGAATGATGGCTGCATTCCCATCGATTTTGATGTCCTGCTTATCACGGCGTTGATAATCCGGAAGTACCGAAACAGCAACAACATTCGCTTCACCGTAATCGCTGGAACCCATTTCCTGTGCGAGTGGTTCTTTGGTGACGGTGACAGTATCAAACTGACCATCGCGTGGTTCTGTGGATTGAAACGCAGCAACCGTTTCCTCCGGAGCACCTTGATCGCGAAGAACCGTTGATGAAAGCGCCTTCCATCCTGTTGGAAGGCAGGTCCCCAATTTCAAGTCTTCATTCCAGTACAGTTGATCACACGATGCAGTGGAAGACCCACGAGTACCGCATCCGGAAAGAAGCAGAAGGACGAGGGGGATGGTCCATGCACGACGCATGGCAGAGATCATATCAGTCTGGGTGGGAGAGAGAAAGAGAATCACGTGAGGAACGAGCTGCGAGTTTCGAGTTTCAAGAAACTTCTCGTTCCCCGTAACTCGTGGCTCGTCACCGCTTTGGGCTAGCATTGACATATCAAAATCTCATTCTCCAATATACCCTCCCACCATTGAAGAAACCGCATACAACTGCTATAATGACTAGATTTATGCGAAAACTCATAGCCTTCACCGCGAGCCTTGCACTCTTCGTCCCTATGTTCCTCACAGCACAGTCTGTGGGATGTGCTTTGAGCGCAATGGATTCCGTTGCCGGACTTGGCACAGAAATTCATGCGAGTGGATGTGATGCGAATGTGACAATCCCCCTTACGATCACTCGTGGAGGTTCCACTGTTACAACGGCAAATCTCACCACGAATACATCCGGCGAAGGAAGTGTGATGCTTGATGGCACCAAGCTGAAGCGTGCTGGTTCATACACGGTGAGCTCCATGAGTTCTCAAACAACGTTCACGGTTCTCCCCGGTGCACCGGATTTTTCGCTCTCCACGTTGGAGTCGGATACGATGCAGATCGATAGTGACGGAGGTGATAGTGCTATCGTCACAGCGCACATGACAGACAATGCAGGAAATCCCCTCTCGGGTCGTCCTCTTGCACTCTTGAGTTCCCGCGACGATGACATTCGTGCACTCGCCAAGGAAACAGATGAGCAGGGTTCCATACAGTGGGAAGTGCGTTCCTTTGAAAACGGAACATCACAGCTTTCTGCGTATGACATTCTCACAGCTCAGGCATTACGCGACAAAATTACGCTCCGCAGCGGAAATGGTGGTTCCAATTTCACGGCTGCTCTCACAGGAAACGAACAGGGTGGAGAATTTGGTGAGCTGGATCACTTTGATGTAACGATTGCCGATGGCTCATCGAGCGTACGAGCGAATGAAGATGTGAATCTCCGCATTGTTGCTCGCGATAGTCAGAACAACATTGTGGAAAGTTACAACGGAACAGTCATTGTGAGTTCTACGGACCAGGATGCAAAACTGCCAGGTCGCGGACAGGTCACCTTCCGTCCCGCTGAACTTGGTATCAAGACGATCTCGCTTGGTCTCACCTTCCTCTCCCCCGGTCAGCAATCCCTCACAGTGGAAGACAGTGAAAATCAGCAAGCAAGCGGTCAGGCCAGCGTGAATGTGAGCGGTGGCTCCCCGCAGGGCGGTGATATTCAGATTGTGGATCCTCCCTACGGTGCACGTGTCAACAAGACGACCATCCTCCTGCAAGGAAAAGCTCCCAGCCTTTTGAATCTTCGTGTAAAAGGTGGCATGCAAGATGTCACGGGTGAGTCCGATGCAGAAGGAATCTTCCGCATTGAAGTTCCGCTGAACCCAACACAGATTGATCAAACATTGTTCGTCGTGAGTGACAACGGACGCTATCAGTCTAATGCACACCGCATCATTTTGGATCAAAACGGTCCAAGTATCAGCCTCATCACGTTTGATCCTGTTCCCGGAAAATCCGGAGACCCTGCAACCATCACGGTGAAATCTGAACCGGGACTTTCTTCCATGAAGGCAGAAGTAGGAGCTCAAGTGGTGACGCTTGCGGAAACACAAAGTGGAACATACACAGCTCAGTTTGCAGCCCCTGCTCCACAAAACTACAGCGTGAAAGTGACGGCAACCGATAGTTCAGGGAACAGCGCACAAATGCTTGCGCAGTGGACTGTGGAAGCAAAGGGTCTTCCTCAGGTGCAGAACCTTCATGCAGAGAGTCGTCCGAATGCTGTGCTCCTCTCGTGGGATCCCATTCAGGGCGTTCCTGTTGCACAGTACCGTATTTACGTTGGAAGCGACCCCATGAATTTTGAGAACACCTTGGAAACAGGAGCACCCGTGAACTCCGCCATCATCAATGGTCTTGTTCCTGGTCGTCCGTATGCATTTGCAGTCACAGGACTCAATGCACAGGGCGAAGAGAGTAAGGAAAAGAGCGCACCGATTATGGCAAGTTCGCTCGGGATGTTCGTGAAGGTGACACCACAGAGTGAATCACTCCTCTTGGAATGGGCTCCTCCAGCGGATACTCCCCTTGCCGGCTACATTCTGGAATATGGTGTGGACAGTGGCGTCTACAGCGAGAAGCGCATGATCAATGGCGAGCTGAAGGCTTACACTATGCGTGATCTCTTGAATGATGTGACGTATGAACTGCGTCTGACTCCTATTGCTGTCACGGGTCAGCCAATGACAGATCTTGCAACGGTGGTGCGCGGCACACCAAATGGAACCGCATTCCGTCCCAGCGCACCAGATCCTGTTCCTGGAATCGACTGGCCCACAAAGCCTATGACACCAGATGACGAACCACCGGTTGTGGATTACCCGAATCAAATTCCAAGTTCTGGTATTCCCATGACTGCTGCAGCAGCCGTTGTTGCCATTGCCGTAAGTGGTGGATTCGTTCTTCAGAGAAAGCACTATCAGAAGAAACTTGCAGAGAAATTTCTGCAGTCCATGGACCGTACGTACCGCTCCTAACCCATGACGAAGCCGAACGGTCCTCACCGGACGCTCTCGATCGGCGGCGCGTCGTACGATATTTTTGTGAATGTTGAAGCAATGGCCGATACGAAGGATGGAGAACAGGTCATCCACCTTCCTGTTGGCGCAAAGGTGATGATCGACCGTATTCAGGAAACAGCAGGAGGAGGTGCTATGAATAGCTCGGTAGGACTTGCACGTCTTGGGATGAAGGCATCCTTCTGCGGAGTTCTGGGTGATGACCAGTGGGGACAAAGACTCATGGAAACGCTCAAGAAAGAAGGCGTCGATGGAACAACAGCAACGGTTGCAGAACACGAAACAACGGGATTCTCGATTGTTCTCCTTCTTCCAAACGGTGAACGCACGATTCTCCACCATCATGGAACGAATAGACACTTGGATGATGTGACTTTTGCGCAGGATGTGATTCCTCAGTGTGATGCTGTCTATTTAAATCGCTTGAGTGATGATGCATGCATTATTGAAAACGATATTGTGGCTATGCTTGAGAAACATCCTGCAATTCACCTCACGTGGAACCCGGGTGGCTGCCAGATTGCCGCGACGATGAATGCAGAGGACAAAGCAGCACTCCTGAAACAGACCGATCTCCTACTCCTTAATAAGGAAGAAGCAGAAATATTTACAGGAAAGAAAGACATCAAAGAACAACTTTCTATTCTCTTTGAACGCGGCGTGAAGCATGTGTGTATTACCGATGGGAAGAATGGATCGTACGCCTACGATGGAATGAACATGGTTCACTGTCCATGTATCAACAATGTCATAATCGTCGATACCACGGGTGCCGGTGATGCGTTTGGAACAGGGATGACGTGGGCACTTCTTGCCGGCAAAGACTTGAAGAATGCACTAAAAGCGGGTACAATCAATGCAGCCAGTGTAATCAGCGCTATCGGCGCTGAAAGCGGGCTCCTCACAGAAACACAGATGATCGAGAAAATGCAGTCCGTGTCTCTGGAGATCTCCTCTTTCTAACACGGCAGCATTCTTTCCAACACACAGTATGTCCGACGACAATCTCCTGCAGGCTCAAGAACTCATTGAAAGTGCCATGGCGTCTCTCAAGACGGCCCAGAGCATGCTTCGTGAATATACGGGCGTTTCCAATACCTCCCGTGAACGTCATTCCAGAAACGCAAGCATGATGAGTTCAACCGTTGCCGATCCTTCAACAAACCGCATTGTGGAAGGAGTGTTTGACGGACAAAACATGGTGGATGCCAACGGACAGACGTATCCCATTCCTGCGAACTACGCATCCAAGAGTAAGTTGGTGGAAGGTGATGGCATGAAATTGACTATTACCGATGAAGGAAAATTCATCTACAAGCAAATTGCACCCATCGAACGACGCACCATCGTAGGATCATTGATTTACGATGGAGGAGAATACAAAGTGCTTGCCGAGGGTAAGGCCTACCGCATTCTTCTTGCATCTGTCACGTTCTATCGCGCTGAAGTTGGTGATCAGGTCACTATTCTCCTTCCTACAAATCAGGAAGCATCCTGGGGTGCTGTGGAAGCCGTGATTCCAAAGCATCTTTTGGACGCCGCCGCAAAAGCACAGATTGGGGCGCAAGTGGAAGAGATCGTGAAATCTCCACGCAGAAAGAAGAAAAGTGATGATGGAGAGTTGACGCCGAATATCGACGAAGAATAAAGGTTGTACACATGAAATGTGCCCGCGCAAAAGTATTTGCGCTCTGAGTATTCGAATTGTAGAAACCAGAGCAGGAATACATTCCTGCGGGATCGTTTATACATTCCTTCACCCGTGCTACGCTTTCTTTGATGAAAATCTCTCCTCGCATCTGGGTTCCTGTTTCGTTGGCACTTCTTCTTTGTATTGGTGCAGGAGTTTTCCTCTTATGGCACATCAAACTATCGGTAGGACTTATTGAAAAATCGACCAACATCATTCGTACCACCAGTAGTCGTGTGGTGGATTCCATGCGCACTATCCCGACCCCGAACGATAATCTCACACTGGATGCACAGGCTCTCACGTTACTTCGTGAAGGCGAGGCATTGATGCTGCAGGGAGAAATTCAGCAGGCAGAAGATAAATTTGAAGGAAGTGTGCAGGCAGGAGGAGGTGCTCCCGCACTACGAAAACTTCTGGAATCACAGCTACAACGACGAAATTACGACGGCGCCGATGACACGCTTCAAAAATTAGAGAAGGCCGGTGCAAAACGTGAAGATGTTGCTCTCTTCACGGGACTCATTGCTCTGCATCAGAACCAAAAAGAGGATGCAAAAGCAGCGTTCGATTCCATTTCCGGAACCCCAGAAGGTGCATACGGCTCTGCTCTCCTTGCAGTCATTGCGGGCAATCACGATGAAGCAAAAAAACTCCTGAGCGACACAGCTGCGGGGACAGACCCCACGCTTCGTTCGTATGCAAAAATTCTCACAGATGCGTATGACGAGTATGCGCTCTTTCCGGAGAGTTCGAAGACGCACCTGATGACACTTCTTGCACGTGCGCTTGCCCAGATCAATGAATGTGAAACAGCACTCCCCCTTCTGCAGATAGTCACTGCACAGGAAGCGGATTATCGCGATGCATGGATTGTGAAAGGATATTGCGAACTGACGAGCGAACGATTCCAGGAAGCACTGATATCCCTGGAAGCTGCCTACAACATTGATCCTGAAAAACCAGAAGTGCAGTATTTCCTTGCGCGCACGTACTTTGCATTGGGCGATCCACAGAATGCCGTCACGTTCCTCCAATATTCCATCCTTAATGGATTCGAACCAGAGCGTGATGCACGGTTGCTCCTTGCTCGCTATGCAGTAGAGCTTGGAAATACCGATCTCGCACTGGAGCAATATCAAGCACTCATTGATGAACCCACTGCACAGATCTCCACATTCCAAAAGTTTGTGACGCTGGCACTGAGCCTCAAAGGAAAAGAACAACAAGCATACAACGCAGCAAAACTTGCAGAATCAAAATGGCCGGAAGATGGAAGTGTTTTGATCATGCTCGCAAAAACAGAAATTGCTTCAGGGAAAAGAGAGGATGCACAGGCGCATCTTCAGTCTGTCCTTGCGAAAGATCCTGGGAATGACGAGGCGAAAGCTCTGATGACAAATACCAAATAACCGCGCAAAAGTATTTGCGCTCTGTTTCTTCTTTTTTTTCGACCAACAGAGTAACAAAAAAGACCGCCCGAAGGGGTCTTTTTTGTGTTTGTGTTATCCCTCCTGAAGCTATCAACAACTGTAGTGGTTACGACGATTGCTGAGCCTGTAAACGGAGGGCACGTGGGCGAGGTGGCCCGGATTCTCTGCCTTGCTAGGGTCTCTTGTTTCTCCTCGTGACCAAACGAAGTCCCCGTGCCGGTTCGCCACGCGAAGTACAAGGACTCCGGGGGAACACTGGGGAGGAAAAGGGAGCACTCTGTAGGCAACCTCAAGCGTACAGAGCGACATCGCAGAGCAGAGAGAAGGATAGGAAAAGTGATTAGAGTATTAGAATATTAGGGAGCTGAGTAATAAATCCTATTATTCTAGTATTCAAGTATTCTATTATTCTATTCACATCCCTCTCTCTACTGACCTGCCAGTGATGTTAATGATCGAGATTTTTTTGGGGCTCCGGAGCCGTGTGGGTATTTGTGTTCTGTTGGTGTGAGTGATTTCCCGGGTGGTGTTCTGTGCGGAGAAATCTATGCATCATACTCAGCAGTAAAAAACTGGCAAGGAAGTGAGCTGGCGTGAAGGATAAAAACATGTTTTGAATACATTTTTAGAACATCTGAAAAAGGGGCACTTTTGCTCTTGTAGAAGCCCTTCCCAGACAGTACTATAGAGTCCAATGAAGCCCCCTTTTATTCCTTCATGGGTTCGTGCTTTTAGCCTGGGAATCGTGGGAGTTGCCCTCCTGGTGGTTGCCGTTGGCGGAGGGTTCTTTCTGGCATCTCCCGGGAAGCTGGATACACCATCGCTCGCTTCGTTTATCGATGCATCTCAAACAGTCCTCTATATAAGAAGTACGTCGACTGATATTCCAAAAACGCTCGAAACGATCAATCATTTCACGGTCCTCCCCTCTCTCCCTTCCGATTTCTTACCTGAGGAGGATAGTTCTGTTGAACTTGTACTCGTACAAAACGGATGGATTTCCCGAGCAGAAGAAAGCGGAACAGGTTCGGTTCGTTTTTCATCGGACGATGCGCGGTCTGCATGGTTGCAGGAAGGATATCAAGATCTCCATCCTTTCATTGCCTCTCCTCTTGTCTACGCAACACTGTCTTCTGATGAACCAAATGCAATCATTCTCATGATGAGCGGTTCCACTCTTGTTTCATCAGGCTCTCTTCTTGATCGAATTCCTGAAAAGCCGATCGCCATTACCAGTGTATGGAGTGAAACAACAGGGAATGTCACATTCTGGAAAAAAGAACCCTCATCGCGCATGCGCACAACATCGGTGAGCGACATGGCTCTCTCTACTCCGTTTGCACTCATCGTCTCAAAACCACAGGAAACGTGGGCAAACATGCAACATCTCCTCGATAGCCTTTCTCCAGGACTTCTCAGTGGCATTCAAGGAATCCTGGACTATCAACTGCTAACCCAAACCGATCATCATGCAACACTGCAGGACCTCTCATCACTCGCCACCAATCCTCTTCTCCTGCTTCTGGATAATTCAGGCTCCTCACTCACCTATGCAGTAGGTGCATCTCCAACGGATGATGTCATGACGAAGGTCTGGAGTGGTGCTGTCCTTCGCGCATCCAATGGAACAGTCCGCACAACACCTCTCCTGCGTGATGAGATCCATCGCGATATCGTCGAATCTCCGGTTGAGACTACAGAGAAAGACGAACATGGATGGATGGTTCGTGCCATCGAGCATCCTGTCTCTCCCTTCTTCTTTGCCTCGCGTGCGAATCACCGGATTGTCACGAATTCTTCTCTCCTCCTTTCGGATGCGACTCGCATGCTTTCAACACTCTCCATGATTTCGGGCGATCTCCTCACATCGTTTAAGACTCCGTGGCTCCGAAGCACACTGCAAGCACATCTTCCTTTCCTACTCGAAGATCCCCTGTTCGCACCTATTCTTGCGTATCTTCCAGAATCCTCCCGTATGCAACTACGTATCCAAAACACCGCGACGATGACATCGTTCTCCTGGAATGGGACGGTGCTTCCAATGGAATGATCTAGCCAAGAGCTTTTCCCTGCGCTAGGCTCTCCGGGCATGGATTTAATGAAACCAGCAAAGTACTTTTTTGCACTCTCTGCGGCAGCAATGCTTGTGAGTCTTGTGCTGCTTGTGTATCCCGGACCACGTCTTTCCATTGAATTCACAGGAGGAACGCGCATTGAGCTGAAAGCAGAAGCAGATGTAAGTCAGACGGCAATGGCAGATGCTCTTAAGAGTTTTCCGGAAGAGTTGAGCGCCACCGTCAACAAAACACAGGATGGAACTTTCATCGTTCGCATGAAAACGATCGACCAGGAAACAAATCAGACTCTTCTGAAACACCTGAACGACACGATTGGTGCGGTAGAGGAAACACGGTATACGACGATTGGACCAACGGTGGGGGCAACACTCAAAAAGCAGGCGCTCTGGGCACTCCTCACAGCAGGTATTTGTATCATTCTGTACGTTGCGTGGTCATTCCGGAGGATTCCTCGCAAGTTGAGCCCCTGGAAATTCGGTCTCGTGGTTGTTATCACCTTGATCCACGATGTGCTCATCACAACGGGTATCTTTGTGATCTTAAGTCATGTGACAAGCTTTGAAGTCGATACGCTCTTTACTACGGCGATTCTGACAATCTTCGGTTATTCTGTGAACGATACCATCATCATCTTCGATCGTATTCGTGAAAACCTGCAGCATCAGGATCGTAATGAAGAATTCGCCGTGGTTGCAAACCGCTCTCTCATTCAAAGTATCACGCGTTCACTCTACACAAGCACGTCTGTACAGATCATGTTGATCTCACTGCTCATTTTTGGCAGTGGATCCATTCGGTGGTTCGTTCTTGCATTGATTATTGGTATTGGCCTTGGAACGTATTCTTCCATCTTCGTCGCAACGCCACTCTTGGTGTACTGGAGGAAGAGAAAATGAAGAGAAAGAAAAAATACAAAAGAACCAAGAACCAAACAAATTCAAAACTTCAATAAAAAATCTTTTTTGAATTCTTATTTTTATATTGCTTGGTTCTTAACTCTTCTATATTGGTCCTTTTTCCTATACTCTTCTTTCCCATGAGCCCATCCGCAGATTCCGCCATCAAAGTTGAGCGTCTCCCACAAAGCCGCTCGAAATATACGATTGAAGTAGAGGCTGTAGAACGTCAAACAGCGGAGCAATTGGCACTTCTCAAACTTTCTCAGAATATTTCGGTTGAAGGATTCCGTCCTGGAAAAGCACCGGAAGAGATGATTCGTCAGAAAGTTCCTGCCGATAAACTTCTGGAACAGACCGTGCGCGAGCTTGTTCCCGTGGTGATGAAACGGATTTTAGACAAGCACGAGGTGAAACCTATTCTTCCGCCCAGCATTGAAATTGCATCGCACGATCCCCTCGCCCTCGCTATCACCTTCGTTGAGAAACCTGAGGTGAAACTGAAGGGGATCGATAAAATGAAGATCGAGAAGGAGGATCACAAGGTAGAAGACAAGGATGTTCAGCGTGTGATCGATCAATTCTTGAACGATGAAGTCGTGAAAACTCCTGTCGATCGCGAAGCGAGGAACGAAGATACGGTCATAGCCGATTTCATCGGCAAAGACGCTGACGGAAAAGAGATTCCAGGAACAAAAGCGAATGATTATACAATCGAGATTGGAAGCAAAAAGCTCATTCCCGGTTTTGAAGAAGGAATGGTAGGCATGAAGAAGGGTGATACACGCGAGGTAAATGTCACCTTTCCAGAGAATTATCATGCAGAGCACCTGAAAGGAAAGCCTGCTACGTTTACCATCACCGCAAAAGAGGTCCAGGAAGTGAAACGACCGGAACTGACCGAAGAACTTGTCACAAAGAAGCTTGGAACCAAGAAAACACCGGCAGAATTCAAGGAAGAAATGAAGAGAAGTCTCATTGAGCAGGAGCGTCAGATGATTACGAATCGTCGTGAAGGGAAATTATTCGATGAAATTCGCAATCGTACGACCGTAGACCTTGCACCGGAGCTTGTGGAGTTTGAATTGCGCGGCATGATTGAAGCACTAGAGCATAATTTGGAACATCGCGGACTCACATTGGAGCAGTGGCTCTCCACAACAGGAAAAAAAGGGGAAGATGTCCGCAAAGAAATGGAGGAAGATGCCAAAAAGCGTCTCACACTCCGCTTTGGACTGGAGAAATTGATCGAAGAAAAGAATATTACGGCGACCGATGAAGAAACGCAGAAGGCAGTTGATGAAGAAATGGTAGGACTAACAGACAGTGAACGAAAAGAAGCCGGGCCTCAGTTCCAAAAAGGCTCTGATGGCTGGCGATCTGCCGAATGGAGAGTGAAAGTCGAAAAAGTAGTAGATATGTACTTACGATAATTGCTAGAATGATAGACATGAAGCGTTTCGCATTGATTCTTTGTGTGAGTTTACTTGTTAGTTGTACGGGCAACAGTCGCTCGAAACCATTGGCTTGTAAGCTTTTTACCAAAGAGGATGCAATGTTATTTCTTGGATCAGAAGTACGCGCAACAAAGTCAGACAGCGCCTGGGATAAAAAGCCAAATTCATCGGTGCAAAGCTCTAGCTGTGTGTACGGACATGAAAATCAAAATATAGGATTTTTAATCAGCAAAATTCAAGATAACCCTGTGAAATCTTTTGAATTAAGTACATATCCTCAACCAAACACTAAAGTTGAAGCTTGGCATGGAATAGGAGAAAGAGCAGTTTGGATTTCGGGCAACGTAAATCAGGCAGCCCTGCTCTACAAGTCCTATTTCATAAGGATTACAGGCAGCAACTTAACGAAAGACATAGCAAACTCGATTGCAAAGCAAGCAATCTCAAGGATAGACAGTGGAACGATGTAGTTCTAATTCCATCGCACCTCCACCATTCTCTCTTTGTTCGCATTCTTCATCATGCGGCAGGTCTTTTTATGAACAGAAACATCCCCTGTTCGGGTAACGAACCCCACAATGTCTGTCTTTTTCCCGGCAACATCGGCATTGCAACACTTCGCAAAACGCACAGGCATGGTGGGGCCACCAACAATTTCGATGATGTGCTGCTTTCTGCTTGTCCGTTCCGGTCGTTTAGAGGGCAATTTCCGAACCACCTCCGTGGGCACATCCAGATGTTTGAAAATTGTTGAGGTCCGAATGGATTTCAACCCAATTTTTACGAGAAGATCTTCCCGTTCATGCATGGAGAGCGGCACGCCATCAAATGTTTTGAGGAGACGGAGATCGTTATCCAGCACAGAAAGATGCCTTGTTCTCAGTTCCGCATTGAGCATATCCCGACCAAGGGTCACAAGACGAGCACGGTCCTGCATGGCAAAGTAATTTTTCAGTTTGGACTTCGCAGATGATGTACGAACTTCTTCGATCCAGCTGAGCGTGGGACGAGGCTGCTTGTGGGTGATAATTTCCACTACATCACCATTCTCCAATTTGTGAGAAATAGGAACAATCATTCCATTTACACGTGCTGCTTTAAAAGAAAGCCCAATATCGCTGTGAATCATGAAGGCAAAGTCCAGGGGTGTTGACCCGTCGGGAAGTTCGATGATGTCTCCCCGCGGCGTGAGAACGTACATGTGATCCACCAGCCCAATACGATCCAAGGGATCTTGATCTTTTGCGCTCGATCCCAATGGCACAATCTGCTGACGGTCTAGAATGGACTTCAATTGCAGACTGCTCATAGCCTGACGTACCACTCCCCTTCCTTCTTTGTATCCCCAGTGTGCGGCAATACCATATTCAGCCGCACGATGCATCGCTTCCGTGCGGATTTGCACTTCCATTTTAATATTCGGAGGAACGCCCGGAATGCGAATAAGACACGTATGAAGACTTTGGTAGCCGTTCGGTTTGGGGAAGGAAATATAATCTTTAAAGCGATGTGAAAGCGGCGTTGCAATTTTGTGAAGCAGCCCCAGCGCCTGATAACAATCTGCTTCAGTTGGAACAATCACGCGAATTGCAAAAAGATCGTGAATATCTTCTACACTCGTCACCCCTTTCATACGCATTTTCTGAAAAATGCTGTACGGATGTTTCTCACGACCTTCTACTCGAACCTTCACATGTTCAATACGAAGAGCCGAATCGATTTCTGTCGTCGCCTGTTCCAGAAATTTACCGTGTTCCCGGTGAAGACGAAGAAGCTGCTCGGAGATACGCTCCGCATCGGAGGGGTATACGACGGGAAACGCCGCATATTCTATGCGATGCTTGAGCGTATAAATACCCAAGCGAGCTGCCACAGGTGCAAAGAGCTGAAGTGCTTCCCTGCACGCACGAAGACGATGTTCTTTTCGTACACGATCCAGATTTTCCAGAACATACGCGCGGGTACAGAGCTTGATGAGCACCACACGTACATCTTCCGAAACAGAAATGAGCATGAGTTTCAGATCATCGATGGAACGACGACGATCATTAATGTTCAAATAGAAGAGAAGATGGATGCTACTGACCAATTCCCGCACTGTTTTTCCGAACTCTTCTTCAAGATCTTCCACCGTCATACCATGCACAGAGAGTGTGTGCTGTAAAAGACATGCGACAATGGCATCTTCATCCGGACAAAATTCCATCACCATATCCGCACAATTCTGGACGTGATCAAGGTACGTCATATTCATGAAAGGATGCATGGTCGTGCCATAAAGAGGAATGATACGGTTCAAGGCGCGCTCAATGCGGGCATGGTCAAATGCGGGAAATAATGCCCTGACTTTTGCAAGAACTCGCCGGTCATGCGTGAGCGCCTCCATCGGAGAAAACAGTATAACATGGGACGCCTGAGCAGGAGACAAGAAAGTGCCTATGCTTGAGTAGAAGCCAAAAAAACCGATTGACTTTGGAGGTCAAAAAGCTATACTTTGGATAGTCCGAAGACCGGAGGCACTAGGCCCCAGGCTGAACGTAAGCCCTCCCGAGGAATACAGCAGCGCCCACCCGGCCCCGGCTTGGTGTTTCGTGCCGTGTTCCTCGCTGGTCTCCCGGACCTTCAAATCCGGAGCCAGCGATTTTCTTTTGTGCTCTGATTTCTGCCTACTGACTTCTGACTTCTCTTCCTATGGCTCTCACCCGTGATCAAAAAGCATCGCAACTCGCTGACCTGAAGGACAAGTTCCAGAAGGCCAAGTCTGTCATGTTTGCCCATTACATTGGTCTCACCGTCAGTGACGTGAGTGAACTTCGTAGCAAACTGCGCGAAAAGAACGCAGAGATGAAAGTCGGCAAGAAGACGCTCATGAAGATTGCTGCGAAGGAACTAAATCTTCCCGAGATTTCGGATGACATGATGGAAGGGCCCGTTGCCTGTATCTTCAGTTTTGAAGATCCCGTCGCCGGTGCACAGATTGCCGCGAAGTACGGAAAAGATCATGAGCAGGTGAAACTGATCGGAGGCCTCTTCGAGAACGCACTCCTCACAAAGCAGCAAGCCATGACATTCGCGACATTACCGACAAAGCAGGTGCTTCTTGCAACGTTCGCCATGATGATCCGTTCGCCACTGACCAAATTTGCTTCTGCCGTTTCCTCTCCTCTCTCTTCCTTCGCGCGTGCAACACAGGAACTCGCAAAGAAGAAGGAAGCTCAACCTGCCTAATTTCATTCTACTTACTTTCCCATTTTTATCATGTCAGACACTGCAACTATTTCCCTCACAAAGGAGGAGCAGGCAGTCATCGATGCGCTCGAGAAGCTCAACGTGATCCAGCTCAATAATGTCGTGAAATTCATGGAACAAGCGTACGGCATTTCCGCCGCAGCTCCTGTTGCCATGGCCGCAGCTCCCGCAGCAGGCGGTGCTGGCGCTGAAGCTGCCGAAGAGAAGAGCTCGTACAACGTAGAGCTCACAGACTCCGGTGCTCAGAAGATTGCTGTCATTAAGGTGGTGCGTGAACTCACGCAGCTTGGCCTTGGTGAAGCAAAGGCTATTGTGGATGGCGCTCCCAAGATGCTCAAGGAAGGAGTTGCCAAAGCCGATGCCGACACCTGGAAGAAGAAGTTGGAAGAAGCTGGTGCGAAGGTGACGTTGAAATAATCTTCGTTGGCTTATCATAAGGAAAGGGAGACATTTGTCTCTCTTTTTTTAAATTGCGAATTAAGAATCAAGAATTGAGGATACAATCATTCTAAATTCCAAATTCAATATTCTTGATTCTATGTCCCGTCTCATCCTCCCCGATCTCCTCCGAACCATCGCGATCCTCTTCATGGTGATCTATCACATTGTGTTCGATTTAACCGTGTTCTGGGGTTGGGATGTGGGTATCTATGAAAGAGGATGGTGGTTCATAGCACGTTCAGCAGCAGCACTCTTCTTGCTCACGAGTGGTCTTACCGACGCCATTCCGCGAAAACATCGTGACCTTCGGCGATTTCTCATCCTTGCAGGATGTGCTGTGCTCATTTCCATCGCAACAATTCCCCTGGGACATGATGTCTTCATTAAATTCGGCATCTTACATCTCATGGCAGTGGCATCACTCTTGATCATTCTCTTCCGAAAACTTCCATCGTTGCTGGTCAGCACAATAGGAATTGTGATCATTCTTACAGGTTTCACGATTGGGACTCCCTCGACGAGTCTGCCATGGCTCTTTCCCTTTGGATGGATCACACCAGAGTTCGCATCGCTCGATTATTTCCCTCTCATCCCGTGGTTTGGGTGGATTCTTCTGGGACGAGGCGTTGCAACCTCACTTCTCACGTGGATTCCAACGTCGTACCATCATTCCACTCGAGTAACAACCATCATTCTCTTTCCTGGGCGTCACTCTCTGCTCCTCTACATGATCCATCAGCCCATCATCATTGCGATTCTGATGTGGATTCTGGGGAACCCCCGTTTTTAAAGATAGAAATTATAGGAGGCAAGACTTTCTGCTTTCTGTCTTCTGCCTTCTGATTTCTGGATTCCTCTTTCTGCTACACTCTGCCCCGATGTCTTTTCAGATTCGTGAAATCGGCAAGGAAAAGAGGCGAAAGAAGATCATCCACAGAATAACCGTCGTGAGTTTGATGATTGTCCGTCCGCTTCTTCACTTTTTTAAAGGGTGGAAGAAGCGCAAAGCGCAGGATGAACACAGTGAACACCGCATTCTGTGGCTCAAACGCATTGTTTCCATTGGAGTTGCCTTCCTCACCATCGCATTCTTGCTTATTGGCATCGCTTTTGCCTTTACAAGCATGCGACAGTCTCTCGTGTCGCTCTTTTCGGAGGCAGGTTCAGAGCTTCCCCGTGACGATAACGGTTTCATCAACGTTCTTCTGGTGGGAACAGGTGATGATGATCATGAGGGAGTGGATCTTACAGATACAATTATTGTTGTGAGTATTGATCCCACCACAAAAAGTGCTGTTCTGCTCTCAGTTCCGCGCGATCTCTACCTCATGAAGACAGAAAAAATGGGAGCGGGTCGCATTAACGGTCTGTATCGCGACTATAAATACTCTCTCATTCGTCAGGGAATAGAAAAAGAAGAGGCATCCAAGCAAGCGATGAGCGAACTGGAGCAGGAAGTGAGCGAGATTGTGAATCTGCCTATTCATCGTTCTGTAAAAGTAAACTTTTCCGCCTTTCAGGAAGGGGTGGATGCTATTGGAGGAATTGATATCAACGTGCCGCAGGATCTCGTGGACCCTGAATATCCCGGACCAAACTACACGTACATCACCTTTACCATGCCGGCAGGGCTGCAACACATGGATGGAGAGACCGCACTCAAATATGCACGGAGCAGGCATTCCACAAGTGACTTCTCCCGCTCCGCACGTCAACAACAGATTCTGCTGGCTGCTGCAGAGAAGGTGAAAGCGCGCAGTCTCCTCACAAACATCTCCCAAATTCAGGAATTCCTCGGCATTCTTTCCAAGAACGTAGAGACAAACTTGAGTCTTGCCGAGATGGTTTCGTTCGCAAAACTGGGAGAAACGCTGGACCAGCACAAAGTGTTGACCATGCAGCTGAATGCAACAAACGGTATCTACACCAATTTCGTTCTGCCCGGAGGATTCATGTACGGTCCCCCGCAGGATCTCTTTCAGGGAGCTGCAGTCCTCCGCCCATTGGCCGAAGACTTACACATTCCCGAATGGTCTGAAATCCATGCATTTGCGAAGTTGATCTTCTTCCATCGTGATCTCTACCTCCTCAATTCTCAGATTGCCGTTCTGAATGGCGGAAAGTCCGAAGGCATGGCGCGCAAGGCCGGAGGCGAACTGTACCGGTACGCGTTCAACATTGTGACGATGGAGAACTTCAAAGGAAGTGAGAAACCAACACATTCTTACATTGCTCTTACTGAGCCGGACTCAAAACTGCAGACACTCCATAAACCGACAGCCGAGTATTTGTCTCAGCTTTTGAGCATTCCGATTGAACCACTTCCAGGTGGTATAGAATTGACCGATCCTACCGATGTGGTCCTCGTGCTGGGTCCCGATTATCAGTACAAACCACTTCGGGGACTCATCGAACAGCAGTGAGCATTGCGGTACAATGCATTTAATGCTGACTCCGCGCGAAATCATTGCAGAATCGTGGGCCATTACCGTGCGTGAACCGCATTTAAGACGATGGGGATTTGTAGCAGCGTTGTTTGAGACGCTTCGGAGCGTGGAACTCATCATGTACCAAAGCTATTACCTCTACTTCCTCCTCGTAAAAGGTCAAATTGCAAACTGGCTTTCATTTGAATTGTTCCTCTTTGAGAAGTTGAGCATGTGGGTGTTCCTTGTGACGCTTGTTTTCACAATCATTCTTCTTGTTCTGGAGTTATTCGTGCCAACACTTGCAACAGGAGCCATTATTGGGCTTGCCGCGAAGTCCCATCGCAAAGAAGAATGTCGTGGTGGGCTCGTTTTAGCTCTCTACAACTTCCTTCCACTCGTGGAAATTCACGGATTTTTCATCCTCTCCAGCTTTGCCGTCATCTTCACCTGTTTTTCCCTCATTCTCCGGTACAGCATCGATAGTCCTTTTCTCCGTGTGGTGGGCTTTCTCCTTCTTGCTTTCGTTGCATGTATCTCCATTCTTTTCCGGTTTTTCGCAAACTTCAGCGAAGAGGCTGTTGTCATACGAAAATTGGGGGTGTTTGCCGCCATCGGCCAAAGCTTCAAGCTCATTGTGAGCTATTTGAGTCATATTGTGTTCTTGGTCCTCCTCATGCTGGTCATTTCTGTCCGCATTGTCATCAATACTGTTCTGCTGCTCGTTATTCCAGCACTCGCTATTGGTCTCGGCATGCTCCTCTTCCTGATTCTTCCTGCTTTCTTGAGCATTCTCATTGCCTCCCTCTTCGGTTTTGCACTGCTCGTTCTTGCAAGTTACTTCCTGGCCTACCTCCACGTCTTCAAACAAACCGTGTGGACGCTCACCTACCTTGAACTGAGTGAAGAGAAAGACCTGGATATCATCGCCTGATCATTCTTGAATCACTACATTCTTCCGTTTCTTTTCAAGAAGAACGGAATACCCACGACGAATGACATCACGGCCATACTTATCACGCAGAGTATCCATCGATTTTTGGAGCGATTCTGCTTCATCCAGGTTGGACGGTGCATCGAAGAGTGAATACTGTGCAGGACCTTCTGGTTTCAGACCAAACAGTGCAAGTCCCACCTGATTCCACTTCTTTTTTTCATCAAAAATGCGCCGGAAGAGGCGTTCCATGTATGGAACAATCTGTTCTTCCGTAGAAACCGGAATGGGAATCTTGATATCCGTTGAGGAAAAATAAAAATCACTGTCACGGAGCCATACGTTGATGCCCGATGCTGCAAGACCATGATGACGCATGCGAAGAACCACGTAACTCAAATGCTCAAAGAGCTGTGCTTCCATGAAATGTCGATTCATCGTCTTGGGAAATGTTCTGCAACGTGAGAGAGATTTGGGGGCAGCGTCTTCTATGATCACTTCATAGACAGCTTCTCCCCGCAACTCCTGCTGTAACTCTTCTCCGGGACGACCAAAGAGATGCCTGACAATGTCTGGGTCTGCATAGGCAAAGTCGAATGCACTCTTCCACCCATGAGAACGCGCATGCACACCGCGTCGGTATCCAATACCGGGGATATCATTGATGTCGCAGTCACGGAGGAATGCTTCAATGGAGAGATCGGATGGTGATGAACCTTCAATGACTGTCACACCTCGTGGTTTTCGGAAGTCACTCCCCATTTTTGCAAGCGTCTTTGTGGGGGCAATACCCAGGGACACAGGAAGATGCGTTCTTTGCCAGAGGAGACTCTGCACTCCCCTTGCCCACGCAGAGAGATCCAAAGGATTTCCTCCTTGGAGTGATGCGAGATCCATAAACCACTCGTCAATGGACATCTGTTCTGTCTCCGGACACAACCTTTTAAGGTGTGTTTCAATTTCTTCGGAGGCAACTCCTGTTTCCTGGAACGCGACAGGGAGAACAACGGCCTCAGGAACTAATTTTTTTGCATCCGGAATGCGCATGCCTGCTGTCACTCCTCTCTTCTTTGCTTCATAGCTTGCGGAGATGACACAATTTCCTCCCATTCCCAGTGCCAAGAGTGGTTTTCCCATCGCATTGGGGTGCAGCCGTTGAAGGACGGAAGCGAAAAAAGCGTCAGCGTCTAAGTGAGCAATCATAGAACGAGCGATGAATGAAGAATTTCGAATTTAGAATTGAGAATGATACGAGAATCTCTTTTGTCTCGTACTTTTTATAAGTCCGGAAAGAATTCTATTGGTTGTAGTAGCCTTATCGAATAAGGATAGAAAAATTTCCTGCGAAAGATATTTAACATCACGCGCAATAAGAATCTGATTCTGTACTTCTGTTAAGGAGGCAAGAGCTGTGGAGAAGAATTGCAATTTTTCTTTCATGGAATTACGACTGAATCCTTCGGCAATATTAGAGGTAATGGAAACAGCTGCTTTTTGAATCTGTACCGTAAGTCCAAATTTTTCTTCTGGAGGAAAACTCTTGGTCACCTCATAAATAGCAATGACAAGCTCATGAGCAGCTTTCCATGCTGTTAAGTCCATAAAAGACCGAATCTTTTGGCCTGTGATATGAGTAGTAGTGGTCATTCCAAATTCTAAATTCTCAATTCCAAATTCTAGCTTAGTACTTTCTTACGATGCCCTTCACGACCCCAGCCACTTGCAATTCATCTAAAGCATAGAGATCTGGATAATCGGGATTCTCCGCTTGCAGATAATATTTTCCTTTATCTTTCTTAAGCGTCTTTAGGGTGAATTCTCCATCCAGGACACCAACCACAATCTGACCAATTTTTGGTTCTGTTCCACGTTCCACAATTACCAAATCTCCCTCATGGATGCCGGCATTGATCATGCTGTCGCCTTTTACGCGAAGAAGGAAAGTGGAACTGCGGTCTCGCACAAGATAATCTTCCAAACTCACCTGTTCTTCGGCCTGTTCTTCCGCCGCCGCAGCAAAACCAGCAGCAATGGGGCCAAAAAGAGGAAGTGTCAGCATGATAGGCTCGGTCGATTCCGTTGTTTGTGGAAGAATTTTGATGCGACCTTTGGGATCTTTCTCAATCTGCTTTTCCCGCACCAGTGTGTTCACCACTTTCGCAACGGCATTCTTACTACGTACACCGAATGCCACGGCGAGGTCTGCTAGGGAAGGTGAATACCCACGCTTACTCTGAAATTCGGCAATATAATTGAGTACTGTGCGCTGGTGGGGAGTGAGCGACATAGATCGAAGGGAACGAACGTTCACATTCTAGGTGGACGAATGTCCACTGTCAAGAGGCATGGAAGGAAACCTTGTCGGTTTCCTTCCATGAACCATCTTTCCCTTCAAGGAGCGCTCACCGCCGGGGCCCACGAGACCCAGCGGTTCGCGATTTTTTTGTACTGAAGAGCGCGGGTTACCTACCCGCGGAATAAAGAGTTTCTGGCCGCAGATTTAAAGATTTTTCAACCTCTCCTCAATCTTTGTAAGCTTTTCCTGGTACGACGCGAGCTTTTCCCGTTCTCCCGTAATCACCTCTTCTGGGGCTCTTGCGACGAATTCCTTATTCTTCAGTTTTGCTTCGATTGCTCCAATGAGCTTCGAGAGCGTTTCTTTTTCCTTCGAAAGGTTCGTTTTTTCCTTTTCGATGTCGATGAGACCAGCCAAATGAAGGTGTACTTCTGTCTTTTCAAGGAAATAGCTCGCAAGATCCTTCGTGCTTCCAAGGGACTTCTCTTGAATAGTGAGGACGTCGATGCGACCTAACCGCATGATGTTCTCTCGCTGAGACTCGAGCAGTTCTATTTTCTTACTGACGATGGTCACGGTTCCCAACTTGGACGGCTCAATACCATACTCTGCACGAAGACTTCGAACTGCCGTGATGATATCGATCACATGGTGCAGATCGTCGAACGATTTTTTGTCTTTTCTCTCCTTTTTTTCCGCTGGCCATGATTCTTTGATGAGCAAACCCGACTTTTGAGGCTTCATATGAGCCCATAATTCCTCCGTAATGAACGGACAATACGGATGAAGCAGTTTCAGGATGCGTCGGAGTGCATGAATGAGCACGGCATGGTTCGCATTGCCCTTCGAAAGCTCCAAATACCAATCACAGAAAAAGTCCCACACGAAGCCATAAAGTCGCTCCCCCACTTCACTTAAGCGATATGCCTCAATACCTTTCGTTACATCCTCCACCAGTTCTTCAAGAGCATAGAGCAAAGCCCGATCTGCCAATGACAATTCTCGTGTCTCGAAGCTCGTATCTCGTACCTCCGCCGGATCAATCCCCGCCTCCTCACACTGCATCAACACAAACCGCGATGCATTCCAGAGCTTATTGATGAAATTTCGGTACCCAGCAATCTTCTCTTCGTACAATTTGGAGTCATTCCCCGGGCTTTGACCGACAATCATAGAAAGTCGCAGCGCATCGGCACCGTACTTGGGGATGATATCGAGTGGATCGATCATCGTCTCCGGGTGACTCTTACTCATCTTCTTGCCATCCCGTGTGCGAATGAGACCATGGAGGTAGATCGTCTTAAAAGGAATTTGGCCTGTTGCGTAGGTGGTCATGAGAATCATACGGGCAACCCAAAAGAAGAGGATGTCATACCCCGTCTCCATGACCGATGTAGGATGAAATTTTTGAAAATCGGGACTTCGCTTGAGAAGTTCCGGAAGATCCAGAGAAAAATCATCCGCAAGTGCAGGATCGACAAGCGTGCTCCATGTCCAAAGGGCTGCACTGAACCAGGTATCGAGAGTATCTTCATCTTGATGCATTGAACCGCCACACGCAGGACATCGATCAAGTGCTTTCACACTCACAAACATTCCTACTGTCTTCTGTCTTCTGCCTTCTGTCTTCTCCGTAGTTACCGTCTTTCCAGACGTACACACCTCGCAATAATAAACAGGAACCCTATGCCCCCACCAGATCTGACGACTGATGCACCAATCTTTTAAGTTATCGATCCAGTGGAAGTACGTCTTTTCAAAGCGCTCTGGGATGATTGCAATCTCCTTCTTGCGAACAACTTCCTGCAAAATCTGTTTTAAGCTCATCTTTTTCTTCTTCCATAACACGACCTCTTTGTGAACGTCGACGAACCATTGTTCTTTAATCTGTGGTTCGATGACTCCTCCACCACGATAGCTCACAGCAACGGCGTGCACGTAATTCTCATCGGTCTTCACAAGTAATCCTTTTTTCTGGAGTTTTCCCACGATGAGTGGCCGCGCCTTTTCAATGGGCATCCCGGAAAACTCCTCTGCAATAGGTAAAAGCTTTCCCTCGTAGTCAATAATCTGCTGCTTGTCGAGTTCATGGCGTTCTGCGATCTCAAAGTCCACCGCATCGTGCCATGGCGTAATCGTCATCACACCCGTTCCGAATTCTGGATCGACCGCTTTATCTTTAATCACGGTTGCCGTCACAGGACCATTCATCCACTCGGCCTCAAACGTATCACCGTGCTTGTACTTTTTATAGCGCTTGTCATCCGGATGCATCACCACGTATTTATCTCCGAATTTTGTTTCCGGACGGGCAGTAGAAATCTGGAACGGCCCATACTGAAACGTATAAAACGGCGCTTTCTCCTCTTTTCGTTCAATTTCATCATCGGACACGGTCGTCTTCATTTTGGGATCCCAGTTCACAATGCGATGTCCCCGGTAAATAAGTCCATCGTTGTACATTTTGACAAAGACTTCGTTCACGCAACGGTTCAACATGGGGTCCATCGTGTACCGCTCACGGCTCCAGTCACAGGAACTTCCCATTTTGCGGACTTGTGAGCGGATCGTCCCCTGGCTCTTCATCACAAAATCTGCAATACGGCGAAGAACCTCTTCCCGCCCCAGCGTTGCACGGGGGTCTGGCATCTTTTCTTCTTTTTGAATCTGCCGAATGACGACCGCTTCCGTTGCAATGGCAGCGTGATCCGTCCCCGGAACCCACAGTGCTTCCTTCCCTTGCATGCGTGCGAAGCGGATGAAAATGTCTTCCAGTGCAAGCATGACAGCATGCCCAAGATGCAGCTGACCTGTTGCATTGGGAGGAGGCATACTGATGACAAACGGTTCTTTCGTACTTGTCGCATCCGCCGTGAAGGCACCGGAATCCTCCCACATTTTATAAATGCGGTCTTCTACACTTGTGGGATCGTACGTCTTCGGTAAACGCGTCAGAGCAGATGCTGCAGCCTGTGGCTCTGATGATGCATCAGACATTGGCCTGCATCATACCGCAAGAATGATGGTGATACAGTCCGTTAACCCCCGATTTAAATCGTAGGTTAACGTTGCGAGATACCGGAAGTTTCTCTTACGATTGATCTTCATCACCCACATCGTTCTGCATCATGCCGTTCCTCTGCATTTGTTCAAGCATGTTTTGCATCATTCCTTCTCCATTCTTATCGAACCGGTGGTATGCCTCCCTTCCCCCAAAGGGATTCTGAATACCAAGGAGAATGGGGCACGTGAGGAGCGAGCCGATGATGCCGATGACCAGGAACCAAATCCAAAGCGACTTGAGTTTCTGTACAGAGAGATGTTTCACAGCCCACACGACGAAGAAGAGAACGCCCAGCGCAGCGATAATGGAAAACGATGCATGGAGCATCCAAACGATGGCAACCCATGGTGCTGGAGAAGAAGCGTACATCATAGAAAAGGGAGGAAAGGCACGGAGAGTATACGCTTTGTAGAGACGTATATGCTATACTAAGCATCTCATGGCACTCTCGGAATCCAACACCGGCCGATGGTTGGGGCAAGCGACAAATCGTTACATTACAGGAAACGTGGAAGATGGAAATTATCCAAAAGCAGCGCTGGGCACGGGAGCATTTGTAGGGAGCGCGCTCTTCGAAGGTACCGATGCCCTCATTGCGGATATTGTAGGACAAGATCTGGAACCCCTTGCACCTGTTCCCTTTGCACGCCTCCGTCGCGATGTTCCTCAATTCATTTCTGATGTCTTGCACTTCAGGCTTTTAAGTGTTGCAGCGGATGTATTCCGTGCACCGGGAAGCATTGTGATGGATGGAGTGGATCTCGTAGGGACGTTTTACGATGGAGAAAAACACGCACTGCAGACGCGGTCACATATACAAAATCTCCTTACAGAAGAGTCGCACGCGATGGCTGCATAACAAAAAAGCGGGGGCAAGCCCCCGCACGTTCCGGCCCCTTCACCTGATAACACGATCACCAATTTGGAGGAGACATCCAGATGGCAATGCCGAGAATGCATGTCATCATAACAATGCAAAGTGCAAGCAAGGACGCATTGACGAACACGCGATCCAGATCCACAAATCTGCGCCGAATCATTGCAAGCACGACCGCGAAGATAGCAGCAAGCAAAAAGATGACCGACAGAGCGTAGACAGAGCTCACTCCGGAAATCGGTTCCATAGCTGTTCCTCCCAATGAAGTGTTGTTGTAAAAAGACCGGCAGAGTATTACAGCAGAACAGAAGGAGAAAATCAACACTCATGATGCGCCAGAGGAGAGGACAAGCGTGTAAACTTTCGCTGCTCAAAAAAGCGCCCCTTACGAGACGCTATTTTCTGTTCTCTGATCTCTGCCTTCTGACTTCTACCTCCTCGGCGGCCCTCTTCGTGGCCCTCCAAACCCTCCACCTCCTCTTCTTGGCCCTCCGAATCCTCCTGGTCGTGGCGCAGGTGGAACGAATCCTTCGGGTGGTGGCGTCATTTGCTTCAGGGAAAGGCGCGTCTTGCCTTCCATGGCATCGTACTCCACACACTTCACTTCCACTTCATCTCCCACGTTCACAACATCCTCCACATTCTCCGTGCGCTGCCATTGCAATTCCGAAATGTGGATCATGCCGTCTTTTCCTTTCAAGAATTCTGCGATGGCACCAACGCCCGGAATGATGCGGACAATCTTTGCTTTGTAGATCTTGCCGACTTCCGGCTTTGCGACAATGCCTTGAATCCACTCTTTCGCCTTTTCCATCGCTTCTCCGTTTGCGGAGGTGATGAAAACAAGGCCCGAGTCTTCAATATCAATTTCCACGCCTGTTTCTTTCGTGATCTTCTGGATTGTTTCACCACCTTTACCGATCACGAGGCGAATATCGTCTGGATGGACCTGAACGGTTTCGATGCGTGGTGCAAACGGCGAGAGTTCTTTCCGTGGTTCGCTGATAGCGCTGAGCATTACCGCAAGAATCTCTGCGCGGCCTTTCTTGGAGCGCTCCAAGGCTTCTTTGAAGACAGAATCGGGAAGTCCTTTGATCTTGATGTCCATCTGAATGGCCGTGATTCCTTTTGCAGTACCTGTCAGCTTGAAGTCCATGTCTCCACCGAAGTCTTCTTCATCCTGAAGGTCGGAGAGGATGATGTACTTCCCTTTCTCTTCATCGGAAACGAGACCAAGAGCGATACCGGAAACAGGCGCCGTGATAGGAACACCCGCTGCCATAAGCGCGAGGGTCGATCCACACGTTGCCGCCATGGAAGAAGATCCATTACTTTCCAGAATTTCGGTAACGGTACGGATGGTGTAGGGGAAGTCTTCTTCCTTTGGAAGGACAGGCAGAAGCCCGCGCAGTGCAAGGTTGCCGTGACCAATTTCGCGGTTTCCGACCATCAGGCGGTTACTCGTTTCACCAACGGAGAAGGGCGGGAAATTGTAGTGATGCATGTAGCGATCCTCTCGTTCCCCTTCCATGCCTTCATGCAGTTCTTTGTCCCCCGGTGAGCCGAGCGTACATGTTGTGAGTCCCTGTGTTTCACCGCGCTGGAAGAGCGCAGAACCGTGGACACGCTTTGGGAGAATATCCACCATCGCACTCAAAGCACGGATTTCCTCGATTTTGCGACTACTCATGCGAGTGCCTTCTTCAAGAATTAAACGACGTACTTCGGATTTGATGATTTTATCGACCAGATCCTTTCCGTGTGCTGCCAGGTCTTCCAGTTCTTTGGGGTCCATGGATGCAAATTTCTCCGTGAGCTTTTCTGCAGCCTGATCCATCAGGTCATTGAAGATTTTTCTGCGATCAAGCTTTGCGAGCTTGTCTTTAATCGCTTTGTTGACGGTAGGAAGTACCTCTTTCTTGAGGAATTCATACGCTTCTTCATTCATGAACGGCTCCTCCACAACAAATTTTGTGCGGCCGATTTCTTTTTGAATGTCCGCAAAAAACTTTGCGATTTTCTGTGCCCATTTCTTTCCGAATTCAATCGCACGAAGAATATCCTCTTCCGAAACCTGGTTAGCACCTGCCTCAATCATCACCACGCGTTCCAGGGATGCCGTAAGGAAGAGATCTAAATCACTCTTCAAAAATGCTTCACGTGTTGGGTTTAAGACCAGCTCCCCGTTGATGAGCCCAATGCGGACAGACCCTAAAGGACCATCTGCAGGACAGTCGGACAGTGCTACTGCAAGGTTTGCTGCGTTGGCAGCGGCAACATCGTGTTCGTTTTCAAAGTCGTATGAGAGGATGGTGCAAAAAACCTGGATGTCATTTCGGATGTGCTTGGGGAACATAGGACGGAGCCCACGATCCACAATGCGTCCAAGAAGAACGTATTCGTCTCCAGGACGACCTTCGCGCTTGCGGAAGCGGCTGCCTGCAATCTTCCCACCGGCATAATATTTTTCCTGATACACAACTTGGAGTGGCAGGAAGTCCACCCCGTCACGTGGCTTTGCACTGACCGTGACGTTGGACATAGCGACCGTATCGCCAATTTGGCAGAGAACAGAAGCATTTGCCTGCGTTGCAAGCGCACCTGTTTTGACAATGAGTGGCTTATCGCCAAGCTCAAGTGTGTACTCCTTTTGAGCACGTAAGACCGATGATGGAGACATAGAAGAAAAGAGAAAGGATAGAATGATCCTTTCCTCTTAGAGTTAGAAAACACCTGGTGGATTCACATGCGAGGTTCCTTTTTTATTATTATTGATACGGGAGCGGGTATTCTTACCCGCGGCGACAAGGAAACTCAAACGTAAACCCAGAGGGTGTGAACTGTAAAAGGAAAGAGCTGGATATATACTACGTGATTCTCCTAAAAAGAAAAGCCCCCGCCACAATGGACAGGGGCTCTTTTCGCACGTTTGCATAGTTAATCCGCATTCGACAGGAGATCGATATCGACGGTCTCCACATCGTCCAGCGTGTCAGGCAGACGGGATGTCATGATCATCGGCATCAGCATGATGAGACCAGACAGAGCAATAAGACCCCAAATGCATTCGAGGATGACGGATTGGAAGTATCCATGCATGTAGCCGGTAAAACCGAAACCCATCGATCCAGAGAGATTAAGCCCATGGAAGAACCATCCTTTCTGGATGAGATTCCATGTGAGTAAGGCATAGGCCAACGGGAAGACAACCATTCCGTACCATCCTGGCAGTTCCAGATACCACGGTAAATTGTCGTGCATACAGATCACCTTCCTTCCTGAGTTGTGATAGAACGCGTGCGAGAAAAGAGCATGAGACACTGCTCTATGTCAATATAACACTGAAAATTGAAGCGTCAATGAGCTCCTCTTCTTACTTCTTCAGCTTCAACTTCTCCAAGACCTTATTGTAATCCGTTGGCTTGTTCATGCGGAGGTAGTTGAGCAGTTTTCTGCGGCGTGCCACTTTGGCAAGGAGCCCGCGGCGTGCAGACTGGTCTTTCTTGTGATCCTGAAGATGCTTTGTAACCATGTCTATTTCCTTTGTCAGGATTGCGACCTGCACCTGGGGTGAACCCGTATCTTTGTCATGCGTGCGATGCTTTGTGATAAGTGTCTTCTTCGTCGTTCGCTTGAGAGCCATAAAAGAGTGGGAAGGGCATAGAGGAAACGGGCCGCGACCCTCCAAAACTTACGAAAAGTGAGAGGAAGGCCCAGTCGGATGGGGAGTGTACGCAGAACTGGCTGGAAGTCAAGATAAAGCGTGCGAAGAAGGCAGAAAACAGAAGACAGAAGGCAGTTTCGGATCTCTACTTTCTGACTTCTGCCTTCTGACTTCTTGGAATGCAGTGGACATCCGTCCACCCTGTGCTATGCTCCCCGACATGGTAACCAACATCCTCCTTGGCATTCTCATTCTCGGCGTAGGAATTGTGGGATGGACCATCATGAAGAAAAGTGCGGCGCCTGCATTCAACGATCGCGATGAGCTTAAAAATAAAATCGATGAGCTCCAAAAAGACATAAAGGTGGTGGAGTCGAAGCGTGATGAATTTGCAGGAAAAAATAAGCAGCTTTTTTCCGAGAAAGAAAAATTACAGGCAAAACTGGATGCACAGGACATGATTTTGAAAGATCAGGAAAAAAAGATCACGCGCTTCGAGGCAAAAAAAGAACAGGATGAGAAAATTTTGATTGCAAAAATGGATGAATTAACGAATGCAACGAAGAGTTTTGAGGATGAGAAGCTCCGCGTGCGTCGTGAAGATGAAGAACGTCTGGCAGCACTGGAAGAAGAGCGCGATCGTATCTGGAATGATCACGAAAACGTGGTGAATGCACTCCTCACAGAGCTCTGCAGTAAGCCAGAATATCGCTTTTCACATTTTACGAATACAAAACTTCCAAAAGGATTTGATGCATCGCTCAAACCGGACTTTTTGATCGAATTTTTAGGACAGTACATCATCTTCGATTCCAAAGCGACGAAGTCGAATGACTTAAAAACATATATTCGTGACACCGTGAAAAAAACTGCGCAGAAAATCAAGGGACGGTCAGAGATTTATGGAACGGTCTTCTTCGTCGTGCCAACGTCTGCAATCAGTTCCCTTCGTGAGACAACATATCACGAGAACGGCTACGTTTTCCACGTCATCACACCTGAAGCACTGGCACCCATTCTCGCAATTCTGAAACGGATGTCGGAGTATGAATTCGCCGAGAAGTTTGACCCCGAGGAACGCGAGAACTTTGTGAAGAAACTTGCAACGTTTGAACATCACATTCAAACGCGCAATGCGTTCGATGTCTCCATGGCACATATTGGATCGGAACTCATCGCCCATCAGCAAAGTTTAGATCCGAAGCTGGCACAAGAAATCGAAATGAAGAAACACACGATGAAGCCTGTTCTTCCTTCCAAGTCTGATATTGAGCGTCTGACAGCAAACAATTTGCTGGTACAGTCAGAAACAAAGAATCTTGCATCTCCAAAAGCAAGAATCGAGAGAAAAACACTTCTTAAAACAGTGGAAGCGGTCGAAATGGAATTTGAAGGCTAATCCCTTGAACCCCGGAGCGCGATGCTTCGCTCGTTGAAAATTGCGCCAATGTATCCGCGGGTAGAAAACCCGCTCCTGTATTCAGAAGGGAAGATCTCTGCCTTCTGATTTCTGCCTTCTGCCTTCTGCCTTCTCAAGATACAATCCCCTCCTCATGGATCCCCTCTCTCTCATCTTAGATCCTCTTAATGCTGAGCAACGACGGGCAGTAGAGACAGTTGAAGGACCGGTGCTGATCCTTGCGGGAGCTGGCTCTGGTAAAACACGAGCACTCACTCATCGTATCGCCTATTTGATCGAGCGCGGAGTTCCTGCGTGGCAGATTTTGGCAGTCACATTCACGAACAAAGCTGCTAACGAAATGAAGGAACGTATCAAAAGACTCATCAAATTAACGAGCAGTGAAGGTGAAGAGCATGCCGTTATGCCCATCATGGGTACGTTTCACTCCATTTGCGTGCGCATGCTGCGCCGGGATATTGAACACATTGGAAGGAATCGCGATTTTGTCATTTACGACAGTGACGACCAGCAGAAACTTATGAAGGAAACACTGCTCGACATGAAAATTATGCCGGAAGACATCAAGCCAAAGACCGCCCTTGCTCATATTGGTCGTTTCAAGTGTGAAGCAATGACCGTACGCGACAGCGAGAGTGCTGCAACAACCTCGATTGGAGAAAAATTTGCAAAAATCTATGCGCACTATCAAACAAAATTGCGCGAAGCGAACGCTCTGGACTTCGATGACCTCATTTTAGAGACCGTGCGACTGCTGCATGAAGTCCCCGCGGTGCTGGAGCGCTATCAAGAGACGTGGAAATTCCTCAATATTGATGAGTATCAAGATACGAACCACGCTCAGTATCTCCTCGTGAACCTTCTTGCAAAGAAATATGAGAATTTGTGCGCGATTGGAGATCCCGATCAATCCATTTACGCTTTCCGCGGTGCCGACATTCGTAATATTTTGGAATTTAAGCGTGATTATCCTAATACGACGACAATTTCCTTGGAGCAAAATTATCGCTCCACACAGCCAATCTTAAGCGCTGCTAACAATGTGATTGCGGTGAATCCGAATCGTCCTGAAAAAAACATGTGGAGTGAGAAGAAAGAAGGGCCAAAGATCACTTTGGAAGAAGTGGGTGATGAAAAAATGGAAGCAGAACACGCCATCAAACACGTGCTCACCATGCAGAAGAAGGGAACATCGTTGAATAATCAGGTCATTCTGTACCGAACGAACGCGCAGTCACGTCAGTTTGAAGAAGCGTGTCTTCGAAACGCTGTCCCCTACCGCATTGTAGGAGGACTGAAGTTCTACATGCGCCGCGAAGTGAAGGATGTACTGGCGTATTTGTATACCATTTTAAATCCACAGGATACGATTTCTCTTCTGCGCATCATCAATGTGCCAAGTAGGAAGATCGGGCAGACAACACTACTCAAATTGAAGTCTCATTGTCAGGACAGGGGCCTCAATTTATGGCAGGGACTCCTGCACATTGAGATGGTAGAAGGACTTCCGGAGGCAACGAAGCAAAAACTGAGTCAGTTCACACAGCTGATTCTGGATCTTCAGCTCCGTGCGGAGGAAGTTCCCGTGAGTCAGTTGATGCAAGAGGTGTTGGACCGCATCGGCATGGAAAAATGGGTGCGCGATGAGACAGAAGAGGGTGAAGAGAGGTGGCAAAACATTGAAGAACTGGTGAGCGTTGCCAGAAAGTATGAAAGCCTGGAGCCATGGACAAGCCTCACGAGTTTTCTTGAGGAGGTGGCACTGGTCTCTGAGGTGGATAAACTGGATCAAGTGCGCGACGATGCTCTGACTTTGATGACGGTACACCTCTGTAAGGGGTTGGAGTTTGAATCGGTCATGATTGCCGGTGCGGAAGAAGGTATTTTCCCGGTGAGCGGATCGTTATTCGATCGGGAACAATTGGAAGAAGAACGCAGATTGATGTACGTCGCCATGACACGGGCCAAGAAACATCTGCGCATTATGCATGCCAGGTCACGTATTCTCTGGGGGAACACGCAAAGCAATGCGCGGAGTAGATTCCTGGACGATATTCCATCTGAACTGGTGGAAAACGTGAGTGACGATATTTTGAGCCGCTTTTCGTGGGGATCTTCATCGAAAAAGAAATCAGCGATTGAGCCGTTCCGACAAACATTCGATCAATCGCCGTGGGGTGATGACATGAATCAAGATCACGAGACAGATCTGGAACCCGGAACACGCATCAATCATCCCACGTTTGGAACAGGAACCATCAAAAGTGTTCGTGGCGATATTCTGGAAGTGGAGTTTGAGTCCGGAAAAACAAAACACCTTGCATCAAACATAGCACCCATCTCTCTTGCTCCATAACCTCCTCCGAAACAGCGAGCCATGGCTCGCTGCTAGCCACGCCTCCGCAGGCGGGGCTATTTGCTGCAAATATTGCACCGATTTCTATCGCACAATAAAAGAAAGCGGCCCTTTCGGACCGCTCTCTTGATCGAGTTATTTCCGATGGATTAGTAGGAGTAGCGTGTACTGTTGACGTTTGTCACCTCAAGCGGAACCCATTGGAAACTTTGTGATGTATCACTGAATGCGATGTTTCCTGACGTTGTTGCCGTTCCCAGGTTATTCAGAGAGACCTGCAGGTACGTTGTTTGATTGGAAGGATTGATAATCGTCAGATCACCATAGAGTGTGAGCGTACGAGGACCATCGGTAATGGACCCCACGACGTCATTAATCGACGTACATGTGATGGTCGTGGAACTCACAGAACAGGGAATACGCGTGGACGTTCCATCTGCGCCCAGTTCGACGTTTGAAAGTGTCACGTTATTCTGCGTGAGGGAGAATATGATCGTTGTAAGGCTCAAATCCGCACTGGAATCAGAACTTCGTCCCTGGAAGCGAAATGCTGCCAATGTTCTGTCTGGTCCGCTGATAATGAGATCCTGTGAGGGACCAGCATTTGTAATGTTCGTGATAGCAGAACGGGAGGTGACGAAGGGATCGAACGTTTCTGTCGATGCTTGTGTGTACGGTTGTCCGCTCCATGCGCCATTTCCTTCAAGAACAAATTGTGAAATCTGCATCATAGCATTGCTCACACCGCCTTCATCTTTGGAACGCAGGCGTGCACGAACATAGACATCGCTGTCCGTACGTCTGGGAATACTCCATGTACCGGGCGCAAGGCGAAGCGTATATCGGCCTGCGACGGATGTATCGACCGATGCAGTACCGATGAACTGCCGATTTTGATCGTAAAAAAGAAGCATCATGATATCGCTCTGTGTGGAACCGAAGTCGACCGAAATTCTCGTCACATTGAGCGGTTCGGTATCAGAGAAGAAGGTTGCTGCTCCAAGAATGGGAGAAATTTCTCCAAGCAGAACAAATTGTGAGCGGATAGTCGTATCTCCCAGAGGATCCAGTGGTCTTACCGAGGAACGAGAAGACGAAGAGGAGAAGCGCGATGAAGAGGATGAAGAACGTGACGAACTGGACGACGATCGACTGGAACTGGAACCATTATCTTCAACATAATGAAGGAAATTAGAAGCGAGGAGCGCCATATCACCACGTGTGAGGAAGTCTCCTGGGCGCATACCCGTCAGACTGATATCCAGATCATTCGCCTTTTCCATGTACGGTGCATACCACTGTTCACCACTGCGCACAGCACGAACGGGAATAGCATAAATCTTTGAGAGAATTTTCAGTGCTTCTACATAGTTCACATTCCGTGTGGGGTTAAATAGAGCAACACAGTTCACCGTGCACGATGCGGGTGGAGGATTTCCCTGCACAATGCCAAGTGTTTTTGCACGACACACGTACGATTCATACCAGGAACCGGTAGGGACATCTGGGAAACAATGTTGCATGTACGAACCATCCATTACACCACTCAATTCCATGACAATCTTCAGGTATTCAGCACGGTTCAAGAGCTGATTCGGACGGAATTGTCCGTTCGAATAACCTTGTACAACACCCCTCTCCGTTAATTCTTGAACAGCCGCTGCCGTATCTGTATTGGAAGGAAGATCTGAATAGGAAGGACTGGAAGATTGTTTAGACATCAATGCAAACGCCGGAACAATTGCCGGTGATGAAGTGAGGATCGCCGCAGTGCTTGCAACAGCCACTACGAGGATTACAAAAGAAAAATATTTCGTCATAGCAAGCGAAAAGGGTAAAGAGGAATAATAAGCTGAAAAGACATCTGGATCAACCACTTCAGGTTGCGCGATTGCAGATTGGTTCATGATTACGATTACTCTCGAATGCGCATCCAATCGTATGCATGGGGCTTCTGTGCAGCATTCTGCTGTGCACGATTCATTGCGAGAAGCTGTTGTAATCGCGTCAGCATTTTCCTCTGTGCTCTTCTATTGAGCTCCTGGATATACATGCAGGTAAGAAATGATGCGCTTATTCCATCACTCCACGCAGGAAATTCACGAACAACGCGGTATGCCGTTCCATAAAAATTCCGCACAAAATCGATATCGATAAGCACTCCCCTTCTCAGACACTCCCGTGCAAAGCGAATCTCTTCCACTTGTTTTTTGTTCTTGGCCAAAGAGGCAAGATGGGCGGTCTCTTCTTCCGGCACAGGAACGAGTTCAGGAAAATAACTCATAGAAGAATGGGGGCACACTTTACAGTCAGTCAAAGCCCTGTCAACCTCTCCTCATGGATCTCAAAGATCATGTGCGGGCAACGTGCAGGGCATTTGATCTTCATCTCGAGAGAGATCTAGGACAACATTTTCTTATTGATGAGCAAATTCTGGAGATGATCACGGAAGGAGCGGGCATTGAAGAGTCCGATCACATTGTGGAAATTGGACCCGGTATTGGCGTGCTCACGAAAGAACTTTTGACGCGAGCGAAGCATGTCACGGCGATCGAGCTGGATCGGCGTTTCATCCCGATTTTGAAACATCTGGATCTCTCGGGGAAAAAACTCACGATCATCCAAGGAAATGCGCTCCAAATCCCTATGCCAAACCACCATTACAAGATTGTGGCAAACATCCCCTATCACATCACATCGCCACTTCTACGGCATGTCTTCCTAGAATTTGCTACCAGACCATCATCTCTTACCCTCCTGCTACAGAGAGAAGTTGCAGAGAACATTTGTGATACCAAGAATGCCGGAATGCTCACGATCCTCGTTGCGCTCTTCGGCACACCGTCCATCCTGACCCTCGTTCCACCGGATGCTTTTCTTCCACCACCAAGGGTGGACTCCGCTGTACTTCACATTGAAAGTTTTCCGGAACCTCGTGCGTCTCGTGATGTTATCGATTCCATCTTCACGCTCACGAAACATGCTTTTAGCGGGAAGCGAAAGATGCTCCGAAACACGATGAGTTCACTTCCGGGTGGATTAGATGCTCTTGATCGCGCTGGTGTTGATGCCACGCGCAGGCCGCAGACTCTGTCTATAGACGAATGGATCGCGCTTTCCCAGGCGATTCACCATGATCCGCTCCAGGATTAGTTACAGCTTCCTCATAGGGTACCTCTGCATGCTCATGATCCTTCGATGGTATCCCATCGACCAGATCCCCTCTTTCTTGTGGACGTCTCTCATGATGACGATCGCTTTTTCTCTGCTACTCTGGATTCTTGGATATCGATCCTCACCGTTTCTTCTTGGAATCGCGAGCTGTGTTTTTCTGGGCATCATTTGTGCAGTATGGATTTCCATCATTCATGCGCATCATGAAACAGATCAGTCGATTGAACATTTTTCTGGCGAGAAGAATATCACGGTTGCCGGTATCGTCGTCGAGCAACCTGATCTGCGTCCCACGAATGCGCGGTACGTCGTAGAAGTACAGATGATCATGCATGCAGATGGATCACACGAGTACGCAAACGGGCGTGTCCTTGTGACGGACTTCAATAATGAACCAGCGCTCTCCTACGGCGATGCCGTTCTTGCAAAAGGAACACTGGAGCGACCGGGTGTCATTGAAGAGTTTGATTATGGACGATACCTGAGCGTACAGGATATCTACAGTGTCATGAACCGCGCGCATGTCACGCTCGTGAAGAGCCATCAGGGAAATTCTGTGATGGACAGCCTGAGCAGAACCAAACGATGGTTCGAGGGATGTATCAATCGGCTTTTTCCCGAGCCTCATGCATCACTGATGGTAGGACTCCTCACCGGTTCCCGCGGCATGCTGTCACAGAACCTGACCGATACCTTTAAAGCGACCGGACTCACACACATTATTGCCATCAGCGGTTTCAACATTACGATTATCCTGACGATTCTTAGTCGCATCCTCTTCTGGATTCCCAGAAGGCTCCGGCTGATTCCCCTCATCATCGGCATCACACTCTTCACACTCTTCGTGGGTGCTTCGGCGTCCGTTGTTCGTGCCGCCATCATGGGAATTCTGGGACTCATCGCGTTGGAAACAGGAAGGCAAGCTCAATCTCGATTGTTGATCCTGTGGACGGCGTTCTTCATGACGGCATGGAATCCTCTCCTCCTCTGGTTCGATGCTAGTTTTCAGCTTTCGTTCCTTGCGATCATCGGCATTACGGAGGTGACACCCAAACTGGAGGGATGGATGCAGTTCATTCCAGACACGTTTGCCATCCGTACCTCCCTCGCGGCAACACTGGGCGCTCAGATATCGACGTTCCCACTCACTACGTTCTTGTTTCATCGCATTGTCCTGGTTGCTCCTCTTACAAACCTATTCATCGCGCCACTTATTCCGATTGCGATGCTCTTCGGGTTCCTGGGAACTCTCGTAAGTGTTGTGATTTTTCCGTTAGGACAACTCATCGGTATCATCGCGTTCCTCTCACTGGATCTGATTCTGAAAATTGCAACAATTGGAGCAATGATTCCGTACGGAAGTTTTGAGGTATAAGAAAAAATACAAAAGAAGCCAAGAACCAAATAATATAAAAGCGAGAAATAAAAAAATGAAGATCTTTTTTGGTTTTTTATTGGTTCTTGTTTGATTCTTCGGTTCTTTTCTATTGGTACTTACCAGATATAAAGGTATGTCTTCGTGGGACGACGTGAGAACCGATGTTGCACGAGCCCCACTTCTTGGGGCTCACGATCTTTAAAGGTAAATGCATGAGAAATGACTTTTGTCCCCTTTTTGAGTTCACGGTTGAACTTGGGAGCAAGCTTCACCATATACTCAGGGGATAAGTAGAGAAAAATCACATCTGCATCACTGACATCCTCCGAAAGAAAATTCTTCATACGCATGTCTGCGCGATATCCTGAAAGAAAGAGACGAAGTTTTGCGAGAAGAAGAGCGAGTGGCGCAAGTTCATACCCTATGGCTTCAATGTTTTTCTCGTTTTTCTTGGCAGTGACGAGCAAACGCGCATCGCCGGCACCTAAATCAAACACGCGATCACCCGGTTTCAGTCGTGCGAGATCTACCATACTGCGCACCACCACGTGCGGGGTTGGTACAAACGGTACACCACACCAAATATTCAGCAGTAACGTGAAAAGAAGAATGAGAACAAAGCACAAAAGCAGAAGAACAACGATCGATGAGAGAAAAAATCCCAGCGCAGTAACAAATGCAGTCACATCTTACACAAGAATAAAGCCCAGGAACGTGAGAAGTGCTCCCCATACAAGCAGTGCGAAACCAAGAAGCATAGCCGTTGCAGGACTAAGAAAATTCATGAGAATTTTGGAGGGAACATCGGGCCACCACGCAAGGAAAACACCCTTCACAAGGGTCAGCCATGCAAGAAAGACGATGAGTCCTTCAGCATCCCACATGAGTCGCCAATTCATTTTGAGAACAAGAAGGGACAAAACGGTCAAGATAGCACCTGCCGCACGGATGGTAACAGCATCCTTACACCATTTCTTTATCCAAGCGACTGCTTTCTTCTCTGAGAAGATGAGAGGAAAACCGATAAGATAACACATAACACCAAGTGTCATGGCAAATGCAGGCAACGTCATAGAGGAAGGGGGGTCAGGGGGAGGACTACAGGAAAGCATACCAAAATCTTCCTTTCTACGAAAGATGATAGTGGCAGAACTGAAAAAACTGAAAGAGCAGGATGGTCCAGATCTCTGGGTGCATGGGGGTGGAAATCTTATTCAAACTCTGCTGAAACATCACTTGATTGACGTCATGCATGTGCGGACTTTTCGTGTCACCGTAGGAAACGGCAAACGACTGTTTGCAGAAGTGACACAACCGCAAGAATATACACTCGTTGATTCAAAAATCTCCAAAACTGGCGTCATCCTTGCAAGCTACAAACCGGAAGGAGTAGTGAAAACTGAGTCTTTTGTCTAGAAAATAGCTCAAACCTTTCTATACGAGACGAAGTTGAATAGCACGCCAACTCTCTTTTCTGCTACACTCTGGCCCACTGTTCTTTTCTTCCACGGCCCCATCGCCTGTCCGTCCGTAGTCCCCCAAAGGGGACGAAGGCGGATCTAACATCGCTCCGTCAGGAGCAACAAAGCAGCATCAAAGGTTTCATGATCTTTTCATCACACGGCCCCATCGTCTAACGGCTAGGACACAGGATTTTCATTCCTGTAATCGGAGTTCGATTCTCCGTGGGGCTGCCAACCTTCGCACTCGTTCGCTTCGCTCACTCGTGTCTTCGGTTGGCGGGCCATCTTCAAAAAGAGCTCGACGTGTCCACTGTCGAGTATCCCGAGCGAGATGGAGGGGTTATATTTTACTGACACGTTCTTAATTTTGTAGAACCCAAAGAAGACAACATATATTGCACATCAAAGATGTATACACGAATCCCCAAGAAATGGATCTTGACGACACAGAATTGGCACTCTATAATGTCGAGTGCTAATTTTATTTCATTCCCCCTCTTTCTATGGCAAATAGCAGACAAATTCAACGGCGCGATGAGCAGAGGGATCTCTCTCGCGGCCCGTTCTTCAACCGCTTTTTCGATGAAGCGTTTTGGGATCCTTTCCGTCTCTTCGAGACATCCTTCATGCCGTCCACTACCGAGCAACATCAACTCGCTCTTCCAGTGGATGTTTCCGAGACAGACAAGGAAGTGGTGATTGAGGCAGATATCCCCGGCTTCGATCCCAAGTCTATCAATGTAGACGTGAGCAATAACGTCCTCACGATCAGCGGCAAGCATGAGCAGAAGTCCGACACCAAGGATAAGAAGTGGCACCGTCGTGAGCGCAGCTATTCGTATGCGGAGTTCACAAGACAAATTCTTCTTCCCGAGTACGCTGATGGTTCGCAGGCAGAATGCAAATCCAAGAACGGCATGCTCACAGTTACGATCCCTAAGAAACCGGAAGCAGAACCAAAACGCCTGAGTGTTCGAGTGGAGCCTTGATAAAAGGCACACGAGGAGGGGTGTGACAACACACTCCTCCTTTTCCTTTTTCATTCATGAGAATAAGCCTCAAGCAGTTCCGACAGGTACGATGCTTAGTATTTGAGCCCAATGCAACACTGCTTCAAAAAGATACTTGCCTGACAAAGTTCCAGACCCCCAATCACAATCGACACCTATTGCCCATCCACAAGACAAGGCGTAACTTTTTCGCATGAAAACGCTTTTAAAAAGTGCACGGCATGCTGCTAGGGGCATACGAGATGCCTTGCATCAGGAACGTAATTTTCAGATTCAGATCATCATGGCTATTCTTGTATGTGCTACAGCAACATTCCTGGAGTTTTCGTGGATTGAATGGTTGTTCGTCATCATTGCCATCGTCATGGTGCTTGCAGCAGAGCTGATGAATACTGTCGTAGAACATCTGTTGGATCTTCTTGTGCCACACCAACATGAAACCGTCCGTATGCTGAAAGACATCATGGCAGGCATGGTGCTCATTCAATCACTAGGTGCACTGGTGATTGGCATCATCGTCGTTCTGCATCACATATACGCGTCATGACATCTCGTTCTATTCGGAATTCGCCGTTCATGCTGCTTGCAGTTGGAATAGTAGGTAGCTTCCTTTTGTTCGTCACCATCGCAGCAAATTACGTCATGCAAGATTCGTTTGTGGCCTTCGACCTGCACATCGCACAGCTTCTCTTTGCATCGCGCGCTCAACTACCACTTCATTTTTACTATGCGGTGACCGTGCTCATGAATGCAACAACCGTGCTCTGCACAGGAGCCCTCCTCACATTCCTGCTCTGGCGACAACACGCCGCGATATATGTTTTCACTCTTTGGTTGGCACTTACAGGCAGTACGAGCCTCATGTTGCTTGCTAAGTCGTTCTTCCAGAGAAGCCGGCCCGTCAATTTTTTACCCATTGTTTCAGAAACGTCGTACTCCTTTCCAAGCGGACATGCGACGATCGCCGTGATTCTGTTTGGGTTCCTTGCCTATCTGTTTGCCCGGGAGCAGCGTTCGTGGCTCACCCGATTCTGCATAATAGGCAGTGCAGCTGTCATGATTTTTCTTATTGATGTAAGTCGTTTGTACCTTGGTGTCCATTATGTCAGTGATGTACTTGCGGGGAACGCATTAGGATTTACTGTCCTTTTAGCATCCATTGCCATTGGCGAGTGGCATCTTGCACATCATACGGAAAAACTTCCGCACATCCGGAAGTCTGTCTTTTTAAGTGTCGTCCTCACACAAATTGCGTGTTTACTGAGCTTTTTATTCTTCACCCCATTGGAGTTTTAAGGAAATCAGTCGTGAATGAGTCGTTCGATCCTCTTATCTGGCACAAACCAAATAAGTGCAACAAGCGTGTAAAGCAGAAATGCAATGATGGGATACTGAAGTGCCATTGGAATTGCAATGAGGTAGACAATAATGGAGATTTTTCCTTTCTTCGATTGCTCCAAAGCTTTCTTGAGCATGGTATTTACACCAGGCTCTCTGATGATGGAGTACTCGAGAAAGTAGTAGGCGAACGCAGCCATGATAAGCACGAACCCATACATTGCTGTAGGTACTGGCGCGAAATAATTTTCATCCATCCATCCTGTTACAAACGGAAAGAGTGAAAGCCAAAAAAGAAGGTGCAGGTTCGCCCAAAGTGTCATGCCATGAATGTGATCCGTCGCATGGAACATGTGATGGTGGTTGTTCCAGTAGATACCCAAGTACACGAAGCTCATAACGTATGTTATAAACACAGGAATGAGAGGCTTGAGGGAAGCCAAATCCGTTCCATGCGGAATCTGCAGTTCCAACACCATGATAGTCATGATGATGGCAATGACGGCATCGCTGAATGCTTCAAGACGTGTAGTATTCATAGCCATCAGGCTATCATTCTGAAGTCCTGTTGTACAATGAGCTCATGCGAAAACGCAAAAAGATCATCCTTCTTCTCTGTCTTTGTATTCTTGCCATAGGCGGATTCTGGTGGCATTCCATCAAACCATCAAACGACCGCACATGGACGCGTGATCAACAGATTCTGCCTTTTTACGAGATGAATGGCGATGATGTCACGATTCATCATATTCGAAATTTTACGTACCGAACCCGAGACGATTACGATGTTGCCTATTATGATAAAACGTTCAATCTCTCAAAGATTTCTTCCGTGTGGTACATCGTCGAACCTTTTTCTGACTTTAAAGGAGCTGCTCATACTTTTCTGAGTTTTGGTTTTCAAAATGGATCCTATGTAGGCATTTCGGTGGAAATACGGAAAGAAGTAGGAGAAAAGTTCTCAGCACTGAAAGGTATTTTCAAGCAGTACGAACTGATGTATGTCATTGGTGATGAGCGTGATCTCATTGGGCTTCGGTCAAATATTCGAAATGACGACGTATATGTCTATCCGATCAAAGCGACACCCGATCAAATCCGTACACTTTTTGTTTCCATGCTGACACGAGCAAATACACTGCGAGATCACCCTGAATTCTATAATTCGTTCACAAACACGTGCACCACGAACATTGTTCATCACATCAATATGCTCTCTCCTAAAAGCATTCCGTGGAGTTACAAAATTCTCATGCCAGCGTACTCGGACTCTTTCGCGTTCGATCTTGGGCTCATCGATACCAATCTTCCTCTGGAGAAAGCCAGACAACAATTCCACATTAATGAACGAGCGATGATCTACGCAAAAAGTTCGGATTTTTCGAAGCGTATTCGCGAATAGATTTATTTCCGGAGGAGATCTCGAATCTCCTGCAGAAGCTGAATCTCTTCGGCTGGTTCTCCAAGAGCTTCTTCCTGCTTTTTCTTACGGAATCGATTCACCTGCTTAATGAGGATGAAGATACAGAAAGCAACAATAATGAAGTCGATAACTGATTGGAGAAAGAGGCCATATCGAACGGTGGATTCTCCCACCGTGAAGGAAAGTGCAGAGAAATCAAGCTGGCCTAACAAGATACCGATGATGGGCATAAGAACATCGGACACAAGAGATGTCACAATCTTTCCAAACGCAGCACCAATCACCACACCAATGGCGAGATCGAGCACATTGCCTTTCATTGCGAAGTCCCGGAACTCTTTCAGGAAGTTTTTCATGAGCGCATGTTACCGCTCCTCAAGCAAAAGGAGCAAATCTCCGGGATGATTGTCAAAATTCCAAAAACGCAAGATAAATTGAAGATGACATCTACAAGCCAAATGAAGTTCGTATTTAGCACTCAAGTCGAGAGGCGGAGAATCCGACCATTGACGAATGAAAAGAGTGTCCTATGGTGAATCTTAATATGGATTTTTCCGAGAGGTTTGCAGACGACGATATCCCTCTGGATGAAGTACCCCTTCACCGTGTAGAACAGGCAGTTCGTATACAGAGAGCGCCGTCTTCTCTGAGACTTCGACATTTGTTCTATAGCGGGATTGCAGGAATCGCCGTTGTTGTATCTGGAGTACAAGCCAAGCTTCAGGGAGTATTCACACATTCTGGAAATTTTGGAGCATCGGCGTCCATGGCTCCTTCGCTGGAAACTCGTCGTTTTTCCTACGATCCTCTTCCCTCCAAACCACTACCCTATGAACGGATCATAAGTCCGGAGAAGGAGAAAGAAATTCTCGATGGATTTCATGAACATGTATTTTTGCAGGATGCAGAAACTATGCGAGAAGGCTTCTTTTTTGAGCTAGAGAACTATTCTCCCCGCGAACAGGATCAAATCTTACGTGCTATGGAAGCATTAGTCGCAAACAATGTGATTCTCTTTGAGAAACTTGTCATGCAATGCCCTGCTCTTCTTGAAGATCTAAAAGCAATTGAACAACAGCGTCTCCTGCTGGAACGAGAAAAGGTGGAAGGGGAAATGACGACTGTTGAAATAGGATCGACTGTGAGAAGTGTTCTCTTGGCAGCCGATGATCCAGTGCAAGAAAATCAGTCTGTTCCTGACATGAAGCGTCTTATTGAGCAACGTTCAATTGATATCAAACGTCAAAGAGCCAGATTAAAAGGCTCAAAAACTGAAGAGGATATGAAAAAATATAAAGAATTAGCAGCAGAAATAGTAAAGATTGGCGCGGCACGTATGGGACTGAATGATATTGGCAGTCGAAGACTCATCCGCAAAGGAATACAGGAACAATATCTAAAAGATATTGAGAAGGCAGCAGCTGCAATGGAACATGCTTATGCACGGACGAATCCTGCACTTATTACAATGGCACTCATTATTGAGGGATGGAGACAGGAATATGATCGCAATCTGCAGGCAAAAGCGGACGCAGTTCCTTCTTCAACGGGCGGACAATAAAAAAAGGACCCGCCGCTCAGATGTGAGGACAAGGCCCTTCTTGATAGTTGATGCTAAGCGATTAACAACCGCAGCCGCATCCTGGTCCACCTGTCATAAACGTGTGGGAAAGAAATAGAACAACCCAATATTACTTTAGGACTAAAACAATGTCAAGAGAAATGAAGAGGAAGCTAAAGATAAAAAAGAGGCTAAGGAAGCTGAAGAGTATTGATTTCATTTCCTTCACTTCTTTAGCTTCCTTCGAATCCTTAGCTTCCTTTAAATTCATGCTTCCTCCCCACGCCATCCCGATGATACTTCCCAAATTCTTCTATCTTCACGCACACATCATTCTTGATAACGGGCCCATCGGTACATAAACGAATACCAAGGGGATCCACCACACAATTGCCGCACAAGCCATATCCGCATTTCATGTAACGCTCCAGCGAGAGCTGGCTTGGGATCTTGTGTGCTGCGGTGATTTCGGAGATCTTCTTGAGCATCATTTCGGGGCCACAGGCAAAGACTTGGTCAATAGGGCTACAGCCATCGGCGCCCACGGGACACGAGTCGAGCATTTTTTGCAGAACATCGGTATTGAAGCCTTTATAGCCAACGGATCCGTCATTTGTTGCTATGTGGAGTGAGACGTGAGGAAGTGCCTCCAATTCTTCAAGATACAAGAGGTGTTCCTCACCCCGCGCACCGACGATCACTTCCAGTGTACAGCCATGACCAACGGTTTCCTTCGCGACGAAATACATAGGTGCGGCCCCATAGCCACCGGCAACGAGAGCGATATGTTGGCCCGGCTTCCATTCGTAACACGTCCCAAACGGGCCACGGAGACCAACGAGATCCCCTACCTTGCACGTCGCAAGTTCGGCGGTCATGTCTCCCACATTGAAGAACGTGATCTTCGTTTCGGCACCATCATCGTACGCAACGCTCATGGGAACTTCATCTACTCCCGGAAGCCAGACCATCACAAACTGTCCTGGCTTTGCGCCCAGGGAGCCATCGAACGTGTACGTCCGTACCATTTCTGTCTCCTGTTTGATCTCTTTGATATGGTACGTACGCGGGAGCCGGCTCTGCAATTCAATATGAGACATGATTTAGGAAGTAGATGTATCGGATACGGTTTCGATCTTCCGTGATGCTAACTCCTTATGCATACCACCAATGAGGTCGGTGATCTTGTTGATTCCTTCGTTCGTACACCACAGTTGTATTTCATCGCAGACTTTTGCAAACACATCAGCACCACGATCTGCCAGAGCCGTACCGATGCCAATGAGTGATGCCCCCGCAAGCATAAGTTCAATGGCATCCTCGCCGGTATACACGCCTCCCGTCCCAATGATCGGTAATTTCCCCTCCGTTGCACTGTAGACATCGGCGATGCACTTTACGGCGATAGGCTTGATGGCTCTACCCGACATGCCTCCCACTTTATTTGCGAGGATGGGCATGCGGGAACGAAGATCGATCGCCATGCCGGGACCCACCGTGTTGATGACGGTAAAACCATCGGCGCCTTCTTTGGCACACGCAACGGCAATGGCCCCGATATTCTCGACATTCGGGGATAATTTGATGAAGACCGGTGTCTTCTTACTCACTGCTTTTACCGCATTCGTGACGGCAGCAGCATCTGGCGCGGAACATGCAAACGGTCGACCGAATTCATCTTCAATATTCGGGCAGCTGATGTTCACTTCCAGAAAATCCGGTTTTAGTTTCAAAATTTCCTCCGCCGTGAGGCCGTAGTTTTCAATCGATTCCGCGATGATATTGGCGATCAAGGGAACCGGCTTGTCTTCATTGAAAGAACCAATCTCCTCTTTCGCTTTCTCCGGTCCCGCATCCGGCACGCCAACAGCATTCAGCGTCCAGTAGTCCGTCGAGATGATTGTAGGATTCCTGTGTCCTTGATGCTCCTTGAGCCAAAGAGACTTCGTGGTGACAGCTCCGGCACCGCTCCGTGCCACTTCCCTCCAGCTTGCCGCTGTGATTCCCCAAATACCGGAGGCGAGCACCGTGGGGTTTGTGAAGGTGACGCCGAGGATCTTCTGGGAGAGGTTCATCGCGGAAGAGTAAGAGAGTAAGAGAATAATAGAGTAAGAGGGACTTGAACGGTACTGCTCATCAATAGAACTGAATGAACCTCAAACTGAAGCCATGAAATGAAGATCCTAAGAAGAAAGTATCTGTATCTGCGTATTGAACTATCGGGAAAGTATATAGATTCAATATATGCACTTCACTGATCTTAAAGCGTGGCAGAAAGCTCTCCTTCTTGTAGAACGCATTTATATGATTTCTCAAAAATTTCCTCCAGACGAACGGTTTGGGCTTACGTCGCAGATACGACGTGCTTCCGCAAGCGTCGTGGCGAACATCGCGGAAGGATTCGGTCGCTTTACATATGACGATAAAGCAAACAGATACACAATCGCACGCGGAGAATGCACAGAAGTGCAGGCATTTCTGTATATCGCCAGACAACTTCAATTTGTGGATCCTAAAGAAATCAAACCTGCACTCATCCTTGCAGAAGAGGTACAAAAAATCCTTTCTGGACTCATTCATAGTTGTAAGAAAAAATCTAATTCATAGACCTCTTATTCTCTTACTCTCTTGTTCTATTATTCTCCCACCACCGCCTCCATAAACGCTTTAAACAACGGATGCGGCCTGTGCGGACGGCTCTTGAACTCAGGATGGAACTGCGAACCCAGCATAAAGGGATGATTCTTGATTTCGACGATTTCCATAAGCCCCGTCTCCGGCCATGACCCCGAGAAAACAAGTCCCTTCTCTTCCAGTTGTGCTTTCAACGAATTATTAAACTCATAGCGATGTCGATGACGTTCGCTGATTTCGTCGACACCGTAAGCAGCGTAGGCTTTTGTTCCCGGTTTAAGCTTGCAGGTATAAGCCCCTAATCGAAGCGTTCCTCCTTTTGCTTTGCCTTTATGTTGATCCGGCAGGAAGTGTACAACGTATTTTTTATCCGACAGTTCCCCCTCTTCATCAAACTCTTCGCTCGTCAGTTCAGGATCATTGAGATGACTCCGCGCGAATTCGATCGCAAGAATCTGTGAGCCAAGACACAAACCAAGATACGGTATTTTTTCGATGCGCGCATAGTGCGCCGCTGCAATTTTCCCTTCAATCCCGCGCGTTCCAAACCCTCCTGGTACCACCATGCCATCGCACTTTTTAAGTAAAGCCCACGTTTCGGCATCTTCCTCCTCCAGCTTCGTGGAATCGATCCAGCTGATCTCCGCTTTGCGACCGCATGAAACGGCTGCCGACTTAATGGCTTCAATCACACTTAAATACGCATCATCCAGGCCTGTATATTTACCCACCAGACCAATGGTCACCTGCTTCTCTGCCTTCTCATAATTTTTTCTTCCCTCTTCCCACTCGGACATATCAGGATTTAAAAGACCAAGTCCTAGCTTGAGCCCGATGATTTTTGCTATATCGTACTTCTGGAAGTTTTGCGGAACATCGTAAATGGAATTCACGGTTTGCGCGGGAATAACCGCTGCACGATCCACACCGCAGAACACACTGATTTTATCCAAAAGCTCGGTCGGAATTTTGTAATCCGCACGCGCAAGGATCATATCGGGCTGCAAGCCGATACGACGCAGTTCGCGAACAGATAGCTGTGTTGGTTTCGTTTTCAGTTCTTTTGATCCCTTTAAATAGGGAAGGAGTGTGAGATGCACATGGAAAATGCGGTCATTACCCATGTCTGCTTTCATCTGGCGAATCGCCTCCAGAAATGGCTCACCCTCAATGTCCCCCACGGTTCCCCCCACTTCCACCATCATGATGTCTGCACCTGCTTTGTCTGCAGCACCCGTGATGTATTCCTTAATAGCATTCGTAATATGCGGAACGACCTGAATGGTGCCACCCAGGAAATCCCCACGACGTTCCTTTGCAAGAACTTCCGAATAAATTTTTCCCGTGGTGACCGTACTCAACTTACTCATTGGTTCATCGATGAACCGTTCATAGTGACCCAAGTCCAAATCTGTCTCTGCGCCATCATCTGTGACGAACACTTCACCATGCTGGAAAGGACTCATGGTTCCAGGGTCCACATTCAGATAGGGATCCAGCTTTTGAACGAACACCTTAAAGCCGGCAGCCTTCATAATGGCACCAATGCTGGATGTTGCGATGCCTTTTCCGAGTGAACTACAGACACCTCCTGTGACAATAATGAAACGAGATTCTCTGTCTTTCTTCCTTGATGGATCTTTTTTCATGTCCCCGGTGTTTTTGTGTGGATTCATACGCAAACTGGGCAATCCGTGGGTGAGGGGGTTTTCTCTCTTCCCAAATTCCGGAGCCCGCTGGGTATTTTACTCATTTTAGGCCCATATGCAAGCATAATTGACTTGGATTTAAAAAAGTATTTTAATATGCATATGTTGAAGAAGCACGATGAGCACCTTCGTTTTGTAGGGGAGGACTTACAAATTGCCGGTCATCCTGAGCGAAAAGATAATCAAACGGTGGAAGTAACACTACGAAGCCAACAGCCGGAAGAATTCGCACACAATGTTCGAAATCATGTGAAAGCAACGTGCATCATGACACGTCGTCTTTTGGGTGCAGATGGCATTGGTATTTCTCTTATTCCTGGAAGTATAGAAATTCGACAAAAAATACTAACCCTCCGGGCACAACTCACACATCTCGCAACAAATTCGCCCTATGGACTTTTGGAACATCTGCGCGAGGGAAACTTCATCGCAAAACCGTATCACCTTCATGGAAAAGAGCCTATGAACGTCGATGAAATCCTTTTTGCGTTAGAACAAGGATTTCTTTCTATTCAGGATAGAGATATTCAATTTCTTCCTGACAACGTACATGAAACAAATATTGCCCTTCATACGGAGGGTGGATTACTCCGCTATTACGCCGAAAATGCAGAACCGATTCACCAGGTATCGGAACGGCTTGTTCTGGAACCGGGTGAAATTGATGAACATTCACGCCCCCTCTGGCGACCGGAAGGGATCCATATCGCAAGACAAAGGGAACTCATCCATAGCAAAATCCATGGTCTGAAAGCACCTTTCTTTTCCACTCTTATTCATGCGCAAGCACCCGGAATGTCCCATATAACAGAAAAATCTCTTCATTCGCTGTATACGTTTGATGTCAATATGGAAGAGGTGCCATTACGACAACAGAGAGTACATGCGGAGCTCTATGACATGCGCAGGCAGCGGCTGAAGCGTCCACGAAAAGAGAGCTTGCGAACGGGTGCGGCTCTCCATTCTTATGACCAAGCGCGAAGACTCTTTGATCATCTTCGTCATGTAACAGGACAGCAAAGGGAAGTTCGCCCGGTTGCGCTCGTGAATAATACGAAAGGGATGGATCATCTTTTGAAGCATACGGACAGTATCTGGATGAGAACAAAAGAGATGCACCATCTTATGAAAGGAAATGGTGTCACGAGACGTCCATCTTCTATGTCTCCTGAGCCAAACCGGTCTGCAGCCAATGCCCGAAATGCGCCTGAAACATTACTTCTAGCGCAGGCACGAGAACTGGGCTTTGACGGAGGAGGGACGCTCGTCTGCGAAACGTTTCCAGAACATGCAGTTCTTGATTCCCTTTTAGGAGAAGATGCACATGCCGGCTGCAGACAAATCAGTACTCTCCTCTTTCGACATGCATCAGGAAAGCACGGTCCATATTTTTCGGGGCATGACTTTACAAGTCTCTACAATTTTATAGATCAGGGAACAACAGTCCATTGGGCGCACGATGATATATCCCATAAAAACGGTGATACCGTGGAACGGGGAACGCTCCTGGAGCTGATACGCCTCAAGCGATATCCCGACGAACAGGGAAGCATTATGTTTGTTCCCATAGATAGGAAACAGGAGTGTTTGAGTGGAATCCATGTTGCATTTTATGGAACAGCAAGAACGCTCCAGCCACAATACATTGCTTTTATGGAGCAACTCTTTGCATTGCTGCAGAAGCAGGATAATCATGAAAAACCATATGTCATTCATTCGGGAGGAGGTCCCAATACAAGTACGATGGGAATTGCAAACAGATTGGCACGTGAATGTGGGTTCCTTTCTATTGGTCATGTTCTTGGCGTTAAGAAAGAGCCTGCGAATGAATATTTGGACGGCACCATGCCATTCCGAGGAGATGCTCGAGATGTACGCCAGGGAAATATGGCAAAAGTTGCAGATGTTGCTGTTGTCTTGGAAGGCGGAGGAGGAACACGTGAAGAACGGGGCATTACTCAAACGGATCTTGCCATTGCACGAGAAACTCCATTTCCTCTTATTCTTGTGGGCACAGATTTTTATGCTCATGAATACCTTCAATATTTACATGAAGTTGCGGAGGGAACGCTGGATCGGAGTGTGCTTGAGTGCATTTCCTTGCTTGATGTAGATCGCCCAGAAGATGCTGCACCCATCATTGAACAATTTCGGGAAAGTGGAAAAGTACTGAGCATCATTCCCCCCGGCTATGAGAAGCTTCGGGAAGATGCAGTCGCAAAATTCGAAAAAATAATGCCCATACGAAGACAGGCTTGGAAACAAGAATAAAAAAGGCCCCTTCCGGAGCCTTTCTCGTATTGATTTCGATTGTTCAGCCCAGAATTCCGTTGGTCGTATAGAGCGCCGCTGTTAGCACAGACATGATGGACATGAGCTTGATGAGGATGTTGATGGAAGGACCGGAGGTGTCTTTGAAGGGATCTCCCACCGTATCACCAACAACAGCTGCTTTGTGTTCATCACTTCCTTTCCCACCCAAGTGACCGGCTTCGATGTACTTCTTCGCGTTGTCCCATGCTCCACCACTGTTTGCCATGGAGAGTGCTAAGAGTGCTCCTGCGAGGAGAGCTCCCGAAAGGAGCCCACCCAATGCTTCCGCACCCAAGATGAGGCCAATAGCAAGTGGAACAGAAACTGCAAGGATGGCAGGTGCAATCATTTCACGAAGAGCGGCACCGGTTGCAATAGACACGCACCGTGCGGAGTCCCCTTCTGCTGTTCCCTGCATAAGTCCTTTAATTTCGCGGAACTGACGACGAACCTCTTCAATCATTTTGTGTGCAGCACGCCCTACAGCATTCATCGTGAGAGCGGCAAAAACAAATGGTAACGCACCACCAATGAGGAAGCCTGCGAGCACCACGGGTTTCGTGAGATCGATGGAATCTACATGCGCACTTTCGATAAACGCAGGAAGAAGAGCGAGTGCGGTGATGACAGCAGAGCCAATGGCAAATCCTTTTCCGATGGCGGCCGTTGTGTTACCTGCAGAATCCAATTCATCTGTGCGAGCACGAACCTGTTTGGGAAGTCCGCTCATTTCAGCAATACCACCTGCATTATCAGCCACGGGACCATAGGCGTCGACGGCAAGAGCCGTTGTAAGGATGGAGAGCATTCCCACGGCACTCAAAGCAATACCGTAGAGACCCGCCTCCATGTACGCGACCAGTACCGCTCCAACAATACAAAGAATAGGAAGAGCGGTAGACATGTAACCGAGGGCGAGTCCGCTAATGATGACGGTTGCAGCTCCTGTTTTGGATGCATTTGCCAATTTTTTTACGGGCGTAAAGGATGCCGATGTGTAGTATTCCGTAACCCATCCAATCACGATGCCGGCAACAAGACCGGAGAAGAGTGCAATGAGAACAGAGAGAGCCGTGAAGCGGGAACCGAAGAGTTGATACGCAATGAAGGAAGAACCGATGACCACGAAGAACGCACTCACGAACATGCCACGACGGAGGGCTGCTCCCACACCACTCTTCCCTCCTTTTGTGCGAACGAAGAACGTTGCAAGGATGCAAGCAATGATGCCCCATGCAGAAACAAGCAAAGGAAAGAGCATGGCAGCATGATCCACCACATCAGCAGAGTCGGTTGCAAACGTCAGACCAAGAATCATCGTTGCAGTGATGGAAGCAACATAACTTTCAAAAAGGTCTGCACCCATGCCAGCAATATCACCAACGTTATCACCAACGTTATCGGCAATCACCGCAGGGTTACGAGGATCATCCTCCGGAATATTCTTTTCTACTTTTCCAACAAGATCTGCGCCCACATCCGCTGCCTTTGTATAAATTCCTCCACCAACACGTGCAAAGAGGGCTACGAGGGAACCTCCGAAGCTGAATCCTGCAAGAGCGTTGAGCGTCTGTTCAAGGCTGACCGCATGCACATAGTGCAGTGCGAAGAATGCAATCACCAAACCGATGAGTCCAAGACCGGCAACGGAGAGGCCCATGGTAGCACCAGAGAGGAAGGCAATACGAAGTCCTGCGGAAAGTCCTGTGCGAGCAGCATGCGTGGTACGAACGTTCGCTGCTGTAGCAGTACGCATGCCAATGAAGCCTGCAATAAAGGAGAGAGCGCCTCCAGCAATGAAGCAGGAAGAGGCATACGCGGGTCCCCAGGCTCCGGCAAGCGCGTTATCAAGTCCTGTATCTAAGAAAACATAGAGAAGACCGCTGCCAACAAGCAGGAAGAGGAGAATCAGACTTCCTTCGCGCCACAGGAACGCCATAGCACCGGAACGAATTTTCTTCGCAATGGCCTGCATGGCATCCGTGCCTGCTGGCATCATGCTGATACGCACACGGAAGATGAGTGCCACAAAGAGCGCAAGAACAGCGCATGCAAGGACACCCATAAGGAGAGATGTAAACGTATCTAAAGAAAACGACAGCACCATGACAAAATGGGGAAGGAAATTGCACCTATCCTATGCGGAAAAAGAGTTGGTGCCAAGTACAGAAAACACGAAGAGTGGTTAGTAGCTAGTGATTAGTGGCTAGTATTTTCTAACCACTACCTACTAACTACTATCCACTCCTTTGAAAATTGAATTAGCAAACCAATCATTCACTTATTTTCCCATCGTCTTCACCTGATTCAGAATCTTGCGCTTTGCGAACTTGGCCTGCTTTTGACCTTCTTTCAGCGCCTTCTTCACCTCTTTCTTTGCGATTGCATACTGTTTATCCGCATACTTCTTCGCTTCCTTCACTTTATTCTGCACAGGATCACTCTCCACAAATTCCTTCACATCTTGTGCAAACGCGTGACCATCTTTTTGAAGATGTGCACCAAGAATTTTCGCGGCCTTTTTAGGATCTTCCGTATCCATCAGCTCTTCACGAAGTTTTTTATTGGAAAGGAGATATCCAGCCATTGCACCGCCAAGCGCACCAAGGAACATAGAAACTTTCTTCATAATTGAGAGGGGGAATGAGGGAGGAATGGTAACACAGAAGAGAACGGGAATCTAGAATTTTGAATTGAGAATCATGAATTATTCTTAATTCTCAATTCCAAATTCACAATTCTGCCCAAAACGCCTTCAACTGCCCTTCATTCAAAATCCCCTTCAATTCCTCATCGCTCGCTTGCCGGGCTCTTTCCATAGATCCAAATTTCTTCAGGAGTTTTGTGCGTGTTTTTGGGCCAATACCATTCATAGCATCCAAACCTGACTGTAACATGGCATTCTTTCCCTGCTTTTCGCGAATGCTGTTTGCAAAACGATGCGCTTCATCGCGGAGTCTCTGTAAAAGGAACTGTGCGGGAGAATCTTTGGGAAGAAGGATGGATGCCGGTGCGTTTGGAACGAAGATTTCTTCCTCTCTCTTTGCGAGGGAGGCGACGGGAATGTTCAGATTCAGATTTTTTAACACATCGATGGCAATCCCCAGCTGTCCTTTCCCTCCATCAATGAGGAGAAGATCCGGGCGGAGAGAGAACGATGAATCGATTTTCTGTTTTGCGGCTTCCCACATCATGATGATAGAAGGAAGAGCTTCAGGATGTTCTCGATGAAACTCATCCACTTTTTGCTGAAGGATATCGGGGGCTTTCACAACATACCGAAATCCGATCTGTGAATAATAAGCCTCTAGATTATTTCTTATCGCAACGTAGACTTTTCCTTTTTTCACACTCTGAAGAATTTTCCGCGCTATGAAATGTCCTAGTTTATTCCCACGCCAGGAGTCGTGAACCCAAATCGATTTCAATTCGAGAATATTTCCTGAATATTTATAGAGACGCGCACAGGTTACAATCGAGCCATCTTCCTGACGACCAACGAGGAAATCTTGATAGCGAAGATCGAATAATCCTAAAGATGAATCTGCAAGAACTTTCTCAATAAAACTCTGATCGATTTTCTTTGTTTTCCCAAACGTGATCCCCTTCTCTTTCCATTGCTTTTCTTCCTCTTTCAAGCTGATTCCCAGATATTTCAGTCGCCGCGTGAGCACTTCTTTGAGCGATGCGTAGTCGTCAATCTCGCCATCCAGTCCGCGTACAGAGAAAGATCGATAATGATCGCGTTTGGGGCTTCCCTTCTGCATCACCACCATGCTGCCAACGGTGAAACTGCCTCCAAGATGGGAAATATCGTACCCTTCAATACGATCAGGTGTTTTCTCTAACTGGAGCACTTCGGCCAATTGATCCAATGCATTCTTCGTAGAATCCGCCTGCGCTTCCCACTTGGTAATCATGGAATCTACTTTTGCCTGCGCATTCTTTTCTGCGAGTAATAAAAGTGATGATTTCTTCCCGCGTTCGGGAACATGCACACGTACTTTTTTTCCGTGCATCATAGACATCCATGCTTCGAAGGCTGGAAGGTCATCCGGCACATCGGAGAGCATGATAGCGTCTGGTAGATCACTCGACTCTCCATAAAACTGTGGAAGAAATTGTCCAAGCACATCATGCACACCTTCACTGTCCCCAGATAAAGCACGATGTTCTTCGTCGATGATCTTTCCTTCGCGCTCCTTGAGGACCACGACAAATGCGCGGTTCATTCTGAGCGCCAATGCGATGTAGTCCGTATTTTCGCCAGAGGTATCGGACACGATTTGTTTCTCTTGGAGTTCTTGTATGTAAAGAAGATGATCACGAAGTTGTGCCGCTCGCTCAAATTTCTTCTCGTGCGCAGCTTTCGCCATTTGATCTTTCAAGCGGGATTCAATATCACGATATTTTCCTTCAAAAAAATCAATGACACCGGCAATGGAATCGTTGTAATACTGCTCCGGAGTGCAGTTGCCAATGCATGGGGCACTACATTGCTTGATGTGATAGTCCAAACACGGAGTCGGACGATCGCGATGAGTGCAGATGACATCAAGTGGAAGTTGATCCGAGTTTTCTGCCTTCTGACTACTACCTTCTGCCTTCTGTATTTCTATTTCCATCTTGCATGTTCGAAACGGAAAGATGCTCCGGAGAAACGAGAGATTCTTCCTTATTAAGTCCGCACTCGTCTTCGGTCCAAAATATTTTGCTCCATCTTCTTCCATCTTTCGTACCACATCGATACGCGGAAACCTGTCTTTCATACAGATACGCACATAGACATAATTTTTGTCATCCTTCATCATGATGTTGAACTTTGGACGAAACTGTTTGATGAGGTTTGTTTCCAGAACAAACGCTTCCAGTTCGCTGTTCACAACCGTGAGGTTCACATCCGCAACGCGTCGCATCATGATTTCCTTCCACGCCGTGTGCTTTGCAGCAGGTGTCACGTAACTCTTCAGACGATCTTTCAGATTCTTTGCCTTTCCGACATATAAGACATTTCCCTCGCTATCCAACCAGCGATAAACCCCTGGTTCCGTAGGAGCCTTCGCAATGCGTCGACGCAGGGCAGGAAGAGCCGGATTATCCCTAGAAGCGGACATAGATACAGTATACCGCTTTCTTCCAATCTTCTGATTTCTGCCTTCTGACTTCTGCCTTCTCGCGTCATACTGTTACTAATGGATTCCCCTCTTATCTCCGCCATTGTCCTCAATTATCGCTCTCCGCGGGACACCATCAAATGCGTGGAATCGTTGAAACGACAGTCCATCGCAAGTCAGATGGAAATTATTCTTGTAGATAACCACTCCGATGATGAATCGATTGGATGGATTCGCGCGCGGTACAGGCACGATTCTCAAGTGAAGATTGTAGAATCGCGAGAGAACACAGGATACGGACAAGGAAACATGATGGGTGTGAAGCACGCGCAAGGTTCGTACATCCTTATTAATAATCCGGATACCATCCTAGAAGAGAAAGGGATTGAAACAATGTTGGACGCCCTCAAAAAAGATCGATCGATTGGCATCATCGCACCCAAACTGGTGTTTGAAGACGGTTCTATCCGGCCGTCTGCACGGTTCTTTCCAAATCCAAGCGAACTTGTGCAAAAACGTATCGCTCCTGCTCGCTGGCACACCACATATAAGGAAAGGATGAATACATCGGGCCATCTACAGGAGGTGGACTGGGTGGCAGGTGCGTGCTTCCTGATGGAAAAGAGCATTTTTCTGGGTGCAGGAGGGTTTGACCCCCAATTCTTCCTCTTCTTTGAAGATATTGATCTATGCCGGAAGGTCCACCGCATGGGAAAGCGCATCATCTATGCATCTTCCATCACTGCGATCGACAGAAAGGAGCGTTTGAGCGGGGGTGGCATCCTCTCGTTTCTCACCAAGAAAACAGCCTGGATACACCTCGCAAGCGCTATGAAGTATTTCTGGAAGTGGAAGGGAAGAGTTCTGAGTTGATTCGTTGACTGGTTGATTGGTTTTTAGAACCTCTTGTCAACGAATCAACCAATCAACGAAACACCTTCTTTTAGCCGTCTTGACCCTCTTCAAAGCCCCCGCTACCCTATATGCCCATGGACGCCATCCGTCTCTCCGTCACCGGCCGCACACAAGAGGAAAACGTGAAAGCTCTTCGAAGACACCGCGTTGTGCCTGGTGTGGTCTATGGAAACAAAATGCCGAATACACTTCTGAAGTGTGGCGAGCAGGACCTTCATCGCGCATACGTGAAGGCTGGAGAAAGCACGATTGTGGAACTGGAACTGGATGGAAAGAACGTTCCTGTGCTTATTCACAGTGTCTCGTTTGATCCCGTGACAGATCGCTTTGAACATGTGGATTTCTACGCTTTGGATATGACGAAGAAGGTGAAGACGCACGTGCCACTCCATTTGGAAGGTGAAGCGCCTGCGGTGAAGGGGCTTGGAGCAATTCTCGTTACCGTGCACAACGAAGTTCTTGTGAGCTGCTTGCCGAAGGATCTTCCCCATCATCTTCCTGTGGATCTCACAAAGCTGGAGAATTTCCACGACACCATTACTGTTGCAAACCTCATGGTTCCTTCCGGTGTGACAATTGAAGATTCCCCGCAGACGGTTCTTATCACCGTTCAGGAGCCTCGTGCCGTAGAAGAAGAGCTACCGGTTGCTGCTGCTCCTGCAGAAGGTGATGCTGCCGCTGCTTCAGCCGAAGGTGGTGAAGCACCAAAAGCAGATGCTGCAGCAGCACCTGCTCCAGAGAAGGAAGAGAAGAAGAAATAATAGCCACCCCGTGATACAGTTTCTCTATGCGATCTTTTCGAAGTTTCATCGGTGCGGCCGTCATGATTCTCATCATCGTAGGATGGATGATATTTCTTTTTGGCTCCGACTCTGGGCATCGTCTCCCCTTTCTTTCAACGGAACCCAATGAACGCTCTCTCGTTGCTGTCATGATTGAAAATCAAGAGACGGCACGCAAATATCATCGTGGAATCGGAGAGGCACAGATGGTGATAGAGATGCTGGTAGAAGGAGGCATTTCCCGCTTTGCCGTCCTGTTCGATCGCCATGAATTGCCTGCCGATATGGGTCCCATACGCTCTCTGCGCCCCTATTTCATTGATGCTGTTCTCCCCTACGCAAAGACGATTGTCCATGCAGGCGGAAGTCCGGAAGCATTTGAAGAAGCGGGATCGATCAAAAGTTTGACGACGATCAATGCACTAGGGTACGGCATGCGTGATGTGTTCTACCGTGATGACATCGCTCCCGCTCCTCATAATCTCTTTGCTCATGACACGCTCACAACACTTCTTCCCGATGATCCTGTCATCGCATGGCCACCGTTTGAAACGGGATCGCGGAAGAACGATGTAGGAACAGGCGCACTCACGATTGATATTAATTTCTTCAGCAAGAATCACAATATTCAGTGGACGTACGATGCGTGGGAGCATACGTACACACGTGTGAACGGCGACATTGAAAGTGCATTGCATCCAAGCACCATCGTCATCATGGAAGCTCCTATTACAAACATCGGTGAATTTGGCCGCCTCACAATTCCCTTGGAGGGAAGCGGAAAAGTGTACATCTTCCGTGACGGAACAATGATGGAAGGAACACGCGAAAAAGCATCCCGCGATGCCCCATTTGTCTTTACAGCGGACGATGGATCCGTCATTCCTCTGGAGGAAGGACCTGTCTGGATCATGGTTCTCGCAACGTTGGATCGGGTGACGTGGAACGCGGAATAATTATCGACGTTTCTTTCTCCCCTTTCCCGTTGTCATTTCTTTGTACCGCTTCACTTGTGGTTCCAATTTCTCGATACAGCTATCAAGGGCATCCAGTGCATTATTCTTTCGTGACTCCACACGTAAATCTTTCTTCGGAAGATGCACCGTCACCATCACTTTCACACTGTCCTGGCTTTTCTTTGTATCGCGTTGTTCGGTTTCAACGCGAATGAAGGAACCTTCGTCTTTGAGTTTTCTACAATACGTCGCCAATTTACCGATTTTCTTCGCAAAAAGGATAAGATCTGTATCGTTCAAGGTGAAACCTTTTTCAAAGTGCTGAATATTCATAGAATGGGAGGAAAAAGCGGCGCTACGATAGCAGAAGAACCCCTCGTTCCTACATTGCGAAAAGAGCGTTTTTGTGATAGAATAAAGAGAAATACAAAAAACCAACTATGCCTACTCCAGAACAACCACGTGAGCAGTCAACCGACCAGGTTGATACTTCTCTTGAACCCTTCCACATCCCTTCCGCAGAAGAGATACAACAGCACATCTTGGAAGAGCAAAAGCGACAGGAGCAAGAGGCAGCCGAGCACGCGGGTGAGATTGCGAATGCAGAACAAAACCTGACGCAGCAAGATACGGCAACCTCTCCTGAAACATCCAGCACTGCTACCGATACACAAGGAGAGCATGAATCTCCCACCCAAGAAAACAGAGAAGGTCAGCAAACAGATCCTTCAAAAGATGAATTCAAAATCAGTATGCTCTGGAAAGAGCCCAGCAAGTTTTTCGATCACGTTATGGTAAAAGGAGCTGTGTGGTTCCGGCAGGCTGCAACATGGCTTCGCGACAGTGGTTCTCCATTTTGGGCTTCCGTTCTTGAATGGATAAGTAATACTGATGTAGCCATTCTCTTCGCAAAGCTTCAGGAATCTGCTTATGATCTGGGAGATGCAATGGGAGATCCTGAAAAGCGAAAACCATACATCGATAAACTAAAACAGATTTACGGAAAGATTGCTCACCTTCCCCAGTATGCGAAAGAGAAATTCAATAAAGACACTTTTTATTCACTCGTTGTGAACGGTTTAGAAGGGCCACAGCAAAGTTGGGGCAACATCTTGGCATCCGCAGAAAAGCTCTTTGCCGCAGAACAAGAAAAAGCAAAAAACATGCCTCCTGCTGGAACCCCTGCAGCTCCTGCGGCACCTGCAGCTGGCACCTCCGCAAATCCTGCTGCAACACCCGGTACTACAGGAACTCCTTCTACGGGTACTCCCCAATAAGTGTATGCCTCTTGAAACTCCATCTGAGAATCCTGCCGAACAGCCGCTTGATCCAGCGGTTGTAAAACCTGTGCTACAAACGCGTGAAAAGATTCACAATGCTGTGGGCACATCAGCAGAAGTAATCTCCGATATCGCTCAATTTGGTATTGAAGGAACTGCCTACACCGCAGGAAGGGGCGTCCACACGCTTGGTTTGGGTGTTTGGCGAGCAGTTCGTGGTGTTGTTGGAAAACCTTTTAAAAACGCCGCATAAAAACAATGGCAAATGCACTTGATTCAGCACCGGAGATTCCACCTCCAGAGGTCCAAGTAGCTCCTCCGGAAGTTCTAACAGATGCGTCTGCTCAATTGGAAAAATTTCGTGAAGCCATTGCTGGTTCTGCATTAGAAGGCCAAGAACGTACTGCTATTACCAACAATCTGGATTCGCTCCGAACGCGAGTCCGTGATGCAGAAGCGCAGGGAAATGCAGCAGAAACGCGCAGACTTCTGGAGGAATTCCAGAAGCAGATGGATCTTGCTCTTGCAACGACGGAGATAGAGGAGACTCCTCCTCTTGCGGCAGTAACAACTCCTCCTTCTGAAAGAACGTCTACAAAAACAGAATCGATGAAAGACAAAATTGTCTTGAAAGCCAAGGAAGTTGCAAAGGATTTTCAAGAAGGTTCTCATTGGACCAAAGCAGGGTACATTGCCGGAGGAGTCGTTGGATTTTTAGCAGTACGATGGCTCATCCGCAAAATCATGGGGGACGGAAAAAATGAAGGATGGCTTAAAAAGACAGGCCGATGGATGGCCATGCTGGGAGGCACTATTGCAGGTGCAATAGGCATGAATCATCTTTTCAAGAAAGGAGTAGCGAGTGTGTTGCCGGATGGAATAAAAGACTACATTCCAGACGGGGTTTCGGATGCTGTAAAAAATGCACCGAAAGCTGCGGTTGATATGGGACGAGGAGCAATAGCAGCCGGAGGAAATGTTCTCTCTGATGCAAAAGATGCTCTCTCTGCAACGAGCGAATCGTTGGCCCAAAATTGGGATCCTCGCAATCCGGAATCCTCTTTGAAAGTCCTTATAGATAGTGGTGCCATTATCCTCTGGAACGGGACATCGTTCATGGCGCATGTGGTGGGAGAAAATTTGGGGAAGGGTGTCGCTTTAAATGGATTAACAATGGCAAAGATGGCTGAAATTCTTGCGACAAGGTCCATTGATGATGATTTCTTCTACATCTATGCAGAAGGTGGTGCGAGTTATTTGATAGGAAAAAAAGCACTGAATCTTGTCATGCAGGGAAAATTAAATATTCCAATGACAAAGAAAGATGCTATCGTTACTGTCCTGCGCATTGCAGGAGGACCATTGGACATGGTAACAGACCTGCTTTCTCATGGTTCACTTGCACTCAGACGTGGGGGTGTACCTGCTCTCAAATTGCGATATGTACAAAAGTCACTTCCCTGGAAGATTGCCAGATTTACATATGAATCAACATATTTGAGAAAACTTAATTCTGAAACAAAACTAATGAGTGCTTTAGGGCAATGGAGGATGCTTGCTGATGAAGCCTCCACAATGCAAAACTTTAGTTATGGAGGACTTGATATTTTCTCAGAGACTGAAGTGAAAAAAGCAAAAGGAGATCTCGCAAGACTTGTAACAGCTATTAGAAAATCGGTAAGGGATATGAAGCTCAATGATAATTCTCCTGAAATTTTACGAGAATTACAAAAAAATGCTGATCTGGAAGAAAAATTCAACGAAAAATTGCAGGTTCTCTGGAATGAACATCAGCAACGTCTGAAAAATCCTCCCGCTTCTATCAATAATCAGGCAACCGGTCCGAAATTTGCTGAAGGTACTGAGCCCAATGGAAATGTGGATTCAGGTACACCACCGCCAGAGCGAAGAATGGTCGCGGACGGCGAATCCATAGGTCAACCAAAAGAGAGGCCTGACCTTCGAATAGATCCAGACACTGTTCCAGATGAAGCCGAACGCATCATTGCTCAAGCAGCAGATAATGCAGACGAAGCGGCTGCAATGCGACGTGGTATGAGTGTACTCACAAAGCTTGGTGTAGGAGTTGATGCTCTCTTTCTTGGCTACGAAACATATCAGGTTGCAAACATGTGGCTAGAAATTGGCAAACTGGAAGAAGAGGGGAAAATTGAAGCAACCCTGCAGAAAGCAGCCGAACTGAAACAGCCCGTTGCGGTAACACATACACAAGCTCTTGCAGTGGATGCGCTCGCAACAGGTGCAGGCGCTGTCTATGTCCTGACAGGAAAATTAGCAATTGTAGGGACTGCAGCAGGAGGATTTACCCTCATTGCACTTCCTGTAGGAATGGCAGTAAGAGCCGGAATGTACAGCTCACTTGCGGAATTTGAATTGCAGAACCATATCACGCTGACAGACCGTATTCGTGGCACAGATGAAAAAGCGACAGGCAAATCATCCACGGAACAACTGAAAGATCTGGGCTCTCCTTCCCTCACACTTCGTCTTGGTGCAGCACTCAGTTCTGCAACAATCGAAGATATTGAAAATGCAACACTAGAACACCGCCAGGAAATCCTTCTTGCAATGGCACTGAAAAATCTTCGCACAATGGCGCCAAAGAAATATGCAAAACTTGTTACGCGTCTTGGTGCCAATGGCTTGAATGGATTCCTCAACGAACGCATCGTGCAGAAATCACTCCTTCCGACGATGACAGACCTCCTTATACAAAGAGCACAATCGAATAAAACACTGACACCTGCAGATGAACAGAAGCTACGGAACTTTAATATTGGGAAAGGATTTTTCAGGAACACTCTGCTCACAGAGCAGGATCTTGATGATGTTGCTTACGATGCAGCACAAATCCTGGAAAAGTGGGTCGATGGTTCAGATGGTGTTCCTGATAAAGAACAGATGCAAAGCGTCATCCAGGAAATGAAGGAGGATAAAAAGAGGACCGGTGAAGCAAAACTCAAAGAGGCATTTGGATCGCACACGCAGGAAATTATGTCGCTTTCACCAACGGAGTTCTCTGCATTACGTCAGGAATTTGCCAATACACTTGTGAACATCAACTACTTCGACCACTCCGCACTGGAAGGAATTGTTACATGGAAGAAGCGCAATAATTTTGCGATCGACCGTGCAATTGCAATTCCCCGCCTACGAACACAGCTGGATGCCATGAATTTCTACGGCAGAGCTGTTCTCATGATGGCAAAACTAGAGATTCAGCCTCGTCCACAAAGTGGTTTTATGGAAAGTGTGCTCTCACCCAAGGAAGCCTTTCTTGTAGCGGGTCATTACAGTCTTTCAGACAGTCTCATAGCCCGATGGGGCACCGAACAACCCGGTGACGAAATGATGATCATGGAAGATGCGCGCGATCTGCAGGAAAGGTCAAACCGTTCTACCTGGTATTTCCAGGCTGTACGATCGTATCGCAAGCTTGTGGATCGTTTTGAGGAACCTGCTCTACAGGAAACAAAAGCCGCGTAAGGAGTACCATAGGCTCGTGCCCCTCTCCTACTCCCAGCTTCAAACGTACCGCACCTGTCCGCGGCAGTATGAGTATGCATTTGTGAAAAAGCTTGATCGTCCACTTTCTGCAGAAGAGAGTTTTGGTTCCAGCATGCACAACACGCTGAAGAAATGGGGAGAACGGGAGAAAGAAGGCAGTAGACAGAAGGCAGTGGGCAGTGATCAGCTTCATCTTTTTACGGGTGATACTACACAACAGGACTCTGACTTCTGCCTTCTGACTTCTGACCACTTACATTCTCTCTGGCATCAATCCTTCATTGTAGAAGGCTATGCCTCCCGCATTGAGGCAGACTTTCAGCGGAAGGTCGGTGAGCAGATCCTGCAACACTTTTTTGCATGGTGGGAACAAGAATCACGAGTCGTCGTAGGCGTTGAATCATCTTTTAAATACCAATTGGGCGATGGATCGGAAACGCTCACAGGAAGATTGGATCGAGTCGAACGAACATTGAAGGGTCTTCGGATTATCGATTTCAAAACCGGACAACCGCGTACACAAGAGCAGTGTGACAGCGATCTGCAATTATCGATCTACGCACTCGCCGCAAAGCAAATCTATGAAGAACCTGTCGATGAACTCATCCTCCTCTTTCTGAATGAAGAAGGGATTACCGAACGAAGAACACACCGCAATGAATCGCAATTACGCGATGCAGAAAAATCCATCACATCACTTATCACGAGGATTCAGGAAAAAGATTTCGCCCCTACTCCAAGCTTTCCTGTGTGTAGTCGCTGTCCTTATAAAGGGATTTGTGATGTAGCAGCCGCGTAGTTTCCAGATTCGAGTTACGAGTTACGAGAAAAAAGAAACCTCTCGAAACTCGTGCCTCGTAACTCATACCTACAACGCCACTCCCACCAATTGTTCCAGCGCTTTTCCGATTCCATACGCCACAACGGCACCCGCCGCGCCAACGCCAACAATTTCAAGGGCACCGCGTATAAGCCGTTCACGCGTGACATAACTTCTGGCAATACCGAGGAGAAGCAACGCGATAAACGTGGCACCAATGGCAACAGGGAAACGGACGGATTTCTCCACATTGAACAGGTAGGAAAGAAGCGGAATAGAACCAAAGATCACAAACGCGCAGAAGGTACTGACCGCATGAAGGAGTGGGTGATCGCCGCTATTCGGCACAATGCCATGTTCTTCAATGAGCATGGTATCTGCCCAGACGTTCGTATTGGACGTAATGATGTCCGTTGCTCTCTCAAGATCTGCACCGGTAAATCCTTTTTTTGCGAATGCCAGTTTAATCTCACTTCGCTCTGCATCCGGCTCGGTTGCAATTTCATGGAGCTCCTCCTTACGCAGCCTGCTTTGCTGATCCATTTCCGATTTTTGGGAGAGAAACGATCCTGTTGCCATAGAAATACCGTCCGCAAACAGGTTGGCAAGGCCAAGGATAATCACCACATAACGATCCATCCCCGCTCCTACCGTTCCCGCCACTACGGCAAATGTTGTCACAATGCCATCGTTCCCTCCGTAAACGATATCCTGAATAATGGGCCCAAGACGGCTGCCATGGGACATCGTTTGTTGATGTTCATGCAGTCGTGCCGATTCTTCCGGGGTGAGGACCATAGGTGAAAATAGTACCACATAAAGCGTTCTTCCGTTTGAGGATCTCTTTCATTACAATGTGCGTCCGTGGCCTCATCGTCTAACGGTTAGGACAGCAGGTTCTCATCCTGCAAATCGGAGTTCGATTCTCCGTGGGGCTGCCATCACTGGCTATGGTTTATAGATCCGCTTGCCTATGTCCAAGTGATATTCGAACTGCACATGTAGATAATGTGCCTTATTTACTAAGGCCTTGGAAGGATGTAGAATCGCACCCTATGGCGGAAGAAATGAAACTAAAGCATTTGGAATTGATTCAGAATGTGGTCACACGGATGGCCGGCAATTTGTTTTACCTACGCGGATGGGTAATTACTCTTGTCGCCGGTGTTCTCGTATTGTTGACTCAAATAGCAACGGGACGGTTGCCAATTATCTTCTTGTCACTGATCATTATTCTTTTTTGGGGTTACGACGCATACTTTCTGAGTCTTGAGAGAATGTACAGGGATCTATACGACAAAGTGCGAAGAATGAAGAACGAGGAAATCGATTTCTCAATGGATATTACGGAATTTAGGAATTACAAGAAGAATACCATGGTCTTCTGCTTCTTTTCTCCAACCCTAAGATACTTCTATGGTCCGTTATTTCTTGCGACACTATATGTCATCTTTTTTATGAAATAGTATGGCAAACGACACTCCATCACGAAAAATTTTTGTGAGCTACAAATACAAGGACGGGAACGTTCTACCGCTCGTAGATTATACACCGACTATAGATACCAATTTTCTGTATACACCACGTCATTATGTCGACAACATAATTGACATAATTGGCGTAGATCACATTTATAAGGGAGAATTGAGCGGTGAGGATGCTAGTCATCTGACAGACGACACGATTGATTCTCACTTGAAAGAAAAAATCTTCGATAGTTCGGTCACAATTGTGTTGTTATCGCCGAATATGTGGGATCGAACGAAGTCCGAGAAGGAACAATGGATTCCAAACGAAGTTGCATATTCGCTTCGCTACAAAACAAGAGGTGATGTAACCCGTAAGCCAACTGGTATTGTTGCCGTGGCACTCCCAGATTGTAATGGTAGCTATCAATATGCGGTTGCCCATAAACCATGTGTTACGGAATGGCAGACGGCTAATCTTTTCAGAATTTTGAGCACCAATATGTTTAACCGAAAAGACAAAAATCAATCTGCATGCAATGTATGTCTCGGACAACATCACATTGGAAATGACCACTCATATATATATCCTGTAAAATGGTCAGATTTTATAAGCGACCACAATTCTTATATTGAGCATGCTATTGTTTTGCGTGACCGAGCTGATGAGTTTGAGATCGTAAAAACGCATGAATAACTGTATGAAGAAAGTCAGATTGACGACATGACTAACAAAAACTCAAATCGATTGTGCAAAGACCATAAGTCTTAATTCCTAGCGATAATCCTGCACACTCATCGTGTACGTCCCGATGGAGTTCGACTCGATGTAGTACGTGCCGGCCTTATAGAAGATACTTTCATCGTTTATCGGCCCCGTTCCGTTCATGATAATCTCGAAGCTGAACCCACCCTCAGGTTTCTTCAGCCATGCCTGACAGAGACTTCCGCTGCAGTTGTAGACGATCTTGAACTTGTTCCCGGTGATCGTGAACGGCTCCGACTTCTTTGCGCCGTTCCCCTTGAAGACGAATACCTCCTGATAGGACTTGGCTGCAGTTGGGGCTTGTGCTGCTGGTTCTGCATCTGACGACCGCACCGCTTGTTCTGTCGTCGGAAGCCGTGACCGATCCATCGTTCCGGCCGCCAATCCCAAGAAAATGACGACCACAATGAATTTCACGCCTCCCGACAGGTAGAAGTTGCCCTTTTTCTGGATGAACCCTATCGCTGGCGGCAGGAGAACGAGCGACGCGGCAAGCAGTGCCAATCCGGTCACGGGCTGCTTCGCGAGCATCGAGATCGCTGGCAGGAGCAGGAAGATGCCGAGCGCCCAGCCGATGATGAGGCCGAGTGTGATTTTCCGGGGTACCGATGGTGTTGCCTGAGAAGACATAGAAGTGATGGGGAAAAGATGATGCATCAAGTAATGGCACAGAGTTGACCGAATGCCAGCCATAACGCGCCAAATGGCATTCATGTCCAGTCTATTACCTACAGTTATACACCTACAATCATTGGTTCTCAATAGCAGGTGAACAATCGAGGATAATGGCGTGAAGAAAGACACGTCACACCAACTCGGCATACAGATCCGTTCCTTGAGGAGGAAATACGATCTGACACAGGAGGAACTAGCCGGGCGGTCCCGCATCAGCCTCAAATACATCCAGAATCTCGAGGGGAAGAATCCGCAGAATCCAAGCCTAGAGATCCTGCAAAGGCTCGCGGATGGATTTGGGATCCCGCTCTGGAAGCTCCTGAAATTTGAAGATTGATCATTCCTTCACCTGTTTCGCGAGCGCAATCTTCCCATCCGCCAGCGTGATCTTGTTTCGCAGGCAGTGGAGCAGCTCCCGCTTCTCCTCGATTTTCCCGTTCTGGAGGAGATACTTGGCGTAGGCGCGGATCTCGACTCGCGGCATCTTCTCGCTCGTTTCTCTGCCCAACACTCCCGTGGTGAATTTCTCATAGCGTGACACTTCTTCCTGCAACTTTTTCTTCATGCCGATCTTATCGAGATCGACTGTATCGATGATCGTCAGAAGGCTTTCGAGTAGTTCGTCCTCCCGGATCGACGGCTGCTTGCAGTCGTGGTCTTTGGCATGGCAGCAGCGGTAGTAGACATACTTCCGGATGCTCCCGTCCTTCATGCGCTTGTGCTTCTCCTCGGCGGTGATGCCTGAACCGCAATTCCCACAGAGCATCATCCGCGTAAAGGCGAATTCCTTCGTGCCCCACTGTTTCTTCGGTGCCATGTCGAGCACCTTCCCCGCCGCTTCGAAGAGAGGCTGCGGGACGAGCGGCTCGTAGGTGCCTTGATACCAGTTGCCGCTTCCGACCGGATACTCGAATTTTCCTGTGTAGAAGGGGTTTCGGAGCATCCGGTAGATCATGCTGAGAGTAACTGTCCTGCCAAGTTTTGTCGTGAATCCCACCTCCTGCATCCACCGGTGGAGATTCCTGCCACTTGCATGTTGGTAGGCCACCTTCTCGAAGGCTTGGCGTACGAGTGGCCCGCGGATCGGATCGGGGATGACCCTGTTCTTCTTGTCCTCCGGTCTTTTTTCCAGTGCATAGCCGAGCGCTGGAATACAAGGACGATGTCCCATTTCCGCCCTCGTTCTCATGCCCCGTTTAGTGTTGATCCCGCGATTGTCGTTCTCGAGCTTTGCTTGACTGCAGAGAATCATGAGGAGGAATTTTTCGTTCGGGTTGTTGGTGAATTTCTGCCCGTGTGTTCGGATTTCAATCAAATGACCTTGGTCCATGAGATCGACGACCGTCCCGAGATCTCCCGCGTTCCTGCTGAGTCGATCCGCAGCCCACGTCAGAACGCCCGTGAACATGCCTTCACGGATATCGGTCAGGAGTTGCTTGAAGACGGGTCGTGCACCCGATGCCTTCGCGGAATGACTCTCGCGGCGCACCTCCACGATTTCCAGCCCCTCGCGCTTCGCGAGTTCCAGCATCGACTTGATCTGCGAATCGATACTCAGAGCCTGCCGCTCGTCGTCCTCGGAGGATTTTCTAGCATACAGGCAGTACTTGATCGGTCCCGTCAGCCGTTCTTCCGGCGGCGTGAGATCGATGTGAGAGAGGGCGACGGGCTGCACCTTCGGTGTGCGTTTTTGCGGGAGCGTGGCGGTTGCCATAGGAATGGGAGAAGGAAATATGCGACACAAGGGATGCCGCAGCTTCCTCCACATATCCAGGCGAAAGACCCGTTTGGATACCCTCTAAAAGGTCTCAAATCCCTCATTCGTCGATCTCGCCCCGCACATTATCCCATCCGGTGACCCCGTCGGGTCCGATGAAATAAATCCCAAAATGTGGGAATTTTTCCTCAAGGGCTTTGAGAACGAGGAGCGAGAACGCATCCGCAAGATCGTCGTAGCGCTCCACTCCAAAGTTCACAAGCTGGTTGATCAGATCTTCCGCTCCCTGTCTGGGAAAGAGTACTCGTCCCGACTGCACAGCGTGTGATGTAAGTGCGAGGCGACCGCGCTTATCCTGACCTTTCACCGGTACAGCCTCTGCATCGTAGCCATCCTCTTTCAGAAGTTCGACGAGAGAGGATTGATACCCAACGTCCTCGACGTAGAGAACGGACTTACTCTTATCTCTGCTTGTATTGACTAGATTTTTTGCGCATTCAAGTGTTTCTAGCGTTGTCATGCGCTGATTCACAGGGTTGGGCAGGATGAAAATTGTGAGTTTCTGATCGATGAAATACAGTCGCGCCGTCACCATCGCCGTGTAGTCGGCAGTGTCGTTCTTGGAAATAGCAAGATCGATGCCAGTGGCGATTTTTTCGAAACGTACCTTCGATACGACTTGTTCAGTGTAGTATTCCCTGGGAAATTCGTCATAGTATTGGATCCATTCCGGATGGATGACGCGCTCGGTATCCGAGAGAATGTGCAGCAAAAACTCCCGGTGCCATGCCGCTTCGCTCCCGATGCGGGATTTCTCCTCTTGAATGGATTCCTCCGTCGGGTATTTTCCCGGCCACAGCGTCGTCCCGCTTGCATCCAGCAGCGGATATTCGCGGTAGACGCCGCCCATCGAGCCATCGGTGATGTGCCGCTCGAATTTCTTGAGGAGGCAGTCTTCGTGCAGGAGGTTGCCGATGATGAAGGTTCTTGTTTTTGGGCTTCCAGCCGGAATCACTTCTCCCATGAGCCATTGGTAGGTTTTGTCACGGCCCTCCTTCGTCTTCACGGACTGCAAATCTTCGATATCATCGCAGATGATGAGTTGTGGACGGTGCGGTCCGTGGCGGATGCCGCGCACGCTTGTTTCGGTCGAAGCCGCCGTGATACGCGCTCCAAGGAGCGGGAGCACGATGGAGGAGGAATTCCACTCGTCTTCCCGTTCCTCAAACGGCCCCAGATCCTTGCGCAATAATTCGTTACGCTCGATTTCGTCCTTCAGGTTCTTGAGGTGCTGTCGCGCTTGGGACTGCGTCTGGCCAAGAATAAGCACGAATTTGATGCCAAGTTTCCCGAGGATCGCCCACAGCGGAAAGCTCAGGCTCACGATGGTGGATTTGCCGGATCCCCGGAAGGCGGTAATGGCGGTCAGTTTCTGCGATTCATCCTCCGTGAATCCAAAGATTTCTTTCTGAAACAGCGCCGTCGGACTCGACACGTAATGTCCGAAGTAGATGTGGAAGAAATAGAAGTGGCTCCCGCGCGTGATACTGCGGCGCACCCGCTGGTCGCGGAGGATGGTTGTCCGAAGTTCTGGGGTGATGTCCATGGTTTGCATAGGAAAGAAGAGGAAAGAATTAGAATTCCATGTTGAGGATGTCTTCACCGCCGCCATCGCGATCGCCGCTGTGGTCGGGGTACATGAACTTTTCCCACGCGGAACTCCCGTACATCTCCGACTTGGTGAGACCCTTGTTGAGTTCGCCGATGCTGATCGGCCTTCCATGCCCCTTCATCTCCAACATGGGCAGGATGAGGATGGCAAAGGCGTCCGCAAGGTCGTCGTAGCGCTCATTCCCGAACCCCACGAGCTGCTCGATCAGTCGCTCGCAGCCGGTCATGGGGAATTTTACGCGCCCGGCTTGTATCAGGTGGGAGGCAAGCGCGAGGCGGGAGCGCTTGTCCTGACCCTTCGTCGGTACGCCCGTCACGGGGAATCTGGCGGCATCCAGCTGCTCTATCAGACCACGCTGGAATCCGACATCCTCGATGTACAGATCCGTCTGCTCACCACCCCCGAGCACGAGTGAGAGAGACTTCGCTCGCTCAATCGTCTCAAGGAAGCTCAAGTGTTCATTGACGGGGTTCGGGAGGATGTAAATCTCCATGTCCTCGCCGTACCCGTACATCCGCCCCGACACCATCCCGGTATTGTCCGCGCCGTTTTCCTTCGAGATCGCCGGATCGATGCCCGTGCCGATCATGCGGAAGGGCAGCGTGTCCTCATCGGGAAATACGCTGTAGTACGTGATCCACGATGGATGAATCAATCTCTCAAGATCCGGAATGATCCTGAGCATGTATTCGCGCTGCCACGCCGCTTCGCTTCCCACCCGTTGACGCTCGGCTTCGATGGCGGCAGACGTCGGATACTTTCCCGGCCACAACCGCTTCCCCTGACTGTCCATGATCGGGTACTCACGGAACGCGCCCCGCATCGTCCCGCTCGCGATTTCGCGCTGAAGGCGGCGCAGCAGACAGTCTTCATGGAGAAGGTTTCCGACAAACACGATGCGCGTGTTGCGGTCGCCCGCCGGAATGAGTTCGCCTTTCACCCAGCTGTAGGTTTTGTCCCTGCCTTCGCGGGTTTTGACCGACTGCAGATCCTCGATATCGTCGCAAATGATCAGGTCGGGACGAAATTCCTTGTGGCGAAGCCCGCGCACCGACTGGTCGATACTGACCGCCATGATTTTCGCGCGGTAGTTTGAGATCACAAGGCAGGAGTTACGCCATTCGTCCTCCTCTTCCCGAAACGGCCCGAGGTCGCCTCGGAGCAGCGGGTTGTTTTCCAATTCTTCCTTGATGTTTTTGAGGTGCTGCCGGGCTTGGGCTTGCGTCTGCCCGACAAGGAGGATGAACTTCTTACCCGGCCTCCCGAGGATCGACCAAAGCACGTAGGACATGTTCATGATCGTCGACTTCGCGGAGCCGCGGAACGCGGTGATGACGATCGTCTGCAGTCCCTCATTTTCGGTCATCTTGAACATCTCCTTTTGGAACGGCGCGGTCCTGTACTTCACGTAATGGTGGAAGTAGCAGTGGAAAAAGAGGTCATGATTCTCACGCGTCAGTTTGCGTCGTGCCTTGCGGTCCTTGAGCATCAGTGCCAGCAGCTGCTGCATCGCTGGCGGGAGTGGAGTCGTTGGTTCCATGGGAAGAGGGGGGAGAAGAAGTAGAAGCGGCATCCTCCGGTGTGAGGGATGCAAGTTTGAGAGCCTCGGTGATCGCGGCCTCCTGCTCGGGGGTGAGCGCATCGGTGTCTGTCTTGATCTTTGCCGTCACTTCGAGTTTGTTGTTATAGTTGGCGTTCCTGTGCTTCAGCCAGTACATGACGGCGCCAAGGTTGCCGTCGCGGATCTGGGTCAGAAGCTGGCTCTCAGCCATATCCGATACAAGAGCCACGCCATCTTGGAGTGCCTCGTCCGTGACCTTGGCGAATTCTTCGTCTTCCTTGCGCCACCGGTAGTACGTGGCGCGGCTGATGCCCGCCTTCTCGCAGGCGACGTGGACGATCGGCATCTTGCGGAGCTGTTCCAGTAGCAGAGCCTGCTCACGGGCTTTCCGGGCGTCGATGGCATCCTGATGCTTGGTCATGGGCGGGAGGGGGAAGGAAGTGCCTCGGCCCTGATGCCGGTGAGTGTTTCAAATCGATCCATGACGACCTTGCAGTACGCGGGATCGAGTTCGATGCCGATGCAACGTCGCTTCGTCTGCTCTGCGGCCAGAAGCAGCGACCCCGAACCGAGGAAGGGCTCATAGACCGCGTCTCCAATCCGCGAACTGTTGAGGAGCAGATGCCGAAGGAGAGGAATCGACTTCTGCGTAGGATGGAAGACGCTGCGCGACGGTCGCGGATAGAAGAGGACGCTCTTGTCCTTGGATTTCCGAAACTCATGGGTGCCGTGCCAGCCCACGGCGATTAGCTCGTGCTGGGGCATGTAGTCCAGCCGTCCGAGGATGGCCTGATTCTTGATCCACACGATCAATTGCCCGAAGTGCCATCCGGCGTCGAGCATCCCTTCGCGGAGCGCGAAGATCATCTTGTCGCTATTGAAGCAGTAGAGGCTGTTTTTCTTAGCGAGGAACGGGCGCACGGCTTCGAGCCACTTGCGCGTGAAGATTCGGTATTCATCGTCTGTCTGCGCGTGGTCATTGAGGATCGCGACATGCTTGGTCTTCCCTTTCAGGAACTGCCCCTTGCTCTCGACATAATCGACCCCATACGGAGGATCGGTACAGATGAGGGTAGGCTGTACCTTCTTCATAACCATTGCGACAAACGCGGCGTCGGTGGAATCTCCGCAACCGATGGTGTGGTCTCCCAGCCGGAAGACCGAGCCGGTGGTGATAGTCGGCGTCTTCTTCATGGCTTGAGGAGGGAGGCCTTGAGACCTGTGAGAACTTCAAAGCGGCGGATAATGAGGTCGACGAACACGGGCTCGATTTCGCAAAGGAACGCCCGGCGTTTCATTTGGTGGGCGGCGACCAACGTGCTCCCACTGCCGCCGAAAAGGTCGAGGATCGCATCCCCAGGCTTGGTGCACCTGCGGATCGCCTTTTCATGGAGCGTCGGGGGCTTGGCAGTGGCATGCTCATATTCCGCGCTCGGCAAGCGCTTGCAGAGCCAGAGATCGAGGAGGTCTACGACATCATCGATGAGGCGATTGCCGGTACCGACCTCCTTGTTTGCGACTTCGTTCAAATTCTGAAGCTGTGGAGAGAGGTACGGCTTGCCGCGCACGCCGTACACGCAAGGTTCGTAGCACTTGTTGAAAGCCACTTGCGGCGTCATGTTCTGGTTGTTCTTTATCCATAGACAGACACGTCGGAAATCGACGCCGAGTGCGGGGAAGAGACTCTGCAACAGTCCGATGAACTTCTGATCGCACCAACAGAACACATGCGTGTCGGGCTTGCTCACCGAGAGCGCGTTGACCAGAGCTATCTTCAGGAATGCGCGATAATCCTCTTCCGTTTTGTTGTCCTTCGTCTGTCCGCCGTAGCGCATCTTGTTGCTGATGCCCTTGTCATACGACAGGTCGATATTGTACGGAGGATCGCAGTAGACCATGTCGATCCGTACCTTCTGGGCGAGTCGCTTCACATCCTCCACGTTCGTCGCATCACCGCAAAGAAGGATATGGGGTCCGAGCTGATAGCGGTCGCCGCGCTTCGCTTTGGGTTTGCCGATCTCCTCCAATTCCTTCTCGACGTCAAAGTGGTCGTCTTCGGTGTCGAGCGTCCCGTCCCAGAACTGGGCGAGTTCTCCGGCGTCGAACCCGACGTCTTTCAGGAAGTCGGTATCGAATTCTTTAAGGAGGCTCCAGTCCCATTCCCCGACGTTCCTGTTCAGCCGTAGATTGAGTTCCCGCTCGCGCTCGGGGGAAGTGATGTAGACATAGACCACGGGGACGGTCGCGTAGCCGAGCTTCTTGAGAACCGACAGGCGGAAGTGCCCGCCGATCACGATGTTCTTTCGCTTGGGCGCACCGTTGACGACAATCGGCTCAACAATCGAGAAGCGGGTGATGCTCTCAGTGAGTTGACATTCCTGCTCCTCGCTATGAGTACGGGGATTGTAGGCGGCAGGCTTAAGCTCTCCGATGGGCACCCAGACGATCTGCAGATCCGGCGGTGCGTGCGTGCGGGGGAGTTTCTGTGTATGTTTCTTCTGGCGCTGGCGCTTAGCCATAAAAGAAGGGTGGAAGGAAATAAGTACCTTCCACACGGGGGTTCACTTTTTGGTCCAAACAATATGTCAGAGCGTGACATACGCCAGTTTCCTTTCAAGAAAGGCAAAATTTTGGATTGTGTTCAACGCCTTATTCTGGTTCCAAGCCGATTTCGTCCGAATTCTTGTGGGAAAAGTGAACTCAGTAGTGAATCCAGGGCTTTGTAGTTACTGTATCCCAATGCGTGAGTGCGCTATTGATTCGCCATAACCCCCCGCTCCGGATGACGATGGGTTTGAGATTGTGCTCCATGCAGATTTCCTCAATACGTGCGATGCGGTTCGAGATGGAACTGCGAGAAGTGCGAATGCTCGCTGCCCGCTTCGCAAGAGCACTTGCAAGCTCGGTGAGACTTGCGCATGGCTGTCCGGGTCGCTTTCCGATGCGCCGGAGATACTGAATGACTCGGATTCCTTGGGCCGTCACCCCTTCTTCCTCCTTCAGCCATCCCTGCTGTGTGAGGATGAAAATGCCAGCCTTGCGTGGCTCGAAGAGGGCGATGGTCTCATCAATAAGATCTGCTTCGGGTGGTAATACGTCAAAGAGTTTCTCCTGCAGGACAAGGTTCAGTTTTTGCAGGAAGATCGGTGCCGATGCTTTCTCTCCCGTCGACCAAACTTCAACGGGAGAGATGTCCTGTTCTTTGGTTTCCGGCGCACCTACATCTACATGACATGTGGTTGTCATTGCGATATCCACAGGGTCGAGGATGATGTCTTCCCGAATAATTTCTTCCACAGGCAGCATGGTGCCGTACTCGCGGCATTCCCCCGCAGGTGGCATGAACGTATCTGGCAAAACGATGTCCTTGAAAATGATGCGATCTTGGAGAATGGAGAGATGCTTCGTGAAATCGGGCAGATGCAGGAGTGCCTCGGACATTTTTTCCGCGACGAGGTGGCTGTGCTCGAGTGCAGCCAGAAAACTGCTGCTTTTGACAATCGACTCAACGGTCTTCTGGGTCTGTTCCCAACTCTTGCGGGAGGCATCCAGCATGGCCTCGAGGCGGGCGGCGTAGTCGGTGCTGCTTTTCACCATTGTGTCGAACCGCTTGGTGACGCTCTCAATCGCCGCGAGATCGAGTTGCGGCGGGCGATACGCCGCGTATTGCCCCGCAAGTGTGTTTGCCAGTTTCTGCGCTTCCTCGACCTTCTGTGCGATTGTCCCGGGATCGAAAGAGTGCGGGAAGCGGATATGGCCGAGCGGGTTTGGGCGGTCGTCTGTAGACATGGTCTCTATTATATGCGGTATGTCTCTGGTAGCAAAATATCCTCAAGGCATGCGCTCCTTATCTTGTGTACCGTAGATGATATTTCTTCTCAATTGTGTATAATCCCAACGAAATGATCAGAAAACAATTTTTTGCGCTGGCTTTCACTGCTCATGCCCTCCTTGGCAATCTCTGCATGATGCCGATGGCATTCGCGCAAGAGATGCCAATGCCGCACGAGGAGCATATGGAAATGGCGATGACGCCAATGGAGCCGATGTCCCCCGCGCACTGCGAGCATTGCCTGCATGTGATTTCAAGCAACGACGACCAACCGCAACACTCCTCGACGGGGTGTGCCGGTCATTGTTTCTCACAGGCAAATGCTGTAAGGACGAGTGCAGCAAGCTTTAGTACACCGAGCGTGGTGGCCGTCATGCCACTTCCGACTAGCATTTCATTCATCCCTGAAGCCACATCGGTCGTTGCCCCTCCCGCGACGGCACCGCCCATAGCTCTTCACATCGACACCACGGTACTGAGATTGTGAAAGGAAAGAAGCCCGTCGATGCCGGAGTTCCTCCGGCGTCTTGTTTATTCTTTCTTTTCATACGTCTATGTCGCAGTCCAAACACCTTCAGGCCACGCTCCGCATCTCTGGCATGACGTGCGGCAGTTGTGAATTGTTACTCGAACGCAAGATCAAGGCCGTCCCCGGCGTCGTGGACGTCCATGTCGATCACCGCAAGGGACTCGCCGTCATCACCGCGCATCCGGATGCGCTGCCATCGTCCGATGAAATCGAAGCGGTCGTCCGAAAAGCGGGGTACGGCATAGGTGACGAGACTGTGCAGGGGGCAAGTACCTGCGATGTTACCGAGAACGGTGTCATCAGCGCCCGCATCGATGGCATGACTTCCAAAGCCGACGAGCGTCTCATCAAGCAGAAGTTGAAGCTCGTCCCCGGCGTGAAGAACGCTACCGTCCATCATCAGAAGGGCAAGGCGAAGATTTACTACGATCACATGCCCGATTGGAATGCGCTCAAAGAAGCAGTAGAGAGTATCGGCTATCAGTTGCGCCATCCAGACGAACAGCCTTCCGTAGTCGAACCGCCTCATCAGAAATGGATGGAGATCGGCGGATCGCTCCTCATCATCTTTGCCATCTACAAGCTCCTTCAGGCATTCGATCTCGTCTCACTCGCGCCTTCCACATCAGGGGCACTCTCTTTCGGCGGCATCTTCGTCATTGGTCTCGTGGCGGGTACCTCAAGCTGCCTCGCCGTCACCGGCGGACTCCTCCTCGCACTTGCCGCGAAGCATAACGAAATGCATCAAGCGGAAACACCGTGGGAGAAATTCAAACCACTACTGCACTTCAATATTGGTCGTCTTGTCTCCTATTTCGTCCTCGGTGGTCTGGTTGGACTGCTCGGGCAATCGATCACACTCACGACAAGAATGAGTGGTTATATGAGCATCGCCGTGGCATTCATCATGCTCTGGCTCGCGCTTACGATCCTCCAGGTCATTCCCAAGGGCAGTTTTCCAATCCAACCACCCAAAAAACTCTCACGATGGATTGCGAATCTTTCGGAGAGCGACCATCCGATGGCTCCGTTCACACTCGGGGCAATGACATTTTTCCTACCGTGTGGATTCACGCAGTCACTCCAACTCGTGGCACTTGCGTCTGGGAGTTTCATCACTGGAGCGTTGACTATGTTCGTCTTCGCACTTGGAACGCTCCCGTCCCTTATCGGTCTCAGCGCCGTCTCCTCGACTGCCAAGGGAACGTTCTCACGGCTGTTCCTTCGATTCTCTGGTGCGCTTGTGCTCATCCTCGCGCTCTTCAATTTGAATAGCGGCTTCGCGCTTACGGGCATCGATCTTTCACGCGTCTTCGCAAGAGGCGCTGCGGTCCAAAATGGTGTTCCGGCTCCTTCGATTGTGGGGGGCGTGCAGGAAGTGGCAATGAAAGTGACCTCGTACGGTTACGAACCGAGCAATCTTACGATCAAAGCAGGAGTTCCTGTCCGATGGGTCGTGGATGGAGCCGGGGCGCAGGGCTGCACGAGCCAGCTGGTCATTCCATCTCTCAATATCGTGAAACCTCTTTCTCGAGGCCAGAACATCATTGAATTTACCGCCCCATCAACACCCGGCCAGCTCGCATTCAGCTGCTCGATGGGCATGGTGCGCGGCTCCTTTACGGTTTTGTAATCGCTTTTCCCTCTTTTCATCATGGCACTCCAGTGGCAAGAAACATCACAGAAACAATCCGGCAGTCGTGCTGGATCAGCATCGAACCCTTGGTTCGGCATTTCGATGGCACTCATCGGTGTCATCGTGGGCTTTGGGATAGGCAAGTGGCAGGGTGGCAGCCTCCCCGTGATCACGAACACTCCTCCGACTCCCATCGCCCAAGTGCCGACTCCTACGGCACCACAGCCCCCGCCTGAACCGACATCCACAGACAACCTCCCCGCCATCGATCCGAAGACCGATCACATCCGTGGCGACTTCACAAAGGCGACGGTAGCCGTCGTCGAATACTCGGATTTTGAGTGTCCGTTCTGCCAGCGGCATCATCCAACAATGAAACAGGTCATGGATACCTACAAAGATGATGTGGTCTGGGTCTATCGTCACTTCCCGCTCTCTTTCCATGCTAATGCTCAGAAAGAAGCAGAGGCAACCGAGTGTGCGAATGAGCTCGGTGGCAACGATGCATTCTGGAAATACACCGATGCAATCTTTGAGCGCTCAACTGTAGGTGGCACGGGCTTCCCGCTTGAAAATCTTGCACCGCTCGCGAAGGAACTCGGTCTGAACGAGTCGAAGTTCAAAGACTGTCTCGACAGCGGCAAGTACGCGAAGCATGTGCAGGACGATATGAGCGGAGGGAGTGCGGCTGGCGTCAATGGAACGCCGGGCAATATTGTCTTGAATCTTAAGACCGACGAGAACCGCATCATCTCCGGCGCACAGCCGTTCGCCGCCTTCAAGACAACCATCGACGCTCTGCTCGGTTCCGATGCGCAAGCTGCTGCGCCATCAGGCACGGCGAAGACGATCAAAATGACCGCTGAACTCTGGAAGTTCACACCGAATGTTGTTCGCGTAAAGCAAGGCGAAAAGGTGACGCTGGAAGTGACCGGCGTTAGCGGAACCCATGGCTTATCCATTCCTGCGCTCGGCATCAACGAGACGGTCATCCAAGGCAACACGGTGAGGATCGATCTGCCGACAGACAAGGTGGGAACCTACGATTTCCTCTGTTCGATTCAGTGCGGCTCCGGTCACAGCGATATGACGGGGCAAATCGTCATTGAATCTTGACGATCTGTTTGTGGGGGAATACAGTACCCCTACCTAGTACCTATACCTCTCTCTTCTCTATGCGCCAGGACTACAAGAAAAAAACACAGGATGCCGTCCGCAGACTCGAGGGTCTGACGGTGAAGCTGACAAAGATGCTCGAAGAGGATGCCTACTGTCCGCAGATCCTCCAACTTGTCCTCGCGATGCAGGGGCATCTCAAGCACATCCAAGTGCATATCCTCGAGTCGCATCTCCACACCTGCGCGGAGAGGAAGCTCGGCTCCAAGGCGGAGAAAGACGCGTTCATCGCGGAACTCATCAAAGTCATCGGCCTCTCCAAACGATAACTTTTTTTCCTCATTCCTCTATGCCCACAACCAAAGTCTCCATACCCGGCATCCATTGCGAGGGCTGCTCACGACTCATCCAAGACGTCAGCAAAGATAGTACGGGCGTGCAGTCTGTGCGCGTCGATCTCGTCCAGAAGACCGTGGATATCGACCACGACGACCGGTTCGTCCTTGGCGACTGGAAGAGTGAAATCGAATCCCTGAATCCGGATTACAAGGTTCATCCTCTTTCATGATTTTTTAATGAACTTCCTTTCAACACTTCGCTCATGGCTTCTCAGACTACTCTCTCCATCATGGGCATGCACTGCGCCAGTTGCAGTGCGCTGATCACCCGCAAGCTCAAGAAGACTGCAGGTGTCGAGGAAGCCAATGTGAACTACAGTGCCGCAAAGGCACGCGTTCGCTTCGATCCAGCGCTCGTCACTGAGCAGGGCCTCATTGATGCCGTAAAAGCGGCAGGCTATGGCGCGACTGTTGCCAGCGAGCAAGATCGTGAAGCAGAGAAGAAGCAGCGAAGAGAAGAAATCAAAAACTACCGCAATAAGTTCTTCATCGGACTCATCCTGAGTCTTCCGATGCTCTATTTCATGCTTGTGTCCTTTCTGCCGACGCTCCCTTTTGCGCAGGAGCACATGGTCTATATGGGGATCATATCCCTCATTCTTGCGACCCCTGTCCAATTCTGGCTCGGATACGGTTTCTATAGAGGCTTCTGGTCGAGCTTAAAAATGGGAACGTTTAATATGGATAGTCTCATTGCAATCGGTACTTCCACGGCATACTTCTACAGTCTCTGGAATTTCATCAGTCACACCCTCACCGAGGGAACGGTATTCGGGGAAATGCATGACCTCTATTTTGAGGTTGCCGCTCTTCTCATTACCTTCGTACTGCTCGGGAAGTGGTTGGAATCGAAGGCAAAGGGTGCCACATCGGAAGCGATTCAGAAACTGATGGGCCTGCAGGCAAAAACCGCCAGAGTTCTGCGTAACGGACAAACCCTTGATGTACCGATTGAGGAAGTGCAGGCGGGAGACATCGTCGTCGTTCGCCCCGGGGAAAAGGTACCGGTTGATGGCATTGTTCTCAAAGGGCTCACGTCCATCGATGAATCGATGCTCACCGGCGAGAGCATTCCTGTCGAGAAGAAGGAAGGAGACAGAGTGTTCGGTTCGACGATGAACAGCAACGGCAGCATTGAGTTTCGAGCAGAGAAAGTTGGCTCAGAAACAGCGCTCGCGCAGATCATCCGCTTCGTGGAGGACGCACAGGGATCGAAAGCGCCGATTCAGGCCTTTGCCGACTGGATTTCCTCTTGGTTCGTTCCAGCCGTCATCGGGATTGCGATTCTGACCTTCGCTGTCTGGATGCTCCTCGGTGCAGGACTGACGTTCGCGCTCCTCGCCTTCGTCTCCGTGATCGTCATTGCTTGCCCCTGCGCGATGGGTCTTGCGACTCCCACGAGCATCATGGTGGCAACGGGGAAAGGCGCGGAGCAGGGCATTCTCATTCGCGGAGGCGAGCCGCTGGAAGCCGCTAATAAAATCAATGCGATCGTATTTGATAAGACGGGAACGCTGACAAAGGGGAAGCCGGAGGTGACGGACATTCGTTCATTCCATTCAACCGATGAGAAAGTACTGAGGATTGCAGCCAGCCTTGAACAAGGCTCCGAGCATCCGCTTGCCGAAAGCATTGTGAATTTCGCGAAAACGAAGGGTCTCACACTTTCTTCGGCTGAGCACTTCAAAGCGATTCCCGGCCACGGAGTCGAAGGATCGTTGGGTGGTGATATCTACTTTCTTGGTAATCGGAAGCTGATGGAACGGCAGAAAATTTCCATCCAAGAACAGGAAGAAGTATTGCAGAGACTTGAGGAAGCAGGAAAAACAGCAATGCTCCTTGCAGATAAAACGAAAATAATCGGGATCGTTGCTGTCGCCGATACCGTCAAGGACACATCCAAAGAAGCTGTGGCACGGCTGCGTCAGATGGGACTCTCTGTCTATATGATTACGGGAGATAACAAGAGAACGGCGACGGCGATTGCGAAGCCGCTCGGTATTGAACATGTTCTCGCCGAAGTCCTGCCCGAAGAGAAGGCGAACGAAGTGAAGAAGCTACAGGATCAGGGAAAGAACGTCGCGATGGTCGGTGACGGCATCAATGACAGTCCCGCCCTTGCCCAAGCCGATCTCGGGATCGCCATGGGCAGCGGCACCGATATTGCTATGGAAACGGGTGGCATCGTGCTCGTCAAAAATGATCTAAGGGACACAGTGACGGCGATCAAGTTGAGTAAAGCAACGGTTGGAAAAATCAAGCAGAACATGTTCTTCGCACTCTTCTTTAACGTGATCGGCATTCCCATCGCCGCTCGTTTGTTTATGCATTGGGGTATTATTCTCCGTCCCGAGCTTGCAGGACTCGCAATGGCGTTCAGTTCGGTTTCCGTGGTGACCAATTCATTATTACTGAAAGGTTTTCATCCGCTGAAGCGCAACTGGATTTCGGACTTCGCTCCGATTGTGATGGCTGTCGGCTTTACGGCACTCTTCCTTGGCTTTGCCAAGCTGAGCAGCGCGGAAACCGCACACGTTTCATCTGTGGGAAATCGTACCGACATCAGCCGCCATGCGTCGGATCTCTCCTCTCCCGTCACACGCAATGCTGATGGGACGGTCGTGATCAAGCTGGAGACAAAAGAAGTGGTATCCGAGATTGCACCCGGCACGACGTACAAGTATTGGACGTACAATGGCACAGTACCGGGGCCTTTCCTGCGCGTACGGGAGGGTGACACGGTTGAGGTACAACTGACGCATGCGGTCGATGATGAGGAACAAGCGAGGGCGAGTACGGAAAACATAATCACATTTGATCTTCTCGTTCCGCGAGCACTAGCAGACAGCGAAGGCCATGAAGAAGACCCACATGGAACAAGCGGCTCCCATACCGCAGAAGGCCATGCGACGCACTCCATCGATCTTCATGCAGTAACCGGTCCCGGTGGTGGCTCCGTTCTCACACAAGTGGAAGATGGGGAAACAAAAATCTTCCGGTTTAAGGCAAATCGTCCCGGTGTTTACATCTACCACTGTGCGAGTCCACATGTGCCCACGCACATCGCAAATGGCATGTACGGGATGATCGTCGTCGAACCAAAGGAAGGGCTCCCTCCTGTTGATCGTGAATTCTACGTGATGCAGGGTGAACTCTATACGGTAGGAGCACTCGGCAAAAAAGGGTATCAGGAATTCTCCAAAGCAAAACTGCTCGCGGAGCAACCCGAGTACTTCGTGTTCAATGGACGCACAGGCGCACTCGCAGGAAGCGGTGCCTTGAGAGCGAATGTCGGCGAACGCATACGGCTCTACGTCGGTGTCGGCGGATTTGTTCCATCGAATTTCCACGTTATCGGCGCAGTATTCGACAAGGTCTATACCGAAGGTGACATTCTGTCTTCTCCGCGACGCAATGTGCAAACGACCGTGATACCAGCGGGGGGAGCGACGGTCGTAGAATTCACCGTCGATGTTCCGGGTACGTATCTACTTGTCGATCACAGCCTGACGCGCTCCGTGGATCGCGGTGCTCTGGGTGAACTGGTCGTCGAAGGACGGGGCAATGCGGCAATGTATTCCGCAGTAAATCCCGACCCGAATCATACGCATGCGGATCTCGCCATCTGGCTTGAAGGAGAGCCCATCGATCTCTCTGCGGAGAAATATATGCTAAGCGAAGGATCGAACGATCCTGAAAAGGAAACGAAACCGCATCTACACGACGGCAATGCTCTGGTTATTCATCGACACAAGCCTGGGCAATCCATCGGGGAATTTTTGGAAGCCATCGATATCGGCGCGACCGATCGATGCATCGCGCTCGATAACGGCACATCCGTCTGCAACGAAGGGGTGAAGCGCTGGCAGATGTTCGTAAACGGTACGGAGCGCCCATTCGATCCCTCCTATATCTTTGCCGATCTCGATCAGATTCTGCTGACCTATGGCGCAACAGGCGAGCAAGTAACAAATCAGTTGCAGACACTTTCGGACGATGCCTGCTTGTACTCCCAGACGTGTCCCGAGCGCGGCAAACCACCCGTAGAAAACTGCGTCGCTGATCCCGCTGTTCCCTGCATTGAACCCTGATGTTCTATGGAAACTTGTTGCAATGCCATTCCTCATCGGCCTTCCTCTCCCTCCTCTCTCGAATGGAAGTTTATCTGGGCGTTCATCCTTAACGGAGGGCTCGCCGTCACGGAACTCGCCATGAGTATCGTGACGGGAAGCACGGCGGTGCTCGCGGATGGCCTCATGAATGTCGATGATCTCTTTGCACTCGGTTTCAGTATCTACAGCGAGCGCAAGACGCAACAAGATCCCGATGAACGGCGCACATTCGGCTACGGACGGATGGATGCGCTCGCTGGATTCGTGAAGGGGTGCCTGCTTCTTCTTTCCTCGCTTGTTGTTCTTTTGCAGGCCGGACGGCTCCTGCTTGTGCCTGAGACGGTCGCGGGAACGACTGTTCTCATAATCGGTAGCGCCTCGCTCGCTGTGAATTTCATCTCCTCGGTCATGCTCAAGGCCGATGCCTGTTGCAGCCTGAATGCACGGGGAACCTATGCCTGCATGACCTACGATATGATCGGATCGGTCTCACTCATTACGAGCGGATTGCTTTCGCAGTATTTCAGCGTTGTCTACTTCGATGTCGCGGCCGCGCTTCTCATCGCGTTTTTCATGGTGAAGAGCGGCTGGGGCATCTTCAAAGAGGGTGCACGGCTCTTCTTGCAATCCGCGCCGACGGATTTCCCCTATGACACATTTGAGAAGACCGTACTTGCCATCAAAGGCGTCACCTCTGTTGGCGATATCCATGTCTGGAGCCTGACACCGCGTGAACACCACCTCACTTGCAAAGTGACAATCAAGATAGAGAATATCTGCGATTGCGAGCGGATTGTCGGGGATATTGAACGTATCTGCTCGGAACAGTTCGACATCAACCACCTCACGATTCAGCCTGTCTACAACGGGCAAACCCTCAAACGCTTCTGCAAAACGCGTACTTGACCTCTTCTCCTGCCCATCGCTGGCTTCCTCTATCTCTCTTTTTTAGCAGCAGCTTCCTTCTGCATCTCGTCTGGGAGAACCTCCAAGCCCCTCTCTACGCGGGTTTCCAATCCTTTGAGCAGCACTTCTGGATCTGTTTCAAAGCGACATGGGGCGATCTGATCTTCATGTCCTTGATCTATTTCGCGCTTGCAGTAGTCCATCAAAATCCATATTGGATCGCTGACCGTACGGCATACACGACCCCTGCGACATGGATCATCGCTCTTCTCGTCGGAGGATTATTTGCGGTGAGCTTTGAACTCTGGGCAGTACATATCGATCACCGCTGGCAGTACGCGGAGGTGATGCCTCTGATACCTGTTTTACAAATCGGGCTCACACCCGTACTGCAGATGATGGTCATTCCGCTCACCGCCCTTGCATTTACTTCCCGTTTCTCACGCTCCATATGAAGTATCGCTTCTTCCTACTCATCGGCACCATTTTTCTCACAGCCTGTGTTCCTACGGTCAATGACCGGATGGGGAGCGGCATGATGCGCGGTAATGAAAACATGATGGATGGCAATCAAGGTGGGATGATGCAAGGATCGTTCCTTCCTGCGAAAGGGAAGGATATCAGTGCACTCCCTGCCGTTGCATCCTCTCAGGTCGTGGAAATCAACGATGGCGACACCATCACCCTCAATCCCGAGCTTGTCCGCCAGACGGTGAACGGAAGATCATTCGCCATGTACGGCTACAACGGCCAGATACCCGGGCCACTCCTCAAGGTGAAGCAGGGATCGACCTTCACGGTAAACGTAACAAACAACATCGACCAGCCGACGACCGTCCACTGGCACGGCATACGCCTCGATAACCGTTTCGACGGGGCGGCGGACGTGACGCAGAAGGCCATCGAACCCGGAGAAAGCTTCACCTACACCGTGAAAGTACCCGACGAGGGCATGTTCTGGTACCACCCGCATGTCCGCGAGGATCTGCAGCAGGATCTGGGGCTGTACGGCAATCTCTGGGTCACAGCGAACAACCCGTCTGCCTATAACCCCGTTGATCGTGAGGAAGTCCTCATCCTCGATGATATGCTCCTTGAAGGCGGTCTGCCCATTCCGTACGGTGCGAGAGAGGCTGATCACGCACTGATGGGTCGCTTCGGCAACACCATGCTCGTGAACGGTAAAACGGAGTACAGCGCATCGATTCCTCGCGGTTCCATCGTGCGGTACTACCTGACGAACGCCGCCAACACCCGCACATTCAATGTGCGTTTCGGAGACGCGAAGATCAAGATTGTCGGAGGCGATGTGGGAAGAAAAGAACACGATGAATTTGTCGATTCCGTCATCATCTCGCCTTCGGAACGGATCATAGTTGAGGTGCAGTACGCGCAAGCGGGAACATACGAAATCCAAAGCACCAGTCCCGAGAAGACATGGCCTCTTGGAACGGTGATGGTGAGCGGCGGCTCATCACTTAGGGATTCATTCTCTTCTATCAGTGAGAATGCCGACATCGAAGCAGACATCGCTTCCTACCGTCCCTACTTCGACAATCCCATCGACAAGACGATACATCTTTCTGTGGAATCCATGATGGCGGGCATGATGATGCAGGGAAACCAGGGCGGCATGCAGCATGGAGGCATGATGCATGGGAACACGGCAACCGAGGACGGCGATGAAATCGAATGGGAAGACCCCATGCCGCACATGAACGTCATGTCCACGAAGGGGAATACCCAATGGAAGCTGATCGACGAAGCGACAGCGAAGGAGAACATGAAGATCGATTATCGCTTCAAGGTCGGCGACAAGGTGAAGATTCGGATTGTGAACGATGAGGAGAGCGACGGCTCCGATCACCCCATGCAGCACCCGATCCATTTCCATGGACAGCGTTTCCTCGTACTTGCAATTGACGGAAAACCCAACGAAAACCTCGTCTGGAAGGACACGGTCCTCGTACCGACCGGCAAGAGCGTCGACATTCTGCTGGATGTCACAAACCCCGGCGACTGGATGTTCCACTGTCACATCGCGGAACACCTCAGCAACGGGATGATGGGCAAATTTACCGTCACGCCATAACACTCCTTTCTATGCAGAACCTCGAACCACGTTCATCACAGGCGGAAACATGGGCGGCATGAACAAAAGCATTCTATAATACAAAAAGAAATATTCGTCAATATTCACATAACAATGGCTTACATAAGCCAAATAGTTATATTGTCCAGTATAAGACGCCCCCCCTGTCGTACTGTCTCATTTGTCTCATTTGACCGACCGACCCGCTTGCTTCCGCGTACTCAAAATGACCCCCTCAAAAACGTTGTCTGGGACTCAACTATTTTGTTGTCAGACCCCGTCGTTCTGCCAACACTGGCTATGGTTTATAGATCCGCTTGCCTCATCCAAAAAGTCGAAGTGGGAGGGGGCGGATTTTTGGTTCCAGACCCGGTGGGTTTCACCCATCAACGCCGGTTCGGCTCTCTCCATTTCCCATCCTCACCGAAGTGGGGGCATTCGGGATACCCTCCGGCATTCCGAGCCGCTTTGCCGCTTCGAGTCGCATGTGTCCGCCGATGACAATGTTCTTGCGGCTGGAAGTGCCGTTCACGATCACGGGATCTACAAAACCAAACCGAGAAAGGCTCTCCATGAGCGTCGCGAGCTGCGTCTCGTTCCACTTGCGGGGGTTGTAGGTGGCAGGGCGCAGGGAATCGGTTCGTGTTTCGGTAATGGAGAGACTGGTAGGACGTTTTGATGAAACCATGGGGCGCGGGGAAGTGTGCGCCCCTTATATCCATGGTTTTTCACTCTTTCCGCGTGTGCCGTACGTGTGCCGCGACTATGCCTTGACGAGGCGCTTCTCTCGTTTCTTTCTATTGCGATGCAGTCTAATACAGGCGGGATCACCGCACGTTTCTTGATGCCTTATCTGTGGCTTCGGATCGAATGGAATGTGGCATTCCGTGCAGCGCGGGCGATGATCGCCAAGGAGCACCCCCTGCACCGTCCGATCCTCTCCTGTAAGTGCGAAAATTACCCAGTTGAGCAGAGCGATCATGCGATTACTTTCCTCTTGCTGGAGCAGGCCGTCATCGAGCGCTGCGACACTTGCACGCCCCTGTGAGTGAGCGAGTGTATTGAGTTCGGAGAGCTGCCACTGCCACCATTCCATCTTCTGAACACTCATATTGTGCTGCTTCAGCAATCGTTTCGCACATTTCTTAATGGCGGGGAGGTACAGACCTTCACGATAGAGATTCCATTCATTTTCAACATTCTCCGTGCCGAATTCTCTGCACATTTTCGCATGGCAGTTTCTCGCGGTTTGACTGGCGAATTCGTAGGTGCGTTCTATATCCAGCAGGAAGACGAGGAAGCGATTGAAAGCTGCCATTTTCTCACGCAGGAATTCTGCGGATCTGCCGAGCGATCCGATGGACATTGGTGAGAAGTCGCTGAAGTGGCGCAGGTGCTCGCGCAGGTATTGGAGCGCGACGAGCTGGCGACGGTCGTAGAAAAGTTCGTACGTGTTTTCCGCCTCTGCCTTGTTCGGCGTGAAGTGGACATGGCGGCATTTCTCCCACCTAAAGTACGGCATCTGTGCCGGGTAGCTGATCGCGGATTTCCCCGACGAGCATGATGTCGGGATCCTGACGAACGAGGGAACGAAGTCCTGTCGCGAAGGTCACGCCTGCCTTCTCATTTACCTGCATCTGATTCACGCCCGGGAGGTCGTACTCCACCGGATCCTCGATGGTTTCGATGTTCACATCGTCTTTATGGAGCATACGGATTCCCGCATAGAGCGAGGTTGTCTTGCCGGATCCCGTCGGACCCGTGACGAGGATCATGCCCCAAGCGCGTGCCATTTGCTGCCTCAAGATCTCCATGTCGTCGCCATTGAGACCGAGCTGCTCGAGTGGCAGCGATTGATTCTGGGCGGCGAGCAGGCGCATGACAATCTTCTCCCCGTCAATCGTAGGACTCACGGAGACACGGACATCGACGCGGCTTCCCTCCGGCGTCTCGAATTGCATTTTCCCGTCCTGCGGTTTGCTGTGCTCGTCCGTTGCCAGATTCGCAAGAACTTTGATGCGTGTCGAAATCAAATCATGCATCGCTTTCGGCAACTTCAATTGCGTCTTAAGAACGCCATCAGTGCGCTCCCGCACGAAGGTCTGCTCTTTGCGGGGTTCAATGTGTATGTCCGAGGATCTCCTGCGGATTGCGTGGGTGAGCATGGAACTCACGAGATGTACCGCCGAAAGGTCATCCTGTCGATTGGCCTTATTTGCAGCACCAAAGGAAGAAACATACTCCTGCGCCGACACGGCAAATCCTTCGTCGTGGCGGCTGAGAGCCGATGCGATATCCGAGGCGGTTGCGAGTGAAAAGCGTGTTTCTGAACCAATCCTCTTCTGGAGAACGCGGCGCAGTTTCGTATCGCCGGGATTGAGCATGGCAATACCTGGCTTTCCTTGTAGTTTGTAGGGAACAACTTTACGTTCGATAAGGAATACACCGGGAAGCAGCGAAAGTATTTCCTCATCAACAGCAATCGAATCGAGATCCACGAAGTGCCAGCCGAATGCCTGCGCCTTGATCTGCGCGAGCTGCTCGTCGGTGAGGTACCCCTCCTGCAGGAGAAGTTTTTCGAAAATCTGAACATCTCCCTTGCTTCTCTCGATGAGGCTATGAGCAAGCTCCTCGCTTAGAATCGAACTCTTGGTGAGGAGTGCGAGGAATTTCTCTGGAATTTGCTGTGTGATTTGTGTTTGAAGCATCCCATCATTCTAGCATAAACGCGCAAAGAACGCCAGATATTATCGTGTCAGCTCAATATTCGGCACTTCTCCCTGCCCTCCGGCACCTTCCCCCTCACTATCGCATGCTCCCACCGAAATAAGCCCATATTCGTCTTTATTCACGTAATAGCGTGAGTTGCGTTCTGTGCCAGTCTTTGGATCATAGGGAATTTTCTTCATGTACGGACGGAGGCTGGAAGAGAGATCAAGTTCGCAGCCACCTGATGCTACAGGGTGCGAACCACACGACACTGATCCGCAGGTGCCGACATTAGAACCGATGAGTTGCACACTGCCCGGGCTGCCATCGATCGCAGGCAAAGCTCCGTCGTTATCAAACTGATATTTTTTGATGCCTTCGAGAATTGAGGTCACGTCCGCCCAGCGCGTGGAGTTGCGAGCGGCGTGGAGTTGCTTTGCGGGATCAATCGCCACGAAAATCGTCGCTGCGACAATAGCAATGATCGCTACGACAATAATTAATTCGATGAGGGTGAAACCTCGGCGAAGCCTAGGGCGAAGTCGGGTGAAACCCGGATGTGCTGTCTGCATCGCATGCTATGGTAGCAACATCACGTCTCTTTGACTACACTGGTAGTAATGAATCGCACACTGACCGAGACCGAAACAACGGCGCTGCTGACTGAACAGTTGTATGGGCATCTGGGGTGCACTATGGACGATGGCAGGGTCTACATTGTTCCCATGACCTTCGCTTACCGTGACAATGCGCTCTATAGCTTCACGTACACGGGCCAGAAGATCGAGATGCTGCGTCGCCACCCCGCAGCCTGTTTTCAGACGGAACAATTTCTCCGTGAAGGAACATGGGACAGCGTGATCGTCTGGGGTAGGTATGAGGAAATTCCTGAAGCGGAACATATGCAAGCGATCGAGATTCTCACGGAGCGACTCCAACGGGAAGAGGGCAGGGCCACGTCAGCCCTGTACAACGAGCTGCTCCCGAAGAAAAAGGATTTGAGCAATGGCAGAGAGAGAGTCTTCTTCCGTATCCACATCGAGGAGAAGACCGGATTGCGGGTGCAGAACGACTGATAGAACTGAACGCATTATGTGTGTGCGTAGCACCGTTGAAGTTCTTTGACTACACTCGTACTGTCTCATCGTATATCGTTCGAGATGTATGCACTTTCGTTCGTCCGTTCTCGCAAAAACGACAATCGCCGACCGGACGATTGAGGTCGTCATCGCAGTGCCATCCGATTTCCATTTCAGTGCAGGACAGTACGTAACAATTACGTTACCAAAACTGCACAACGAATCCGTTCACGAACAATTCCGGGATTTTTCCATCGCATCGTCGCCGCTGCGCTCAGGGGAAATAGCCATTGCGTTCCGTGCATCCGATAGCCCGTTCAAGACTCAATTGTTGGAATCTCCACATGGAGCAACACTCGAGATAGATGGTCCCAAAGGTATATTCACACTCCCCGAAACCGTCGATCGTTCCCTCGTGTTTCTTGCGGGTGGCATAGGAATAACGCCATTCCTGAGTATGCTGCACTACCTCACCGAAACACGATCACTCCAGCGAGTGACAGTTTTGACCATGAACCATAGCCAAGCAGAAAGTCCTTATTGCCAAGAATTGCGTTCACTTACCACTGCGTCCCATACCATGCACCTCATAGAACACATCGGTCGACTGACGGAGACGGAACTCTCGGAGCAAGTTGAGAGACACCATGATGTGATCTGGTACATCGCAGGTCCGCCCGCAATGGTGAGCTCTACGCAGGGCACCATCGAGAAATTCGGCATTTCTCCGGGAGATATTCACATCGAGTCATTTACGGGCTACGCGTAGGCGACAACACAACTCCGGCAATCGTCCATCATCGGGGAGTTGATAATATTCCAAATTTATGCTAGAATTAGCAGATTATGCCACTCCGCCCAATCCAGAAACTGCTGCACGAACCCTGCGTCATATCGGTGCTTGCCGGTTATGGATTCCTGATTACCGTGCTCGTCATCCATATTCTGTGGGCACGATCAACGATGGAATCTCAAATACGAGACATGCTGCTTGCACTTGCCTCCAGCAATGCCGCCCAAATCGATGCTGATGCTCTTGATGCGGTGGATGGGCGCTCCGACATGGATGCCCCCCAGTTCCGCGAATTGGTGACACGCCTGCAGGCAATCCGCGATGCTGAAGGTGTATCCATACGGTACGCGTACATTTTGCGGAGGACGTCCGATCCGATGGAGCTCGAATTCGTTGCAGATGCCGATTCCCTTCTTTCGCCTGATGAGCTGGATGTCAACCGCAATGGTACCGTCGATATGGCAGAAGAAGCATCATACCCGGGAGACACATACGATGTCAGCGACAATGACGCCTTGCGAATGCGCGCGTTTGAGGCACCGACGACGGATGATGAAGTGACTATCGATCAATGGGGAAGATTGCTCTCCGGCTACGCTCCCATTCGCCGACCAAATGGAACAGTCACAGGTGTACTCGGCATCGATATGAAGGCGGATGAGTACCAGTCGCTCATCGCAAGAACTGCGTCGCCGTTCCTGCTCCTTGTTGTGATTACTAGTGGATTACTGCTTTGTGCAACATCCGTGTACTGCGTTGTGAAGAAAATGCCCAAGATGGATACAAATGATCCACAGTCTGCCCTCTAACGAGTTATGTTCTCTCGAAAATACACAGTACTCATCGGCTTCATCCTAGTCCTGCTCCTTCCGATTTGGTTGTATCGGATCGTTCCCGTGCTTGAGAAACTCCCCGACGACTTCTACTACAGTGCTGACATCGTCTCGACCGATGACTTCTATAACGAGGAGAGGCAGGCATATGACGGTGCTATTTACAGTAAGACCCGCTTCTACTACGGGGTCACGGGCAAAAAAGATGGTGACCTCATCGTTCGCAATGTCTTTGACGTGAGGACGCCTGACGACGATCCGATATTTTCTGTGGAGCGGGAGTACGGGATTGATCCGGTGACGGGTGCCCATGTGCCCACACTTGGCGATAAACCGAGGGACGGCTACCTCTTTGCCCCCCGTCATCTCCAGGCAGGCGATGCGTTCACGTACTGGCACATCAACTATGACGGACCAGCGCATATGGAATTCACGGGAAAGGAAACGTTGTACGGCCTACCTGTGTATCGTTATGAAACGCGTTACGAAGGGGTGACGATCGATCAGACAGCAAATCTCGGCCATCTGCCAGGCATGGGTGTGACACGCGGAGTGGAGCTCGAGCCGTACTTACAGCTTTGGGTCGAACCACTTACCGGTCGCATCATCAAGTACAAGGACGACACGATCGCGTACTACTACGATCTTCGAACCCATGAACGCCTGAATCCGTGGAACCACTTCTCCAATACATTCCACGAAAGAAGCGTGCAAGCGAATGTTGAGCATATGCAGTGGGAGAAGACGAAAGTCCTGACGCTGGAAATCTATCTCCCCATCATCATCTTCCTTGTAGGACTCTATCTGATCCTCCGGGGCATCGGCTTTGTCTCCTACTGCAAAACAATGGTGACCATTGAGCGCGTGCGCGATGGAATGGGGATTTTCATCTCGTGTATCGGTGGGCTTTCCCTGCTCGGATGGATTCTAGGAGTGGATGCATTGGTCCGCATCATTCCTATTGCGAATGCCATGAATCCTCTGACGGCAATCTGCTTCGTGCTGCTCGGGGCGATTCTTCCGCTTGATGCACGAAAAAGCACCCGCTGGGCTGCGGTGCTCTTTGCATGTTTTGTTGCATTTGCGGGGGCACTGCGCTTGCTGGAGGAGATAGGCCTGCTGTCACTATCTGTCGACCTGCTGCTCTTGCGTGGTGCGCTTGATACGTACCCGACTCTCGCGCGAATGGCACAGTACACAGCCATTTCATTTCTATTAATGGGGTTGGTTCCTCTGAGTGCACATTCTGCTTTCTTGCGACGTGTGCGCATCACGGAGATTCTGGTATCCACAACGTTCTTTTTCTCCCTCGTCGCTTTCATTGCATTCCTGTTTGGCTCTCTTCAGGTTCTTGCGATCCCATCGTTTTTCTTTGCATCAGTACATACAGTGCTTCTCTTTCTCGCTGCGAGCACTGTATTTTACCTTGTCTACCGTGAGCGTGATGCCTACTCGCTTCGCATTGGCGGATGGCTGACTGTTTCGGGTATGGTGCTAGGTTCCGTACTCATAACAATATCTTTCGCGTCTCTTGTGAGTACTCTCTTCACACGCGATGCGCAGTCTAATTTTGTCAATGACGTAGAGAGAGCAACACAGACAATCGAGGAACGTGTCAAAATATACGTCAGTGTATTGGAGGGGACTCGCGGACTTTTTGCTGCTTCTACCTCCGTGGAACGGGATGAGTTCAAAGCATACGTTGATGCGCTTGATATTCAAAAGAACTACCCCGGCATCCAGGGTGTTGGATATAGCATTTTTGTAAAACCCGAGCAGAAGGAGCGGCACACAGCTTCCATACGCGCAGAGGGATTTCCGGAGTATTCCATTCGCCCTCCCGGCGATCGCACTCTCTACTCTGCAATTATCTACTTGGAACCCTTCGATGAGAGAAACAAACAGGCGTTTGGGTACGACATGTTTAGTGAGACCACTCGGCGCAGTGCCATGGAACAGACTCGGGATAGCGGACGCCCCAAGATGTCGGGACGTATTACACTTGTGCAGGAGATCGATGAAGATGTGCAACCAGGATTCCTGATCTACGTGCCCTGCTATAGAAATGGTGCGCCTGCATCCACTGTAGACGAGCGTAGGAACAATATCGTGGGATACACGTATAGTCCGTTTCGCTCTATTGACTTCTTCGAGGGAATTTTTGGTACGGATGGCATAACTGACATTGCACTGCGCGTCACCGATGGTACGGGAGATGGATCAGAACATACTCTTTTCGATGATACGACAGAGAAGCTGAAGACAAAGGAGACGCCGCGCTTCACTGACACACGCACCGTGTACGTCGCAGGGCGACCGTGGCTCCTGACCTTCACCGCGGTACCCACCTACGGCGAAACCCCGGTCTCTCGTTTTGCAATGCTCGGCATTCTTCTCGTAGGTATTCTCGTCAGTACACTGATTACCGTGGTATTCTACACACTTGCTTCGTCGAAGCAGCGAGCAGAAGCGCATGTGGACGATGCGACAAAAAAACTACGAGTTGCCAAGGCAAAGGATGAGGCAACTCTGAATGCACTGAATGAGTCGGCACTTGTCTCGATCACTGATTCGAAAGGGAATATTGTGTTTGCCAATGAAAAATTCGTTGAGGTTTCGAAGTACAGACGGGAAGAATTGATAGGTCAGAACCACCGTATTCTCAAATCCGGACATCAGCCGCAGGCGATCTTCGATGATCTCTGGCAGACGATCAGCAGCGGTCGTACTTGGCGCGGGGAAATCAACAACAAAGCGAAGGACGGCACATTCTACTGGGTGGACACTACGATAGCCCCCATCCTCAACGAACAAGGGAGGCCGGTGCAGTATATGGCTGTTCGCTTTCTTATTACGGACAAGAAGGAAGTGGAACAGAAACTCCAGAAGGCAAAGGCTGAAGATGAGTCAATGCTGCTTTCCATTGGCGATGGACTCATTGCTACCGATCTGCAAGGGATCATCACGCTCACAAATCCAGCATTCGAGCGGTTGCTTGGCTGGAACAACGCTGAAGTCATTGGAAAACCGCTCGTGGAGGTCATCCCAATGCTCGATCGTGATGGCAACGCTGTCCCCTTGGCACAGAGGCCAATCAACAGGTCACTAAGGGGGAATCTTCCGACTACTACTACTACTACTACTACTACCTTCTACGTGCGCAAAGACGGAACAAAGTTCCCCGTCAAAGTGACAGTGACGCCCATCCGCATGGAAGGTCAGGTGATCGGCGCAATTGAAGTGTTCCGTGATATCACCAAAGAATCGGAATTGGACAAGCGTCAGAAAGAATTCATCTCGCTGGCAAGTCACCAATTGCGCACACCTGTCACCGCCCTTCGCCTCTCCACAGAATTGCTCCTCAAAGGCAGATTCGGCGAGCTATCCGAGAAACAGCGAGAGATGCTAGAGCCGGCGCTGGGATATGCCGTGAGTCTTGCAGAGACTATTCATACGATGCTCTCCGTCTCTCGAACGGAGGGTAATACGACCACGCTGGAAACCTCGGAGGTACACCTGAAGGAACTGATTGAGGAAGTGTGCCAAGAACACGCATTCTGGTACCAGAAGAAAGATATCACCGTCGAAGTTCAGTGTTCAGGTGACGCAGTGATACACTCGGACAAGAATTCCTTGAAAGAGGTTGTCGCGAACCTCATCAGCAACGCAATCCGCTATACCCCGGCAAAGGGATCCATTGCCATCCGTGCCAAGCGAGAGGGAGGTACCGTGAAGATAGACGTGCAAGACACCGGTATGGGCATTCCCATTGCCGTTCAAGAACATATTTTTAAGAAGTTCTTCCGCGCGGACAATGCCCGCAACGTGGTCACCGATGGTACAGGGCTTGGGTTGTACCTAGTGCATAATCTTGTTACAATGCTCGATGGGACTGTTTCCTTTGTCTCACGGGAGAATGAGGGTACAACCTTCACGGTCACACTTCCCATTACCCCACCCACTCATGGCACGTAACATTCTCATTGCCGAAGACGAAGAATTTATCGCCAAGCTCTACAAGTTCGAGCTCGAGCAGCACGAAGGGGTAGAGGTGGATGTCGTCCCCAATGGACATCAGGCATTGGATGCCATCAAGAAGAAAAATTATCATCTCGTACTTCTCGATCTGCTCATGCCCGACATGGATGGATTTTCCGTCCTTGCCGAACTGAAGAAAAATCACATACGTATTCCCGTAACTGTAGTGCTCACGAATCTCAGTCAGGATGTCGATCGCCAGAAGTGTCGCGAGCTTGGAGCGGAAGATTACCTGGTCAAGAGCGACACGAGTGCTGGAGATTTGTGGGAGAAGGTGAAAAAATATTTGCCTACGGAGTGATTACCGTTGCCCCCATGTGCCCTCCTTGCTCGCGGCTGTTTTGTCTTGTAAATAAAATAGAATATGTTTCTCATACCATTTCTCCTCTCTAAACAGAGAGGAGAAAATGACAAAAATACATACTTTAATATAGTCAAGCGTTCGGAGCTCGTCCTATAGGCGCAAATGTGCTATAATTAGAAGATACCCAAAAATGACAAACAAACTCCTGTTCAAAGGCCTCATGCTGACGCTGTCACTCTCGACGGCGGTTCCGTGCCATGCGCTGAGCATTAGTGGAGACAGTATGGCAGCGATGCCGACGAATGGTCGTTCCAATAGTTATAATGCCCCGTCAGGCACGAACGCGGTGACAAGCGGCGGCGAGTCGGATTCCTACACAGTGAAAGAATCGACCACTCGTACGGCTAGCGAGGTGGGCACCCCCCAAGCACAACCGACAGAGGGCGGGGGAAATGAAAGCAATGATTCTGGCGGGTCAGGCGGCGGAGATGCAGGTACAACGGGGACCAACAATGTGCATGGCGGAGCACGACGCGGAGCTCTAGCCGCTCCTTCTGCGAATACAGAAACAAAAACGGGAGACCATGGCGATCACTCATCTCAAGCAAGCTCTGCACTTCCATCAAATACGCATCTGGAGGAACAGGGAAATGGGCAGACGACGCAAGCAGCCGCCCATCCTTCCTCTATGCACGCAGCAGTAGCGGGAATCCCGACTGTGAATCCTTCCCATGCCGTCATCCCAAACATTCCCGCATCAGAGTATTCTTCCGGTGACCAGAGGAAGATCTTCCACTTTGCCGCGACTCCGCCGCACACGTATGCCGCCGGCTCCGCCGCGATTGGCGTCGTGATGATGCTTCTTGCAACAATACTTTTTGCCAAGAAGAGAGCATCCGCGAGATTGATCCGGCGTTTCAGGAAACATGCGAGACGCATCCTGAGCGCACTGTTCTGCATGGCGCTCATGATTCCGTCCGCGCTGCGCGTACCCGCTGTCTACGCGACCACCCTTCCCAGTTACATGCTGTACGAAGGCACTCTTTCCGATGGATCGGGAAACGCAATCACCACCGCGCGGACGTTCCGTTTTTCCTTCTGGAAGAGCGCGGACTTCGTGAGCGGCGACCTGTCCGGAGGTTCCATCAATACCGGCGCGTCGAACTACGGCGGATGGCAGGAAACGAAATCGTACACTCCCAGCACCACTGGGTTCTTTTCAATCCAGCTAGGAGAGAGTACGCCAATTGATTCTCTCACAGCCAATACTCGATCGTACTTACAAGTAGAAGTGAAGGCCTTTGGAGCTGCAGATACTACCTATGAACTCATTGATGTCGATACCATGAGTGCCACCGTTGATCGCAAATATCTCTCAATCGTTCCATACGCAAAGAATGCTGAAACTATTGATGGACGACAAATTGGCTCTGGTTCAGGAAACATCATTATGCTGGGTTCGGGAGGAAGCCTCTCTCTTAACGGAACAACGACCATCAACGCCAATACAAAGGTGCTGGGGAATTTATCGGGATCGACACTGAACGTGGACGGCTCGGCATCACTGAACAGCACGCTCACCGCCTCCGGCTCCATCGCCACGAAGAACAACATCACGATCAACTCCGGCAACGCGAACCAGGATGCGACGCTCACGTTCGGAAACAATCTCGCTGCACAGACGCTCAAGTTCAATGCATCGCTACAGCGCTTTGAGTTCAGCAAGGGCATCTCCGTGAGAGGCACCATGTCGGGGTCTTCTCTGCGCATCGACGGCAATGCGGACATCTGGGGATCGCTCGCATCGTCCGGTTCAGTGACCGTTCGCGGCACGCTCTCGGGGGCGGTCATCCGCAGTTTCGGCCTTTCTGATTGCAGTAATGGGGCGACAAGCAAGCTTCTCTGGGATACGACAACAGGAAAATTCTCGTGTGGAAACGATCAAAGCGGTACGTGGTCGGGGACGGGGGCACTGCAGACGAGCTTCGATGCACGCTACATCAGGAAAGCTGGTGGGACGATGACCGGGGCACTCGTGATTAATCTCAGCAGCGGGACGACCGGCCTGAGCGTGAAGCAGACGCTTTCCGGATCGATCATCCAGGCCGACAGTCAGCTGCGCTCATCCGGTTCCCTGGTGGTTAATGGGGCAACGACGCTGAAGTCAACGACAACGATCAATGGTGCAACAACGATCAACGCCAACGCCAAAGTGCGGGGCAACCTGTCCGGATCGACGCTGACGGTAGATGGAAATGCAAACCTAAAAGGCACGATGACGTTAAATGGTATTACCTACACTCCTCCATCGAGTGATGGCTCCGCTTCCGGCAAGGTACTTGCCACCAACAGTGCGGGGGCGTTGTCGTGGATTGGGGCGGGCCGTCTGCAGTGCTCCAATACGTCCATACCCAGCGGCAACACGATTGCCAATACAGCATCGGAAACCGCTTTCACTTCCACATGCGTGATTCCTGCAAATACGCTGGTGGCCGGTGATGTCCTGCAAATGCGTCTGTGGGGTGTGTATTCCAATGCGGTTGCACCTCCAACAATACAGGCAAAAATAAAACTCAACGGAACAGCGATCATGGACACTGGAGTGTTCACAGGTCCGGGTGCCGCTACGGATAAAGGATGGTCTGCGGACACGGTCTATACGATCTTCACGTCGGGTGCGAGCGGTACCATGGATGCACAGGGCTATCTGGAGTTCTCCACCGCAGCAACTGCTGCTCTTGCGATCAACGTTCCCAATACGTCGACCAAGAGTATCGATACCACCGTCGACAACACAGTGAGTGTCACGGTTACATGGGGCACGGCTTCCACATCGAACTCCGTCACGCTCCGCAATATGTCTATCATGAAATGGTCGCGATGATCACCGCATCTGCGCTCGCGCCTCGTCCGCCATCTTTTTTGCGATTTCCTGGATCTGCACGGCCAATGCATCCAGACCGAATGCGCGCGCTTCTTCTGCTTTGTGCCAAGCCAAGCCGGCATGTTCGGTGACGTCTGCCCATGCGGAGTTAGCTCCGGCCTCGTCGGCAAGGAACAACTCTTTGAACCCTTCAGAAACTTTCACGGCCCCTTTCGCAATCGGTTCGTCGGGTGAACGTGCGAGCGCGCCTCGGGAAGAAAGAAGTGCTCGAGTCGTCACGAATTCCCCATCAGCGGTGTTGTGGCTCTGCAGAAATGACAAAGCGTCGATGAGTTGCTTTTCGGCAGTATCGAGCAGGAATTGAGTACGTGCTCCTTGGCGGTACAGCAGAAAATCGTACAGCAATCGGGCGATCTCGCCACGGGTGAGCGACTTTCCTGGGTTGATGACATTCTCCTTCTCCACAACTTCCATGGAAGCAGTGATCGCATACCGAATGTACGGATAGAACCAGTCAGCGCTCTTCGCGACATCTGATGCGATGGGTGTGGTGATCTCTCCATAGTTTCGCGACGGGTCCACGCCATAGGCCCGCAGCAGAAGTTTGAGAAATTGCGCCTTGTTCACGGGGGAAGACGGGGAAAACGCGGTCGTTTGGGGAGGGCCATCGATCATCCCGAACTTGTCGCGGGCGAGTTCCACGTACATGGCATACCAAGCATCCTTCGGCACATCGGTGTACCGAGAGATCTCCTTTGCCGATTCCATCTGTACGGCAGACGCGAGTGGGCGGAGGATGAGCGTGACAGCCTCGGCCCTCGTGACAATTCTTTCCGGCTTGAATGTTCCATCGGGATATCCTTGAATGACATTTACCTGTTTCAGTGCCTCAATCGCTATGTAGCGAGGGTGTGTGAGAGGAACGTCGGAGAAAGACGGCTGCGCATGTACACAAAGCGGGATCAGACAGAGAAGTGCGGAAAGCGCGGTGGAACCCAACAATCCATGATTCATGTTGGATACGAGCATACGCCTGTACCATCATTGCTCCAATGTGTACTGCTCTAGGAAACGAAGTGGCTAATATTCATCGTAGCCGTTCCTCTCATGAATAATTGCAAGTACTACCGAATAATAATGGCTTATATAAGCCAAAAAGTGTATTTGTCTAGTATCGAGACACATCCCCAAAGTACTGTCTCAAATGTCTCATTTGACTCTCCGACCCGCTTGCCTAGACATCCCTAAAACGACCCCCTCGAAAGCCCCTTCAAAATTCCTCAGGGCTCCAAAATTATAGTTGTCAGACCCCGTCGTTCTGCCAATATTAGTGTGTACATGATTACTTTGCAGAAGGCGCAACCTGATGAACGGAAACAGCTTTTTTGATGAATGCCTTTATCTCCGGAGTGATGCCAAGAGACACTTCCAGGCTGTCAGGTAGTAATGCATCGACGCTTTCCACAAAGGAGAAGGAACCTGGTGGCAAGAGTGCCACTACCTTTTCTGCAATAATCTTTCCAACAGGGCTCTCTGCCACTTGTCCATCCGCAATCGCCTTCTTCACCTGCTCAACAAGGCCAGTAAGATCTCCACGAAGGGCGTTCGAAGCGATGGAAGTAAGATCCGTGAGGATTGACATAGGGCGGATGTGAAGAAAATAAAACACGTTTAGAGTGTGCCTCTTGGAAGATCTTCACAAGCGAGACCGTCGCTATCGCCATCAAGGCGGTGCGGGTCGTTGTTCTTGTTGAACTCACACGTATCGTAGACAGACTGAGCTTCGGACTGTGTCTTGAAATCATCGCAGTTATAGCCGTCTTTTTGGCAAATTCCCTCCATAATCAGATTTCCGTTCTGGTCACGTTCAATGCGCGATTCTTTGAGCGATCCCGTCTTCAACATTTTCCCCAGATCATAATCGGTATTCTTCGATTCCAACCCCAGGGCAACAAGCAACAGGATGATGACCGCAATCATGGCAAGACGAATCTTCTCTACAAAGAGAGCTAACATCAGGGCAATAAAGAGGAGTACGCCCATGATGATGAGGCGCACCTTTTTACTCCGACGCAGATTGCTCACATCGGGTGACATAGCAGGAAGAATGATACTCCAACCTCATGACCGGGAAAAGAAGCGATATACTCATTCGTGTATGCATTACTATTTCTACTTAGCGCGCTGCTCCGATGGCTCCCTCTATGCAGGAACCTGCATTGATATCTCCGCACGGGAGGCAAAACACAACAACGGAAAAGGTGCTAAATACACACGGTCCCGCTTACCGATCAACATTATCTACAGTGAAGAATGTAACACCAAATCAGAAGCTCTGAAAAGAGAGGCACACGTCAAAACATGGACGAAGAAAGCCAAGGAAGAGTTCCTAAAAAAGGAAAGAGTGAGATCATAAAAGTATATTTGACATAAAAATCAAAAGTTATATCATATACATATGGTGAAAATGCATATCGACGGTGGCTTTCATCAAGTGAAACGGACGGAACTTCCCGAAGAGACGTTCGAAATCCAGCTTGATGCGCAGGATCTGGAGGCAGGCAAACAGAAGATACGCGTCCTTTTTGGGGAATGGCTTCAAAAAAATATTTCATCTCCTTCCGGTTCTGAAAGAAAGGTGATTTTGCAAGTACGGGTAGATGGAGAAATTGTGGAAATAATTCAACCTCTTGCGGAATCTTCCGAGGAAACCGATCGCATTATCGATAAGATTCGATACGCAGCGGCAGCGGCAATGAAACCATTTAATAAGAAACCAATATATGCGCTAAAACCGCGTTTGCGTTCCGTATTGGCGCTCCTTGTAGAGCAAGGTCAGAGAGCAGAAAAATTCTGGACCATTGAAGAAATTGCAAAGGCGACAGGATATGAGATAAAAGGCACAAGAGCGACTCTGTATGAAGTAAAGAGGTATCTTGAGGGACTTGAGAAGTATTGGAAAATGGAAGGTGGACCAAAAAAGGGATGGAAAGTTGTGACGAAAAAAGAGTATGCGCCTAAAGCGCCAGAAAACGGGCTGCATTTCGACTTATGGCAATGGTTGATACAAGGGAAAAATCCTTTTGGAGATAATGAAGATCTCAATACGTTGGATGATCCTCAAGATTAAAACGCTCTTCTCCGTCTCGGTTGCTTTCGCCTGATCAGAAACCCCATCACAAAACCAACAACAAGCCAGGTTACTATGAGTGATCCTCCAGATGATGCTTGCGGAACAACGGTGATCATGAAATCTTCGGATTCGTAGAGGTGCGAGTCACCGGGAATCTTGAATGTTGCGAAGAGTTCATAGTCTCCTGCCTCTTCATAGGTATAGGAAAATGGAAGAAGTCCTCCCGTTGCTACCTGATTCTGCAATGTGAAGACTATTTCTTCATCTTGCCGGATCTCTACATTGAAGATGATGTTCTTCTCGATCAAATTTTCCTGAAAATCGGAAATTGCGATCATGTTTTGTTGTGCTTTGCCAACCATGGGTGAGTATGGAGCGGGCGTGAAGTTCACAAGGTATTTTCCTTCCACTACTTTCTGCAAAGCGCCATGAGCACTTGCAAGAAGAGGAATACCAAAGAGGAGGAGAGAACTAAGAAATGCGATGCGGATCTTCATAGACGGTCATCATACTCCTCTACTCCACCCACACGAAAAGACTTTTCAAATAATCCACCTCTGGATGATACAAATTGATAGGGTGATCCACCGCGTGACGATGTTTTTGGAGGATTTTGACGGATTTTTTTGCCTGACGTGCCGCGTGAAAGAGAATTGTTTGAAATAATTGTTCATCCACTTGATAGGAACACGAACATGTAAGAAGAAGTCCGCCGGGAGCAAGTAATTCCAACGCCATGCGATTGAGATCTGTATACGCACGACGTGCCTGTTCAAGATCCGAGGATCGTTTGGCAAATGCGGGAGGATCCAAAATAATAAAATCGTACGGACGAGGCATGGGTTTCCGCCTCAAGAACTGAAAGACATCTTCTGCATACGAGCCGAAGATCGATGGATCAATGTTATTCACTTTCACATGTTCTTTCGCACGTTCAATCGCTGCTTTATCGTAATCCACCGCATCGGCGGCTTTTGCACCCCCGAGCAAAGCAGACACGGAAAACCCTCCCACATAACTGCAGCAATCCAGGACTGTTTTTCCTTCGCTGTAGCTACGAACAAGCGAACGCATCTCCCGTTGATCCAAAAATAACCCTGTCTTCTGACTTCCTGTGAGAGAAATAAGAAACGTGATGCCCCGTTCACGAATTTCAATCGGTTCTTTGGCGGTTCCCTTCAGCCATCCTTCGCGATCAGGCAGTCCTTCCTTCTTCCGCGCTGATCCTGAGGACTTTTCGAAGATTGCTTTTGGTTTGATCATTTTTTCGAGCACATCAATCACCCACTCCTTTTGAAGATCCATCCCAAGTGTTGTGAACTGCACCGCAAGGACATCGTTATATTGATCGACAATGAGTCCCGGAATACCGTCCCCTTCTGCATTGATGAGACGAATAGCATTCGTATCTTCCTTTTGCATGAGTTCTTTTCGCATGGCGATCGCTTGCTCGATATTTCTCTTCATCACAGCAAGTGGATCACCTTCTTCAAAAGAAATAGACCGGGCTGAGATGTACGCTTTGCGATTTAGCATCGCATATCCCACAAATTCATCACGTGAACTCACGACCTGCACAATGGAGCCATCTTTCACATCCGGAAATATTGCAATGGCATTTTGAAAGATACTGTGATGACGGTTCTTCACGTGTGCATCTTTGCCGGGCTTGAGCTTGAGGATGGGATATTTCATGAGAGTGAAGACTCTAGCAGAGGTCAGGGAAATTGATAATTGATAGATACATGGAACCGCGGGAAGGTATTCCCGCTCTGTTTTTTCGGAAATTTGATAAAACCAGAGCGCAAATACGTTTGCGCGGGCCTTTATTATCAATTCTCAATTATCAATTCTCAATTTACACTCATTCTATGACCATCCTGCAATCTCTTCTCCTCGGCGCCATTGAAGGTGTCACCGAATTCCTTCCCATCTCTTCCACAGGTCATTTGATCCTTGCCGGACATCTGCTCAAGATTCCTTCGACAGAATTCGTGAAGAGCTTTGAGATTGCCATCCAACTAGGTGCCATCCTGGCAGCGCTCGTTCTCTATTGGAAAACGCTGCTCTTGAATAGAAAAATCTTGATGAATGTCATCATCGCGTTCATCCCGACTGCTATCATCGGCCTTCTTCTCCATGGCATTGTGAAAGAATATCTTCTGGGAAACGACCACATCGTCATCGCTTCGCTCTTTCTGGGAGGAATTATTCTGATTCTTTTCGAAAAGATGCATCACCCTGTAAAAACGAGGAGTGACCTTACAGCGATGACTCCCAAACAAGCAGTGGCCATCGGCCTTGCACAGTCCATTGCCATCATTCCCGGTGTTTCTCGCTCTGCTGCCACGATTGTGGGGGGCATGCTTCTTGGTTTTGAGAGGAAAGCGATCGTCGATTTCTCATTCCTTCTGGCAATTCCGACGATGGCCGCAGCAACAGGGTTCGATCTCCTTAAAAGCGCATCAACATTTACATCGGATAATCTCCTCGTACTCGTAATCGGCTTCATCGTCTCGTTTATCACAGCAATCCTGGCGATCAAATGGCTTCTGGGATTTATCAAACACCACACCTTTATTCCGTTTGGGGTGTACCGGATGGTGGTGGCAGGGATCTATTTTCTTTTCCTCTTCTAAGAGAGCGAATCTTCTGGCCACAATACACAAGAACCACAGTGAGTAAGGCGAGTGTCATGACGAATGAGTAGATTTGAAGAGAACCCATGCACCAAGTGCAACCAGAATCACAATCAAACCACCCATACTGAACCAGAGCAACCAGGGATGCTGCTCCGACCAACGGTCATCGGTGGTATCACACATATTGCCAATACCATCTAAGTCACTGTCCTGCTGCCCAGGATTTGAGACGTGAGGACAATTATCGATGCCGTTCATACGACCATCCTTGTCTTCATCATCGCAAACATCTCCAAGTCCATTCTGGTCTGCATCTAATTGATTGGTATTGGGAAGTGAAGGACAATTATCACACGCGTCGCCGGGACCATCGTGATCGGTGTCTGCTTGATCTGGATTCCACACAGTGGGACACAAGTCCCTGCTTGCATCCACTCCATCATAATCGTCATTTTTTTGTGAACTCGTTTTCTCCGTACCGAGTGCCCCTATGACCGGATCTTGAGTATAGGCATACATCAAGTCTGGGGTGTGGAGTGTGAGTCCAGGACCATAGAGCAATGAATAATGCCGATCGGGAACTGCACGAAACGAGAGCATAGTACTGGAGGATGTCAGCGCGAAATCTTCTATGCGAAGAACGCCACTGTAGATGCGAATGGTCACCTCGAAGTATTTCGCCTGTTCACCGGAAAGCGTTATGACAGACGACGTGGTAGAACCAACGGAAGCAGGTTTCAAGGTTGTTGCTGTTGTACCAATGCGGACTGTTATCGATTCAAGAAAGCCATCACTCAGAGAAAGGCGCAGGTATTCCGGCGTGATGGTCTTTTGGAAGTGAAACCGAAAGACATACTCTCCAGACGTCTGCGGCTGAAAGTATGTCCCATGCTCAGAATCCGTCATCTGCGTTATCGTCGTTTTCGGAACTGTATCGGCAGCAGCGGGATATTCATCAAAAATCGCCTGGCTCATCAGATTTTCCTGTCCATCTTCCAAGCGAAAGGGGGTCGCTATTCCATAATCCGTCACCACAAGGTACTTCTCAGCACCATCACGGAGTGTATCGGTATCCAGCGGTACCATTGCAACCGTTTCTTTGGTGAAGTCAGGAAGTATGATGGGGCGTTCCAGAACCCTTCCTGCCGCAAAGGCAATGGTAGGAACGAGGATAGACGACGCGATCGTGATGATGTGTAGGCGCATGAAAAGAAGAGAAAGAATTATTTCTTCGGCTTGGATGTATCGAAACGTTGGTACAAGTAGGATGCACCAACCATGAGGAGACCTGTGCCAATATACGCAGAAATACGGATACCCACGCTGGAAATAGAAAGCAGGTCGACGGTAAACAGTTTGAAGGTAATGATGGCGAAGATGCCAATGGCAGATTGTCGGATCAATTTCTGATGCTCCTTGAAGCCAATGCCCATGGCAACAGACGCGGCTGCTGCCCACCACACAAGACTGATGACGCCGGAACGCCGTTCAACGCTGCTGAGAAGATCGCATACGCATGTAATACCAAGAAAACACAGTGCTCCCTTCACAACTTCGGGGTAATTGTACCGACCACCAAATGCCGCAAGAGCAAGGGGAAGGATTGTCCACACTGCCGTGAGGAACAGGTCCGACCCATGCAAGATGGCAGAAAAATTGAAGACGAAGGGGATGACAAGCAGAAACATGCCACCGAGTCGAAGCCGCGATTTTTGGAAGTAAAACCCAGCAGCAAGAACAACAACGGCGAAGAGGATCCACCACATACTTAACACGCGCGCAGAAACTTCCGGGTGCCATAAGAGTTTTTGCCCCAAATGTTGCAATTCCACAGTGACATGCAGCCATACTTGAGCAAGTGCAATACCAATCATCGCAGTACGGTTTTGAATATTGTTGATAGCCGGTTCCGATCTCCTGCTCACAAGCGTGACCATGAGCGCCATTGTCCCAAGAAGCAGAACCGATGGCAGTGCCCAAGGATGGAAGAACGGTGTCACATTTGCTGTCCCCCACACCATGCCGGAACCCTCTCCGGCAAAGAACGTCAGAAGGAAGAGGATCATCTGCACGAAAAACGCCGCTCCAAGCCATATGATGGACCCCACAAGGGCGAACATACCAAGCGCGATGACCACAAAGAGCAAATACCCATACGTCATAGAGAGGTTGGGGTGCCACACGAGGAGTGATGCATGATGTAATGCAGGGTCATACCCGTTCATAATCATCACTTCGATGGTGATGAACGTGAATAGGATGAATGCAAGGACGCTCTGCAACATATTCCCAAGAATCATCCTTTCACGATCGGTAGACAGAAGATTCTTCGGTAGTTGTTTGCTGAGTATCACCCATCCCAGAAGAGAGGCAAAGACGACGTAACTTTGCAGTGACCAGTCAGAGACAAATGGCATATAGCTTGCCTCCGGTTGATTCTGGAGGGGCAGATTGTATGTAAGGAAGGCAAGTGCGCCAAAGAGAAGTGCCATGGCACATGCCCAAGGCCCCTTCCGTTGTAGACGAACGGAGACGAAAACGAGCAGGAACGAGAACGGTGCCCATCCTGCAGCGACCCACTCCACGCCAAGTTGTTTGTAGAGTGCAAGTGCGATGAAAATAACGCCGGAAACAAGATACGTATTGATGAGATTGTCATCTTTCGGACGTTTGATGAGTGTAAGCGCACCAAAACCAACGCAGACAAGTGCAAGCGCCAAGCATACAAGTGTTGTGTATTCGCTGGAAAATCCTCCAAGGGCATCCGTCACGGCAAGGTACACCGAGAGTGTATTTGCAATGATGAGCCCAACATCGTCAGCTTCCGCTGTAGCTCCCAAACGGAACTGATAGAGGAACGGAAGCGTACTGAAGAGAAGGAAGAACCCAATACTATACGTCAGTTGTTGCATGTTGGAGATTTCAACGCCACCCGCCATGTAAAAGCTCCACAAGTAGGCATTTGTAAACGCGAACGCAGCACTATTCAGGTATTTCCACTTTTCGAACCACGCAAGCGCAATGACCCCGGCATTCAAGATGGCAAGGAATGTAATGAGCATGGGCACACTGCCACCAACACCAAGAAGGAAAGGCGTTGCATAGCCACCAAGGACGGTAAACCATGCCACTTCCTGTGCTTTATAGCGAATGGCTGTCACCGCTCCCAAGAACGTAATGGCACTGTAGAGCGAAAGCGACAGAAGAGGTGGCAACTCAAGATGATGCCACGCATTTGCGGCCCACACGGTGAAGTACAGAAGCGCAAGACCACCTCCTGTAAATGAATGAGCCCACGCACCAAAACGTTTGTGGAACACTTCCCCAAGCACAAGAAGAATAACGCCACCGAGTGTACTGATGGCGATACGTCCCATGGGCCCCACGAAAATATTGTCCCAAGAATATTTCAAAAGCACGAGCATACCGATGAGAACAATGACAATCCCCAGTTTTTGGAGGAGCTTTTGCCCAACCCATTCCTCCCAATCGATCACTTCTCGAACCGGCTGTTCTTTTTTCTGTGGTGCAGGCCGTACACGCAGAGATGCAGTCTCTTCCTGCTTTGGTGGAAGAGAAGACGACAGAACCCTCTCTTCTTTTTGTGAAGCAGGCATCTCATTTCCATCTTCGTATTCCAGAAGAACTCCTCGAATGCGCAAAATCCCAATAAGGGGAAGAATGATAGGAATGAGGCATGCCAGCGCATACCCTCCGGAAAAATTGAGCGCAATAAAAAAGACAAGTACCCATGGGGCAACAATGCCAATCATGAGCAATGTCAGTCCGGAAGAGATACGGCCAAGAACGTCCGGCGGTATGCCGGAAGAAGAGCGGTTAGCCATGGAAAATGTGGGAAGAAAGAGAAGATTGGAGTGAGGTGAGGTTCTTAACAGTTGATCCTAACAATATTTTAGATAAACGCAATTGGCGAAGTGCATGCATAAGGGAGGTGCGGGCCTTTCGAAGGAGTGCTTTTCCCAAAGGCGTCAAAAGAAGATGCAGTCTCCGTGCATCGTCACGATGAGACTTCCGAATCAGAAGCTTCTTCTTATGAAGACGAGAAATCAGCTGTGCCATTGATGGCGCAGAAGTCCCCAAGCGTTCCCCTATTTCCTGCGCGGTAATATGGGGATGGTGCTCAATAATACGAAGGCAACTGTATTCAGCAAGAGTAAGCCGATGCGGCAAAAGGCTATTTTCGGCCAGTTTCCGCATGAGCGATGCATTATGCGTGATAGCAAGATACAGCCGTTCCTCAGGTAAGGGAGATGTCGACATGGGAAGTATGTTAGTTAAGTTAACTAACTATGTCAAGAAGGAACTCTGTCCTCTGATTTCTGCCTTCTGACTACTCATGATGATACCCCGTCCCCTTCCGTATCGCGATCGCACGAAACAATTGCTCAAACAACATCAATTGAGCCATCTCATGTGGAAAGGTCATGGGCCCAAAGCCCATCACAACATCTGCTTTCTTTCGAATTTCATCCGACAGTCCATACGCACCACCAATCACAAACGTCATGGATGACCCTTCATCCTTCTTCTGAGAGAGAAATGCAGAAAATCCTTTCGAACTCATCTCTTTTCCTTGTTCATCCAGTACAACAATCACATCATGGGATGATTCGATAGTTTTCAAGATCTTCGCATGCTCTTCTTTTTCATTGCCTGCCTCCAGCACACGTTCTTCCAATTTGATGTCCGAGCGTAATCGAGATCGATACAACTCAATCCCCTCGTTGATCCATGATGTTTTGACCTTCCCAACAGAGATGATCGTTATTTTTTGCATTACTTCCTGTGAAGAGCCGCCACCAACTCAATATGCGCAGTGTGCGGGAACATGTCGACCGGTTGAATCGCGCGCAGGTCGTAGCCGTTCTTGAGGAATGTACCAAGATCTCGCGCAAACGTTGCTGCATTGCAGGAGACGTAGACAATTTTTGGTGGACGATGCGCAAGAATGGCATCAATCGCACGTGGGTGCATCCCCGCACGGGGTGGATCAGTCACAATCGTCGAGAATTGATACTTCCCACCCGCTTTCAACTGACCATGAAGGACTTGTTCTGCGCGGCCGTGGAAGAAACTGATATTGCCTATCTTATTTTTTCCTGCTGATTTCAATGCATCTTCTACGGCCGAAGGATGCGATTCAATTCCCACCACTTTTTCGCAGAAACGCGCGAGATATTGCCCGATGGTTCCCATACCACAGTAGGCATCCAGCACGGTTTCCCGTGGAGAAAGATCTGCTGCATCTTTAATTGCGCTGTAGAGCTTCTCTGCGGCAAGCGTGTTTGTCTGGAAGAAGGAGAATGGCGAGATTTCAAACGTGAGATCGAAGAGTCGCTCGCGCACAAACGGCTGACCCACAAGCGTATGCACTTTGGGATGCTCCATTTTGTCGTTTAAACCCATATGTTCAATGACCAGAAGAGACTTCAGTCCTGGTCGTCCTGCAAAACGCATGAAATGCTGGAAGAGCGGTTCCAATTCCTTCTTCCGTGCCTGCACCACAAAGGCAATCATCTGTTCCCCCGTGTGAATACCACGGCGAAGGAGCAGCTGACGGAGCATCCCCTTGTGTGTTTTGGGGTTATAGACCGGAAGTTTCAGATCTTTCATGAATTTTTGCACATCCGCGATGAGCGCGGGCAGTTGTTCATCGTACAGATGACATTCATGGAGCGGGATAATGGTGGACCAGTCACCGGGACGGTGAAAACCGATGGATGGTCCTTCATCAAAATAGATCCTCTTCGATTTTCCAGACACATCCGCTGGTGCATCTTCATGACGCATGGAGGTATAACCGAATGTAAGCTCCAGTTTGTTCCGGTAATTGAAAATCTGCGGACTCGGAATAATTTTTAACACACGACCGGGAAGCGTTTTGCGGATGGATTCATCCACCGGTGTGAGATGTTCAATGGTTTCACGGATGATATCTTCCTTGTAGGCAATCTGCTTTGTGTAGGAAAGATTTTGCCATGTGCATCCGCCGCAGTCCCAAAAATGCGGGCACGGTGCATTGATTTCATCTTTGGATTTCCGCACCACTTTCTCCGGCATGGCCTCCGCATAGGAATCCTTGCGCCTAGTAATGGTCACTTCCACCTGCTGTCCCGGAATGGTTCCGGCAACGAAGATGGGGAACCCCTCAATCTGAGCAAAACCGGCTCCTCCGTGGGCCAATTTCTCAATGGTGAGTGTCAGATGGGCTCCTGGTTTGATCGTATCAATACTTGACATTATAGAAGATATATAGTATAAATTGCTACTTTAGCCTCTCTTTTACCCCCCTGATATATACGAATTATGGCTTACAGAAGCCCTTTCCTAAGCGGCATCCTGGTCCTCCTGACCTCTCTCCTGGTCGCTCAAAAGACCTCCCAGGAAGCACTCGTCGTACCGTCATCTGAGCCACAGTTTATCGAACAGGCAGATGCTGTACAACAGGAAACCATTCAACTCACACTGCCGTCTTCGGAGACAGAAAATCATGCAGCACCAAGCTTAAAAACAGTGAAACCACGCAAGCGCGATCCACAATTACTTCGCGTGGTGGATCAACAGGACATTGAACCCCGTCATCGCCAGATTGCGAATGATCTTCTGGAATCTATTGATAGCGGATGCAAAAACGCGCTTCTCAATTTCTATGTTCGGTACGATAACCCTAATCAGCGGGGACTTGGCGGAGGAAGCACCATCATTGTGACAGGAAACACAGAAGATGATGAGTTCCGAGCGCTCGTGATACACGAATGTGGCCACGTGATTGATACGGGTTTCTGGCAGGGCACCATTTCCAGTGGAACATCTGCATTCGTCGATGGTTCCACTCCTGTCTACAACGATGATCTCAGTATCGATTTCTACGCCATCAGTTGGACTTCCAGTACGGAGAAAAATCAGGGATGGAAACCAAGCGACTTCGTCTCTGGCTACGCAGTGTCCGATCCCTTTGAAGACTTTGCCGAAACATTCGCCTACTTCTCCCTGCAACGTGATGCATTTGAAAAACGAGCAGAAACAAATAGTGTCATTCGTCAGAAGTTGGAATTCATGAAAGCACATGTGAACAGCAAAAAGGTCGCACAAGGGAAGAGCGTATGGAACGGAGAAGTGCCGTGGGATATCACCAGGTTGCCATATACATGGCTGGGGTCGAATACAAACGTTGTCTCAAGATAATTGCTATATTGCTCGCAAGCGAGACGCACGTTTTTCGGTCAACAATATAACAATATAGCAATTGAACAATCGTTCTCTTGCTATAAGCTCTTCTTATGCGCCGCTCCGTTCTGCTCTTCATCTGGCTCCTCATCGATCTCGCGCTGTTTCTGGCTGCCTATGTTTCAGCCTACTTCTTCCGTGTGGGATTCATCATTTCAACTGATTTCCCGCTGGATCTCTATGTTCGCGTGATGTTCCTGGTGGCACCGCTCTGGATTCTTATCCTCATCTCCTTCCGTATTTTTACGATTACCCGTGTGCAAAGCTCCATCCGGAACATGATTCACATCGCATATTCCTCTCTGCTCGCACTCGCTTTCTTCTCACTCGCCTATTATTTCCTCTACGGACAATTCTTCAGCCGCCTTCTTCTTGTGTACGCAGGGGTATCTACATTTGTTCTCACCGCTCTCTGGCACCTTGCGTTTGATCAATGGCAACGAAGGATCCTCAGGCGATCTCCCCCTGCGTATCCTCTCCTTATTATTGGAGCGAACCGCGATGCCGAGAGACTCATCACGCTCCTCAATACAAAACAGTCTGTGTTTACACCGGTTGCTATCTTAGAAAGTCGCGGAACAAGCCAGAAAGACATCGGCGGCGTTCCGGTTCTTGGGAAACTCAATAAACTGGAAGATGTCATTAAGGAAAAGAAGATTACGCACATGGCGCAATGCGCAGATTTAGAACACACGTTGAATCTCTTGAGTGTTTGCCGTCAGCACGGACTCACCTACATGCTCCTTCCCTCGGTTCTTGGCATTGTAGAAGGTGATGAGCGGACGGAGATGCTGGAAGGATTGCAGCCTGTGACGATGGTTGCAAAGAAGAGTGTATTTCGCTTTTAAAAAGCGAAGAATTATCTTTCATTTTCAATGAAACGATACCCTTTTGGTGATCCAACATTTACATCAGCAGATCTTCTTTTTGCATCCTTTGCAAAGGTACGCAACAACTGATATCGAGAGTCAGCATCTGGCATTACAAAGTTTTCAGCAGACTGTCGCATCGCTTCCGCTTGTCCGAAATCCCCACGTGCTTCGTATTGTTCTGCAGCTCTCATCATTTGTTCATTGGGCATACTTCTATTGTTTCGGCTCAACAGAGTCACGTCAACTTCTTTCTTCCTTTTTGGGGATTGTAGAGGGTGATAAGCAGACGGAGATGCTGGAAAGGTGAACAGCCCGTGATGATGACTGCGAAGAAGAGCGCGTTGCGTTTTTAGTGCTTTCCATTGAGTTCGATATTATATCCCACTGCACGCGCTTCTTTCAGGAACTGCGCTATTCTTCCTTCATGATGACTCCGGACAGTAAGCGAAACCGTGCTGGGCATACCTTCACCCGCATCCTCTTCGTCGTAATGAATAGAGGTAAGATTAATATCCTTTCCTAGTAATTCTAAGAACTCATCCAATGCTCCTGCACGATCTGGAAGTGTGACACGAAGCTGCACTTTTCTCATGCGAAAGCGTTCTGCACGGTCGATGACTTGTGTCCATCGAGAAGCATCAAAATTTGCTCCACTCAGAATACAAACAACAGTCTTCCCACGAATCTCTTCAGCAATGACTTTTAAGCCTGCAATAGAAAGGGCAGCAGCAGGTTCAACATTAATTCCTTGAATTTGATACAGGTCATGCATTGCAACACAAATCTGGTTTTCTGGAATAGTACGGACATCTACTCCTAAACGACGAAAGGTTTCAAAGGTAAGATCTCCAGGCTTTCGAACAGCAGCTCCATCCACGAACGTACTGAGATTTTTGAGTTCAACAGGGTGACCAGCTTGTAAAGAATGGTGCATGGCAGCTGCTTCCGTCGGTTCAATGCCAACTAGTTGAGTATGTGGAGCACGTTCACGAAAGTATGTGGCAAGACCGCTTCCTAACCCACCTCCACCCACAGGGAACAAAACAGCATGAAGAGTATCTCTTTCCATGGATAATTGTTGCATTATTTCAGCAGCAACTGTTCCTTGTCCTGCAATGGTATCAGGATGATCGAAGGGATGAATGAATTCCCTCCCGTGAGCCTCTGCAAAGTGGCGAGAAGCTTCAAAGGCCTCATTAAATTCATCTCCTACTAATTCAATGTTGGTAGCACTATCACCCGCTCTTCTTGTTGCTTCAACTTTTTGCAGTGGGGTTGTTCGAGGCATAAAAATGGTACTCCCTGTTTCAAAAAATTTTGCCGAAGCAGCAACTCCTTGTGCGTGATTGCCAGCACTTGCACAAACAACTCCTTTACCCCTTTCATCTGGATGCATTTGTGCCATACGATGAAACGCTCCTCGAATTTTGTAGCTTCGTATGGGTTGTCTATCTTCTCGTTTCAGATATACACGAGCGTCATACATCTCTGAAAGATGTGGATCTAGATCCAAGGGCGTTGTGTGTACCAAGGAAGGTGGGAACGCTGCTTTTGCAGCATCGATGGTAAAGGCATGTGGTAGTGTTTCTTGAAGCATAGAGGTGGAAAGAAAAAACTCCCGGCCCGGGAGTGTGATTAGAGAAACGAAGTACGTCAATCAACAGCTCCCGCGTGAACGGCGGATAATAATCGAGATGATGATGATCCTGGAACAAACCATTGGCTGCATTCTACGGCCAAAAACAGATCCGTCAACCTCCTCTCTGTGCTAGGATAGAACCCTCATGCAGTGCTTTATCCTCGCCGGCGGTTTTGCAACACGATTATGGCCTCTCACCGAAAAACGGGCGAAGCCCCTTCTTCCACTGCAAGGACAACCTCTTTTGAGTCATGTGGTATCCAAGGTGCCAGAAAACATGCCTATTACCGTGAGTACGAACGCGGTGTTTGGAGATGATATGAAGGCATGGGCAAAAACACTTCCTAAACGATCCATCACCATTCGCATTGAAGACACAGGGCACGAAGACCAAAAATTGGGAGCGCTTGGCGCAGTGCGTGCATGGATGGAAATGGATGGATTGCATGATGATGTCCTCCTTCTGGCAGGAGATAATTATATAGGGTTCGATCTCACACAACTGATTCGTGCATACCATGGAAACCCCATTCTTGTTGCTCATGATCTGCAGGATATCTCGCTCGCTCGTTCTTTTGGAACGGTAATTGTGGAAAAGAATGATCAGGAAGTAAAAACAGTGAAAGCATTTGAAGAAAAACCGGAGAAACCGAAGTCATCGCTCATCTCCACAGGATGTTCCATCCTTCCGAAAGAACATCGCTCCCTCATTTTGGACTATGCGAAAAGAAAACCGGACAACATCGGCGGAATTTTTGAAGAATTTCTCGCAAAAAACATTTCGGTAGAGTGTCTTGTCAGTACGGACATGTGGCGCGACATTGGTTCGTTCGAAAGTTACCTGGAAACAAACATGACGCTCCTCAAAAATACTCAGATGATGGATCCTTCTTCGTCACTGGATGCTGCCTCCAGCATGAAAGGAGGAGTCTTCGTTGGACCAAAAACCAGGATTGGACATAGTACGATTGAGAATTGTGTATTGTTTGGATCATCCATCATCAACGATTGTGTCCTGCGGGACTGTGTGGTGGATGAAGGATGTACGCTTACAGGAGTTGATATTGATGGAAAGATGATTCGGGCTGGAACAACACTCATTCGAAGCACCAATTCTTAATTTTGGACCTTGGCACCAAGCGCTTTTCGTCTATGCTGTCTTTCGCATGAAACGCCTTACCCTTACAACACTGGCTTTTGTGGTGATGCTCAGTGCCTGCGGAAAATCCGGAGGTTCAGTGCTGACCTACAATGTGACATTCAAAACGGATGACGCCGCACACAGAGCACAGTTGGTGCAAGGATTGGAGAACGTTGTGAAAAGACGAATGGAAGCCCGCAAGATTGAAGGTGCAGTAGCGAGCGTTGTTCCAACAGGAGAGGCAGCAACTCTCACCATCAGTAATCTCAACGATGAAGCAACCAAGAATGAAGTGACAGATCTTCTTGCAGAGCCTTTCTCGTTCGATCTCCGTACAACAACCGTGACGAATCAAAGTTCAGAGCCAAGCTTGGATGACTGGGAAAAAACAAGTATTACAGGAGAGGACCTCACGTGGGTAGAAGTCTTGCAAGATGAAGCGTCCGGACACATTGGCATTGAGCTCACCTTTACAGAAGACGGTCGACAAAAACTCAACGCCATCATGAAGGAACACAATGATGAAACACTGGGCATCTTTGTGCGGGATTTCCTCGTTTCCAAGTTGAAAATTGACGGCAACGAAATTAAGGAACATATCATTATTAGTGGGGTGCCAAATGCCAATATTGCCCGCATCTTTGCGGATGACGTAAACGTTGGTATCCTCACGTCCCTTTCGCTTCAGTAATCATGGCTCAACGCAAATCCACCTGGCCCATTGTCACCATTGTCATTGCGGTGCTTGCTCTCATTGTAGCGCTTCCCACAAGCTGGAAATCCTGGGCTCCTTCCTTCTTAAAGCCGGAATTCAGTCTGGGGTTGGACTTGGCAGGAGGAACGCAGCTGGATTTCCGTATTTCGGAAGATCAAATTAAAGCGCGCATTGCAAAACTACAGGAAGAGATTTCTGTGCTAGAAAGAAGTGGCGATACCGAAAGCCTTGCTCAGAAGCGAAGCGACCTTCTCAGCACCCAGGAGCAATACAAGAACCTGGTGGAAGCTATTCGCACCGTGTTGGAGCGGCGCATTAACTCCCTTGGTGTAAGTGAAGCGACGGTCACTCCTTCTTATTATGGAGAGGAGAAACACCTTCTGGTGGACTGTCCCGGTGTTATTGATCCTGCCAAATGTGCAGCAACCGTCGGGAAAACGATCCAATTGGAATTCAAGGAGCAGTTCACGGAAGCGACGGATGATTTCAAGGCAAAGGTAAAGGAAAAAGCAAACGAGACTTTTAAAGATCTCCAGGCAGGCTCCGGTACGTTGAAAACCATTGGAGAAGACATGAGTAATGATCTGGGTGTGGCCTACCAGGATGCACAACCGTACTTTCAAGACGAACTTCCACAGGGTCTTGAAGCTGCATGGGGACGAAAAGTGGGTGATGCTCCCGTCCTTTCCAATGGGACCATCTCGTCTGTTCGGGCAAACGCGCAAGGCCAGCAGGAAGTGGTGAATGTGGAGGGCACGTACATCAGTGAAGTGGTACAAGCGCCCGTTCCTGCAACCAGGACGATCCAAGATCCTCACATCGCCCTCGAAATGCTCTCCAAGACGGGGTCTGGGGTATTCCTCACGCAGGAAAAACAGCCGCTTGAAAAGGCAGATCCCCTTCTTCAAACAGCACTGACCTCCCAAGCTCTCGGCTCGCACAGCGTTGTGACGATGGGAAATGACCATGCGATTCTCTATATCCGCAGCCGCGTTGATGGAAAGGAAGAGGCAACAGCCAGCCACATTCTTGTGCAGTACAAAGGAGCGGAACGCGCAGACACAGGAGTGACCCGTACAAAAGAAGAGGCAAAAGCACGAGCCGAAAGTCTTCTTACACAGTTGAAGGGAGGTGCAGACTTCAAAGCGCTCGCATCCAAAGAGTCCGATGGATCCACCAAGGCAAATGGCGGAAGTCTTGGCACATTTGAACGTGGAACATGGCCGGAGTTTGAAACATCGGTGTTTGCACTCAAGAAAGAACAAATCAGTAATGTTGTCGAATCCCCTTTCGGTTTCCATATTTTCCGCGCTGATGAAGACGTGAAGAGAAGTGGCACCACTGTTTCGTACGATCTCCTTCGCTTTGCAGGTGCAAACAGTGAAACCATTGCAAAAGCACAGAACGATGCCATCACAAAAGGTATTGCAAAGACGGACAATCAAATCACCCTTCGTGTTCTGTTCTTCTCATTGGAACCAACAGGCTGGAAAGATACCGAATTGAACGGTGAACACTTCCGCTCTGCATCCGTTGTGACGGATAACACTACTCGTATTCCCATTGTGCAGATTCTCTTTGATGAAGAAGGTGCAAAACTCTTCCAAGAACTCACAAAGAAGAATATCAATAAGCCTATTGCCATTTTCGTGGGTGGAGAACTTGTTTCAGCGCCCACCGTGCAGCAGGAAATTGCAGGGGGAACAGCCGTCATTACAGGAAGTAGCACCTATGAAGAGGCAAACAAACTTGCAACCGACCTCAACACTGGCGCAATCCCCGCTCCTATTCACCTCACAGGACAAAACACCATTGAAGCAACGCTGGGAAGTGCTGCTGTGCAGGACTCTCTGAAGGCAGCCATCATTGGATTTATCGTTCTCGCATTCTTCATGCTTGTCATCTACCGCGTGTTGGGTGCCATTGCCGTAGGAGCATTGACGTTATACGTGATCCTCTTGATTGCTCTCATGAAACTCCCTCTTCTGCTCATCACACAGCACAACATCGTGCTCACACTCGCCGGTATTGCAGGAATTATTCTCTCCATTGGTATGGCGGTGGATGCCAACGTGCTTATCTTTGAACGTATGAAGGAGGAAATGAAGAAAGGAAAGTCTTTGACCACTGCAGCCGATACAGGTTTCAAGCGTGCGTGGCCCAGCATTCGTGATGGAAACTCTTCCACGCTCATCACATCAGCAATTCTCTTTGTGATTGGAACTAGTATCATCCGCGGATTCGCCGTCACCCTCGCTATGGGTATTGTTCTCTCGCTCTTCACAGCCATTGTGGTAACCAGATGGCTTCTCCACAGGATTCTGGAGTCTCCTATGGCAGAGAGGAATGAATTATTTGGCGGTAGGAAAGAAGGATCCGCAGAATAAGGTTATACTCCGCATATGGATATCCTCTCTCTTCACAATCTTGAAGTGTGGACGCACGTTGGCGTGCCCGATGAAGAGCGTACAAAAGAACAACGTCTGCTGGTGACAGTAAAGATGGAATTGGATGCATGTGCAGCAGGAAAGAACGACAATGTGCAGTTGTCGATCAATTATGACGACGTCGCGAAAGCAATTCATGCTATTGCGGTGGCGGAACGAAAAACCATCGAAAAATTTGCAGAGGATATTGCAACGATGATCCTGAGTGACTTCAAACCGCACGCGGTCATCGTGACCATCCACAAATTCATTCTGTCTGATGCAGCATCTGTGTCCATTACGATTCACCGTCCATAGCCTCTGTCTTTCTTGGCATCGGCTCTAATATTCATGCAGGAACCAATATAAAACGGGCTGCAGAGCTTCTTCGTGCACAATGGCCTTCTATTCGATTTTCATTAGTGTATCGATCCAAAGCCCGCGATCTCACCGAGCAGGATGATTTTCTCAATGCCATCGCTCATTTTGAAAGTGAGGAACCTGCGGAAACTATTCGAGCACACATGAAATCCATCGAAGAACAGTTGCACAAGAATATTGAAGTGCGCTTCGGACCTCGCACGATCGACTTGGATCTTCTTCTCTACGACAATCTCATCATGAAGAAGGATAACCTCATCATTCCTCATCCAAGGATGCATGAGCGACGATTCGTCTTGGAGCCATTGCTCGAATTGATCGATCCTCAGGCAAGACATCCTATCCTGAACGCCTCATGGAAGAATCTCCTCACAAAAACGCTGGATCAACACTGTGAAAAGATCCCGATTGTGCTGTAGAATCGGCTCCCATGGAACACGAATTCGAAGCGATTCTCAAAGCCATTGGCGAAGATCCCACAAGGGAAGGTCTCCAAAAGACCCCAAAACGGGCTTCTGAGGCAATGACATTTCTCACATCGGGATATACCCAGAATTTGGACGATATCGTGAACGGAGCCCTCTTCCCTGCGGATACAAACGGCATGGTTCTGGTAAAAGACATTGAATGTTACTCACTTTGCGAACATCATCTGCTTCCATTCGTCGGAAAAGTACACGTTGCATACATTCCTGATAAAAAAGTGATCGGTTTAAGTAAAATACCGAGAATTGTCGATATGTTTGCCCGTCGGCTTCAGGTACAAGAACGATTAGGCGAACAGATTTGTGAGGCACTTGAGAGCGTTTTGAAGCCAAAAGGCATTGGCGTTGTCATGGAAGCAAGTCACTTTTGCATGATGATGCGCGGAGTTGAAAAACAACACTCGGTTGCTGTCACGAGTCATGTGAAAGGCCTCTTTAAAGAGGATGCTCGGACAAGGCAGGAATTTTTGGAGCTCATTCGAACAAAATAGCTACGCAGCAATCACAAACTCTTGATCAGCAGGAAGGCCAAGTTGTTCACGAAGGCGTGCAATCGCAATTTTTTCCTGAAGGCCAAGAATATTACCCTCTCGAAGCGCTGTTTTGATGGTATCTGCTCCAATGAGCCCAGCAATTTCATCTCCTTTCTGACGATGCGAGACATATTCAGGGGTGAGATCGCTATCGGGTTGTCCCGATTCCGTGATGGCATGCCATTCGACGAGTGGTAAGAGAATATCCTCTTCTCCATCCACAACTGCACCCTGTGCCACCGCCACATGCTGTGTCTCATGGACACCTTCATGTGTTTCAACACGTTTCCAGTAGTCTTCATCGCGATCTGTCTCCAAAGCTCCTGTGTCCAGCGTTGTCACGCGAGTTTGGAGATTGTGCATGCCCGCTGCACTGTCTGACTCTGCTATGGCATCAATCTGGATTGAAGGATCATACGAGAGTCCTTCTTTCCATTCCTCTGCCTTAGACACAACATCAATCTGCACCGAAAAAAGATCTGCAATCTGCTGTTGCGTTTCCTCGGCACGCTTCATAACCCCTTGCTGAACCTCACTCAAAGAACGTGGGCCTGCTGCAACTTCTGACTCTATGAATCCGTCAATCATCGATCCTGACTCAATCCCATTCATACCTTAAGTATCGTCACATCTGCGTGTGTGTCAATCATTTTTCCCACTGTTTTTTTATGCTCTGTGCAACATTCTCCTTTCCGTTTCCATTGCCATTCTTGTACTTCTTGTGAAAACCTTTCAGTTTTGCCTGTTCTTTCACAATGCGATCCACATTCACACGGTACAAGTTGTTGTAGTCTTCCAATTCGTTTGGGCCTGCGACCTTTAGCACATCCAATTCTGGTGCAAACATTTCGGAGAAGCGTTCACGGCGGCGGATAAGCTTTGTGGTGCCATCCGGTGCAATCAAAATCATAGAAGCGCGCTTGATGGTATTAAAATTACTCGCCATGACAGATGCATACGCACCCACGTCCATGGCAGCAAGAAGGTCTCCTGCCTCCAATTTGGGCATACCGAGATCTTTTACAATGATGTCCCAGCAATCACACGTATTTCCAGCAACGAAAAGCTTGTGAATACGGGGTCGAGTGAGCTTATTGGCAGGGAGAATGTCATATTTCACACCCTGGACAAGGGCATCTGGAATGAAGTTGTAACTAGAACCGTCTGCAATTACCACGCGACTGTTGCGACCCAGACGTTTTTTGCTGATGACACGCATGAGACCAATACCAGCATTCAGAACGATGCTCTTCCCAGGCTCAAAAATGAGCTGCACATGCGGCAAGTCGTATTTCTCGAGCAATTTTGCATAGAACTTGTTGAAGTCCTTCATCTGTTCAATTGGAAACGCCTCTTCATCGCCAATCGCAGCAGGAAAACCTCCGCCGAGAGATAATGTCTTTGGCTTGAGGCCACGGTCGTAACACTTTTTGATAAGTTTCACCAGGATACGCGCTGCCATCTTGTACACGCGGGGGTTATAGACGTAACCACCCATAAAGTGGAAGCCACGGAAATCTACATAAGGACTGTATTGAACAAGATCCAGTGCGTGATCAATATAATTAATGGGAATGCCATACTTATTCCCCTTCGTTGAATACGTACCGAGTTCAAACATGGGATTCACCCGAATCACCGTGCGTATTTGACGTTTGAGTTTCTTTGCTGTTCGTGCAATGGACTCAATATCTTCATAACTGTCCGTCGTAATGGACTGAATACCAAGCTGCGCTGCAAAGTGGATGTCCTGTTCGGACTTATACAAGTTCGTAAAGGAGATTTGCTTGGGCGTGAAGTCTGCAAGGAGGGCCAAAATGACTTCGCCAATGCTGGAACAGTCCAGCTCAAAGCCCTCTTCACGGACAATTTTGAGAATTTCCAGATTACTGTTGCACTTCACCGCAAATTGCAACGGCACATTGTTTCCAAAGACCTTTTTAAAGCGCTGACACCGACGCCGAATTTCGCTCTCCACCATAATGTAGAGAGGTGTTCCATACTTCTTGGCAATTTCATCTACAGGCTTTCCTTCTATAAGAAGCATGCCCCGTTTGTCCTGACTGAGAAAATCATCCCAACGATCGCGTGCGTAGCGAGGCGACACAGGAGATGCCGATTGTGTGTAACTTCTGGAATGCTTTCGGGCACCGGAAGGCTTTTCCTTCATCTCGTCGAAAAGAAGTCAGTAAACAAGACGCGATTATAAGCACATGTGACGGGATGTAAACATGATTTTTAAAAGTTACGAGATACGAGTTCCGAGTTACGAGAAAATGAATGCGCACATCCTCGTTACTCGTGCCTCGTATCTCGTAACTACAAGTCCAACAACACCGCCGCAATCCACGGGAACGCAACCGTCACATCACTCTGAATGATCTGGTAATAACTCTTGGTCGAGAGCTTATCCCAGGTGATCTTCTCTTTGCCGCCTGCACCAGAGTACGAGCCGTATGACATGGGTGAAGAACCGATCTCCACAAAGCCAGCCCAGTCGCGAATATGGTGATGACCCAAATCATGTTTGAGAGATGGCACAACACAGATGGGAAAATCTGCCGCGATGCCTCCTCCCAACTGCAGGAAAGCGATAGGGCTCTCTTTCGACTCCTTCATGTACCAATCGTAGAGATCTGTAAAATACTCCAATCCGCCCTTCATCACCGATGGATCAACCGTCGGAACTTTCTTATCTTTCCACTTTCCATCATACGTGTAGCTGGCAAAAATATTTCCCATGGTTGAATCTTCAAATCCTGGAATGACGATCGGAATATTCTTTTCATACGCAGCGTACGTCCAAGAGTCGTTCTCGTTCGTATTGGGATCTGGCTTGATGAGCTTTTCCTTGTACAAACGACGGAAGTACTCATGCGGGAAGTATCGCTCGCCTTTCTTCTCAGCATCCTTCCACATCTTCAGGAGATGCGGTTCCATGATGCGCACGCTTTCGTCTTCGGGAAGGAAGGTATCTGTAATGCGGCGAAGTCCTGCATCACGTAGTTCTGCTTCCTGCTCGGGCGTGAGTTCCGTGTAACGAGGAATGTAGGCATAGTGCGAGTGAGCCACATAGCGGTAATACGATTCTTCGTGGTTTGCAGCCGTCGCCGAGACCATATGGACTTTTCCTTTGCGGATGAGTTCCGCAAGAGTCACACCAACCTGAAAAGAACTGAGGGCGCCTGCAAGAGTGACGACCAGTTTGCCACCGCTATCCAAGTGATCTTTCAGCCATAGAGCAGCTTGGAGCGTTGAGCCACCATTGCAATGACGCAGTGTGCGTTCAGCAAAGACAGAAACCGGCTTCTTGCTCTTCTTGATCGTCTTTGTGATGGGATCTTTCCCTGTCATGCCAGGTTGCTCCGTAACAATGTACTTCTGGAGGTTTGCGGAGAGACTGCTGAATTTTCTCTTCATAGGTGGGGTGACGAATGAAACACGGAAATCCTACACTCTTGATGAGACAGCGCTAGAGATTTTTTTGTGTTTCTGTATAGTTTCCACATGTCTTCGTCTCGAACGCCAACACTGGCACTCATTCAAATGAACTGCTCTTCAAGCGCAGAGGAAAATCTGAAGCATGCACTGAGCCAGATCGATGAAGCAGTCAAGAAAGGCGCGAATATCGTTGTTCTTCCGGAATTATTTTTAGGTCCCTATTTTTGTCAGCGCCCCGATGATAAGAAAGTATTCGACCTCGCAGAAGCTGTACCCGGTCCTACAACGCAAGTGCTGAGTGAAGCCGCGAGAAAGAACAAAATTGTGCTTGTGGGAGGATCTATCTTCGAAAAAGCCGCTGGGAAATTCTGGAATAACGCGCCGGTCTTTGGACCTGATGGCACGTTACTGTCTGCATACCGCAAAACACATATTCCGGAAGATATTCTCTATCACGAACAACACTACTTCGCGCCGGGAGACACCGGTATTCAAGTAATCGAAACTCCCTTTGGAAAAATCTGTCCCCTCATCTGCTTTGACCAATGGTTCCCAGAAGTCGCACGCATTGCAGCGCTCAAAGGCGCGGAGATTATTGTCTATCCCACAGCGATCGGCGTGATTGATGATGAGGTAGAGGAGAACATCACCGGAAACTGGCAGCAGATGTGGACAAATGCCATGCTTGGTCACGCTGCGACAAACAATGTGTATGTTGCCGGCATCAATCGTATTGGCAGGGAAGGAGCTATGAGCTTCTGGGGAGGTTCCTTCATTGCAGATCCATCGAGTCACATTCTGAGTATCGCAAAAGACAAGGAAGAGATTGTCATGGCGACATGCGATTTGGACCGCGTGAAAGCACTGCAGGATGCATGGATGTTCTTGAAGAATAGACGGCCTGACCAATACGGCGACCTTACAAAGCCCGTACAGAATGGATAAGACACCACACGAACGTGGCTTCTCGATGCCGGCAGAATGGGAGCGGCACAGTGCGACATGGCTCACATGGCCTCATGATGATGCGCATTGGCCAGGATTGTACGATCGTATTCCACCCATCTTTGCACACATGGTGAAGGAACTGGAGTCTGGAGAAGATGTACACATTGGCATTCATGATGATGAAACGGAAGGTGCTGCAAAAAAAGCGATGAAGAATGCAAACGTGCAGGGAGATCGTGTACAGCTGCATAGAATTCCCAATAACTTCAGCTGGGCGCGCGATCATGGGCCCATTTTTCTGAAACATGCTGATGGAAGAACGATGATGGTGGACTGGAAATTCAACGGATGGGGCAATAAATGGGATTTTACATTGGATGATGATGTTCCAAAGTTTATTGAAACAATAACAAAGATTGAACGTGTTGATGGACCGATGGTGCTGGAGGGAGGATCGATCGATGTGAACGGAAAAGGCACACTTCTCACAACATCATCCTGCTTACTCCACCCCAATCGCAATCCGCAACTCACAAAAGAGCAAATAGAGCAGAATCTGCAAGACTATCTCGGCGTCACGAACGTTCTGTGGCTTGGCGGGGAGATTCAAGGGGACGATACGAATGGGCACATTGACGATCTCACACGCTTTGTTGGTCCAAGAACAATCCTAACGGTAACAGAGAAAGATGAATCGAGCATGAACTATGTGCCTCTCCAAAAAAATCTGGAAACACTGAAGACGATGAACGATCAAGACGGAAATCTATTCGAGATTTTGGAAGTTCCGCTCCCAAAACCTGTGATACACGAAGAATCACAGCTGCCTGCAAGCTATGCGAATTTCTATATTGGCAATGACGTCGTTCTTCTCACTGTCTTTGATGATCCAAATGATCAAATTGCCGTGGATACCCTCGCACGATGTTTCCCCACACGCAAAATTGTACCCATTCTGAGCCGGGATCTTATTTGGGGCTTTGGTGCGTTTCACTGTCTTACGCAGCAGCAGCCGGTTTAATGCTTTCGTTCATATGTGATGAACGTAAATGCGTATTCGTGAGCATCGTCTTTTAGATGATCTTCTTTGGATGCGATATACCATTGAGAAGAATCAATCTTCGGAAAGAATGTGTCGCCATTTATATTTGCATGGATACGAGTTAAATAGATTTTATCCGCTGTGAAATCAGTAAATGTTTTCAACATAAAATCACTAAATAATTGAGAACCTCCTATTACAAAAATCTCTTCTTTTGGGCTTTCTTTTAACTCAAGGGCCAGTTTTAAAAGTGCTTCTCCAAGCGAACTATAAACTTCACATCCTTCAATATTATTTCTCGAAGTAGAGATCACAATATTTCTTCTATCAGGTAAGGGCCTACCAATGGATTCATATGTTTTTCTTCCCATAATTGCAATTTTTCCGCGAGTAATTTCTCGAAAATGACGCAAATCGTCAGGCAGACTCCAAGGTAATTTTCCATTTATCCCAATTACATCATTTTCTGAAGCAGCAACAATCAAAGAAATAATCATAGTTCAATGGTAACACACTCCGAGGTATCTTGAGCCTCACCAAGGAGGGGCGTGCGCCACAGGTGGGGGGTCTGTGGAGGGGGACTTGGCGCACACGCACTTTCTTTTGCTACTTTTCTTTGTTGCTCGGACAAAGAAAAGTAGATCCATTCTTCTCCGCGCCTAGGAATAGGCGCTCCCTTAAATCTATATTCGAACTACACAGCAATCGGTGCCTTAATCACCGGATGCGGATCGTAATTGAGAATCTGGAAATCCTCAAAGACAAAATCGAAGATCGTTTTTCGATCCGGATTCAGTTTCAGTTGAGGAAGTGCCTTCGGTTCACGACTCAATTGTTCTTTCGCTTGATCAATATGATTCAAATACAAATGTGCATCACCGAGTGTGTGCACAAATTCACCGACTTCTATATTACATACCTGTGCAATCATGTGTGTGAGGAGTGAATAGGATGCAATGTTAAAGGGAACACCCAAGAAAATATCGGCACTGCGCTGGTAGAGCTGACAACTCAGTTTGCCGTCCGCAACGTAAAACTGAAACAATGTATGACACGGCGGCAAGGAAACCTGATCTGCCTCCTTTGGGTTCCATCCTGAAACGATGAGACGACGGCTATTGGGGTTCTTTTTGATCATTTCAATGAGAGAAGAAATTTGATCCGCGCCGTCATTCTTAAATGAGCCGTCCGTATTCTTCGTTGCGCCAAAATTGCGCCATTGATGCCCATACACAGGGCCCAGATCATTTTCTTTACGTCCAAACCGTGCACACTGCTCAGCAGTCGCCCATTCATCCCAAATGGTCACACCATTCGCCTTCAAGTAATTCACATTCGTATCTCCTTTCAGGAACCAAAGAAGCTCATGGATGATCGATCGTGTATGCATTTTCTTCGTCGTAAGCAAAGGAAATCCTTTCTGCAAATCGAAACGCATTTGATAGCCGAACACGGAAAGAGTTCCTGTGCCTGTGCGGTCATCTTTCTGGGCCCCGTGATCGAGGACATGCTGGAGGAGACCGAGGTATTGCTTCATCGCCAACATCGTACCAAAAAGAATAGCCTCCCGCAGCAGCGAGCCCGTGCTCGCTGCACAGCGCCAAGGCGCTGTTATATGACACAATCATAAAACCAGCGTCGACCGCGGGGTCGCCGCTGTGCTGCGGTTCATGAACCGCAGCTGCGGGAGGTTTTATTTTTTCCCAGCGAACCTCCACGCCATCTCGAAAATCTGCCTCTGTGTTTCCGCCACTTCTTTGCTTTCAATGATTACACCAAACAAACTATCTCCTTTTCCAAAAGAAATAATGGATACTTTGTTATCGTAGATCTTAATTTCATTGTTGAAATCAAAATCTTTCACGGAAACAAGACGAATTTCACGCTGATTGTGCTTGTCATGACCATGGACTCGCTTTCCTGTTGCATCGTCTGGTGCAATACCACGAAGGTAAATCTTCTTTGCAACGCGTTTTGCCACGTATTCTTCATCGTAATGCGGCCAGTAGCTTCGAACGAGCGCAGAATTCGCAAAATTGAGAATCTCTGTAGAAGCTGTTAGAGAGTCTTCATAGACCATTTTCACACCTTCCCAATTTTCGAAGAAACGTACACGTGGTTTCCGAAACTTCGCCCGCATAAGAGACTTTAATTCGGGAAGCACACGATCCAGCGCATCAACGCTCTTGCGTGCCTCGACCGATACATACTCCGGAGCGATAGGCGCATACCATTTGGAACGAAGCTTCCTGTTAATGGTGAAATATCCCTTCCGAACAAGTTCCTCCAAGACGTTGTACGCCGTAATGCGATTGAGTCCCGTCTCCTTTGCATAGTGCGATGCGGGTGCACTTCCGAATTTCAAGCCGGCAAGATAGAGAGCAGCTTCTTTGTCATCCATCCCCACCGCTTCCAAAATATGTTGAAGATCTTTCGCCATCGTTCACGATGATAGCAAGATGTTATAAAAAATAACAACAGAACCCTCATCTTCTACTTTTGATACGTCAAAGATGGCTTTCTTTGAAGAAAAGCCTTCATCGTTCAAAAAAGAAACAGTATACATTCTGTATCCAGAAAGAAGTGGAAACAAATTCAGCCATACCTTACATAGTTTTCGTCGCATCATTCATAATTCTCAATTCCAAATTCTCTATTCTTCTATCCCCTCCCTCCATGACCTCCAAAGATGTCATCGCTCTCGCAAAGAAACACAAGTGCACCATTCTGGATCTCACCTTCACCGATGTTCCGGGTACGTTGCACCACACAAGTAAACCCATTCACGAACTGGAGGATATTTTGAAGGAAGGAGCAGGGTTCGATGGTTCCAGTATTCGTGGCTTTCAACAAATTGAGGAATCGGACATGTTGCTTCTGCCCGATCCTGATACTGCAATCATCGATCCTTTTACAAAAGAACCAACGTTATCGATGCTCTGCGATGTCCGTGAACCGATGCAGAAGGATTTGTATAGCCGTAGTCCTCGTACCATCGCGAAGAAAGCGCTGGCCTACCTTAAGAAAACAGGGCTCGCTGATATTGCGTACTTTGGACCCGAGGCAGAATTCTTCATTTTCGATCATGTGAGCTATGGCATCACACCAGGAAGTGCACATCATCAAGTAGATAGTATTGAAGCAACATGGAATGCAGGAGGATGCAATTGCGATGGAGAGCAGAAGCTGGGTTACACCATTCGCCACAAAGAGGGTTACTTCCCTGCTTCACCGGCCGATAAACACCAGGATGTCCGTGCCGAAATGGTGATGGAAATGGAAAAAGCGGGAATCAGCATCGAGACATTTCACCATGAGGTCGCAACCGGAGGCCAGGCGGAGATCGACATGCGTTTTGATGACATGCTCCGCATGGCCGATAAGCTCATGCGTTACAAATACATCTGTAGGAACGTTGGGCATCGGTACGGCAAGACAGTGACCTTCATGCCAAAGCCAATCTTGGGGGATAACGGTTCCGGCATGCACACGCATCAGAGTTTATGGAAGAGTGGCAAGCCTCTCTTTGCAGGAAAGGAATATGCAGGACTTAGCCAGATGGCGATGTATTACGTAGGCGGCATCCTGAAACATGCACCTGCTCTCTTGGCGATCTGTAATCCCACTACCAACAGCTACAAACGACTCGTTCCTGGCTTTGAAGCACCCGTGAACTTCATTTATTCGGAGCGAAACAGATCAGCAGCAATTCGTATTCCAACCTACTCACAGAATCCCAAAGCAAAGCGTATTGAATTCCGCTCACCGGACCCCGCCGCAAACCCCTACCTTGCCTTTGCGGCCATGCTTCTTGCAGGACTGGATGGCATAAAGCACAAGATAGATCCAGGAAAGCCCACGAACGAGAACTTGTATCACATGGCCCCCGAAAAACTCGCGAAGATTCCTCATGCACCGGAGGATTTGAGCTCCGCACTGGACGCCCTTGAGAAAGATCACAAATTCTTGCTTGAGTCAGATGTCTTTACGCAAAGTTTCCTTGATGATTTCATCGCCGTGAAGCGTGATGAAGTTTCCGATGAAAGGAAGCACCCGACTCCGTCAGAGTTCTTTAAGTATTACGATGTGTAATCGGAAAAAGCCCCGATTCCATGTGAAATCGGGGCGGGTGTGATCGTTATGCGATGTATCCCTGCACGTCATGAACAACAATACCTTTTGCACCTGCCTTTTTCAGTGTGCCAAGTATGGTGGGAAGATCTGAACAGTGACAACACGTTGTATAGGCCTTCCATTTGGAATCCACAAGATTACTGACAGAAGGAGAAACAGACGAGTGTAATTCCAATTTTTGAATAGGAATAGAAGCAGGAAGATCAAACAACACCATTTTTCTTTGATGTGCGTCATGGGCAGCACAAAGAGCTGCAATAAGATTTTCTAAAATCTCCATATCCTTCCTAAAAATGTCGTTTCGCGCATACACACATACACCAGATTGCATCAGCTCTTCTTTCACGGATAATCCGTTGAACTTCAAACTTTCTCCAGTTTCCGTTGGGCAAATGATCCATTCACATAGTCCGTCTTCAATGGCGGTTTCTTCATCTCCATCCAGTAAAACGAATTGATAGCAAATTGATCGAAGTACACTCCGTGAAATTAAATAGTTACACAGATGCTCCCATTCACAACCTACCGTGGCATCTTCGCAAATATTGAAGGGCTCTTTTCCTGCCAAAACCCACGATGTTGCTTTCAGCATTCTACTGCTGAATAGAAGCTTTTTGAGAGATTGGAGACGAGGACACTGTGCCTGAATAAACATGTCTTCACCTGTTATACCCGCATGAAATCGAGAATCATGAAGTAAATGAGGAATCATACTCGGTTTTCTTGCCCAAAAATGAATAGTGAACTCCGAGCTTTCAAATTTCCCGCAATATCCATTACGGAGCGGGTCATGGAGCTCACACCCAATAAGACGCAAATAATTCCTACATGCAGAAAAGAGTCGGCCCTTCGGAAGCAAAAAATGCAGGTTCATTGTTCTCTCCTTTGATGAAAAAGATCGATCACACCGTTTTACATCTGCAAATAGCAAATAACCTCCATGTGGAGGGAATGAGATCGGTCGCTCATATCACTACACCGATGCCACGCTCTTCACATGAGAAGAAAGCGCATGGTGATGCTGGAAAGAAAAGCCGATGAGAGAATTCTTTTCACGCATTGAAACCGAATGATATTGAAGAAAAGAAGGTGTGTCAACTCGTTAATACAAATGGGTGCTACTCTATCCTTATGCCCTTCCTTCGCTCTCTGCGGATCAAAGACGAATACAATGTGCCAGATAGCTACCCCTTCAATCTGCCCGTGATTGGCGGGAAAAACTTCACGATGGAATTTACTTCACCAGTTACGTTCTTTGTGGGAGAAAATGGATCGGGAAAATCCACGGTGCTAGAAGCCATTGCCATTGCCTGTGGATTCAACCCATCAGGCGGGAGTCGTAATAATGTGTATCAGTTTCAAAAGACAGAATCGATGCTCGGTAATGCTCTTCGATTAACTTGGACAAAGAAAATGAATCACGGTTTTTTCCTTCGAGCAGAGAGCTTCTTCAATTTTGCAAGTTACCTTGATGAAGCCCAAAAAGAACAGCCTGGCCAAGACTTCATGAGCGCTTACGGAGGTCAATCTCTTCATTCCATGTCGCATGGTGAATCGTTTCTTGCTCTGTTTAAGAATCGATTCATGAATGCAGGAGGAATTTTCTTTCTGGATGAACCGGAAGCAGCACTGTCACCCAAAAGACAACTCGTGTTTTTATCGATTTTGGATCATATGGTGAAGGATGGTTCATCGCAGTTCATGATTGCAACGCATTCTCCTATTTTGCTTGCTTACCCCGATTCAACCATTTATCACTTCGATCAAACGATCAAAGAAATTGCGTACAAAGACACAGAACATTATCAAATAACGAAAGATTTTCTGGATGCACCGGAACTTTTCTTGAAACATTTATCATGGGAATGAAGAACATAGAACCGCGCAAAGGTATTTGCGCTCTGTTTTGTCTTTAACCAAGAAAAATCAGAGCAGGAATACTTTCCTGCGGATCTTTTTTTCACCCTTATCCCCCAAACGTAAACGCATACGCCTCAGCACCGGAGCTTTTAAAGACAAGTCTCATTTCATGATCGCCATACTCGCCTTTGAAGATCTGATAGAGATCGTGCATGGTCACCGTAATCTCTTGTACGCGCTTGTTATCGATAAACACTTCTGCCTTCACGGGTTTTGATTCGTCTTTGAGTCCAAGAACCAAATTGAGTTCACCGCCGATAAAGTGCATCCGGATCTCTCCACCATCACTCACAAGAGTTTGATGTTCTTCAGTAGGATTCAACTGCCATGTTCCATCCAGCGCGTACTGATGCAGAAGCAGCGTTTGAGGAGCGCTATACGTCACTTCATCGTGCGATGGCTCTCCCTGTTGATTCGCAAACGCAGGCCAGCTGCGTGCACCAATGTACGTTTCTGGACTCACGGGGCCCTTTGCCGTGCTCATTTCGCTCATGCTCGATGCCGATTCGGATGGCGCATGACCCGCTTCCGTGAGCAATGCTGCAATGGCTTGATCGGTTTCATCGTAACCCCCTTCGCCAAAGTGTTCGTAGCGGATGACACCGTTGGCGTCGATCAAGTACTTCGCAGGCCAGTAACGATTCGCAAACGCTTTCCATGTACCAAAATCGTTATCTTGTGCGACGGGATATGTAAGACCGTACTTCTTCAGTGCAGCAGCGACATTTGCGTCGCTCTTTTCGAAGACGAACTCGGGCGAGTGAATACCAATGAGAACGAAGGGTGTTTTTTCGAGATCGATCGTTCCGTCCGTTTTCCTCATACCAAATTTTTCCCAATAGCCCTCAATATACGGAAGTGTGCGAATGCAGTTGATGCAGCTGTACGTCCAAAAATCGACGAGAACGACTTTTCCTTTCAGATCTTTCATCATTAATGGTTCGCTGTTGTGCCACGTTCCAAGCCCTGTCAGTTCAGGCGCACGGCCGAGTTTTTGAAGGAACGGCATGGTGATGGAGGGAGGAGAAGATGAAGAAGAGTTTGTGAGATCGGGGAAAAGTTTTTCTTCAAGGTCTGTTCCGATGGTGCCAAGATTCGTATGTTCGGTAAGGTAGATCTGGATTTTTATGAAGAGATCGAACTGCAACGCAAGCGCGGTGACGATGAGCAACGCGCCAGATAGTTTCTTGATGGTGCCGCTCACAGCGGAGAGCGTTCGAATGGAATGAACAGCCACCTGTCCGATGAATCCGACGATAAGGAGAGGAACGGCAGTCCCTAATGCGTACGCTGAAAGAAGAACAAGAGCCCGTAGCCCTGGTTCATCACGAACAAGAGTCAGCGCGAAACTCAATGCCGGTCCGGCGCACGGCACCCAGACGAGGCCCAGTGTAAGACCGATGATGAATGCCGTAAGCGGGTTTTCCTGTCCCAATTCTGTCCGTACCGATGACTGAATGCCAGCACCGAGATTTTGAATCTTTGCTGCAATGCGGGGTGCAAGGGTCACTGCAACGACACCCAATCCTGCAGCGATGGCAACAACGACCGGTCCTTTGCTCCAAAAAAAGAGAGCGCCCACGATGGAAGATGCCCAAAGGATCCATGTTTTCTCTGTCACAAAGCCAATACCAAACAAGAAGAGAATGACGAACGTTGCAATGCGGATGATGTCCGCAGCAGCAACAAATTGCGCAAGAACGACGAAGAGAAGAAACGTGAATCCGACAAAACTAACCACCATACCAAGTACTGTAAGAAGTGGTCTCCATTTACTGTGTCCTGCAATGCTGATGCCAAGAACAATCGGAATAAGTGGAAGAATGCACGGCAGCAGGATTGTCAGCATCCCAGCCGCGAAGAGCGCAAGAAATTGGAAAAGAAAATCCATCACTTACCGGAGCAAGGAGAGCAATTTGTCATGAGATGGCCCGATAACTGTTTCAAGGGCCGTGCCGTCTGCAGCAAGAAGAACAAACGTATGCTGCGTCACAACGCCATACCGCTGCTTCAGCTCTGTTGCAGTGTCGTAGTCAACCTTATAGGTAGAAATTGCTGGAGGATTCTCTTTGTAGAGAGTGCGTAGTTCTTCGTCTGACTCACGACATTCCGGACACCACTTCGCATGGAAGAAGAGCACTACACGCTGCGTTCCAATCACCCCATCCTGATATGCGCTGTACACCCCTTTTTTCATCGCTTCTTTGCTCATCATGGATAAAGCAGAAGATTTTTGTGCTATGGACGATAGTGCCGACGATGTTTCAAACGGTGCAGACGAATCGTTGTGCATCAGTACCGATGATGCAGAAGAAGATGTTTGAACATTCAACTGCTTCTGCGCAGGAAAACATGCAACCAATACGAGAGAAAAACCAAGGACAACAATCAAGTGACGATGATCCATACAAAATGGGGGCAGAGCCCCCATTGTGACAGACGTAGTTGAGGAAGTCGACTTATTACTCACTATCCTTCATCATTTCGTCAGAGCTGGATGCATCATCCATCATCTTGTCATCCGTAGCTGTAGAAGATTCTTCCTTCATCATGGCATCGGAGCTGCCTTCATCCTGCATCATGACATCAGATGAGTTTTCGTCACCTGTAGCCTGATCAGCTGGTGCCTTTGAACAAGCGGCAAGGAGAAGCATGGAGAATCCAAGCACAGCGAGAACTTTTTTGGACATAGAAAATTGGGAAAAGAAATACAGGGCGGAATGTTACGCACGTTTGGGGCTTCGCACAAGGGTTTTTTTGGGGTTTGGGCTCCGTATGAGTGAACTAGGACATATTTTCTTAAAAACACAAATTTCACAGCGTGGCCTCCGTGCGATACACACAACACGTCCATGGGCAACGAGGAGGTGAGCAAGATGCACCCAATCTTTTTTTGGCGTCTTCTTCATAAGGTCCAGCTCTATCCTCTTTTGGTCTTCCCACTTTGTAAGCCCAAGACGCCTGCTCACACGAAAAACGTGCGTATCTACAGGAACACCGTCGATGATGCCGTATGCACTACTCAAGACGATGGCGGCCGTCTTTCTTCCTACTCCTCGGAGCGTTAGCAATTCATCCATCGAGCGAGGAACCTTTTCATTGTATTCGCTGATGATGCGTGCACAACTTTCCTGAATGGCTTTTGCTTTCATGTGGTACGTCCCACACGAATGAATATCGTGTTCCAATTCTTCAATGGGCACCAAAACGTAATCCTTTGGCTTCTTGTATTTTTTGAAGAGCGATTTCGTCACAATGTTCACGCGCTTATCCGTACATTGCGCAGAGAGAATGGTTGCAACGAGAAGCTCGAGTGGGTTTGTGAAATCGAGTGAACAATCTGCATAGGGGTACAGCTTCTCAAGTTTTTTGATGACGAAGGGAGGAGTGAGTCGAGGCATGGAAGCAGGCAGAAATCAGAAGGCAGTATAGGACAATCTGATTTCTGACTTCTGTCTTCTGACTTCTTTTCATCAATCCTGCAACTTGCATCTTCTTCCCCCCACCCTTACCCTCCCCCCATGCTCCCCTCCTTAACCGTCTTCGACGTGGAAACAACGGGTCTCGATGCGCTGAAGGGACATAAAATTGTGGAGATTGCAGCGGTGCGCATTGAGCAGGGGAACATTGCAGAAGATCAAACCTTCATTTCTTTAGTAAACCCCGAACGGGAGATTCCGTGGGAGACAAAACAGATCCATAAAATTTCCGATGAAGATGTGGCCACCGCGCCAACCATCGACCAGGTGATCCCCGCATTTCTGGAATTTGCAGCAGGATCCATCCTCGTTGCACATAACGCCAGCTTCGATATGAGTTTTTTACAGAAAGAAAAAGAATTGTGCTGGGGCTATATCGACCTTCCCGAATGCCTGTGCACCATGCGACTCAGCCAAAACCTGTTCCCTCGCGAGATGCGCCATAATTTAGATGTTCTTTCGGAGCGACTAGGGTTAGAGCTCCCGACGAACCGACACCGTGCACTGCCGGATGTGCTGTTGACCGCGCAAGCACTGCTGAAGATGCTGGAAGGAGCGTCCATCACGTCACTGGATGAACTACGATCGCGCGCAGGACTTATGATGGTTCCACGTTAAAAAAATCCCCACACGGGGTGGGGATCTTTCTAAGAATTGAAACGACGATTAGCTTTGATACAACGTGCTACTTACAAATGTCTCCGGATAGTCCATCCAGAAGAATTTTGTGGATGTCCCCGCATCTTGATCATGCCACTCAAGATGTGAGGTTGCTGCTCCGAAGGAGGAAGCAAATGGTGTCGAAAAGCTTGTGAGTGACACCTGAAGAGTGGAGTTGGTACTTGCGATCTTCGGATTCTCAACGTCTGCTTCCAGAACGAATGTTGCATCCGTTCCAGCATCGATACGTGTATTCACACCACTATTGGGTAAATTCCCGCACGAGACGACGAACGAACCGGAAGCGTTCTTCACGTTGGCGAAACATTGCTGACGTACGGTGCTGTTCGCTTTGTTATAGAAGAAGAAGTCCGAAGCGAGACTTCTCTGGTCACCCGTGCCCACGGTGACGTTCGTGGCATTCACATTGAAGAGAATGCCGGAGAGCGTCCAGTCGTTACTGCCATTTTTGGTGTTAGCATGCGTTGCTGCAGAGAACTTAAATTGACCGATACCACGTGGTTCTGTTGGGATTGTGGAACCGTTCACATCGGGGTTGGCGTTTACAAGAGAAAGAACTTTTGAATGGACAATCTGGTGCACATTCCCCTGAATGGGGCGATTACCTCCTGCAACATTGGTACCAATGAAAACCTCTCCTTCAGTAAGTGTGTCTCCGTCATTCTTCAAGAGGGCATTCCTGGATTGTACTCCACGAGCACGGACAGCGCCCGATCCTGACCAAGATGTTGCTGTTGGATCCACATACAAACTGAGCATTTGACCAGAAACAGATCCCTCCTCATCCGTCTTCATTCGAGGGCGGACAAGAATATCAACGCTCAAACCGCGTGGCACAATGAGTTGCTGCGCATCAAGATTCGCACACATGGAGTTAGCCTGTACACGTATGCTACCGCATCCACCGACATCTGCTATTGCAAAAGGGGTTGTCGATCCTGCTTTAAAGAGCTCTAAACTTTTAACACTATTTGAAAATCTATTTGCATGCACTCCATTCGCGGAGAGGATCAAATCTGTCACATCGATGTCTTCTGACTCCGCACGAAGAGTAAGCAATAAAATCCAATCTTCAAGCTTGCCACCAAGAAGTTGATGTGTTCGGACAGGAGATATCGATTGCGTCACAAAGAGATTGCCCGCTGTTACAGAACCTGTTGAGGAGATGCTGGAAGAAGATTGCGTCTGCATTGGACAATACGTAACACCCAAAAAGTTCGACTGCTGGAATACGTGACCTCCCTTAAAGTACACGTTCACCGCAGTACTTGAGTCAACGGATGCATCGTAACGATACGGTGTTTTGTTTTTGGTAGCAGAAAAAATATACCAACCACCAACTTGCGCGTTGTTTGCATCCGTCAACTTCACATTGAGTGCATGATTTCCTGCCGCACCATAGGCAACATATTTAATGAATTTTCCTGCAGGAACACTCAATTTGAGATCACTCGTCATCGTTGTACCGCTCACTGTGCGAGCAACCGAGCCGTTTGCATTCCAGAAAACTATATTTGGACCTGTTTTCTGATACACAAGCCACTGCGTGCAACCTGATTCCGTGCGTGGAGGATCAAACAATCCTGTAAGAGAATTGGATGTATTTAAAACCGTAGCGGCGGAATTGGAAGAATAGGTGCTATAGAGCGCTGCACTTACGAGTGCAATGCTTGCAACCAGAAGTCCCAAAAGAAGTTGTGGGCGAAGAGATTTCGTCTTCATAGAAAGAGGGAGAAAAAGAAAGAGGATGAGAAATTAGTTTCGTGTATGTGTCTGGAAGAACTTCCAGATTTCTGCATTCGCATTCACGGCCGTACTCAGGGCACCAACCGCGTTCTTGTAAGGAACACAGTATGTGTTGTAGGCATTCTGCTCTGCAGCAGAACATGTCTTGGTATCACAGGCCAAATCACACTGTTGAATGTCATAGTGTGGTGATGGAGAAGGCCACGTGTGACCCATGCCGACAATAGGACAGAAGAGAATTTCTGTAGAATTGAGTCTCTGTTTCCAGAGATTCAAGTCTCCCCAAGGAGCAATAGGATTCTGCGTGAGGAAACTGTTACTAAGCCAGGACTGTGCCGTTGCAAAGCGCTGACAGGTGACAGAACCCATAAAGACGTTCGTCGTGGGTGTATCAAGAAGAAGAATCTTGCGATACGTATCAATAGCTGTTGCAGTAGCCGTGCATTGGAACGTGCCATCACCAGACGTAGGAACACCAATAGCTTTATAATAGTTCTGCAAACATCCTCCACAGAGCTTTGTGTCGGTAGAACCATTAAAGAGTGCACAAGGATCACCCGTCCCGTGCATGTGAAGCACGGAGACAGGACGTGTCATATTGCAGGAAACCACACCCATCTGGCCTCCCACAGGAGCGATGGCGGCAATTTTATCGGAGAGGTCACATGCAAGGCGGTAACTCATCATGGCACCGTTGCTGAAACCCGTTGCATACACACGACTGGAATCGATTGCGAATTTTGTCGACACATCATCAATGAGGCTGGAGATAAAACTCACATCGTCCGTTTGACGAAGTGCAGCTTCTCCGCAACACGTTCCTGCATTCCAGGAACCGCTAACCTTTCCGTACGTGACGAGTGAACCTGTTCCTTCTGGATAAGCGACAATAAAGTTCGATGTATCGGATGTTGCATTGAATCCATACGAGTAAATGGCATTCTCGGCATTTCCTCCACCACCGTGAAGAACCATGACAAGGGGCATTTTTGTTCCGTTGTAGGAAGGTGGAACGTGCACTATGTAATGACGCTTTGTTCCGGATGACTGCAGAGAGAAATCATAATCCCCTGTACCAAGCGGGGCTGCATGCAAAGAGCTTGAGCTAGAGCTGGAAGAAATGCGTGAACTGGAGGAAGAACTTACAGAGGAACTCTTACTGGAACTGGAGAGTGTGGAACTCACACTACTCTTGGAGCTGGATGCCGGAGCAGAGCTCTTACTGGAAGACTTGGAACTAGAACTCACAGAGCTGGAACTTTGTGTTTTGCACTGCGCAGATTTTGGAAAGAACGCACAGAACAAAGAGTTGGAAGCAACAACTTGTGCTTTGCCACTCACAAGAGATGCGCTCACAGCCTGAGCAACCATGTATTGCTGACGGGCAACAACACCACCAAAGATGGCAGTGAGCGCAAATAACGTCAGAAGAAGATGCACGCGCTTCATAGGAGGGAGGTTATGAATGTTTGTATTCGCTTTTATTATATCATAAATATCATTTTTTTCAAAGTGGCCCTCCATTTCTTTTCGAGAAGCCGAATTGCCCTTCCTTCTAAACCCCGTCACAATGACCGGTGATAGCAGTTTTGCCGATTATCATAGGCGAGAAGAATCCTGTTCTCCGTCAGAAAACGAAGAAGGTTCCACGTATCACAAAGGACATTCTCAAGCTGATTGACGATATGGATGCAACGCGCGAACACGCCGTAGGTGCAGGCATTGCAGCACCGCAGGTGGGGAGATCGGAACGTCTGTGCATTGCGATGATCAATAAACGCGCTGTTCCCCTTATTAATCCTTTCATTACTCGTCGCAGCGATAAGATGGAAACAGGAGAAGAAGGCTGCCTTAGCCTGCCCGATGTCTGGATTCAGGTACCACGTTCAAAGGAAATTGATTTGCAGTACCAGGATGCCAAGGGGCGGAAGCAGGAGTTGACGTTATCTGACTGGGACGCGCGTGTTGTCCAACATGAAGTGGACCATTTGGATGGTGTTCTGATTGTCGATTACGCCTTGTAAAATCGCTATGAAGAGCTTCAAGAGCGGCATACACTCGAGATTTCACCGTGCCCTGAGGAATACCTAACATAAGGGCAGCTTCTGTATATTTCAGCCCTTCTGTGTAGATCAAATGGATTGCCTGTCGCTCTCTCTCTGGCAAACGTGCCATCCTCTCTTGAAGAAAAAGAATATCTTCGCTTCTTTCAAAAGACTCGGATACATCGGGAGAATGATCTTCTACAAGATTTAATAACGAAGAGCCTCTGTGCGATGCATCTGAAGAAAAATTTTCCCCGTCCAAAGAGATTCTCGTATGTTTTCTTTGCCTTCTTCTTGAATCTCGTGCAGCATTATTCACCACGGCATAGAGCCAAGACCGAAATGATCGCGTTCTATCAAACTGCGCATTCCGGAAAGAAAGTCGCATACAGACGTTTTGCCATACATCATCCGCATCAGCTTCATTTCCTAAGAGTTTACGCAGATACGAAGTCATAGAGTATTGAATGCGGCCAATAAGCACGGTAAATGCATCTCTATCTCCCTGCTCAAGATATGCACAAAACAGATTTTCTTCCGATGTTTCCCTTAATGGCTTTTCAAAAGAGTCATCCTCATCTTCGGAGCGGCCTTCCGGTCGTTCTGTGATTTCTTCTGCCCCAACGCGAACGTCGAGCGACATTAGCTGTACAGTAGTCCTGAAAGTGCGGAAGTCAAGGACAGAGCGATCTTCCGGGGAGCACAAAAAACCTGTAGCCTTCTGTCATGAAAAAAGAACTAGAAGCAATCATTGGACTTGAAGTGCATGCCCAGATGAATACAAAGACAAAGCTCTTCTGCGGTTGCAGTAACGATGCCTTTGGCAAAGAGCCCAACACACTCGTGTGCCCTATTTGCATGGGACATCCAGGCACACTCCCCGCTCCCAATAAAAGTGCCGTCGAAAAAGCAATCAAAGCATCCCTCGCTCTGAAATGCGCCGTGCAAAACAGCAGTCATATGAGTCGCAAGAATTATTTTTATCCAGATCTCCCAACGGGGTATCAGATTTCCCAGTACGACTTCCCCCTGGCATTGAAAGGAACAGTGAGCTTCTCGAGTTCGGATGGCGTGAAAGAATGTGGAATCACACGACTGCACATTGAAAATGATGCAGGAAAACTCACACACGCAGGAACAAAATCTCTCTGCGACTACAACCGTGCAGGAACACCACTCATGGAAATTGTGACGGAGCCAGATTTACGGTCTGCCGAAGATGCCGTTTCATTTGCACAGGAACTCAGACGAATTTTGATCGCCGTAAATTCCAGTGAAGCCGATATGTACAAAGGAATGATGCGTTTTGATGCGTCGATCTCTCTACGACCAAAAGGTGAGAAGAAACTCTATCCCCGCACAGAAATCAAGAATTTGAACTCGTTTAAAGCACTGGAAAAAGCGCTTGGTTATGAGCTGAAACGACTTACAGAGCTCTGGGAAAAGGATCAGGCACCAAAGGGTGAAGTAACGGTTGGCTGGATTGATGATGAAGAGAAAACCGTGATGCTTCGTGATAAGGAATCAGCAGCCGACTATCGCTACTTCCCCGAACCCGATATTCCCCCACTCGTCTTCGAAAAATCCTCTATCGATTCTCTTGGAGGATCTGCAATCGAATTGCCCGAAGAAATTCGTCAGCGCTATCTTTCGCTTAAACTAACCGAGGCAGAAGCACAGCTTCTCATCGATCAACCCGCCCTACAACATCTCTTCGATGCTGTGCAGAAGAAGACGAACGATGCCAAACGCACGTCATCACTCGTTCTTACACAGTTGATGGGTTTCCTCAAAGCGCAAAACAAATCGATCAGTGAAGCTCCGTCGATTGACCATCTTCTGCAACTCCTTGATGCGATTGATAAAAAGTTGATCACGGCGAATGCTGCGAAAGAAGTTCTTGAAGAGATGGTGTCATCAGGCAAGTCTTCATCTGACATCATCAAAGAAAAAGGCCTCACACAAATTCAAGACACAGGTGCTATCGAAAAACTTGTCGAAGATGCCATCAAAGCCAATCCCGATGCGATTGAATCGTGGAAAAACGGCAAGCAGGCGGCTTTGGGAGCCGTTGTCGGCTGGGTGATGAAACAGTCGAAAGGATCAGCCGATCCAGTCACGGTAAATGAAATTCTTATGTGGAAGTTGAAAGGTTGATTCATTAACTAGAAATCCAATCAACCAGTCAACGAATCAACACGCCTACGTCCGCCTTCGGCGGAGCTTCGGACGGGCAAGCTTTTAATCTTGTGCCCTTTCTACATAACTCCACGTCTCCGTGTTCACTTTAATTTTGTCTCCCGCATTGATGAAGAGTGGCACGTTGATGCTTGCACCACTTTGCAGTGTTGCAGGTTTCGTTCCTCCCGTTGCCGTGTCCCCCTTCACACCAGGCATCGTTTCGGTGACCTCCATGACAACCGTGACCGGAAGTTTGATACCAATAGGATGTTCTTCATAGAGAAGCGCATCGCATTCCAATCCATCCACCAAAAAATCCACAATCTCCCCAAGTGATTCATCGGTGAACTCGAATTGATCGTAGGTTTCTAAATCCATGAATGTACGTGTTCCATTTCCTCCATACAAATACTGCACGTGGCGATAGCCGACATCGGCAGGTTCAATCTTTTCACTTCCCTGAAAGTTTCGCGCAACAATGGCTCCTGTTTTCAGGTTCTTCAGCTTCGTCTGCATGTTCGCCTTCGACTGGCTTTTACGGCCAAATTGAGACGTGAGAATGAGATACGGTTCGCCATCCAAAGAGATCGCGCGGCCAGGTTTGAGGTCAGTAATGGTGTACATGGCTCGCAGAGTGTAATAGAAAACGCGGCGAGGTTCTAGGTGTGTTTGGTAGATGTTAGGTGTTAAGGTTTTAGGTTATAAGAAAACCAATGCATCATCTATTCCCTAGCACCTAAAACCCAAAACCTCGCCTCCCTATTTCTTCAGCTCATCTCCCAATTCTTTAATCTCTGCCTGGACATCGATGGCGAGTCCATTTGGTGGCAACGCATGATAGAGGCGGCGCAAGAGCGTACCGCGATTGGGATCTTTCTCCAGTGTCCGAAGTTCCAGCATCAACTGGTTATACCGACTGATGGGTGTTCTGAAGACAAAGATACGGCTCACCATGGCTTTCACGCGCGCATCAAGCTCTTCTTCAGAGAGAAGTACCTGAGCGGGCTCGGCAGGAAGGTATGGCTTAAGCTCTTTTGCGATGGTCTGGAATTCTTCGTTTGTTGCCCCACTTCCTGTGGTCAGCTTTTCAAGTCGCTCAGACGTATTCACAAGAAGAGCCGTTGCTTCTTTTTTGAGCAGTGGATGCACATCTTTATCGTCAGAGAGCAATTCACCGATGTAGGGCTTAATATCATCGTAAATATCAATCGCCTGCTCGCGGCTTCCTGTAGGACCAAGAGCGCGATCTAAGGCACCAAGTTTATCGACCAATACATATCCTTCGATGTCCTCTGGTTTCAAATCTGCATCTGGTACAGCAGCGCTCACTTCCAGAATGGAGGTCTTAATAGCATAGCGATCATCCTCCGGTGCCACGGTTCCCACCGATGCTGCCGCTTCATCCAGTTGCTTCTTTACAAGAAATTTCACAAGGTTATCTCCCGTTCCTGCGGTAAGTGCAAGGAGCGATTCACGATACTCCAGAAGAGAGCCGGAGGCCTGGGCGGGGTCTCCCTGATCTAACAAAGCGAGTGCTTCATTCAAGCGTGTATCGGCCTGATCAACTCGTTTCTGTGCACGTGCGTCATTGCCTACGGTGAAGAGGACATCCACTTCTTCAGCAACACGTTTAATAGGATAGAAGAAGGAATTTGGAAGAATACCCGCAAGTTCTTCACGGCGCTCCTGCTCATGCTGCAACACACCGGCACGGTGAACAGAGTCGAAGGTGGAGTTATCTTTCGTCCACGAAGAATCCAGATCTGCACGCGGAATGGGGAAGACGATGAGAGACCGTTCGGGACGAACCATTTCACCGTCCAGCAGGAATGCTTCTTCCTTGTTATGAAGAACAACAGCACGTTTATCGAAGACGGCAACAGCCAAGTTTCCATCGTCAGAAATAGAAACACTTCCCTCATTCAAGGAAACTTCATCGCCACTTGGAAGTTCCACCACAATGCTTCGCAGTGTTGGCGGCAAAAGACCGAGCATCCACAACGTTCCACGGACGAATGTCACCGTTGGTGTATCAGGCGCAGGGGTGGGACGATCGGAGAGGTCTTGCAAGCGAATAGTGGTGTTTGGACCCAAACGGAACACGCCGTCATCGTGGAGAACAACGGTTGCGCTGCCGTCCTCTCCTGTACGAATGAGCATGGGAGAGGTGATGTCATACGGCTCGCTCACCGGCACCCAAATTCCTCCCACGAACATGGACACATCACCCGATTGCGGAAGAAGCTGCACCGCGCTGTCCGCACGGGACACGGATGGCATAAATGCAAACGGCATGAGACGAACGAGGAGCAGAAACACGGCAAAGGCCGCACTCCACTTCAATATGGATGGATAGAGAGGCTGACGCACAGGCACAAGACGATCCATAAGGATGGATTTCAATTCCATCATTTCCGCCTTAGAAAGTTTGATATGACTCTTGAGCGAAGGGAAAATACGGACAGAATCCGGTAGTTTAATTCGGGAAAGAACGCGATCGCGGATGGAGGCTGCGGTTTGACGGGATGGACGAATGGACGCCTGAAGACCCTTCAAAACAGGCGAGTCGATACGGTTCATCATCCGCATCTTCATGCGGTTTTTGGCCTCTTTTGAGGGATTTTCTTTATGGGCCAGGCCGGAGAGGAGTTTTTCAGGTGAAGACATGGGTTCTCTGATTGCTAAAACGGATGGGGAAGGGGTTTGTTACGCATGGTCAGAAATGCCTTTAGGAAGCAGTTTTTCAAGTTTTTTGAGTGCCCGGAATTTGAGGATACGCACTCCCCCCTCCGTCATGCGCATGGACCGTGCTACTTCCTGGTGCGAGAGGTCTGAAACGTAACTTAAGAGGAGAATATCCCGGTACCGGCGAGGGAGTTCATTCATCGCCTTCCGGACCGTTTTCAAAATGATGGCATGATCAGCACGATGCTTGGGGTCATTCCAGGTGTCAACATCTGCAAGGTCATCAGGGATTTCCTCAAAGCCTCGTGTGCGGCGATACGCGTCGATCACGGTATGACGAGCGATGCGGAAAAGCCACGCAGAAAATGGAACACCTTTATGCGCTTTATACGTATGTAATTTTTCCCATGCTTTCACAAAAATATCCGCAACGAGGTCTTCTGCCAATTCCTGTGGGAAGCGAAAGATAGTGTAGCGATACACAGGCAGAAAAAATCCATCATAAATCTTCCCGAAGGATTCGGTATCTCCATCCTGCGCCTCAGCAACAAGTTTCGCGAGGACGTCGCTCGTAAATGGCTGCTCATGGTGCATGAGAGCAGGTAGTATAGCGGAAAAGGAGCTAAGAGCTAGATGCCTAAACCATGATTATTCCCACTCAATCGTCCCTGGTGGCTTGTTTGTGAGATCGAGAAACACGGCATCGATGTCTTTCAGCTTCAAAATCTTCTCTGTCATCTTTTTCAAGACATCAGGAGGGAGGATAAATGCGTTGGCCGTCATGGCATCCGTTGATGCAATGGGACGCAGAACGATGGATTGTTTTCCTGATTCTTCACCAATGGGAAGAAGGACAACAGGGAACTGCCAGATGAGTTCATAGAGTTTTGCCTGCATCATGGCATCGTGGACAATCGCATCTGCCTGACGGAGCAGATTTGCACGTTCACGAGTCAAATATCCAGACGTAAAAGAAAAATCGAACGGCTTCGTATGAGACAAGCACAGAAGAACGCGATTCAACTCACGACTCTTATTGGGAATTGTCGTTGCGAGCTCAAGGTGTTTGTCTGTCACGACGAAAGGATCTGATGAAAACAAAGCAACAGCATGACGATATGTTCGTCCATCACCCTGCACACCAACAGACTGAACAGGAAGAATTGCATGCGGAAGAGCGATCTCACTGCCTTCTGCCTTCTGATTTCTGTCTTCTTTTTTCGCGCAGAGAATGCGAACGCCAAGTCCCGGTCCCGGGAACGGATGCCGCCACACGAGCTCATGCGGGAGCCCCAACTCTTCCCCTAATTTTCGCACTTCATCTTTGTAAAGCTCTTTGAGAGGCTCAATGACGAGACCTTTGTCGATCATTTTCTGAATGGCATCAACGCGGTTGTGATGGGTTTTGATCTTGTCTGCATGCTTTGTGCCTCCTGTTTCAATGGTATCCGGATAAATAGTCCCCTGTCCCAACATGTACTTCTTGGAATCTAATCCCATCTCTTCGGAAATTCTTTTTTGAACAGCAAGAAACGTATCACCAATCACTTTTCTCTTCTCCTCTGGATCATACATATTGTTCAGATTTGCAAAAAATTCCTGTGAAGCATCAACAATGTGAAGATTCTGGATTCCTACCTTCTTGAATGCTTCATTGATCAATCTTACTTCATCTTTTCGCATGAGACCTGTATCAACCAGGAGCCCCTGAACACGCTCCGTTCCAAGAACCTTATTGAGAAGCGTGAAAGCGACCGATGAATCGACACCACCTGACACGAGCATGAAAACACTTTTATCTCCCACTTCTTTTTTGATTTCTTCTGTGATTTTCTGTTCAAAGTTATCAATAGACCAAACTGCCGGTTTGCATACCTCAACAAAGTGCTTGAGCATGTCACTTCCATGTTCGGAGTGTGTCACTTCCGGGTGGAACTGGAGTGCATAGATTTTTTTCTGTTCATCGGAGAATGCAGCATTTGCACACGCATCCGATGTTGCGATTCGGGTGAATCCTGGGGGGAGTTTTGCCGCTTCATCACCGTGACTCATCCACACCGTGCATTCTTTTCCACAATCCTGCAAAATTGCCCCGCCACCATGTTCAATGTGAATAAGCGTGCGACCATATTCTTTCGTAGCACCGGGTTTCACTTCTCCACCAAGCGTGTGCGTAATCCAATGAAGACCGTAACAGAGGCCGAGGACAGGAATACCAAGCTCGAGAATTTTTGGATCCGCTTGGGGACTTCCTTTGTCATACACACTTTGCGGTCCGCCCGAGAGAATAATGCCTGCTGCATTTTTGAGATCATTCGCAGACGTTTCCGGAGGAAGAATCTCCGAATACGCACCAAGACGACGTACGCGATTACCGATCAAGTGTGCATACTGTCCGCCAAAGTCCAGAATGACGATGCTCTTGGGATGAACCATGGGTGCAGTTTACCCCGCAGCACAAAAACTCGCCATGAAAGGAAATTATAAGAAAGTGCTGCGGGGTTTACCTGAAATCCTCTTCTTTTTTCGAGGGCAGAAGCGCTGCGAGCAGAATCCACACGGTGTATGCAATGGCACTATCCTCCCATGCGTGAAGGAAGAGGGCCGCGATGCTGATGCCCAGGAAACTCATAAACGTGAGCTGACCGAAGATGCTTCTGAATTTGGATGTGGCAAGATATGAGGTGCGTGTGATAAGTCCTATAAGGAGGAGATAGAGAGTAAATCCCAACCACCCCAATTCCACTCCCATCTGTATATACCAGTTTTCCGGTAAAAAAGGGCATATACAGGTACGATCCGCTGGTTGCACCTGCTCGTCATCGATGTACACACAGAGATTCGGATGATCCTTTGCCCACGATGCATCGTCCCCTTGAGAAAGATGCACACACGCATCGCTGGTTCGGTTCGTCGCAGGCCCTGCTGAGCCAAGTCCAAGACCGAAGGGATGAGCGATCATTGTCTGCAGGGCAACCACAGGACGTGCAAAATGCTCCCGGTTTGATGTCGCACGGAGAAGAATCGACGGAAGAAAGATTAACGTCATGATCACTGCAAGAATTCCGATCGTAATGAATCCGCCGAGAAGTTTGTAATATCGATACCGGATCAAAAGAACAATCATGATGACACTCGCAGCAATCCATGCAGCGCGGGAGAACGTGAGATCAATGGCAAAACCTGTGAGGAGGATGAAGAGTGTCCATCCAAACGTGGGTTTTTTCACCCACATCACACAACCCACAGAAAACGGCAATAGGAGCCATAATCCCAGCTGATTTGGCCCACTCATGACACTCTGAATCCGACGGATTCCAAGACTTTCCAAGTGTTGAAACGCTGCAAGAGGACCATTCGGAATGTAGAGCGAGTGGAGATCGGAGTATCCAAGCCACGTGAAAAAAGATCCTGGCAAGAAAAAACTGATGATGCCGTATGCGGCAATAATTCCCCCTACAATCGTGATGATTTTTATAGCGAGATCACGAAATTCCTGTGTCCACTCAACACGACGAAGGATGAGGAACATGATGAGGGGAATAAAATCGTATTTGAATCCATACACGAAGCTCGTAACTCGTAACTCGAAACTCGAAACGATTACCGCAAGCACAAGAAGAGCAATGATGCATCCATCAATCCAATCCATTGTAAAAAATGCTAATCGCTGACCGCTAATCGCTAATCGCTTCGCAAGTTCTACCAAAACCATAAGCAAAATCGTCCCGAGCAATGTCTCCTTCCATAAAACGAGCATTCCAGCAGGCGCATGATTCGGTCCTTCCATCCACTTTGTCCCCACCGTCACCAAAAAGGCATGAAACGGTAACAGAGCGATGAGAAAGAGTGTTACATGCTCTCGATATCTTTGAAGGGCGAACATACTATTCAGTATGAATGAGGAAGAAAGAATGATGAAGAAAGGATATCGATCGTTATTCATAATTCCTAATTCTTTATTCTTCATTCATAGTCTCAACCTCCCCTCTTCCGTTCTAAACACATCTCCTTTTTTGAGGATACCCTCCACCGCATCAATACATTTCGCACTCACATTTTCCCCATAGATCTTCGGTGCTTTTTTCATCTCTTCATTATCCCACGCAAACTCAATCATCGACTGGATGAGATCGGCATCAACAGGTGGAGCAATCAAATTTCCCCCGACCATTGCAGATTCAGATCGATCGGACCCGAAACGAAGTGTCACGCACGGAATTCCCATCACATTCATTTCTTCCTGCATGGAACCAGAGTCCGTTGCGCAAACAGATGCCTTGTTCATCGCAGCAATGACATCACCATACTCTGGCCACACAGGTGAATAGACGAAGTTCGGGAGTTTTTTGAGTGCATCGATTTCGCTACGAAGTCCAAAACGATCAATGGCTGCTTCTGTTTGGAACATGGAGATGAGAAGCACAGTCTTTTTGGCTTCAATGAGCGATTTCATGGCTCCAAAGATGGCACGGAAGCGCTTCTCTGAAATACAGTTCTCACGACGATGAATACAGAAACGAACAAAGTTTCCATCTTTTAAAACAGGATACTTATTGAAGATGTCCGATTTCTCTGCCCGCTTCAGTGCGTCGTGCGTTGCATCAGAAACGGAATTTCCAACGACGAAGATACGATCTTCCGGAAACCCTTCATCGCGGAGAAAAATCTGATCCAGTTCTACGGGTGCAAGATGGATGCCGGTCGCGGCTTCGCTTGCGCGCGTGTTGAACTGTTCCGGATACGGCTCCAAACTTCCCCGTTCCCAGTTATTCGGATTCATTAAATACTCTCGCCATTCTTTTGCATTCCATTTTTCGAATTTCGAATTTCGAATTTCGAATTTCCCCGCGTAGCGTGGAGTCAACGTCCTAATTCCCGCCTCTACGTGTACCGACGAAAATCCCTGACAGAAAGCAGCATTACTTGCAGCCATTGCAGTCGTCGTATCGCCATGCACATACGGAATGACGATCTTTCCTTTTTTCTTTAATTCACCAATGACGAATCCCAGACGTGCGATGATCTGACTCACAACTTCGTACATTTCTCCTTTGACGTTCAGGTTGAAATCGGGCTCGACTCCAAACTCTTTCAGCATCCCCCCACTCAAGTTTTCATCATAGTGCTGTCCGGTATGACCAAGAACAACCGTATGGCCTCTTTTTTTTAATTCAAGATACAACGGTACCTGCTTGATGATATCTGGCTTCGTCGCAATGAGAATCATGTGGGTATGAGGATCTTTTGCAGACCCAAAGTCCTCAAAAAAGCTTTTTGATTGGTAGCTAATTTCCTTCATGACGAAAGGATAGCATCGCAAAGCCATCTTTCCTAGAATCAGACGCGCCCTTCTGTAACGGTCTTTTCGGTTACCGATGCACCCTTCGTCACAATTCCCGGAACTTCACGGATTTCTTTCTTCTTCATCTTCTCTCCTTCAAACGTATAGATGTAGGGAGTGCATAAACCGATTTCCAGTGTCGCGACAGTATCATCGGGAAGTTTTTCAAGGTACTGCATAATAGGTCGAAGACTATTTCCATGTGCGACAACAAGAACAGTTTCTCCTTTCACAACACGCGGAAGAATGTGTTCCTCAAAGTATGGAACAGTCCTGGTATAGCAATCTTGGATACTTTCTCCATTTGGCGGACGTGTAGAATAACTTCTGCGCCACAGTTGCACCTGTTCTTTTCCATACTTCTCAGCTGTTTCCGCCTTATTGAGACCTTGCAAATCTCCATAATGTCTCTCATTCAAAGCAACATTAAAATCGGTTGATACCTTCTGATGAAGTTCATCAAGAATGATAGACAGTGTTTCATGTGCTCGTACCAATTTGGAGGTGAATGCATGATCCACATGAAATTCTTTCAGCACATGCGCCGTTTCCTTGGCATCACTCTTTCCCTGTTCGGTTAAAGGCACATCTGTCCAACCCGTGAAGCGGTTTTCCAGATTCCATTGCGATTGACCGTGGCGGATGAGGATGAGGGTGCCCATGGGATAAGTGTAGCAGAAGAAAAGTTGATTGGTGGGCTGGTTGAATGGTTGATTCGTTGACGGGTTAATTAGCCATCTATCTAGTCAACAAATCAACTAATCAACGTACTACGTCCTCTGGAAAATGAAGTTCAAATCTGCTATACTAATCAGATTCATATGGACATTCAAAAACTCACCCATAAGAACTACCGGCTTACAGTCTGTATTGCTATTGTTCTCTCAGGAATGGTGGTAACACTCGCTTCCCTCCTGGGTCGCGGGGCTCTGCAAATTCATGGAGCCCTTGCCGTAGAGAAACCAACGGAACTCACTGTTGCTATTCTCATAGAAAAATACAAGTTGTATCCATTAGATGTGACGGAACTTCCCAAGCGAGACAATTTGGAACATCGATATGTTGTGAAAACAACAGATGATGAAACATATATGGTTCGTATTGCTCCGGATGGGCCCCCATGGCACTTAGTGACAAAACCGGAGAGACTACGAGAATAAGAAAAAAATCAAAAGAACCAAGAGCCAGACAAGAAACAGTTGAAAACAAAAACATTTTTTCATTTTCTTTTTTTATATTGTTTGGTTCTTCGACTCTTTTATATTGGTCCTTTTCATGACGAGAATAGGAAAAACGACTACAGCATTCCATATTCTTTTCACTCGTCGCGGTTCTTTCATCAAACGATAGAGCCATTCCAGTCCTAATGACTGCATCCACACGGGAGCCCGTTTTTGTTTCCCAGCGATGAAATCGAACGCACCACCAACGCCCATCGCCAGATGCACGGATGGCAACTTGGTGAGATTGCGATGAATCCACAGTTCTTGCTTAGGTGCACCAAACGCAACAAAGAGAATGTGCGCCCCCGATGCATTGATACGATGGACTATATCTCCTTCTTGCTCTTCATCAGGAAAACCGGACCAGGTTCCTGCAATAACCAGTGAAGGATTTTGCCCTCGAAGGATTTCTCCTACTTTTTCTGCAATGCCGAAAGCAGCTCCCAAGAGAAAAACAGGAGGAAGATCTTTTTCCATACACAGAGCTTTCATCATGTCCGTTCCTGTGACACGTTCAGGAAGAGGATGCCCTTTCAATCGACTTGCCCAGAGAAGTCCTGTCCCATCTGCCAGATTGAGGGATGTCTCCTGAAGAACACGATGAAAAAGAGGATTCCTCTGTGCCTCGATGAGCATTTCGGGGTTCGGAGTCGCAATGTGGTGTTGTTTTTCATCTGTGAGGAACATTCTAAAACGCGCCAACGCCTCCTGAAATGTGAGGGCATCTATAGGAACGCCAAGGAGAACAAGACGAGACATAGAAAGAGGGTAGCAAAAATTTGCCTTCAGGGAGACAGAAATTCGTATTGCATGGAATCATTCTGCCCCTCACAATAAGGTTACTTCCTCCTCTTGTATGTCGCAAAAGAACATGTTCGCAGTGGCTATCTTCCTCGCCTTCTTCTTTGGCATTGGAACCATGTACACCCTCCAACATAACGTGCTTGGAGGAAGCGGCATCAAGGCAGACATCGTGAATTCAGATACAGAAACACCACAGTGTGCAGAACATGAGAATTGCGAAGCAGGTTCTGTCTGCAAACTGGGAACATGCGTAAAAGCAGAACTTTCTTTCTGCAGTCAGTCGTTCATGTTAGCAGAGTCCGTTGAAAACCGATTTATTCGGTATACAACCTGCCCTCAACGCTGTGTACAAAGCGGAGAGACATCGGCGTATTGCGAATAGCAACAAGGGAAGAAGGCAATAAAGTAATAAGGAGCTCTCATTATTTCCTTATTTCATTATTACCTCTATTGCTTACAATAGAACCATGCAACTGAAAGACGCCATTCACGACTTTTTGACGCACTGCGAGGTGGGGAAATATCAAAGCAAGAAGACGCTTGAAAATTATCGCCACTACCTCAAACGCTTTTCATCGTTCGCAAAACCCACACAAGATGTTTCCAAGCTGGATCAGCGCATGATTCAGGGCTATCGATTGCACCTCACCGATATTCATCCGGAACCAGGATCATCACTGGATATTAAAACACAGCAATATCACCTTATCGCACTCCGCGCGCTGTTGAAATACCTTGCAAAGAACGATATTCCAACGCTTGCACCGGAAAAAATTGAACTACCCAAAGTGCCACAGCGTCAAGTGGAAGCGCTGTCTCGGGAAGAGCTTCATGATCTCTTCGGTGCGATTGATCCTACAAAACGAAACGGCCTTCGCGATCTTGCGATCATGCACATGCTCTACTCCACGGGTCTGCGTGTAAGTGAACTGTCCAATTTGAATCGGGATCAAGTGAATCTGCAAAAAGGAGAATTCCAGGTACGTGGAAAAGGCAGAAAACTTCGTATTGTGTTCCTGTCTCCGGAAGCGACGGAGCACATCAAGCGCTATCTTGATTCGCGCAGCGATAATTTCAAGCCTCTCTTTGTGAGTAATTCAAACAGGTCAGGCGGGGATATTGTCAGTGATGCCGATAAGCGAAGACTGCAACCACAAGCAATTGAACTCATTGTGCGAAACGCAGCGCTTCGCGCGAATATCATCAAGAAAGTAACGCCGCACGTTCTTCGTCATACGTTCGCAACCGAGCTGCTTCGAAACGGTGCAGATATTCGTTCTGTCCAGGAAATGTTGGGTCACGCGAGCATTACAACCACGCAGATTTATACGCATTTGACGAACCAGCGCCTAAAAGAAGTGCATGAGAAGTTTCATCGATGAATCTCCAGCACTTTTCTGGATGATGCAGATCCATTTTTGATTGCAATAGATGTTCGATCGACATCCAGTTCTTGTGCGAGAAATTGAATCAATGCTCTGTTTGCCTTTCCATCTTCCGGAACCGCGGCAATGTCGATCTTCACCGTTCCATCATCCATGGTGCCTTTGACCTTATTCTTCGGGGCATTTGAATGGATTTTTACCAAGATCGTGATGGTTCCGTGATCGGCCAATTGTTTCTTCCATACTTCAACCATGATCACATCATAAACAAAAAAACAGAGAGCGCGATGCCTCGCGCGTTTGCATATGAACCGCGGCAAGCATGCCGCTCTTCTATACCTAAAGAAGATGCTCGCTCCTCCACTCTTCAATCTTCTTATGATTCCCCGAAAGAAGCACATCCGGAACTTTCATGCCTCTAAACTCTGAAGGCTTTGTGTAATGCGGGTATTCGCGTTTTCGATTCAAAGCCTTCGAAAAACTCTCTTCATGGGCCGAATACTCGTGTCCGAGCACACCTTCTAGCTGGCGTGCAACTGCATCGATAAGGACCATTGCAGGGAGTTCCCCTCCCGTGAGCACGTAATCGCCAATAGAAATCTCTTCATCAATCCATCCATCAATCACGCGCTGATCGATTCCTTCATAATGACCACACACAAGTAAAATCGATTTTTTCTTCGCCAGTTGCTCTACCTTCGATTGTGTCAGCCTCTTTCCTCGCGGCGTGAAATAGATTCGATGGACTTTATGCTGAGCTGCGGGCCGAAGGTCCGCTCTGGTTTCTGACTTCTGACTTCTGACTTCTGTCGCACCACCAATCTTCTCAATAGCTTCTACCAATGGTTCCACTCTCATCACCATCCCCGCTCCACCTCCGTACGGCGAATCATCGATTTGTCGGTATTTTCCAAGACCGAACTTCCGAAGATCGTGTAGTTTGATCTGTAGCAGCTTCTCCTTCTGTGCACGCTTCAGGATGCTCTCGGTGAGAGGCCCCTTAAACATGGCCGGAAAAAGTGTGAGGACATCGATGCGCATAGCGGCTAGTATAGCCTTATATGGAGCCGATTGTCTCGATTCTCATGCCCACCTATGAGCCAAATCCTCACTTCCTTCGGGAAGCGATTCAGTCTGTTCTGGCACAAACAGAGGCTCGATGGACGCTCTTGATCAATGACGATGCCTCATCGATGGATGTACGATCGATGATTCAGGAATTTTTGAGTGATCCTCGTATCACCTTCTGCAGAAATCCCTTAAGGCTAGGCATTGGTGGAAACTGGAATGCATGTTTGCAAGAAGCAACAACACCGTTTGTGCAATTTCTGTTTCAGGATGATGTGTGGAATAAGGATTATTTGAAAACATCTCTTGAAAGACTCGAATCTGATCCATCATTAGGTTTTGTCAGCACCACTCATGCGTATCAATCGGATAAAGCATTACCTCGGTCCTATCATTTCGTAGAACGAGAGAGAGCGCTGCTTCCATCGGGCAAGCAGACAGGGAAAGCATTCCTTAAAAAATGGCTTCAACAAGGGCTTTATCCGAATATTCTCGGTGAGCCATCGTTCGTGATGTTTCGAAAAACATTGATCAATCAAACAGGCGCATTTGATGAATCACTCAAGCAATGTCTCGATCTCGATATGTGGGTAAGAATGCTGGAACGATCGGATGTGTTCATCGAACAAACATCAGGTGGATCGTTTCGAGTACATCTACACAGCGCTTCAGTAAAAAATGGATCATCGACCGAGAGATTGCAAGTTCTTTCAAAGGCTCTTGGGCATTCGATACTTTTTCATCCGATCCTCATGACAAGACTTCTTATACGATGGATTCAGGGAAAGTTGATTAGTTGAATAGTTGATTAGTTTTTAGATAATGTACGAAATCTTCCAGTCAACTAGTCAACCAATAACCTTTCGTTGCATCCTCCTCTTCTCCCCGCTACCCTTCTGCCATGAAGCTCTCTTCCCTCTTCCGCCACGCTATCGATTTCGGTATTGCTGCAGACCCACGGGGCAAGACTGCCGTTGAGAAAATGCTGAAGAAGCAAAAAGACCGACAGAAAAAACTGGAAGGAAAAGAAAAAGAGCTCTTTGACGAGGAACGAACATGGAATCCTTACTCCGATAGTCGCATCATCAATGGAAGCGGTGACGAAGACATCACGCACTTGATGGTTGGCATCGATATTGAAACATCAGAAGTGCTTCTTGCAGATCGTCTTCGCGAAAAAGGAAAGAAGATCGATGCACTCTTCATTCACCATCCGGAAGGCCGCGCGCTTGCGGATCTTGAGAAAGTGATGCCGCTCCAAATTGACATTTTGGCGCAAACGGGAGTTCCCGTGAACCACAGCGAAGCCATGCTGCGGCCGCGCATGGACAAGATCTGGCGATCCATCCATGCCGATAACCTCTTCCGTACCGAGCGCGCTGCAGAATTACTCAATATTCCTGCATTCTGTTGCCACACACCCACCGATAACCTGGTGTGGGAATTTATGGAGAAGCACATTTGTAAGAAGGAATACGACTCGCTACAAGACATCGTGAATGCCATCTTGGAAATTCCTGAATATAAGAAATACGCATTGAAAGGAAACCCTCCAATTATCGCGGTAGGAAGCGGCAACAACCGTCCTGGAAAGATCTATGCAACGGAATTTACAGGCGGCACAAACGGTCCCGAAGAATTTGCAGAACTACAATCGCGCGCAGGTGTTGGAACGATCCTCTCCATGCATGTACCAGAAAAAATGGTGGAGGAAGCCAAGAAGCACAACATCAACATGATCCAGTGTAGCCACATGGCATCGGATTCGCTCGGGATTAACCTCATGCTGGATAAATTGAGCAAAATAGAGAAAAAGCTGACTGTTCTTGAGACGTCAGGATTTGTGAGAATGAAGAGATAGGAGATTGAATATGAACCACCCCGCCTTGGGGGGCTCTGTTTTTGCGTCAAAACAGAGCGCAAATACATTTGCGCGGTTCGTTGTCACATTATTTATCTTCCCGCTCTCTTTCTATCTACCTCCTTCAAGAGCTTCTTTCGCAGACGAATGGCTCTTGGTGTCACTTCTACCAGTTCATCATCATCGATATATTCCAGTGCCTGCTCCAACGTCATAGGCGTAATGGGTGTGAGGGTCATTGCTTCATCCGTTCCAGACGCACGCACGTTCGTGAGCTTCTTGTTCTTCGTCACGTTGACGACAAGATCATCACTCTTCGCACTCTCCCCCACAATCATGCCTTCATACACCTGGATCTGTGGCAGGATGAAGAGTTGCCCTCGCTCCTGCAATTTCCAGAGTGAATAGGCCATTGCTTCACCGTTTTCCATCGAGATCATCGCACCGCGGCTACGGCCTGGTAGATCACCCTTATACGATTCATATGCAATAAACGAGTGTGTGAGAATTCCTTCTCCCTTTGTTTCAATGATGAAATCTCCACGAAATCCAAGGAGACCACGCGTCGGGACTTTGAATTCCAACCGGGTGTGCCCATTCTCGGTGCGCATATCCACCATTTCCCCTTTTCTCCTAGAAAGCATTTCAATGACAATTCCGGTATCACCTTCTGGCACATCAATAATCACCTGTTCCATCGGTTCCTCCTTCACGCCATTCGTTTCCCGCATGATCACTTCTGGACGAGACACCTGTAATTCAAATCCTTCACGGCGCATGGCCTCGATCAACACAGAGAGATGCAGTTCGCCGCGACCGGAGACTTTATAAGCATCGCTATTAGGAATGTCTTCCACTTGTAATCCCACGTTTGTCTCTTTTTCTTTCTCCAAACGCGCCTTGATATGGCGGGTGGTGACAAGTTTTCCTTCTTTTCCTGCAAAGGGAGAATTGTTCACCAGGAATAACATGGAAATCGTAGGAGGATCGATGGCGATGGCGGGAAGAGGTTCTGCTGCTGCATCCGTCGTAATAGTTTCCCCCACGTAAATATCGGGAATGCCTGCAAGAGTGACGATCTCCCCTGCAATGGCCTCCTGCACTTCCACTCTCTTCAGTCCTTCATTCACATAAATCTTCGTGATCTTGCCGCTTCGGGCAGATCCATCTGGTTTTTTCACAGTCACCTGCGAGCCGGTCTTCAGTGTTCCTGAGTACACACGACCAATCCCAAGGCGTCCCACGAAGTTATCGTACCCAAGAGAACTTGGCTGCATTTTAAATACGTCAATCGTGTTCTGTTGCGCTTCCGGCACATGGGACATGATCATTTCGAAGAGCGGTGTTAAATCGGTTGATGGATCTTCCAATGTTTTCTTCGCAACTCCGTCCCGCGCGATGGTAAACAGATATGGAAAATCGAGTTGTTCATTATTGGCACCAAGTGCAACAAAGAGATCGAACACCATATCCACCACTTGCTTCGGGCGGGCCGCAGGCTTATCAATCTTATTGATAATAACGATCGGCTTGATGCCCAGTTGCAAAGATTTCTTCAGCACGAACTTGGTCTGAGGCATAGGACCTTCCTGCGCATCAACGAGCAAAAGAACACAGTCGACCGTGCGGAGGATGCGCTCTACTTCGGAGCCGAAATCTGCGTGACCGGGAGTATCGACGATATTGATCTTGCAGTCTTTGTAGTGGATGGACGTGTTCTTTGCGTAGATGGTGATACCACGTTCACGTTCTTGATCATTACTATCCATAATGAGCTCTCCTACCTCCTCGTGTGCAGCAAATGCGCCGCCTTGCTTCAAAAGCGCATCCACCAGCGTGGTTTTGCCGTGGTCGACGTGCGCGATGATGGCAATATTACGAATGGTCATAGAAAAAGAATTGAGAATTTTGAATTGAGAATTGAGAATATGTAGAAGACCCTGCAAGATTCTAGATTCTCAATTCTAGATTCTTACAAGCCTGCTGCTTTTACAATTTCATCGAATACTTTTGGTTCGTGGATAGCAAGTTCGGAGAGTGTCTTCCGGTCCAGAGCGATTTTTTTATCGGTAAGGGCTTTTGCAAAGCGCGAGTAGTTCTTTCCTTGTGCACGAAGTGCTGCACTGATTCGGAGAATCCAGAGTGCGCGGAATGTACGCTTCTTCAATTTACGGTCCCGGTACGCATTCTGCCCTGCTTTCACAATGGCCTCTTTCCCTTTCTTCACCGTGGAACGGCGCATACCCCTGTAGCCTTTGGTAAGACTGCGGATCTTTTTGACACGCTTATGCCGCTGGACACCACGTTTCACACGCATAATTAGAGGTTCGGAAGGAGAGAAGAAAGTGAACGAAGTTCACGATCGTTGACGATGATAGTGCGCTGGAGTTTTTTCTGGCGGCGGGTCTTCTGTTGCAAGAGGTGATTCCGGCTGTGACGCTTCATCGCAAGTTTGCCAGAGCCCGTCTTTCGGACTCGCTTCTTGGCGCCGCTGTGGGATTTAAGCTTTGGCATACAAAATGTGCTTGGACGCGAAAGTATAGCCAGAATTTCGGCCAATGCAAAGGTTATTTTGCAGCTTCTTCCTGCACGAACCCGTGTTCTATCGTCTCAATATCCAAGAGAACTTCATTGAAATAGAAAGTCGCAGATTCAAGGTCCTCTGCATCATAATCGGCATCTTCTGGGTTTGTAGAGCTAATAGCGATGACTGCATAGGCAATTTCTACCGCCCTCAATGCACGCAATAGGTGAATCATGAGCCCAGAGTTTTCTCCGAGTCTTGTATCCAGTGCACGAAGGCGTTCTTCATATTCTTTATAGATTTCCCGGAATATTGAAAGCTGCTCCTGACAAAGATCTGGCCACGTATCACTTTCGAGTGAGATAGACGCGATATCTCGTGGAATCCTGCGATTTGCTGAAACAAGAAACAACCCAGCAAGATTTGCTCCAGGCATAGATGATGTACCTGCAGTATCAACACTACTCCCTCTTCGTAAGCCATATCTTCCAATGTTGGCATTACAGAGAAAACTTCGTGCTTCATCAACGGAGAAACATGGGAGCGATTCTTGCATAGTTATGAGAGGTGGGATCGAGGATCTTCTTTTTGTAATCGCAAGAGATGAATCATTTCCGTAACAATAGTACGTCGTTGTGCATCTCTTTTCCTGTCTAAATCGGAATTGCCTTCTTCAAACGCTGTCTGCTTTGGAGGATGACGATACTCGATAGAAACAGACTCCACACGCAGACCCTTTTGAAGGGCATTCGCAATAGGGAAAAAAGTCGCATCGGAGTATCGTTCCGGATCAACTATTTTATGCAGTGTACTTTTCGTAATTTTTTCCTTCTTCGCAAATTGACGATGGAAAAGTTCCCGAACTTCTGGTCGATTTGCATATATACGAGGACCAAAGAAAAGATCCAAATCATCTTCTTCAGAGGTAAGGAGACCGCGTGTGCGAAGAAGACCATTCAGATGTGTATTCGCACGCTTTTCTGAGTCTTGTTGATACGTGGGATACGTCTGCCAGGATTCTTCTGTTCGTGCCGGAACAATTACATCTGCATCTCCTCGTAAAATTGGCTCCGCTGCCTGAGCAAAAAGATCATCTGTGAGAAGAGACAATTTCTCCGGTTCCATCCAACAGATCACTTCCGCGCCTGGTTGATTTTCTGCAAGCGTAAATACTTGCCGTCGGCTCGCACTCATCCCGCGTTCTCTTTCATTTTCAAAAACTATCTTCCGCTGTTGTAATTCTCTGTGGAACGCTTCTGAACTTCCACCATCTACAATGCAAACATGAAATCCTCTTGCAAGAGCGTTATCGATAGACTGCAGAGCAAGATTGCCACGAATTCTGTCCGACTCATCATCAGGCCAATTTTTATACGAAGTGGTCGTCGCAATAGCAACCTTCTCAGGAAATCGAAGTGCCTCAAGAGATTCTCGTTGTCGTTCCATACTTTACTATTTTAAACCTTTTTAAAATTCAGTCCAGTATTACTTCTTTGGTCTCAAAATAACAATAAACTGGTTTCCCTGCCTCTTGAGGGGCGCTTCAATTTCAGCACTATCCGAAAGTCCTTCCACAAACTTCTTCATTTTTTCGATGGCATATTCTTTGTTGGTCAGTTCACGGCCGCGGAGCATCACTCCCACTTTCACCAGATGATTTTCACTCAAAAATTCTCGTGTGCGTGCCGCTTGCCTATCTAAATCTCCTGTATCGGTACGGAATCCGAAGCGAATCGTTTTCACTTCGGACTGTTTACTGTGCGCCTTCTGTCTCTTCTCTTTTTTTTGAAGTTGATACAAATAACTTCCGTAATCACCAATTTTCACCACAGGCGGATTTGCTTTTGGTGAGACTTCGATAAGGTCGTATTCCATCTCCCGTGCACGCTTCAGCGCTTCCGCTGTGGAAAGACGTTCCGGCTCGCCATCATCGGAAATAAGGAGCACCTCCGGTACGCGAATTTGTTCATTGAAGCGTGGGCGCCTTTGATCGAACGCGTTTCCTCGGCTGTGCTGATGTCGTTGTCGCAAGTGAAAAAGAAGAAGGAGAAAGGACTTTCATTCTCCGGGAAGCGCTTCTTCTCGTCAAGAGAGCCCTTTTTACTCGTCTTCCGGCTGTATCAGGAATTTCAGAGAAATATCAGCCTGCATTCCGTTGAAGGTCATGGAGTCGATGGAAAGAAGCGGAAGAGGCCAGAGTCGCGCTGCTTTTAGTTCCTCCGCAGGTCCTGCAAGGACCGTACGTGCATCGGCAAGACCAGAGGTGAGAAGGAATGTTTTGAGATCAAGCGCATCCTGTACAGAAAAACCTCCAAGGAGGCGACCTTCACTATCTTCAGGACTTGCAGCATACGTTGCAATATCCGTGTGCAGGAGAGTGTACGCATCGGACAGGGAAACGGGTGCTTTCTCCTGCACCATGAGCAGGAATTCAGAGGCATGACTGCCAAGAGCATCCGCAACAATCATGTTTCCTGTGTATCCCAGAATGGAAAGAATGCGAGCAGTTTGTGCAGCATTGCAGGAGAGGGTGAGATGCGCCGGGACAAACGCTGTACCATTACCGTGTTCCCGATCATCGAATGTGAGACGAGATACCGTGCACTGTGCCTCCGACACGGAGACCATCCTCGTCAAAGAAGAGAAAAGCTTGATGACACGTGCGGTATCCAGACGTTCCGGCAGAACATACACCGATGCCTGCTCTTCAAATGCTTCTCGTGACGTGCTTCCGTAAAACCGCTCTGCTTCTATGGTTGCTGTAAGCAGTGCGATACTGGTCTTCAGTTCTGTGAGCCGATCTCCCAATTGGAGCGACCGTGCACGGAGCGATGCGGCATCTGCCAAGCGAATCGTGAAGAGAGACACAGCAAGCAGAACGAGGAGGCACCCCATTCCAAAGAAGACCGATGCTTTTCCCGTGCCGAGTGTTGGAAGAGACCACTTCTTCATGAGTGAGCGAGCGTAAGCGTGATAGTGAACGGAGAAGACGAAGAACCGTTTTCTCCGGGAAAAGATTGATATTCGGGTTCTGTGACATGGGTGAAGATCTGCTGTGCACGCAGTGCATCGATCATGCGTGCAAGGAGCTGTATGGACTGACCATCAGCATCGTGCACTGTGCCGGACATCGTGATGGTAGAATTGAGAGAAGAGAGAGATGCAATGTCGATGGTGCCGTTCTCAAAGGACATTTGCACCGTGTTGATAGCAGTCATTCCGGAAGCGAGTGGCGCAACGGTGGATTTCTCCCGGTTCGTAATGACAGTATGAAGGATGGGAGTTGGAGATACGGTAAGAAGTTTGTCGCGCTCTGTGAGAAGGCTTGCTTGTTTGGTCGTGAGCGACTGCTCTTCTTCTGTGAGATCCCCCACTCTCACAACACGGCCTCCCATGTGGACAGGGAAACGGTCCAGGGAAAGAAGGACAAATACCGCTACCATGCCCACCATGAGCGTGAAGCCAAAGAAAAACACCGGGAGCGAGAGATCCCGAAGGGCATCCAGAGAAGCACCAAGAATGCGGTGTGTTTTCATCCAGATAGTATAGCAGAAAAGCGTGATTTTTGCTATACTGAAGCCAGTTAGCTGCTTTCCCCCTTTCCCATGGATGAGCTCATCCAGAAAGTCACCGATCTCCTGAGCGCTGTGAACGTGGGCAAGGACTCTCTTTGAGGCGAGGAATGTACCGGGGGACATCAAAGATCTTGAGAAAAAAACGGAAGGAGAAATTTGGGAAGACCAGAAATTAGCAAAGGCCGTCTTTGGAAAATTACGACAACTGAAGAACCTGTGGGAACCGATACTCAAGCTACAGAGTGATGTGAAAGCACTTTCAGAAATTGCCGCGAGTGCAACGGCGGATGATATGGATGATCTTGAACGAGATTTTACAAAGCTCCATACAACGTGGTTCGCACTGGAACGGATGATTTACTTAAGCGGCAAGTATGACCTTGGCGATGCGTACATAAGTATTACAAGCGGCGCAGGCGGAACCGAAGCGCAAGATTGGGCAGCCATGCTCATGCGCATGTATCTTCGTTACTGCGAGAGAAAAGAATGGAAAACAGAAATTCTGGAAAAGACGGATGGCCAGGAAGCAGGAATAAAATCTGTGACGATTCATGTGCGAGGCGACTGTGCGTATGGACTTTTGAAAAATGAAAAGGGAACACATCGCCTTGTGCGACTGTCCCCTTTTAATGCAAAAAATCTACGGCAGACTTCCTTTGCACTCGTGGAAGTACTTCCCGATATGGCCGAACACTTTCACGATGTGGTCATCAAACCCGACGAAATTCGCGTTGATACATTCCGATCAGGAGGTGCAGGAGGCCAGCATGTGAACAAAACAGACAGCGCTGTGCGTATGACACATATTCCAACGGGCATTGTGGTCGTGTGTCAAAACGAGCGGAGCCAATTGCAGAACCGTGAACGTGCGATGGCGTACTTAAAAGCAAAGCTCCATCAATTTAATGAGGAGCAGGAAAAGAAAGAGCTCAACACGCTCAAAGGCTCCACAAAAAGCGCCGATTTCGGAAGTCAAATTCGAAGTTACGTATTGCATCCGTATCAAATGGTGAAAGATCTGCGTACGGATGTTGAAACAAGTGACACGCAGGGAGTTCTTGATGGTGATTTGGATCAGTTTATTGAGGCGGAATTGAAGAGAGGGTAGATGCTAGTGGCTAGATGCTAGGCAATCGTTATACTCTCGCAACGTGGAGAGATGGCCGAGTGGTTGAAGGCGCACGACTCGAAATCGTGTAGGCCCGCAAGGGTCTCGAGGGTTCGAATCCCTCTCTCTCCGCCAGAATCCTTTTTACGTATATCTTCAATTCATGCATCTACTTTTGAGAGACAGCTGCCCCGCCTTATTGTGGGGACGGGGCAGCTGCATGTTGATGGCCCGCAGAAGCGGACCAAAGGGGAACCTACCGACGATTCTTGGACATGAACGCAAGCAGGAGACTAGCCCCTCGACTGCCATCTTCGGCAGCTCTTTGGGCGCGTTCGCGTATCTCGAACTCGCTCCTTCTTCGGTTATGTCGAGCTTTCCTGCGTCGTTCCGTTTGCGTCGGAGTGCACATCGCACGATTCCTCCATCTGCAATTTCATGAAGAGCTAGCCACGAGCGTGGCATTTCCATGACTCTCCCTGAAAAGCAGATGCATGAGATGAAATAATTTTCAAAGATCGAATTTCACAAATTACAGCCCTAATAATTGGCGAAGGCAATAGTAATATAGAATGTTATTTTAACTATGTCAATTTTACTCAGAATCATGAGAAAAAGAATGCTAAGCAAGTGTACGATAACGCAAATGGAACAAGAATATCTTCCCTCATCTGTAGAGAACATTATCATTGGTGCAGGAATTGCAGGGATTACAACGGCTCGCCTTCTTCAAGATGTCGGAGAAGAAGTAGTAGTGCTTGAGGCCACAGACCGTCTGGGAGGTCGTATTTTCACATCAAATGATGGCTTTGAATGGGGCGCTGAATTCATTCATGGCGATGATGCAGCAACGTGGAAATATATCCGGCAATTTGGTCTCCAGACGGAAGAAGACGGTATAGACACACATCCTTATATTTTTGAGGATAATGAAGTGAAAGTAGACAACGGGGATTATCCATCATGCGATGAAATGATTGCTCGGATTTTTCAGAGGATACAAACAACCCAACAAATTACTGCAACTGCTGTGAATAAAGTACTTGAGGCAATTTGTTTCGAAGTTGATTATCCTGCAGAGCGCTGCGAGATACTGCGGCGCGCAATTCAGAGTGAACACGGTGCACGTTTGGGTCATTTAAGTCTTCGTGGAATGATGGAGCCAAGCAGTTTCGGAAGAAGAAATTATCGTCTTACAGAAGGATACGGTGCATTGGTCGATAAAATGGGAGAGGGAGTATCAATTCATACAGAAACACCCATTGAACGCATTGCATGGAAACAGGGAGGAGCAACGGTTTTCGATAAAAACGAAAATTCCATACGTGCGAAGAGAGTCATTAGCACCATCCCAATCGGAGAAATGCACCGGCCGACAGGGGGGCGCATGTTCTCGCCTGCTTTGCCTCCGGAATATAGAAAAGCATTTTCAGAATTAGGCGCAGGGCGAGTATGGAAAATTATTGTGGAACTACGGAAGCAACTATGTCCGCCCGATATGTCTCTTCTACGCACTTCCCTTACAACACAGGTATGGTGGCCGGTTACGGGGAAAAATGGTGCCTCTGGAATGAGCGCACTTGTAGGACCACGCGGCATTAAAGATTTTGGAAAAAGTAGCAAGCGCAAAGCGCGCAGAGTTGCACTACAGGATTTATCGTGGATGTTCGGTGAACACGTTGCGCATGAAGTCGAGGCGATCTCCATTATTCCATGGGCACGAGATCCGTATTGCCATACGGGGTACTCTTTTGAAAGAAATAGGGGGAAAGGCAGCAGGGAAATACTGCAGAAACCCATTCAAGATACGATCTATTTTGCAGGGGAAGCCACCGTGACAGGAACAGTTGCAGGAGCCATAGAAAGCGCAGAGCGGGTTGTTGCACAAATCCTCAATGCTACACGCAAACCGCTCACCGCTCATCTTACGTCCCCTCTTCCCAGCTCGCCAGATACCTCTTCTGTTCCTGCGTGAGAGTATCGATCTCTATTCCCATCGCCTTTAGTTGAAGATTGGAAATATATGTATCGATCTCGGGTGGAAGTGTGTGCACACCGGCTGCCAGTTTTCCGTGATGATCTATGAGGTATTTGCATGCCAGTGCCTGTCCACAGAACGAGAGACTCATCACTTCACTGGGGTGACCTTCAGCTGATGCAAGATTCACAAGGCGTCCTTCGCCAGCAATGTAGATAACCCGACCGGACTTCAGAAGATATTCATCTAAGTAATGACGAACGCGGCGTTTGCGCTTGGCAGCTTTTTCCAGAGCGTCGATGTCGATCTCGTGATTAAAGTGCCCTGAGTTTGCAAGCACGGCACCGTCTTTCATTTTCTCCATATGCTCCATGCGAAGAACATGGAGATCTCCGGAGACCGTGATGAACACGTCGCCAACGGAACACGCGTCGTCCATCTTCATCACGCGATGCCCGTCCATGACTGCTTGCAGTGCCGCAAAGGGATCGACTTCTGTGACGATGACGTTGGATCCAAGTCCTTTTGCACGGAGAGCAACACCCTTTCCGCAGCTTCCGTAGCCAACAATGACGACGGTCTTTCCTGCAAAGAGGAGATTTGTAGAACGAAGGATGCCATCGAATGTTGATTGTCCTGTTCCGTAGTAATTATCCATCAAGTGTTTCGTTTTATTATCATTCACGGCAATCATCGGAATCTTGAGTGCACCATCTTTTTGCATCGCACGAAGACGAATGATGCCGGTTGTTGTCTCTTCTGCTCCGCCGATCATCTCAGGCAAGAGCTTTGCGTGGTTCTTATGAATAGCGGTGACCAGATCACATCCATCATCGATGATGATGTGAGGATTCGTATCGATGACCGCTCCAAGGAACTTGTAATAATCTTCCGTGCTCTCTCCTTTATAGGCCCACACCATCACATCTTCATCGGCGAGGGCTGCAACAATGTCATCTTGCGTGCTGAGTGGATTACACCCCGTAATAGCAACCTTTGCACCAGCAGCGGTGAGCGTTCGGACAAGCACACCTGTTTCTTTTGTAACGTGCAGTGCCATACCGATCGTCAATCCTTTGAACGGTTGCTCCTTTGCAAGAACACCTTTCAATTCCATAAGAGCTCCCATGCGTTTTTCGGCAATTTCAAGATTCAGTCTCCCCTGTTCCGCCAGTGATGGATCTTTGACGTAGGACATAGAGATAGCTTATAGGTGTTAGGTGTTAGGTTCTAGGGTGTTCATGGAATTCCCTAACACCCAAAACCTAAAACCTCGGCATCTCATGCCATCCATTCTCAAACCGCACCTTCAATTCATCCATATCGACATCATCAAGAAGTGCACCTTCCTGTTCCACGACAAACGACGCAAGACTGCAGCCGAGGCGTGCAGCATCAGAGAGGCTCCAATCGAGCGCTCGACCAACGAGGAATCCTGCACGCAGCGCATCTCCTGCTCCTGTTGGATTCACAACCGCATCAGGGATACACGCTGGGACAGCTTCTTCGCCATCCTCTGTATGAATCGTAAGTCCCTTTTCTCCCTGCGTGATAACAAGAAGTCCGCATGCTTCAATCACCTGAGGAATGGTCCATTGGAGCGATGCTGCAGACATCATCCATTCATATTCATTCACAATGAGACCATACGAAAGAGAAACCGCGCGCCTAAATTCATCGCGGGAAAGAACATGTGCTTGTTGACCAGGATCAAACAGAAAAGGAATGTCCAAAGAATCCAGCTGCTTTGCACCCTCTACCATCAACTCAGGATTTCGTGCACCAACGATTCCATACTGCATTTGTGGAATATTCCCATTGAAGGTAGGAAGAGCCGCATGTGAATCGGCACCGGGATGAAAGAAGCTGATCTGGCGACCGTGTTCATCCGTCCCAATAATCGCAAACGCTGTCATGTCATTCTTGTGACGTTCAATGAAATCAATCTTAATGCCTTTCGATTCCAACAAAGAAAGATAGTCCTCCGCATCATGTCCAACAGCACCCACGATGTAAGGACTCTGTCCTAAAAGTGCCAAATTCCACGCAATGTTTGCTGCTGTTCCTCCGTGATGCCGTGTGAGATGTGGCGCAAAGAAGGAGATAGAAAGATGTTCTGGATCATGCCCCTTGAGTATTTCTGCAAAGCTTCCCTCAAAACCAAGAAGGAGATCGTTAGCGATGGAACCGTGAACCAAGAAATTCATAATGATAGCCTAGCGGATTTTTAGTCTGTGAACAGAAAAGTAATGAGCGGTCAGCGATCAGAAATCAGCAGCTGACAGCTGTACGCTGATGTCTGACAGCTTCCTGACAATGTCTATGGCATCCGCTAAGCTCTGCCTATGCGCATTGCCATCATTGGTACCGGCTACGTAGGGCTCGTGTCTGCAGCATGCTTTGCAGAACTGGGTCATGAGGTTATTGGGGTAGATATTGACCCCAAGAAGATCGCAAAACTCAAAAAAGGAGAGAGCCCCATCTATGAACCGGGCCTTGAAGAACTTCTCAAGAAGAATCTTGGCAATGGACGACTCTCCTTTACGACTGAGATTCGTGATGCCCTTCCATCCATTCAAATCCTCTTCTCCGCTGTTGCCACTCCTCAGGGGGAAGATCACAAGGCAGATCTAAAAGCGATCTTTGCCGTCACGCAATCTGTTGCAGACAGCATTGATCACGATCTCATCTTTGTAACGAAGTCGACGGTCCCTGTGGGCACAGGAAAAAAGTGTGAGGAAATGATAGAGGAGACGCTCAAAAAGCGCGGACTTTCGATCAATGTTCCCGTCATTAGTAATCCAGAATTTCTGCGTGAAGGAATGGCCGTAGGAGATACCTTGATGCCAGATCGTGTCATCATCGGCATCAATGATGATACGCATGCAAAGAAGATGATGGAAGAGCTCTATAAACCTATCACGCGCGTGGGAAAACCACTCGTCTTCATGAACCGTGAGAGTGCAGAGATCGTGAAGTATGCGAGCAATGCGTTCCTCGCAACAAAGATCAGCTTCATCAACATGCTCACAGAACTCTGTGAAAAAACAGGAGCGAATATTCGTGACATCGCGCATGGGATGGGACTGGATGATCGTATTGGGCCACGCTTCCTTCATGCGGGAATTGGCTATGGCGGAAGTTGCTTCCCAAAAGATGTGAAAGCACTCATGGCCCTTGCGAAGGAATACGGCATACTCATGCCCATCATCAATGCGACGGATGAAGTGAATACTCAACAGCGTGCGCGATTCATCAAAAAAATTCTGGAAGTTCTTCCCCAAAAATCGACGGTTGCTGTATGGGGCCTTGCTTTCAAGCCGAAGACCGATGACATGCGGGACGCGCCAAGCGCGGATGTCATCACGGCATTGATTGCTGCAGGTCATGCCGTAAAAGCATTTGATCCCGCAGCTATGGAAACAGCAAAAGGCGTGATGCCGAAGGAACTGATGTATGCCTCCTCCCCTCTTGATGCGGCAACAGACAGTGATGCCGTGATTCTCCTGACAGAATGGGATGAGTTCCGAGGGGTTGATCTGAAAGCGCTGAAAAAAGCGATGAAGGGAGCGCTCTTTTTTGACGGAAGAAATGTATATGAATCCAAAGAAGTTCAATCGTTGGGACTTGCGTATCTCGGCATTGGTATATAGAAACATTCGAAGCTAGAAGTACCTGCCCGACTTCGTCATTCAGGCGGGTGAAATTCGAATTTTTCGGATTTCGATTTTCGAATTTCGTGCTTTCTCATTCTGATCTCTACCTTCTGCTACACTGCTACACATGAAGATTCTCCTTACCGGTGCCGCTGGCTTCATTGGCTTCCATACTGCACAAGCGCTCCTTGCGCGGGGAGATGAAGTCATAGGGTTCGATAATATGAACGATTATTATGATCCAAAGCTGAAAGAGGCTCGCTTGGAGATTCTCAAAAAGATCAAAGGATTCAGTTTCATCAAAGGAGATATTCTGGATCGCGATGCGATGAAGAAAGCGATGAAAGGAGTGGATCGTGTCTGTCATCTGGCTGCGCTTGCCGGGGTACGTTACGCGTTCGATCATCCCGATGAATATATTGCGATTAACATTCAAGGATTCTTCAATGTGATAGAGGAAGTGCGTCTGCAAAAAATTCCGGGGCTTATCTATGCATCATCGAGTTCCGTGTACGGAGGAAACGACAAACTTCCCGCAAGTGAGGAAGATAGAACCGACAACCAGGTCTCGCTCTACGGCATGAATAAGAAAGATAACGAGTTGATGGCACATACCTATCACTCGCTCTACGGCATTCCTGTCACGGGACTTCGCTTCTTTACGGTCTATGGGCCTTATGGAAGACCTGATATGGCTCTTTTCCTTTTTACCGATGCCATTCTCAAAGATCAGGCGATGCAGATTTACGGACAAGGGAAAATGCAACGCGACTTTACATACATCGATGACATCGTGTCGGGCATTGTCGCGTCGATCGATAAAAATTATCCCGAAGAGATTTTCAATTTGGGTTCCGGGCGAAAAGAAGAGTTGATGGATTTTATTTCGATGATTGAGAAAGCATGTGGAAAGGAAGGGAAGAAAGAATTCTTAGAGATGCAGCCAGGCGATGTGAAAGCGAGTCTTGCCGATGTATCGAAAGCAAAAAAGATGCTTGGCTACGAACCAAAGACCATGATTAAAGATGGCATTCCCCACTTCGTCGAATGGTACAGACAGTTCTACGGACTGTAGATTTACTGCCGTTCATACAACGTTATTCCTAAACTCAAATCTTCTTTAGCTACCATGCCTCCTTTTAAGGATTCTGGACAATCTTTTATACATATCATGTATTTTGTAATCGGATTTTTGAGATTTTCAGAATAATGAATGATGGGAAGATATGAATAGTACGACCATTCATAACTATAAGGTCCCACGAGCAAAATCGTTGCATTAATATCGTCAACGGGGATTTTCTTCATAGCATCTCGAGCAAGGTTTGGCTCAAGAGATGGAAAGAAAAATACTGCCGTTACCGCCATAATAAGTCCTGCAGCAAGAACATGCGCATCTTTCAGCTTCTTCGCTTTTCTGTGATGGAAGAGGAAATACGTTCCGCCAATGAAGAGAGGCAAGAACAAAATACTGTCATGAATATGTGGCGAGAGAATTGCGAGAAGAAGCGTCAGAGAAAGCGATGCGAGGAGTTCCCATCTTCGCATAATGACGATTCCTGCTGTTCCAACAATACTCAAAACTAATCCCCCTCCCATGGACCACAGGGAAAGTCCGTAGAGAAGATGCTCCGTTATAGAAAGTGCATGAAGATCGCGTGTGAAATTCTGAACAAAGGAGAGAAGTAGTAGAGGATTCCGAAGTGTGTAACAGAGAAGAAGGAGAAGTGGCGAATAGAAATACAGAATCTTCTTCCAGTGCGGAGTCTTGGTACGAAGGAGAAGCAAAACGACAATTGGGAAATACAAAAGTGCCTGATAGGCAGTGAACATTGCCGCTAACCACAAGCATCCAATCAAAAAAGCGAGCCTTTCATCGTTATGATGAAGCACATCGTGCACAAACCGCATAGCACGAGCAGGCGTTCGTTCCGCTTTCAGGTACCGCTTAAAGCGAGCGAGGAGACCTCCAATCTTCAGGTCCTGCTCCATGGTGAGAAGTAACGCCAAAAGAAGACCAAAGAGGGCTGCAATGGACGCCATAGAGAGAGCTCCTGCACTCAGGATGAGAGACGCTGAAAGAAGCCATGCTCCACAGAGAGTTTTCTTCAGCCTTTGGGGAAGACCGTGCGCTGTTTCATAAATAAACCAGACCGATTGAATGAGAATGGTTGCAAAAACAAGTCTCCAAAAGAAATCCCCAAAAGAAAGAAATTCCGTGCGATGCAGAATCGTGCGGATAAGAGGAGGATCAAACACCGGAATATTCAGGAGTGATACCGCTTCATCGGAACGTACGCCACGCACATGCTGTACCAGCGCCAGAACGAGCGCATACACCTCCAAAAGGGTGACGCTTAGAAGGCGTGACATCGGATGGCGGGGGAAGTTTCTGAATAACGGGACTTGTAACACACGCTTTCATCGTACCCACGATGGTGCGTTTCATGCATGAATTCCATCTGCCTTTTGTCGATTCTTGTGGGAGAAAGATCCGACAAAAACCATCCTTCTTCATCCGCAAAGCGCTGCAACGTATGCATCACGAGAAGCCGCTGCTTTTCCATGTACATCCCGCGTACACGAAATGCCTGGGCAGCCTCTATGAAGATCATGAACAGAAGAACGATGATGAAGATTTGCCAGAGCGGGGTTTGTGGGGGGAGTCCTTTTTTCTTCATACGTGGCGCCAGGTGAGGAGGCGGTTCATCGTGTAGTTCCAGACAACACCAACCATAGCACCTATGATAACGCACAAGAGCTCTGTCCAGCCAATAGAAAACAGGTATGAGCTGACAGCAAAGTTCGCGATGGCTCCAAACGCACAGGCCACTTCAAATTTGAGGAATCCGATGATCATCGCAATACCCCGAAGACGCGCCCGTGCAAAGGTCCAGGCATTGTTGAGAAGAAAATTGAAAACGATGGCAGTTTGTGTAGCACCAATAACGGCAACAGAAAAACCATAGACAGAAAGAGAGGCGTGTTCCCGGAAGAGAGACGCAATCACCATGTAGGCAATCAAATTCACACCAATACCCAGGAACCCTACGATGCAATATTTCACGAAGACGAGGGGAATCCACACACCCAGGGTCACATCGTAGAGATATTCCAGGAATTCAATTTGCACACGACGAGATAATTTACTCTCCCCTGCCATGCGCTCTCCAAACTGGAGAGGAATTTCTTTCACAGTTGTGCTTTTTGGAACATGGACAAGGAAATCCAGAAGAATTTTAAATCCTTTTGGATTTAATTTTGGAAGAGCCTTCTCAAAGACATCCCGACTGATGGCAAAAAATCCGCTCATGGGATCCACAACTTTCACTTTGCAGAGAGAAATAGCGAGTTTTGTTGCTAGCTGGCTCAGGGCATAGCGTCGTTCATCCCACTGCCCCACACTTCCTCCTTCTATATAACGGGAACCGATGGCGATACCCGCTCCCTCCTCCACTGCGCGATACAACTGCAGAAGGAGCGATGAATCATGCTGACCATCAGCGTCCATCACAAGAAGAACATCTCCTTTTGCTGCCAGGAATCCATCAATGACGGCAGAGCTAAGTCCACGCTTATCAATACGGCGAATGATGTGAAGATTGTCGCGTCCATGAGCAAGATCCTGCGCTACCTTCCACGTATGGTCCGGCGAATTATCATCCACAATGATGATTTCGTGATCCACTCCTTCTAGTGAATTTTGCACACGACTAACCATCGTTGCGATGTTCTTTGCCTCATTAAAGGTGGGTAAAATAACTGAAAGCATCATCTTCTAGCCTAGGGAACTTCGCAGAACTTTGCTAGTATCCGCTTGATGCGCATCCTTGTTACAGGATCATCGGGGACAATCGGTACACGTCTCTGTGAGACGTTGATGGAACATGGAGAAACCGTCACTGGGGTCGACTGGGTGAAGAACAAGTGGCAGCCATCTATAGACGCCATCACCATTCAGGCCGATCTTCGTGATCGTTCCAGTATTCAAAAACTTCCTGATACCGATGTTGTGATTCACCTTGCTGCCAATGCGCGCGTGTATGAACTGGTAGAAAATCCAGACAGAGCGATGGATAATCTTCTCACAATTTTTACAATGCTCGAGTACGCACGAACACGCGGTGTGAAGCGATTCATCTTCTCATCTTCTCGAGAGGGTTATGGAAATATTGATGCCGAAAAACTCACGGAAGATATGGTACGCATAGAAAATTGCGAGAGCCCCTACACCGCAAGCAAAGTAGGAGGAGAGGCCTTTGTTCATGCCTATGCGAAGTGCTACGGCATCGACTATGTCATTGTTCGTTTCTCCAATGTCTATGGTATGTACGATGACTCCATTCGTGTTGTTCCCCTCTTCATTCGTCTTGCACAGAAGAATGAGCCAATGACGGTTTTCGGGAAGGAGAAATGCCTCGACTTCACCTACATTGATGATGCCGTCTCCGGTGTGGAATTGATTCTGAAGAATTTTGAGAATGTACAAGGAGAAACATTGAATCTCGCCTATGGTGAAGGTCGCACGATTATTGAACTTGCAGAGATGATCAAGAAACTGAAAGGCAGCTCTTCGAATATTACGATTGGCAAACCGCGAACAGGAGAAGTCATTCGCTATGTTGCCGATATTTCCAAGGCAAAGAAAAAACTTGGTTTTGCACCGAAAATCAATCTAGATGAAGGAATCAAGAAATCAGTGGAGTGGTATGCGAAAAATGCTTGATGATTTATTGCGACAGTTTTCGTTGGAATACAAACCAGTGCAAGAGCGCATAGTTCCAGAATGCAACGAGTGCGATCGCGATCAGATTTGATGCAAGATAATACACGCCGAGCGATGTCAGAAGCGTATAAATCGTGATATTTAAGCCAATTCCGACCCCATACACCATCAAGAACTTTGCAATCTGATGAAACCATGATCCCGTGTGTTCCTGGAATGTGAAGAATTTATTGGAGAGAAAGACAAACGTAATGGCGATTATTTTGGAGGGATACACAGCCAGAAATTGATCGATCTGAAGGTGTTCCACCTGGAAGTAGAGCGTTCCCATATCGATGAGCATCGCTGTTCCTCCACACAGTGCAAAACGGATGACCTGCTCCAAATGCAGTGCAAACTTGGGTGCGCGAATGCGGACAACAGACATGAATGCTTCTTTAATTTCTCCAAAGGAAAGATTCGATGTCCCGCGACGACGATTTACAAAGATCGTCGGTACTTCCCCGAATTTCATCCCCTTCTTATGGAGTTGATAGGCAATTTCTGAAAGAACCACATAGCCTTTTGCTTTAATGACATCGTGATTCAACGTTTCAAGCGCTTTTCGACTATAAAGACGATATCCGTTCGTATAGTCGGAGATAGGAATGCCAAGAATAAAGCGCGCGTACATGTTCGCAAACTTGCTAAAGATAGTCCGTCGCCATCCCCAATGGTGAATTTCGCTTTCCGGAAGATAGCGGGACCCAACAATCACATCATGATGAGGGATCTTTGCGAAGAACAGATGAAGCTCAGACGGTTTATGAGAGAAGTCAGCATCCATTTCAAACACCTGATCGTAGTCATGTTCCATGGCAAATTGAAACCCGCGGAGAACTGCTGATCCACGACCACCCTTTCCCGCACGAACGATCAAATTCAGGCGCGAAGGATGCTTTTTCTGCAGTTCTTCAATAAGAGTTGCTGTTCCATCGGGAGATGCATCATCAACAACAAGTACATCGATGTCCTCCCGTTCGGCGAGAATCTGCTCGATGAGAGCAACGATGTTCTCTCGCTCATTGAAGCTGGGGATGATGACAAGAGTTTTAGACACGAGCAACAGCATACCGAAAGGAGGCAGTGTACAGTAGGCAGAATTCCGTTGAACTCCCTACTGCTTTCTGACCACTACCTACTCTTCTTTATGCGTCCACCAATCAAAGGTCTTTTTAAGACCTTCATCCAAGCTCGTCCACGAAAAGTCATCGAGAGAAAGATGGTTCGGGAGCTTCGCGATACTCCTGCTTCCTTCAGGTTTGGTTGTATCGAAGACGATATCCAAGGATGGGTTCACAAGGTCGCGAATCTTGAATGCAAGATCGTGAATAGTAATAACATTCTGCGGAACAATGTATTGCATCCCGTCGGCACCGGCATGAATCATGGTGAAAATTGCCGTGATGAGATCTTCCACATACAAAAACGCTCGTTCTTGTTCGCCACTTCCCCACACTTTTAAATTCTTTTCACTATCCCGTGCCTTCACCATGAGAGAAGGAATCACATTGCCTTCTTCAGAAAAGGTATCGCGTGGACCATACACACCCACAGGACGAGCAATAAGAAGGGGAAATTTTCGCTGTTTGGCCGCTGCAAACCAAAGCGTTTCACAGAGTGCCTTTCCAAGAACATAGCCATCGATCTTTTTTGCATGATCAAGCCACAAAACATCACTCGTGGGAGGAACGTTTGCCGTACTTAAGAAGGTAACAGGAGTCGTCTTCCACTCTTTGAGGGCCTGAATAAGTGCGGCTGTCATGAGGACATTTTCTGCCATCACATCACCACAGTACTTTTGATGATAGGCAACGTTTCTTCGATGCGATGCTAGGTGAAACACGTGATCCATATTTGCAACCAGTGCCTGACAATATTCATTGCTGCGGAGATCTCCTTCCATCCATTCCACTTCATCACGTCGCTCAGAAAGCGCACGATAATTTGCAGCACGTATGGGAACGCGAACCTTGGCACCTGCATCCAGAAGCCTTTCCACAAGAAAACTCCCGATGAATCCCGTACCCCCCGTCACAAGAACACGTTTGCCTTTCCACTGCTCCATCATGATGTGCGTGGGGAAACGTGGAGCTGTGTCATATCTGCTTCCAACATCAGTTTGGCAAGTTCCTCAAGCGATGTTTTTGGTTCCCAGCCAAGAACCTTCTTTGCCTTGGATGCATCACCCAGAAGCGTGTCTACTTCTGCAGGACGATGGTAAGCTGGATCGATTTTCACGATAGGCTTCTTTGTTTTTGTATCGATGTACATTTCCTCCATCCCTTTCCCTTGCTTCTCAAAAGAGATGCCGGCATTTTTCAGGCAGAGCTCCAGGAATTCACGAACAGAGTGATCTCGCCCGGTGGCAAGAACATAATCATCCGGTTTTTCTTGTTGCATCATCATCCACATGCCTTCCACAAATTCCTTTGCATATCCCCAGTCGCGCTTTGCTTCCAGATTTCCCAGATATATACAGTCTTGCAGCCCAGCAAGAATTTTTGCGATGGAAAGAGTGATTTTGCGGGTGACAAAGTTTTCACCACGACGTGGAGATTCATGATTGAAAAGAATGCCGTTCACCGTATACATACCATAACTTTCACGATAATTTTTTGTGATGTAGTACGAGTAGGCTTTTGCAGCTCCATAAGGGCTTCGTGGATAAAAGGGAGTGGTCTCTTTTTGAGGAATTTCCAGCACTTTTCCAAAGAGCTCACTGCTGCTTGCCTGGTAGAACCGCGCAGGAAGACCACTGGAGCGGATTGCTTCCAAAAGGCGAACGGTGCCGATACCCGTGACATCACCTGTGTACTCCGGCATATCGAAACTCACACCCACGTGTGCCTGTGCCGCCAGGTTATACACTTCATCAGGTTTTGTAATCTCCAGAATACGCAGGAGAGAGTTGCCGTCACTCATGTCTCCGTAATGAAGTATGAGTGGAACGTGTGTGGTGTGCGGATCTTGAAAGAGATGTTCAATGCGTCCGCGGTTAAAGGTAGAAGCGCGACGGACAAGACCATGGACTTCATATCCTTTTAAGAGGAGAAGTTCTGCAAGATACGAACCATCTTGGCCTGTGATGCCGGTAATGAGAGCCTTCTTAGCCATGATCTTTCATGAACTGATGAAGTACATCCACGATATAGGTAAGTTCCTTCTCAGAAAACCCTTGATGGCAACCAATATAAAAGCCACTGTTGTTTACCCACGATGCAACAGGGTAATCGGACTCTTGAATTCCCATCGACGCATACACGGGCTGATTGATGAGCGGAAGCATATCGCGCGTCTCGATGTTCCACTCCTCTAAATAGTGTACGAGTTCCTCCTTTGTAAATGGAGCATCTTTTTTGATAACGATGGGAAACATCATGAAGGCATGGCCCTGTTTCTCGCGATCGTACCACGGGAGTTGGAGGTACTTCTCACAGTCGTGAAGGTTTTCGATAAGCCAATGCGCATTCTTCTGTCTTGCATCAAGAATGTCATGAAGCCGTTCCAGTTGACCTAAACCCAGTGCAGACTCCATTTCCGTTGCGCGAAAGCTGAAGCCACGGCGTACGAAGCGGAACCGCCGCTTGATGACTTCTTTAAACTGCGCACCGTCGATGTCTTTATCATCATCGATGGAAATATAGATACCGTCACGCCCATGATTCGCAACACTTCGAAGAATTTCCGCAAGTTTAGGATCGCTCGTGACAGCAAGCCCACCAACGCCAGTTACAATGAGATGCGCAACGTAGGTTGAAAAGCAACTGATATCTCCAAAAGACCCTGCTTTCTTTCCTTTATACATCACTCCCATAGTTTCTGCTGAATCTTCAATAATTCTCAGATTGTGTTTCCTGGCGATTGCGAGGATGGGGTCCATATCCGCAATTTGCCCGAAGAGATGCACCACCATGATACCTTTTGTTTTTGGCGTGATCTTCTCTTCAATTTTTGTGGGATCGATATTGTAGGTTTTTTGATCACAATCCACAAAGATAGGCTTTAGATTGTGATCGAGTACCACATTCGCCGTTGCAACGAACGTGAGAGCGGGAACAATGATTTCATCACCGTCGTTCCATTCAGCAACTTCTTTCAAGCATGCAACGGCAATAGAGAGTGCACTGGTGCCGCTGTTCACCAGAACGGAATACTTGGAATTATGGAGCAGAGCAAAATCCGCCTCGAATTTCTTGCTCATAGGACCATACGAGAGACGATTCGAGTTCAGCACTTCGTTCACCAGATCTTTCTCACGTTGCGTGAGGTCTAACGTGCCGACTCCTAATTGGACGGGTGAGCGTTCCATGGGGCAGAGCATAGAGGAAGAAAGACAGAGATGGGAGACGCTTTGCGCTTTTTCACAACTTCATGAAGACTGTCTTCATGCACCTCTTCCAGAAGAATTTGCAACAAATCGGCTTTTTTCTTCTTATGAGCCTTTTATTAGGACTCACATACACACAGGAACCCCTCTTCTTTGCCCATCAATACTACATTCATGGCCTTGCAAAGGCGGGGTATGGCATTCTCCATAAGGACTGGATTGCCTCAACCCTGGATGCGTTTCCTTTGTTTTCGGCCATTGTCACTATCACCCACAAGTATTTCTTCGATGGATTTTTTTATATCTACCATATGCTCCTTCTGGGAGTGTACGCAGTCGGAATGATCTCCATTGCAGATTCTCTCTTCAAAATCCGCTCGTCACGAACATCGTTCCTTCTTTTTCTAGGCGCATTCATTGGTATTCATTCCATGCTCTGGATGATTTTCACAAAAGAGATGGGAAATGTTCTCTATAACGGTGTTGCAAATTTCTATTTGCTTGGTCCCATCTTTCAACCCGCGCTCTTCGGCGTCTTCCTCATCACTTCCATTGCATTGTTCTTGCGAGGCAACATTAAAACAGCGGTTTTGATTGCAGGACTTGTTCCGTGGATGCATCCAACCTACCTTTTGAGCAGTGGTGCGCTCATGGCTGCATATTTCCTCACGAACATTCGTAGACGATCTTTCCACGATTCTCTGGAGATGATTGCCTTAGGTGTGATGACACTTGCGCCTCCAGCCGTGTTCTCTCTGCTTACAGTGGGATTTGCAACAAGACCGGAACTTATGAAGCAGGCACAGGACATTCTTGTGAACATACGCATTCCTCATCATGCACTCCCCTCTGCCGCCCTTTCGCATCCGTTTGAACGGATCATTTTTGTTGCTGTTGCAATCTGGATGATGAGAAAAACAAAAATGATGCTCATTCTTCTTGTTCCTCTCGTCATCTGCATTGCACTGAGTTTGCTCGCGATCTTCACGGGAAGCGAAACACTGGATCTTCTCTTTCCATGGCGCCTCTCAGTATTTTTGGTTCCTCTTTCTCTTACGATCTATCTGGCATGGATTTCTCGATATCTCCCCGCAAAATTCCATGATGATATCTATCGATGGGCTTTTGAGGGTTTGAGTATCATTGCCATTGTTGCATCAGTCTCCTACGGAGGATGGCTCATGGCACCTTACTTGCAGAAAAATTACAATCCCAAATCCAACGAGTACAAAGGAATAGTCCAATTTGTACGTCAGAATCTACTCACGAACGATGTCTATCTCATTCCTCCGAAGAATAAAGAGTTTATGTTCTTCCGCCTTCAGACAACGGCACCAATTTATGTGGACTGGAAGAGCCACCCGTTTGGAGACAAAGATATTGTGGAATGGTACCGGCGCTACCAGGAAGCGCAGTCGCTCTATGAACCGTACACCACGATAAACTGTGATCTCATCAAAAAACTGAAGACCAAGTATCACCTAACAAGGATGGTCCTCTGGAAAGATAATCCCACGAACGACCCTGTGTGTCCTGGCATGCAATTCATGTATGGGAATGAGATGTACTCGATCGTAGGGCTTCAGTGAGAATCCGCCGCCTCATCCCGATTGGTTCATCAATAATTAGCTCATCCCGCCCCCCCTCCTCACCCCGATCGTTCCATTCATAGTTAGAACTCAACTTTCCCCTCTCCTCCCCGCGGGGAGGAGAGGGGTTAGAAGAATTTCCCAAAAGATGAGCTCGCCTGGGGTGAGGAGGGGATAATCTTTGCTCATGCTCCAAACTCGCATGGCAGGAAAAGTTCGATTCGCAAGACATCTGCGGAGGCGCCTCACAGAAACCGAAACTCTTCTCTGGGAAAAGCTTAGAAATCGACATTTTTTCGGTTATAAATTCCGAAGGCAACATCCTCTTGGAAAATGGATCGCTGATTTTGCATGTCTTGAAAGAAAAGTGGTGATTGAACTCGATGGAAGTTATCATTTTTTCCGAAGAAAAAAAGATGCTATGCGAGATAGAGCGATGAACATGGAAGAATTTATTGTTCTTCGCTTTTCGAACATCCAAGTTCATGAAAGTATGGAGTGTGTTCTCGGTACTATCAAAATGGCACTTGAGGTCGATCTCGATGCTTCGTCATACAGATATCGAACAGAGAAATATATGATGCAGGACCAGTCAAAAACCCCTACAATCCGTCCATGAACAAGGAACCCGTTATTTGCGTTGTTGGTCTTGGCTACGTCGGCCTTCCTCTTGCTGCGGCATTCGGAAAGACCGGCTGGAAAACGTACGGCTTTGATGTAAATAAGGAAAGAATTGAAACACTCAAAAAGAATGAAGACTGGACGCATGAACTGACTAACGATGATCTGAAGAAGACAAGCGTTGAATACAGTAATGATCCTGGTGTCATGAAAAATGCAAATACGATCATCGTGGCGGTGCCAACGCCCGTAAATGATGCCAACGTGCCAGATCTCTCACTCGTGCAAAAAGCAAGCGAGTCCGTTGGAAAGAATCTCCAAAAAGGAGCAGTCGTTGTGTATGAATCGACCGTCTACCCGGGAGTCACCGAAGATATTTGCGTTCCTATTTTGGAGAAGGCATCGGGACTGCAGAATGGAAATGATTTCACCGTCGGTTATTCGCCGGAGCGCATTAACCCTGGTGATAAAGAGCACACCATCGAGAAAATCGTGAAAGTCGTAGCGGGCCAAGACGACGAAACAACCGCATGGCTGGAGCTTGTGTATGGAAAAATTGTGAAAGCGGGCATCTTCAAGGCTTCGAACATTAAAGTCGCAGAACTCGCAAAAGCACTTGAAAACACACAGCGTGATATCAATATTGCTCTCATGAATGAAATTGCACGGCTGTGCGATCGCCTTGGTATTCGAACCAGCGATGTATTAGACGCTGCTGGAACCAAGTGGAATTTTCTCAAGTTTTCACCGGGACTTGTAGGCGGCCACTGCATTGGTGTGGACCCATACTACCTTGTCCATAAGGCAAATGAGCTTGGTCTGCATACAGAAGTGATCTCCGCGGGAAGAAAAATGAATGACACACAATCAACGTTCATCGAAAAACAAATCATAAGAGTGTGTGTCGAACAAAAAATCAATCCCGTCGGAGCACGTGTTCTCGTGCTTGGTCTTACCTTCAAGGAAAATGTTCCCGATACAAGAAATGCGAAAGTGCATGACCTCATTCGCAAGTTACAAGCGGATGGTATGACTCTGGAAGGCTGTGATCCTTGGCTTTCTGATGAGCAGATACAGAAACTGGATCTTTTCCCAGGAAATCTTGAAAAAGGCTCATACGACGTCATTCTTCTTGCCGTCACACACCGTGAATTTGCAAACCTGAAAGCAGATGTATTCAAGAAAGCATTGAAGAAAGGAGGAATTTTCTACGATTTAAGATCAGTATTCCGTGCGGATGACTTTGAGGGATATCGGTATCTTTCTCTGTAATTATGTCTTCCTTGCGACTCCATCTTCTCGCAGTCGCTGGCGTGCTGTTTGTCGTGATCATAGCATACACGGCTCCCTATGGTTTCAATGTATCGTCGCTCTTTCATATAGACAGACAAACTGCTGATGTTATCCATGTCCCTTCTGGATTTATTGTTTTGGATGTCCCGGGTTATGACGGCATGAACTATTTTGCCATTGCAAAATCTGTTCCTCTTTTTTTGCAATCATCATCATGGCCCCCACTAGGGGAAATTTCGTTCATTTCGTATTCGTATCAACGCATTCTTCTGCCAATCCTTGCATTCATCCTTGCATTGGGATCTATCCCTCTCCTTCCCTGGTCATTCCTTGTCATCAATCTCTGTGCACTTCTTCTAGGAGCATATGCACTCCTGCGACGTGATCATATTCTTGCCGCATGGGCACTTATTCTCTGTCCTGCAGCAATGGTGAGTTTGCACTTTTCTCTTGCAGAACCACTCACGCTCTGTCTTCTCACACTTTTCCTCCTTCGCGTCACACAACAACATAAAGTTGATGCGATCAGCGCTCTTCTTTTGAGTTTTGCCGTTCTTTCACGAGAAGTGAACATCCTCTTCGTGGGAACAATGGGACTCACGATGCTTGTTCAGAGGAAATGGAATTCCATTCTCTGGCTCACGATTCCGATCGTCGTTTTTGCGCTCTATCACGGACTGCTCTTTGCAATGTTTCATCAAATCCCCTTCCTCACCAGTGCGCAAAAGCATGCACTCCCTTTCATGGGACTTGTGGAAGTGATTCAAACACAAGGTCTGACAGACCTTAAAACACTGTCATCTCTCATGTTCCTCTGCACGATCATTCTTCCACTCACATTCATTCTGATACGAGATCTGAGACAGAAGCAGTTCGACAGCATCACCATTCCCCTCACGCTCTTTTTGCTCTTCTTGTTTTTAATGCCGAACTACATTTGGGGCTCTATTACGAGCGTCGGTCGCGTCCTAACGCCACTCTATCCGCTGGGAATCATGGCATCTATACGACAAAAAGACAGATGGGCATCCTTCGCACTACTCGGAATGATTGCAACAGGAGTGATGACCACAATTGGACTTGCAATGAGCGTGCATCCGTTTACTCTTTCGTAGATGTCACGCAATTTGAGCATCATCGTCCCCGTTTTTAACGAAGAACGAACCATTCAGTCCGTCATGGCTGCGCTCTCGCAAATACATCCGGATGCAGAAATCATCTACGTTGATGACGGCTCGAAAGATCAATCACTCGCTATCATCAAGCAATATGCAAGACCGTTTGATCGTGTGCTCACCAAAGAAAATGGCGGGAAAGGATCCGCCATCCGTCTTGGGATGAACCATGCAACGAGACCATTTACCGTGATCCAAGATGCCGACTTGGAATATAGTCCATCAGAATTGAAAGGACTTCTTTCGTACGCAGAGACTCATTCGGGAGAAATAGTCTTTGGATCACGCTTCTTAAAACCAAATCCTAACCTCTATAAACGCTATCTTCTGGGCAACAAGATCATGACGCTGTGTGTGAATATCCTCTTCGGTTCTCACCTGACCGATAGTTACACCTGCTACAAGCTCTTTCCAACGGAAATTCTCAAGTCGATCCCACTCACTGCACGAGGGTTTGAGCTAGAAGCAGAGCTTTGCGCCTATCCCCTGAAGAGAAAAATCAAGATTCATGAGCTTCCTATTACGTATAATCCAAGATCTCTCGCCGAGGGAAAGAAAATTCGATTCAAGGATGCTTGGAAGGGCATTATAACCTTATTAAAGATCCGATGGTCATAATGATGTAGTATAAGAATACTTATGGAGAAATATGCCTGTTTATGTTGTGGGTATAAGACCCTATCCGAAAAAACACCCGGCACCGGTACGTACGAGATTTGTGCCGTCTGTGGATGGGAAGACGACAATATGGATGGAGGAGCAAATAAAGTGACTTTACGAGAGGCAAAGGAGAATTTTGAAAAACTCGGAGTCAGTGATCCTAATATATCTTCGATAGTAAAACCCACCGCTGGATATGATCGTGATCCTGATTGGAAGAAATTATATTATCCTGATAAAGAATTAGAATAACGTATAAATCAACGGCGCCAACGCCGATGTCTGCGCAAAAATGAGGAGGAACCCGAACAAAATCAACACGATGAGGATCGGTGCAAGCCACCACTTCTTCCGTACACGCAAAAAATCCCAGATGTCCGAAAAAATGGAAAGTTTTCCGTGTCGCATACGCGCAGATGATGACAGATGGTTTAGTCGAGAGCAAATTGTTCCAAGTACTTCTCTCTCGCCTCTCCCTTGAGGAGATTTTTATTCTCCTCCTTGGAAAGCACGATGGAGCCGAGCACCAAATAGTCCATCTCTGTATTCAAAAAGCACAGGAGCGCATCACGTGGAGAACAGACAATGGGCTCTCCCCGCACATTGAAGGACGTATTGATAATCACGGGACATCCCGTGCGATCGGCAAAACGCTTGATGAGGTCATAGTAACGAGGATGTTGATCACGACGGATCGTTTGAATACGAGCAGAACGATCCACGTGTGTGACCGCTGGAATTCCATCCTTCTTCACAGGTGCAACAAGGAGCATGTAGGGGCTTTCGCGATCAAGATCGAACCATTCATTCACTCGATCTTCCAGAACCGTCGGCGCGAACGGACGGAATGACTCACGGAATTTGATTTTCAAGTTTACCTTCTTCCAGTTCTTTTCATTCCGTGCATCGGCGATGATGGAACGAGCGCCAAGCGAACGAGGTCCAAATTCCATGCGACCTTGGAACCAACCAATCACGTTTTCTCTGTCAATAAGAGATGCAACATGATCCAAAAGTGATGATTCATCAGGGAATTTCTTCCATGTGAGCGCCCCGTCAAGTTCTTTAGGGGCAACATCCCGAAGATAGTGTTCAATATCATCGTCTGAGAATGCAGGACCGTAATACACATGCTGCATTGCCTGTTCTGGTTTCTTGGGATTCTTCAGAACAGTGTGCCACACGTATTGAGCCGCTCCCAGAGCGCCTCCTGCGTCTCCCGATGCCGGCTGAATGAAGATGTTTTTGAAGGGGCCTTCACGCAGAATACGACCATTTGCAACGCAGTTGAGTGCAACTCCTCCTGCAAGACAGAGATTTTCTGATGGATGAATCTGATGGGCATGGCGCACGATCTTGAGCATCACTTCCTCCGTCACTTTTTGAAGGGCAGCGGCAATATCTTTATGTTTCTGCTCCAGGGGAGATTCGGGCCTTCGAGGTTTTCCTCCAAAAAGTTTGTGGAAATGTCTATTCGTCATACGAAATCCATACGTATATGCAAAATACTTCATGTCGAGTTTGTAACTTCCATCTTCTTTCAGATCGATCAATTTCCACATGGCATCTAGGTATGGTTCTGGATTTCCATACGGAGCAAGGCCCATCACTTTGTACTCCGCGCTATTCACTTTAAATCCTAAATATCCCGTAACCGCGGAATAGAGGAGGCCAAGCGAGTGTGGAAAGTGGATAGAGTGTGTGAGCGTGAGATCGGAGCCCTTTCCGTGACCAATTGTGGTTGTTTCCCATTCACCGACACCATCAACCGTAACGACTGCTGCATCTTCAAACGAAGAACTGAAATACGCACTCGCCGCATGCGCAATGTGGTGCTCTGTGAAGAGTATTTCTCCGTCGTACTCTAAATCTTTCGCAATTTGCTGCTTCATCCACAGCTTCTTCGAAAGCCACATGGTCAGTGACTGGAGCATTTGGAAATAACCACGAGGCCATGCATCGATGGTCGTCATGAGAATACGTTCAAATTTGGTAAGGGGCTTGTCGTAAAAGACAACGTACGAAAGTTCGTCTTTCGTAATGCCTGCTTCATGTAAACAGAATTCAATCGCACGATGGGGAAATGCCTCATCGTGCTTGATGCGCGTAAAACGCTCCTCATGCGCTGCCGCAATAATTGCTCCATCCTTCAAAAGGACTGCCGCACTGTCGTGGTAGTAGCAAGAGATGCCAAGAATGTAGATGGGCTTCATTTAAAAAATACGACGAAGATTTTCGAGGGTAGGGTCCGTCTGTTCTTTTTGAATCCAATACGTATTGGATGTTTTTTTCGATGCAAACAGGGAACCAATAAACCGAACAATGGCGTACGGACCAATGATGACGATGTAAAGCACCGTAAGAAGAATGCGACCATTGATCCAGCCAAGCACATGCGCAAAGCGCATCCAGGCGTTATAGAGTGGTCTGAAAAACTTCTTCATGGACACCAAGCATACCGAAAACACGGTATAGTGTCGCGTGGTATGCGAAAGATTCTTCGATATCTCCTCTCTATACCCTTTGTACGGGATGTTCTCACGCTTCAGACGGGAGGATTCATCGGTATCGGCATCAATTTGTTAACGTCCATTGTGTATGCTCGGCTCCTGGGGCTCGATCGCTACGGTATCTACGCCATCGTGCTGGCATTCACAGGAACTATTGGCATTGTCGTGAACTGGGGACAGGGAGCATCCATGACGACTTTCTTTGCCGAGGAATATGGAAAGAAACACCGAGAAGGAATGGCGAATGTGCTCGCCTACTTTTGGTCCCTTACGTTCATCACGGGAATTCTGACGCTCGTTCTTGCATGGCTCTCTCCACTCATCACAGGGCACATGTATGGGAATACAGAAATCGGAAAACTCGCGCAGCTTTCTTTCATCATGCTCATTCTCAATGCTGTTCCAACCTGCTTCTTTGCCATTTTGCAGACGGTCCGAGAAATTCGACTGCTGACGATTTTGGATCAGGCCACATCGGCGCTACATCTTGGATTTTCTTCTTTCCTTCTTTTTAGTGGATACGGTATTGCGAGCATTTTTCTTTCAAAAATAGTTTTGCTTCTTCTCTCATTCCCGATCTTCCTTATCATCTATAAAAAAATCGCACGACAATATGAACTGCCCCATATTGGAGAAGTCCTTCGTGCACGCATGAAAGCATTCAATGTCTACTTACTCCAAGGACTGTGGATCGGGCTCGATAAAAATATCGGCAATTTGTACCCCAATGTGTTCTTCGTTGTCATGAGTACGGTTACGACGCCCGCGACGATTGGTATCGCACGCATTGCCTTTCAATTGAGTGCCATGCCACGGATGTTTCTGCTCTCACAAGTGAACCAACTTGCTGTCACCGTTCTTGCAACGGTTTCTGCGCGTGGCATTCCCGTTCTTCGGCAAACGTGCGTGAAGCTCTTAAAACATGCTCTTTTCTTCCATGCACTCTTAAGTTTTGCCGCACTCATCGCAACACCTATCGCCATTCCCCTTCTTTTTGGTCAGGAATACGCGGCAGCCGTTCCCATGTCGTTATGGCTTATTCTCATCACCATCATGTCCGCTTTGAATGTGAATAACACGCCACTCCTTCGATTGTTCAGACAAACATACGTTTCGACGATTGGCAGTGCAATGAGCATTCTCCTTTCCACGGGAACGCTTTCTCTTCTGTTGAAGACCATGGGCGCATCGACGGCACTTATTGCTGCAACCTTTGTGTACTTTGTTGTGAATCAGGCGATCAGTGCGTACATTTACGGCATCTTGCTTCACCCCAAGCGTTTTCGCGTCTCATGATTCCCGGTATCACTCCCTTTGTTCGGCTTTGGTCCCTCTATCCGTATCGATCCTTCAGAGGCTTCTTTCGACTGCTTCAGCATATTTTCCTACGTTTTTTTCCTCATAGTTCGTTTCCAGCGATGAGCATTGTCCCCCTCATGATGGATGAGTATGATCTTTCGTGCGATGAAGAATTTCGTGTTCGCTACTACGTTTCACGTATCGATTTTGAATCGCTGTGGGATGCCGCTCCACGAACAAACAAAGCGGAGATTGAACATTTCTATCAGGAACACGATAAAGACTTGTGGCGCCAGGCATACTTAAGTCGCGATAGTTATAACTATAAGAGGAAGATTCTGCGTGCCATGCATACGGTCTTGGCATCGCTCACGAGCCTTGATGATCCTGTGATGGATTATGGCTGTGGAGCAGGGGTGCTTGTGCATTATCTTCGAAAGAAAGGATGTACGAATGTCGATGCAGCAGATATTCCGTCGAAGACGATCGACTTTTTACATGCGCAGATGAAACAGACTTTGCGAAGGATTATTACCGTCGATGGACAGGAGTCATTCGGTACCAATGAATACCAAGTGATTGTGAGTCTTGATTGCCTTGAGCACACGCTTGATCCACTCATGATTATCGAAAAGCTCCTCACGGCCCTAAAACCAGGGGGCGTGCTGATGCTTTCGTTCCCCATAGAAACCGATTTCACGCTTGCGCATACAAGAGAAGCACAGGAGCAACGACCCGCGGTCTTCAAACGGATTATGGATGTGTGTGATGTTCTTGTTCCAGAGCTTGTTTTTAGGAAACGTGCATGAGCTTCTGAATCGCTTTTTGAAGATCTTCTACTTTGATGGCATCCAGTGCCCTTCGTTGTTCTTCGTTTGAAACACGGAGAGTTTCTGCAACGAACGATGTTGGATGTATGTCCGATGGCGGAAGCACAAGCACCACTCGTTCACTTTCCATCGGTGGCTGCTCCTTGGGATCTACAGGACCGACGATGTCGATAAGTGGCACACCAAAGGCATGAGCTATGTAGAGAGGACCGGTATCGACGGAGATGAAAAGTGATGCACGCTTGATGACTCCCGCTAACACGCGCAAAGGGAGACCTCCTGCATCGATACCCTGCTCACTTCCCAGCATCATCCGCGCACGCATGGTGCGATCCATATCGGATGAAGAAAAGAGAACCATCATGTTGTATTTTTCAAGGAGGAATCGAGCGACCTCGATAAATCGATCGAGTGGCCACTCCTTCAGGACGTTCCCTGCCGTGAGAGAAAGAATTGTATATCTCTTTCCAGTTATTTTTTTCTGCTCCATCCATTCATCTGCTGCTCGCTGTTCTGCCTCTGTGAGGAAGACTTCGTGCTTATAAGGAGTGGGTGCGGCACCAAGTTTCTTTGCAATATTCATATAGTGATCGTACGTTCTGGTTCCACGCTCGTAGGAAAGTCGGTCGGTGAAAAAGAGATGGAAGAATTTTCCAATCGGTCCAATGCGCCCTCCCGTGACGTGGAGCTTTCTTGGCGCGCACGACCACAGTCCAAGAAGCGCGTTGAACGTCCCGGGAAGAACACAAACAGTGACGTTGTATCGGTCACGAAGAAGTCGTCCACACAAGGTGATACGACCTCGCAGTCCCGAGAAACGATCCTCATGGAGTGCCAGAATACCGCTTAAATACGGGTTTTCTTTGATGATCTCGGCAGGACCAGAAAGACACATGATCGTGATAGCACATGTTGGATCTGCTTCGTGAAGAGCTCGAAAGAGTGGCGTTGTGCAGACCATGTCGCCAATCTTGCCCAGTTGAATAATGAGCATACGACGTTCCGGATTTGGATGACGCCTGCGCCACCAACTGATGAAGAGTAAGAACGGTAATGCAAGAATCGTAAGCGAATCAAGAAGGAGAATCCTGAACATGAAATTTCAAGAAAAACGTTGAACGATGTCTTCAATCCTTTTCGATGTCGATTTTATCTCTGTTGCACGTGGTGCGAGTACAAGCTTTGCGCCAATCTCCCTCACGGTCTCCGCCTCAACACATTCCTTGCCATATTCCTCTGAATTCACGTGAACATCGGGCTTGATGACAGAAAGCCACACACGCGGATCTGCATCATCAAAGAGAAAGACGGCATCCACTGCACGAAGAGATGCAACCAATGTCGCACGCTCCTCTTCTGAGACGACAGGACGATCGTTTCCTTTCAGTGCTTTCACCGATGCATCGCTATTCACACCGACGATGAGGATGTCTCCTTCTTTTTTTGCCGCTTCAAGAAGTCTCACGTGTGCAACGGAGAGGAGATCGAACGTTCCATTCGTCGTCACCACTTTTTTGCCGGACTTCTGTGCATCCGTGCTCATGACTGCCGCTTGATCGATCGTGAGAATCCTCATGATACAAGCAGTATATCGGCTAATGCGGCAAGATCACGCACCTCATAATCGGCCTTTACGTTTGCGGGATATTGGCCCGATGCAATGCGTGCCGTCTTTGCGCCAATAGCCTGACCAAAGAGGATATCTGTATCTTTATCGCCAATCATGATGCAATCGGAAGCAGAAACATCGTCATGATCGTCTTGTAATTGTTTCCACAGACCAATCGCTGGCTTGCGACAGGTGCATCCATCATCAGGGTGATGGGCACAGAAATACGTTCCTTCAATCTCGATGCCCCCTTCTAAAAGGAGAGATTCAAGACAAGACTCTGTATCTTCATAGTCTTCCATCGTCTGGAGCCCTTTTCCGATGGCACCTTGATTCGTCATGATAAAAAAGGAATAGCCTGCATTGCGAAAGCGTGTAAGCGCATCAATGACATCGGGAAGAAGTTGAAGATCATCGGGTGTGTAGACATGACCGTTATCGATATTCAAGGTGCCATCGCGATCGAGCAAGAGGACTCTCATTAGAGAACATCAAGAAGTTCTTTCGCCGTGAGGGTTGCCGTTCCGCGTTTCTGCACCACAATACTCGCTGCCGTATTGGCGAGTTCTGCACTATCTTCAAGTGAACTCTTGCCGCCTAGTGCCATGGTCGCGATTGCCGCAACGGTATCGCCCGCACCGGATACATCCACCACCTGCGGCGCACAGGAATCGAGATGCAATATTTTCTTTCCGTGCGTAAAGACATCCAATCCCTCTGCACCACGAGTGAGGAGCACTGCTCCCCCTGTTGCCTTCGAGAGCTTGCTTCCAATGACATCGGAAGATGCATGGTGATCACGAACAAGGCCATACGCCTCGTGCATGTTCGGCGTGATGAGCGTGCATCCTTTCATTTCTGCAAGAGTGAGATGTCCATGTGGTTTTGGGTCAAGCACCACGGGGATCTTCTTTGCGTGCTTTAAAACAGTGCGAAGGAGAGTTGGTGTGATAAGTCCTTTCGCGTAGTCTGAGATGAGGACCGCATCGGCTTTCTTTATTTCTTTTTCGAGAATCGCAATGAGGCGCTTTTCCAGACTCGATGAAAGACTATGGACGGCCTCTCGATCGATACGGGCAATCTGTTGTCCTCCAAGACTTGTAATGCGTTCCTTCACAATAGTAGGTCTGCTCGCATCTTCAAGGAGTGATGCAACGATTTTCTGTTTTTTAAGCATGTCTTTCAGACGTTTTCCATCCCCGTCATTCCCAACAACACCCAGAAGTGTCACACGCGCACCAAAAGCGCGCATATTGGCTGCACTGTTTGCGGCACCACCAAGAACATCTCGTTCCGAGACCGCGTGAATGACCGGAACGGGAGCTTCCGGCGAAATGCGATCGATACGCCCTGAGATATAGCGATCCACCATGACATCTCCAAGAACGAGAACCGAAAGATTTTTGAAAGAATGGATGATCGCAGATTGTCTTTCAAAACGCTTTGGATCACTGTGTCCGGAAAATTCCGTGCGATAACTGTCTTCTTCGTCATGTGTTGTGGAAAATTCGATGATTTCGCTATCTTGTAGTCCTGTGAAACGATGAGGCGCATTGGGTTTCACATGCACAAAGTCACCAGGAAGAAGTGTGTACTTTTTTCCACTCATCTCGAGGAGTACTTTTCCACTCTGGAGATAAAACACTTCATCTTTCTTCTTATGGGAATGCATACTGCACCGTCGATTTTTCTTAAGGATCAATTTCTTACCGCAGTATTCCTTATTGACGATCCATTGTTCCTCACCCCATTCCTTCGGAACACGGGTGACTTCAGAAGCCACGAAGTGGCTCCTGGAAGATATGCCATCAATATGATGTCCTTTCATGGACAAGGATTATAGCTCATTCCTCATGTAAATGCAGCGCTATGCATACCTTGATGCAAGTAACAGATCTTCCGGTGTATCAACTTCCATGACGAATTCCTGCCCATAGAACACTGGCTTCAGCGCAATCTCCAATAAAACATCATTGAGGGCATTTTCTGCGTAACACATCCTTTCTCCACGCTGCACAAACTGCGCGATTTTCTCCATCCATATTCTCATATCATCGCATTTGATATGGTAAAGGGGCATACAGGCATGCAAGTTCTCACCTTCAATTCTCACGCCAATCTTTCGTACGCGATCATGAGCAATGTCTGCGATGAAATCCTTTGAATCCGTAATCGTTTTCTCTGAAATGAGTACAGAGCTCGTTTGCGTCGCCAAAATTCTTTGAAGAAGCACGTCATCGAAGATCAGGTCTCCATGAAACGAAAGGATGTCGTCATCGAGAAGAAATGCCCGCGCATAGTCCATAGAAACAATGTAGTTGGTTGATGCAAATTCTGGATTAAACACAAAGCGCACATTCATGGACGAACCAAGTGGATGAGATGCAACAAATGACTCGACTTGCTCTGCAAAACTGCCGGTCGTGATAATCACATCATGTATGCCCGCTTGATGTAGCTGCGTCAGCATACGATCCAGAAGTGGTATTCCGTTCACGGGAACAAGTACTTTGGATGTTTTCGCTGTCCATTCAGGCAGACGAGATCCAACGCCAGATGCAAGAATAAGAGCTTTCACAGAATACGAAGAAGAAGAGACCGGAGCGCATCTTCCGTAAAAGTATACGGTGTATTCTCCATTCTTCCAGGCGCAAAACCCTCTTTAACGATGATTTCGATAGCCTCTTTCTTGATTCCAAGTTCAGAGAGGCGTGTTTTAAGGCCAGATTTCTGCATCAGGATACGAATAACATCTGACGCTTCTTCAATCGATTGAACATCAAGCGCTTCGCAAAATGCAGCGGATCGTTCGGACTGGACAGATGCATTCAGAGCAATGACTTCAGGAAGTGTGATACCCACTGCCTGCCCATGCGTGACACCAAAATGAAGAGACATGGGATACGAAATACTATGACATGCAGTCGTACGGGTATTACTGAAAGCGAGTCCACCTGTAACAGATCCAAGTGCCATGTCGTTGCGAGCCTTAATGTTCAATCCATCTTTCACAGCTGTTGGCAGAGCAGAAAGAATGATGCTGATTGCTTTGAGTGCGTAGATATCTGACTGAGGATTCGCGTTCTTGTTCCAGTACGCTTCACATGCTTGTGTGAAGGCATCCATCCCCGTTGTTGCTGTGACGTACGGCGGCATAGTGAGTGTGAAGTCAGGATCTACCAATGCATGCGTTGCATAGAGCGCAGCATGACCGATGGAGTATTTCTTTTTTTTAGTGTGATCCCAAAATACCGCGAAAGGCGTCACTTCTGATCCTGTCCCCGAGGTTGTAGGTACACACACAGTGGGAATTGCTTTTGCAAATGTTGCAGGAGGACTCGTAAGAAGTGTTATGGGGTCTTCCTTTTGCATGGCAAGAAGTGCAACGGATTTTGCAAGATCCATCACACTTCCCCCTCCAACAGCCAAAACGCAGTCAACGGGATCTTTCTTCATCAACTCCACTTGTTCTAGAAGGAACGATGGAGGTGGCTCGGGAGGGACATGATCAATCACGCGAACATTTTTTCCTTTGAGCATATTCAGAATACGATCCAGCTCCCCATTCTTCTTCAGTGACGATCCTCCAACAAACAATGCGATCGATTGTGCCTTTTGGATTGGCAAAAGAGATGGGAGAAGATCAATAGTTCCTCTTCCAAAGAGAACCTCTGTAGGCATGAAATATCCTTTCTGCATAGCGCCAGAATAGCCTAGCTCTCAAAATTTTCCATGAATCTCTCCACCACCTGCGGACATGTGTATTTATCGGACACACGGCCGATGTGATGGTCTGCACCGCTTTGTACTTTCAGATGCAACAATGCCGGGCCATTCTTCCCCGTCAAAGAAGAAAGATTTTTTTCGAGTTCATCTTTTGTTTTTGCTGTAAGCGTAACAGGATACCCACATGCCTTTGCAATCGCCGCAAAGTCGATATCAGATGAAACAGTCGGTTGTCCTCCTGTTGAGGAGTATGCTTCGTTATCGATGATGATATGAACCATATTCTTCTGGCCACGACTCCCAATATAAGGCATCAGGCCCATGTGCATCATAATGGCTCCATCTCCATCCAGAATAATAACAGGTTTCTCGGTATGACTGGCCGCACCTGATGCAATACCACTGATGAGTCCCATAGAACCCATCATGTAGAAGTCCGGCGTATCTTGCACTGTAAACGATTCACGGCTCAGCATGCCCGTTGTAGAAAGAAAGGCAGCATTGTTATAATGATCTTTAATAATCTTGATGACCTCTGCACTTTTCATGGGATACTGCATGCCAGGCTGTTCTTTTCGTTCATACTTTTCGAACAGTCCCTTCTTCATGCACAGAACCGTCGGCTTCTTCATCACAAGTGCCTCCTTCTTCATCGCGAGGAGATCGTCTTCGAAACTGTCATGAGACACGATGCGATACGGAAGACCGAACGTTTGGAAGTACTGCTCCATGTCACGACCAACAATCCAATGTTCCGGTGCATCGGTGCCATAGCCTTCCTCAGCACGCCACGTGACAAGAAGAATGGCAGGAATATCGTAAATTTGATGGAGCGATGTGAGTGGATTCGTGATATTTCCAAAACCGGAGTTCTGCATAAAGACGAGCGGCATCTCCTTTCCTTTCGAACCCATATACTCCCCCGCCGCGATGGCCATCGCATGACTTTCGTGAGCAGGATTGAGGAATCGTACGTCTTCGGGATGATCTGCAGCGTAGGCAATGAGAGAATTGATGAGCGAACAAGGAACACCAACAAAAGGACCGATGTTCTCTCTTTTAAGAAGAGCAAAGAAATCCTTCGCTCGAATAACGGAACTCATGTGGTTACACGAAGAAGCGAGCAGAGCTGTTCATAATCATCCGATGAATGCACCTCCGCCCAGCCGGTCTGACACTCAAAGGTTGTAATAGGCACATTTTGTACGAGGAGATACATGAGGAAATCGTTTAGGGACATTTCTTTTTTTTGCGTGCTGGAAAGTCCTTCCCATGCTTTCTGCCATTGTTGAACACCTTGAGGGTTTAGGAGAACAAGACCAACAAACTCACCATGTGCATGGTCTAAAGGCATTGTCTTGTCGATCATTTTGAGAGTGTTGCGAGGATGTCTTTCCATCGTACGATCACTCTTTGGCCTTGGCTTGGCATAGGAAACGAGATCTAATTTCTTCTCTTTATAGCGTCCTTCGCGCAAAAGCGGACTCACCATAACAGCAACAGGATCATCCAGTGCGATAAATGATTGAATGTTTTCATGAGATACGATGACATCGCCATAGTGGAGAAGAACGGAGTCCTGAAATTTATCGTGTGCCTGTTCAATGGAATGGAGGATCCCTCCTTCCGATGAGACCTGACGTACTGCAACCCCCTCTTGCTTCACCATGTCGCCTTTGTATCCCGCAAGAACGGTAATGTCCTGCATCCCGGAAAGGTTCAGGCTCTCAACGATTCTCTGGAGGAGTGTCTTTCCTTCTATGTCCAGCATGGCAACAGGACGGTCCTTCAGCATCTCCACCATTTTTCCTTCATGATTTGGCTTTCCTGCAGCGGGAATAATGGCATGTACTGTTTTCTGCGTCTTGAGGTACTTCTTCTCATGCTCCTTCATGTCCATCATACCCTGCAATTCAAAAATTTCCTTCACCGTTGCGATGCGATCTTCAATGGCAACGGTCGATCGGTCTTTCTTCATGACGGAAAGAACATCGTGCATGGCCGTGATGGATGCTCGTAACGCCTGGTTCGCAAAGATGATCATGTTCACGCCCGATTCGGCCATTTCCAGATACGTCATGGACGGGTATGTAGTGGGAACAAGGACGATGGGCGCTCGCTTGTTCCATTCTTTGAGAAACGCACGAATTTCATCAGGTTGCTTGGATTTGGAATGAATCAAAATTCCATCCGCTCCGCTTTCGATGTACGCCTGTGCACGCTTGAGCGCTTCTTCAAGGCCCCATCCTGCAATGAGTGCCTCCACACGCGCAATGATGAGGAAATTATCAGATCGGCGTGCGTCGCGCGCAGCCATAAGCTTCCCGGAAAATTCCGCGATGGATGCAAGTTCTTGTCTTCCAGGAACGAAGCTGTTCACTTTGGGGAAGAGTTTGTCTTCCATCACTACAGCCGCAATGCCCGCGTCCTCATACTGCCTCACCATATGATGCACGTTCGAGGAATTTCCATACCCGGTATCGACGTCGGCGATGACAGGGATACTTCCTGCATTATTCATTTCTTGTGCACGTTCCAAGTACTGCGTCATGGTGAGGATGTTTGCGTCCGGTACGGAGTGGCTTGCGGAAATTTCCAATCCGCTTGCCCACACGCCATCAAAACCATGTTGTTCTATTAATTTTGCCCCTAACCCGTCGTGTGCCCCCACAAGAATGAGGGGCTCTTTTGCAGAGAGAAATCGTTGCCGAAAAGAAGCTGCTTTTGAAGTCACAGCCCTATCCTACCGAAAGAGAGAGTAAGAGAGTAGAAGAATAAGAGAGTTAAGCGGGCAACTTGAAAAGCTCTTTCTTCACATACAAAACCCTTCCTTCCTATTATTCTCTTACTCTCTTATTCTACTATTCTATTCTCTTAGTCTACTATTCTCCCATGCATTTCACAGATTTTCCCAAACTTATCGGCATGGATGTTTATGAGAGAACACGAAGCAGGCTAACAGAAGCATATGCGAAGACTCCACATGTGATGGACCTCCTTGAATTCGGAACCATTCCTTTTCCTGGAATATCCGACATGGATTTTCACGTTATTGTGAAAGCACATGCAGCAACGTCATTTCCACGCTTGCAGCAGTTTGAAGATGATGAGCGTTTCGCCATGCTGCACAAACAATTCGTTTTGACCGAAGAATCGCTCAAAGAATTGCACTACGTCGACCCATGGCTCGTCAAAGGGGCATCTCTTATAAGAGGGGAAAGCATACCAAAGCGCATGCTGCGCGAAGAGGAACACCACGAACTCTCGCTGTATTACATTCTTCTCAACTGGTTGCTTCCATTCTTACGTACAATCGCCCAGATTCATTGCACACAGGAATTGCCAGTGCGGGAAATGCTGGAAATTATCAAAGGAACAGCGTATCCGTATCGTGAATTCAATCGTATGGGAGTGCTGCAGAATGCATCTGATCCTTCTGCGCCCTTCTTTGAAACATTACGATCGACATGGTTTACACTCGCACGAAAAGATCAAGAAGAACGTATTCTGGATGCGTTCCATCGTTTTTCTCATTCTATTGGCACACTTCTTATCATCACAGAAAAGGCGATGAGAGACAGAATGCAACAGGTCGAGACTCCCCGTCATTCAAAAAATTCTTTTCAGAGGAAACTTCTGAAGAAATTTTCTCATTCTGTGATTATTGATGGAGGAGATGATATTTTTATCTATCAAGAAGGAAGAACAACGATCGAATTGTTGTATGAGAGGTTCCGGTCTCCTCTTTCCCCCTTTAAACCGGAGCGCGGTATCTACGTTCTTCCGCTTGCTCTGTGTGCCATTCAAAATGCGCATGTATTCTGTGAGGGTCCTGTTTCTCATCATTACAAGCAATGTTTTGCGAGTGATCTCCCAACAATTCCTCTCTATAACCCTCATTCTGTCATCCATTTGATCGACGTCATGAACAAGAATGTGAAGGAAACAACTAAAATTCATGGAGGGAAGCAGCCGTTTACAACGTTTGGTATGCCTTCCCCTCTTCCATCACGATCATTGCGTTCTTTTCTGGGAAAATCGTACGACACAGTGCTTGCATTCTTGACGCGAACACCTCTCGCCCTTTTTCTTCGCTCGAAAAAATTCCATATGATCCTTCCATCATGACAAAAAGATTCCTTCAAAAGGCAAAACCCGTGCTGATCAATACTGCAGTACTGTGTGCCACAGGAATTCTTCTCATCATTCTGGGAGAAGTGGGACTACGCGTCCTCAATATTCAACCCATGACCGTGAAAGAGCGTCACATTCATCAACCAAGTGAGGTTCCAGGACTGGTATACGAGTTCATTCCCGGTATTCGCTCTAAGGGATTTGGTTGGGAGCATATTACGATCAACAGTCAGGGGTTTCGATCACAAGAGCTGGATCCTCAAAAACCCGTGATTGCTGTTGTTGGAGATTCGTATGCCTTCGGATACGGCGTGAATGACAACGAAACAAATCCCGCGCGCCTTCAGGAGCTTCTTCCGGATTACAACGTTCTGAATGCGGGTGTGAATGGCTACAATATTGAGCAGGAAGCACTTCAGTACAAAGCGAGGATTCAACAGCTCACCCCTGTTCTGACGATTGTGGAATTTGTGTTCAACGATATGGATCCCAAAGGACATTTTGACGAAGACGGAATCATGCGCATAGGAACACAAACGCAAGAAGAAGAGCAAAAAATGATTGCAGAGAGTATCACCAGAAAAGGACTTCTCAATTTTCCCGGGAAAGCATTCCTTCAGAACAACAGTGCGATTTTTAATTTCGTAGAAAGAACGACAAAGTGGTTACCCTTTAGGAAAAAAATAGATAACACCGTAGAAACACTCACAGATGATCTGTTAGCATTCTATGAAACTTGGTTTACAACATTGAATGAATCCATCCTGAGTGGCGAAAAACTCTTTGTCATCTGGCCTGAAAATCATTGGCACGAAAAATCTCGTACATTTCTGAAAGAATTAGCACAAAAGAATGGATTCACTGTTTTGGATCTCTATGACACGTTTGGGAACGGTTACAAGCCCCTCATTTGGGATTTTCATCCCAATCCAGATTCGCAGCAGAAAGCGGCCGATGCCATTTTTAATGTTATAAAAGAGAAGTATCTTCTGCCCTAGAGCAGGTACAATGCCGGCATGCTTTTTACTACATCCTGGGATGACGGGCACGTTCTGGATCACAAACTGATCGATCTTTTGAAGAAATATGGAATGAAAGGAACATTCTATATTTCCAAAGAACATGAATTGGTTCATGAACGACTTTCAGAACGGGAAATTCATGATCTTGCACACGAAATGGAATGTGGAGCACACACACTTACGCATCCTGATCTCACAAGCGTGACACCCGACAATGCAAGAAAAGAAATTGCCGATTCGAAAGTGTGGATGGAATCCATCACGCAGAAAACGTGCGATCTGTTTTGCTATCCAAGAGGTCGGTTTAACGATGTCATTAAAAGCATGACGAAGGAATGCGGATTCCGTGGCGCGCGCACAACGGAGTTGTATCGATTTACCTTACAGGATCCCTTTGCGATGCCTGTCTCTCTTCATATCTATCCATTCCCCTTTCGACCAATCGCAAATCGTCGCTTCTATGAGCCATTTTCCATGGCACGAGCGAAACTTGGATCTGCCATTCCACTTTCTCGATACACTAGTTGGCTCTCATTCGCAAAAGCTCTCTTCGATCATGCATATCAGACGAATCAGCCGTTCTTTCACTTGTTTGGCCACAGCTGGGAGATTGAAAAGTTCCGAATGTGGGATCATCTGGAAAAATTTCTATCGTACGTCGCATCAAAGAAAGATCTTCAGCATGTTCCTAATAGTTCCTTGCTTCGATCATGAGGATTCTCCTTCTCAACGACGATTTTCCTCCACGTGGCATGGGTGGTGGAGCATCTGTCGTCTCCGACCTTGCACGAGGATACAAAGAAGCGGGTCATGAGGTGACGGTCATCACGACACATCAAGATTCCAACTTCATCGAGCGACGTATTGACAATAATATCACCGTGATCAGCCTCCCCATTCGATACCGAGAATCTCTTCGCTGGTACCTTTCCATCTGGAATCCAAAAGCATCGAATTTGCTCAGGCAGACGCTCAAAACCTTGAGTTCATTTGACCTCGTTCATATCCATAATATTCATCATTATCTGACCTATGCATCTATCAAACTTGTACGAAAAAAAAGCAAGAAGGTCATGATGACTTTTCACGATGTGATGAGTGTTAGCTGTGCGCGTCTTACGACAAAACGATACCTTACAAGTAAACCTCCAAATTTTCATTATCGCATTTCGGCTTTAGATCGTCTTCTGCAGTGCGGATGGACATGGAATCCTCTCCGCAATCTTCTCATTCGGTCTGCTCTTCGACACGTCGACAAAAAAATCTGCGTGAGTAAAGCACTTTCTGATCTTCTCAGGGTCAATGGTATTGAAACAGATTCTGTGATCTATAACGGCATTGATATAGATGATATGCAGATGAATGATGAACCAAGAAAGAAACTGAGAGAGCGTTTTCAGTTGCAAGGGAAAAAACTGATTTTCTTTGGAGGCCGCTTAAGTAAAGACAAAGGCTTCTCGGAATTGATGAAAGCGTTTGAAACGCTCAAGGAAGCTCATCCTGATGCTTTTATTTTGATTGTAGGAGATAAGAATCGTGCAGAAAAAATGACAGGAAACGGAGACCGGAGTCGATTGATCGAAACAGGATGGCAAGACCGTCCTGCATTGCTGGCACTCATGAGTCTTAGCTCCTTCGTGGTAACGCCATCCGTTTGTTTCGATTCCTTCCCTACGGTGAATCTGGAGGCGATGGCACTCGCCAAGCCTGTTATCGCAACGCAGTTTGGAGGTTCCATAGAACTTATTCTGGATCGTGAGACAGGTTTTATTGTTGATCCTCGCGATACTCCACAGTTTGCAGAGAGGATGAAGAAACTTTTAGATGATCCACTTCTTGCAGAACGGATGGGAAAGGCGGGGCAAGGAAGAATTGCTGTCTCGTTTACCGTAAAGAAACAGGTCGAGACCTATCTTTCACAGTAACCATGGATCGTTCTTTGTCAGGAGAAGCTTCAAGCTGTCTTCAAGGAGCCATGCATACGTGATTCTCATGTCGACTGTATGTGTACCGACGGGAACGAGTACGCCAGGATAGATTCCATCCATGATGGCCGTTTTCACGGCGTTTCCATCGACAAAGACGCGGTACCCCGGCAGTCTGGCACGACCTATTTTAAGCCATGCATCCTGATTCACCGTCACTGTTGCAGACACAAACGTAGGATCTTGCTTTAGTGTACCCATGTAACTCAGAAGATTTTCTGCAGGAAGAACATCACAGTGCATACATTCCACGAGTGCTGCATCACCACTTTCCGTTGTGAGGATACGAACCATCTCATCTTCATTGGGTCTCATGACCCTCACATCGAATGGTACCGAAAACAAACCCCCACCAGTAGGAGATGAATAGATGCCGATTTCCGGCAACCGACTCACGGGTCGTATGCTTTCCACTTTCACAAACGGTTCGGGGAGTTCCTGCGCACTCACGACGTACGTCACACCTAATGCAGAGAGAAGTTTTGTTCTTTTTGCGATGGTACGTATCTTTTCATCAAGAGGAATATTCTGCAGTGCAAGGCGTTCGGAATCCGGCGCAGGTGCACTGTCGCTCCCAAGCGCTGCGAGGAGCCTGCCCATGCGGGATGTTTGAATGGGTTGATAGAAGTCGATGCTGTGAATGCCAAGTAAAGCCTGTGTATTTGGCATGAGGAGGCCAAGTTGATACGGTACACGTTCTTCTTCGTGGTCACCAAATTGCGTGGAGCGAACAAGGAAATCTGTCAGTGCAGGCATGATAGGCATGACGACCTGCTGATCGATGAGCGAAGAATCGTAGAGCGATCGAACATGATCAATTGCAGTACGCGATGTGTGAGGATGATAGAAAAAGAGCGGCGCAAGAGATGTGAAAATCGTGAGTACGATGAGTGCTCCACGTGAGGATCGACGTACAAAGAAAGATCCTGCAAGAAGGACTCCTAAGAATGGAAGAAAGAACCGCAGAGAAAGAAGTGACCATTGCGTCACAAGATTCATCCATGTGTCTCTGATGTACGTATGATAGTGCTCAAGAGGAAGCCCTGACGTCTTCGACAAAAGATACTCATCGAAGAACGTAATGAGATTATTCGTGATCCATTCGCGAAGAGTAAGATCTAGGAGAAGAAGCGCAATACTGACGAGAAATGATCCCAGTGCAACAAGAAGAAAACTAATGCCGATGCGTTTCGCCATCTTCTTCTCCTGCTTCATCCATACATCGATACCAATTGCAGCGAATGCCGCAACGCAGGCATGTGCCAGGAACATCCAGCGATACGGAGTACGAAGGAACGAGAAAAATGGAAGATGTTGAATGATCGCATAGAGTGGGGAATGTGGCAGCGTGATGATGACAATCAAAATCCACGCAAGAAGCAGAGGACGTACGCGCTTATCACCGGAGAACACACCGAGAAGTGCAAGGCCTAATCCCATCGCGCCATAGAACAGGACTCCTGTATCACCAGGGATGAGGGGTAAACGGAGGTATGGAAAGAAGGCCGTGTAGAGAGAAGAAAGAGGAAGCGTCATGGTGCTCGCAGCAGCAACGCTGAGTCCTCCCGCGCGTGTTGAGAGCTGCACATACGCAAGTGCGGGAATCAATTTGAGAAGTCCTATACATGTTCCTAAAACCGCTCCGCTTCCGAGTACAAGAAGAGGTGTGATCGTTCGATGTTTCCAGGTTTCATAACACACATACACACCACAACCAACAAGAATGAGAGGCGTGTAATTGAAATGTCCCGCAAGCCAGCCATAACCAATCATGAAAGCAGCGAATAGGGACGATCTCCACAGGTTCGATCGCGCAAAAGAGAGAAGAAAGAGAAGTGATGAGAAGAGTGGAACAGAAAATGCGAGCGGATAGTCACCATCTGCTGTCCAGAAAAATGCACATGTGAAGACAAGTCCTCCAAGAAATGATGTGACACCTGAGAAGTGGTGTCTTCGGAGAAGAAGTGCGAAGAAGAACGACCCCATGACGAGATAGATGTAAATCAACCATCCCAGTGTTTGGTATGCATCGAAGAAGAGACGAAGCACATGGGCAATGGGATCAAACGTTCCATACGTCACAAGCCACGGAAATCCCTGCCCACTGAAGGGATCTGACAAAAGGGAGTTGATCGAAAAGGGTTGCAACGCCAGGAGAGGAGGATAATCGAACCCCAACGTATCTCCTGCACTGTAGATCACCCATCCTCCCATAAGAGGGAGATAGAGCGGTAAAAAGATGAATGCGTAAGCCACAAAAAACCGAAGCCACAAGGGCCACCGCATTATGACGCCAAAAATCGATCGAAAAGAGGTTATGAATATAGGCTACACTATTACGCGATGCTCCACGGTAAAAAAATCATCGTCGTCATGCCCGCGTATAACGCAGCGGCAACCCTGGAGAAGACGTACACGGAGCTTCCGAAGGACATTGTGGACGAGGTGATTTTGGTCGATGACGGTAGTCGCGATGAAACAGTAGACGTTGCGAAGCGTCTGGGTATTACAACGGTGATTCACGAGAAAAATCTGGGCTATGGAGGAAATCAGAAAACGTGTTACAAGACCGCCCTCTCGCATGGGGCAGATGTTGTGGTGATGGTGCACCCCGATTATCAATACGACCCTCATCTTGTTCTCCCTATGGCATCCATGATCATTGATGGTCCGTATGATGTGATTCTTGGATCGAGAATTTTGGGAGGACATGCTTTAAAAGGAGGAATGCCGCTCTGGAAGTACATTGCGAATCGCTTCCTGACTCTCATCGAGAACATCCTGCTTGGCGCAAAACTGTCCGAGTACCATACCGGCTATCGGGCGTTTTCAAAGGAGATCTTGGAATCCCTCGCACTCGAAAAAAACTCAAACGACTTCATTTTTGATAACCAAATGCTGGCACAAATTCTCATGAAAGACTTTTTGATCGGTGAAGTGTCGTGCCCCACAAAATACTTTCCGGAAGCATCGTCGATTAATTTTACACGAAGCCTGAAGTATGGACTGGGAGTACTAAATGTGACTCTACAATATCGTTTCCATCGTATGGGATTATTGAGAAGTAAGATTTTTTAAGAAGAAAAAATAGAAAAGAACCAAGATCCAAACAAATTCCAAATAAAATTGGTTCTTTGAGATTTTTTTATTGGAGCTTCCCGATGATTCTCTCCCCTGCTTTACCATCCCAGAGAGGTGGGATCGATGATTGAAAGGCAACGGGATCTTGTGCGTAGCTCAAGACACGATTTCTATCTCCTTTTTTGGCAATGACATCAACCAATTCATTACTTCCACATGCAATGGTCACAGGGCGTTCCGTATTAGGCCTCATCGTGAAGCATTTTTTCTGTAGATACGCTGTTTCTTCCTGTATGCCACCGGAATCGGTAAGAACAAACGATGCATCCAGCACAAGACGCATGAAAGCGAGGTACGGAAGAGGCTCTAGCACATGGATATTGTTCGATAATCGATCAAGTAGTCCAAAGTCAGAAAGTCGGGCCTGTGTTCTTCTGTGAAGCGGGAAGACGATAGGCGTTTTTTGATGAAGCTCTATAAGAAAATCCACAAGTGCTGTGAGTGTTTCTTTTTGATCAACATTACTTGGTCGATGAAGCGTGACGACTGCATAGGATTTCCCAATGTTTTCGACCGTTTTCTGTTTTTTGATAGCTGGGAGCATACGAATCAATGTGTCGATCATCGTATTTCCCACAAGATGAACTCCTTCGGTGATTTCTTCCTTCTTCAAGTTATCAATGCCTGACTGCTCCGTAACAAACAGAAGTGATGCGACTTTATCAATCGCAATGCGGTTATGCTCCTCAGGCATGGAAGAGTCGAATGAACGAAGTCCCGCTTCAACATGGGCAATCTTGATTCCCTGTTGGTGTGCAGCACGTGCCGCAGCAGCAGCCCCATTCACGTCTCCGTAAACAATGATCATATCAGGGCGATTTTTCTGAAAGAGCTCTGTGCATGCTTCTTGCACTCGCTTCTGCTGCTCTTCATTTGTTCCATTAGCAATCTCGAGATTGATCGATGGAGTGGGAATGGCAAGCTCCCTAAAAAATTCATCAGAAAAGAAGGGGTCGTAGTGTTGTCCGGTATGGACGATCTGATGGTGAATGTCTGAACGATTGAGTGCCGCCAGCGCATGATGTACCGCAGCAAGCTTCACAAAATTGGGGCGGGCCGAACAAATGGAAAACAGTTTCATGAGTGGATAGATAGAAGAATACGCTCCATACGCTTTTGCCATGTATGAGATTGCACCTTCTCCAGCGAGGCTTCTGCCATCATGTGTGCTTCTGCAGGATGTGTTTTCACCCATTGGATCTGCTCCATGAGCGCTTGAATATTCCCTGGTTCATAGAACCGAGCTGTGGATGCATCCAGCACATCATGAATGGGAGGAAGATCTGCACTGATAATGGGACGATTTGCAGCCATATATTCAAAAATCTTGAGAGGAGACGTATAGCGCATGAAATAGGGATGATGCGTGTTGGGAGCTGGATACACAAGAACATCACACGCAGCCAACACCATAGACACATCGTCATGAGGAATTTTCCCAACATGACGCACCGCATCATTTGATGCAGACGAAGATCCTCCTGCAAGGAGTGCAATGATACTTCGATCCTCAGCGTGAAGTGTCTCAACTGCCTGTATAATCTGATCGACCCCCTTCGAGAGTCCCATCGTTTCAAACGATCCCGCATACCCTACAACAAAAGCACCTGGAGGAAGATGAAATCGCTCTCTCGCCTGCTCTTTCTTCATCGTGCGTGCAAGAACACGAACATCAATGGCATCTCCTTCTATGAGAAGATGATCCTCACTCACTCCTAAGCGAGCCAATTCTTCCTTCATGGGAGAGGTGAGACAGACTACTTTTCCGCATTGATTACACAACCGGACAAACACTGATTGATTCCAGCGAGGAATACCATGCAACTCCAGAATCACAGGCTTACCGGAAGCAACAAGCGGTGCAAGGAGAGCCGGTGAGCGTGTGTAAAGAAGATCGAACGAACCTAGTTCTAAAGGCAATGCCTTTCGCATCGTGTGATTCACCATCCAAAGACCTAGAATACCCGGAAAAAACGGAGAGTGAATGAAGTCGGTGGAACCGACATACCGGATATCATTTCTCTGCACATGTTTCGTCTCATTCCGAAATGGCGCAATGATGGTGATGTCATGTCCCAGTTCTTTGAGCGTCTGTGTGACAGCCTGAATCTGCTGCCCATGAGCACGCTCATTGGGAAACCGTACGTTGGTGACGTATGCAATATGCATTGGAGCTCTATCTTACCGTACAATGATGCGGGTTTGCTCATCGTTATAGAGCTTTTTTCCATCCGCAAAGGGAACAGCTATAGAAGGATCTAACAACAAGAAGACGCCTGTTTGTGCAGAGAGATCCATATCTTTTCCTACAAGTATTTCTGGATTCATATACCAGCGAAGTTGATGACCCGCATCTCCCAGAACGATGACGTGGTCCTGATCTTTAAGCACATTGTTGATCTCTTCTGCGTGAAGATTCCAATATCCTTCTTGTTGATAGAGCGGATTCGTCCATGACGAACGCACGAGAAACGATGGTCCAAGCAAAAGGATGGCATTCATCATCATGAGAGGAAGAACCACGATTGATGAAACCTGTGATCGTGCGATCAACATCGCAATTGGAATGACGAACAACACAAGATCTGTCACGTAATATTCATGTGAGGGGCCAAAGAGGAAACCCTGAAGAAGAACCCATCCAAGAAAAACATGCATCTCCCACCTCAAACGGGTACATCCAAGAAGAGAAAGTGGAAGGAGAAGCACTGCAAATACCAGAATATTCCACCATACGGAAAACAGCTCCATGAAGCGATCTATGAGCCCTAATGCATCAGCCGATCCACCATAAAGCAGAACCGATGCAAGAACGCCTGGGTGTGTGAGATCGTACAATGCGATGGGAACCAAGCTGAGGAGGAGAATCCAACTGACATCATCACGAAGAACGCTTCCTCTCTTTTCCATCATTCTTCCAGCAAGAAAGAGGAAAGGAATAACAAATCCTTGAAATTTGATGGAGCTCGATGCGACAGCGGCAAGAAATAATGCGATCTTTTCTTTTTCGGATCCATTGTTTTTCACCCGAAGAAAGAGGAGCACAAAGAGTGTCCAGAAAAAAAGCTGCGTCATGCTCAAGAAGGCAAGACGACTGAAGAGAATAGCGCTTGGAAAGAGAGAGCCCAGCGCGGTAACAAGGAGTGCGCCACGACGATCCATCCATTCTCGCACAAGAAGATAGAGAAGAGGAAGAAAGAGAATGCCGAGGACAATAGAAACACTGCGAAGTGCAAGAATATTCGATCCTCCCATCATCAATGCAGCTCGAAAGAAAGCCATCCCAAGCGGTGGATGCGCTGCAGACGTTCCAAGCCCAAACTGAGCTTCATCGGTGAGAACATCAGGAACAGAAATATCGATACATCGAAGAGTGATTCCCCCAAGAATCCCAAGCCATAGAAGAAGTGTCTCAATGTTTCTCATGAATACAGGTAGTACGGAGTGCAGGAGGAGAATTTGTCGTGCGGGATCGATATCGATACGTCCACACAAAACAAATTTCTTCCTCATGATGTTCAATATGATCCAGTTCTGCATTCACAATCCATGCGCCTTCTCTCCGAAGCATAGAAATTGCTTTTGGTGCAGCACTTCGAACATCGGATGAGAGGAAAGGGGCAATGTTCGGGAGCAACAGAAGTGAGGGAATGGAAAAAAAGATCGTGAGAATAATGCAGACGCTCAATCCTTTTCTTTTCATAGAAGTTTGTACTGTCGTAAGAACGACGAAATCGAACGGGCAGGATGCATGAACACAAACCACATCAAAAGTGCCATGGCATCAATCGCAAGTGGAATTACAAAGAGTGTGAAATCTGGAAAGTAGGTCCCCCGCCACATAAGATAGAGATATAAGAACTGGAAATGCAGCGTGATGAGAAGAAGGGGCAACAGGAGGAGATATTCTGCAATACAAGGAATAGCAAGAAGGACGAGCAGAAGGACTGATGTTTCCATGTACCAGTGATCCATGTGATCAAGAAGCGCTGCGAGGATATAAGCCATGAGAAAACTCAAACCAAGTGCCAGAAGAAGTTTTCTATCTTTCCACCTGTCTGCGGGATAGAGAAAGGAAAATACTCCCAAGAACATAAGGAGTGGTGATGAATGCACAAGATTTCCTGCGCTCGTCTTTGCAGGATCCAAAAAATAATAGTTGTGAATGGAAAAGAGCATTTGAATTCCATGCGCAAGATTGAGTGGAAATTTGGAAAGAACAAACACATTCGTCTGATCAATTTCCATATGACTCCCTACAATCACTCGTCCTATTTGCCAGTATTGCAACGCTACGTAACAGGCAGGAATGAGAAGAGCCAGAAAACACTGCATCCAGTCAGAGGTCCTCATAACGCGTGTTCTATGAGGGTGCCACAAGAGAAAGAGTGGCAGGAGTGCCACGGAAAAGGGCTTTATGAGCATGGAGATACCCCATGGAAGCCACGCCCACACACTCCCCCGCGCTCGCAGTGCAATAGCAAGAAAGAGAAAGAACGTGAAGGATGGAAAGGTGAACCCTCGAAATCCTATAAAGGAACCAAACGGCATGAGCGCGATGATGTATGCGAAGAGAAGGCCAGAGTTGCGATCACGAAAAAGTGAAGAAGCCGCAAAGTATGCCATGACGGGAAGCAATGCTCCGCAAAAAAGCTGGAAGAGAATATTTGCGACGGAGGAGTGATTGAAAAGATAGATGAAGACCGCAAAGAAAGATGCTCCCTGGAAACCAGGAATAGAGAAATCCAATTTTCCGACAGCAAGTGATTCAATGAATCGTTGATAATTGAAGTGATCATCCGCTGGGGCAATATTCGTATGGGTAAACACAACAATCTGAAGTGTTGTTAAAAAGAGAAGGTGGATGAGTGGCGATGAAAAAACGGTTCTCAGGGTTTTCATAATATCCAGGGTGAGTGTAATGCCTTCCTGAAGGCCCGGAAAGGATGTGGTAGCATAGCCTCATGGAACCGGTGCAGGTTGGCATTGTCGGCTTAGGGTACTGGGGACCCAATCTCCTCAGAAACTTCGCACTCTGTGAGCAGGCGAGAGTACGTGCCGTCTGTGATAAACGCCAGGAACAATTGGATACATATAAGAGATGGCATGCAAACACCCTCTTCACAACCAACTACGAGGACCTCCTCAAAGATCCAAAGATTGAGGCTATTGTTATTGCAACACCTGTCTCCTCTCATTTCTCTCTTGCGAAGGCAGCTCTTGAAGCAGGAAAACATGTGCTTGTGGAAAAGCCTCTTGTGTCTAGTTCTCAGGAAGCGAAAGAACTGATTGATCTTGCAACGAAACAAAAGAAAATATTGATGGTAGATCAAACGTTCGTCTATGAAGATGCCGTAGATCGCATGAAGAAATATATTGATGACAAGGCGATTGGAGATCTCCTCTATTACGATTCAACCCGCATCAACCTAGGCCTGATTCAGCGGGACACGAACGTCATGTGGGATCTTGCTATCCATGATCTCTCTATCTTAAATCATATTCGCCCCGTGACAGATGTGACATCCGTTCTGGCTTACGGTCAGAGCATTCACACAAAGCAACTTGAGATGGCCCACATTCATATTAAATTCCAGGATGGTTTCTCTGCGCACATTCATGTCAGCTGGCTTTCTCCCGTGAAACTGCGAAGGACACTCATCGGCGGCTCTGAAAAAATGATTGTGTATGACGATAACGAGCCATCGGAGAAAATTCGTCTCTACGATAAAGGCGTGACGGTGACCAAGGAGGAGCAAACGTTCGCACTTCCTATTTATAGAAGTGGAGACGTTGTGATTCCACGTCTGAATGCTGTGGAACCACTCAAAGTTCTTGCCGCTCACTTCTGTAAGTGTGTCCGGGGTGAAGAAAATCCAAAAACTCCTGCGAGCAATTCGGAGCGCATCATCAACATTCTGGAACTTGCAGACCAATCGATTCAAGAAAGATGTGAGATTATCATCAAAGCATGAGTGTTCCGTTTGTTGATTTGAAGGCACAGTACCAATCATTGAAAAAGGAGATTGATCCCGTAATGCTGGACGTGGTTGCCAATACGCAATTCATTTTAGGTCCTGCCGTAAAGAAATTTGAAGAAGATTTTGCTTTCTACTGCGAGGCAAGGCACTCCATAGGACTCAATTCTGGTACCGCTGCACTCACTCTCCTGCTTCAAGCTCATCATATTGGTCCGGGTGATGAATGCATTGTTCCTGCGAATACCTTCTTTGCAACAGCAGAAGGCGTATCGTCCATTGGTGCAACGCCTGTTTTTGTTGATTGTGAGGCGGAAAGTGCCTTGATGGACAGCTCAAAGATCGAAGCAGCCATCACGAAGAAGACAAAAGCGATTCTTCCTGTGCATCTGTACGGCCAGCCTGCCGATATGGATGAAATCCGTGCGATTGCGCAGAAACATCATCTCCTTGTAATGGAAGATGCATGCCAGGCACATGGAGCAACGTATAAAGGAAAGAAAGTCGGCTCACTGGCAGATGGCGCTGCCTTCAGTTTTTACCCCGGAAAGAATCTTGGTGCCTACGGTGATGCAGGCGGCATTACCATGCACGATGACGCGCATGTAGAGAAGATACGTATGCTTCGCGATCATGGTTCACATGTGAAGTATCATCACGAATTGATTGGATGGAACGAACGGATGGATGGAATCCAGGGTGCTGTACTCAACATCAAACTGAAATATCTTGATAGTTGGAACAAGAGCCGATATCAACACGCGCAAAGTTATAAAAAAGCATTGAAGGGCATTGGCGACATACGTTTCATTGAAGAAAAGCCTGATCGCACACAGATTTATCATCTTTTTGTCATTCGAACGAGCAAGCGTGATGCGCTGCAGAAGCACTTGAATGATGTTGGAGTTCAATCGGGCATCCACTATCCCATCCCCCTCCATCTTCAAAAGGCCTACGCATCGCTTGGACACAGGAAAGGAGATTTCCCAAACGCAGAAAGACTTTGTGATGAAATTCTCTCCTTACCGATGTTCCCGGAACTAATAGAAGCGCAGATTGAAGAAGTTGTTAGCGCAATCGGAAAATTCTTCTCATGAAGGTATTCCGTACTTTATCCATGCGATAATATCACTCACGTATGACTCATTCTCCGTACCTAAACATTCTCGTGGAGTAAGGCCGCCCAAATATTCATGTGGAGCATTCAGCCACGCAATTGGATCATCAAAAATAGTATCGATGTCTAAACATAAACGCTGGGTATCGATGTCAAAACATCGATTCATGATCAACTGTGAAATCCAAGACCTCACTTCTTTTGTAAACGAAGCACGAATATTCGGAGGTTGTAATTCCTGTGCGCGTTGCAATTCTTCTCTCGTACGATACGTCACCCTATAAAGTGGCTGAAGAGAAGGATGAATGGGAGCTTCAGAATGGGCCCAATGTCCGGGATACAACCGCGCTCGATCCCGTCTATCTTGCAGCTCCTGTGCGTCGAATGACGGTGCTTCACGAACCATAGCTATATACTACATTTTTTTATTGTAAATAAAAGGGCATGTCCTCACAACAATCTGCCAGGGGTACCAAATATGGAGCCATTCGTACCGGAGGGGCAAACAATCGCGCCATCGATGTGTCAGTCGCTGAACGATGATGCGCACAATACGAAGCGTAATACGAATACATTTATTCCATACAAGTCGCAGCCACTTCATCCACCCCTGCCCTCCTGCGAATTGTGTTTCCAGGTCTAAGTACCGTAAAAATTTGCGTTGCATATCATCAACGGGATCGAGTGGCACATATTGAATGCCGGGCAAAACGATGGGGGCAATGCCCGGACGAAGAGCAGGACGTTCATGAACAATCTTCACGAACTCCGTGATCGCTTCTTTATGAAAGAGACGAATCTGACGGTTGGGATAGGTAGATGCTGCTTTGATGATATGCCCATCCATTGTATAGAGACGGTCCACAAAACATGCTTCCGGTTTATTGATGGCGATGTGCTTCTGCATCTCGGTTATCAGTTTGTGATCAATGTATTCATCGGAGTCTGTAATGATGATCCACGGGTACGCTGCTGCAGTAATTCCCTGATTGGTAATGCCGGCGTAATCGATGATGCGTCCTTCGCTATTTAAGAAGCGCGGATCCTGAGGAAGTACCCTGCATTCATACTTTGCTGCAAGCTCCAACGTATTATCCGTGGATCCTCCATCTAACAGAACATGCTCTTGGCACCACGTCATGGACTGCAAACAAGTCTCTAAAGACGCTGCGCTGTTCTTTACAAATGTGAGTGCCGTTGCCGGAGTGGTGCCCCGTGTCATACGCCCGGCATGATGAAGGAGCCCATCTTCGCGATCAAGCCACGCAGACCGTGGCGTGTTTCTACAACCCGATACATCTCGTCAGCTCTCATGGGAATCTGCTCGTGATACTGCTGAATAAAGTCTGTAACTCCCTTACCATCATCGTTTGGAGCCAATGGAATGCCAATCGCTTCTGCATTGCGCTGTGTGACGACGGGGTAACACCCGCACGTCATCGCCTCCAACATTGTTTTATCAATCGTCTCTGTTGCCATATTAAGAATAAGACGATGCGACTGATAAATCGACGGAAGATCCGTCATCGGAATCGTTCCTTTGAACGTCACACGATCTGATAATGAAAGCTTTTCGATGAGTTTTCGGAGTTCCCTCACATAATCCTTCTCTGCCTCAATGCCATAAATCACCAGTGTGTATTCCGGAAGATGCATAAGTGCCTGTAAGACAATCTCGACTCGTTTGGATCGTGAGAGTCGATGCACCATGAGAAGTTCATGCGAATTTTCTGTATGATTTTCTCGTTTCGGCCAGACCGTGAGATCGATCCCATGACCTATCACAACTTTTTTTGAGTATCCTTCATACTGGGGAAGACTCTGCGGTGTTGCGCAGAAGAGGCGCTTTGCATACCAACCCACAACACGCATCGAAAAGCTTAATTTGTAATGCGTGTACCAAAGATACGTTGGCTTTCTTCGCGCGATGAAGACGGGGGCACCAAGCATTCCCCACACAGGACTCATGTGGATAAACACACGATCGTACGAGAGACTTCCTATGAGTTGCCAGAAACGAAGTACCTGCCGGATCTTTCCGTAGCCCTTTTCTTTTCCCATGGAATAGACAGGAAATTCTTGAGGAGAAACTCGGTCCTCCAAACATAACACTGTCACATCAAATCCCTGACGCCTGAATTCATTGATCCACAAAATGCCAAAGGTATCTTGCGCATGGAGTTTCTGTGTAATAAAAAGGAGTTTCATGATGCAAGAGATTGCAAAAAATCCGCATACTGCTTGATGAGTGTTTTTCGTTCAAATTTTTCTGTTATTGTTCTCGCTTCATGACCCATTTGCTCGGCACGTTCAGGCCGACTGAGAAGTTCTTTGAGTTTTAGAACAAGATCCTGACGATCCCCCCGTGTGAACACACCATTGTGGTGATCGTGCAGGACATCCGGCATGACTCCTACTCGCGTTGCAATCACAGGAAGTCCCAATGCCATTGCTTCCAAGGCAATACGAGGACCTCCCTCGCTCACAGAGTTCATCACAAACAATTTTCCAGACTGTAATGTCTTCATCACATCCTCTGCCGTGGGAAGCCATCCTGCAAAGGTGACCCGATTGATAATGCCAATCGATTTCGCATGCTGCTCCAGTTCCCTTCGAAGAGGACCGTCACCAATCAGCAGTAACGTCGCATCCGGAAGATCGCGAACAGCATCAAGGAGCACAGAGAACCCTTTATTCTGCACCATGCGTCCTGCCGAAACGATATCATATTTCTTTGCGATAGATGGATCGGGCTGAAGGAGATCTGGATCTAAATAAAAAGAGGGAACTAAATAAATTTTTTCTGACGGAATTCCAAATGTCATGAGTTGATCCGACACACATTTATTCACGGTACGAACTTTTTTTGCCGAGCGTGCATCACGCGCCAAATAACAACGGGAGAGAACACGCCCACACTCTTCAGAAAAATCTGCCGGAACAGGCATCCCCACAATATGATGAACTTCCAGTGCATACGGAATTCCCGTTTTCTTGTGGAGCTTCCTCGCACCGATACCGTTATAGAATGGCGGAAATTCATGCACCGTCATCACATCGTGACGGCACTGATCAATCAATTCTTTCCCTTTTTTTGCAATCCACCAGGGCTGATACCAAAGCCTTCGAGGGGAAGGATGCACAAACACATTTCCAAAAAATTTTGGCACTTGGCCTTTGGCACTTGGCCCTTTCACGCCTGGCGTGATCACATCAATCCTTTCAAAGTGCTTTGATAATTCCTCCAGCGTTGCATAAAACGCTCCCTGCTTCCCTCTCGCAAGCATTCTATCACCCGAAATCATGAGAAGTTTCATAGAAGCGATTGAAAAAGATCCAGATGTTCCAAGGCAACCGTCCTCCATGTTCGTTCTCGGAGTGGTGCCGCAGCGCCTTGTGCAATGGCGGGGTAATTCTTCATAAGAGAAAGAAGAGCATCCGCAATCTCTGCAGATGTTTTGAGTGGCGCTATCACCATTCCTAAACGGAGATCATCACTCAGGCCGTTTTCTTCCGTAAGGAGAACAGGGAGCCCTATTCGACGTGCCTCTAAAGCCACATTGGGGCTTATTTCCGTCATCGACGGAATGACGAGCACGTCATGATCTTTCAAGAGATGATCTTTCCTGTCTCCATGAACCGGCGAGACAAACGTAATACGATCGTTCAGAGATAATTCTGACACAAGGTCCACCAGTGCAAGCGAAGTGGGGCCCTCCCCTGTTAATGTGAGCGTTGCTTTGGGTATTTTTGCAAGCGCGAGGACGAGCGAGGAAATATTTTTAAACGCCACGAAGCGGCCCATAAAGAGAAAACGAAACGGATCGTGCGCAACGTGCGGTAATGGTAAGCCGGGCAACAAGGAGTTTTCTATGACACGATGCACGGGAAGCGTGCGGTAGTATTTCTCATAAATCTTCTGTTGAAAATGCGTGGAGAACACAATGGCATCGAAGGATGTGAGAAGATGATGTTTCATAAAGAACCCAAAAATAGAACTCCAATGCCACGATGCATACCACTCACGAAGACTCTTCATACCACCATGATCGGTATATCGTTCCCAGAAGAAATCTCCTCCCAGGCGCAGGATTTTTTTAGGATGACGAAGTCGGGCAAGGAAGACCGGAACACCACAACTCACAGAGGAAAAGGCGTAGACAATATCCGCATTCTTTGCGTATGTTCGAAGTGCCTTTGCAAAGCGAAACCAACGGATGACCCATCCCCCACGTGGTACATCAATCACCTGCCATAAGCGCGAAACCGTATGAGAGCGCTGGTAGGGACTTTCATAGGTAATGACCGTCACCGCATGACCCTGTGCAACAAGCTCCTCGGCAAGGGAGTAGGTATACATGGAAGGACCACCGATATCGGGCGGATAAATGCCGGTAGCGAGAATAATCTTCATGAAGGAAGCTGAAGAGCAAAAAAGAAGCAAAAGAAGCTAAGGATAGCCATCCCAACAGGTATTGTACATTTCTTTTGCTTCCTTAGCTTCCTCAGTATCTTTAGCTTCTTTTGGTATATTTGTTTCGATACCAACCGATTGTCATTTTCAAGCCTTCTTCAAACCCCACCTTTGGTTTCCACCCAAGATTTCGGACGGCAGAAGAATCGATAGCGTAGCGCCAGTCGTGGCCAGGACGATCTTGGACAAACGTGATGAGATCACGTGAGGCGCTAAGGAGATCTAGAAGAGCTTCTGCAACAGCGATGTTTTCTTTTTCACTATCCGCGGAAATATTGAAGATGTGACCGCTGCCGATTTTTTCATCGTGAAACGACCACGGCGTCGCCAAGATAAGTTCCAACGCATCACAGTGATCGGTCACATAGAGCCAATCGCGCTTGTTCTTTCCTTTTGCATAAAGAGGCACAGGGTTTTTTTGGAGTGCATTGCGGATGATGGTTGGGATTAATTTTTCATCTGCCTGGTGTGGGCCAAAATTATTGGTGCACCGTGAAATGCAGGCGGGAATACCGTACGTGCGCATCGCAGCAATGACCAGAAGCTCACCTGCCGCTTTACTTGCGGCATAGGGTGAACTTGGCGTGAGAGCATCTCCCACCTTATAAGGAGAATCAGCATCGTCCAGATCTCCATACACTTCATCGGTTGAAATGTGGAAGAGTTTCAAGCCAGGATGTGCTTTACACACTTCAATGAGACTCTGTACGCCGACAATGTTCGTATGAATGAAAGGCGATGCATCGGAAATGGAATTATCCACATGCGATTCCGCCGCGAAATTGATGATGATATCAATTGTATGATCATCTACAATCTTCGAAACAAGTTGTTGATCTGCAATATCGCCTTCGATGAATGTGATCTTCGATGAGACTGGATCTAAGAACGATCGATCAGCCGCATAGGTCAGCTTATCCAACACAACGATACGATCGTGCGGTAATTTCTCCACATGCCGCAGCACAAAGTGTGACCCGATAAAGCCTGCAGCACCTGTTATAAGGAGATTCATAGAGCAATGATAGCAGAAAGCCATGAAGAGCCCTTGGCCTAGAACCTAAAACCTATAAGCTAAAACCTATGAAAGGCATCCTCATTTGCGGCGGCAGTGGTACACGACTTCGCCCCCTCACAGAGATTACAAACAAGTCGCTCTTGCCCGTCTACGATAAGCCTCTCATTCACTATCCTCTGGAAATTCTCTTAAAAGCCAGCATCAAAGAAATTTGTATTGTGACAGGACCGGAACATATGGATCAGATCAAAAAATACCTGGGCTCTGGCGAACGCTTTGGCTGCACGTTCGCTTTTGCGATACAGGAAAAGCCCGCAGGCATTGCTCAAGCGTTGGGACTTGCAGAAACATTCGCACAAGGTGAAAAAATCTGCGCACTTCTTGGGGACAATGTGTTCTTTGATGATCTCGCACCAGCTATTACATCGTTCCAAGCCGGTGGACATCTTTTTATTAAAGAAGTGGATGACCCAGAACGTTTCGGTGTCGTGGAGATTGATTCCAACAAGTCAACTAATCAACTAATCAACATTCTTTCTATTGAGGAAAAGCCGAAAAAACCCAAGAGTCATTTCATTGCAACGGGTTGCTATCTCTACGATGAGCGCTGCTTTGATATCATTCGAACAATGCAGCCATCTGCGCGGGGAGAGCTGGAAATCACTGACATAAGCAAATGGTATATGGAACGGGGAGAACTTAGTGCAACCATGCTGCATGACGAATGGGTAGATGCGGGAACATTCGAGAGTCTGCACCATGCTGCGTGTCTTGTAAAAGAGCGATCCTCTTGATCGGAAACCCACAGACCTTCATCATATCTCTCCATGCGAAATGTTATTCTTACGAATGAGCAAGGCGACAATCTTGGGGAAATGGAGATTTGGGAGGCTCATAAAGGGAATGGAAGACTACACAAGGCATTTTCCGTCCTCATCTTCACGCCCGATCGCACCAAAGTACTCCTCCAAAAACGTGCTGATTGGAAGCTGTTTGGACTGCACTGGGCAAACTCGTGTTGTAGCCATCCAAAACCAAAGGAAGATCCACTGGCAAACGCGACAAAACGTCTGACCGAAGAAATGGGCATTGATTGCGAACTCACATACTGCGGGGCATTTACCTACCACGCTCCGGATCCCAATGGGAAAGGATCGGAGTATGAATACGACATGGTCTTTATGGGAATTGCCGAGGAGAACGTGACGATCACACCAGATTCCAAAGAGGTTGCAGACTATCGATGGGTAACGATTGATGACCTGAAAAAAGAAGAAAATATCGCGCCGTGGTTTCCACGTGTTTTAGATATTGCCCTGGCATATCATGGATGACATGCAAAAAATTCATTTAGCGATCATTCCAGACGGCAATCGCCGTTGGGCAAAAGAGCGAAATCTGCTTCCGTGGAAAGGCCATGAAAAGGCTATTGATGTACTCCAGATGATTGAAGAATGGTGTAAGAAGAATGCACGCATTGGTACGTTGACGCTCTGGCTCTTTTCCACAGAAAACTGGAAGCGCGATGCGAAAGAAATCGACATGCTTATGATTATGTTAGAAAAAACTCTCAAGAATCAAAAAGAATCTTTCATGAAAGAAGGAGTTCGCTTTGTCCATTCAGGAAGAAAAGATCGTATTCCCTCTTCTTTGCGAAATGCAATTGAAGAACTGGAACAAGAAACAGCGAAGAACAATCACTTCACTCTCCACCTTGCACTGGACTACGGCGGAAAAGACGAACTTCTCCGCGCGATGAACAAAATTCGTTCAAACGAGATCACCGAAGCAACATTGATGAGCGGGTTTGATCACCCGGAACTTCCTCCGATTGATCTCATCATCCGCACATCAGGCGAAAAGCGAACGAGTAACTTTTTTCTCTGGCAAAGCGCATACAGCGAATGGATCTTTTTGGATTCCTTCTTTCCAGATGTCACAGAGCAGGATCTGGAAAATGCTCTTGCCGAATTTGACCGTCGCAAGCGCCGCTTTGGCAGTTAATCTATGACACAGAAAGTCTTTGCACCGGGCAAAATCATTCTTTCGGGTGAATATGCCGTCTTGTTTGGCGAGCCCGGCATTGCGATTCCGTCATCGCAAGGGATTACAGCTTCGTTTGAAGCAAATGCATCCAGAGAGATTACCATCAAAACAGATGATTCGATGGAACATCCTCTCTGGAAGAAATACATTCACGATCTCATCGAACATTGCCAAAAGATCAAACAACAAGGAGGAACTCTAACACTCTCCACAACACTACCCATGGGGAAAGGCATGGGCTCGTCGACAGCAATGATCATTGCTATTACATCCGCCCTCCTTGGTCGCAACGAAAAGAATGCCCGAGAGACTGAGAATACGATGAATCCTGGAAATTCCGGCATCGACTTCGCTGTTATTTGGAATGAGAAACCGATCCTCTTTACAGGAGGAACGATTGAAAATATCCGTTTCGATGTGACTTCGTTAGATGGAGCTGCATTAATCGATACAGGGCAGCCAAATGAAACAACACCAGAGCTCGTAGAGTGGGTGAAAAGCCGTAAAGAAGAGCTAAAGAATGCCATACGAGAGATTGGTGACTGCAGTCGTCTGCTATCGAAAGGAGCTTCTCCCCTGACAATCTTTCCACGGCACCATAGAGCTCAAGTGGAACTTGGCGTTGTGCCAGAAGTCGTTCAAAAGTTGATCGAAGAGATTGAAAGAACTGGAGGAGCAGCAAAAGTGATTGGAGCAGGAGGTAGGACAGGTGGTGCTGGGATGGTTCTTGCTTTAAAACCTCCCGCATCATGAAAAAAGTACACGCAACAGCAACGCCGAATATCGCCCTCATAAAATATTGGGGGAACAGAAATAATGAGCTTCGTCTTCCTGCAGCAGATTCTCTTTCCATGACACTCGATCGTCCATCGCTCACACTTTCTTTAGAGGAGTCCGATCAATTTTCTCTCACGAGCTTTCTGAATGGAGAGAAAAAAGATCTGAAACCGGAAGATCAACGACGATTCGAACATATGATCAATCTTTCGAGGCGGTATCTTCAGAATCTTGGATACAAAAAACCCTTTCCGCGATCTTTTTCCCTCGAAATTCAATCAGCAATTCCTCCTCGCATCGGCCTTGCCTCCTCTGCCGCTGTCTTTGCCGCTTTTGCGAAGGCTCTAAGCACTTTTGCAGAACCAGAAAGAGCCCTTACAGATGCCGAAATCAGCGTGCTTGCCCGGTTTGGTTCCGGTTCCGCTGCCAGAAGCATTTTCGGCGGGTTTGCGATGATGCATGCAGGATCATCTGATGACATGGCAAGTGCCTTCGCATCACAGATTGCCAATGAACAACATTGGCCACTCCATGACATCATCATTGCTCCAAGTCATGACGAAAAAAAAGTAGGATCCACAGAAGGGCATGCACTGGCGCAAACAAGTGCGCACTTCAAAGAACGGATAAAACAAATTCCGAGGAGAATGAAAGAATGCACCGATGCAATTCTGAAAAAAGATTTTGAGAAACTGCAACACATGAGCGAAGAAGATGCTCTTGATATGCATCACGTGATGGAAACATCCACTCCGTCCTTGCAATATCTGACCGATGAGACACATCGCATCATCAAAGAGATTGAAGATCTACGATCAACCGATCATCTGGAAGTTTTGTACACCGTGGATGCAGGGCCGACGGTCCATTTGATCTGCACAGATGCAGCTAGGCCGACAATTATCGATTATGCGAAGAGTAAACAAGAAAAAGGATGCACTGTTTTTAAGACACAGATTGGGCAAGGAGCCATCACTATTCATCAATAAACTAGAGCGGGGCTTCGCCCCGCGGAGTCCGCGGCCCGCCATTGGTCCCTTTGGGAAAGGGCCGCTCTGGTGAATGTATGTGATGTACAATCCCATTCTATGAATCTCCGCAATCTGCCGTCGGGTCTCTCCGATAGCGCCCAATGTGATGCACGTCGAACAATGATCGAAAAAGAACTCGGGCTTGATCTCTCTGCTCTCGCAGTCGACTCCGACCGATTAGGTTCAGCAAACGAAAAAAACTGCGAACAGATGTTCGGTCATCTTACGGTACCAATGGGACTTGCCGGCCCCCTTTCTGTTCATTTCAGTTCCGATGAAAAGCAATCAGTCTATCTTCCTCTTGCCACAACCGAAGGAGCACTCATTGCGAGCGTCAATAGAGGATGTAAAGCAGCGAGTGTTAGTGGCATCCACACAATATCAAAACTCTGTGGCATTACACGATCCATCGCACTAAAAGCAAAAGTCTCAAAAAAAGAATTGCTTGATGCCATCATGAAAGAACGGGATGCGTGGAGATCTATTGGTGAGGGAACAAGCGATCATCTGCAGATCATCGGCTATGACATAGACGAAGAAGATGAGTACATCTTTCTGACGATCTACGGAGATAGCGACCTCGCCATGGGTATGAACATGATCACCGTTGCAGCACAGGCAATTGGCGAGTGGATTTCTACACACTGCGATGCAACGCTCGTCACCGTTGCAGCGAATATCGATAGCGACAAAAAACCAAGTGCGAGGACCACGAAGAAAGGACGAGGATGGATGGTAGAAGCCTACTGCATGATCTCTGCAGAGACATTACGCAATGTCTTGAAGACAGATGCCTCTTCCATGCTGGAGACATTCAAAGCGAAGATCGAAATAGGTTCGCACATCGCAGGAGCACTGGCAGGCAACTGTCACAGCGCAAACATCATCGCAGCACTCTATCTCGCAACAGGACAAGATATCGCTCACACTGTAGAAGGATCTCTCGCAGAGACATCTCTCCATGTGCATGATGATGATATTCATGTGAATGTTCGCTGTCCTGCCATTCTCGTCGGCACCATTGGCGGCGGCACGTCTCTTCCTTCTCAAAATACCGCCCTCTCCATTCTTCTTCATGAAAAATCGTCCTTAAAACCCACGCAACAACTTGCGGAAACAATCGGCGCAGCGGTGCTTGCAGGAGAACTCTCGCTTCTTGCAGCATTGAGCTCGCAGAGTCTTGCGAAAGCTCATCGGAATCTTGCCCGATAATCTGCTATTATCACTCTTCCATGCTTTCTGTCATCCACTCCTTCGGCCGCTATCTTCCAATGTATCGGATCACCAGTGAAACGATCGCTTTGGCGTGGGAGCGTGAAAAAGATCATGCAAAAGGATTGGGTATCATCGAAAAAACGGTCCATGCACCAGATGAAGATACGTTCACCATGGCACTGGAAGCAGCGCAACAAGCAATCAATCTTTCGGAAATTGAACCACACGATATTTCTGCTGTCTTCGTTGGTTCAGAGAGTCATCCGTATGCCGTAAAACCAACAAGCGGCATGCTCGTCCCTGCACTCAACATAAATCCGATGAGCCATGCAGCAGATTTAGAGTTTGCGTGCAAAGCCGGAACCGCTGCCATGCAGATTGTGATGAGCATGGTGCAGGCAAAGCAAATCAAGTATGGCCTCGCGATTGGCAGTGATAACGCACAGGGAAAACCCGGTGATGCACTGGAATATTCTGCGGCATCCGGAGCTGCTGCATTTTTGATTGGTTCTGCATCCAAGAAACATCCCGGACTCTGTTCCCTTGATGAAACGCTCTCCTACACAACCGATACACCGGATTTCTGGCGTAATGAAGGGGAAGCGTTTCCGAAACATGCAGGGCGTTTTACGGGAGAACCTGCTTACTTTCATCACGTTGAAAAAGCAACGAAATCGATCCTCGAAAAAACGACGCTCAAGGTAAGCGACATCAACCACGTTGTCTTCCACATGCCAAACGGCAAGTTCCCACTGGAAGCCGCAAAGAGACTGGGATTTTCTAAGGAACAACTGGAGCTTGGCTTCATCGTACCAACGATCGGCAATACCTACAGTGCATGTTCCCCTCTCGGCCTTACTTTTGTGCTCGAGCAAGCAAAGAAGAATGAGATGATTCTCCTGGTGTCGTACGGATCCGGTGCAGGGTCCGATGGGTTTGCGATGACGATGCTCCAGGATGGAAAGGCACTTCCGATGCGCGAAGGAAAGAACGAGTATTTGTCGTATCATCAATATACGCAACACAAGGAAAAAGTACGAGCATGAAGCGATAATAGCTGGCATTCCGCGGAATCTCTTTTATAGTGTAGTGTAATGGCATCCCCCCGCGGTTCGCGTCAGCCTTTGCTTGTCCTTGGCATTCTCATTGCGACGGGATGCGGAGCCTTTTTTGTTATAATGAGAAGTACTGCTTCGTTTCGAGGAGCACTGCCGCCCACGCAAACAACTCGTCCGGCCAGCATTATCATGTCCGCAGCAGAATTTACAACCATTCCCACAGGAACCGGTGCACGGATTTACATTGCGGGGTTTGACCGGGATCGCCCAGCCGCACAGAGAAACATCAATGGAGTCGTCCAGACCGAAGACATTACGACAGATACTGCTCTTCCGAGCGGTGCAACTTTGACGCGCTGTAATTACACCGGCTATTTTGGTACAACTCCCATCACGGTCAGTGTGTATTGCTTGCAGTGGACTCCTTCTACCGCACATATTGGAACGCATCCTCTTGCTTTTCGCGCACGGGAGTATGACACGGGAACGTTTGGCACAGATGTCTCGACACTGACTCTTATTGTGAATAATGCATCGTCGTCTTCCACATCTTCTGTTCAACCCCTCGTTTCCATCACAACACCCCGTGCAGGAGAGACATTCTTCGTTCCAACGGGGTCCGGAACAATATCGATTCCGGTTTCGTATGTTACAAACCAGACACCACAACAAAAAACGGTCGTTGGAGTTGATGCAAACGTAGCGGGAACACCTCTCAATGCGCAGAGTGGAACGGTGATATTCCCGAATATTGGACCTGGTACACACACGATTCGCGGATATGTCATCGTTCGTTCAACGGGGCAGACAATTTTGGGGACCGAAGTGCAATTCACCGTTTCTGTCATTGGTACGACATCGTCTCAATCTTCGTCATCATTTCCATCGTCGTCAAGTTCTTCCAGATCGTCGTCCTCATCATCCAGTTCATCCGCAGCACAATCCTCGTCATCTTCCAGATCATCTTCATCTACGTCTTACACGGCATCGATTCAACTATTCTACATGAATGCAGAAAAAATCTGTGTAAAAACGGGGCCTTACGCAGAACGTTGTACGCCATTTATCAATCCACCTTTTTATTCATCTACAAATATATTGGGCACTCCAAGTCCTCGCAGGATGGTCGTGGATGGAGCAACGGGAATAGCCTATATTTTGGCGATGCGATACACAGACAAAGCAATTTTTCTGTACAAGGCTGATATCACAACGGGGCAGGTGGAAGAACTATGTACAAATCTCCTTGGCAATAATACGAGTTTTCCGCGTGACCAATTTCCTCCCGACACGCTTGTATTGGATGCAGATGAACAAAAACTTTTTTGGATAGAAGATAAAGCAGATATACGATGGTGTTCTACGGGGGGATCGGGCAGCGGGTTTGTTTTGGATCAAGTTGTAAGTGGAACAACAAATTCTTATTCGCTGATTGATATTGCATTACACCGCATTGCAAAGCGCATCTATTGGCTGCAAGGCCCAGATACTATTGGGCAAGGCGAACGAAGTAGATCCATACGGTATGATGGAACAGGGGTGCGTACAGAAACAATGCCTACTTACACTGGTCCAGCAACCGGAAGTATCCATTACAGAAATATTGGCATACAAGAAGCAAATTCATCTATTTTTGTTGCGTATACAATTAGCTATCCAACACATCAATATGTCGGCTGGCGCGGAGTTCCATTCTTAGATCGCAATGACACAGGCAATATTCATTCCTCGCTCTACGATGCGACGACCGCAGATCTTTATTGGCTCAGAGATGGGAATGGTGGAGGAGATTACTTGGAAAAAACAATGAATAATGGCTCTACTGTAGACATTCTTCATATTGTCGGAGAGCAAACATATCCCGTGAAATCGCTCTGCCTACAAACGTCACAAACATCGTTTTGTGATCCTTCTTCCATAGGAAGGAATGTGTCATCATCCTCACGTTCTTCTTCGTCATCACAAACATCCAGCTCTGCGGCATCATCTTCGCAATCTTCTCTCTCTGCCTATTCCTCTTCTGCAATTTCTTCATCAACATCATCGCTCAGTTCTTCTGCAGCGATCGATCTCTCAAGGGGTATTTATTACACAAAACCGGATGGTCTTTATCGCAGCACTGCAGATAGTACAGAAATTCTCAAACTTTTCTCGATGCCGCAAGAAGTTCATGCCCTGAGTGTTGATGCAATGAACCAACGAGTTTATTACGCCATCGATAGAATCATCTATTCAGCCGATGTGCGAGGAAGAGATGTGCAAATCATTCTCGACCGCACTCCCTATCCAAATGCGTATCCTGTTCAAAAGCTCTTTCTCGATGAGCAGAACAATAATCTCTATTTCCAGGATTACTCGGGTTTATACAAAATAGCGCTCTCATTACCACCATCGCAAAGAACGGCAATACTCTTCAAGTCGTGTACGGTTATTCAATATTTAGGATCACGATGTGAATATGCTGTAGATCCCACAAGGCAACTGGTTTATACACTGAGTATCTATGCCTATAATGGAAATAACTACGCAGATCTCACATCGTACAACATTGCAACTCACGTTGAGTCTGCATCACTTATTTACCAGAGATTTACTCCATCTCCAGACTTGGGAATTGCTGGTATCGCAATAGAGCGATGGCCTGACTATGGCATTCAGTTTGGCATTACACATGGCAGCACGACAGATTTTTATGTCATCTTCCCGGACTTTTCTTCAAGCCTCAATCTCTTTGGTTCCTTCTTAGCAGGATTCACTCTTGAAGGCCCATGGCTAGCAATGAATGCCAACGGAGCAGCGATCTATAAAAATGGCAATACATGGGGCAGCATTCCGTTCTTGAATAACGCTAGATCTCTTATCATCAAAGAGAATCAAATTACCGTTCCGCTGACTGCGTCGTGCGGCAATGGCATTGTAGATGGAGATGAAGAATGTGATTACGGAGGAGAAAATGAGTTATATGGCTGTTTTACAAATTGTTCGACGATGATTCCGCCGGGATCTGGCCAAAGCACCTCATCGGAGGCCCCTCACTCAATAACAGCGCTTGATGCAACAACACGTATCGAATGGGCGCTGGATTTCAATGGCCCAAATGCGCTGTTGCAGTTATCCAAAAAAATAAATGGCTCGTTTATTCCATTCTCGATCGAACCTATGCAATGTTCATCCCTTCGTAATGAAGGAAGGCAAATTCTAGAAGCAACATGGCAATTAGCAGCGGATAATAATCGTATTGTGATTCGTGAACATTGTAACGTGGAAACTCTCATAGGTTCCGGATGGTGGGGTGTTGAGCTACGGCTGATATCAACGACATTCCTTCACACGATAGACGGGATCACAGGAGCTTCTCAATTGGATATAACACATCCGTAATTCTATGAAGAAGATAGTACTCTTCATCGGCTTTCCTCTCGTATTATTACTGCTCCTGTTAGTTGTTATATTGCATACGATGCAAGACAAAAAATTAGCAGGTAGTGTTATACAAACGACACGACAAATTCCATCATGGAACCTCATCAATCCAACAGATACCTATACATTTACAACGCAGGGTAGCGAAGCATTTATTACCTGCGGCCCATCACCGAGTGATATGAGAATGTCTACCATTCAAGAAGCCACGACATGGCCGCTCGCAAAAATCTATGAATATCAAACAAGTACTCCCACGATCCATAACTCATACATAGAGGCCAATAGGTCGCCAGGCAACAGTACAAGGTGGAGTGGAAGAAAAAATGGATATGGAGATGGTAATACACTCACGGAACTTTCAGCAGGAAAGCGATACTATATTCGGGCAGGTCAACCAACGGGATTCTGGTGCTGGCAAAGCAATAGTACATTTTCATCAGCATCAAGTTCCTCCACCTCAGGTCGCTCGTGTAGTGCCCCAAGTTGGAATACTGACATTTCTGTTGATCCAGTTACATGTATTACGTGGAGTATTATTGAGGAGAACCGTGGTCTCCAGATCAAAAAAGATGGAGTGAATTTCTATTTTTTCCCTGGTGCTTTTCTTACACGTTCGGCACATCAAAGTATTGTAGCTAACAATAATCTCATTAGATTTTACTTTATCTATACTGATGGAAGACCTGGGGAATCTTTTATTTTTGGTGAATAAGATGTGCAAAAAATGAACACTGCTTAATTGATATACTCATCCAGTGTTATGAAGCATGTTTGCCCCCCTGACATCCCCCGTCAAATCCCCTATACTGCCCCGGTCTTATGCAGGAAACGATCTCTGTCCTTGGCGGTAGCCAAACGAAGTTCGGCGAATTATGGGGGTACGACCTGAAAGAGTTGATTGATGAAGCAGTTGCTGATGCCATTCGCTCAGCAGGAATTATGCCGACCGATATTGATGCCATCGTTGTCGCAAACATGATGGGGTCCGACGTCAACGGACAAGGACATTTGGGTGCCTATGCATCAAGCATTCTTCCTCATCATCCACCTGCACTGCGCGTAGAAGCTGCCTGTGCATCTGGTGGCGTTGCGATTCACACTGCCTGTGCACTTCTGGAAAGTAACCGTGCAGGAACAGTGCTTGTTGTTGGTGCTGAAAAGTTAACAGATGCATCAAATGAAGACATCACAAAAGCCATCATGAGTGCGGGAGATAACGAACGGGACAGTGCTTCCGGACTCACATTTCCCGGTATTTTTGGGTTGGTTGCAAACAGGTACATGTATGAACACGGTCTCACACGAGACCAATTGAGTCTTGTCTCTGCACTGCATCACAAGAATGCCGTTACAAACCCCTATGCACAATTCCATAAAGAGATTGCACCAGAGGTGATTAGTACCAGTGCCCTTGTTGCAGACCCTCTTCGTTTACTCGACTGTTCGCCTATTTCCGATGGTGCAGCTGCCGTGATTCTTTCAACAACAAAGTCCAGTCCGGTTCAACTTCTTGCGTCCCACGTTGCGAACGATCACATCAGCCTTGCGGACAGAACATCTGTCACAAGTTTTATGACAACGCGCAACGCCATGGAGCGTGCACTAGAAGAAGCGAATGTGAAACGGGAAGATATTGATGTGATAGAGCTCCATGATTGCTTTTCCATTGCTGCACTCATTCATATGGAAGACATGGGTTTCGCGGAAGCAGGACGAGGCATTGAGCTGTATCAAGAGCCACGTCTTGCAGTGAACCCAAGTGGAGGCCTGAAGGCATGCGGCCACCCGATTGGTGCAACAGGGGTGAAACAGATTGTGGATTGTTGGAAACAACTGACAAAGAAAGCTCCCAACCAGACAAAAGATGCAACCGTTGCACTCGCTCATAACATTGGGGGTGTTGCAGCAACGTGTGCTCTTCATATTCTTGCTACCAATGCTTAATGCACCTTCGCTTCACAGGCAGCTGAAGAAGACACATGCATCAAAGAATGCAGATGGCACCATTGTGAGTTTCACCACTATTCGAAATGCCCCGAAAGGATTTGGCCAGAAACCATACACTGTTGCTCTTATTGCGTTCGAAAATGGGACGAAAGTGATGGCTCAATTGACAGAAGACGGCCTTGCTCCCCAGATTGGAGCAAGTGTCTCTCCACGTCTTCGAAAAATCCGCACACTGGAGAACGGCCTGATTGTCTATGATCGAAAATATGTGGTCATTGCAGCTGCACGGGAGCCACAGATCAAAATTCAGCATTACGTCCTGGCACTCACGGGGCCTTCTGGTGTTGGGAAAACGACCATCACACGAACGCTCCTGCATCTTTTCTCATCGTATGCAGAGCAAGTACCCATCTACACCACTCGCAAGCCGAAGAGAGAAGAAGTGGAACCTTACACGTACATTACATCGAAAAAATTTGATGAGCTTCTTGCAACAGGAGAAATGATTGCCGAAACGACTATGCAATCCACCACGGAAGATCGACGCTATGGATACATCAAGAGCGATATTGAGGCCATGTGGAACGCAGGCAAGCTCCCCATTGTCGTAACCGATATTCACCTACTACAGGGGCTCGAGAAAAATTTGGGACGACGCGCCATTTTGAGTTGTGGTCTCCTCCCTCCCGGGAATAGCCGTCGCAGGATGCTCTCTTCCCTCTTCCATCGGCTCCGCTCACGAGGACGTGATACGGAAGAGCAAATCAAGGAACGTATCGAAGTCGCCAAAACAGATCTTGCTGCATTCGAGACATATCCGCATTTGTTCGACCATCTTTTGGTGAATGACGAATTAGATGTTTGTGCTGAGAGGATTCGAGGACTTGTAGAAGGATAAATAAAAAAGTTTTTGGTTTTTAGTTCTTAGTTATTAGTTGACGAACCAACAACCAAAAACTAAGAACCAATAACTCTCATCCTATAAGCCCTTCATACACTTTCGCATACCTCTCTGCGATCAAATCCCAATCAAATTTTTTCACATGCTCACGTGCTTCTGTAATAAGCGACGTACGAAGCGAAATATTCATGAGAAGCTGATGGATTGCCTGGGCGGCTTTATCTGGATCATCCGGTGGAACGAGGATGCCCGTGACCTGATCTTTCACAATTTCCGGAATACCTCCCACGTTTGATGCAATCACAGCGCAACCGGCTGCCTGAGCCTCTAAAAACACGTTTCCAAGCGCCTCACTGCGGGAGAGGCCGATGAAGAGTTCTGCGCTTGCGTATTGGTCATACACTTTGAGAGGCAACAGTTTTCCAAGGAACATCACACGATCTGCAATGCGGAGTTCCTGCGCGAGTTGCTCCAGCTTCTCCCGTTCACTTCCATCTCCGACAATAGTCAGTGAGAGGTCTGAATCTGTTAATTCCGCAAACGCTGTGAGAAGAACATCTACTCCTTTCACGTGCTCCAAGCGACCGACAAAGAGAATACGACCATGAATACGCTGAAATTTGGTGAGAGATTCTTCAATGGCGGGGAGATCGATCCCATTTGGAATGTAGATCACGTCATCTCGTCCAAATTTTCGTGCACGAAGGAGAAGAACCGAGCTGATACCGGTAATAGCATTTGCTGCCCGGTGGATGGCCCGTAACAATAATGTGGTGTTCGTGCTTTGCAATGTGAGCAGACGTTTTGGCGAGCGATAGAAGAGCTTCAGGAAGACCAGTGAGAACCCCGCAAAGGACTCCAGAACGGCATGAACAATAGCAGGTTTTTCCCTTCGTACAGCGAAAAATGCAAGGAAGGGAAAGAGCCATTTATCAAAGGAAAATCCAAGGCCAATTCGTCGAACACGAACGGTCCCTTCAAGAAGATCTTCCTTGGGAAGTTTCCTCTTCATACGCGCTGTGACAATGACAATATCGTACCGATCACGCAAACGAACCGATACTTCTTCCACCATTGCTTCGGCACCGCTGCGCATAGGACGCAAAAACGCGGAAACGATGACAATCTTCTGCTTCATGGAGAGAAAGTATACATCGGAAGCAACAAATGATGGATTGATCGAATTGAAAAAGATGATCAAAAATTTCTCATCATTCTCTCTTCATTGTTTCGAACATCTGTGCGTAGTGTTTCATGACATGCTCCCATGAAAAAATTGTTTCAATACGTGTCCTCGCAGCGGCACCGAGTGTTGTACGAAGTGATACGTCATTGATCAATGTTTCGAGATGACTTTGTAATGTCGTTCTATCCCCCGGCTTGAAGAGAAGTCCTGAAACATTGTTTTCAATCAAAAACGTATTCCCTCCTACTTCTGTTGCTATGCACGCACAATTGCTCGCCATGGCTTCCATCAGCGCATTACTGAGACCTTCTGAGTAACTTGGGAGAACAAAAATATCGGTATCACGGAGGACCGTAGGAATATCTCGCGAAAGACCCGTAAACGTCACAAGAGATTGATATTTCTCTACAAGATCGTGGCGATCTTTGTACCAACCGACCACCTGGATGACAATTTCGGGATGTTTCTCCTTCACATTCTTCGCTGCTGCCAAAAAATCATCCACTCCTTTTACAGATTCCAGACGACCGACATACGTGATACGAAGAATCGATGATCGATCACCCGTCGAAAACAGGGATGGATCGATACCTGTAGGAATGACAATACTTTTCTGATCGATCATCAGCTTCTGTAAAACATCCAATGGCTGAGGATGAAAAAAGACGATGCGGGACGCTGCGCGGAGAACCCTCTTCCCCACTGTCCATGCACCAAGAGACATGATAACTTTCGAATACCAATGACGTGGTTTCCACGTGATGCCGACAAGTGCATCTGTGACGAGCAACACAGAATAACCCATCTTCTTTAATCTGAAGATGGCGAGCGAAGACCAAAACAAGACCTTGTTGATGATCACATGATCGGGCTGCAGTTCTCGTGCGACTTTCTCTACATACTTAGAAAATCCGAATGCGATGCCGTAATTCAAGGGATCTGGAAAAAAGAAATCTTTTCGATAATGCACTGTGAGCGTTTCAGACATCATCTCACTATGATTTTTCGATCCCATACACACTACCGTCACCGAATACCCCATTCTCTGCCAAAGTTCGCTTAATTTCACAGAGCTGATCATCCAGCGGTGATCTTCCAGCCAGTACGGGCTTACAAGAAGAATCTTCTTACCCGTAGCAAGAGCTCTGGAAGCAGTTTTTGTGAGGTGGTCCATGAAGATGTATCGTAGCGGGTCCACGAGCCTCAGAAAAGACCGGCGAAAGGAAGAATTGTGAATTGAGAATACAGAATTGAGATATCCTTTTTATTCTCAATTCTAAATTCTCAATTCTTACTTGAGGTCTTTCAGCGCATCCTCCCTCGTTAGCTTGGTGATTCGCTGTTGTAGCTCCTCAATACGAATAATGACATAGAACATCATGAAGAAGAGCACACCGATTGCAGTGACAACAACCGCCGTTTCATTGCGCCGAATCCCCGTGATGCGGCTCACGTACTGAAGGCTGCTTGGAAACAATGCGAGGCAGGAAATAACTCCCCAAAAAAGTGTCCACAGACACCCTTCCCATAGCGTCTTCTTCTGACGCATGACAAGGCTCCAGGCATACGCGACAAGGAAGAGAGAGATAAGCGGAACGATGATTTGGTAGGGAGTGATAGTCATCGGAGGAAGGAACGGAGGAGGATCTTGAGTGCCGTCTGCACGCCACCTGCAAACGACTGTCCTTTTGCCAGGGTGTAGTCAGAATACACCACTTTGGTGGGGATCGATGTCACTTTCCATTTATTTTGAACCGCTTCACGAATGATTTCTGTACAGAATTCAAAGCCGGACATTTTCAGGTCCACCTCTTGAAGCGCTTTGGGACCAAAGAGCTTAAAACCACATTGGCTATCCGAGAGATACATGCCCGTCGCGGCAAACGTCACCACATTCCCAATGGCGTTAAAGAGGCGACGGATTGTGGGGATCGAATTCTTCTGGCCAAAGCGGTTTGCAATGACAAGATCGGACTTTTCTGTTTGCAACGATTCAATCAGGCGTGGAATATCCGCCGGATTATGTTGCCCATCGGCATCAATTGTAATGACGGCATCAAACTCCATGCGACGCGCAGCATCTAACCCCGTCATAGTGGCAGCTCCCGCGCCGCAATTTTCACGATGCGTGAGCACCGTCGCTCCATGCGATGCAGCAACAGATGCAGTCTCGTCATGAGAGCCATCATCCACGACAATGACAGCATGCACATAGGGTGCAACCGCTTGGATGACGGAACCAATCCTGCTCCCCTCATTGAAGGCCGGAATAACCGCAGCAAGTCGCATGTTACGGAAGAAGCAGGTACGCAATGCCTAGTTCCGGTTCACTGTATACACGCGTGAGACCCAGGGAAGGGTCGTTTGCAAAGCTCAGGAATGCATTCACTTTCTGGTGGAGTGTTCCGTTTTCATCCTTTTCGATGGTGGCCGTATTCGTATCGAAAATCATGCTGTTGAAACCAAGAGCCTGCAGACGCTTGAGGGTAAGCGCGTGGTCTCTCTCTTGATCGATACAGTTGAAGAACTGCAACTGATTATCCGCAATGGGGAAGATTTCTGCATTTTTTGGAATGAAGTACGGAATGAAGGTCCCCATGCGGTATGTGTAGGGGCGCTCTGGCATGGATTCATGACGTGAGACAACGCTATCGCGAATATTGTCATAGAGAGGAATGGTTACTTCACGAATGCCACTTGCACTCACCTTCCCTAGTGGATACTCAAAGAGATTCTTTTGCACATCAAACTGCCACATGCGGTTTGCCAGACAGACAAGGATGGAGAGCGTGATGAGCACTCCCGCAAGAATGCGATTGGGAGGATCGGGGGCTTTGCGCACAAGTGCTTCCAATGCGATGGAGAAACCCAGGAACATGCCAAGCCCATACCAGATGATGCCGTTTGCAACGAAAATCCACTGAATGAGAAACACGAATGATCCTGCAAAGAGGAACCGAAGCCACCTCCCTTCTCTGGACCAGAAGTATGGAAGCAACAAAAGAAGCGGAAGAAGCAGCAATGCTGGCATAAGGGTAACGTAGTACCCAACGGCATCACTATTCATGACCGCTCTCCATGGAAGAGTGAGGTAATGCTTCCACCCTGTTCCAAAACCCCAGTAGCGATCCAGCTCTTCTACTTTTGCAGAGGTTTTGCAGGCGGGATCTTCAGGGTTCAATTTGAGCTCTGGAGGGAGGTAATGGATCTTGCTTTCAGGAAGTCCAAGATCTTCCGGCACGTCCTCTTTCTGAAGGAATGTCATGTACGGAGAGAGCGTGTTTTTATAACTGATAAGGGAGGAGACTCTGATGTACCCATAACTCCACGCGTTATGTGCCATCCATGGAAGCGCCGCAGCACCCATTCCTATGGCAAAGAAAAGGATGGATAGAACAGCAGCCTTCCAATGATGGTGATGTTTGCGCAGAGAAAAGGCTCCCAGAATGAGCGCGATGACACCAAAAACAAGCATGGCTACATGCCGCACAAAGACAGGATCCGCTGCGAGAGGCATTCCCAATTTTTCTGCAATATCATTGATGCTAAACGGTGTGAACGCTGTCATGACAACAAATGAAGCGACTGCAACAGCAGCAAATCCAAACGCCCCCATCGCACTTCCTGTGAGAACAGAAAGGAGGAGGAGAATCATAAGAACGCTTGTCGGTTTAATGGCGAATGCAAATGCAGCAAGTGCTCCTCCCAGAAGGAGAAGTATTTTTTTACCTTTTAGATGTTCTTGAGATTCCAGTCCCGGTGTTCCAAAGAGATAGATAAACACAGCGAGCGCACTCAGGGCAGACGTGAAGAAAGACGCGTTATCAATCTTCATATCCGCAAACGAAAAATGCCCTGTCATCGGCAGGAAGTAATACAGAATAGCAGCAAGAATTCCCCCTTTCTGACCAAAGAACACACGACCAAACGCGTATGCAGCAAGAACAGAGAGGAATCCTGCCGACCAGTTGATGATCATGGCGAAGGTAGATCCTGCGATACTCTCAAGGCCAAACATGGAATATGCCATTGCCGCCAGATACTCCCATTGGAAGGTGGGCATGGACGGAATGAACGACCCGTAACTTGCAAGAAGATGGGGACGATTCAAATAACTTCCAAGATCATCCCAGCCGATGGGGAAAGGACGCACTACGTTCAGGAAGTTCAGTGCAAGGTAACTGATGAGAAGCCACACAAGAAGCCACATGAGATGGCCCGTGGATTCATCAACGTAGATTTTTCTCTGTACGCTGCTTTTGAGCCAATACAAACTCTGCGGAAAGGCAACAAGCGGAAGTCCAAAGAACAGTGCAAGCTCAATGGGAGCATGAAGCAGTCCCAATGCAGCCAGAACCCACAAAGCAATAACCCATACCAACGACCCCAAACTCAAACTGAACACGCATTCCAGAAGTGGAGAAAATTCTTCCCCTCCCTTTTTGGTGAGAAGGCGAAGAACAAGCCGACCTGCAATGAGAAAGTTAAAGAAGAGGAGGAAGATGAGTGCAAGTTGCGTTCCAACACGAACGAACATCGCCCCCTGAATACAAAAAGGACTTAAGTTGTACACTTTCGCTCCATTATTCGTCATTGCGAACTCGCTCAGGCAACCGCGATTGAGTAGTGATTGATAGTTGTCCTGCAATTCCTTCAGCGCCTCTTCGCCTGCAGAACTGTAAACCTGCGGCGTCGGTTCATAGAAGCGACGGAAGGGAGCTCCATCGAGATCTCGATAGAGAGAGCCAAATGACAACACCGTTCCAAAGAGCCAAATAGAGAGAACAAATCCTCCAACGAGGTGCAGTGGTGTGATCACTGTTTCGATGACAAAACGTCCTGTCTTAAATGCACGAACAAGGAGGAAGATGCCATACGCAAGAAGCGAGATAATGACGTATCCCCACAGAGGTTGAGACGTTGCAAAGAGACGACCAATAAAAGGGAAGAGAAGCTCAATTCCTCTGCACAATTGATTTCCCAACGTTGCTCCGTCCCCAGGACAAGCCTGCAGCACCGCCTGATTTTGTGCATCTGTCATATAGACAAGCCCATGCACGGGAACGCCCAAATAGATAATGAACGTCCCAAGGCCCCACACCAAGGTGAGGCCGAAGAGCACCATGCTCAGGCGTCTGATAGTCGAATCGGTCATAGAGGTCCTGAGGATACAGGATGAAAATGCCAAATGCCAAAGGACAAGGGCCAAACAACACTTAAAGATTAAGAGCAAATTGTCATTTGTTTCCTATTGTTTGACATTTGGTATTTGGCCTTTGGCATTTATAATCTCCTCTCAATGGATATTAACTCCATTCGTAGGCAGTTTCCGTTACTTCAACCTAATCTTATCTATCTGGATAACGCCGCAACCACACAGAAACCACAGGTTGTACTGGATGCAATGGACCAGTTTTACAAAACATCGAATGCAAATATTAATCGAGGCGTGCACAAACTGGCAGAGGCCGCGACTCTTGCATATGACGATGCGCGGAAGGTCGTGCAGAAATTCATCAACGCACAAAAATCTCATGAAGTTATTTTCACAAGGAATACGACCGAGAGCATCAACCTTGTTGCAAAAACATATGGACGATCGATCCTGAAAAAAGATGATGTCATTGTTCTGACGATTCTGGAGCATCACTCCAACATTGTTCCATGGTTGCAGCTGAAAGATGAACTTGGTGTAAGAATTGAGTGGGTTGATATCAACAACGATGGAATGATCGATCTCGATCAATACAAAAAAATTCTTGCCGATCATCCTGTAAAACTCGTGAGTGTATCTGCTGTAAGCAACGTTCTTGGCATTCGATCACCCATCGAAACGATGATCGAACTCGCACATACAAAAGGTGCTGTGATCATGATTGACGCTGCACAGATGGCTCTACATGAACGCATGGATGTACAAAAGCTTGACTGTGATTTCTTGGCTTTCTCCAGTCATAAAATGTATGGCCCTACAGGAATTGGAGTGTTATACGGAAAAGAAAATCTTCTCGAAAAAATGCCTCCTTTCTTAGGTGGTGGCGACATGATTGGAGAAGTAACAACCAATCACTTTACGACAGCGGAACTTCCACGAAAATTTGAAGCAGGAACTCCTGCCATTGCCGAAGCAGTGGGATTGCGTACGGCGATGGAATGGATCGAACAAATCGGATTCGATGAAATTCAAAAACATGAACAATCACTCCTGACTCACATCCTCGATATCCTGCAACGTGCTACCGTGAAACCTGTCACAATCCTCGGTGCTCTCAATCCCTTTCAAAAAGTCAGCTGTATCAGCTTTACGCTCGATGGCATTCACCCACATGATCTGACACAACTCCTAAGTCAGGAAGGAGTGATGCTTCGGGCGGGACATCACTGCACGCAACCGCTGCACAAGCGTCTGGGGGTTCTAGCGTCGTCTCGGTTGTCTGTGGGTGTGTATAATTCTGCTGAGGAATTGGATCAGTTTGCGAAATTGTTTGAGGAGAGTATTCATCAACTTGATGGCTCTCATTCTGCTGCAAGATCTGCATAAAGGCCTGCGCAAACAGATATAACCTGTCATACATCTCTTCAGATAAAATGCCTCTTTTGTCTTGTAGGGAAGAGAGAAACAATCCCCGAAGTGCATTTCTGGTGCCAATGACATGTGATGAGTAGCGATAAACATCCCAAATACTCACAAGCCACCGGGCCATGTTTGCATCTGTGTCCCGTACTTTATCGACGGGTTGCATGCTACTATTCTATACCTTTTATGGATCTCTACGCCGAAAATATTCTGGACCATTACAGGCACCCACGTGGAAAGACATCTCTTGAAAATCCCACCATTGAACATAAAGAGAAAAACCCCAGTTGCGGTGATGAATTGACTGTTCAATTAATCATCAATAATGGAAAGGTTGAACAAATTGGCTGGAGCGGTGAAGGGTGTGCCATCAGTCAAGCAGGGATGTCGATGATCAGCGAAGAATTGATTGGTAAAAAACTTGAAGAGATTGATCAATTGGAACCGAAATTCATGCATGATCTTCTTGGTGTCCCTGTTGGCCCACGCCGCATCAAGTGTGCCCTCCTTGCACTGCACACCGTGAAGAATGCTGTACGGAAGGGAGGGGGCGAGAAGGAAAGAAGTTGGACGGAGATGCTGTCATAGCTTGTAGCCTGTAGCGTATAGCTTGTAGACTCGGCAGGCTTATTCGATTCAAAACAATTTGCCGCTGTAGCTCAGGGGTAGAGCACCTCCATGGTAAGGAGGGGGTCACGGGTTCAATTCCCGTCAGCGGCTCCACATTGAGTCAATATAACTTCGACCGATGTAGCAGCCGTAAAAGCTGGATTGTTTTTGTATCCTCATCTTTATTGAATAGCACGCGATAGTCACCAACACGCAAACGGAAATCTGCAATGCCATATTCCTTCAATTGTTTTACCTGAACATTGTTAGCCCACGGATCTTTCTCTAAAGCGTAGATTTTTCGAACAACGAGCTGCAGCCGATCGCGTGGAATAGAAGCACAATCTTTCTTCCATACGCGGATATCTTCAATGAGAATATTATATGCCATATTCCTTCGCAAAATCACGAAATGGAACAGATTTCGTTTTTCCTTTTCTGCTGCGGATTACAAGATCTCTCGTCTCCTTATCGTCCAGTTCCCATAATTCTTCGCGTAGTTGATCCAGTGCGCCAGATTCCAAGAGTTTTTCCGCGGCCTCTTTGGAAAACACAATGCCGCTCACTTCATTATTGCTCAAGACAAGATGGATAGGTTTGTTGGAATAAAAAACTTTTTTCAGATGCCGTTGGAGGTTTGTAATGGAGATGAATTCAGAAAGCATAGAAAATGATGAGAATACATGATTATTCTATATGGAATTATCATGGAAAGCAATCATTTCCACTCTATTGAGTTGAGCACTTTGAGCATGCATCTTGGGAGCAAACTAGAGAGCTTACTGCTATGCAGCATAAACTTGTTGCAATGGACTTTTCTAGTTTCAGCGGCTCCATTGATTAAAAATCAAAATATGTTTAAAATGTATATATTATGGCAAATGGCCCTACCTCCTTTCACGAGCTACTCAGTAAGGCTATAGAATCCGAGCAAGAAGCTCGAGAAATTCTCGACGCTATGGATGAAGAATGCATTGCTCATAATAATGAACCGTTTCGTTTGAGTCAGAATGGCGAAGTTCTTGATACGTTTTGTCGCGCGATTGCGTTAACGAAAATTACATCTGTCAGTGACGAAGTTCGCGCCTCACTCGTTCGTCACGATGTGTTAGGTACACTGAATACAATTATGGAATGTGCTTGTATTTTATACATCAGAGATAATGATTCTCAGGCAGCAAAAAAAATTGATGATCTGCAAGAAAAAGTGAATACATTGTTATTTCCTTAGAATTCTACGGACTAAACAAAAATTCCCATGATCTTCAAGACCCCATTCATAATCCCCTCAATCCAATAAATCAAAAACGGAAAGTTGAATGCTCGTTCAGCGACAAGAAGAAAAAGAAGAATAAACGGACCTTGGCGCAAGAATCGCTCATACATTTCATCAAATCCTGCCGGAATAAATGGTGCAATAATTTTGGAGCCATCCAACGGAGCGATGGGAAGTAAGTTAAACGCCATCAAGCCAAGATTGAGGAAGAGTGAATTTGCGAGAACCTCAACAAGAAATTTCCGCCATGCCATTCCTCCGCTCACGGGATGCACAAGAGAATCGACGGATCCTGAAAGTGCTGCTGGAAAAAAGAATGCCAGCAAAATGAATGCAACGAAGGCCAAGATCAGATTACTCACCGGCCCTGCAAGCGCCGTAAGGGCAGTGTCGCGTTTGTAGTGTTTGAAGTAGCGCGGGTTGACCGGCACAGGTTTGCCCCATCCAAATCCAACAAATAAAAACATGAGTGTGCCAAGTGGATCCAAATGCGCGATGGGGTTAAGTGTCAGACGGCCTTCATACTTCGCGGTGGGGTCGCCAAGCCGATATGCGATGAGCGCATGTGCTGCCTCATGCCAAGAAAGAGCGAGGAGGATGGCGATGATGAAAGGGGGAGTTAAAAATTCCATAGAATGAGAGAGTTGTAGTATACGCGAGAATGGGAAAGAATGCAGAAGTCAGAAGACAGTTTTCTTGCTGCCTTCTGCCTACTGACTTCTGATTTCTTCTCTGAAAGGAGCATTGACCCCCTCTTATTTCCTCGCTAGAGTACCCTCCCAATGGCTCATCGTTGTGAAAAGACCGGCAAAGGAAACTCCAGCGGAAACCGCCGCAGCCACTCGCTGCGCGCAACACGCCGTGTCTTCCGTGCAAATATTCAGAAGAAGCGCGTATTTGACCCTCAAACAGGAACGTACAAAACAATGAAGGTTTCGACAGCGTACTTGAGGACATTGGCAAAGAGGATGAGTGAGGGAAAGCCGGTGTAAGTTTTTAGTTGTTAGTTATTGGTTGTTAGATCTTTTAGATATCCACCATTTTTTTATCATGGGGATCGATTGTACGGAGAGAATAAATCCGAACGCCGGAACGATACTGCTCAAAAAATAATGAGGAACTTCAATGAGGTATAAGAAAGTGGAGGCAAAAACGTAGGTAAGAATGGTAATGACGATCATTCGGATCCAGCTTGTTTCCCATGTCTTATCTAATTCAACACGCTCGTTTCGATCGCGAACAGCCTTCATCTCTTGCTCCAAAGCCGTTATGCGTAATTCCAATAAGTCAGACATAAGATATGGATAGAAAAAGTACTTTGGGTATACTGCCCCGTGTTCTTAAGTTGTCAACAAATGGAGAGGTCGCATAGTGGCCTAGTGCGCACGCTTGGAAAGCGTGTAGACCTGCAAGGGTCTCGGGGGTTCGAATCCCCCCCTCTCCGCCATCCGACTTCGTCCCGCTACGCGGGACTACGCCGAGATGGCTTGTCACATTTAAAGGAATCAGGCTCGGCGAAGCGGAGCGGAGCCGGCCTCTCCGCCACACTGGCTTCTGCCTTCTGATTTCTGTCTTCTTTTCATCAATCACCTGTTATATCCTTATTGCATGAAGAAACTCATTCTTGCATCGACTCTCCTCTTCCTCACCGCCTGTCAGGCATCTGTTTCTGGGCAGGTGAAGGATGCGCCGGAGACAACGGTAGGAACACTGAGCGCAGGTCTTGAGCGCGATGAACATGATCAGATTAAAAACTCCGCGTTGGTCTTTAAGCCTTCCGATAGGCACATCGTCTTCAATGCACAGATCGAGAATGTAAAAGGGGAAGTGCCCGTTGTTGCTTTCTGGAAATTTGGAGACGATAAAAATTACTTCACATCGTATTCCGTGACGGCAAGTCCCAATTTAGATCTCGCAAAGTTTGAGCTAAATAAAGAGTCTGACTGGCCGGTAGGCCAGTACATGATGGTGGTGAAAGTGGGTGACGAAACGAATGGGGATGCACGTGCATTGCAGTTTGAGATAAAGGAGTAAAAGAAGTCAGAAACCAGAAATCAGAAGGCAGAGTTTTAAGTTATCTAATTTCTGCCTTCTGTCTTCTGCCTTCTTCAGAGATCCCTCTACCCTCCATTGCCTCCTCCCGCTACCCTACCCTCATGAAGATCTCCCGAAATTGGCTCTCCGACTTCATCACCTGGAAAGAGAATGATCCCCTGAAGATTGCTGATGCACTGACAAAAGGCACGGGAGAGGTGGATGACACAGAATTACAGGGACGCTTCTTACAACACTGTGTTGTAGGAAAAGTCATGAAGATCGCGAAGCATCCGAATGCTGACAAATTGTCCCTCGTTGATGTGCAAACTGATAAAGGAACAAAGCGCGTTGTTTGCGGAGGAACGAATCTTTATGAAGGTATGCTTGTTGCCTTTGCGCACAGTGGAGCAACAGTGAAGTGGCATGGCGGAGAAGTGATGGAACTACAGCCTGTGAAGATTCGTGGGGAAGCGAGTGAAGGAATGATTTGCGCCGCGGAAGAATTGGAACTTCCGTTCGCTCCAAAACCAGAAGATGGAGAACGACCGATTGTGGATCTCTCCTCGATGGATCTAAAAGTAGGTACTTCTCTCAAACAAGCACTAAACATGGATGATGTTGTCTTCCATATTGATAACCACGCCATTACGAACCGACCAGATCTCTTTTCGCATGTTGGTGTGGCACGCGAGTGTGTTGCACTGGGGCTTGCAACCTGGAAGAAGGAAAAATCTGCAAAACGTCCAACGTTTCCCAAGAATGCTCTCCCCTTCAAAATAACATCGCGCATTCCAAAACTCATTCCACGCTACCTGGCATGCACTATTTCTTTTGATGACATGTCGGAAACACCTGCGTGGATGAGGGAACGACTTGCTGCATGTGGGTGTAGATCGATCAATCTGCCAATCGACATCACAAATTACGTGCAGTACGAACAAGGAATGCCGCTCCACAGTTTTGATCCTGCTGATTTTCAGGGAAACATCACCATGCGTATAGCAGAAGAGGGCGAGAAAATTATCACACTTGATGGTGTTGAACGAGTTCTATCCGAAGGTGCTGTGGTGATAAGCGATGATGAAGGTATTTTCGATCTCCTTGGCATCATGGGGGGACTGCGAAGTGGCACAAAGGATTCAACCCGAACAGTCTTTCTCCACAGTGCTGTTGTTCACGGTGCCAGTATTCGTAAGGCGATCATTGCAACGGGCCACAGGACCGATGCCGCAACGGTCTATGAGAAAGATATTGCACCAGTCACCTGTGAACAGGGCTTTTACAGGGCTTTGGATCTTTTCCTGACACTATTACCGGGAGCGACGATCACATCGAAATTGGAAACATGGGGAACAAACGGAAAACCGAAGACCATCACCGTCGAGCAATCTTTTATCGATCGAATGATCGGACAGGAGATTCCTTCCAAAAAGATTATCCAAATTTTGAAAGATGTTGGGTGCGCAGTGACAGGAACGAAAAAACTTTCCATCAAACCTCCTCTCTGGAGGCAGCATGACCTCACGCAACCTGCTGATATTGTGGAAGAGATTGCACGCATGGTGGGGTACAACGCCATCAAGGCAGACATGCCTGCAGCAAGACTGGAACCACCCGTGCGAGATCCTCGTATTGCCGATGTGCGATCTGCCCTCAAAGAAGATGGATGGATCGAGTTTGTGAATCTTGCGTTTAGCAGTCCTGAACTCCTCACAAAAGCGGGGTTTGATCCTGCAAGCTGCATCGCCATTCAGAATCCTCTTGGAGAAGAACTCTCTCTCATGCATCCAAGTCTTCTCCCTTCTCTTCTGGATGTTCTGAGCCGCGAGCTTCCGGCAGCGTCGAATGCGCTTCGGGGATTTGAAATGGGAAATGTGTTTGAAGCAGGTTCTCCGGAGAGATTTGCGCTCACGCTTGTACTTGCAAGTAAAAACGAACCGGGACTTCTGAATCATCCTTTCCTCCTCCTCAAACAAGATCTCATTCGAGCGCTGAACGCGGCCGGACATTCCGCAGAGCTCCAACAGTTGAAGAAGGGCGATGCACAACTTCATCCAGGGCAACGAGCCGATGTTCTTGTTCAGGGAACAAAAGTAGGAACTATCGGCACACTTCATCCTTCCATTCAAGCTGCATTTGGATTCACTTACCCTATTGCAGCGGCAACATTGAATGTGGATCTTCTTCTTCAAAGGGAACCTACTACAAAAGTGACGAAAACAGTTCCTCCCTTCCCGGCCATTTCGTACGATGAAACTATCGCGCTCACGAAGAAGAGTGCGATGAAGGAACTTCTCAAGAAACTACGGGGAGTGGATGCACTTCTGGAAGATATTCAGACGGTCGATCTCTATAAGAAAGGAAACGATGAGCGCATCACACTGCGGTTTACGTACCGTGCACCAGACAGAACATTGACCGAGAGTGATGTGAGCCCCGTTCATGGTAAAATAGTGGCTCTGCTCAAAAACGCATGAAGATCTACACACGCGCAGGCGATAAAGGCACCACGGGCCTCTTCGGAGGAGATCGCGTCTCCAAAGCAGCCGCACGTCTTCACGCATACGGGACGATTGATGAACTCAATTCCCTCTTAGGGGTCATTCTGTCACGACATGATTTGCCGCAGAGCATTCGCGAAGAGTTGGATGACATTCAACATACACTTTTTTTAGTAGGATCGGACCTGGCAACACCTCTCAAAGAACCGGTGAATGTTCCGCGCATGGGACTGGAAAAAGTTGCAGACATGGAACGATGGATTGATCTTCATACGAAGAATCTGCCCGAGCTGACGACCTTCATTCTGCCTGGTGGATCTGAATCTGCATCGCTCCTCCACAATGCACGAACCGTCTGTCGTCGTGCTGAACGATGGATTGTAGATTTGATGCAGGATGAAGACGTGAATACGGCACTTATCGTCTATGTGAATCGATTGAGCGATTACCTCTTCACGGTAGCGCGTGCGGTGAATCAGTTCCTGGATTTTCCAGATCGTACCATTAGGGTGCGGACGGAAGCGTCACGGGGAATGCAAAATTCAAAAAAACAAACAGTACAAAGAGAAGAAGCAGAGGTACAGCAATAACCAGCATGAGCGTGCGCGAATGCATACCCCTTTGAACGAGCCCTCCATACAAACTTGTTCCTCCATAGATCATGGCCACTAGAATCAATGGAAGATCGAACGAATGGACGATGGGAATCCAGAATGCAGGTGTTCCGTCTCGGTGCAAAAGCATTGCTCCTCCAATTGCCAAGCATGCAAAGAGATAGAAGAAGAATGCACTGACACGGTGGAGGGCTTCAAGCATGGAATGAGGATACACCCTTGAGGCACGAGTTTCGAGATACGAGAAAAACTCGTAGCTCGTGTCTCAAAGCTCACAGCTCGTGGCTATTTCAATTTCTTCTGCACCGCGATTCTTTTCCTCCCCTGTGCACGACGACGTTTCAGGACTTTGCGACCTGTTTTACTTTTGCTCCGAGCAAGGAATCCGTGCCTGCGGAGACGCCGACGCCAACGTGTCTTTCCTAACATGACCGCGGCATTGTAGAGGAGAGATGATAGGTTGCCAATATCTTTGTAGCAGCGAGCCATGGCTCGCTGCTAGCGGCAGCTCCGGAGCTGCCGCTACCTCCCGTTTGGAATTTAGAATTTGGTATTTGGCATGTTCCGCCTTAGACTTCCCCCCGATGTTCACCCTCAATCGTCTCCCTTCTGGTCTTCCTGTTCTGATAGCTCCCGTTCAAGGAACCGCTGCTGTCACGGTGCTCGTGTTTGCCGGTGCCGGTTCGCGCTACGAAGTGAACGCTGAGCGCGGCATCAGTCACTTCCTAGAACACATGTTCTTCAAGGGGGGAAAGAAATACACATCTGCTGCGCAGGTTAGCATGGCCATTGATGCCATAGGCGGAGACTTCAATGCATTCACAGGCAAAGAATATGCGGGGTATTATGTGAAGGTAGAAGCAACACACACAGAGCTTGCCTGCGATGTTCTTTCAGACATGTTGATTCATGCAACATTCCCACAAGAAGAAATTGAGAAAGAACGTGGTGTGATTATTGAGGAGTACAGGATGTATCAGGATACACCCATGTATCAGACAGGATGGGACTTCGAGCAGCTTCTTTTTGGAGATCAGCCGCTTGGCTGGGACACCATTGGAACAGAAGACGTCATTCGTTCCGTAAATCAGAAGGATTTCATGCGGCATAAGAATTCGTTCTATACACCAGATAACTTAGTGGTGACCTTTGCAGGAAACATTACAGAGAAAGATGGCATGAAACTTGCAGAGACGTATTTTGGCTCTGTGGGTGGCAAGAAAGCACGCGAATGGCAACCTCTTGGCGCCTGCCCTACAGAAAGGCTCTTCCTAAGAACAAAGCCAACCGAGCAGGCACACCTTGTACTGGGAGTGCAGGGAGTCTCCTCGCAAGATCCAGATCACTTTGCGCAGAAGATTTTGGCGGCTGTTCTTGGTGGCTCCATGAGTTCCCGCATGTTCCTCAACATCCGCGAGGCAAAAGGCATGTGCTATTACATTTCGACATCAACGGATAACTACATGGACGTCGGCATTCTCTCGACCCGTGCAGGAGTAGATACAAGCCGTCTGCATGAAGCGATTAGCCTGATTCGCCATGAGTACGACGTGTGTGCGAAAGATGGCATTACAAAAGATGAACTGAAACGTGCGAAGGATTTCTTGAAAGGAAAAGTAACACTCTCCCTGGAAGATTCCGAAGAGCGTGCTCATTTCTATGGGAAACAACAACTGCTCTACCCCAAAGTGCGGGATATTCCAGATTACATGAAAGCGATTGACGATGTGACGCTGGATCAAGTGAATGCACTGGCACGAAAACTCCTCATCACAAGCAACCTGCGCCTTGCCGTGATTGGAAAAGAAGAGAAAAAGGAAGCATTACTCCACTTACTGGATTGAGGCATAGAAAGTAAAAAGTGGAGAATAATAGAATACTAGAGTACTAGGTCGTGATTCCTATTATTCTATTACTCTATTATTCTAATATTCTTTCCGCTACCATCCTCGCACTCTATGGAACGCACACTCATCCTCTTAAAGCCAGATGCCGTTGCCGGCCGTTTCTGTGGAAAAGTCATTTCACGTTTTGAGGAAGCGGGATTCCGTATCATCGGCTGCAAGATGATTGAGCCTGATGCATCGCTTTGGAAGGAACATTACGCACACGTTGCGGATAAACCCTTCTATCCGGAGATTGAAGAGTTCATGACATCCAAGCCCGTCATCGCCCTCGCATTGGAAGCAAACAACGTGATTGCAACCATGCGCGATATGTTAGGAGTGACCGATAGCCGCAAAGCGGCACCAGGAACAATCCGCGCAGAATTTGGTACGGACATGATGGTCAATGTTGCCCATGCGTCGGATAGTGCAGAGACAGCGGAGAAAGAAATAAAGAGATTTTTTAAAGACGAAGAATTATTTTCATACTAAGAAAGTAGTTACTAGAGGCTAGTCGCTAGTTTCTTTTTACGATAAACCTCTCTAGCTGCTAGCAACTAGCTTCTAGCTACTTCAACAATACCTCCTCCGCCTTTTCTAGTTGCGGATCCCTATCATTTTCATAGTCCTCCGTTGTTCTCTTGGAAACGATATCCGGTGTCACACCTTTTTTGCCAAGATTCAGTCCATTCGGCGTGAGCCAGCGAGCAACCGTCACACGGAGACTCGCTCCTCCTGGTAAGTCTAGAACCTCCTGCACCGTTCCTTTCCCAAAGCTCTGTGTACCAACGATGGTTGCACGTTTGTTATCTTGCAGCGCCCCTGCAACGATTTCTGATGCAGATGCAGACCCCTCATTGATCAGAACAACCATGGGGAGAGTGGGCAGAATAGGCTGACCATTCACAAAGTGGGTTTCCAGCGGTGCATCGCGGCGCTCCACTTCTACGACTTTTCCAGATTTAAGGAACATGGATGTGATATCCACTGCGGCATCCAGAAGACCTCCTCCATTGAAACGGAGATCTAGAATAACACCTTTCACTTGTTTTTGATCGATAGCATTCACAGCTTTTCGCATTTCGGACACAGAGTCATCACCAAAGAAATTGAGCGCAATGAGAGCAATGGATCCTGACGATGTTTCGATGATGCTGGAATCCACACTGGGAATTTGAATGCTGTCACGGACGATAGAAAGATCGATCGGTTCCACTTCTCCGTCACGATACAACGTCAGCACAACACTCGTTCCTTTCTTTCCACGAATTTTGGAAACCACTTCATCCAAACGAAGTCCTTCAATATTCTGATGATCCACTTTCGTGATGATGTCATTGGGCAGGAGTCCTGCACGTGCGGCTGGTGATCCTTTAATAGGAGCAACCACCGTGATGGAACCTTCTTTCAGTGATAGTTCCGCACCAATTCCTTCCAGGTGACCATTCAATGCAGACTGGAAATCCCGGTTTTCTGTAGGCGTCATGAAGACCGTATAGGGATCTCCAATAGCATCCACCGCACCGTGTACGGCGCCATATACCATGTCATTAATCTTCAGCTCCTTCGGTTCAATGTAATTTGTCTGAAGCCGCCTCCACACATCCCAGAGGATGGTGAGATCTACCTCCGTTTCAGGATCATGCATGACCGTGTTCCCACTCCCCGCCTGCCCACCATAAAAATTCGCGAGCTCTCCATATTGCATCTCCTGTTGATGCTTCATGTAACTCATACCGCCAGCCACACCCAAAACGAGTGTGAGAAGCGGCAAAAAAACGATAGTAGCTGTACGAAAGAGGGGTTTCATGAAGTGCAAACAAAAGACAAAGCGGGTAGAATAGTGACATGACCGCGCAGAAGAATCCAGTGGGTGTAAAAAAACCGGGCGTAAAAGTCACGAAGCGTCCTTCCAAACGGGTTCAAAAAAATGCATTGTCCGATGCCAACATTGTCGTCCATAAAAACATGACCGTTGGAGCCATTGTGGAACAATTTCCGCAGGCCAGTGAAATACTGGCCCAATATGGTCTTCACTGCTTCGGTTGCAGCGCCAATACTCTCGAAACCTTGGAAGAAGGATGTACAGGGCATGGGTTTGATGAACGTGATATTGAAAATCTGGTAGACGACATCAACACAATGATTGCGAGCACACCACCCAGGCCCCAAACATTGACGATCACACAACCAGCGAGTGAACAGATTAAGAACATTGCGGAGAGTCAGGGGAAAGCAGGGCAAGGTCTCTCTGTTTTAGCCGATGAACATGGAGGATTCTTCATGGAATTCCGTGATGATCCAGAATTGGGGGATAAACAATTCACCGGAGAAAAATCTCCCGATGTTCGCGTGTTTGCATCTGTCCTGACTCTTCAACGGATTGGAGGATCCATCATCGATTTCCGTGAAGGACGATTCAAGTTAGATCTTGAAAGTCCTGTCGTAGCCTGTGGATGCGGCGGAAAGTGTGATTGTAAGTGATACTTGAACAGATAATGATTTTTTGCTTCAATGAAAAGCATGTCTGAAGTGCTGAGACCATTAGACGAAGACGATAAAAATAGGAAGATCGCTGCTGAACTTCTTTCGCGGTATATAGAGGGCGACAAAGGGTCAGCCTGGAATACCCCAGGAGACTATTTAGACCTCCATGTCCCCACAGAAAATGCATTGAATATTGATCTCGTACTCTACGTGCCACAAACAGAAACACTGATGTTACATGTGGCGATAACAACAGAGGGTGAACCGGAAGACATTATTGCTTCTATGGAGGAGGTAATAAGACAAAGGGGAACGCTCATTGAATTAGGCTATCAGTCAAGATTGATAGACCCTACCGAAGGACAGTGGATACATTTTGAGAAAAAAGTTTCCTTAGTAAATCTCGAAAATACGCTTAAAGAGCTTAACAAAGAAATGAAGAAGAAAGAATGACAATGAAAAGCGGGGATCTATCACCCGCAAGCGAACACCCGCCCGCCCGTACCGAACTTACGTTCGGGCTGGTAAACTATACCCATGACCCGCCTCCCCACTCGTCTTGAAAAGAAACTTGCAGAATATTTTCCCCGTGCACGGGAGCGGGAGAAATTTGTTGCAGAGACGCTGGAACAGGCACTGGACTCACTCCACAGTACAGATCCCTCCGTTCCCCAGGCAATTGGTGGGACGCTTCATTTGTTTACCGATGGTGGTTCGCGTGGAAATCCTGGTCAGGCGGCCATTGGCTGCGTGTTGAGCGATCCCGATGGCAATATCCTTGAAGAGCATGCGGAGAGAATTGGCATTGAAACAAATAACGTTGCTGAATATCGCGCATTGATCGCAGGACTCAAACTTGCGCTGAACTATTTGCCGAACCGATTGATTTGTCACATGGACTCTGAACTTGTCGTGAAGCAATTGAGTGGTGAGTACCGCGTGAAAGTTTCTACGCTGCAACCACTTGTAGAGGAAATCCGGGAGCTCACGCTGCAATTCCCGGATGTCGTGTTTAAACATGTACCACGGGCGGATAACTTCCGGGCAGATAGCTTGGTAAATAAGGCGTTGGATAACGAATAAGGTAAATACCAAATGACAAAGGTCAAATACCAAACAAATTTTAATATTTAAAAATTGTTTGACCTTTGGTATTTGGACTTTGGCCTTTTCTACACACATTAAGAGATTTCATTTGGCATTTCTCATTTTCTCCGTACAATTCGGCCGTGCGAGCTCTTCGCCCATCGCTTGGCCTTTTCACGATCCTTGGATCCTTCCTGATTGCTCTTCCCGCACACGCTGCTTCCATTACGTATCAACATAAGCACTTTCTTTTCACGATTACTATCGATAAATCCTGGAATGCACCACATGAGCAATGGTTCTTTCATGATGTTCCGGCAATGCCCACGTTTTGCAGTGATGATTGTCAGAATGTGCAGATACCTGAAGGATGGAGCAAAAAAATGGTGGATGGATGGAACGAGGAAGCAGTAAGAAAAACACTAGAAGAAAAAATTGCCATTCCGTTTAATCGTTCTGCAGGAAACGTCACAATTCGAAAAACAGAAACGGGATCTATCTCTTTTGAAGGAGTGGGTCTTCCAGGGCGTGAAGTGGATATCGCCATGGCAGCCGGCATGACGAAAAAGGCAATAGAAGAAAGCATCACGAACATTGTTCTGCCTGTACGTATGACGGAACCTATCATAAACGTGGATTCTGAATTGCAGGCCATGGGTATTCGCGAGCTCGTGACAGTGGGAGAGTCTGATTTCACAGGTTCTACAAAAAGCAGGCGTCACAACGTGCGAACAGGACTTGCAAAATTCAATGGCCATCTTGTTCCCCAAGGAGAAACGTTCTCTTTTGTAGAAACGTTGGGTCCCGTGACGGCAGCTGCCGGATACCTGAAGGAACTTGTCATTCAGGGTGATCGCACCGTGCCGGATTACGGCGGAGGGTTGTGCCAGGTGAGTTCCACGGCATATCGCGGTGTGTGGGAATATGGCTTCCCCATTGTGCAGAGAAAGAATCACAGCTACACGGTCAGTTATTACAGTCCGCAGGGAACGGATGCCACGGTCTATCCACCAAGTGTCGATATTAAATTCAAGAATGATTCACCGGGCGCGCTCCTTTTGCAGACACATATGGACGAAGAACATACAGATGCTTTCTTCATTTATTATGGAACGAAGGACACTCGCACCAGCGAAGTATTTGGTCCTTATACATGGAGCAGATCTGCCGCACCCACGGAAAAGCGCATTGAATACACAACAGACATTCCACCTGGAACGGAACGTAAATTGGGTGAACGTGTGCCCGGCATGTCTGTCTCGTGGTTTCGATCTGTCACCATGCCACAGGGAACAGGAGCACTTTTAACAGAAACCTATTCTGTCTATCAGGCTCGTCCTCTCTTCTACCAAGTTGGTGTGACGCCGGAAGAACTGCCAACATTTACAGGGAGCGGTGCAATAGCGCCAGGTTCAAAAAGTGATGCCGCGGTGGATATAAACTCTTGAGTCGTCTCCGAAGAGAAAAATGAGAGATCGTGAAAAGGGTGTTCTACGGCATGAAGCAATGCTTGCAGGAGAGCGGGAGAGAGAACTCGACCGAAGGCATCTTCTTCATACAGACAAAGCCCATGCCATCTCTTACTGAGAACAATGATGTCATCGTGCGTAAAAGCAGTGTGAGACACAATGGAGTGGCGGAGTGATGGAAGAAGTCCCAGCTCATGGAAAAATGCGAGAGAGAAGACAGAGAAGAGGAGCTTTGGCGAATGATAATGACAGGCACCAAGAAAATCCCTTAGAAGAACAAAGAGTGATGGTACGGGAACCCGATCTTCTATATGTCTCATAAGAAGATACACTGCCTGTTCGGCGTACAGAAAACAGGCGAGATTGTTCCGGCATACATCGTGTGTTTCTTTGCACACAGCTCGTGTGACGGTGTAACCCGCACTTCCTTCTGCAAGATCAATCGTGCTGTACTGAAGAGGAAGAATACTGCCCCCATTCTTGCTGGTGAGTTTTCGTACAGCACGAGCTCTGGCTGCAATACGGCCAAAGTCTTCCGTGAGGAGAATACAAAGACGATCTGCTTCGCCAATATCGTGGGCTCTTAAAACAATAGCATCGGTGGAATGCGTGCGTCCCATACTAGAGAGAAGAAAGAGTTGGCTTCTTAAGCCGTGTCCAGAGTCCTAAGAACGAACCAAGAAGTGCCAGGAGTGGCAAGACGATAACTTCCCCTATTGCGATCCATGGCCCTACCACGAAGAGCATGTACTGGAACATACGAACCCAGGGCGCAAAGAGTCCCGTTTCTGCAAAGCTCGGTAGGAAGAATGGCAAAGAGTAGAGCACTCCGCCAAGAAGAATTCCTGCAAGGAGGAGAGCAATGGACATGAGCAGGAGCACTTCCGTACAGAAGGGGGTAAGGATCGTGATTGGTGTTGCGCCCACAAGGGTCTGCACCAGAATTTCTTCACTGCGAAGGAGTGCTCGTCGTCCTACAAGTTCAATAATCACGAAGAGGAGAACGAGTGTAATGAGAACAACTGTGACGATCAAAAAGGAACGGATGGCGAGCGTGGCTGCAATAAGCTTATGAATTTGATCTTCCTGATCGGTCGATTGGGAGAGGAAGTTGGAATCCACGGTATTACTGTATTCGGGTCTGTTGAGGAACTGACGAAGCAGCTTGTAATCTTCCAGATGTTTCAGGCGTACGCCCATGGTATTGGGGAAAGGATTTTTAATACCAAACTTTTCCAGGAAGGTAATGAGTTCAGGATCCCGAATACGTTCTTTTTCAAAAGCATCTTCACTACTGATAAACACCACCTCTTCTACATACGGTTCTATAGCCAGACTGTTTCGAAGATCCGCAATTTGTGTGAGCGTTGCTTCATCGCGGATTTCGAGTCTCACATCGGTGCGATCCCGAAGAAGCGCCATGGCACTATGAATACCGAGCGTGAAGAGAATAAGGACCTGAATGATAAAGAGAACACCAAAAAGAGCACCAATGCTGGCACCCCATCCAGGCTCATGAAGAGCACTCTTAAGGCCACGCCGGATGCCACGGAAAAACATGGACGCCGGAGCGGGGGTTTGGGGGAGCATACAAATAGTTTAATCGGAGAAGAGAAAAAAACATAGAAGAACAACCTTAAAAAAACAATAGAAAAGAACCGAAGAACCAAACAAGGACCAAGTAAAAATCTTTTCTATTTTCTTTTTCTCATTTTCTATTTTTGGCTCTTGGTTCTTTTGTATGGGAATTTTCAGGCAATCATTCTCTCCGCCGCCTCTCGATACTCTCTAATTGTCTCATTCAAAGGATCAATTGCTGCTGCACGATCCAAAAGAAGCTTTGCCTTCCCCGCATCACCCGATTCCATATGCGCAGAAGCAAGATCGCACATGATGAAAGAATCATCAGGATCCAAATTGAGCGCACGCTCCAAGGTGACAATACCCTCCACCGTTTTACCGCTCCGGAAGAGGGACCATCCAAGTAACCTCAAGGTATCCGGATGACTGGGAAGAAGCTTGTTTGCTATCTGCAAATGCTCACAGGCAAGTTCCCACTCTTTGCGAATCATGAAAATCTCTCCCAGAACAGCGTGACCGATGGAACTTTCTGGCTCCAATGTAACAGCCTGCTCTGCAGCAAGAAAAGCGCGATCGAACTCTTCACGGGAAAGTTCATTGTCAGCAATTTCTTCCAGTGCAGCAACATTTCTGGGGTCTTCCAGGAGAATATTCTCCAGAATGACGAGTGCATCTGTATAACTGCCTTCTATCTTCAGTTGCTCTGCTTTCGCGAGGAGCCCTTCAATACGTTCTGAGTGAGATGGAGGAAGTGATGTCATCAGGAAAAGAACTATAGCAGAAATGCAGGGGAAAGTCTTTTATTTATCCAACCAAAAAACGGATAAAGGTACTGAGGATCATGAAAGACCCTGTGATGATGGCAAGTCCAATGAGAGATGATGTCATAAGTGTTTTTCCTTTCGTAATTTCGGACTCTCTTCCGCCGGAAGCCGTCATGCGAAATGCTCCCACCAGGAACACAGACACCACAACGAAGAACGCAAGCCCGTGGATGATGACAATAATGTTATTGATGATGACAGGAATCGTGCCTCCAACACCCGTACTCACGGTAATCGTATGATCATTAAAGGAGGGGCTGACACCAAGAACCAGAGCAGGAAATGCCGCAAGAGCAAAGGCCAGAAGGGAGTAAAACCAGCGCATATTAGTCTCAGCTTACCGTTTTATAGACTCATTGCCAGCGGTTGCAGGAGAGGTTCTGCAACACTACACTGTGAGTCCCATGAATGACTTTGGTTTTTCCACCCGAGAGGTGGGTGAGCGATATCGGCGTCATACAGAACGAATGAGGCATAGATCCCATGGAGGGATACGAGGGAAAATTACGGGGTGGTTTCACATGCTGAAAGAGTGGATCAAAAAACCACGCACGCGACGGGAATGGAAAATCCTCTTCCTTAAAACATGTGGGTGGGGAACGGGCTCTCTGACTCTTTTTCTGTTGATCATCTGGCTTACGCTCCCGAATATTGATGATCCAAAAACTCTTTTCGCACCTCAAAGTACCATCATTGCAGACCGGAATGGAGTGGAGCTCTACCGTGTTTTTTCGGGACAGGATCGTACGTACATTCCATTCGATCACATCAGTAACGGTGTCAAAAAAGCTACAATCGCTATTGAAGATGAACGCTTTTTAGACCGCGGATGTTTTGATGTCATTGGCTTTAGCCGCGCTGTCTTGAGCCAGTTTTTACCCGGCATTTTAGTCCGGTCCGGAGGCTCTACTCTTACTCAGCAGTTTGCAGGAAACGCACTCGTCGGCCGTAACAGAAGTGTGGTTCGCAAAGTACGAGAGTACATGTTGGCATGTGAACTGGAACGAAAGTACAACAAAGACCAGTTACTGGAGCTCTACTTAAACTGGATTCCCTACGGGGAAAATGCGTACGGCGTGGAGCAGGCATCGCACCGTTATTTTGGAACGGGAGCCAGCGCACTCTCTCTCGCGCAGTCCACAGTTCTTGCGGCACTTCCCCAACGCCCATCCTACTTTAGCCCTTACGGCAGCCATGTTCGCACAACGGTAACGGATGATGTGTACGCCGATATTGTGAATGGCAAGATTACGAAAAGTAGTGACATTTCAGACCGTGATGTCACCATCGGGCTTCTGGGGCAAGACATTGGAACGGGATCTCATCTCGTCTACGTAGGAGGGCGAACGGATCAGGTACTAGAAAATATGCAAAAACTGAATTTGATTACAGAAAAAGAAAAAGTGAAGGCGCTCGCGGACCTGAAAATAATGGCATTCACCCGCACGCGCGAAAATATCCGTGCACCACACTTCGTTCTTGCTGTACGCGACCAAGTGCAATCACTGCTGAATAATGTTGATGAAGAGACTCTCAATCAAGGAGGTTTTACTGTCACCACAACGCTCGATTGGCGACTGCAAGAAATAGCAGAGAAGATTATTAAAGGTAAACAAAAGGAACTTCTGGACCGCTTTGGAGCACACAACGCGGCACTCCTGAGTATGAACCCAAAAACGCGCGAGATTCTCACATACGTTGGGAATGTGGATTACGAAAATGGTACGAGCGAAGGAAAGATCGACATGGTCATGGCACCGCGCCAGCCAGGATCCAGTTTTAAGCCGTTCATTTATGCAAAGGCATTCGAAAATGGATTTAATCCCGCAACAGTCATGTACGATTTGCCGACAAAAATCGGTGATGACCAGCCGGATAACTACGACGGAACGTACGAAGGATTGATGTCCATGCGGACCGCGCTTGCCCACTCACGAAATGTGCCCGCTGCGAAAACATTTTTTCTCGCAGGCGGGGAAGATCAAATTCTTCCCTTTGTGGAGAGCATGGGCGTCACCACACCGTCCAAACAGAAGAAGGAGATTGAAACCGAGCGAGGCACATCCTTCGACTATGGCTGGCCGTTGGCCTTGGGTGCCGCCGAAGTGCCGCTATATGAAATGGTGCAGGGCTACGCCACATTTGCCGATGGAGGAATGTACAGACCTCCGGTGACGATTCTGAAAATTACAGACCGTCAGGGAAACATTCTCTATCAAGCGAAGGAAGTAATAGATAAACAAGTGCTGGATCCTCGCATTGCATACCAAATCAGTTCTGTGTTGAGTGATAACGATGCACGTCCTGCAAACCAATACTGGAAAGACACTCTCACTGTCCCCGGTATAACCACAGCTGCAAAAACAGGAACCAGTAACAAGTGTTTGGAGCGAGATAAAAGTGGAAGCTGCACAAACCGCAGACCAGAAAGTAACTGGACGATGGGCTTCTCTCCAGCGCTCGTCACGGGCGTGTGGGTGGGCAATGCCACAAGCCAGTCATTGGCGCCAAAGGCTGATGGCCTTTCCAGTGCCGCTCCCCTATGGAAACAATTTATGATGTCCGCACATAAAATCTTGAAGGCATCCGGTGCTGCTTTTGCAAGGCCGGACGGACTCATTGAGCCGCAAATTTCCAAACTTTCCGGGGAACTCCCTACTGCATGCACCCCTGTGGAACTTCGTCGATCGGACCTGTTCCTGGATGATCATCCACCAACGAAAGAGGATCCTGCCTGCCAACTTTTGAAAGTAGACAAGGTGACGAATCTTTTGGCATCCGATGCATGTCCGCAGGACGCTGTAGAGGAGAAAGCATTCTTCCTGCCAAGCAGTGAGCAACCGCTTCGCTGGCCGCTGTGGGAACAGAGTGTGCAGGACTGGGCGAAGAAACAGATGGAATTATGGAATGCGAGCGAAACACATTCCGGTTCACAGCTCCCTCTTCCACTGGCCCCGACAGAATCGTGTGACCCTGCAAAGACGCCAGGACGCGGAGAAACACCTACTATTTCCATTCTCTCCCCCGATGATGGCGAGAGTATGACATTCCCTGCATTTACAGCAGAGATACGTATTGGGTCACTCGCAAAAATTTCCAAAGTAGAATTCTTCGTGGATGATTTAAAGATCCGTACCGATGAAAATCCTCTCTCAAAAAACCTGAGTGTTAGCATTCGCATGCCGCGCAACGCCAAGAAAGAGGGAGATCATGTCCTAAAAGTGAGCGTGACGAATGAGTACTTCACGGAAGCACATGAGTCTGTGCGATTTACATTTGGGGAAGATCTGCGATCGACATCGTCGGATACGAACGATTGACCGATTATCTGATCGTTTTTTCTCTATCACGCATTTGTAAATATCTCGCCCATATCATCACGCGCCCTCTTGACATGGTGACAGGAGACAAGGGTAAACTACTCATAATGGTATTTCAGCCACGAAGAAGGGGCGGCGTTACATCAAATCGATGCGACGTGCACAATTTAACATATGCCGCAAGAACACTCCAGTCTCTTCCTTCCAATGTGGTGAGACAGCTTTGGGAGGTTGAAAACGCAAAAATGCGACAGTTATTCGAACAAGCTGAGAGGAAAGGCATAACAATAACCGATGGCGTAAGAATTGAGGAAATGTAGATATACGCTTTCATTGCGCATTCGTAAACACTTCACTCACGTCATCGTCTTCTTCAAGCGCTTCAATGAGTTTCTCGATTTTTCCCATCATTTCTTCATCGACCAAATGTGGATCTTTTGGGATAAACGAGAGCCCTGCTGATTCAATCGAAAATCCCTCCGATTTCAATGCATTGCGCACGGCTGTCCATTTGGACATCGCTGTGATCACTTCCAAGTGACCATCATCAAAGGAAAAATCATCCGCACCCACGTCGATCAATTCTAATTCGATCTCTTCAACCTTCTCCGAAGGAATGCCGGAAGCGACAATCAATCCTTTTCGTTCGAACATCCATACGACCGATCCACTCTCTGCAAACCTTCCTCCGTTTTTTGTAAGCACGAGTTTTACATTTGAGAGTGTCCGGTTCTTGTTATCCGTTAAACACGCAATAATGAATGCCGCCCCTCCCGGGCCATAGGCCTCATACACTACTTCCTGCATCGCTTCTCCTTTCAGCTCACCTGTTCCCTTCTTGATGGCACGGTCGATATTGTCATTCGGTACATTCTCCGCTTTCGCGTTGTCGATGGCTGTTCGAAGAGTAGTGTTCGATGTAGGGTCTCCACCCGTTCGTGCAGCAATTTCGATCAAGCGTGCATGGCGCGTATAAATCTTTCCACGCTTTGCATCGCTAGCATTTTTCTTGACCCGAATGTTATGCCATTTGCTGTGACCCGACATATGTAGAATTTGAACAAGTGATGAATGAAAGTTGCACGTTGCAGGGTAGCACGTTGCACGATAAAAAATGCAAGTCACATCTTGCTACCATGTAACCTGCTACCGTGTAACTACTTGCGATACGCCAACATCGCCATAAACCTCGCTCGTTCGATTGCCGTCTTCAACATCTTCTGGTGCTTCAAGCAGACTCCTGTGTAATAGCGCTTGCGGATGTTTCCGAAATAGTCGATATAGGGCTTGAGTGTGGGGTAGTCTTTGTAATCAAAGTACTTTACCTCTGTACCGCAGAATGGGCATGGCTTGTGGCCAGGAGGCGTTTGCTGTTGCTGTTGTTGCTTCTTGTGAGCCATAGTTAGATGAGGTCTTGATCCGAAAGAAGTTTATCCAGTTCTGTATCAAGCGATGCAGCAGGAGCCTTGGGTGCAACCTTTTTCTCTTTCTTCTTTGCCTCCATGCGCTTTGCTTCCATCTTTGCCTTCTCACGAACGCGCTCTTCCATCTTCTCTGCCTTTTCGCGTGCGCGCATTTCGCTCATGGTTTCGCGGTTCTTGAGCCATGCTTCGTACTTCTCTGCATAACTCACTGCTTCGTATCCTTTGGGAGGGATAACGATCATATGACGAAGAACTCCTTTTTCAAGACGAAGTGCCGAGTCCAAAGCGCGAATTTTTGATGGATCTGCATCGATGTAAAACACGGTGAACTTTCCCTCGTCATGACCACCCACTTTGTACGCAAGCCCGCGCTTGCCCCACAAATCTTTGAACACAACCTTGGCACCTGCTTCACTGAAAATGCCATCAATCTCTTTATTCAATTGATTCTCTGCCTTTTCCATTAAATCGGGCTGTGTCATCACACAGACCTCGTACACTTTCGTGTCTTCCGATGATGGAATGAGAGTTGGCATAGTGCTTGTGGGCGAGCCCGTCCTGCAAATGCAGAAGGGGAAGCGGAGCCGTACTGTATTTCACAGAGACTATGATCGTCAAGCATGAAAAAGCCCCACTAAAAAGTCCCCTTCTACCCTTGACGCTGCTCCCTCCCCTTATTAAGATAACGCGGCTGTGAGAACGCCACTCCATTCTTTCGTGGCTACACGCTCTCAATAACATGAGGAGCGCGTGACTCATCCCGTTTGGGACGAGCCTCACACACGCTCCTTCACAGCATCGTGTAGTAGAGACATATACGACCAAATACTCTATCTATTTATATTGAGTTTAAACGTGGTTTGGTATTCGCCACGCTAAATAATGAATCCACACTATCGGTCACTTTAATGACCATCATCCGGCTTCCGGCTTCGTCCTTACGGACTTCGCCGCAATCGCCGCGATGAGGAAAGAATTCTTTTCGAAGAGTTTGATCCTGGCTCAGAGTGAACGCTAGCGGTGCGCCTAACACATGCAAGTCGAGTGGGTTTAGACCCACGGCGAACGGCTGCGTAACACGTTGGAACCTGCCCCGAACTCAGGGATAACCCGCCGAAAGGCGGAGTAATACCGGATGCCCCCGCGAGGGGAAAGATTTTTCGGTTCGGGAGGGGCCTGCGGCCTATCAGCTAGTTGGTAAGGTAACGGCTTACCAAGGCAATGACGGGTAGCTGATCTGAGAGGATGATCAGCCAGAATGGAACTGCGACACGGTCCATACTCCTACGGGAGGCAGCAGTGAGGAATCTTCCGCAATGGGCGAAAGCCTGACGGAGCGACACCGCGTGAAGGATGAAGTCCTTTTTGGACGTAAACTTCTGTTCTGAGGGAAGAAATTTTTGACGGTACCTCAGGAGAAAGCATCGGCTAACCCTGTGCCAGCAGCCGCGGTAAGACAGGGGATGCAAGCGTTACTCGGAATTACTGGGCGTAAAGCGTCTGTAGGCGTCTTCTTAAGTCTGGGGTTAAAGTTCGGGGCTCAACCCCGTGATTGTCCCGGAAACTGGGAGGATTGAGCTATGCAGAGGTATCTGGAATGCCGTGAGTAGGGGTAAAATCCGTAGATACACGGTAGAACGCCAAAAGCGAAGGCAGGATACTGGGCATATGCTGACGCTGAGAGACGAAAGCGTGGGGAGCAAAGGGGATTAGATACCCCCGTAGTCCACGCCCTAAACGATGCGTGCTCGATGTGGGACATTTTCAATTGTGTTCCGTGTCTTAGCTAACGCGGTAAGCACGCCGCCTGGGAAGTACGGTCGCAAGACTAAAACTCAAAGGAATAGACGGGGACCCACACAAGCGGTGGAGCATGGGGTTTAATTCGATAATAAGCGAAGCACCTCACCCAGGCTTGACATCTCAGAAATCCCGCAGAAACGCGGGAGTGCCGCAAGGAATCTGAAGACAGGCGCTGCACGGTCGTCGTCAGCTCGTGCCTTGAGGTGTGTTGTTCAGTCAATGAACGAGCGCAACCCTCATCCTGTGTTGTTTTTTCACAGGAGACTGCCGACTCCAAGTCGGAGGAAGGTGAGGATGACGTCAGATCAGCGTGGCCCTTATGCCTGGGGCAACACCCGTGCTACAATGGCCGGTACAGAGGGCAGCAAACCCGCGAGGGGGAGCCAATCCCACAAAGCCGGTCTCAGTTCGGATTGAAGTCTGCAACTCGACTTCATGAAGTTGGAATCGCTAGTAACCGTGAATCAGCTACGTCACGGTGAATATGTTCCTGGGTCTTGTACTCACCGCCCGTCAAGTCATGAAAGGTAGGGGCACCCGAAGGACCGTTACTCGCAAGAGGCGGTACCACGGTGAAACTACTGATTGGGACTAAGTCGTAACAAGGTATCCGTAGGAGAACCTGCGGATGGAACATCTCCTTACCAGGGAGTTTTCTCTGGCGCATCCTCTCACCCGTATCAGGTGATGATGCTTTGATCTCGTCTGCGTTTACGCGGATGGACAAAAAATTGCCAATTGAACGAGGATACACTCCTCGTCATCAGATTTCAGCCTCTCCCCTCTTGGGGAAGCTGGAGTCTGAAAGACGATGGAGGCTCGATAGGTTGTTGAATCTCTACTACACGATGAAGTGAATTTGAGCGATGTGCTTTTTCATATCTTGATTTTCAAGAAGAGAAGAGTACAACATGAGCAGTGTATAAAAGAACTTTAGAAATTGCTTCTTATACCCCAGAGCCTGACGTTCAACATCGGGTAGAAGAGTTATTGTGGGATGAATTAGAAGGAGAGATATTCTGTCAGGGCGGAGAGACAACATTTGAAGGGAAGAAAGTGCATATTCCTGCAACACGAGAGGAATTTAGGCAGGGCATCCATTATGTGTGCTCAGGACAGTTTGATCTGGATAGAAATGCCATAGAAGTTGAAGTCACGTTACATGTACCAACACTTCAGGGGGGAGAAGTAACGGTATATCGCAAAAGAACCTGGATGGCACTTAATGGAACGTTGTGTTCTGCTGAAGGGCAATCGCTACTTTCTCCTGAAATGCAGGAGTGGGAATCTTGATAAGAAGATCGCTTAAAAAACCATCCACGTACATTCTCCGTGCTTGTTTTTCTGCAATACCTCGTGCAGCAAAATAAAACAAATCCTCCTCCGTCACTCTACTTACCGTTGCACTGTGACTCGCTTTCACATCATTCGTTTTAATTTCCAGTGCGGGAATGGCATCCACTTTTGCGGTGGGATCCAGCATCAACACATCTTCTGTAAGGTATGTATTCGTTCCACCCCCTTGTGGCCCAATATCGATCAAGCCATACGCTCGTACATTCCCCTTCTCCTGCGCAATTCCTTTGATAGTCACTTCTCCTCCTCCACGTTTTCCTAAAAAGACATTCTTCACACTGATGTCCATTTTTTCTTCCTTCTTCGCAAGAAAAATCCAGTCGACTGTGCTCACAGCATCATCACCTGTGCATTCGGAAATAAGTTCATGATGTGCATCGTTCGATCCTTTTGTGATGATGTGCCAATGAATATGAGCATGATCTGCAAGGCTCGACCGATACGAGAACGATCCAGATCCCTGCGCGAGAACAACCACATGAATATCCGCATGATCTTCCAAAATGAAAACACATTCCCTCGAGGACGCTTCATCAAGCAAAAGAAACACTGTTTTCTGTTCCCCTGCCTTGACGAACTGCTTTAATGTATCCTGCTTTAGAGGCATAATAATGCAAGTATACAGGTATATTGACATTTTATTATTTTTAATGTTAAATATTAATAATGTCAAAAGAGCTCCACTTGCGGCTTCTGCCTCCGGACGACTTACAAGAAGTATCTGCTCAGCTTCCTTATCTCGAAGAGAATTATCGATTATATCGATTTTGGCTACAAAGTATTGGGGTAGAAACGGAAGAAGAAGCAAGAAATCAATGCAATCTTTCGGGGTATTACGAACGTGGAAGCGGCCGCATTATAAAACCAAGTATCCAGGACTATACACAAGGAAATACAGAATATTATCAAACACTCATCCAATATGTATTGAATGGTGCGGTAGATTTCGATACAGCAAAGAAACGATATAAAGAAGATCTACACGTATTTTATAAGAGGGCAAGAGCGCAACTTGCCAGTAAGAATGAACTGCGTTCCTCATCGACAACATCTCTCGGAACCGCTACACTTTCATCTTAGATGCCCCTTCCCTTTAAACACCTGGTGTCGACACGGCAACTGACCCGTAAAGACACCGATTTAATCATGAGTGTGAGCGCAGATATGGAACAAGTTTTGAAGAAAGGTGGATCGGACCTTTTGAAAGGAAAAATCCTCGCCTCTCTTTTTTATGAACCATCCACACGAACACGATTAAGCTTTGAAACAGCCATGCTCCGTCTTGGCGGAACAAAAGTGACTGCGGATGGATTGCAATTTAGCTCTCTCTATAAAGGAGAATCTGTTGAAGACACGATGGTCGTTGCGAGCCAGTACGCAGACATCATTTGCATGCGTCACCCGGAACAAGGAAGCGCCGAACGCGCAGCAAAAGTAAGCTCCGTCCCCTTCATCAACGCGGGAGATGGTCCTGGGCAACACCCAACGCAAGCACTGTTGGATCTGTATACCATCCAGAAGGAGCGCAAAAAGGTTGATGGACTCCGCATTGCGATGGTCGGAGATCTAAAATTTGGACGCACAGTCCATTCCCTCTCGTATCTGCTGGGACTCTATAAAGATATCCATTGCACACTGGTGTCACCAAAGGAACTGACGATGCCCGAGAAGGTAACATCGTACTACAAGGAAAAAGGAATTTCCTTTACGGAAACGGATGATCTGGAAGATGCACTCAAGGCTGACGTGCTTTACGTCACACGTGTCCAAAAGGAACGATTTGACGATCCCAAGGAATATGAACGCCTGAAGCTGAAGTACATTGTGAGGAAGGAGTTCGCAGAAAAAACAAAGGCAACCATCATGCATCCACTCCCCCGTGTGGGAGAAATCACGAATGATGTGGACGTATTGCCCAATGCCGCATATTTCAGGCAAGCGGGAAATGGCATCGCTGTACGCATGGCGCTTGTAGCAATGTTGCTTGGAAAAGCGTAGGTGAAGGTTGATATTGTTATGAAAAGATCTAAGACAGAAGATAAAAGACTTAAGAAACCAAAAACGTGTCCCTTCTATTTTCTAGCTTTCAACTTACGTCTTAAGTCTTATATCTTATATCTACACGATGACGAGCATTCTCATTAAAAATGGCACCATCATCCGCTCGGACGGTTTGGAGGAAGCAGATCTTCTGCTCCGCGATGGAAGGATTGTGGAGATCGGATTGATTGATACACCTGCCGATGAAACGATCGATGCTTCTGGGAAGCTCATCTTCCCCGGCTTCATCGATTGTCATGTGCATTTTCGGGAGCCAGGCTATGAAGAAAAAGCAACGATGAAGACAGAAGCAGCCTCTGCAAGAGCGGGAGGAGTACTCACGGTGTGTGAAATGCCGAATACGAATCCTCCAACGGTGACAGTTGCTGCACTCGCTGACAAAGTAAGACGTGCATCGGAGATTCATGACATCGATCTTCGTTTCTTCTTCGGCATTACGAAAGAAGAGCATCTATTAGGGCTCCGTGAGCTCTTCACAAGTTCCTCCGAAGAGATGCAGAGGCTTCGGAAGCGCTGCTGTGGTGTGAAAGTCTATTTCGATCACTCCACCGGAAACCAGAAGATTGAAGAAGGGCTTCTTCCTGCGGTGTTCGAAGCATGTGCAGAGCTTGGCATCACGCTTGTGGGGCACTGTGAAGATGCTGGTACGATAGCGGGTAGCGTTCAGCGGGTAGCGGATAGTAAAGAAACATCTGTTGCGACTCACTCGGAGCGACGTCCTCCTGAGGCAGAGGCAAAAGCGATCCAACACGCAATCGATCTCGCGAAGAAATACAAAACACACTTTCACGTTGCACATCTTTCAACAAAGCAAGGGATTGATCTCGTAAGAGCAGCGAAGAAAGAAGGAGTGACCATCACTTGTGAAGTTGCTCCGCATCATTTGTTTCTCACGGTCGATGATTACAAAAAACTCGGAACACTTGGGAAGATGAACCCCCCACTTCGAACAAAAGATCATCAGGAAGCTCTTTGGAAAGGCATTCACGATGGCACTGTGGATTGCATCGCAACAGATCACGCACCGCATACGCTTGCGGAAAAACAGGCAGGAGATCCTCTTAAAGCGCTGAGTGGCGTACCGGGAGTGGAGACGATGATCCCTCTGTTGCTCAAAAAACTATCACCGATCGATCTTTACCGATTATGTTTCGAAAATCCAAACAGAATCTTCCATCTCGAAAAAAACCCGATCGAAGTTGGAACATCATCGATCGTCATCATCGATCCAAACGTTGAATGGACTATTCATGCGAAGGATCTTCATTCCAAATGTGGATGGACGCCGTTCGAAGGAATGAAAGTGAAGGGGCGGGTGATGAAAGTCATCAACTGAGGATTTTTTGGTTGTTGGTTATTAGTTTTTGGTTTCTTTTCTAAGAACCAATAACTAAAAACTAATAACTTTTCATCACTCCTTTTCATTTGCCGAGCATTCCCTTGTTTAAACCTCCACTATAATCGGCATCACCATCGGCTCTCTATCCAATTTCTTTCGGAAGAATCGGAATAAAGCGCCGGAGACAGCATATTTGAGGTTCTTGATGCTTTTTTCCCCACGATCCAGCTCTTCTTGATACGCTTTTTTGGCTATCTGAATCGCCTCTTGCGTGATGGATTGCTGCTCGGAACCGTAGATGAGCCCACGCGAGAGGAGAAGTGGATCTCCCATCATGCGCATGGAATCTGCATACGCTTTGATGGTAATCACCATGATACCGGCATTACTCATCATGCGACGATCATCTAGAATGCGCTGCCCTTCAGAACCTTTTCCGTGGCCGTCGATCATAATATCGTTGGCGGGAAGTTTCGTCTTGGAGCGACGTGCATTTTTCTGCTGGTCAAACTCCAGAATTTCTCCGTTCGTGAGCAAGTGGATTTGATTGTCCGGGTATCCAATCGAACGAGCGAGATCTGCATGCGCAGCTCTCATATATGGTTCACCGTGTTCTGGAATGATGTGTTTTGCGCGAACCAGACGGTGCATGAGCATGATGTCATTTGCGTACCCGTGACCTGTTGTGTGCAGAGCAAGTTCCTGATTCGTGAAGACGCGGGCGCCGAGTAAGTGGAGATTATTCACCACTTTCGCAACAGCACGTTCATTTCCAAGAATAGGATTACTGCTCAAGACGACCGTATCCCCTTCTTTCACACGCACATGCTGATGCGTGCCAAGGCCCATACGGGCAAGGCCAGCGCGCTCTTCTCCTTGGGAACCTGTTGTGAGAATGAGGATTTCACGATCGGGAATCTTCTCCATACCCGGTCCCATTTTGCGAATGAGTCCACGTGGAGGATTGATGTACCCAAGCTTCATACAGATATCAATGTTCTCTTCCATGGAACGACCCACAACGAAGATTTTTCGATTGAGCGTCTTTGCATGCTCGATGATCTGCTGGAGACGGTTTAGAAGAGAGCTGAAGGTAGAAATGATGAGACGACCCTTTGCATCACGCATGAGGTTGAAGAGTGTCTCCGAAATATTTTTCTCAGAGAGTGCATTCCCCGGTTTCGTTGCATTGGTCGAGTCTGCGATGATGGCAAGAACGCCTTCATCACCCAATTCTGCAAGGCGTTGAAAGTCTGCAGGAGGTTCGTTCATCGGCGTTAAGTCGAATTTGAAGTCTCCCGTGTGGACAATCGTCCCGTGGGGCGTGTGGATCGCAATGGCCGCAGAGTCTGGAATACTGTGTGTCACGCGGAGAAACTCTACTTGTACACGACCCAGAGGAATCTTTTTTCCAAATTCCACAACATTCAGTTTTGTGCGGCTCGTGAGTTTTTCTTCATCAAGACGCTTTCGAACGAACGCCATCGTCAGGCGTGTGCCGTAACATGGCGGAAATTGGAGTCCCGCAATCACGTGCTGTACGGCACCAATGTGGTCCAAGTGACCGTGCGTGAAGAGAATCGCTTTGATGTTCTTCTCGCGACCTTTCAGCGCGGAAATATCAGGAATTAAATAGTCGATACCCGGCATGTCTTCTTCGGGAAACTGAAGACCGGTATCCACAATGTAGAGGTCGCCGTCTACGTCTATCACAAGACAGTTGCGTCCTACTTCTTCAAATCCTCCCAAAGGATAGATTTTAAGTCCCTTGCCTTGCGGCATAGAAACAGGGCGCTCTTTTTGGGTCTGCGGAGGACGATGAGGATTCCCAGGACGTTGCGTAGTACCTGGGCGCTGCTGCGGTCTTTGCAGATGTGGAACACGCGGCTTCTGCGAATGATTTCTCTGGATAGCGGGTGAATTCGCTACAGAGTTCTTTTGTTGTGTTGGACTGATCTTTTGTTTCACCCAGTCCTGGATGGATTTCATCGAATTAAGGAATAAATCGGAAAGTGTCTCAGATAAGACGTCACATCTACTGTACTCTCACAAAGGAAAAGAAGCAAGCACTTTCTTGTCATGACCCCTTTCTTTTGGCTTTCTCTTAACGAATTTTTCCTCCAAAAATTTGTTTTTGATATTCTTTATCTCTCACACTATCGAGAATGAAAGAGCCTTTAACAAATAAACGAATAAACCAGTAAATGAATAAACTTCCTCCGATTCATCCTGTAACCTTCTCTCCTCTTGCCGCGCGCTTCTCTTCCGTGTAGCGTTTCACCCTGTATGAATATCGATGTCTCATCAGGACGAACCCGCGAGCCAGCAGGCACAGATCTTGTGCCCGTTGTTCTTGGTGAGGAGACTGGTGAAAAGGTGTTTTTGATCCTTCATAGTGAAGGTCGTACGAGCGGGAAAGAGACACTCCAGGAGGAATCTACCTCTATTCTGCAGCGTGCCGTTGCAGAAGGTGATGGCGATGCATACACCCGCCTGGAGGGTGCTCTTAAAGAACTGAATGGTCTTTTCCGCGGGCTTATCTTAAGCGGTGCCGTCCGTGATATTCACGCTCTTGTAGGAGTGTTTGAAGAAGACGGCATGCTCCATTTGTCTCATGCCGGTCGTGCGGAAGCTTATTTGATTCGCGAAGGAACAACCGCACAAATTACCGAATACTCGCGTGGAAAGCCTATCCCCTCCTTTGTACACATTGCGAGCGGTCCACTGGAAGGAAAGGATCACGTTATTTTGAGTACACAGCGTCTCCTTCGCACGTTTACGCCCGCGCAGCTTGCACAAGTAACAACCCATGGCGGCGATGTGTTAAAGGAAATTGTGAGCGAACTCTCCAGTGAAAAAGAGATTGCCTGTCTGCTCCATATAGCAGTGCATGCCGATAAGCAGGCAGCCCTTATGGGTATTGGAGAAGGTTCTAGAAGAGGAAGGGAGCTCCCTATGAAAGCAGGTCGCAGCGCAAGACAAGGAAAAAGCAGCGCGATGAATTTGCTTTCCAAGATCTCTCTCCCTTCCCTGCCACGACTCAATGTGAAGATGCCGAAACTTCTTGAAAGAAAGGAGAGAAAGAGCGGAAATACGATGATGGGGCTTCGTGACAGAATGGATTCTTTCTTGAGTGATCTTCGCGATCCCAAGAGAAAGCGCCGTGCGCATCTTCTTCTTCTTGCAAGTGCTGTTGGCATTTTCCTGGTCTTCTGGATTGTTATTCAACTGTCTCTCCTCTCTCAAAAGAGTCAGTCTCGTGAAGAATTAAAGACGCTCGTGGAGCAGATTGATACGGACATCAAAACAGCGGAGAATCGCCAGCTCACAGGCGATAATGACAGTGCTAATGCCATTCTGGACAGAGCAGAAGATAGGGCAAAACAGGTGATGGAGAACGAGAGCGGCCTGTACCGTGGAGAAGCACTCAATTTGCTGGATCGCATTCGTCAGAAGAAAGAGGAGCTGAATAACATTGTCCGTATTCCACCACGTTTAGTTGTGAACCTGAGTGCAAAGAATGCAAACATAGAGGCACAGGGACTCATGGGGCTTTCGGACGGCGAGTTCCTTGTGTATGACCGGCAGCAAATGTATCGCGTCCTCTTAAACGTTGCGGATGACCCCGTGAAGTTGGACGATCAGGAACTGATTCTGGATGGCACCGCCTTCCCCCGCTTCCAAAGTCGTCTCTTCATGACAACAGGCAACAGTCTCATTGAAGTGATTAACGGTGAACCGACGATTATGAAGACGGAAGATCCCGCAGGGTGGATGAGCGGCACCGATATCAAGACATATCTTCGTTACCTGTACCTTCTCTCCCCGGAGAAGAATCAGATTTACAAATATGAACGCCTCAATAACCGCTACAGTCCGGCCAGTGAGTACAACGTGAATGGAGACTTGAAGGGAGCTGTGGATATGGCCATTGATGGAGACGTCTACATTCTGAAAGATGATGGTCAGGTGGTGAAGCTTCTCCGCGGTGAGCAGAAGCCATTCACAATCCGCAATCTTCCGGAAGGTGCGCTGCTTGGCATGACGAAAGTCTTCAAACCCTCTCCTACGGGCAACCTCTACTTCCTAAATCCCAAGGAAGGCCGCATTGTGGTGGCTTCCAGTGATTCTGATCTTGGTGAGTCTTCTTATATTCGTCAGTACGTTTTGGAATCGCAGGATCTTGGAACGCTCAAAGATATCTATGTAGATCCAGATGATGCTCGACTCTATGTATTGGATGACAAGCGCCTGTTTTCGGTTGATCTGCAGGCTCCGGTTCCAACAGCGGGAACAGCAGACTCGACCGATCAATAAAGATCACACGTTTCCTGCTATCCTTTCAGTATGAACGTGATGATTTTTGGTACCTTCGATCATCTCCACGAGGGGCATCGATTTTTAATACGGGAAGCCATGAAGCGCGGTGATGTAACGGTGATTGTTGGACGCGATGCAAATGTGGAGAAAATTAAAGGTCGCGCTCCACGGCAGTCTGAGGAAGAGAGGTCGTTGACGATACAAAAAGAATTTCCTGATGTGCACGTTGTTCTAGGAAACTCGGATGATTTTTTGGAACCACTGCGACTCTATAAGCCCGATCTCCTGCTTCTTGGGTACGATCAACAGCTTCCACCCGGCATCTCTGAAAGGGATCTTTCGATCCCCATGGAAAGAGCTGAAGCATTCGAGCCAGAGCGCTATAAAAGTAGCCTCATGCCGTGATTGAAAAAAACATCATTTTATGGTAGAATAGAGAGATGACGCAAACATCCCCTCTCCTCAAACAACTTCTTGGTGCCCTTGTGGGTATTGGTATTGCCCTTATGGTCTATGCCGGCATTGATGCATTTTCGAACAGTCAGGCATTTCTCATTCGTCCTTCCAGCCCTATTGCAGAGTCCAATGTAGATAGCATGCGATTCGCAAATAAGAATGTGGACGATAAATCCGTCCGGCAAATTGCGTATCGAGCGCAAACACTTGCAAATGCATTGGAAGCACAAACCGTTTCATCGTCTTCCTCGCAGTCTTCCATCAACGATACCGTTGCCATTGCCGCACTCATGAATGCACGTCGTGATATGCGTTTGGAAAATCAGGCAAATGGTGTGGTGATGCAACCTGTTGCTGTTCAGAACGATGCTGTCATGCAAACAACGGTAAAGAAGCACCCTGCACTTTCACAGTCTGGAGTAGGACTCTGGATGATCAGCATTGTTGCAGCAGGTGTTGCTGGTGTTTCTCTTTCACGGAAGAAGAGGGCTCCGCTACACTAAACCGGTGCCCCCTCATACTGTTATTCTCATTCTCTTTGCCGTAAGCGGACTTGTGGTCGGCAGTTTTTCAAACGTCCTTTTGATCCGAACGGCCAAAGGGAAACCGCTTGATGGAAGATCCAAATGTCCACACTGCAAGAAAGTGATTGCCTGGTATGACCTGATTCCTGTCTTGAGTTTTGTGCTCTTGGGAGGGCGCTGCAGACGGTGCAAGAAACCGATTGGACTGCGCTACCCACTCACGGAGCTTGCAACGATGATTCTCTTCATTGCTGCGTATCTTCTTCATAGCAACAATCTCCCTTTGGCAATCATGACGGTAATCGTCTTCTGGGGAATTCTTCTGGTAACCGTGTTCGATGCCTATGAAATGATGATTCCAGATGCCTTCACAGCAATCATTGCAATTGGTGCACTGGGAACCATGTGGCTTGAGCAGCAATTTCTTTCTCCTCTCTTGGGAGCATGTGTGGGTGCAGCATGGTTTGGATTCCAATGGCTTATCAGTCGCGGAAAAATTGTGGGAAGTGGCGATATTTTCTTAGGGTTCAGTTTGGGCCTCTGGTTAGGACTTTCAAAAACAATTCCTATGCTGGCAATCGCGTATATGACAGGTGCATGTGTAGGGGTCATTTTGATTGCCATGGACCGCGCAACACGAAAGAGCAGGCTCGCTTTTGGCCCTTTTCTGGCAATAGGAGCATTCGCCGCCTACTTGGGAGTGGGCGATGCGTATCTTCAGTTGATTGGACTATAAAAATGGGTGCGATCCCAAAAGAATTGTGAAAGCACCCAAGATTGGAAGTGCTATCACGTTTGATCCAAAAGGATGAATCACCCTCAAAAGAGGAAATTCGATGATAACACTAGGATAATGATAAGTATTATTGACACATTTGTCAAACAAACCCCGCACGCAGTGCGCACGGGGTCCTGTTGCCCTTCCCTGTTCCCGGAAGGTTAGGCAGCCACGAGACGGCGAGCGCGACGTCGTTCATCTTGGGCGCGGCGCTTTTCTCGTTGGCGTGCTTCGTACTCACGGATGTGGCGGTTGGAGGCCTCCACCGCTGCATCCCAGTTGTCATCGAACTGAACATCCCGAAGCAACCAGTTCGAGTCGACCGTGTACGTCATGTCAGATTCCTTCCATAAACAGGAACTTGGAGAAAAACAACTATTAACATTATATCATATTTTATAATTTTAACAAACATCCCCTCTTCAGGGCATACTGCAGCACATGAAAGTTGTCGCACAGAACAAAAAGGCTCGGTTCGACTTTGAGATAATAGATACTCTTGAAGCCGGCATTGTCCTGAGTGGTCAGGAGGTGAAGTCGTGCCGTGCGGGGCACATTCATTTAAGCGGATCGTACGTGTCCTTTCGAGGTGGCACGCCCGTGCTCAAGAATGCATCTATCGCACCCTATCGCTTTGCGACGGTGAGTGGCGAGTACGATGAAAAACAAGATCGCGAATTGCTCATCAAAAAATCGGAGCTGGCGCGGCTTACAGCTATCGAACAGGAAAAGGGAATGACGATTATTCCCTTAGAAGTACGCGCAGGACGATTTATTAAATTGTTCCTTGGTATTGGACGAGGAAGAAAGAAGTTAGATAAGAGGCAGAGAATACGAGATCGAGAAGTGGAAAGAAGAGTAAGACGTGGTGAGGATTCTTAAGTTGATTGGTTGATTAGTTGCCTGGTTTACTGGTTTACTTGCTTGTCTCCTAATCAACCAGTCAACCAATCAACTTTTTATGCCCCTCCTCCCTCCCCAAATCCAGCGCACCATCGAGGAACTTCAAAAGCTTCCCGGCATTGGCCCAAAGTCCGCAGAACGCCTTACATTTCACCTTTTGAGGTCTAGTAAAGCATCACCGGAGCGGCTTGGGGAAGCGCTTCAAAACCTGAAAAAAGAAATCCATTACTGTGCATCGTGTCAGATGGTAAGTAGCGAAGAGTTGTGTCCCATTTGTCAGGATTCTTCGCGTGACCGGTCGATGATTCTGGTCGTTGAGAGTCCACTCGATGTCGTGGCGTTCGAGAAAACGAAGTATCGAGGTTTGTATCACGTACTTCATGGTGTCCTCTCTCCACTCGACGGGATGGGTCCAGAGCAACTCAAGATGAAAGAACTGATTGATCGTTGTAAGGATGGATCGATCAATGAACTCATCATCGCGACAAATCCTGATACCGAAGGTGAAGCAACCGCAGCATTCATCCGGCAAGAATTATCATCAAAAGTTCCGACCATTAGCCGTCTTGCTCATGGTCTTCCCATGGGTGCAGATATTGAATTTGCGGATCAGGTAACGCTCCGTGAAGCGATTGCAGGGAGGAGAAAACTATAAAGTTATTAGTTGTTGGTTATTAGTTATTGGAGAAAGACCAATAACCAAGAACTAAAAACCAAGAACTTTTCTAGTGCCAAAACGCCCTCACCCCCGTCGTCACCATGGCAATGCCGAGTTCATCCGCTTTCTTGATCACATCCTCATCGCGGATCGATCCTCCTGGCTGAATAATCGCAGCAATGCCGTTCTTGGCTGCTTCTTCAACAGAATCTGGAAATGGGAAGAAGGCATCACTCGCCATGACAGCACCTTTTGCTTTCTCTCCTGCACGTTTTGCGGCAATCCACGTTGCATCTACGCGACTTGTTTGCCCTGCACCGATACCGACAGTGACGCGATCTTTTACAAAGACAATAGCATTCGATTTAGAGTGCTTCACACACTTCCATGCAAAGAGGAGATCCTGAATTTGTTCTTCCGTTGGTTTTTTCTTGGTCACGACCGTAAGATCTTTTTCTGTGATGACTTTCATATCCAAATCTTGCATCAGGATGCCGCAGAGAGCGGAACGGAAGAGAATTTTTCGCTGTGGCACATTATAATCTCCCATCTGGAGAACCCGAAGATTTGGCTTACTCTTGAGGAGTTCAAGCGCATCGCTGTCGTATACTGGAGCAAGAAGAATTTCCACGAACATCTTTTGATCGATCATTTTTTGCACAATCTCTTTCGTGCAGGGACAGTTCAGCGCGATGATCACCCCGAACGCAGAAAGACGATCGGCGTCGTATGACGCTTGAAATGCTTCTTCGATTGTTGAGCGCGATGCAATGCCGGAGGGATTTGCATGCTTCACCATCACGACCGTTGGATCTTCAAATTCAACGACGGTATTCCATGCGCCATCAGCATCAAGCAGATTGAGATAGCTCAGTTCCTTTCCTTGATGTACCTTCCAGTGTTCTTGTTCGTCACCTGCATACGAATAATACATTCCTGTCTGATGCGGGTTTTCCCCATACCGAAGCCGTTTTCCCTTGGTCAGAAGAAGCCCGTCATTCGTCCCTCCGGACAGATAATAGGTAATGAAACTATCGTAGTGTGCGGTGTGAAGAAACACTTTTGTTGCAAGTTCCTTTCTCAGTTCCGATACTATTTTTTCTTGATCAAGTACATCGAGCACGCGGGAGTAATCGGATGGATCACACACAACGGTGACATCCTGATGATTTTTTGCAGCAGCGCGCAAGAGTGTCGGTCCGCCAATATCAATTTGTTCAATTGCCTCTTCTCGCGTCACGTTCGGTTTCGAAATGGTCTCTGCAAACGGATACAAATTCACAACGACAAGATCGATAGGACGAATTTTTAGCTCCGCTGCTCGTTTCACATCATCCGCATGATCGCGACGGAACAAGATGCCACCCGCAATCATGGGATGCAATGTTTTCACGCGTCCACCGAAACATTCGGGGAATCCCGTAAGGTCTTCAACCGAGAGTACTTCCAAGCCATTTTTTTGAAGTAGATCCAACGTTCCTCCTGTAGAGACAATTTCCCACCCTTTTTTGGCTAATCCTTGCGCAAATTCAACAATTCCCGACTTCTCAGACACGGAAATGAGTGCAAGGGGCTTCATGGAGCGGAAAAAGCATAGCAAGAACGCCATTGCCCGAAAAGGGTTTTTCTGCTACAATAAAAGGATTTCTTGAAGTCCCCGTATGGACGAACAAACACTAACTCCATTCTCGGCTCCGGTGGCTCCAGAAGCAGCACCAAGTACCCCTGTGCCTAGTGCCAAGGGCATTGTGTTGGTGGTGGAAGATGAGAAGCCGTTGGCGCATGCACTGGAAATGAAGCTGAAGCATGAGGGATACAACGTGAAAGTGGTGATGAACGGCGAGGAGGCAATTGCCGAATTAAAGAACCCTGGCTACGGAATGATGTTGTTGGATCTCATCATGCCGCGGGTAGATGGCTTCACGGTTCTCAATGAAATGAAGTCGAACAATATTTCCATGCCCGTCATCGTGCTGAGTAACTTGGGACAGGAGGAAGACCGCAAGAAAGCAAAAGAACTTGGTGCCGCAGATTACTTTGTGAAATCCAACACTCCCATTGCAGACATTGTCACACGTGTGAAAGCACTTCTTCCCCCTGCCTAAACCATGCAACTCACAAACGAACAATTGGGCGCAATCCTGCTAGAGCAGAACTACCTTGCACCAGAGGAATTGCAGAAAGTTCTTGCAGAAGCAGCAGAGCGAAAGATTGATCTGAAGATGGTCCTGTTTGAACAGGGACTTCTTACCCGTGAGCTTTTGGAAAATGCTTTGGCTGAACATTACAAACTTCCGTTCTACGATATTCCCGCACATCCTCCTACTCCAGATGTTGCCGAACTTCTTCCGGAAGAGTGTGCTCGTTCTCTCTCGGTTCTTGCCGTAAAGCGGGAAAACGAAACCGTGACGGTTGCTACGTCGGATCCCACCATTCCCGAACTCACAGAAACGTTGAAACAGAACATTGGACAACCACAGTTCATTGAACCTGCTGGCGAAAAGAAGTCGATGCGAAAGAGTCTATGGGGCAGTAAACCAAAAGCGGATATAAAACCTTTCTCGGGAACTATTAAGCTCGTATATGCGCCGAAGAACTCCATTGAGGCAGGATTCTCGTACTACCGAAAACCTCTTTCAACGCGCTTTCAATCGCTCATTGAAGGCCAGACAAAAATTGCGCCGGAAATTCTCAACGAAATTTTTGATGATGCCATGACACTCCGCGCATCGGACATTCACTTTGAACCACAAGAGGGAGATGTGGTGATTCGCTTCCGCGTGGACGGTGTGATGCACGAAGCAGGACGACTCCCAAAACAATTCTACGAAGGCATTGTGAACCGCATCAAGATTGAAGCGAACCTGCGCATCGATGAACACTACGCCGCACAAGACGGTGCCATTCGCTATCACTCCAAAGCCGGAACCATGGACGTTCGTGTATCCATTGTGCCGATTGTGGACGGTGAAAAAGTGGTGATGCGTTTGCTCTCCGAATACGTGCGAACACTCACCCTTGCAGATCTTGGATTTTCGGATTCCTACCGTGAAATTCTGGAACGTGCGGCACACAAGCCGTTCGGCATGATTCTCACGACCGGACCAACCGGTGCAGGTAAATCCACAACGCTCTATGGACTTCTCAAGATGCGTAACCGCCCGGATGTGAACATTTCGACGATTGAAGATCCGGTGGAATACAAAATTCCCGGCATCAATCACATTCAGGTGAATGCAGCGTCCGATCTCACCTTCGCAAAAGGTCTTCGTGCTCTTGTGCGTCAGGACCCGGACATCATTCTGGTGGGTGAAATTCGTGACGCAGAAACAGCATCTATTGCCGTGAACGCAGCGCTTACAGGGCACTTGCTCTTTTCAACCCTCCACGCGAATGATTCCGGAACCGCCATCCCCCGCCTCATCGAAATGGGTGTAGAGCCGTTCTTGCTTGCATCCACATTGGAGGTGATTGTGGCGCAGCGTCTTGCACGACGCATTTGTCCCCACTGCCGTTTCAGTTACAGCGTGGAGCCAACAGATGCGCGTCAGTTGTTCGTAGGCGCAGAGTCATACTTCCCTGCAAATGAACCGATTGTGCTCTACCGCGGAAAGGGTTGTACATCGTGTGGAAATACGGGGTATCGCGGTCGTGTTGGTATTTATGAGCTTCTGGAAGTAACCCCTGCTATTGAAGATCTCATTGTGAAACGTGCTTCGTCTACGGAAATTATGTCCAAGGCACGTGGAGCAGGAATGCACTATCTGTTTGAAGACGGCTTGGAAAAAGTGAAAGCAGGACTCACAACCATTGAAGAACTTCTTCGTATTGCGGCTCCTCCGGAAGTTGTTTCCATGGAAGCGAAAAAAGATGACACCACGTCTCATACATCATGAATATTTTTTCTTTCTCCAAAGGGAAGAAATCTCCGGAGCCGCAACCAGCTCCACCTATTTCTGAATTAAAGAAGTCTGTTGCAGACCTCAAACAAGAAGCAAAAACACCCCCCCCGGAAGCTCCCAAACAGGAACCTGTTAAAAAGCCTGCTACCAAAAAAAAGTCTGGTGATTTATCTCACCTTTTGGGTGCCATCAGCCACTTTGGTATGGGGAAAGAGCGTTCCCGCTTCATTCAGAATCTTGCCATTCTGTTAACGGCAGGACTGAATGTGACAGATGCACTCAGTACCATTCTTGCCGAAGTGAAATCCAAACCCATGCGTAAAATTATCAAGCAGATCATGGAGGAGGTTTCGAACGGAAGTCCTCTCTGGAGATCTATGGACAACCAGCATCTGTTTGCTCCGTACGAGCTTGCCCTCATTCGCATTGGTGAAGAGTCGGGTTCCCTCTCCAAGAACATGGCTCACCTTGCAGAGCAGCAGGAGAAAGATCATGGACTCAAGCAAAAAGTGAAGATGGCAATGATTTATCCGACCATTGTGCTTTCTCTCACCATCGTGGTCACACTGGGCCTTGCGTGGTTTGTGTTGCCCAAACTGGTGGGTGTACTTCTTTCGCTTCATGCAAAGCTTCCACTTGTGACACGCATCATCATCTGGATTGCAAACTTCTTCTCTGCACATGGCTCTGTTGCAGTTCCCTCCTTTGGCGTTGTCTGTGTTGTCATTGTCATTCTCTGTAAATACACACCACTCAAAGGACCTACACAAAAGCTCATCTTCCACATTCCCGGTGTTGGTGCACTTGCAAAGCAGGCAACCATTGCACGTTTTGGTGTGATTTTGGGAAGTCTCCTTCGTGCCGGAGTTCCTCTTGTAGATTCCATTCACTCGCTTGCCGAGGTGACCGATACCGTTGCTTACAAAAAATTCTATTTCAAACTGGCAGATGAAGTGAATGTGGGAAATTCCTTCGCTACATCGTTCGGGCGTATGCGCGGATCTGATAAGTTGCTGCCTGTTTCTGTGCAGCAGCTTGTCGTCACCGGTGAAAAATCTGGCGCACTTGCAGATATGCTCCTGAAAATTGCGGATATTTACGAAAAGAAGGCGGAAGAAACAGCGCACAAGCTTCCTGTTATTTTGGAACCAATGCTTCTGTTTTTCATTGGAGGCGTTGTGGGAACTGTTGCCTTCGCCATTATTGTTCCTATTTATTCCGTTGTTGGTTCTATTGGTCGTTAATTATGAGATTTCATCCAATGATTCACCGGCTTTTGAAAGGATTCAGTACTGCTGAATTTGTTGTTGTCATGGGATTGCTTGCAACTATGGCTGCCGTGTTTGTGATGACAACGAAGAATCTGCACATCGATGCATCCATTTTGACTCGCATGCCGTCTCTCATGCCTCTCGATATGCCTCTTGGGCAAGAGAAGGAACCTGCCACTCTGCATCACACACCACAACAGCCTTTTACCCCAGAAACAAATTCATCCTCTTCCTCATCTGGAATGAGTATCCCATCAGACACATCATGTATTGCATTGCCTACGATTGATCGTGATGGAGGTATCACACCCGCTGTGAACGTCACCGCACACGTAGAAGCGTTGGGCTCAGAGAGTACCGTGGGGTATCGCGGTCCCCGGGTGGATGTTCATGCAAGCATCAGTACGGATAACGGGGCAACGTGGCGCCCTCTCTTTGCCCTCAAAGCGATTCGTGGAGGTGAGTCCGATGTAGTCTCCAATATTTCAGGTGGCGGAAGAATGCTCCTCACCCTTGAAGGCAGATACGGATGGTCCTACCAGAAGAAAGTCACAACGGGAGAAGGCGACAGTCACATTCTTGTCCTCACTGCAGGTGATTCCATTCCTGCTGCCATTCTCTCGACTCCGTCAAAGCCTTTCTTGCAGAGTATTCTCACATCCAACGGACACATTGCAGGAGAAGAAGGAGACATCATCATTCTTGCGGAGTTGGATGATCCTGCGGCAGGAGATTTCCAAGATGCCGTTCTTCGCATTCGCTTTGAAAAACAGGAATGTCTTCCTCCAGAGCCAATTCTATGAAGAACATGCATCAGAAACGGCACGGTGGTTCCCTTCTTCTGGAAGGGATTCTTGCAATCGCTCTGTTTGCGATTTTTTTGGGAGGTGTTGGACTTGTCCTCATTGAAGGAGAACAAAGCACGGTTGCAAGCGGAAACCGGCTTCGCGCAACGGTCTTGGCAGACAGACAACTGAGTGCCCTTCGTGCCATTCGCGATGACGGCTTTTCCTCTCTCACAGCCGGCACTCATGGAGTTGCCATTAACAGTTCTGGCAGATGGGTTCTGAACAGCTCTGGAAGTACCACAACAAGCGATGGATATCAGCTCACCTTAACACTGACATCCCGTGGAACAAATATCTGGGAAGCAACATCCCGTGCAACGTGGAATTTTAATCCTCATGAGAGTGGTTCTATTACGGTGACCACGTATCTCAGTAACTGGCAGGCGGTGACAAACCCCGGTAACTGGCACAGCGTTCTTCTTACGGGCTCCAATACTCCCGGTGGTACGCCGGATTTTCACAACATTGCGGTTTCCGGGAATTACGCGTTTGTCACGTCCGATCACGCCGCAGGCGGAAAAGGCCTCTACATATTTGATATTACCAATCCTGCAAGTCCAACACGTATCAATTCAACGTTCGATCTCGGTGCATCGGGGTACGGCATTGTCGCCGATGGATACAAACTTTTTATAGCAACCGATAATGCGTCCAATGAAGTGATGGTCTTCGATACGCGCTCACCATCGACAATGAGTCCTGGTGTTCTGAGTGGAAGTTATAACATTGCAGGATCTGTCACGGCACGATCTATTGCTGTCTACGGCTCTACCTTATACGTGGGAACGAACGAGCAAGTGAGTGGTGATGAATTGCTCACACTGACCATAAGTCCGGGAAGTCTCGCATTTGAGGATTCCCTGAATATGACCGGTGATGTGCGCAGCATTGCTCTCCACGATGGCTATGCCTACACCGCAACAAGTGATGATCCTGGAGAACTCAAAGTGGTGGATGTGTTCGATCCCACCGATCTCTCGTTCGTAACAGGAATTGGTATTGATCTCACCGATGTCTACGATGGACTCTCTGTTATCACAACCGAAACCGGTGTGATCATCGGGCGCGTGTACGGAAGTTCCATCATGACAATCAATGGATACTCCATTGAAGACTCTGCACTTCCAAGTAGCCCTCCAGGACCCTGGACTTTTGATGCAGTAGGAGACGTGAATGGTCTTGCGATGGACCCTGCAGGAACGTACCTCTTCGTTGGTGATACGGCGACGAATGCGCAGGTGCGCATTTTGGATCTCCCCATTCTCATGCGCGGAGGTTCTCCTTCTCTTGTGTCCTATAACGCGGGAGGAAATGTGAACGGGCTTTATTACGATTGGTCACGGGACAAATTATTCATCGTCACCCCTACACAACTTCGTATTCTCTCTCCTGGGTCATGATGCTCCATCGCTCCAAAAACGGCTACCTCCTGCTCATCTCCATCCTCATTATTGGAGCAATTGCGTCGGTGATTACGGCATCTTTGATTCTTCTTGGGAATTCCTCCGAGCTCACTGCCTATTCTGTGGATGAATCTTTCCGTGCACGCAATGCGGCAGAAGCGTGTGCAGATTACGCACTCCTCGCTCTTCATAATGATCCTACCTATACAGGAAACGTAACCATCTCCGCATTTACGACGAATGTCACATGTTCTATTTATCCTATTGGAGGATCTGGAAACTGGAACCGGACATTGTGTACAGAAGCACAGGTGGGGTCTACTGTTTCACGATTGGAGATACTTATCGATACACTTCTCCCTCAGATAGAAGTGTCCTCCTGGCAAGAAGTTCCTGAAATTTCTCTATGCGGCTAACATTTGTTCTCAGATCTGGCACCACCCTTGTGGAGTTTCTCCTCTTCTTGGGTCTTCTCGCCTTCGTGAGCACGGCCCTTGTCTTCATGCTACTTGCAACAGAAGACACCCGTGTTCGTCAGGGTTCTATTGCAGAGTTTGAACAACACGGCGCAAAAACAGTCCAACTTTTTTCGCGCTCTATTCACAATGCAGAAAGAATCCTTTCACCCTCTGCCGGAGCAACAGGAGCCATTCTTGCGCTTCAAATGCGGCTAGAAAATGAATATGCAACAGTTTTTGCAAAGTCCTCCACAGGCAACCTCATCATGGTTCAAAAGAGAACGGTGGATTACGTCCTTCCGGAGAATGTCATCATGAAAAATCTGGTGTTCCGGAATGTTTCTGGGTCTGTATCGAAAAGTATGACCTTTTCATTCGATCTGGAAACAATCATTCCTCTTCCAAAACCCATTACGTACACAAAACATTTTGATGGCAGCGCTCTCCTTCCGCAAGATAGAACATACGAATCCGGCGGATGTTCCGGATGCAGTGCTCCCGCGTGCACCTCTCACGATTACAAGTGGCCGTACTGTCAGAGTGGGGTCTGTAAAACGGGATCGGGGGCTATTTCGTGTTGAGGGATTCATCGTCTGTCTTCTGATTTCTGACTTCTGTCTTCTTTTTCAAGCAATCAAATATCTGAAAAACCTCTGTTTGTTCTTTTCTTAAAATCCTATGGACACTGAACAAATAATTGCTACAATCGCTGTTGTACCATCATTTTCTTGATGGTGTTCTCATTTTCTCCCCCCTTTCTATGATCCGTCGTTCTCCTCGTGGAGGGTTCACCTTGATTGAACTCCTCCTCGTCATCGGAATCATCGCGATCTTGGCTGCAATCGTGATTGTGGCTATCAACCCGACCAAGCAGTTGGGTGATGCCCGCAATGCACAGCGCCGCTCAGACGTGAACACGATTCTGAACGCCGTGTACCAGTACTCGATCGACCACAACGGTCAGATTCCAAGTACTATTACGACCACGGCAACGGAAATTTGCCGCACAACGGCAACAAGCTGTACAAGCCTCATCGATCTCGATGTGCTTACAGGCTCGTACGTTGTGGCAATGCCTGCTGACCCATCCTCCACGGATGCAAACAGCACGGATTACACGATCGTAAAGGACGCGACAACGTCGCGCATTACGGTTGCTGCACCAAGTGCAGAGAACAGTGCGTCCATCACCGTTACGCGCTAATCACTCGCCTCAAAACGAGAAGAAAGGGCTCCGAAAGGAGCCTTTTTCTTTGAGCGCTAAATGCCTTTTAAGAGGCTTTTTTGAGATGGAAAAAACTCCGTTTTTGTGCTAAAATAAGAGGAAATCCATGAATCTCAAAACACCCACAAAAACACGCTCCTGGTCATCCCTTCGCTTCACACTCTTCGTGCAAGTGACGCTCCTTGTTGCTCTCACGGTGTTCTTGATGGTGGTGACGGCGTTCTTGCTTGCACGGAATGAAATTCGGAGAAACACGTTCGATCAACTTCGCTCGCTCGTTGCTGGTCATGAATCTCTCATAGAGACCATTCTTACGAAGCAACGCGAACAGGTTGCCGTTGTTGCAGAAAAAGAAGAGAGCACGGCCCCACTCACTCTCAAGAAGCTTCTTGGTTTTGAAAGTCTGCTTCGCGTGTCACAAACAGGAGCTGTTTCTTTGGAAAGTGGTACTTTCCCCACCCAGGATGTATTGGATGAAATCGATCAATACACGGGAATTGATTCCACGGTTCTTCTTCCTGTTATTACACAGGATGGATTCTCCCGGTACATCATCATGACCCCCCGCCACGAAAAGGGGCGACAAACAGGAAACCTTGCCGCCGTGTTTGATACCCGTATTCTGCTTTCCAGTCTCTTTACATCTACGGAAGAGGCGGAACGTGTGTCTCTTGTCATAGCACACCAAGATGACGTTCTTCTCTTTACAAGTGATGAAACCAGTCTTTCTCCTTCCATGGTATATATCGGCACTCTTCAAAACGCATCTGACGATCTTGCAAGTCGGGCTGTGCGTGGAGATGAATTCGAGCGGGAAGATTATGACTACGCAAATATCAAAGTGTTCGCCGTGTCCCGCAATATTCCTTCGGTTGGATGGGGGCTTATTGCTACGGTGGACCGCTACCAAACCTATATTCCCATCTGGCGCCTTGCGCTTGCCATGTTCGGAGGTGGTCTGGTGATTATTGTCCTTTCGATTGCCATTGTAGGAAGTATGGCACGTCGCATTACTGCCCCACTTCTTTCGCTCAAGCAGAAACTCTCAGGATTGGAGACGAAGAAATGGAATTTTGAACGAACGATCTTCACGGGAAACGAATTGGAAGTGGTGGATCAAACTGCTTTTGATCTCACAAGCCGCTTGAAGGAGAGTTATGACAACCTGGAAGAGCGTGTTCGTGCACGCACGCGGGAAGTATTGGAAAAGAATGCTCAAGATGATGCCATCTTTAAGAGCCTTCAGTACGGCTTGCTCGTGACAGATCGAAAAGGCGACGTGATCCTTTTAAACGACGCAGGAAGTCTCCTCACAGGATGGAAAGAAGACGAAGCAAAAGGTATTTCGTATACAGAAATCCTGAGATTCCTTACAAAAGACAGCACAGCACTCCCCGATAATGATCACCCGATGAAGGGCGCTTTGGAAAGCCATGAACCGGTTGTACCGGTGTTGGATCCTGGTTACTCGATTATGAAAAAGAACGGCAAAAATGCACCGATCTTCATCACAACAGCACCCATTATGAAGAATGGTGAATGTCTTGGTGTTATTGCCCTCTTCCGCGATGTCACAGAAGACCGTCGTATTGATCAAATGAAGTCGCAGTTCATTTCCCTCGCATCACACCAGCTCCGCACTCCTCTCTCCAGCATTCGCTGGTATGTGGAAATGCTTCTGGGTGGTGATGAAGGTGCATTGGATGAAGAAAAGCAGAAGAGTGTGCAGGAAATTGGTGCCGCGAACGACCGTATGATTCGCATGGTGACATCGCTTCTTCACGTTGCGAACTTGGAATTGGGAACGTTTACTGTTCATGATGAAACGTCCATTGATGTCATTGAATTGATCCGTAAAATTGAGAAGACGTTCCTCTTTGAGTGTAAAACACGGTCCATCAAGCTGTGTGAAGACTTCCAAACAAAAGGAACGCTTATGCGCAGGACAGACCCAGAGCTTCTGGAGCTCATTCTGCAGAATATCATCAGCAATGCCATTAAATACTCTCATGATGGAAGCAACGTGACGATTCATGTGCAGGAAAAAGATACCTCTCTCTCTATTTCCGTAGAGGATCACGGTATTGGCATTCCAAAGAAAGACCAGAGTAAGATTTTCGAGAAACTCTTCCGTGCTGATAACGCACGGGAGGTGGACACAGATGGAAATGGCCTAGGTCTCTACATTGCGAAGATTGCTGCCGATGTCATTCATGTAAAAATGGATATTCAGAGTGAAGAAGGAAAGGGAACAACGTTTACCCTCACGCTGTAATAGAAGCGAGAGAAGGGAAAATAGAGTATACTCATGCTTTCCCCTCTCTATGAACACCCTTTTCAAGGCACTCCTCATTGCACTCGTTTTTGGAGGCGGTTGGGCAGTTCTCTATCTCATTCTGAAGGCCCTAGGATAGCTCCACTCGAATCTGGACTCTGGGAAAAAACAGGATGAAAGAAATCTCTCATTTTATCTTTTTCTGTGCAAACGCTACCATTTGCGCAATTAATACAGGACACAAAAAGCTGATTGCACCGCTGTGGAGGGCATATTTTACTTATATCATAAATTTTTTGGCAGGAATCTTTTTCAAAGTCCAATCCTCGCATTGCTATAAAGTGCAAACCCCTTTTTATAAGGAGTGGGGTTAGAATGATAAGAAAGATACTAAGTACCGTGAAAAATACAACACACAGGCCTTTTGTTGATGTTTTCATGCTATTGATTGTATCAGATTTCTGAAGTCCTAAATACTGGAGCGGCAATATCGCGTCATAGTAATTAGACGAAGCCGCCTGCCTGTCGGCAGACAGGGATGGAGCCGCCTCCGAGATTTGAACTCGGGACCCACCGCTTACAAGGCGGTTGCTCTACCACTGAGCTAAGGCGGCAAACCGCGCCTACCCTACCAGTTGATTGCCTCTCTGACTACTCCGCTGGATACGCTCCATACACACTGTATCCATCTTCGCTGCGAAGCAGGACACCTTCTATATCGCCCTGAACGACTGTTTGAGAGTCGATAGAAACCTCTGCGGCATCGAAAATGGTCACATTCCCATCCACGACCGATGCCGTCAGACGAACACGGCTGTTATTGCTGGCAGTAACATTTCCTTTCACGTGAATCGTGTCACCGGAGACTTCATTGTTATCGTTCGCAGTGAGATCTCCACTCACAACAGACGTCATTCCTTCATCAGGGTCTGACGCCAGAATAATTTCACTGTTGTCCTCACCCAGGACATCTCCACTCACCAGTGCTCCTGTTACCGCAACTTGTTCCGTGCCAGAGGCCTCAATAGAATCCACACTTTCCTGCTGAGGCTGTTCTTCTTGAGCCAGCACCATAGATGCCAGGGCGACAATCACAATGACCGCGATGCTGATGACGGGATACGCAATTGTTTTGAAGGGAAGTGCCTTTGCGTGTGCCCGTGCGTGAGATCGTGCTTTCACTTTGCGCATAAAAAGGTGGGGAAATTACTGGACGTTGAACTGACCGTTTCCGGTGAAGTTCAGTTTGTTCAGAATGAAGCGGGGGTTTGGAAGGCACTGCAGGTTCACGTTCGCATTGCCTGCAAGCGTGAGCGTGGATGCTGCTCCGTAGAACACACCATCTAGGTTGATGATGCCGTTCCCGTCGATGGTGATTCCCAAGTTCGACGTACGCCGTTGGAAAATAGAAATACCCGCATAAATACCCGTGGACATGGGGGAAATGGTCAGGTTTGCATTTCCGGAAAGAGAAATAATGTCCGTCGAGAGAGATGGCGCACTGTAGATCATGACGCCGTTCGCAGTCACAATGGCATTACCGGACAGTTTGAAGCCCCCTCCTTGCAAATAGTAAATTCCCGGATTCATGGTGAGACGGCCGTTTCCAGACACCTTGATACCTCCTACATATGTACCCGGATTGATAGTGAGTTGATTGTTACCAGTTACATTAACAGCGGAGTAACTCTGGGAAGGAGGGGTTGGAATAGTAAGCGATGCAAGAGGATCCGCACTTGGGAGCACATTCGTATTGATGGTTGCGTAAATATGTCCGTTTCCCGTTACCTGACGGCCCGGATTTCCTTTAATGTTAAGCGTGGTGGCAGTCACAATACCATTGCCGGAAACTTTCACCGCTTGCGCATGACTGGAGTTCACCGTCACGGTTCCATTTGCATTGGCAATATTCAAGTGGCCATTTCCGGAAAGTGTGAGAGATCCCGCAGAAGTGGCATCTAGAATGAGTACGCCAACGTTCTGGTTTTGCCAGGCAACACCACCGGCGGATGACGAACTGCTACTAGAGGAAGATGGTGGAGTAGAAGAACTTGAGGAAGAGGAAGATATTTGCGAAGAACTAGAACTGGAAGAAGGTGGAGTGGAAGAGCTGGAAGGAGTGCTGGACGCCACGGAGCTTGCAGCACTGGAGGTGGGTGTGGAACTTGCAACGGACGAAGAACTGGAAGAAGGCGGCGCAGAACTTGATGAGCTCGAGGAGTTGGCAGGGGCACTGATAGTCTGCGTGAGCGATGCACTGGTACATGTATTAAAATTCGAATTTCCGCTGTACACGGCAGTGAGCACATGCGCACCGACAGTGAGCGTGGCGATATCAACGTAGGCAGATCCACTCACCATGGTGGCTGTTCCCACGGTTGTAGAACCTTCACGGAACGTAATGCTTCCCGTTGCACTGGTTGGTGATACGGTTCCGGTAAATCGTACGGAAAGCCCCAGCGTTGCGGGGTTTAAGGATGATGCCAGTGCAATAGTACAACTTGCTTTGTTCACCGTGTGAATGCGTGTATTACTGGTGTTACTCGTGTAATTATTGTTGCCATACGTTGCCGTTAAACTGTGATTTCCCACAATGAGCGATGACGTTGTGAGAACAGCTGTTCCTCCTGCAAGTGTTGCAGTTCCCAGTGTTGTGGAACCGTCACGGAACGTCACTGTTCCAGCCAGCGTACTGGGTGAAACCGTTGCCGTGAGTGTCACGGTCGATCCATATGTAGATGGGTTGGGCGATGATGTGAGTGTGACCGCTGTTGCCACTTGTAGTGAAGAAGCGCTGGAAGACGCACTGGATACAACAGAAGAGACCGATGAAGAGGAACTGCTTTGAGTAGCCTCTTCGACAAGTTCATCAGTTACTTCCACAGGTGTTGGGATCCCCTGATCATCAATCGCAATACCAATGCTCTTTCCGTTGAGAGCGGTAAGAATAATCACACCGGTGCGGTTGATGTAGCCGTCCAATTGCGTGAACGTCACTTCGGAAAGTCCGCTAGCGCTTACCGTATCGGGGAGATCGAACGAAAGATCTCCCGCTGCATTTCGTGTGTCATAGGTGCTTCCCTGGAAGACTCTTTCATGCGGAACGTTGAAGCCCCAGTCGGAGCCGCCCTTTCCGGACTGCGCAAGAATTTTTGCGGTGTTCACTCCCTGCATGACCGATGTCGCTGCAATGCTCAAGTCATTACTAAAGCGGATGCTCTGGAGGTCTGGAACCACAACAGCACTGATGAGTGCAAGCAGTCCCACCACAACACCCATTTCAAGAATGGTGTATCCGCGATGCAAAGATGATGAGCGCTTGGGGGACGGCATAGAGAGGAAAGTTATGGTCGAAGAAGACGAGCAAATTGACGGACAAAGTACCGGTAGGGATACGTTCCATTCACCTGTTGAACCCTGTCTTTTGCGCCAAAGATCCACATGCTTGGCGTGCCATCAATCCCTGCTCGCTCGGCATCTGCCATATCCTGCTCAATTTCTTTCTGTGGCTGATTTTGATCAAGACAATCACCAAACGTATCTGCATTCAGACCAATTTGGGTAGCATAGTCTTTAAAGGAAGGGAGTGGATCTGCAAGATCTCCCCATCTGCTCTGATTGGAGAATAACTTTGCATGCATATCCCAGAATTTTCCCTGTCTACGAGCACACACCGCAGCTTCTGCAGCGGCCATAGCATTCGGATGAATGTTCGTGAGCGGGAAGTTGCGAACTTCGTAGCGAAGTTTGTCAGTATCGATGTAATTCTCCTTGAGTTGTTGATACGTCTCTGTGAAGTACCGTCCGCAGAGCGTGCATTGGTAATCTGTAAATTCTACGATTTTCAGCGAAGCATTTGCATTCCCTTCCGTAGGACCTACTCCTGGAACGGGTGGCTTGTGCTGAGAAGGCAAATTACGTCCTGCGGGATTCAAAAGTTGATCCCCCGCCTGTGCTGCAACAGAAAAATTGATGGAGTGAGAAATAGAACGCAACTTCATGGCATACGCAAACATCAATGCAGACACCAGGAAGAACACCACCAAAATAAAGGTAAGAGAATATTTGTTGAGGACACGATGGATATCGAAACCGTCGTGGGGCATGGGGGGGCGAGGGGGAGCTTAGGACATACTCTACCATTGGGATGAAGGGATACAAGAAGAATCGTTCTTGGTTGATTGGTTGATTAGTTTACTAGTTATCGAATATACCCAGTTTGGTTCTTGGCTCTTTTGTATTGGATGTTTCAAAAAAAGCACCTTTCGATGCTCTTTATCCTGCCCTTCTGTACGCCGGATTCTGTATCCCCTTGCGGGGTGATGATCATCTCTCTGTCCAATCCATTACTGGACGGATCAAGCGGAGGGGTGAAGGGCGAACGGAACCATTCGCTTTCTCCTTCTACCCAAATCCTCCTTGCACCACCATGAGTTTACCGTCGTGAACATTGTTGGCGGATCAAAGATCCACATGATGCTCAGACCTCCGTTCAAGCCGGAGGCGTTTCACATACCCAGTACCAGTCGCTTGCGCTCCGGTACGGGTTCGTCTCTGTGGCACTGGTCCTCATGCACGATTATGAATTCAGCGTGCATGGATGGGTGTTACCCATATGGCGTTCCATCGGTGTCCGGACGTTCCTCGTTACCTTTTAAAGGTAGCGCGATCATCCAAAGAGCAGATCATCATTATACCGTATTTGTCTTTTCAAGACAAAGATGCCCTCTTCTTGATACTATCAAGACATGAAGCGCATCGAAGTCCTCTTCGGGGTCCTGAAAGTCCCTCTGGATGCAGCAGCAGTTTTTTTGGCGCTCATTGTTGCGTACAGACTCCGTGAGATGAATATCGACTTACTCCCATGGATACAGCTCCTCACGCCACCAACAACCCTGCCGCCCTTTCCTCTTTATATACAAGATTTCGCTCTTGCCTCCGTAGCGCTCTTCATCGCACTGAGTGCCATTATCCGATTGTATGCCATCAAATTCACGTTGGGGTTTTGGAAAGAAATACAGAAGATCATCATTGTTGCGTGTCTGTGGCTTGCCATCATCATCGCGTGGTACTTCCTTGTTCAAAAACAGCTTTTCTTTTCTCGGATTCTTTTGTTACAGGCAACATTTCTTTCTGTCGTGTTTTCTGTGTCTATTCGGGGGCTACTGCTTGTTATTCAACGAGAGCTTTTGGAACGGGGAATTGGAATACGGACCGTCTGTTCCTTCGGCCGCACAGCACTTCCCTCTTCGGTTGAACGGATGCTTCTTTTAGATCGTAGATACAGATACAGCGGACATTGTATGGATCTCACCGATATGCGAAAAATTGCATCACGAAAAACGATTGATGTGGTACTGCATACGGATGCAAATCCGAAGAATGACGATACACTTTCCCTTATTGAGTACTGCCGGAGTCACCACATTCACTATTCTTTTCTGCCTCCCGTTTTTGTGGATGTTCCTCACCTCTTGAGTGTGGAACGTTTCGGTGTGATGCCTATTTTGACATTTGAACCAACACCACTGGATGGTTGGGGACGTGTATGGAAGCGCCTTTTCGATGTCCTCATGAGCATCCTGTTTATCATCCTCTTGAGCCCTCTTCTCCTTCTCATTGGCTTGCTTGTTCTTCTCACAAGCGGATGGCCCATCCTCTATTTCAGTAAACGTATCGGGCAATTTGCACGGACAAAGTTTCCTATGATCAAGTTCCGCACAATGGTGAAAGATGCCGACGCGCGAAAAGAGAAACTCGTAACACTGAGTCACAGGAACGATGGCCCTCTCTTCAAAATGAAGAATGACCCGCGTGTGACGGGGGTCGGTGCTTTTCTCCGGCATTGGACGCTGGATGAACTGCCGCAGCTCTTCAATGTGCTCCTGGGGCAGATGTCCCTTGTTGGGCCCAGGCCACATCTGCCCGATGAAGTGGATAATTACAACGATTACGCACGGCGTGTCTTCACGGTGAAACCCGGAATGACAGGACTTGCACAGATTTCAGGACGATCGAACTTAAAATTCGATGACGAGGTACGCCTTGATCTTCAATATATTGAAGAATGGTCCTTGCTTCTTGATGTATGGATTCTGTGGAGGACGATTTTTGTTGTGCTGAAGGGTGATGGGGCAGATTAAAAGAAAAAATACAAAAGAACCAAGAGCCAAGTAAGTGAAAACACAAAAAATTTATTTTGAATTTTTCTTTTTTGTATTGTTTGGTTCTTGGCTTCTTTTTTATTGGTCCTTTCAAAAGAGTGTCTGCTGCTCCAGCTCATCCCCCTTCTTTTTCACACTCCTTTTTTTCACTAGCTTCGGCTTTTCGATTGATTCTGATGGAACAGTTTTCTCTTCTTTTATTGTCGATCCTTTCCTGGAGAATTGTTCGAGATAACCCTTGATATCCTTCCCGTAATCCCGCGTTGCAATGCGTGTATCGGTCACACAGACATCGCCGGATGGTTGTGTATGACGTGCAAACGTACGGAGCAAGCGGAAGAGACGGTGTAGCAAGCGCGGGAAGGAATACTCGATGAAGGCATTCTGGAATCTCTCACTGCGCCTGCTGATGACCGCATGGGAAGGATGATCAAAGGGCAGTGCATGAATCACCAGGTGATCGACTGAATTCGGTGGAAGATCCAACCCCTCATACATCCACGGTGTCATGAGCATCAGCACGGGTGCGGGGGCAGCTAAAAATTCAGCCTGCATGCGGCCTTGCCCACCAGAAAGACCCTGACACAGGAGTGTCACATTCTTTTTCTCCAGATCTTCCGCGTACTTGATGTACATGTCCTCGATCGTCCGCTTCCCGGAAACAAGAATGATCGTTTTCCCTTCACACGATTCAATACGCTTTTCCAAATCGCAATTATCGGGGAAGCAAACAGCAACGCGTGACTCCAGTGATGATTGTTTCGTAACCTGTGTCTGTGTTCCACGAGGAAGAATGGCGTGGAGATTTTTATCACTCTGAGGAGGAATGAGCAGTGTTGTGGGAAAACGATCGTAGAGTGCATTTTTCAGCTCCGTCGCGATATCGAGTGGCACTGAATTCAAGTATTGGCCTCCATCCATATAAACCTCTATGTAGACAATACGGCCACCGAGGTTATCAGGATTGAGGATGGCAGAAAGATGCTCCATCATGGACGCCACGGGTTCATGCTCTATGTGAAGATCTGCAAGTTGTGTACGCAGTCCTTCCGCTTCGCGCGACAGGAGATCACTCCCCACGATGTACCGGAGATCTGTCCCTGAGCGTGTTTTTTCAATCCACAGCTGTAAGAGATCGGTGAATTTTGTGAGTTGCGTATCGCCAATCGATGCTGCGCGGAGCGACGAGACATTCACATACCATCCCCACGCTTTTGTTGCGGTATCTTCCAACATGGATGCATCATCAAGAATCATGTGATGCGTTCCTGTTCGTGCAAATTCTTCTTCATGAAGATGTTTCAGAAGAGAACGGTGATCTAAAAGAATGACATCAGTCAGTTCTTGCGATAAATATGCATCGCTTCCCCATTTGGCAGCCAGCTTTCCTTCAAACACATGGCGCTCATCACCATGAATGGGCATATCCGCCTGCTTCACTGGCTTATAAAGATGCAATTTGATCGCGAGTGTGAGTTCATCCGCGGTAAATTCCTGTTGAGCGAGAAATCGTTCCTGATGAACCGGGTCGATGAGAAGATGCGGGGGCACTAACACAGAAACACCGTCTGGAATTCCTGTTCGATGAATGGCTGCTTCCAGATTTTTCACAGCAACCCAGTGACGCACACCATCTTTTTTCTTCACAACCGATGCGAGCACCTCAGAAAGGAACGATGCCCCCAAAGGCTCTTCCAGAAGAGAAATTTCTTTCGTGGGAGGAGCTGTAAGCTCAACGATGGTGTTGTTCTTTGAAGCAGAAGGATATGCTGGCGCAGTGAGCCACATCGGTTTCGTTGGAGATGATGACTCCGGAAGTGCTGCAAAGAAGCGCTTGTAGCCTTCCGGTCCTTTTGTGGAGAGACTGATGAGGAGATCTCGCTCTTGTTTCGGGAGTTCCAAAAGTCTCTCCCAACATCTTGCGAGAAGTTCTGTTGTTGCGCGTACATCACCAAGCGCACGGTGCTTTGGTGTGTGATTGAGAGAAAGAACCGAGCTCACATACCCAAGCGAATAACTTTCCAGTTCCGGAAACACAAGCGATGCCAACATGGATGTATCAATCCAAGGACGATCGGTGAGATCGAGCCCCTCCCCCTTAATCATGCCGATATCAAACCCGATGTTTTGTCCCACAATGATAGGGTCATCGCTGAGCATGTCTTCAATCGTGGAAGCGATGGACGAAAATACGGGCTTCCCTGCAAGATCTTCCGTACGAATGCGCGTGAGGACTTCTATGTGAGGGGGAACCTCTCCTTTAATACCAAGTAACTGCTCGTATTCTTTTGTCATTTCTCCTCCTTGAATTTTCATTGCTGCAAATTCAATAATGCGATGTGTACGCGGCACAAAGCCTGTTGTTTCTGTGTCTAAAACAAGTAATGAGAGATCTGGAAGCTGCATTGGCGCTCATTCTACTCCGATTTCACTTCTTCAGCCTTCGTTTCCGGTTTCTCTTCTTCTTTTTCTTCAGCTGGAACCTGCTCGCCTTCTTCCTGTCCCTCCTGATTCAGGACAATCACTTCCACTTCCTCTCCTCGCAGTTCTGCAAGCTTTGCTTTGAAGGCCGGAAGCTCTTCGTAGTTGTACATATCGAGCTCGAACCCGGTAAGTTGTGTTGCAAGGCGGATATTCTGACCTTTCTTTCCAATCGCCATCGGGCGTTGTGCTTCCTCTACAAAGACTGCTGCACGCTTCTTCACTTTGCGGCCTTCTTCGTCGTCGTGTTCCGTTGCATTCACAATGATGACAGCAGAAATAGAGGCAGGTTGGAGTGCAAGGGAGATAAGTTTGATGGGATCATCCGACCATTCGATCATATCCACACGTTCACCGTTGATTTCTTCCATCACCGCCTGAATACGGACTCCTTTTTGACCGACACATGCACCAATCGGGTCAATGCGAGGATCATTACTCTTCACGGCAACTTTGCTGCGGAAGCCTGCATCACGCGCAATCGCCATAATCGCAACATCTCCATTACGGATCTCTGGAATTTCGAGCTCAAGAAGCTTGCGTACAAGCTCGGAGTGCGTGCGAGAAATGCGGAGTTGTGGGCCCTTTCCGGTAAACTCGACGGTATCCAAGTACACGCGAATACGCTTTCCGGTGTAGTAGTGCTCACCGGGAATTTGTTCTCTCCAAGGAAGAGACACTGTCATCCCTTCAATATCTAATGTGACCCAGTTCGTCTCCACTTTTGTGACTGTTGCTGTCAGCAACTGACGCTCGCGATCTTTAAACATCTCGTAGAGACTCTGCTTTTCAGATTCCTGCAACTTTTGCAGGATCACCTGCTTCGCAGCCTGTGCTGCAATACGTCCGTACTCAACCGGCGTAACGTCGATTTCGATTTCTTCACCCACATCAATATCGCTGCGTACTTTTTTTGCGTCCTTCAAACTAATTTCAAAGTTTTCATTCTCCACATCATCCACCACTTCCTTCACAAGGAGGATCGATGGCATGTCTTGATCTTCACGGAGAACGACGCGGATTTCCTGTTCTTTGTTCCCGTAGTCCTTGCGGTACGCAGTTGCGATGGCAAGCTTCACGGCTTCCAGAACGTCGTCTGGTTTCACGTTTTTCTCGGCACAAATTTGGTTGATAGCGGCAATGAAGGTTGATCTCATAAAAATGGATGGAATGGGCAGATGCGAAAAGGCAACCACTCTCATGAGTGGACCCTAATCAAATCCGGTAACTCTATTATATGAGTAAAGTACTCTAATAGCAACTAGGACAATTTGGCGCTCTTTTCCTGCCGATCTCCGGCCAAATACAAACCATGCTTTAATAATTTTTCTTTGACTTCTTTTAATGTCTTTTCACCGCAATGATAGGCTTCAAGCAACTCTTCGGAAGAGAATGAAATAAGATCTGCAACAGAATAAATGCCGAGTTGGCTGCAGATAGTACGCGCCTTGTTACTAAGCGCTAAAATGCCTACATGCTGGCGCAAAAGATCGCCACCATGCATTTGCAACAAAACTACATCATCTAATGCGTGATTTAGCTTTGGCATAAGTTTCAAATTAACAACCTTCAAGGGATCTTCGATGTGATTATCAAGAACATTTCGAAGAACTTCGCGTATTACCCTCTTTAAGAAGACAACAGCCTCAGGCGAAAATTCTCCTATACGTTCCGATTGAGAGTCACTCTGTGAAAGCGCATACTGCACAAGGTTCCCTACAATTTCCTCCGGATTTACTTTGACCATCATACATATTTTAATTTATCTTTCTATTTTGTCAATCCCCTCAAAAACGCCTTCCTATGCTTCCCTGTCATCGTTGGAAGCATTGCCGTCCATCCATAACCCAACAACTTGAGTCCCGTCGGTCGCATATCCAAATCGGGAACGATCGACTCTAAATGAACAAGAGAACGTCCAAGTGTCTCCATTCTCTTGAGCGAATCCTCAAGTTCAATGTGATGATGGTGCAATGCTTTTGCATCGGGTTCATAGAACACGCGAATGCCTGCTTCTTTTTTTCTTTTTCCCCACTCAATGTCTTCCCAGCCGTAGAGATGCACGTTGTTTAAAAATGGATGAGCACGGGCAACATCCGCGGGAACAGAAATGTTCGATGTATACGAAAAACGGTGTTGAACCTCCGGTGGAAGAAATTGATGTGCATACTTTGCAATCATGGGATAGCCGAATTGCCAACCGGACGATTCGAGCCACTTCATCACAGGGGTGATGCCACAAGCGGGGTCCCAGGTGGTGAAGCCGAGAACAGCAACGTTACGAGTTTCGAGTTTCGAGTTACCAGTATCGTCGTTCTCGTGCCTCGTAACTCGTGTCTCGTAACCTTCGTGAGCTATCAAATGTTTCTCACAACATCCAGCATCTAAAAAGATGTCGTCCCCTATAAAGAGCACATACTTCCCATTCACCTCTTTTACTCCTTCATTCCGTGCAACACCTTGATGGCTTTTCCCAATTTCGATGAAACGGATATTCAAATTCCATTTTGGACGATGGAATAATGCTGCCGTCTGAGGATCGTCCCCATCGTTCACTACAATCACTTCAAGATCACTCCGGATCGTCTGCTTTTCTAAGTGATCGATGCACTGCTTAAGAATAGATGCCCGCTTGTGCGTGGGAATGACGACGGAAAGGGATGGCATGGAAATTATTCTAGAACAGGACGTGACCGACCGCTACGATGAATCCAATGCTCACGCTCTTCCTCGATCTCGCCAGTTCTGACAAAATCTTTGCTCTTGTAGGTGACAAAAAAACGGAATTGATAGTGCCGATTGATGATCAAAAGCAGGAAGAGGTTCTGATGGAAACACTCGAGTCGATGCTGCTGACACAGCACAAAACGTTCTCTCATCTCACCCACATCGCATGCGTTGTAGGTCCCGGCGGTTTCACAAGTCTGCGTGTTGGAGTCGCATTGGCAAATGCGTTGAGCTATTCGCTCGATATTCCCTCTACACCCATCCACCTTTCTGATCTCTATGCAATACGGATAAGCAGGCAAGATTTTGTGTGGGTACACACAACGAAAAAGACCCATCTCTTCGTGCAAGGATTCGGAGCATATCGATCCTTTGCATCCGAAGCGACATTAATGAAACTAGATGATCTTCTTACATCCGTTCCAAGTAATGCCCATGTCATCGGCGAAGTAATTCCGGAACATCGCGAGCGACTTCATCTTCATACGCTTGACCGGTCGCTGGAGGAAACATTGCCGTCATTCCTTACAAGGAAGACCTATCAAAAAGGGCAAATTTTGATGCCTTGGTATGGGCGTGAGGCCTAGCTTTGCGTAGATAAACCCCACTTCTTCCGCTACACTCCAGCCTCATGGACGTCATTTCTGGACTCAATAAACTTCTCGGCGACCCAAATCAGAAAGAGCTTAAAAAACTCTGGCCTGTTGTGAAACAAGTGAAAGACCGGATACAGCAGGATGATATCCGTGCGCTCACATTGGATGATCTTCCTAAAAAAACAGAGGAATTTAAAAAAGCGGTGGAAGGAGGAAAGAGTGTGGATGATCTTTTGGTGGATGCATTTGCTGTTGCCTACCGCGCGTGTGAATTGCTGCAGGGAAAGTCCATTCAAATTGGAAAGCAGATATTTATCTGGAACATGGTTCCGTTCGATGTGCAGATTCTGGGGGGTATTGCACTCCATAAAGGTTCTATTTCCGAAATGAAAACGGGTGAAGGAAAAACACTCGTCTGTACCCTCCCCCTTTATCTAAACGCGCTTGCAGGAAAAGGCGCACATCTTGTCACCGTGAACGACTACCTCGCAAAACGCGACAGTGCATGGATGGGGCTTCTCTACCAAGCACTTGGTCTCACCGTTGGATGCGTGGTCCACGGCCTCAATAGCGAGGAACGCAAGAAAGCGTATGGATCGGACATCACGTATGGAACAAATAACGAGTTCGGGTTCGACTACTTACGCGACAATATGGCGAATTCTGTAGCACGTCAGGTACAACGCGGTCTTCATTATGCAATTGTGGATGAAGTGGACTCTATTTTGATTGATGAAGCACGTACTCCACTCATCATCAGCCAACCTGCAGGAGAAAGTACGGCAAAATATGGGCTCTATGCGGGGTATGTGCGCGAATTGCAGGATCAAATTCACTTCATACGTGATGAAAAGCAACGCACTGCCACACTGACGGACGAAGGTATTAAAAAGATGGAGCAAATTCTTGGTGTCAGTAATATTTATACAGAGAAAGGGTTTGAAGAAGTACATCACATCGAGCAGGCACTCCGCGCACATGCCATTTATAAGCTGGATGTGGATTACGTGGTGAAAGATGGTGAAATTATTATCGTGGATGAATTTACGGGTCGCCTCATGCCCGGCCGGCGGTACGGCCATGGCCTTCATCAGGCGATTGAAGCAAAAGAACATGTAGAAGTGCAGCGAGAGTCGAAGACTCTTGCAACCATTACCTTCCAAAACTACTTCCGTCTCTATACAAAACTTGCAGGCATGACGGGTACTGCAAAAACGGAGGAAGAGGAATTTGAATCCATCTACAAACTGCGAACAATTGTCATTCCAACGCACAGACCTGTCACGCGTCAGGATAAATCCGACGCTATTTACAGAACAGTAGAAGCAAAATTCCGCGCAGTTGCAAACATCGCGCAGGAAAAACATGCAAAAGGCCAGCCGGTTCTTATTGGAACAACATCCATCGAAAAATCGGAAGCGATGAGTGCGCTCCTTACGGAAATGAAGATTGAGCACACCGTTCTGAACGCGAAACAGCACGAGAAAGAAGCAGACATTGTCGCGCTTGCGGGGAAAAAAGGCGCCGTGACCATTGCAACGAACATGGCTGGTCGTGGAACAGACATTAAATTGGAAGATGGAGTGCAGGCATTAGGGGGCCTTGCCATTTTGGGTACAGAACGACACGAATCGCGCCGCATTGACAATCAGCTTCGCGGTCGTTCAGGACGCCAGGGAGACCCTGGAGAGAGCCAATTCTTCGTTTCCATGGATGATGACCTTATGCGTCTCTTCGGTGGAGATCGCTTGAAATCCATGATGGAAAAATTGAAGGTGCCCGATGATGTGCCACTGGAAAACAGGATCGTGTCACGATCGATTGAGAGTGCTCAGAAGAAAGTGGAAGGACATCACTTCGATATTCGCCGTCACGTGGTGCAATACGACGACGTGATGAACAAGCACCGTGAAATTATGTACAAGCGACGCCAGAAAATTCTGGAACGCATTGCAGAAGCAGAAAAAAATCCGGAAGAAACAGAAAACGTCCTGCATGAGGACGTGCTTACCGCAATCCGCGCTGAAGCACAGGCAATTGTGAACCTTACCGCACAAGAACGTGATCAAGAATTCTGGAGAATTGATGATATGCACGCGGCTCTCTCTGGCATTCACCCGGAACTGACGCGGTTGTTACCGGCCGATACGCTTCGAAGTGCAAAAGATCCGGATGCACTCTCTACTCTCATTGCCGATGAACTTATTCGCTTCTATGAAAAAAAATGCAGCGAAATGGATCCTAAGACCGTTGCCCAGGCAGAACGCCTACTCGTTCTTCGTTCCATTGATGTGCATTGGATGGATCATATCGATACCATGGCACACCTGCGTGAGCAGGTTGCATTCTCTGGCTACGCACAACGCGACCCACTTATTGAGTATAAAGATCAAGGTTTCAAACTCTTCCGTCAGCTTCTTGCACAAATTGATGCAACCATTGTGAAGTCTCTCTTTCAGATCGACTTTACACAATTTGCTCCGCAGCAAATTCTTGCCGAGGAAGAAGTAGAACTGAAAGGAACCCAGACGAACGAAGCAGAGATTGAAGGGGCACTCACAGAAACAGGTGCAGAGGATGAAGCACGTGTGCTGAAAGGTCAGCGTCCCCGAGGCCAAAACCAGAGACCGATCGATATCTCCAAGATTGGACGAAATGATCCCTGTCCGTGCGGGAGTGGGAAGAAGTTTAAGAAATGCCATGGAAAGGAGCTTTAGGCATTAAGTGCCAAGGGCCAAGTTCCAAAAACAATTTCTTTATCCTTGGTACTTGGAACTTGATACTTGGCACTTCTTAATGGGTGTATCCTATTCTCCCATGCCTTCAACCGAATCCCTCGTGGGCCATACGTTTCAAATTGAACAATTGCAAGCCGATATTGCAAACGGCAACGTTGCTCATGCGTATTTGTTTGCCGGTCCACCTCATCTTGGGAAGATGGCTGTTGCAAAAGAGTTTGGTATGACACTTCTGACTCTGGGAAGGAGCGACGAAGAAACCATCGTTGTTCGCGATCAAATAAGCCGCCTCACACATCCGGACTTTTTAGTGCTTGATCAGTTATGGATTGTTGAGGAACAAGAAAACTGGGAGCAGATTGCAAAGACATCTAATGCACCACAGCAGCATCGTGAGAAGAAAAATGTAAAGAGCAACACGATTAGTATTGATGATATCCGCGCGCTCCAGGAACGCCTTGCAATAGCCCCTACATCAGGTTTTCTCTGCTGTATGATCCGTTCAATTGAACGATTACAAGAAGCAGCAGCGAACGCTTTTCTGAAGATGTTGGAAGAACCTCCTTCAAAAGTGATTTTCCTCCTCACAACGGAACACCGTGAATCACTTCTTCCCACGTTGGTATCCAGAACACGCACCATTCTTTTCCATCCTGTCTCTCTTCATGATTTGAAACCCCTTGTTGCAGATCTTGACGATGACGATGCGTCGTTCATTCTTCATCTCTCGCAAGGTGCGCCAGGAAAAGTGATGCGACTCCTGAAAGATCCGGACCTCCTCCGTGACGAGAAGCAACTCCATGCACAGGCGGACAGATTCTGGAGTGAGTCCTCCAAGCATCGGCGCCTCCAGTGGCTCATGACGAGTGCAGAAAAATCGTCTGATATAGATATGGACCGCATTCTTCTCCACCTTGGTATTTCCCTCCAAGAACACCTGCGAGAAACCCCTCGCAAGGACTGGTACAAGGCCTACACAAACCTCCTCTCTGCAAGTCGCACAAACACTCAGCGAGGGCTTCTTCTTGAGCAGTTCGTCTTTGCTGTTTCCCCGTAAAATGGTACTATTCTGCGTCACGTATGATTTACCTGCTCGTTTTTCTTATTTCCACGCTCGGCATTCTTCTGCTCTTTGGTGGACGCATTCTGCTGCGTAATAGGGCAGTCCGTCGTTTCGTCCGTTCTGTGAAGAATCGATTCGATTCTGTAGAAGAGCGCGGTGCTGTCTTGGTAGAGGAAACACCCATTGTAAAACCGCGAAGGAATCCTCGAACATCTGCCATTGAACTTCAGAAAGTGCGTGCTTTCATGCGCTCAGCAGAACGCGCTCTTGCACTTCAGGAAAACGGAGAAGCGGAACAGTTTTTCATTCAGGCACTGACGATTCATCCACAATCTGTGGACGCACGCGCACAACTTGCAAAGCTTTATTTAACGACAGGACGGTATGCGAAGGCAGAGGCTCTTTATAAAGAACTTCTTCAAACACGTGAAGATGTATCGTTTTTCTCGAATTTGGGACTTGCTTACTACAATCAGGAGAAATATGTGGATGCATGCCATGCGTATCAGGAGGCTTTAAACCGTGACCCTCAAACACCGGAACGTTCTGCGGCGCTGGGAAGAGCGTGCATTGCAGCGAGGCGATTTGAAGATGCTGCACCACTTTTAGAAAAGGCACTCACACGGCTTTCGAAGGATACAGAGCTCATGCATATGCTCGCAGAGTGCTACATTCAAATGCAGTTAAAAGAGAAAGCTGAAGAAACCTACAGACGCATTAACAAAATTGAGCCGTACAATGAGGGTGTGAAAGAAAAAATTTCTGCATTAGCGAATGCATAAAGAAGAACGATTGCTATATTGTTTTATTTTACGACACATGACCTGCGCATCGCTTGCGAGCAATATAGCAATGCAACAATATAACAATTGCTTTTCTTATGCCTAAGATCACATTCCATCATTCCGGCGATCAAATAACCATTGTGGAGGCCGAAAAAGGCCAGTCTCTTTTACAAATCGCACTCGATCACGATATTCCCATGGAACACGCCTGCGGGGGAAACGGATTCTGCACCACCTGTATGTGCGACGTAAAAAAGGGCATGGATCAACTATCGCCGCGCAATGATCGCGAAGAAAACATGGGGATTATGGAAGATCCGAAACGTCTGAGTTGCCAGTCGATCGTAGAAGGAGATCAAGATATCGAGATCGAGGTGATGGAATACTAGAAAATTCCAAATGACAAAAGCTAAATACCAAACAAATTTCAAGAAACAATGACTAATGGATATTGGATTTTGTCCTTTTGAGCATTGGTTGACATTTGAGAGTTGGCATTTAGCATTTTTCCTTTCATACTCTTTCTCTCATGAGCCTTCTCACCATCTCCAATCTCTGTGTGTCGGTCGACAAGAAATCGATCTTGAAAGGGATCGATCTCACGGTGAAGCCAGGAGAAATTCATGCGGTGATGGGTCCCAATGGATCTGGAAAATCGACACTCGTAAACACACTTATGGGGCATCCAAAATACGAGCTAACTGATGGGTCAGCCACTTTTCATAATGAGAATCTTTTCACTATGGAGCCAGATGAACGTGCCCGAAAGGGAATGTTCCTCGCATTTCAGTATCCCAAAGAAATCGCCGGTGTCACACTCCGGAACTTTCTCTTTGCGGCCTATGAAGCACAGATGCAGGCTCGCGATCCTCAACACAAGAAGATGTCCCCCATTAAATTCAAGGTCGTGCTGGAAGAAGAGATGAAGAAGTTGAAGATGGATCCCAAATTTGCAGAACGCTTTGTGAATAAAGGCTTCAGTGGCGGCGAGAAAAAGAAGGCAGAAGTATTGCAAATGCACATCCTCAAGCCTCATCTTGCACTCCTCGATGAAACAGATTCCGGGCTGGACGTAGACGCTCTCAAGATTGTTGCAGACGGAGTGAATGCTCTACGCTCTCCACATTTCTCTGCCGTCATTGTGACGCACTATGCACGCATTTTGGACTACATCACGCCGGACTACGTGCATGTGATGATCCGAGGAAAGATTGTAGAAAGCGGCGATGCATCGTTTGCAAAGAAATTAGAAAAAGAAGGCTACGAAAAATATGGAGTGCATGAACAATCGATGAAGCTCGATGTGGGAAACTAATCCCTACCCACTAACCACTACCCACTTTTCTTGTAACCTTTTTCCATTTCCTTCGTAAGAGACATTGATCTACCATTTCCTCATATGACTGACTCCACTCTCACCATTCGTCCACCGTTGTGGCTTCCCATCGTCGTCGTTCTCATTGCCGCTGGCGGATATGCCTACGGCCAGAAAATTTCCGCGGATGCCGTCCGCGCGAAGGATAACCCCGCCATGATCGCCGTAGATGGCATGGGGAAAGCCTCTGCAACACCCGATGTGGCCGTTCTTAGCTTTGGAGTAGATACAGGCCGTCAACCAACCGCAAAAGCCGCTATGAACATGCTTGCAAGCAAGATGGATGCTGTTTTGGCAGCTGTGAAAGCAAAGGGAGTGAAGGATTCCGAAATCCAACTGCAATATCTTTCACTGAATCCTGACTATGACTGGACAACCGGAACGCAACAGCTTCGCGGCTACCGGGCAAGTCAGAATGTCACTGTGAAAGTGCATGATCTCGATCTGCCGGGAGACATCCTCGCTGTAGCGACGGAAGGAGGTGCCAATCAAATCGGTGGCGTAGAGATCACCATTGATAATCCTGATGAGGCAAAAGCAGCAGCCCGCGAAGAAGCGATTAAGAATGCAAAGGAAAAAGCAGAAAAGCTTGCAAGGCAGCTGGGTGTTCACATCGTCCGTATGACTTCTTTCTCTGAAAGTGGCGGCCCCATGCCTCCTGTCATGTACGACAAGACAATGATGTATGAATCGCGCGGAGTTGGAGGTGCTGTTGCACCCGCACCCATCCCAACAGGAGATCAAGAAATTTCCGTTAGTGTGAATATTTCATACGAAGTCGAATGATTCCTCTTCCTCCATCTTTATGACACAGTTCGTGAAACATGCCTTGGCCGTTCCTCTTGTTGTTACGCTAGTAGGTGGAACGTTCTACCTCACAGGAAAGTACATGGAAGTACGCAGCGCTCATCCAGCAACCATTGCGGTCACCGGAACAGGGAAAGTGAGTGCCAAGCCGGACATCGCCGTGCTGCAGTTCGGCGTGAACACAGGACGTCAGGCGTCTGCCCAAAGAACACTCTCCGTTCTTTCGCAGAATATGGGGAAGATCACCGCAGTCTTAAAAGAGCTGGGTGTTGATGATGCAGACATTACAACGCAATCGCTGTGGCTTAACCCTGCTTATGACTGGATTGACGGCCAACAAGTCGCCAAAGGATTCGAGGCAACACAGAATGTGAATGTGAAAGTACGGGATCTGGAAAAAATTGGAACCATCCTCACAAAGGCAGCGGGTGCAGGGGCAAACCAGATCGGCGGTGTGACCATGGCGATTGATAATCCAGAAGATGCGCGCGCACAGGCACGGGAAGTCGCCCTAAAGAATGCGCGTACGAAGGCAGAAGCGCTTTCCAAACAGTTAGGAGTGCGTCTTGGAAAAGTTGTTTCCTATGCCGACGGTATTCAGGGTGCTTCTTACAACCCTGTCATGGGAGGAATGGGTATGGGTGGCGGAGGAGGCGCTGACTTATCCGTTCCTACTGGAAACCAGGACGTGATTGTGGATGTGACCGTAAGTTATGAGATCCAGTAGGCGCAGTAGCCAAACGTTTATCAAGTTCTGCGAGAATGTCACCTAATGTCCAACGGGTATCTCGAATACCTAAAAGTGTTCTGAGCGCTTGAGAGAACTGACTTCGAACATACCATCCTGCACCAGGCCGAGGTTCTACAAGAGGTGGTACTTGTTTCCCTGGAAACAGCACCATCGATATGGCCTGGATAATTTGCCCATGCGTATCAAGCATAATTTCTTCTGAAACACGACTTGAAAGGAGTGTCCGAAGGTGCTGCATTGCTCACTGCATTTTCTCCGTTTCTTCTTTCTCTGCTCTATTCACTTGTGCTGTTATGTTTTCTGCTTTCATAGTAGAATTTTCTCAGGAAAATCACCACTGTCAAGGAAGTGGTTTTTGTTCTACACTTTCGCTTCAATGCCCTCCGATACGCCCATCTTCGCAGGCCTTCAGCGTGATATTTTCGATGAAGCGAATCCTACGCCTTACCTGAAAGGTACAAAAAAAGGCCTCTCGGAAGAACTTATCCGCCAGATCAGTGCAGATAAACAGGAACCTGTATGGATGCTGGAGCATCGGTTAAAGAGTTACACAATTTTTCTGGAAAAAGAGATGCCAACGTGGGGTGCAGATCTCTCCAAATTAGATCTTGATGACATCATCTATTACGCAAAACCGGGAACAGAAGAAACAAATGACTGGGGAGAAGTGCCGGAGGAAATCCGTCGCGTATATGACCGGCTCGGAATTCCTGAAGCGGAACGCAAAATGCTGGCCGGTGTTGGCGCACAATATGAAAGTGAAGTGGTGTATCACAATTTAAAAAAAGAGTGGGAAGAACTGGGCGTGATCTTTCTGGATATGGATGACGCGGTGGAATTGCACGGAGATTTGGTGAAGCAATATTTCATGAAATGCGTACCGCCGATGGATCACAAGTTTGCGGCTCTCCATGGGGCTGTCTGGTCCGGCGGGACATTCCTGTACATCCCCAAAAATGTGAAAGTTCGGGATCCTCTCCAGGCGTATTTCCGCATGAACGCCAAAAATATGGGGCAGTTTGAACATACGCTCATCATTGTGGAAGAAGGTGCCGATGTGCACTACATCGAAGGATGCAGCGCGCCGAAGTACGGCTCCCACGCACTTCATGCCGGATTGGTAGAGGTGTTTGTAAAACCAGGGGCAAAAGCACGATATAGTTCTGTTGAAAACTGGAGCCGCGATACCTACAACTTAAACACCAAGCGTGCGATCGTGGAAAAAGACGGTACGATGGAATGGATTGGCGGCAATATGGGGAGCGGCGTCACGATGTTGTACCCCTGTTCGATTCTTGTTGGCGAAGGAGCACGATGTGACCATCTTGCCATCGCATTTGCGAACGAGGGTCAATGGCAAGATACCGGCGCGAAAGTAATCCATCAGGCACCACACACGTCCAGCAAAGTGATTAGTAAATCGATTAGCAAGGGTGGGGGCGTTGCCGTGTATCGCGGGCTCTTGAGCATTGCCCCCCACGCGCATGACTGCACGGCAAACGTAGAGTGCGATGCCTTATTGTTAGATGAAATGAGCCGCACCGATACCATTCCGGATATTAAAATCCGCAACAACGATGTGACTATCGCGCACGAAGCGACCGTAGGAAAGTTGAGTGAGGAGGATGTGTTTTACTTGATGAGCCGTGGGATCTCGAAAGAAGAAGCAAAGGCCATGATTGTGAATGGATTTATTGAACCGATCGTGAGAAATCTTCCGCTGGAATATGCAGTTGAGATGAATCGATTAATCGAACTTGAAATGGAGGGGTCCGTTGGGTGAAATCACCATGAAGTCGATTATCTACATATCATGATGCATCAGCTTTTGGAGCCAAGGTGCATATAATTTGCGAGCCTTCGAATCTGGCTCAGCCACGATGGCATCAATGATTTGAATGGTCTGTTCCGAACGCTCTTCTGGCACAGCAAGCCAACCCATCGAATCTCCAATGGTATTTCCAACTATGTCAAAAACACGGTTATATTCTTCGTTTGTCATCGCACGAAGACGCTCGGCGATAGATGCATTATTTTTTGCAATATGCGAAATGGCTGCTTCTCGCTCCGAAACCTTATCTGCCTCTTGAGAATAACCGATACCTATTTCAAAACCTTTTGGAAAAGAAGAATCACTCATATGGATTATTATAGCATAATAATTAAAATTAAGCAATATATCACTCACCTCACTGTATACTCCCTTTCGATGTCCCTCCGCCTCATTGCAGGATCCACCGCCTGGCAGCTTGCAAGCCAGCTTGTCATGGCTGCATTATCGATCCTCACCGTGAAGTTTGTCGCCATCGGTCTTACCAAAGAACTGGCAGGGAATTACAACTCTGCGTACGGCTTTTTGCAGCTTTTTGGAATCCTGGCCGATTTCGGTTTGTACGCGTTCGCCGTTCGTGAACTTGCAGCATCCAAACACAAAGAAGAAACACTTGGCACTCTCGCCGTTCTTCGCATCATCACCATTGTTCTCTCCTTCGGATTGGCATTGATGATTGCGTGGTCCATTCCAGGGTGGAGGTCTTCCCCCCTTGCGATCGGTATTACAATTGCGGCAACGGTTCCTGTCTTCACACTCCTCGCAGGAATTCTGCGGACTGTTTTTCAGGTCACATACAAAATGCAGTACGTCTTCGTTGCAGAGGTAGGGCAGCGCATCATCACGGCAGGATGCATTGGAGCATTCATCTATGCGGGAGTCCGATTGAGTAATGATGAATCGATTTACAGATCATTCCTTGCAATTGGTGGAATTGGTGCAGCGTTTCTTCTTATTGTTTCTCTCATCACATCGTACCGCTTCATTCCGTTGCACTTACACGCTGATCGTGCGCTTTTTCAGAGAGTTCTTACACGCGCTTTTCCTTATGGAATTGCATTTCTCTGCATCGCCATCTATCGCCAGTTGGATGTCACATTGATTGCGCTACTGCGACCAGATTACGAAATTCAAAATGCTTATTACGGCTTCGTGTTGCGCATGACGGAGATGGGCTATTTGATTCCAACATTTCTTTTCAATTCAACGCTTCCCCTTTTTACAAAGCACGACCACAAAGCAATGCAAAATCTTCTACAAAAAACATTTGTAATTATTCTCACGCTAGGATCTATCAGCGCACTCTTTTCGTTCTTTTGGTCCCGGCCGCTTATAGAACTTCTCACAACATCATCGTATCTTTCAACGATTCATCATCCGGGCTCTGATACAGCACTACGTCTCTTTAGTATTCCTCTCTTCTTCAATGGAATTATTATGATGAGTTTTTATTCCCTCCTTGCAAAGCATAAATGGAAGCCCCTTGTTTACTCGATGCTCATTGGCGCAACAACAAGTGTGCTCCTCAATATCTTCATGATCCCCCGCTTTGGTTTCATGGGTGCAACTTACACATCCATAATAGTAAACGTTCTCTTGGCATTGCTACTCTGGCCACAAAGTCAGAAGGTCCTTCCTGTGCATCTTCCACGAGAATGGATTCTCCGGTGGCTCCTGTTCACTATTCTTATAGCGGCTGTACTCTATCTGTTCTTGCCGTTTCTTACGTCAATAACGCGGATTGTTTTAGGGCTTGGTGTTATGGTGATTATTATGGGAAGTCTTTGTGTGGGATTGGGCTTCCGTCACATGTTTGCACAAAGACCCTCCTGAGGATGAAAAAAGTACTTCAGATTATCAGTCTCGAACGTCGGTGTTAGTTTGTGGACATTATCGAACGACCGCTGCTAAACTTATCGTAATTATGCGTTCCCTTATCAAGAAATTCTTTATCGATTTAGGGCTGATTGACGGATATAGGCGATTAAAATGCATTTTCTTGGGGCTGCATCCAGCAACATTTTCAGTGAATCGAGCCTATCGGCGGGGGGGGGGGTTGACAGATTTCCAATTCCTAATAATTACCTCATCTACTTAACAATCAACACTGCGAGTGTGCTTGATTATTTTCGCGGCGGGTATGTGACTGCACACAGTGTTCAAAGGCTGCTCAAACAAAACCAGATCGATATTTCCAGTCTTCGGAATGTTCTTGATTTCGGATGTGGTTGTGGCCGCGTCATCCGTGAAATCGCAGCAATGACAACCGCAGAATTGTCTGGATGTGACTACAATCCAAAACTGATTCATTGGTGTTCAAAATACCTTTACTGCGGTGATTTCCGCATCAATACATTCGCACCGCCGAGCCCCTATGCTGACCACTCATTTGACTTGATCTACTCGATTTCCGTTTTTACGCACATCCCTTTAGAGATCCAACGTGCATGGCTTAAAGAGCTCCACCGCATTACACATCCAAACGGTCATGTTATTATTACATTGCATGGCAATCATTTACTGCCAAAATTATCGTCCAACGAGCGGCGCATGTTTGAGGAACAAGGATATGTTGAGCATGCGCTTGATGCTCCCGGCTCCAATCATTTCGGCACATTTCATAGCCGACAATACTTCGAAGATATGCTTCAAAAGGATTTTGTTGTTGTTGATTTTTCTCAGGGAGGGCAGCCGAACCATCCGTACCAAGATCTGTATTTGCTGAAGAGAATTCAACACTGATGATCAATCATGGTCAAAGCTGCCTTATTTGAGGATTAGAAGGGGTTAGAAGGGGTTAGAAGGGGTTATTGTAAAATCCGCCTATTTCTGCTATAATGTTAAGAAATGAACACAAAAATAACCATCGCTCTTGTCCTTATTTTCTTAAGTTCCGTGGGTTCCGTCGCGCTCGCGCAGAGCCCGAATCCGCCGCCAAACGTCTCGGGCATACAGGCAACATACAATGATGGGACGCTCACGGTCTCCTGGAATGCCGTGAGTGATGCGGCTTCGTATCGCGTGTACTTCAGTCGTGTTTCCATTCTCCAGAACGGAGGTGATTACGATGATTTTGAGCAAACAACGGGCTCCGAAGCGACCTACACATTTGCAAAACCTCCTTACACAGGACAGACGCTCTACTTCTCTGTTCTTGCTGTGAATGCTGCCAGCACAGAGAGCGAGGCATTTGTGGAGGAAACGAGTGTGCATGTTCCTGTCACTATGTCCTCTGCTACGTCATCTACGGAATCATCCGCTTCTTCCATTGTTCCTTCTGAAACTCCTCCGGCTCTCCCACTCTTCCTCACACAAGCTGTCAGTACGTCGTCAACAGGTGTCACACTTGTCTTCTCTCAACTGCTGAATGAGCAGTCTGTCATGCTTCCGGCAGAGATTGTTCTTGTGGATGGTTCCGGAGCACGCCTCAATGTGCAGGCGGGTGTTATTCAGGGAAACACCGTCATGCTCACAACCGATCCTCAGACGAACGGCCGGACATACGCCGTTATTTCTATTAGTGGTTCCCTGCAAAGTGCTGCTGGTATGGTGTATCAGCCAAGTCCTCAGCCTGTTATGTTTATGGGGCAGAACACACAGCCTGTTATGCCAGAGCAGCCACGCGATACAACGCCCCCGGAAGATGTTCCAACAATTCAAATTTCTCCCGTGAAGGCGAAGGATGGCACGTACGATATTCAGGTTTCATGGACACCAAGTCTCAATAGTGGACGTGACCTCACAGAGTATCTTGTCTCTATTTCTCGTGACGGTGTCATTTCCTCCCCTGTTACGTCTATGTCTGCCGATGTGACGAGTGTTTCGTATTCCAAGATCACGCCAGGACCATTTGGCATTCGCGTACAGACGAAAGATCGGGCTGGAAACATCTCTCAGGGGTCCATTCAGGTTATACAGCTTCCCGCCTCGCCTCTTCCCCACACAGGAGTGGGGCTTTTGGGAGTTGCACTTGTATCAGGTGCTCTTGCAGGGCGCAGGCTCATGAAAAAGAAGCTCATCGCATAAGTGATTAGAGCACCATCGGAGAGTTTTCGCATGGGTATTTTGATAAGAGGTCCGATAGGATTTCCTGCTATGCCAAAAAACTCTTCCACTGTGCGAACATGGACTGGATTCGGAATTCTTTTTGGACTTCTGCTCATCATTCATGTTTGGAGCCACATACCGGACGGTAAACTGCATCTCTTCTTTCTGGATATTGGCCAGGGTGACAGCGCGCTCATCGTTACGCCAAAAGGAAAACAGATCATGATTGATGGTGGTCCAGATCTCTCGACGCTCGAGCAAATCGGGGATCGTATGTCGTATTTCGATCGATCACTCGATCTTCTCATCCTCACACATCCTCATCTCGATCATCTCGCAAGTTTCCCTGCAGTTTTAAATCGATACGACGTTGATACATTCCTCCTTGCTGGAACAAATGCCTCAAATGGACGCTATAAAGCAATTCTTCGTGATCTCGCTGATGGAAAGCCAAAGTCAATGCTTGCAGAACCTGGAACATCACTGAATCTTGGCGAAGGAATTTCTCTGGATATTCTGTGGCCACCAAAAAGTTGGTACGGAAAGAATGTGACCAATGAAAATAATGCATCGGTTACTCTCAAACTTCACTATCGCGGACACACCGCCCTCTTTACCGGTGATGATGAACTCCCTGTTGAGCAAGCACTCTTGGCATCGCATATCAATCTGAAGGCAGACATCCTGAAAGTTGGTCATCACGGAAGTGATACATCGTCTTCAGAAAAATTTCTGCAAGCGGTGGATCCTGATCTTGCCATTATTTCTGTTGGAGAAGGAAATCTCTTCCATCATCCAAAGCAAAGCGTGTTAGATCGGCTCGATCGATTAGGCATTCCCTATAAACGGACGGATCTGGATGGAACCATCGAAATTGTTTGGGAGTAGAGAGGTACTCTGAGGTCCCAAAAACAGTGTTTTCACCTAGAACCTACCACCTACCCATCCGAACGGATGTTCATCCGGGCGGAAAACCTATAAGCTGTTCCCCATGAAACCCGTCGTTCTTCTGCTCATTGCAGGCCGTTCCAGGCGGTTTTGGCCATTGACCGAAAAATCACTGTGGTCCATTTCGGGAAAGACGATTCTGGAACATCAGATCGATCGCCTAAAAAAGGCAGGACTTTCGGAAATTATCGTCGTGGGTGGAAAGCACAATCTAAATGACATCAAAAAACGATTCCCATCTTTGCACACCATCGAACAAAAAGATCTTGATCAGGGAATGCAAGGCGCCGTGGTGTCCGCTCTTCCAAAGTTCAAAGGAAAACCTATTCTCATAGTTGGAGCGAATGATGTGATTGATACATCTGCTTATAAAGATCTTTTGAAAGCGATGAATGATGCCAAAAACGATGGCGCAATTCTTGCAAAGAAAGTGCATGACTATTTCCCCGGTGGATACATCAAATCATCGGGGGGGCGCATTCAGGCAATTATCGAAAAGCCTGGAAAAGGGAAAGAGCCGAGCAAGCTGATCAATATTGTTGCCCATTTGCATCGAAACCCCGATGAGCTCCTTCGCATTCTCCAAACAATGACCTCCAACCATGATGATGGGTACGAGCAGGCACTCACAAAACTTTTCGCGACTCATCGCTATGTCCCTATAAGCTATGAGGGCTCTTGGAACCCCGTGAAATACCCGTGGCATCTCCTCTCACTTACAGAAAGATTGTTGAAGGAAATCAAAAAGCCCTCTTTCCATAAGACGGCAAAGATCCATCGATCTGCAGTGATTGAAGGGAATGTTGTTCTCGCAGAAGGTGTGCGAGTGCTCCCTCATGCAACAATTATAGGCCCTTGCTCTATTGGTCCTCATACGATTATTGGAAACAACACACTTGTACGACACAGCTCCATTGGTGCACATTGCGTGATGGGATACAACACAGAGGTCGTTCGTTCGAGCCTGGGTGATCACATCTGGACACATTCCAGTTACCTTGGTGATTCTGTTATTGGAGACAATGTCGCATTTGGTGCAGGGTCTGTCACCGCAAACCTACGGCTTGATGAAGAAGAGATTTCCTCCCTTATAGGAAACGGTGGAATGGCAACGGGGCTTACGAAGTTTGGTAGTGCTATTGGAAGTAATACGCGCATTGGCATTCATGTGAGCATTGCACCAGGCATGAAGATTGGAGCGAACTCGTTTATTGGGTCATCCGCATACATCACGCAAGACATTCCAGAGAATTCTTTCGTGAAATCGGAACATGCATCGCTCATCATTAAACAGAACACCAAAAAAGCGCCACACCCGGTGGAGCGGCAAAAATTCCGCAAAAAGTCGGGGCTTTAGAAAGTCCATCTTTTCCACACACCCTGTGGAAAGAAGGAGGAGCACTTCTTGTTCTCACCCTGATTTCTTCCCGATTCTTCCACAGTGATGGCTTTTATAAGCCAAAAACTAAGAATGGCTTGCTATACCACACTTTTTCAAGATATCCACGAGTTTTCCACATCGTCTCAACACCAAAAATGTGCACAAGAAAATCTCTCTTGGCTTTCTAATGCCATGAAATCACGCTTCTTTTCAGTCTTCCACATTGTTCCTGCATGATTAGTCCATAGAAAAAACTTTTTTAAAAGGGTCCTGATGATGATGAATATAATAAAAATAGAAAAAATATTATTAAAAGCAACGCAAGTGAATCTGGGAAAATCCTTGCTTCTCATGCAACACACCGCTTCAATACGGACATGAAATTTTCCTGCAAAACGAGCGACCTCTTAACTGGCTTGAATTTAGTGAGCCGGGCAATCAGCAAACAACAGACACTCCCCATTCTAGGAAATGTTCTTCTTCATGCAGAAGGAAAGAGGTGCACGCTCAGTGGAACAAATCTAGAACTTTCTATTATCACAACCATCGATGCAAATATTGAAAATGAGGGGGGTGTCACCATTCCCATCAAAGCTATTTTAAACTTTGTGCAATTTAATGAAGATCCGGAAATTCTCTTAGAGACAGCAGAAGGAACGCAACTTAAATTAAAATCAAAGCGGGCAAAAGCAATAATTGCTGGCGAGGCTGTAAGTGAGTACCCCGTTATTACCCCTATCGAGAAGCAAATCACCTTCAACCTCCCTATCGACCCACTTCTTGAAGCTCTTAACGCCGTAACGTTTTCCTGCGCTAAAACAACATCTCGCCCTGTCCTTTCTGGTGTTTATGTACACACAGAGAAAGGTAGTTTGGTCTTGGTGGGAACAGACAGTTACCGGCTTTCCGAATATAAACTTGCAGTGAGTGGTATGTCTGGAGACATTAGTTGCATTATCCCCGCAAAAGTTTTGGAGGAACTGCGTGTCATTATTGGCGGAAAGCCTCAGGATGAAGAGCCATCCCCTAAAAAAGGTGAAAAGAAAGAAAAGAAGACAAAAGGTCAGGGAACTATTGAAGTCCATTTGGGGAGCCAGCAGATTGAAGTCCATTCGGGTTCTACCCAACTCCTAAGCCGTCTTATTGATGGAAAATTTCCAAACTACACACAGATTCTTCCAAAGGAGAAATCAACAACCATTACCATTCCCACGCACGACCTCTTCACGGCCATCAAACGCATGCACTACTTTGCAAAAGAGACGAATAATAATATTACATTTTCTGTGGAAGGAGATTCTCTTAAACTTACGACACAGGAAACGCAACTTGGAAAAGACGAATCAACAATTGCTATTGAGAAACAAGGAGAGAACAACAAGATTGCACTCAGCTCCAGTTACATCTTGGATTACCTCTCCCATACAGAAAGCGATTCATTGACTGTAGAACTGTCTGACAAACAACATCCTGCGGTCTTTAAAACTGCTTCTCACCCCGAATCCCTGCACCTTATCATGCCATTGCGCATGTCTGGAGAATAATGCATAATATGTTCACGTAGTCAGAAGTCACCTCTCCATTTTCTGTGGAGAGGCGGCTCTCTCTTGAAAACAGACGATGAAACCATCTCTCTTTTTAGGTTCCGCACATGAAGAATTGGCCGCCCTTCTCCAAGATAAACATCGCTTGGTGATTTCGGGTGCATCCAATGAAACAGCAAAAGCACTTCTTGCAGTCTCGATCCTGAATCATGCGCCTCGATCTGCCATTGTGGTAACAGAAGATGAGTCGCATTGTGAAGGGCTCTTGCACTGGTTTCATTTTTTCGGAGCACTGCCGTATCGCATAGAATTGCCGCAGGAAGGCATGACTATGGAGCAGCTGCGCTTCATGGTGCATATGTTTGAAGGAAAAGATGTTGCCGTGCTCACGTCCACCGAGTGGGAGCAGGATTTTCCACTTTTTTCGGATATGCAGGAAAAAGCCCTTCATTTACAACAGGGTGAAAAGATCGATTTCAACCAATTTTTTACAGACCTTATTGAACGAGGATACGAACACAGCCCCGATACAACACTAGAACGTGGAACATACCGAAGAACAGGAGACACACTTGATATCTTTCCACTCACTGCACCACATCCTCTCAAGCTCCTCTTCTCGTTTGATATCCTAGAGAAAATTCAAATTGTCGATGAAGACGATCATACAAAAGCAAAGCCCTTTCACGGCGATGTTGTGATCTACCCTCTCAACTGGGAGCAGATGTGTCCGCTGAAAGACCAATTACCAGCGGATTCCCTCATGATTTTTGATGATCAAGATCCTCTCTTTGGGCAGAGTGACAATGATGAACTTCTTTTTACAGCATTTCCGGAGACATCCGAAGAACATGTGCACCTTCGCTATCTCTCGGTTCTGAAGTTCTACACACTTCCGGACTTTTTGAACGATGTACGGGATAAATTAAGTCAGGAATGGAGACTTGTTGTTGTCACCAAGCGTGCAGATGAACTTGCAGGCATTCTGAAGGAAGAATCGATCTCCTTTTTGAGAGACGATGAGAGTTGTGCAGGAGCCATGACCATTGTGGAGTCCAAAGAAGACGAACTTCTGCCTCACTCTATTCAAAATCCCGATCTCAAATGTGCCCTCCTCACAGATCGTGAAATTTTTTCTCTTCGAAAAGAAACAAAACAACGTTCTGTGCAGCGTCTGGCACTCGATTTCATTCTCTCTCTCCAGGCGGGCGACTATGTTGTCCATATGGAGCATGGAATTGGGCGATTTGAAGGAATGACACAGAAAATAGTGGATGATTTAGCGCGCGAGTACCTGGAAATCAGTTATGCCGATAACGATAAACTCTTCGTTCCGGTGGATCAGGCAGATAAATTGAGTAAATTTGTCTACGAAGAAGGACAAGAACCAAAACTGACACGCCTTGGCTCGGCTGAGTGGAAGAAAGTGACGAAGAAAGTCTCCGAAGAAGCAGAACGGATTGCAAAAGAGCTTTTGGACATCTATGCAAAGCGTGCGAAAGCACATGGATTTACATATTCGGAAGACACAACCACAATTCAAAAGTTTGAGGAGGCATTTCCGTACCAGGAAACCCCCGGGCAGATTCGTGCTATTCAGGATATTAAGCAGGATATGGAAAGCGGGCATCCTATGGATCGCCTGGTGTGTGGAGATGTGGGCTTTGGAAAGACCGAAGTGGCCATGCGTGCAGCATTTAAGGCTGTGCAAGACGGCAAGCAAGTGGCGTTTGTGAGCCCCATTACTATTTTGACGAATCAGCACTACCAAAGCATGTTGGAACGCATGAAAGGCTTTCCTATTCGCATTGAAATGATCTCTCGTTTCCGTACGGCGTCTGAGCAAAAAGTAATTTTAGAGAAATTGCGGAAGGGAGATATCGATATCATTGTTGGAACCCATCGACTTCTTCAGGACGATGTTCAATTTTTAAACCTCGGTCTCGTCATCATCGACGAAGAACAGCGCTTTGGTGTAAAACAGAAAGAAAAAATGAAATCTCTTCGTGCCTCGGTGGATATTTTAACAATGACGGCAACACCAATCCCTCGCACGTTGAATCTTGGTCTCCATAAACTGCGCGATATCACAACAATCACGACTCCACCTCCAGGACGCCTTCCTATCATTACGGAAGTGCGTAAATATTCCGATGCGCTTGTCCGGCAGGCCATTCGTTTTGAGCTGGAGAGAAAGGGGCAAGTCTACGTTCTTCATAATCGTGTGGAAACTATTGAAGCGTTTGCCATGAAACTTCGGGCTCTTGTGCCAGAGGCATCTTTTGTGGTCACACACGGACAATTAAAACCAGAATTGTTGGAGCAACGCATCGCGGAGTTTAAAGAGGGCAAGTATCAGGTGCTGGTCAGCTCCACGATTATTGAAAATGGGATCGATCTCCCCCGTGCAAACACGCTCATTGTGAATGAAGCGGAGAAATTCGGGCTTTCCCAGCTCTATCAGCTTCGTGGACGTGTGGGTCGTGGAAAGGTGCAGGCATATTCCTACTTCCTGTATCACTCTCAGAGACTCAAGGATGATGCCAAGAAGCGCCTTCGGGCGATTGTGGAGGCGAGTGAATTAGGATCAGGCTTTCAGATTGCTATGCGAGACCTAGAAATTCGTGGTGCAGGTGAAATTCTTGGCGCAAGCCAGTCTGGCAACATGCAAACAGTCGGTGTCAGCCACTTTCTCCGTATGCTCAAGCAAGCTGTTGAGAATTTGAAGTCTGGCGAGAAGGCAGATCTTGATGAATCATTTACAACAGAAATTCTTCTTCCTGTAGAAGCATTCATTCCGCCGTTCTTCATTCCGGATGAACAGGAAAAGATCAATGTGTATCAAAAATTGGCAGGAAGTGAGAATCTTATCATCCTCCACGAGTTCGAACAGGACCTTCTGGAGGAATATGGTGAGCTTCCACGTCAGGTAAAAAATCTCTTTGCCATCCTTCGTCTTAAAATTGCCTGTCGTGAAGGTGGTGTCATGCGCATTAAAATGGAAGATCACAGTAAAACGCAGCGAGAAATCGTGATGACGCTGGCAGCACGTGTGAGTGCAAAGGAAATTATGCAACTTCTTTCCGTCAATTCACAGTGGCGTATTAGTGGGAATACACTGCGTATCAACGCAGACAGTATTATCAAGGGAACCGAAGAGAAATGGCTTCATGATCTCACAGAACAGATCAAGAAGCTTGAGAAGAAAAAGGCGTCGAAAGTAAAAGCTGAATAATTATCCAAAAATCCAGACCGTTTTCTCATCATCCAACGCTTTTGTTGGCCAGCGAACAATGTCCTTGGCAGCTTTTCGCATGTCATCAAAGACCGCCTTCTTTTTGCCACCAACAAGAAGAAAAATCCGGTGATTTGTTGTGCTCAGAAGTGATAGTGAAATCGTGATGCGATCATGAATGGCAAAATGATCGGTGGTTGTATGGAGTACCGATGCTTGTTTTTCCTTTATCGATGTTTCATCGCCTGGGAAAAGAGATGCCGTGTGCCCGTCTTCCCCCATGCCGAGGATCACAATGTCTGGAGACTTCCCGTTGAGAAGTATTGCCAGATCTTTTTCATATTCCTGAACACAATCATCAATGGGAAGTGATGTCGGAGGAAAGCAAAGATGCTCTGCGGGAGGTACGTGCGTGCGAAGGAGCGTCTCCCACACCAGCTTTTGATTACTTTCTTCATGGTCTGCGGGCACGTAGCGCTCATCCACAAGAAAAACCTTCACGTTGTCCCATGGAAGGTCTTCTCGTGCCCCCAGTGCGGCATACAGTGTGCGTGCAGCAGAACCTCCGGAAAGCCCAAGAGTGCATACACCACGCTTTTCACATGCTTCTTTCATCCAACCAAGAATCATCTCAATACTTTTTTCCTGTAATTCCTGCAGTGATGCTGCTTGTACAATAGATCCTTTCGACATAGATACATCATATATCATTCAAACCATTCATGACCATCGCGACGGATAAATTCCTGCGCCTTTTCAGGGCCGATTGTCCCTGCCTTGTAGAGGTGAAGCGGCGTTGCATCTTTTGAAAGATAATTCTGGAGAGGATCGATAAGATTCCAGCATGTTTGCACTTCTTCAGGATCCAAAAACCATGTTTGGTTTCCGTTAATTGCCTCCAGGAGAAGCAAGCTGTGTTCCACAAAGCAGTCCCCCATGCAGACAAGTGGATCTTCCATAATGAGAGGACGAAATGCGGGCTCACTACCCCCAATTTTTGTCTGTAAAAAGAGCTTCATGCCTGCTTCTCCCTGCGCAATGATGTCGAGGCGGTTTCGAGAAATATCTTTTCCAAGGGCTGTGGAGTCATGGAATTCAATCGAGATGCGTGTTTCTTTCTTCTTGAGCCGTTTTCCAGATCGCAAATAAATAGGTACCCCTGCCCAACGGGAACTTCGACTCATAATTTTCATGGCGGCGTATGTTGGCGTTTTAGACCCCTTTTGAATATCCGCTTCTTCCAAATACCCTTTCACAGATTCCTTTCCAATGGTGCCTTTTTGATACTGTCCTTGCATGACAATCTCTGAAAGGTCACTTGCAGGAGGTAAATAGAGTTTTCGAAGGGCATCCAAACGAGACGCCTTCATAGAAGCATCATCTTCCAGAAGGCGCATCGTCAGAAGCGCTGTCATTTCCAAAAGATGACTCTGAAACATGTCACGGAGTGTTCCCACCTGATCAAAATATCCTGCACGACCTTCAATTCCTGCATGCTCGAGTGCCGCAATCTGCACATGCTTTACGATTGTGTTTTTGAGAAGTCGTTCAATGACAGGATTTGCAAAACGAAGATAGAAAATATTGCGGATCGCCTCTTTTCCTACATAGTGATCGAGCAAATAGACCTCTTCCCGCTGGAAACACGAATAAAGCGCGGCACGTACTTGCTGAAAACTCGCACTATCATGTCCCACCGGCTTCTCCACAATGCACCGGAAATCTCTGCCTTTGTGCTTGTGATCATGGATGCCTCCTTCACAAAGATTCCTTAGCACAGGAGCGAATACAGAGGGTGGGATGGAGAGATATGTCACACGTACAGGATCTTTCCAGCTTTTTTCCTGTGCAGTTAGTTTCTTTGCAAGGCTCTTGAAATCCTCCACTTTTGTATAGTCACCCGTGTGATACGTCACGTGAGAAAGAAGTTCCTGCAAAACAGATTCATTCACTTCTCCTCCCATGTCTGCGCGGACAGCACTTTCAAATTGTGTCCGAAATGCAGTATCGGTCATGTCCGTTCGCGCAAAACCTATAATCGAATATTTCTCAGGAAGTCTCTTCTTGAGCGCAAGCAGATAGAGGGCAGGGAAAATCTTGATTTTTGCAAGGTGCCCAGAGGCGCCAAACAGAATGAAGGAGAAGTTTTTATCGACATGCAACATGAGAGAATAATAGAGTAAGAGAATAATAGAGTAATAGGGATATTTTTTGACTTTATTTCTTTATTCCCACAAAGCAGTTCCTGCTAAGAGCGCCTGCCGCAGTGCCTCGCGATACTTTTGTTGTGCTTGCCCTCGGTTTCCCATATGAAGGTGCAAATCTGAATGGAGGCGCAGAAGAGGAGGCCTCGTGATGTCATATCTTCCCTCATTCATCCAGAAAAGCTCATTTATGAGGGATTTACGTGTATTGCATATAACACCAATAAAGAGCCGGTTTAGGGCGTAACTCAAAGCTATATCCCCCGCTCGATCAAAACGTTTTACCCTCGTATCCAACTCTTGTGTGCAGAGAAGATTTGCGTCCTCTTCCGATCTGCAGCGAATCCCAAAAATAAGGGACACTGCTTCACTCCAATATTCCTGCTCTGTTTTTTTCTGTGATTTTTCAAGCGGGAAAAAGGTGCCCGGTGATTGATACGGATTTCCTGTGTCCATAGCAAATTATTGTATCATGACATTATGAATCCTGCGGATATTGTAATGCTCCTCAGAAAGCTCACCATCCCCTTTCGGTTATTTGAACATGAGGCCGTCTTTACAACGACAGAATCATCGAAATTAAAAGTAGATATCCCAGGAGCACTCACGAAACAGCTCCTCATGAAAGAAAGGAATGGTGACCGCGTCATTCTTGCCATTGTGATGCACGATAAAAAGGTCGATATGAAGAAATTTGCGAAACTTCTTGAATCGAAGCCATTAGAATTTTCCTCCGCAGAATTGATGATGGAACTTTTACATGTCACACCAGGATCTGTGACACCATTTGGACTTATTTTTGATTCAACGCATCGCATTGAAGTCATTGTGGATGTAGATGCATGGAACATCGGGCAGTTTCAGTTTCATCCGCTCATCAATACGGCAACGATAACCCTAGATCAACATGGGTTTGAAAAATTTCTTCGTCATACTGGGCATAACTTCTTTCTAAGAACGATACCGTCAAAATTTACTTGATTTTTCCTGACAACAGGAATTTCATACGTTCAATGCAGCCTCTCGAACAACGATTATCACAAATGCATACATCAAATCCCTATGTCATGACTCCCTCCCAAAGAAAGCTCTATGCAGTTCAGGATGCTTGTAGACAAGAAAATAACTCTTCAGAAGCCTGTAGCTCTGTCCAGCAGGGCATTTCTGCTGCATGCGATAATTGTCGCAGAAGGGCAGCTACGAATCTTCGGGACGAAGGAGCCGAGGAGATAGCAAGGAGCCTTGAAGATGACGCCCCCAGTCGTGTACTATAAAGGTACATCACCGCTTATCCAGAGCAGCGCAGAGGGAACTGGCCCTACGAAGCGCTCCCCAACCTTCCTTGCACGGAAACGGTGGGAACTCCAGCCCCACACGGGGAGAGATACATTACATCGAACTCTTCCCGCGAAAGAGTCTTTCTCTTTGTGTGCTGCCTACTAACTACTATCCACTATCCACTATCCACTATCCACTTCTCTATGTCTTACCTGTTTACATCCGAGTCCGTCACCGAAGGTCATCCCGATAAAATCTGTGATCAGATCAGTGATGCCATCTTAGATGATGCACTGCGCCAAGATCCAACCGCGCACGTTGCATGTGAATGTCTTGCAACGACCGGTCTTGTGATGGTGGCAGGAGAAATTCGTACCGATAGTTACATCGATATTGCCGATATTGCTCGTGAAACAATTCGAGATATTGGATACGACGATGGAATCTACGGGTTCGATCACAAAGCCTGCGCCGTGATTGTGACAGTAGGGGAACAGAGTGCAGATATTGCTCAAGGCGTAGACGAAGGAACGGGCTTGCATACAGAACAAGGAGCCGGTGACCAGGGACTTATGTTCGGCTTTGCATGTGACGAAACGCCCGAGCTGATGCCGCTCCCCATTTCCCTTGCGCACAAACTTACGCGCAAGCTTGCTGAAGTTCGTAAAAAGAAAGTGGTCGACTATCTTCGTCCTGATGGAAAGAGCCAGGTGACAATTGAATACAATGATGACGGCACACCGCAACGTGTCCACACGGTTGTCATCTCTACGCAGCACGCGGATCATGTTTCGTACGAACAGATTTGCAGCGATGTTAAAAAACACGTTATTGAACCTATTTGTGGACAGTATTTGGACGATCACACTATTTATCACATCAATCCGACTGGGCGCTTTGTGATTGGTGGCCCTCCAGGAGACTGTGGGCTTACGGGTCGTAAGATCATTGTGGATACGTACGGCGGGTATTCCCGTCATGGTGGAGGTGCGTTCTCCGGGAAAGATCCATCAAAAGTGGACCGCTCTGCAGCCTATGCAGCCAGATGGGTTGCAAAACATGTTGTGAAAGCAGGTCTCGCAAAGAAGTGCGAAGTGCAGATAGCCTATGCCATTGGCGTTGCAGAACCTGTTTCCATTCTCGTGCAAACGTTCGGCACTGGAAAGGTTTCTGACCGAAAACTGGAGGAGGCGATTACAAAGACGTTCGATCTTCGTCCCGCGGCTATCATTAAGGATCTGGACCTTCTAAAGCCTCAATATAAGCAAGTTGCTGCCTATGGGCATATGGGAAGAGAAGATTTGAATGTAGTCTGGGAAAAGTGCGATCGCCTTGACGCACTTATGAAAGCGGTAGGATGATTGTTCCAATTTACTTCTTTCCAACCCCTCTTATGGTAGAAGTACAAAAAGTTTCCACTGTAGAAATAGGCGAGATACATCCAAATTTACAGTCATCTTTAGCATTCCTAACAGAAAACAATATAAACCCACATTTTCTTGGTGGTCTTACGGGCGCATCAACACTCAAACATATTGAAGGCAGAATGAGAGAACTCCCTTTCCCAAAGAGTTTTCCCTTGTTGGCAAAAATGGTTGGAGACCCTCTTCTTCGAGTGCCAGCACTCGAAACACTCAGACACTTCGCTTATGACCAATCGTACTCATTTCGCATGGATGCTCTTCGGGCATTGGCAGCAGTAGAAGATTCAGCGAGGGAGCACCTCGCAAGAGAGGAGCGAGCAATAGGAAATGTCAGTGCGCCTATTCGCAACCAGATCATTGGTACCACAATGGAGCAAACAGCAATAAGCTAAGCTCCGCTTGATGCCATTGACATTTTTAAGAGAGATTGAAAGGATACATTCAATGGCAAAGCGAGGCGGAATCATCGGCCCAACACAGGGGCAAATTCCCTTTGATGCAGTCGATCAACAAGGACATCAAGTATATATAAAACCTGTAACAAAGGCGCCAACACCAGATTATTCCTACAGGCCAACGGCATTAGAGAGGGCTTGTGCTGTAGTAAGGGCAGTTGGGGAGAAGCATACAATTGGCGGATTGGTGCATATTAATATTGCCGTAATCCTACAAGAAGTAGTCGCTCTTATGAATGGCAGACCTAATGCAGTTGCTACCATTAAAGACGGCTTACGTAGAAATTTTTTAACGATATTTTCTTATGCAACTCAAGAAGAGAAAGCAGAAATAAAAAAAGCTTTCACGGGAATCCCTTATGCAGACGAAGTATTACAGGAATTGTAATTCTGTCCCCGGATAATAATACTTCAGAATCTCCTCCCCCGTTTTTCCTTCGTTTGCTTGTCCCTCTGCGCCACAGCCGGACATACCAACGCCATGACCACGGAGTGTCATGCCATTGCACCAAGGATCGGGCTTTGATGTGAAGATCTCTGCAAAAGGGAATGTTTTCCAACCTGCTTCTGCGGGAGTTCGCGTGCGACCATCGTCACTGGAGAAATAGGGCGGCTTGATGACAGTGTTGTTCTTCATGAGGACCTGATTCTGCGTTGAATGAACAGCTTGTATCCAGTGAGGATGCTTTCGCGCATATTCTATTCCCTTATAGAGTTGGAAGATGGCGGGGTCATCGGACCCATCGTAGGGGAGATTTGGGAATTTACGGTTCGAACCCGTCGCTTGGATGTAAAAGAGTGCGTATGTCCGTGCGGCAATTGCGAATGCACGCTGCTTTTCATACGGTTCGGTGTCCGGTTCCTCAGCCACTCCTTCCATGTAGTCATCCAGATGCAGCTCATTGATGAGCACGATAGATCCATCGATGATGCGACACTCAACCGTGCCATGATACGTTCGGGTTTCTGTTCCATTGGAAACGCCGACGGTTCCAAATTCTTCTTCCGAGAAGCGAAGAACTGCCCCTTTCATAGGAGATGGAAGTGCAACGCTGCATGAAGAGCCATCTCTTGTAATGCCAGTCCTTTTTCCGCTAAGGACTAACGAAGGATTGCTTCCCGCAAAGGCAAGTTTGATGCGAATCGTGGAGCTCTGAGTTCGAGGAGATGAAACGGCTGAAGAAGATCGTGAGGAAATGGAAGAAGAAACAGAGCGAACGGATGATCTGGAAGAGGATGATGAAGAGAGAATGGTCGTTCGTGCACGTCGTCCGCGAACGGTTAGCATGAAGCGGTATGTTCCTACGTCGAATCGATATGTTCCCTCGGTTTCAGGAGCCTGAATGAGAAGTGGAATGGAAATGGTTGTTCCGCCATTCAATTTCTTTCCAAGAATCAGACCGGATGTGACACGCTGTGGCTCTCCCCCAAATTCGTGCCAGATACCAATACGATTATCAGACCGGGAAACAGTTGCGACTTTTCCACGGGCGGGCAGCCCCTCCGATGGAATTGTGTAATGAAGCGTGATGCGCTGTTTCCCGAGAGGATTACTAGAGAGATCTAACGAACCTGCAACGGTCAGTCCTGGTGTTGCGGGAGGCTCTTTTATAATCACGCGCGTTCGTGACGAGGAGGAACGCGGTGGATCGGGTAGCTTCACCGTTGCTGATGTATCTCCACTGATCACATGATTTCGAATTTGATCGAGCGAACCAAAGACGTAGTACCCGGGGCAATCGGTCGAAAGCAAATCTCTGTGCCCCACAATGGGAGATTGAAAGCGCTCGCCATGGAACGTCACTGCGCGAGCTGGATCGATACCGTAGATATCGCCCACATCAGCAAGGAGCCATTGGAGTGCTTTCAACTGCTCTTGTGTGGGTTCTTGCGTATCGAAATTTCCCATGAGCGCAACGCCAATGGTGCCAAGATTATTGCAATAGGCGTGCCCCCCTACCACATATTTTCCTCCAGCTTTCCCTTCAAAAATCTGTCCTGTGTCATCAATTACGTAATGATATCCAATATCTCCCCATCCCTTGTTATTTGCATGATAACTGTAGAGCGCACGCATGCGTTCTGCACCACTTCTCCCATCACCATTTGCAATAGCGGTGTGGTGAACCACAAGGAATTTGATATCTTTACTATATTGAAGAGGCCAGCGATACACTTTGCCGTCTTTGCTAGAAATAGTGGTCTGTGCTTTGAATTCCTGTGGATATTTTTTCTGTGCTTCTTCGCAGTCGGAAATTCTTTGAGAGACAGGACCTGTTGCGGTTTCGTTTACCTGACCCTGTGTATCAATACTGGAATGCTGGCTTGTGGTTCCTGCGAATAAATAGGAATCATCTGCCCCCCATTCATTGCGCTTGAGGATCTTTGGTGTTCCAACAGAACTACGTGCGGCGGTTTCGTAGTGGACGGGCTCAGTGCCAATGCGAATAGGATGCACGGCATAATTTTTTGTCTTTCCTTCAAACCGGATTTTTCTTGTTTTCTTTGGGAACATGATGAGATTGGACTCATGCAGGCCAGGATCCTGTTCATTTTCCAATGCGAAGGATGTTGGCGTTGTCCATGTTCCATCAATAAAGGCACTGACTCGTAAATCAATGTCATCAGAAATAGATCCCACACTAATGGCATCAAGAGGATCATTAAATCTGATAATTTTTGTATTCTCTTGCTCATGAAAGCTAAAGAACACACACAGCGAAAGAAGAACAATGAGGAGAAGCGCTCGTTTCACTGCTCGGAGTATACCATGTCATTTTGCATGCGCCTGGAAAAGCGCTTCATAGCGAGAGACCATTGTGTTGACATTGAATTTTTCGCGTACTGTGTGCATTCCGTTCTCTGCGATACACGATCGTAATGTTATATCATCACGTAGCTTACAAATGGCTTTCTGTAGGGCTGAAATGGACTCTGCCTTCACAATCAATGCATCCTCTCCGTCGCGTAAGAAATCAGCGATCCCACATTGATCTGTCACGATGGTCGGGATTCCCATGCTCATCGCTTCAGCTGCCACAAGTCCGAAGGGATCATGATCACGAGAAGGCAATACAAAGGCATCTAATGATGAATAGAAAGAAGCAAGATCGTCAACGTGCGATATGAGTATTACACGATCAGATAAATTTCTATCGAGAATAATTTTTCGGAGAAATCCTTCTTCTGGCCCTGTTCCGATGGTTGTGAGGTTCACCTCAGGAAGATCGCTCACGGCATCGATGAGCACATCGGCGCCTTTATCAGGTGTGAGGCGAGTGACAGCTCCTACATGAAAAAGATTTGAGTTACGAGTTACGAGTTTCGAGTGAAAAATTTCTCGTGCCTCGTGCCTCTCGCCTTCGCCAAGGCTTCGGTGGGCAGGCGTGCCTTGAAATCTCGCTTGATCGATACCATTTGGAATCACGACAATATGCGTTGGATCGAACCCGAGATCTATGTACATCTTCTTGCTCAATTCCGACACAACAACAATCGTTGCAAACTGGCTCATACGTCGCAACTGTGGAAGCCATGGATTCATACGGAGCCAGCGGCCAATACGGTCATGTTCAATCCAGAAGATAGGATGGCCCCGTTTCGCGAGTTCTTCGGTTACGAGGAGCTTCTCGGTCATGGAAAGCATGACTATGGCTTCGAGCTTCGAGCTTCGAGCTTCGAGAGTATTTATCAACCTTTTCTTCATGGTCGATTTCCTCCATAAAAAAGAAATGGAATTCCATTTTGTTACAGGTGGTTTCCCAATATCGAGTCTCGTAACTCGTACCTCGTAACTCGTACTTTCTCGCAAGAGTGTTTCACAATTCCCCAAAAACTCCACGTCATGCCCGCGCTCTTTAAGTCCCTTCATGAGGCTCAGTGTCTGCACTTCTGCACCGCCAAAGCGACTTTCAAGCGGGAAGCGTGTAAAGAGGATGTTCATGAGGTTATTGTAGCGTTACTCTGCATGTGAGATACTGCCCCACTTATGGAATCCTTCGATCATGATGACTTTGACTCTCGCATCAGAAGAATGCTTGCGGAGGCTGATCGTGTCCAGAGTGCAGAAACGCTCATAGCAGAATTTATTTCTGGTTTTCCTTGGCACATGCAAGATACTTTGCGACAAAGAGCCGCTCTGGTTATTTTCAATGGTCCTTTACTCACAATGAACGTCGCCACTGCAATAGAAGATCGGAGAGTTCGCGCAGCACTTGATCTTCATGATTCGATGTGCACACAAACGCCTCGCTACCGGCCAACTGTGCCTTCTCGCGATAGTCATCGGAATCGGCGGAGGTAACAAGCGCAATGTGTGCGTTTGGATTTTTTCCTTTTAGATATTTGATGATGAACGGGCCATTTTTTAGAGGAATTTCGTAATCGATAAAGGCAAATTGAATATCGGGATGTGCATCGATTACATTGATCGACTCCTCCGTTGTCGTTGCGAGCAGGATGTTGGCTCCCGGCATCTCTTTTTTTACAAGAAAATGCAGAAAATCACGTTTTCCTGTGGAGTCATCGGCGATGAGGAAAGAACTCTTCATAAGAAGAAGCCTACCATGTGCGGTTACGAGTTTCGAGGCACGAGGCACGAGAAAAAATCTCGAAACTCATAGCTCGTGTCTCGTAGCTTATCTCTTCGTAATAACACTCATTCCATTCATATACGGTCGTAACACCTCTGGCACCGTTACCGTACCATCTCTATTTTGATAGAGCTCCAGAATGGGGATCAAAATGCGCGGAGAGGCAATGCAAGTGTTATTGAGCGAGTGCGCGAAGCGACGGTTGCCTTCCGCATCGATATACTTGATATTCAGACGTCGTGTCTGGAAGTCTCCAAGGTAGGAGCAGCTGTGTGTTTCGCCGTAGCCTTCGCGGCTGGGCATCCATGTTTCAATATCTTGCATGAACACCTTGCCTTGCCCCATATCGCCCGTGCAGACATCCATGATTCTGTACGGAAGCTCCAACGCCTGGAGAATCTCCTCTGCATTCGTGCGAATTTCTTCGAAGAGAGAAAGAGCATGATCAATGTTCGCTTCACACAGCACCACCTGCTCCACTTTTTCAAATTGATGAATCCGATACAGTCCTTTTGTATCTTTTCCATACGTCCCCGCTTCACGACGAAAACAACTGGAAAGCCCGCAGTATTTTTTTGGCAGATCCTTTGCTTCCAGCACTTCATCACTGTGGTACCCCATCACCGATACTTCCGATGTTCCAATGAGAGAGAGGCCATCATCTTCCAATGTGGCGCCCTCTTCCTTTTGCACTCCTACAGCGTAAATCTGCTCTTCCGCCCCTGGCAAAAACCCAGAGCCCATCAAAAACTTTCGTTCCACCATGAGCGGAGGATCGAAAAGGATCCATCCTTTCTTGACAAGATGGTCTGCCGTGTATGCAAGAATAGCTCTATGGAGACGCGCACCATCTCCTTTCAAGAAATAACTGCGAGAACCACCTAATTTCACGCCGCGAGGAATATCAAAGAGATCCAACTCCTCCCCAAGTGTCACATGATCTTTGGGATGGAATCCAAAATCGCGGATTTCCCCCACTTTTCGTACTTCCTTATTATCAGCATCGCTTTTCCCTACTGGAACTGTATCCAGTGGAATGGTTGGAAGACGAAGTTGCATCAATTTCCAGCTGTCTTCGGCCTTTGTGAGGGCATCTTCTTTTTCTTTGAGCGTTGCGGAAAGCTCTTTCATCTCTTTCAGCGCGATTTCCTTCTCTTCTCCTTTCATGGTTGGAATCTTCTTGCTTACGGAATTTTTCTTCGCCCGCATATCTTCTACAAATACGATCAACTCACGACGCAGATCATCCAGTTTCAAAAATTCACCGATCTTGATGATGATGTTCTTTTTATCGGCGGCATCTTGGTACATCTTTGGCCGTTTTCGGAGATCTTCTAAGTCGATCATGGCGATAGGGTAGCGGAAAATGGATATCAGATACACATCCTAATCTTCAGTACAGGGATTTTTTGTTATTAGACCATCATTTGAACCAGAGCGGGTGTTCCCGCCCGCGAGGTCCCGATTTACTATTCCAAAATGACACAACGACATCCTCGTCAGACAGATTGCACGATGCTGATAACAAGCGTGACACGAAATCGTATGCCTATCTTTTCAGAAGATCGGTGTGCGAAGGAGGCGATCGATCAATTATATCGTGTGAGAGCACTCCATCCTTTCTTGTTGCATGCATTCGTGATCATGCCCGATCACTGTCATTTTGTTGTGCATCCGATAGCCCCGACAAAAATCTCAACAATTATGCGTGTCTACAAATCGGGGCTCGCTTTTGAACTCGAAAAAGGAAGTATCTGGCAAAGTCGTTTCGATTTACAAATCGTAGATAACATATTCCAGACGATGAACTATGTTCATAATAATCCTGTGAAGGCAGGGCTTGTAAAAATCGCAGAAAATTATCGGTGGTCGTCCGCATCAAAACATGAAATATGGCAAATAGATGATTATGTATGAATCCGCGGGCGGAACGCCCGCGCTGATGAAACACAAAACAAAACCCCTCCCACACTCTTCCCATTGAAGAATTCCTACGTTGCGCTACAATACCCTGTCTACATGGAACAAAAGCCCTTCAAGCTCGTTTCCAACTATAAACCGACGGGCGACCAACCAACGGCCATTGCCAAGCTTCAAGAGGGGCTTCAAGCCGGTGCGCGTCATCAAACATTGCTTGGTGCAACAGGAACAGGAAAGACTTTCACCATGGCAAACATTATTGCGAAGATGAATAGACCAACACTCATTCTGGCTCATAACAAAACATTAGCCGCACAGTTGTGTTCTGAATTTCAATCGTACTTTCCGGAGAATGCCATTAGCTACTTCGTTTCCTATTACGACTACTACCAGCCGGAAGCATACCTTCCCACAACCGATACGTATATTGAAAAGGACGCGAGCATTAATGAAGAAATTGAAAAATTCCGTCACGCAGCAACGCATAACCTTCTCACACGCCGCGATACGCTCATTGTCGCATCGGTTTCCTGCATTTATGGTCTTGGTTCCGTGTCTGATTATGAAGCGCTTGCGATTCACTTAAAGCGGGGCCAGCCGTTCCAGCGCGATCGCCTTCTTCGCCTCCTTACAGACATTCAATACCGTCGAAGCTCCATTGAATTCAAACAAGGAATGTTCCATGTGCTTGGAGATACGGTAGAAATCTTCCCACCAAGCGGCGATACCGTCATCCGCATTGAACTCCCCTTTGATGAAATAGAAACAATTCAGGAAGTGGATAGCTTCACGGGAGAACTTTTGAAGGAATTGGATGACGTGACCATTTTTCCGGCAGCACACAACGTAACGACGCGAGAAAAAATTGAAGGAGCAGTGGAAATGATTAAGAAGGATCTCGCCATTCGTGAAAAAGAACTCTATGACGCAGGGGAAATTGCAAAAGCGGAGCGTATTCGTCAGCGAACAGATTACGATTTGGAAATGCTCATGGAGACAGGTTACACAACGGGTATTGAAAACTATGTGCGGTACCTGGGAAACCGAGAGCCCGGTCAACCGCCGGAAACACTCCTGGATTATTTCCCCGATGATTTCCTTCTCTTTGTTGACGAGTCGCATATTTCTATTCCACAGATTGGAGGAATGCATGAAGGAAATTTGAGTCGTAAGCGTACGCTGGTGGAATACGGATTTCGTCTTCCAAGCGCTTTGGATAACCGTCCTCTTACCTTCAAAGAATTTGAGGAGCGCGTACATCAGGCAGTGTATGTGTCCGCAACACCCAGCAAGTATGAATATGCCAACACACCGAAAGATCGTTTTGCAGAGCAGATTATCCGCCCTACGGGACTTATTGATCCTCTTGTCACCATTCACCCGAAGAAACACCAGATTGATCACATTTTGGAAGAAATTCAGAAGACCATTAAAAGTGGAGAACGCGCGCTTTTGACAACGCTCACGAAGAAATCCGCGGAAGATCTCACCAAGTTTTTGCAAGATGCGGAACTGAAGGTGCGATACCTGCACTCAGACATTGAAACATTGGAACGCATTGAAATTCTTCGTCAGCTCCGCACAGGAGACATCGACATCATTGTGGGTATCAACCTCCTTCGCGAAGGACTGGATCTTCCGGAAGTGAGCTACATCGCAATTCTGGATGCCGATAAACCAGGCTTCCTCCGTTCACGCGATGCGCTCATTCAAACAATTGGTCGTGCTGCTCGTAACATTAACGGTCACGTCGTTTTGTATGCAGATAGTGAAACCGATGCCATGAAACAGGCCATGGCAGAAACAGAACGCCGCAGAAAAATTCAGCAGGACTACAATACGAAGCACGGCATTACACCGAAGACCATCATCAAAGCGATCAAAGACATTGCAGAAGAACACACCAAGATGCAGCTCAAAAATGTGCGCAAGTACGATGCGTCCAAAATGCCGAAAGACGAAAAGAAACGTCTTCTGGAAGAGCTGGAGAATCAGATGGCACTTGCAGCAGAGAATCTGGAATTCGAGAAGGCAGCAGATCTGAGAGATGAGATTGAATTATTAAGGAGGGAGCTTAAGTAGGAGGACGGGGAGAGCGTGGTACCTGTGATACGCCTATTTTCCCGCCTCCGGAATAAGGACTGACATATTGCACTTCTTGTAGCGCAGAAGGTGGTGAAGAACCCATGACATATTCCGCCAGTTTTACCAGGAAGACCGTGTGCAGCAGAATTCTGGCTCCTACTAACAGCAGGACAAATCCTGCTAATCCATATGCGACTGTAGGCGATGCAGCGTTTGGTACGAACTGAATACCGACAATGCAAAGTCGAAAAGCAATGCTAAGAAGTATTCCGATAAAGAACAAATTTCCAAAAATCGTTCCCCAATTCTCTGCGGATCGTTCAAAACTTGCTTGAATGCTTTTGAAAATACCCAACTTTTCCTTGATGAGGACAACGGGGGTCAAAGCAAACCGTGGGCCAATTGCAACAATAAATACAATTACAAGCAGCCAGACAATGAAAGAAAGAGGCCCCATTAATCTTCCAAGGAATGCTGCTACGAATGCAGTCGCTAACACCGCTCCCATCATGATGAGGCCAATAAGGGCGTAAGCGATAAGAAGTGGCAGCAGGGAGAATGCAGTTCTCGTAAGAGCGCCAGATACAGTAGAAGCAGCCTCGGTTGCGACAACAATGTAAAAAACATGAACGAAGAAAATAACCAAGAGGAAAAGAATACTCTTTGCTGCAATGGATTGCACGAATTCCTTTGTAAGAGGAACGGTCATCGTTAATTTTCCATTTGGCCCCTTCTGCATTCCTAGACGTTGTTCCATTTCAACAGCTCCTGTTTGAGAGAAAGGATTTTGAAAGACAACTTTTCCATTTTCCTGAACAGTGCCCATGTCTTTAAACTTTTCCTGAAGAATGGGCTGGAAAATACTCGCGTTATTGGTGCTATATCCAATGCCCATAAGAAGAAAAATGGAACAAAAAAGACCTACCATATACAGAAGGAAATGCGATGCAATATGACTGCATGTGTTGCCTAGAATTTCTCCAAAGGACATAAAGGAGGGGGAGGAATTATCGTTCAGCATAAAAGCATTCTTTTCGCAAAACAATAAACAATTTCGCCCTGGTACTTGCCTAAGGTAAAAAAGACAGCTATACTAGTAATACTAGTATTTCCAATATTTCTATGATTTCTGAACCTATCAGTCTCTGGGGCAAAGGATCTGTCACACTTCCCAAGAAGTGGCGCGATCAATTCGCGACAACACATTATATGGCTATAGAGGTGCCCGAAGGGCTCCTTCTGCGCCCTATTATGGATATTGTCTATGAAGAGTATGAAGATGGAGGAGCAAGACTTCGTTTCCCTATGGGTATAGCACCTGCAGAACTACTGCGTCATTTCCAGGAAGCAGACAAGAAAATCGCTGCTTCTGAAAGAAAAAAGCGCGCGAAGAAACGTTCAAAATAGAACATGGATAAAATCGACAAGTTTCGAGACAAGGCAAATGCAAAATTGCGCACACGCATGGATAATGCTCTTCGAAAGATTCTTCTGAATGACCTTCAAAACTTGGACATAAAGCCCCTTGCCGGGCAAGATGATCTCTTTCGATGCAGAATAGGAAAGGTGCGCATCATTTTTCAGCGTACCAAAGAAGGAAACGTCGTACTCGATATCGGTTTTCGAGGCAGTATGTATCGCTAAGCGGTTTTACGCGTATACAAACTCTATTTGTTCTGCAATACCTTTGTTCTCTTTCAGAACATCCGTAAGAGCTTCTTTCACCTCCTGTGTGAACTTTGCGTTGGGATTTCCAATAAGTGCTATAAGAAGTTTTTGCTTTTCAAAGCGTTCCTTCCCCATACCGTGTTCTCCTTTTGCAATGTTGATTGCAAGCCTCACTTCACTGACCAACTCTTTAAGATTTGGGAAAAATGCTGCAGAGAGATCGAAACCAGCGGGAATATTTGTCAGTGCTGTTCGATTAAACGTACCCTCGCAGTCAACATAAATAGCTCGCGCCGGATGCAATACCTCCGGTCTGTTCATGCAAACAAAATTGTTCTCATCGAAACCAATACGTGCAGGTTCACCTTCCAAACCTAACTGTTTCATTTCCTCTTGAGCGGTTTCTTTGCCAAGCTCCTCCGGGTGCATGGGAGGTTTGCACGCTGCGGCACATGCTCCGCATCCCTCGTGATACGTGACCGTAATTTTCCTTTCCGGGAATTTCTCCCTCACCTTTTGGAGAAAAGCAGCAACATCCTCTTTTGAACAAAGCACTCCACTTCCGGCAATGGCCACCTTAAATTGACCTTCTGGAAGCTCAATGCCCTCATCCATACAGGCAATGACAATATCGCCTTCTCCACTGAAAGCGCGTTCCAATTCTTCAGCAGAAAAAACCTGATGAGGACTTTTTTCTTTCAAAGCACGTAAGTTCTGATATTTCTCTTCCTCCTTTGCCCACAATTCATTGCGCAATTCTTCCATGTCGCCATGTTCATGGCTTTCTTGTGTTGCAGGCGCTGCCGTAGGGGGATTCATAGGAGGTTGGGCGAAAAGATTGTGCACAAAACTGCCCGTTGTAGTGATGCTTGCACTAATGCCTGCACCAATGCGAAACAGAGCATTGCGGCGAGAGATAGAGCGATCGGGCGAGGAAGAAGGGGTATTGGAAATATGCATATGTTATGGTGGCTTATACAGAGTCAGAGGGGAAAAATCAAGGGTCTAAGAGGCTCTTTTTGAATCTATATCTACTCCTTGAAGAATCTACTATTATACATTGAATGTATGAAAAAATCAATGCCCTGTCTCTTCATGAATTCTTTGAAATGCGAATGAATCGGGGGTTAACCATACTGATCCCGGAATGTATGCCGGTCTCCACTTTTCCAAACCATCTTCTTAGAGTCTTGTATTCATATGCTCCTTCACGTAGGATCGGCGGCACTTTATGGCTGGAACCATTGCACAGGTCATCGGCGCGGTTGTGGACTGTCACTTTCCCTCAGGAGAAATGCCGCCACTCTTTGCGGCGCTTACCACAAAGCTGGGAGAAGAAACACTGACATTTGAAGTACAACAACATCTGGATGGAAATCTTGTGCGCTCTGTTGCGATGGGTTCCACGGACGGTCTTCAGCGTGGCATGGAAATCACCAACACAGGATCACCCATTCAGGCTCCGGTGGGAGCGGAAACGCTGGGTCGCATGTTCAACGTGCTTGGTGAGCCCATTGACGGTCTTCCCGCCGTGAAAACAAAGAAGACCTATTCCATTCACCGTCAGGCTCCTCCCCTTTCTGAGCAATCCACAGAAACAGAAGTGCTGGAGACGGGTATTAAAGTGATCGACCTCTTTTGTCCTATCCTGAAAGGAGGAAAAGTAGGACTCTTCGGTGGAGCTGGAGTGGGAAAAACCGTTATCGTCAAAGAATTGATCCGAAACATCGCGACGGAACATGGAGGATATTCGGTGTTCGCAGGAGTGGGTGAGCGAAGTCGTGAAGGAAATGACTTGTACTACGAAATGAAAGAATCAGGCGTGCTGGATAAAACGGCACTCGTCTTCGGGCAGATGAACGAACCACCGGGACCACGTTTGCGCGTGGCACTTACGGGACTTTCCATGGCGGAATACTTCCGTGATGAAGAGAACCGCGACGTGCTTCTGTTCATTGATAACATTTTCCGCTTCACGCAGGCAGGATCGGAACTCTCCGCCCTTCTCGGTCGTATTCCATCGGCAGTGGGATACCAACCAACACTTGCGAATGAAATGGGTCAATTGCAGGAGCGCATTACATCTACCAAGAAAGGATCGGTGACTTCGGTACAAGCTGTGTACGTTCCCGCAGACGACTTTACGGATCCCGCCCCGGCAACCACCTTCGGACATTTGGATTCCACCATCGTCTTAACACGTGCCTTGGCCGAACTTGGTATTTACCCTGCGGTGGATCCCCTTGATTCCACGTCAACTATTTTGAGTCCTGCTGTTGTTGGAGATGAACACTACAACGTGGCACGATCCGTCCAAAAAATGCTCCAACGTTACAAGGAACTACAAGACATCATTGCGATTCTTGGTATGGAGGAACTTTCTGAGGAAGATAAGCAGACCGTCCGCCGCGCACGCAAGATTCAACGTTTCCTGAGTCAGCCGTTCTTCGTCGCAGAAACATTTACGGGCATTCCCGGAAAATTTGTGAAGCGTGAAGAGACCGTGAAGGCATTCAAAGCTATTTTGGAAGGTCAATTTGATGACGTGCCGGAACAATCGTTCTATATGAAAGGCGGCATGGAAGAAATCAAAGCGTAACTTTTCCTCTTATGCGCATTGATATCATCACACCGGAAGAAACTGCCTTCGGAGGTGAGGCGGATTCCATCACAATCCCCACTGGGGATGGTGAAATTACCGTTCTTGGTAATCACATTCCGCTTGTGAGTACGCTCATGCCGGGGGCAATCATTATTCGACAGGGAAAAGAGGAACAATTTTTTGCGGTTTCCAGGGGAGTTGTGGAAATTGGTCACAATCATGTCCGTATTTTGAGCGATATTGCAGACAGAGCGGAGTCGCTTGAACAAACTGCCATCGAGGAAGCAAAAACACGGGCAGAGAAAGCACTTGCAGAGAAAGATCGTGCAGATACAGAAGGCTTCACAGAAGCAACGGCTATTTTGGATCGCGAAATTGCACGCTTAAAGAGTATTCGCCGCCGTGGCACGTCCCGCTTCCGTTCGTAGGATGGATCACAACACATCATCATCGTCACCCAAAACAAATACTCCCTTCTTCATCGCTCTTCAACTTGCCTGGGAACTTGGGTACCTCATTGCTATCCCCGCCGTGATCTTTGGGTTTGCGGGTGCGTACCTGGACAAAGTATGGAGAACATCCCCTTTATGCCTTCTTGTTGGGCTTGTTTTGGCACTTGCCATCTCCACGTTGGGAGTATGGAGAACCATCCAACGGCTCAACAAAGAAGATCAGAAACCGGGCTCCTAGAGCATTGACTTTTTCACATTTTTACTCATTATTCGTCGACCTATGGTTGGAATGGAAACTCCCAGCATCGCCTCGGAAACAATTGCCCACATTGGTTCATTTGAAATCCGAAACACCATGCTTATGGCGTGGATGGCTATGCTGATTCTCATCGCCATCAGTCTTCTTCTTCGGGGAACGGGATACAAACAAATTCCAGGACGATTTCAGGCTTTTATGGAACTCATTGTGGAAGGGCTTTTCAATTTCTTTGATTCCATTCTTCAGAATCCTTTGCAGACACGGAAGCTCTTCCCGCTTGTTGCAACCATCCTCATCTTCATTGCCGTTGCAAACTGGATTGGTATTTTACCGGGGGTAGGAAGTATTGTTGTGACGGCCGAGGAAGGTCATCACGCTGTTCCGCTTCTGCGCTCCATGAATGCAGACGTGAATATGACGCTCGCCATCGCTGCTATTTCCTTTGTCTGCACGCAATTTTTGGGGCTCTTTATGCTGGGGCTTCGTGAATACTCTTCCAAATTTCTCATACCACCGTGGAGAAATCCACTCGGGACGTTCATCGGTATTCTGGAACTGACGGCAGAATTCACACGCGTCATTTCCTTCACGTTCCGTCTTTTTGGAAACATCTTTGCCGGGGAAGTGCTTCTCATCGTCGTCGGGTTTTTGGTTCCGTACATTGCGCCCGTTCCATTCCTCGGGTTGGAAATTTTCGTGGGGTTCATTCAGGCACTGGTGTTTGCCATGCTCACGCTCGTCTTCATCAAAATTGCCATGACTCCCCATGGAGACCATTCCTCTGAACCCGCTCATGCTTGATTTGAAGCCTCAGAACCCTTGTTTTTTGTACTTTCAATCTCTATAGTCCGCCCACTTTTGTTTCTTCCTTTCCCCATCTCCTGTTATGGAACCCGTCGCTCAAGAAGCTCTCTCCGCCCTCCTTTATAAGGACCTTGCTATGGCCCTCGTTATGGGAATTGGTGCTATTGGTCCTGGTATCGGCATTGGTCTCATTGGTGCAAAAGCTATGGAGGCAATTGGCCGCAACCCGGAAGCTACCGGAAAGATTCAGACCTACATGATTCTTTCTATCGCCTTCGCGGAAGCTATTGCCATCTACTGTCTTGTGATTTCACTCATCATCAAGTTCGTCTAATCGATTTTTCCTCCTCTTTATGGATCTTCTTGCGAAACTTGGCATCCACTGGACGCAAATTATTGCGCAGGTCATCAACTTCGTGGTGATTGCGGGTGTCCTTACATACTTTGTGTATCGTCCGCTTCTGAATGTGATTGATGCCCGGCGTGAACGTATTCAAAAAGCGATGGATGATGCAAAGCGAGTGGAAGAACAGCAGAAAACAATGAAGGATGAGCAGCGCCGTGCGCTGGATAACATTGATCAGCAAGCAGGAGCTATTCTGGAAGAAGCAAAAAAGCGGGGAGAAGAAGTCAGGCAAGACATGATTACGAAGGCACAAAAAGAGGTGGAAGAAATACATGTACGTGCAAAGAAACAAATTGAGGAAGAGAGAGCTGCTATTTTTGGAGAAGTGGAGAAGTCCCTCACGAGCATGATTCTTCAGATGACGCAGAAAATTCTGGAGAGAGAATTCACACCCGATGATCAAAAGAGACTGGTCATAGCACTGGAGAAAGAATTACCCAAAAACCTCCGTTAATCATGCGTGAAAAAGATATTGCGGCAGCACTGGCGGAACTCATAAAAGTCCTTCCGGAGAAGGATGTTCCACACGCATATGACGGCGCATTGAAGCTCCTGGAAAAGAGCGGTGTAAACGATTTTCAGTCCTTTCCAAGCCATGTTGCAGAGGCACTGGCAACGCAGGAGGGCATCGTGACGGCATCTCTTGCAACCCCAACGGGATCCGTCGGAAAGGAACACCATGACAAATTTGCCCATCTTCTGGAGCAGACGCTTGGAAGGAAGGTGCAACTCACTGAAGTGAAGGATCCTACCCTCATCGGTGGAGCAGTCTTACGTATTGGTGATGAAATGTACGATTTCAGCATTCGCTCTGCGATGGAAAATATGGTGACTCACTTTCTTAAAAGTCGATTTCAATTTTCTTCCTAATTTCTTCTGTGACTTCTTCTGGTCCCCTTCTCAAAACACTTGAAGATCGAATTAGCAGCTACAAAAAAGAGCTGAAGCATGAACACGTTGGTACCGTTCTTGAAGTGGGTGACGGTATTGCCAAACTGAGTGGTCTTTCGCGCGTGGGATCATCAGAAATGATCGATTTTGGAAATGGAGTCGTGGGTGTAGCTCTCAACCTTCAAGAGGGAATTGTTGGTGCTGTGATTCTGGGGGATCCTTCCGGTATTAAAGAAGGAGATACCGTAAAGGCAACCGGGAATATTCTCTCCGTTCCCGTTGGAGAAGCGATGGTAGGACGCACAGTTTCAGCCCTTGGTGAAGCCAAAGATGGCAAGGGTGCCATTCAAACAAAGAAGCGTTATCCCGTTGAGAAAATTGCTCCCCGCGTGATTGAACGGAAGTCCGTTACAACTCCACTGCAGACTGGTGTAAAGGCTGTGGACGCCATGATTCCTATCGGCCGTGGTCAGCGTGAGCTTGTGATTGGGGATCGCCAAACGGGAAAAACAGCATTCGTCATTGATGCCATCATCAATCAAAAGACAACACAGAAAACAGATCGTCCTGTCATCTGTATTTACGTTGCGATTGGCCAGAAGGAATCCAAGGTTGCGAAAATTGTGAAGGAACTGGAAAAACATGGAGCAATGGACTATTCCATCGTCGTTTCTGCGGGAGCTTCTGAATCTGCAGCCCTTTCGTTCATCGCTCCCTTTGCCGGATGCGCTATGGCGGAGTATTTCCTGGATCAGGGAAAAGATGTGCTTGTTGTGTACGATGACCTCTCTAAGCATGCGTGGGCCTACCGTCAAATCTCGCTTCTCCTTCGCCGTCCACCGGGACGTGAAGCGTACCCGGGAGATGTGTTCTATCTCCACTCTCGCCTGTTAGAGCGTGCGGTGTGTTTAGATGACAAGCTGGGGGGAGGATCTATCACAGCGCTTCCTATCATCGAAACCCAAGCAGGAGACGTCTCTGCGTATATTCCTACGAACGTCATTTCCATTACAGACGGACAAATCTATTTGGAATCAGACCTCTTCTATAAAGGAATCCGCCCTGCGGTGAACGTGGGTATCTCGGTGTCACGCGTAGGCTCTGCGGCGCAAGTGAAATCCATGAAGAAGGTTGCAGGAAAACTGCGTTTGGACATGGCGCAGTATCGCGAACTGGCTGTGTTTGCACAGTTCGGTTCGGACTTGGATGCAACCACCAAGCAGCAGCTGGATCGTGGCGCACGCCTCACAGAAATCCTCAAGCAGGGACAGTATGAACCGCTTCCCGTTGGTGAACAGGTGGCTATCATTTACATAGCAACGCAGGGTCTTTTGGATGATGTACCCGTGGTAGATATCCGCCGCTTTGAAGAGACGTTCTTAGAGCACCTTCGCTCCCAACATTTCGATGTTTTGGAAGGAGTTTCTAAGGAACTAAAACCGGAACACGAAGAGAAATTGAAGCGCCTCACAGAAAACTTTAAAGGCGGCTTCATGAAAAAAGCGTAACGCACCATCATGGCCAATAACCTTCGTGACCTTCGGCGCAAAATGAAGTCGATTAAATCGACAAAGCAAGTCACCAAAGCAATGGAGCTTGTGGCTGCTTCCAAAATGCGTCGTGCTGTGCAGCATGTGCAGACACTGCGTGGATACGCAACGCTCGCATGGCAGATTTTGGAAAAGATTGGAAGTGGAGCACATGCCGTGCATCCTTTTGTTTCTGAGCGTCCTGCCGGGCGTATCCTCGTTGTCCTTTTCACCTCAGACAGAGGACTCTGTGGAAGCTTGAATGCGCATTTGTTTCGCAAAGTGCAACAGTATGAGGCATCTGTGAAAGAACTTTCCTCATTTCAAGACATTCACTTTGTTGCTGTAGGGAAGAAGGGTCAGCAATTTCTTCTTCGTTCGCGCAGAAATGTTGTTGCATCATTCCCGGCACTTTCAAATCATCCTTCTTTCCGCGATGTTCTTCCTATTGCACGGTTCGCCATTGATGAATTTGCAAAAGGAACGTATGACCACGTGGTTGTTATCCATGCCCTCTTCCTCTCTGCCTTGGCACAGGAACCCACTGCCAAGGTTCTTCTTCCTCTTACACAGACGGAACTTCGGCGTTTGGCAACGGAAGGAGACGCTATTCCTCAAGAGGCATCCGCAGAATATGTCTTTGAGCCGTCCCCCAGTGCGGTGCTGGATGTCATTCTTCCGCAACTCACAGAAATTCAACTGTATCAGGCTGTGCTGGAATCTGCGGCCTCAGAGCATTCCGCACGCATGGTGGCCATGCGTAATGCTTCAGACAACGCACAGTCATTCCTGGACGACCTTACACTCACCTATAACCAAACACGCCAGGCTATCATTACATCGGAACTTGCAGAACTCTCAGGGGCGGTAGCAGCAATGAGTGCTTAGAGAATCCGGCCAAGAGGAGCGACCATTCTTCGGGAAGGATGAATATTGATAAACTGAAGTGCACGCCGGGTCTGGCTCAGGTTATGCAGGATGTGATTAAGGACTTGTGTGTTATATGAGGGCCTAAAAGGATCGTTTACGATGGCTATAGCCATAGGTTGATCATCCGTAAAGCGCTCCCATCCCATGCCGTGTTCTCCCATCGCAATAACATTCACGCCTATTTGCGCTTCTAGCGCGAGACGTTTTGCGGTTGGATAATACGGTGCAGAGAGAAAGAGGCTCGAAGGATATTCTTTTCCTAGGACGGAAGGGTTAAAGAAACCGGTGTTATCAATCGTCATGCATCGTGCATGGTGAAAATTGGGGTGTCCACTCATGGAAGAACGATGAATACGCTCTGCGCGCCCCGAAACTTCTCCCGCAAGTTCCTCTGCAAACAGAGTTCCTTCATGATCGGGATCGCTTATTCTTCCGCGCTCTTGCCTCAAAAAATCACAATAGAGTGAACATGCCCCACATTCATCGTGAGATGTAATATGTCGCACGCCATTTCTCTGGAGCGCATGCACAAGATTGGTCATAAGTCCTTCCTTGAGAAAAATTCCTCCTCCGGCAATGCCAATGGGACGACTATCTTGTGGCAGACGAATACGTTCATCCATACAGACCAGCACAGGCTCAGTTTCCGGAGAAAAGGCTGCTTCCAAAAGCTCTTTGGAAAAGACGGATGTAAGGTGATGAGGTTTCTCGGCAAGAGACATGAGGCGGTCGTATGCGGACTGTTCCTGTTGCCAGTATTTTTCACGAAGGTCCTCAATACCTGCCTGCCCATTGCGTTCAGCGCCGTTCGAAGAAGGGGCATAGCGAGATGACATAGAAGTTGAATAAATTATCCCTTTTTAAAAATATGTCAACCAAGAGCTTTGACAGCTTCCTTATACCCTTCTGGGGTTCCTGTATCGAATCGTTCTCCTTCGAATACATACCCGTAGATATCGATTTCCTTCATGAGTTGGATCAGCGCATCGATGAGTCTCACCTCCCCCCCGTGCGATCCTTCATCCATTTTTTGAAGCTGATCAATCACGATTTTTGAAATGATGTACTTCCCTACAATCCCAAATGTAGAAGGTGCATCTTCTGGTTTCGGTTTTTCAACGAGTCCTTTCACTTTTTTCAGTCGCTCATCACTCTTCTCAATATCCACAATGCCGTACTTCCTCACAAGTTCCTTTGGAACATCCTGTAGGCAGAGGAGAGCAGGATTTTTGTCTTTCTCTAGGGCTCCGTATGCTTTCACCAGTTGCTGCAAACCATTTTCTTTTCCGTGGATGAGATCGTCCCCAAACAGAATCGCCATTGTGTCACTCGTCACAAAGTCACGAGCTTGCGCAATCGCATCGCCATCGCCACGCATGTTTTTTTGATAGACCGTTGTGAAATTTACTTCGTGGTACCGGCTCAATTCTTCCAGGAGATGTGACTTTCCGCGCTTCTCCAGTTCCGCTTCCAAGACTGCATCGGTCTTAAAAAAGTCCGGAATGGCCTCTTTTCCCTTACTAATGACAAAGCAAATGTCCCGAATCCCTACACTTAAACATTCATCTACAAGAAGCGCAATGATCGGTTGGTTTCCGATCGGCAGAAGTTCTTTTGGCACGACCTTTGTCCACGGCAGAAAGCGTGTCCCAAAGCCGGCCACAGGAAGGATTGCTTGGGTGAGAGACATGGGAGGGTAGGATAGCATAAAAAGGTTCTTGGTTATGAGTTTTTGGCTTTTCGTGACGGATGAAGAGGGGCATCACAGAGGATGCTATATGATCCTCCTATGAGAGTGCATGATCCCTATGCGGCATTCCGTTCATCCGGGTTTCAAGCTGCGTTTGGATGTCATATCTTCACTATTTTTGCTGCTCAAATTCAAACAACAACCATAGGATGGCTCCTCTACGAACGGACAGGATCGGCCGCAGTATTGGGCCTTGTTGGCCTTACTGTTTTTGTCCCCGTCTTTCTTCTGGCACTTCCCGTAGGATTTTTTGTCGATTTTCACTCTCGAAAGACGCTTCTTATGGGCGGTATCACCATGCTTGCGTCATCAGTATTACTCATGGCATTTCTTGCATATATCCATGCACCTGTTCCCTTCTTTTTCGTCGCACTCACTATTATTGGTATTGCGAATACGATTGTTTCTATCTCCAGACCTGTGCTTATGCGTGACGTCGTGCAGCAGCATCATGCTGAAAATGCATCAAACTGGTCTAGCTTCGGCCGAAGAGTGTCTTCGGTTCTTGGGCCTATCCTTGCCGGAAATACCATTGCTTTCAGTGGAGCGCCATCAGCGTTTTTTATCGCTGCATTGTTTTATGCAATAGGACTCTTATGTGCGCAGTTGATTCCTTCATCACCCCTTCAAGAGGGCGGCCCACTGACTATGCAAGAACTTTTTAAAGGAATTCATTTTATGAAGCGAAATCCTCTTGTACTTTCCGCAACACTCCTGGATTTATGCGCTGCGCTCTTGGGTGGCATAACCGGATTAATGCCCATTTTTGCAAGGGATATTCTTCATGTTGGTCCCATTGGCCTGGGACTTTTAACCGCTGCGCCATCTCTTGGTTCTGGGTTCATGTCTTTTTTTCTGGCACATAGACCGCCACTAAAAAGGGCAGGTAAAACTCTGCTTCTTGCGGTTGGAGTCTACGGTTTTATGACGGTTCTTTTTGGTCTTTCTGAAAATGTACTGCTTTCTATTGCCGCGCTCTTTGTAGTGGGTGCCGCAGATGCTATTAGTGTAACAGTGAGAGGTACAATTCTGCAGGTTTTCGTTCCGCCCCATCTTCGCGGACGTGTGTACGGCGTGAATACTATTTTTATTTATTCCTCCAATGAACTTGGCGATTTTGAGTCGGGAATGCTTGCGGCACTCACCTCTGCACCAGTATCGGTTCTGACAGGAGGAACCGCAGCAATGATCCTAGCCGGGATTTTTGCATGGAAAGCAAAAAAATTACGTTCACTTGGAATGATGGCAGTATGAGAAAAACGAGAATAATTATTCGCTTATCCTCACAATCTTCACCTTCTCCTCCTTGGGGATCAAAATCTTGAGGATACATTCTTTATTGAATGTTGCTTTCACTTTTTTCGGGTCAATGTTGAAGGGTAATGTTATTGATCGGTTAAATTCTCCCCAGTAACACTCCTGCAAGTAGTACTGATTTTGCGGAATATCATCGCTCTGCTTTCGTTCTCCGCGAATAGTCAGAACGTTATCGGTAATTTCAATATCAATATCCGAAAGTTTTACCCCGGCAATGGGAGCTTTCACAATGTAGTAGTTATCAAACTCGAAAATATCCACTGCAACCTGACCGCGTTGCGAGGACGCTTTTTGTGCAGCCTGTGCAGGTGAAGGCCATGCAGCATCGACAGGATTTTCCGAGGACGCATCCTGTGCGTTCATGGAAGAAAAAATGCCATGGAATGAGGGACGTGCCATTTAGGAAATGGTATCAAGAAGCGCTTGTAGGAGGCAAAAAAGGGATGTGGTGAGAAATGAGTATTATTGGAGGATACCATTTAAAAGAAAAAATAGAGAAGAACCCCGCCTTCGTTCTTCGAACTTCGGACGGACAGGCAAGAACCAAAGAAGGACCAATAGAAAAATTTTTCATTTCTTCCTTTTTTATTGTCTGAGTCTTCGGTTCTTTTCTATTGGAATTTCTCGTTCAGATTTTATCTCTTGCTCTCTCACAATCCATCAGTACAATCCCTCCATCCCCCATCCCTCACAACATGCCGTCCGCATCACTACAAAATATGATCCGCCGTCTGCGGTTCGAAAAAGGAATGACGCAGGAAGAACTTGCACTTCGCACAGGAGTGAGCCGCCAGACCATCATGTCCATTGAGCGCGGAGCAACAAATCCTTCTGTTCTGCTTGCATACAAAATCGCCATGGCACTTCAGTCTCCTATTACGGAGGTGTTTCAGGTAGAAGGAACGTTGGTACCGGTATAAGTTATTGAAAGACGCTAAAAACTAATAACCAACAACTCCTCGGATTCTACATTTGGGATTTTCTTATGTCCTTTATAACCAGCTGAATCTCTTCTCTCCCGTTCCAGGTTTGGTGTGACAAATGACAGGCAAGGTCAATTTTTGTTCCTAACTGTTGCAACATGGAACCCATACCAAAGCCAATGCCTTTCTTTCCAAAAATGAGACAGGAGAGATGTGAATCTTCGTTTCCCACGCAGCGCATCATGGAAAGTTCTGCATTCGGAATCAGAAAGAGTGGCTCTGGATTTCCTTCCCCAAACGGGGAAAGAGAGAATAGTGCCTTTGCAAAATCCATCGTGAGAAATTCTCTTGAGAGAGATCCTTCCAGGTGCAACGTGGGAGCCAGATCTTCCCGCGAGAGGCCGCGCCCTCTCAATATGTCATTCAAGAGCTTTGCAACAAGTGGGAACGATGCATCTTTCATGGTACATCCGGCAGCCTGGCTGTGACCTCCGAAGCGAAGTAAATGAGGCAGAATGCGCTTCTCTTGAAGAAGTTCAATCACGGAAATGCCGGAAACACTCCGGAGCGAAGCAGTTGCCATGCCATTTCGAACAGAGGCAACCATTGATGGTCGTCCAAACTCTTCCGTTAATTTTCCAGAAAGAAGTCCTACAATCCCGGCCGGGAATTCCTGTGACGCAAAACAGAGGAAGAGATCCTCATGTACCTGCGCTCTCAGATTTTGATACAACTTTTGCGTGAGTATTTTCCGTTGATTATTCAATTCTTCCAGTTGTCTGAGTGCATCGCGGTCGCCCAGAAGTGCATCAAACGCAATACGGGGATCTGCCATACGGCCGCTTGCATTAATACGCGGAGCAAGACGGAATCCGATATCCGTACTGGTCATGAGTGGTGCATCAATGCGTGCCTGATCCATCAATACTTTCAGGGCACTAGAAGAAGGCAGTCTTCGTGCACAGTCCAACCCATACATCACAAGTGTTCTATTTTCGCTTTTGAGCGCACCCATATCTGCAACGGTACCGATTGCAGCAAGAACAAGATCCTCCTCAATACCTTCCCAGACATCATTTCCCTCAGCTTGTTCCAGTGCGCGTACAAGCATGAGTGCCACGCCGGAACCGGTGAGATGTTCATTGGGAAAGGCAGAAGGAACCAACGGGTGGAGAACAGCATACGCAGGTGGTCGCCCGTGTGTTACAACGTGGTGATCTGTCACGATGACATTCATCCCTTTTGAAGATGCATACTCAATTTCCTCATGCGCGTTGATACCGGTATCTACGGTGATGAGAAGAGTGATGTTGTGCCGTGCAATGGAATCAATACTTTCTTGTTTGAGTCCATATCCTTCGCGTTCACGGTGAGGAAGGTACACGAGTGGATCTATCCCTCGTCGCCTGAATGCTCGGGTTAGTTGTACGGCTCCTGTGATGCCATCTGCATCGTAATCACCAAAAATACCAACTCTTTCCTTCCGGGAGACTGCCTCCTGGATTCTGCCTACCGCTCGCCCCATTTCTGCAAAGAGCATGGCGTTGGATAAGCGCATTTGTTCACTCAGCGTTCCTCTGTGAATCATTCTCTCCTTTGCAAGGAGATCTGAAAAATCATGGGACGCACTGCGGGAATGAATATTCCAGCGACGGCCTGTGAAGGAAAGAGGAGCTTGCTCCATGCAGAGAGGAGAGAATTGAGAATGTGGAATATAGAATGTAGAAGAAATGGAGGGGATACAAAAGGCCCTTTCTCAATTCTTTATTCTCAATTCAAAATTCTACGCTAGGTCTACCTCTTTATACGTTCCAAGATGCTCCAGAACTTCCCTCTCAACAGCCTGTAATTTCTGCTGGGATCGTGCCTCTATGCAGATAGAAAGGCACGGACTCGTATTGCTTTGACGGATGCCTGCCCACGCTCCATCTCCAAAGTCGATCCGTGCACCATCCAGTGTGTTGACGGAATGTGTCTTCGAGAAATGATCGATAATCGACCGCACAACAGCAGTCTTCTTGTCATCCGGACAATGTGGGCGACGTTCATGTGCCTGAAAGACCTGTGGGTAGGAGTCAATAAGAACAGAGAGAGGCTGTTTCCTCTTTTTCAGAATCGTGAGAATCCGGAGAGCAGCAACCAGTGCGTCATCAAACGAGAAATAGTCTTCGCCACAGAAGAAATGTCCCGACTGTTCGCCTCCAAGCAGTGCGCCTTCTTCACGCATGGCGTGTTCTACAAACGAGTGCCCTACTTTGCACATGATGGGTTCGCCCCCCCATTTTTTGATCTCCGTTTCAAGGAGCGATGAGTTACTGACCGTGAAGACAATCGGTGCGCGTGGGTGACGAAACAGATGATCTTCACTGAGAAGGAGAAGTGTTTGATCTGCCGTGATGATGCGTCCTGTTTCATCTACAAGCCCCATGCGGTCTCCGTCTCCATCGAATGCGAATCCGATATCCGCTTTTTCCTTCTTCACAAGAGCCTGCAACTCAGCGAGGGTTGCATGTTTGCTTGGGTCGGCAGGGTGATTGGGGAACGTACCATCTGGCTCCAGGTACAGTCCCACAACACCAGCCCCGATCTTTGTGAAAACATCCGTATTCGTCGGTCCGGCAATGCCATTTCCTCCATCAACCACTACTTTGAATCCACTTCCTGCCCCCTGAAAAAGTTTTGTGAGTGCTTGTGTGTAGGGAGTGAGGGCATCGTGGGTCTCATCCCGGCCTTCTCCGCTCACGAAATCCTGTTTCATAATTTTCTCGTAGAGCATTTGAAGTTCCTCACCGGAAAATGCTTCTGCGTGTGCACATTGCAACTTGAGTCCATTGTCACTTGGCGGATTATGACTTGCCGTCACTTGTACGCTGCCATCCAGTTTCTCATTGCAGAGTGTGAAGTAGTTCACAGGGCTTGGCGTTTCACCAATCAGAAGGATATGACACCCCGTTGATATCAATCCCTTTACAAGTGCCTTCTCAAATTTGGGACTGTGAGTGCGGGCATCTCGTCCCACCGCAAGAACAGGATGATCTTTCCTGGTGCGTTCTCGAAGAACTGAGCCAAATCCTTTTCCAACAAGTTCACATGCCTCTTCCGTGAGTTGCGTGTCTGCTTTCCCGCGAATGTCATATTCCCGGAAGATTGTTCGATCTACTGCCATAAGGGCCTCTACCATAGCGGTTTTGGACTTTTGCTTCTAGCTTCACTTCCGGGGAGTATACTGTGCCGTATGCGAACACGCTCAAAAATTGCTCTTGGAGTTCTTGCTCTTTTAGCAGCTCTCATTGTGGTGAAACATGCTGTGAAGCTTGGGGAACAAGAACCGGGAAATCTCTCTTCTTCCTCTACTTCTTCCTCCCTGCAAAGCGAGGTGACATCGTCGAAACCACAAACCTTTTCTTTGAAAGCAGGAACCTACGATCAAGAAATTTCTTTTGATGGAGAAGACAGGCAATACCGCGTGCATGTTCCCTCTTCCTATACAACGGCATCACCAATGCCGGTGGTGATTGCATTCCATGGAGGAGGCGGAGATATAGAAAGTGCTGTTCGAAGCATGCAATGGGATGAAACTGCCGATGCCAATGGTTTTATTGCGGTGTATCCCCAGGGAACGGGGAAAAGTTTGCTCGGAAAAATATTCGGAACATGGAATGGAGGAATTTGCTGTGGTCTTGCTGTACAAAATAAGGTGGATGATGTGGGGTTCACCCGTGCCATGTTGGATCAACTCTCCAAAGATTTTCATGTGGATCAAAAACGCGTGTATGCAACAGGCATTAGCAATGGTGGCATGATGAGCTACCGGCTCGCGTGCGATCTCTCCGACCGCATTGCTGCTATTGGTCCTGTTGCAGGTCAGTTTGATGGCGGACAGAACTGTGATATGGAACGTCCTGTTCCTATTCTGCATCTCCACGGACTTGCAGATCCATGTACGAAAATGGAGGGGGGGACCTGTGGGGGGTGTTTCAATGATTATCTGAAGGCGCTCCGCATTCCGGCGGAAAAAAATGACACATGGCAGTGCACATCGGTTGAGAGTACGGTGGCAACCTGGGCGCGAAGAAACGGATGCTCTCAGCAGACATCTGTTGTGAGTAACAAAAACGGTGTGAAGTGCATTTCTTATGACTGTTCCGCGAGCGCTACAACAGAACTCTGTACGATTGAAGAAATGGGACACCAGTGGCCCGGTGGTGACAATGAAGCACCTTCCTGCAAAACGAAACCCAATGGACTTGTGTGCAGAGAATGGAAAAATACCGTGGGCCCGGAAAGTGATGCTCTCTCTGCGAATGATGCGCTGTGGTCATTCTTCAAAGCGCATCCTATGAAATAAGGCGCTATCATAAGCCTATGAAGCCCCCGCTCACTGTTGCTTACTTCACCATGGAGGTTGCGCTTTCAGCGGATATTCCCACGTTTGCCGGAGGCCTTGGAGTATTAGCGGCAGATCTCATGCGATCGTGCGCAGACCTAGCAGTGCCTACCGCATGCGTGACGATGTGCTGGCAACACGGGTACATGCATCAGGAGATTGCACCAGATGGAACACAATCCTATTCAGAAGTTTCGTGGGATCCACAAAAATTCATGAAACTTTTGCCAGAACGAGTCAACGTGACTCTTGAGGGACACAATGTCACGGTTGCTGCGTGGAAATATGATCTCAAAGGAACAGAATCTGTCCTTCCCATCTATTTTCTGGATACAAATCTTCCAGAGAACAGAGAAGAAGATCGCGATATCACGAAATATCTCTATGGAGGAGATGGCGCAATGCGTATCAAACAGGAATTGATTCTAGGAATTGGTGGTGTACGGATGCTTCGTGCGCTTGGATATAGTGATATCGGTACATTTCACATGAATGAAGGGCACAGTGCTTTCCTCACACTGGAATTACTGCGCGAACGAGATTTTAAAGATGACGACGTGCGTGGATCGTGTGCTTTTACGACGCACACGCCTGTGAAAGCAGGACACGATGTGTTCAATTACGACCTCGCTTGGAAGATTGCAGGAGAAAATTTGCCTTGGCACATCAAAAAACTTGCGGGGGAAGAACAACTCTCCATGACGCATCTTGCCATGCACCTCTCCCATTACACATGTGGAGTCTCCCGCGTGCACGGTGTTGTATCCAACATGATGTTCCCGAATGAACATATCGACTTCATCACGAATGGTATTCACCACACACATTGGGTGAGCAAGGAACTTGGAAAACTGCTTGATGTATCCGTTCCAGGGTGGCGTGAAGATCCATCACTCCTTGAAAAAGGAAATTCCCATCTTTCAGATGCAGACCTCTGGAAGGCACATCAGACTGCAAAAAAAAGGCTTCTCAAAGCTATAAAACCCTATACACAACAAGAATTGAACCCCGATATTCTCACCATCGCCAGTGCACGTCGTGTGGTGTCTTATAAGCGTCCTGAACTTCTCTATACAAATCTCGAGCGACTCAAAGAAGTAGGACACGGGAAAATACAAATCATTCATGCGGGCAATGCACATCCGCAGGATCAATTTGGACAGGAAGTGATCAAGCGCATGATTGAACGAAGTCATACACTGAAAGATTCCATCACGATTGTGTATGTGCCGAATTACAATCCCGATCTTGCTGCTCTTCTTACTGCCGGTGCTGATGTCTGGCTCAATACTCCTATGCGACTTCACGAAGCTTCGGGGACATCTGGCATGAAGGCTGCCATGAACGGTGTTATCAATCTTTCAACACTCGACGGGTGGTGGGTGGAAGGCTACGAACAGGATAGTGAAGCAGGCTGGAGAATTGGTCCGCTTGCAGAAGCACTTGCTGATGCGAATGAACACCGGAAAATTGATGCGGAAGATCTCTATACCCAACTTCAGTACGAGGTGATTCCGGAGTACTACTACGAAAATCGAGCCAGATGGGTGCACAGGATGAAGAGGTCGATTGGGCTTCTGAGTACGTTTAATACGCATCGGTGTATACGAGAATATTGCGAGAAGGCTTGGAGGAAGAATAGATGAGACCTGGAAAGTTATTAGTTGTTGGTTATTAGTTATGAGAGAGAGGCCAATAACCAATAACCCCCCTTGCGAAAGATGCCTTCCTATACGCATACTACTTTGTCTTTCCCCTCTCCGTATGCCTTCTTTTCGTTCATTTGTGAAAGCACGTGCATCTGTCATCTTTCTTGCAGGTGTTATTCTTGGCGCATCAGGAACTGCTGTTGCCGTTCAAAATGGCTCTGCTATTTTCCGTGATGTTGTTGCCGGTTCGTACTACGATGTTGCCGTTGGTGAGATGTATGCTTCAGGAATTATTAAAGGATACGCCGATGGTCGTTTTGGACCAGATGACTACGTCACGCGCGGCCAGGTTGCCGTGATGATGCAGCGTCTTCGTGACGATCTCCTTGGCATCACTCCGTCTTCCAGCTCACGGAGTTCTTCATCACGTTCCAGTACATCCAGTTCTAGTTCCAGCTCTTCCTATGACCCCAATAATCCTAGGGGCGTGTTAGGCTTCTCGAATCCCTTGGCTCAATACACAGAGGTCGCGAAGAATGTGACAATTGCTGTGATTCGCACGGGTGGCTCACAGGGAACAGTAGGAGTGACGTACTCCATGTCTGGCGGAACGGCAGTCTCCGGAACCAACTACACGCCAACAACAGGGACGCTCAGCTTTGCGGACGGTGAAACAACGAAGACGTTCTCTGTAAAACTTGTCCGCAACACTGCTGCGGAAGGAACAAAGATCTTTTATATCACACTGAAGAATCCTACAGGTGGTGCAGTTCTGGGGTCTCAAAATAGACTGGAATTCCGTGTTCTGGATGCAGATGGTGGTGGCGATAACTCCAATTCGTCAGCTGCCTCGAATGGTTCCTCAACATCATCCTCTTCTTCATCCGCTGCCAGCGTTTCAACGGGTTTCTCTTTCACAGCATCCGCGTATGGAGTAATGGAAAATGGTGGATCTATTAACATCACAGTGCAACGAACAGGATCCACAACATCTGCAGGAAGTGTGGCCTACGCAACCAGCGCCGGTACGGCACAAGGTGGGGACTACTCCAATGTGTCGGGCACACTTAGCTTTGGTGCCGGTGAAACATCAAAGACATTTGCTATTGGTGTGCAGGATGACGGCGCGATTGATGGAAACAAATCGGTCAATCTTACGCTCAGCAGTCCTACTGGCTCTCCTCTTATGACGCCCAATACTGCAACACTCTTCATTGTGGATGATGATGTGGGCGCAGCAGGTACAGGAACGGTGCAGTTCTCCAACTCTTCGTATCGCGTCTCAGAAAGCGCAGGGTATGCAGCAATCAGTATTGTGCGCGGGGGAGATCCTCGCGTTACAGCGTCTGTGGTCTACTCCACAAACGGAGGTTCTGCCATTACCCCGGCTGATTACACAGCAGTTTCCAGCACACTCACCTTCCAACCCGGTGAGATGACAAAGGTCTTCTTTATCCCCATTGTGAAAGATGAACTCTCTGAAGATGAAGAAGTGGTGAACCTGCAACTCTCCAGCCCTTCCAAGCTCACATTAGGAAGCACCACAACAGCGGTTCTCAGAATTCAAGAATAATCATAAAAGAAGAGAGGGGCTTTCAAAGGCCCCTCTTTTTTGTGCATTTACGCAACAACAATTTCTTCGTCGACTGTCGACTCTTCCTCTGCAGCTTCTGGAGCTTCCTTAGCACCTAAAAGAACCATGTCTTCCATCACCACTTCCGTGCGGTGCATGGTGGTACCCTGTTCATTTTTCCAGGTACCTGTCTTCAGGTGGCCTTTCACGAAGAGAGGTTTGCCCTTCTTCACGTATTCGGCACATAGTTCGCCCAGTTTGTTCCAGGCAACCAGGTTATGGAATTCAGGCAGAGACTGTTTCTCGCCCTTGCTGTCTTTCCACACGCGGTTGGTCGCAAGCCCAAACGTGCAGACAGTCTGACCCTCGGTCAGTTTTTTCAGCTCTGGAGTGTTGGTCACATTCCCGAGCAAGGTAACGGTATTCACCGATTTCATAAAAGAAATGGGAAAGAGATAAAGCGAGACCACAGTACGAAAGTCATGAAAAGAACGCGCCATAAAATTACGAGTATAAAATCGTTGGAATTCGATTTTTGGCTTCTTTGAGGGCTCTTTCTTGTTCCAACGGAATATAGAACTTCATGCAAAGAAGGGCTTTTTCGTCTCCTTCTTCGGTTTTATGATGCACGTATGAACAATATGCGATCCACCCGAGAACTCTATGCCTGCGTGAGCGACAACGAATCGCCTCCTCCTCAGTTCAGTTTGCGATCCCTTTTTGCCTTTACTGTTTTTATGGCTCTTGCCGCAAAAGGTGCAATCTCTCTGAGAGACAATGCAGAACCGAGACAGCCATTATCTACAGGATCAACGGTCAAGTACGAGCCTTTTACTCTAGAAATGTTGATCCATCATCGCTCTCCACCACTCACTCAAAGAAAGACCGTGCAACAACTCCTTTCATCGAATATTATGAGTTCACAGGAAGCAGAGTATTAAAGATTGTCTCTAAAACGCTTCTCTGTTACCGTTTGCGTCCGCAAGGAGCCATAGCTCAGCTGGTTAGAGCGCTTCCCTGTCACGGAAGAGGTCGCGGGTTCGAGTCCCGTTGGCTCCGCCACATCAATCTAAAAATTCACGCCCCAATTCCTTCAGATGCTCAATCACTTTTCCTCTGTACACACAGAGGACATCTAACCGCGCGGGGCCATCATATGTGCGCGCGATGCACCACGCAGAAATAGCGCGTCGAAGGCAGCGTCTTTTCCTATAATTCACTGCTTTACGAATAGGATATGCGTAGGAATTGTGTGAACGTGTTTTTACTTCCACAAACACAATCATTCGTTCAGCCCTGTCGTACGCCACAATATCAATCTCATCACGACCAAAGCGGACGTTACAGTCCAGTACGGTGTATCCATTTTTCTGTAAATACAGAATCGCGATCTGTTCGCCGGCAATGCCGAGCTCAAGGTGGGAAGGCATTTTTGAAGTGTATCCGGAAAGAGAGGGATGAACGTACACCAGACCATCATCTTGTTTGATTGTCGGCTTCTTCTGCTTGCAAAGAAGGTGTACGAAAGTACACTACCCTCACTTTCTCCTGTTATCCCATGCTTGCACAACTAACCTCCTTTACGACCATCGGTGTTGATGCACTTCCTGTCTCCGTGGAGGTAGGGGTAACACCATCAGCTTCTATAGACGGTAAATTCAATATTGTCGGTCTTGGTGATATGGCGGTACAGGAAAGTAAACAGCGCGTCATTATGGCACTGAAAATGTCTGGCTACCGCTTTCCTATGGGACGCATTACGAGTGTGAATCTTGCACCTGCGCATGTACGCAAAGCAGGCTCACGCTACGACTTACCGATTGCACTTGGTATTTTGCAGAGTAGTGAAATGATCGATCTTCCGCCATGGATCTTTGAAGACACAGCATTTCTGGGAGAGCTTGCGTTCGATGGATCTCTCCGTCATGTGAGTGGAGTATTGGCTGCAGCTATCGCCTGTCGTAAACGTGGGATCAAACGGATTGTTGTTCCTTTTGTGAATGGAGCAGAGGCTGCACTGGTACCAGATTTAGAAATCGTTGCGGCACGTTCACTCCGTGAAGTTGTCATGATCCTTACAGGTGAGATGCCAATTCCTGTGACCGATCCTCCTGCTTCCTGTATCTCTTCTTCGGATTATATCGATTTCTCCGATGTACGAGGACAAGTGATGGCGAAGCGTGCCCTTGAAATTGCTGCAGCAGGAGGGCACAACGTTTTGCTCTCCGGCGCACCGGGTTCTGGGAAGACTCTCCTCGCACGAGCTTTAAAAGGAATACTTCCTCCCCTCACACGTGATGAATCGCTGGAAGTCACGGGTATTTACTCTGTTGCGAATCTCCTTCCAAGCGATACCCCTCTTATTCAGGAACGTCCTATTCGTACGGTTCATCACACAGCCAGTGGCATTGCGATTGTGGGTGGAGGGCAAATTCCAGGACCTGGAGAAGTATCGCTCGCGCATCGCGGTGTTCTCTTTTTGGATGAACTGGCAGAGTTTCCGGCGCAAGTGTTGGAGGTTCTTCGTCAGCCCATGGAAGATCGTAGGATCACGATCAACCGTGCCCAAGGAACAGTCACATTTCCGGCAGATTTCATTTTGGTCGCTGCGATGAATCCCCCTCAGTACAGTCCCGCAAGCGCGGGGAAAATTCAGAGACGCATTTCAGCGCCGCTTTTGGATCGCATTGATCTCACGATTGATGTGCAGCCTGTGGATATTGCAGACCTGCAGCAAAAGCCCGATGCCAATGCAGAAACCAGTGCTGAAATTCGTGAGCGAATTCTCAAAGCACGCGAGCGTCAGGCAGCACGGTTTCAGGAAACATCGTTCACGACTAATAAAGAAATGGGTGTGAAAGATCTGGATGAGTTTTGTCCACTGGATGCCAAGAGTGAAGCAATGCTTCGCCAAGCGGCAGATCGGCTTAAACTTTCTGCACGAAGTTATCATCGCACCATCAAAGTCGCCCGCACGATTGCAGACCTCGCAGAGTCAGATTCCATCACCGTCGGTCATATTGCAGAGGCACTGCAGTACAGACAGGTGGTGGGTGCATAAAGAAGCTGACCGCTGTACACTCCTGGTAATGACCTTCGCTGATACGCTCCAGGACCGCATCGCAAAGACATCTCCCGTGTGCGTAGGGCTTGATCCTGCACTGGATAAACTTCCCGAAGGAATCGATCGATCGGCATCGGGTATTTTGGAATTCTGCAAAGGCATCATTGATGCCACGAAAGACATCGCTTCCTGCGTGAAGCCACAGATGGCGTACTTTGAGGTCCTTCGTGCGGAAGGGATGAACGTATTTTGGGATGTGTGTGAGTATGCCCATCAACAAGGGCTCATCGTGATTGCAGATGGCAAGCGAAATGATATCGGGTCGACATGCGAAGCATATGCCGATGCCTATCTTTCCTCAGATTCCCCCATCGATGCGCTCACGGTTTCTCCGTACCTGGGTTCCGATGGCATCACGCCCTTTATCGATCGCGCTGTGAAACATGAGAAGGGAATTTTTGTTCTCGTGAAAACAAGTAACCTCTCTTCAGGAGAATTACAAGATCTTCCAACAGGAGACGAAGCCGTGCACGAGCATATGGCACAGCTTGTTGAAAGTTGGGGACGAAATCACATTGGGAAGAATCAACTCTCTTGCATAGGTGCTGTGGTCGGCGCGACGTATCCTGAAGAAATGAAATATCTTCGCACGCTCATGCCGCATATTCCGTTTCTTATTCCAGGCTACGGGGCACAAGGTGGCACGGCGAAGGATGTTGCACATGGCTTCCTGCCCGATGGTACAGGTGCGATTGTGAATGCATCACGCTCGATCATTTTTGCATCCAGCAAAAAAGACTGGAAAGAGGCTGCTACAAAAGCTGCTTCAACGATGGCAAAGGAATTACAGGAAGCGTTCACAAAGTAGAACTACTCCACAAGTGGCGTAGGACCTTCCACCCAGTTGAACTGGCCGCTTCCGTCTGTCCAGGAAACAGCACCGGGACGGTTTGGAAGACCGGGATCTTCCAGGGCAACACTCACAAAACGATCTTGCGTGAGGGAATCCACTGTGACGTCAGCACGGATTTCAAAGACCTTCTGGGAACCATCCGTTGGCAACATGCCAAAGGAGGTGAAATCTGCACAATTCATCTGTCCTCCGGATACAGAGCATCCAGAATCGTAGGGCAGAGAAGGACTACTGATATGGACGTTTTTCAGGGTAATGCCAGACGTATGCACGGTGGGACGAAGAGCGGTGAGAGAAATCGTCTGTCCTGATGCCACTTTTGCCTTGAAGGAGAACGTTCCAAGGAGCACATTCGTCTCATCCTTTGTGAAGTGAGCCTCACGTGGCCCAATACGTCCTACCGATGTAATACGACCGAAGGCGGTTTGATGTTGTGGGAAAGGCGGAGTGAATGTGTATGTATATGTCTGGAAGGAGACGGGATCAAACGTGGTCACCGTAAAACTGCGCACCTGCACAAGTTGATTAGACGCTCCTCCCTCACCAATTCTGCTGACGAGCGCGCGCGCAACGATGGGGAATGAGCTGTTTGCAGGAATAGAGAACCCTGAACCGGACGTGAGTTCGCGATATTCATAAATCTTCTTGTACTCAGATGTATCCGCAATGGTGCGCCTCTTCAGCGTTGCCATCTTTTGACCATCCAATGACACAAGATCAATACCGCTCAACGATAATGCCTCATTGAAGAGGGTGATTTTTGCGGCAGTCACAACCGTTCTACTTCCCTGCGCAATAGTTGTGCCATTTGCAATGGCATCAGAAGGTTCACCCGTGATGAGGAAATGACTGATAGGAGGAATGGTGAAGGGACCTGAAGAGCTTGATGATGAGGAAGAGGACGATGACGAGAATGACGAAGAGGAAGAAGACACCGATGACGTTGAAGAAGATGACGTTGAAGAACTTTGCGAACTCACAGTTTCTCCCCGTTCAAATGCACGGTATTCCTCCAACATTCCCTGCTCTTCACTGAGTGCTGCGGCAGTGAGCCGTGCCATTTGTCCTCGTGTCACAAAGGAATCCGCAGAAATGGCTACGGGAAGGGCTATTCCGCGTTCTGTGGTTGCTCGAACGTAGGGAGCAAACCACGTATCTCCCTCTTCATGATCCAGCTCATATCCATAAATAGTTGAGAGCATCTTCAGTGCCTCGGCATAGTTCACAGAATTGACAGGCTTAAATGTTCCATCGGGGTAACCACCGATGAATTCATGATTCTTTGCGAAACATACATACCGACTAAACCAGTCTTCCTGATGCATATCCGGGAAACACGATGCCGCATCGCTGGCACTGACGTTCAATGACGATGCACTTTCCAGCACAATCTTCAAAAATTCTGCACGATTTAAGGTTCGACTAGGACGAAATGTTCCATCGGGGTAACCGCTGACAATCCCTTCATCCGTCAGCACGCTGATAGCAGCGCTTTCTGCGGTACCTGCACGGACATCGGAATAAGGCAGGTTTGACTCTGAAAAATTCAACGCAAAAACAGGAAGAGCAAATGAAAGACCGAGAAGGATGGTAGATAGGCGTTTCATAGACTGAAATTATATCGCGGAAAGTACGAAATTCGAAACTCGAAATACGAAAAAGAAGAGAAGAGCTTCTCTACCCCTCTGCAGTCCTTTCGAATTTCGTGCTTCGTATTTCAGATTTTTTGTTATATAGTGCCGCCGCTATGGTGAAATTCAGTTCTGCCAAAGATGCCGCCTGTGAAGTGACTACAAAGGAACTTCATCTTTTGGTGTTTCCTCAAAAACTCAAGGAAGGAACGCGTGCTATTGCCAGTCACCCTGAGGAGGAATTTATGAAGGGAGTCATCAGCTGGCCCGGAGAATACGATTTCGACGGTATTTTCTTTAAAGGAATCGGTCAGAGCGATGGAAGTCAGGTTTCGTACGTGGCAGATATTGAAGGTGTGCGGTGTGCTTTTGTAGATGCTCCTCTGCAAGAGTGGAGTGACAGTGATATTGAAAAATTGGGAGCGGTAGATGTGCTCCTTGTGATGCCAGACAAAGAAAAAGCTGTTCGTGAATTCATTGAAACGGTGGATCCTCGCGTCATCATCTTTCCGGGTACAGGTGATACGGCTGCTATTTTGAAGGCGCTCGGTGAAAGCGCTGAAACGGTGTCTGAAATCAAGATCCAGAGCGGCTCCCTGCCGCAGGATACGAGGAAAGTGGTGGTATTGAAATAATCCCGTACCGAGCCATGGCTCGCTTCTACGGTTGGATATGATTATTTCGTTGTTCGCGTTTACAATCCTTCCACGTGCTCCCGTAGTTCAACGGATAGAACAATCCCGTCCTAAGGGATAGATGTAGGTTCAATTCCTACTGGGAGCACCACCCTCTTCCTCTTACTCCTCCTCCCTCTGAATCTTTGCGCCAAGAGCCGTGAGTTTCTTTTCTAGGCCTTCGTAGCCACGCTCGATGTAATGCACATCGGTGATGACCGTTTCTCCTGAAGCACAAAGGCCTGCAATCACCATTGCTGCTCCTGCACGAATATCGTTACTGGTAACAGTCCTTCCACGTAACTGAACGGGACCGATAATGAGTGCTTGATGAGAGTTTAAGATCTCAATTTGTGCTCCCATTTTTTCCAGTTCATACAGGTAGGCCATACGCCCTTCAAACAGAACTTCAAACACCCGACTCACACCCTCAGCCTGTGTCATCAAGACGCCAAAAGGAGCCTGAAGGTCGGTCGGAAAACCTGGGAAGATGTTCGTTTGAATGCGTGTTGCATTCATTTTTGAATTGCGACCATCTATTTCCAATGCCCCGTCTTCATGCCATCGAAATTGTCCTCCTGCACGTTTTACTGCCCCCAGGAATGCTGTGAGATCGTGCTTTTGAATGCCATGAATAAGAATGTGTCCTTTTGTTGCAAGTCCTGCGGTGATGAATGCGCCTGCTTCCAAGTAATCGGACACAACGGTATGCGTGACGGGAACAAGATTCTTCTTACCGATCACTTCCAGAACGTGAGGACCAACCGTACGCACCTGCGCTCCTGCTTCCACGATAAATTTCTCTACATCTTTCACGTGCGGTTCCAGTGCGGACATGTGGATTGTTGTTGTTCCCTCCGTTCGTGCGGCGGCCAGCAAAATATTTTCGGTCGCTGTCACAGAAAACTCCGGGAGAATCACATCGCCGGGCTTTGGTGTTCCTTCCAGAATCAATGTTTCGTCATTACTCATGTTCCAGATACCAAGTTGTTCAAAGGCAATAGTGTGCGCCATGACAGGACGCTTTCCAATAACGCATCCTCCCGGGTACGCCATTTCCACGCGCCCAAACCGGGCAAGCAGAGGGCCCAGCACCACAATGGAGCCACGAAGCTTTGCAACCAGTTCATGAGGAATGGGTTTGTTCTTTATATCCGTTGCATCAATGGAAACTGTCATCTCTTTCCGCATGATCTTTGCTCCTAAGAAGGAGAGGATTTCCAACATCGTTTCAATATCACGAAGACGAGGAACGTTATGGAAAATCGATTCGCCCTCAATGAGGATGGATGCAGCCAGTAGCGGGAGTGCCGCATTTTTAGATCCTCCGATTGTCACATTGCCGCGGAGCGGCACACCACCCTGAATACGGTAGCGAATGGATGGCTCTTTCTGGGTTTTCTCAGGCATCGAAGAAGGTATTGAGGATGAGGATCGTCGCGCCGATGGTGATCGCGCTGTCTGCGACATTGAAGATGGGAAAGGAGTATATCTGAAAGTAATCTGTTACGCGACCGTCTAGTAAACGGTCCGCAATGTTGCCTAAGGCACCTCCCAGGATGAGCCCAAACGCTGCAGATTTCCATTTAGAAGCCCGCTCTTTCCAGGCAAAGAACAGGAGGAGTACAAGTGCCGTGCCAATGAGAAGTGTTTGCCACGGCTCTGGAATGCCAATGCCAAACGCAATGCCCGTATTGTGAGAAAGTTGAAGACCCGCCCACGGCCCCCATACTTCAATACGTTCCGTCAGTGATTCTCCTGCACGCATACCGGCTAGCGAGAATGCAAAGGAGAGGCCGGAGACGAGGAAGAGAATGATGATAGGAATAGTGTATAGGAAATAGAGGTTTTTGGTTATTAGTTATTAGGTACGTACTAATAACCAATAACCAACAACTCATAACTCCCGTCTATCCCATGCATCTTCTCTCAAGTCAGAGTATCCTATGCTCCCATGTTTCGCCGTGCAGACTATCTTCTTCTTGGCGTTTCACTTGTGCTTACGCTTTTCGGGCTTGCGATGGTCTCCAGCGTGAGTGTGTTTGAAAGTTATCAGTTAACGACGCGTTTTGTGACGCAGGGGCTTCAGAGCGAACCCAGTAATGCTTTCTATTTATGGAGAAGTTTTCTTCATGTTCTGGTAGGGCTCTTTGCCATGCTTGTCATGAGCATTATTCCGTATCGTGTCTGGGAGCGTTATGCCCGCACGATCTTCTTTCTTTCCATGGCCTGTATTGTGCTGCTCTTTATTCCGGGACTTGGAAACACGTACGGAACGGCGCGCAGCTGGTTGCACCTTGGCCCGTTTAACTTTCAACCGTCAGAATTTTTCAAAATCTCTTTCATTTTCTATCTTGCGGTGTGGCTTCAAAAACGTGAGTCTGATATTTCTACGTTTAAAGAAGGATTCATTCCATTTTGTATTCTCCTTTGTCTCTCCACGTTCCTCGTTGCCATGCAACCGGATCTTGGCTCTTTCCTTATTTTCTCTGCTATTGGTGTTGTGATGTTCTTCATTGCAGGAGGCAATATTTTTCATCTCATTTTAGGTGCATCGGCGGCTGGTGTGTTGGGGCTTCCTATCATTTTGAATGAGCAATATGTGCGAAATCGTTTCCTCGCGTTTTTGAACCCTTCCGATCCCAGTATTTCAGAAGGAATTGGCTTCCAAATCAAACAAGCACTCATTGCTATTGGAAGCGGCGGGCTCTTTGGTGTGGGGTATGGAAAATCCATTCAGAAATTTGGGTATTTGCCCGAAGTGCAGTCGGACACCATCTTTGCTGCCATGGCAGAAGAGCTTGGCTTCATGCGCCTCCTTATTGTGATGGGTCTTTTTGCTGTTCTCATCTACCGTGGGTATCACATTTCGCGCAACGCGCCAGATCGCTTCGGCTTCATGATTGCAACAGGAATTACCACGTGGATCGCCGCGCAAACCATCATCAATATTGCCGTGAATCTGGCACTCTTCCCTCTTACGGGTATCACGCTTCCCTTCATCAGTTACGGCGGCTCATCGCTCATTTCCGTTTTGATGGGCGTGGGAGTGCTCCTCAATATTTCCATGCATTCCACGGAGGAAAATGCACAGTTCAGAAGAACTGCACGCATCACACGTACGAAACTCTTTCAACGCTTCGTTCATGACTAAACTATTCCATATTGTGTGTACGGGTGGAGGAAGTATGGGGCACATTTTTCCTGCTGTTGCGGTGATGCAGGAAGTGAAAAAACTGCGTCCGGATGTACGTATCTCGTTTATTACATCAACAAGAAAAGAAGAGCAGGAACTCTTGCAGCAAGAAGGAGCCGTTCATGCAATTCATGCGCCCAAATCTCCGCGGGGGCTTTCACTCCGCTGGATTTTGTTTCCTCTTCTTTTTCCCGTTGCCATTTGTGAATCATTTTTTCTTCTTTTGAGAGATCGTCCCTCTGTTATTTTTTCTAAAGGAGGATTTGTCAGCGTGCCGGTCTGTCTTGCTGCATGGGTTCTTCGTATTCCTCTTGTTCTTCATGAGTCAGACAGTGTGATGGGAATGGGGAATCGTTTCATTGCACAACTCGCAACGGTTATCTGTACAGGGTTCCCATTGGGCGGACGTGCTATCCGCACAGGAAATCCTGTACGGCCTTTCATCGCTCATGGCTCAAGAGAAGAAGGAAAACGCATCACGGGATTCTCAGAAGATCGCCCTGTTATTCTTGTAACGGGCGGCAGTCAGGGTGCAAAAGCCATCAATGAAGCTATTGCTTTTCACAGTGCGTCTCTTCTCCGTATGGCAGATATTATGCATCTCACGGGAGAAGGAAAATCCGGGGCGTCTGTTATGGATCCTCATTACTGGGTGAAGCCTTATGTGACAAACGAACTACCTCATCTGTATGCACTTGCAGATCTTGTTATCACACGAGCCGGCGCTGGTTCACTTAGTGAATTGGCGTTTCTTTCAAAGCCTGCACTCGTTATTCCCCTTGAAGGAGTTGCGCATAATCATCAGGTGAAGAATGCAGAGATTCTTGAGCAATCTGGAGCGATCGCTGCGCTCCCTCAATCCTCTCTTTCTACTCTTTCAACGCATGTGCAGCAACTGATTTCTGATGGTGCTCGCCTGGAACAATTAGGGGAAAGACTTCATGCGATCTTTCCGCAAGACGCTGCTGTACGTATTGCGAAGGTTCTTCTGGACACGCTGAAAACAGCTGAGTAGGATAACGGCCTATGCGACGCACCTCTTTTCTTTTACTCGGGCTTACCGTCGTGCTTGCCGCATGTGCAAGCCAGGGATACCCGGGCTCTTCCGATTCCTACTCTATGAGCTCTTCTTCACGCAAAGCCGTCACCGTTCCAAAGTGGGATGGAAAACTCCTCACAGGCAAGCAGATTGTTATTCTTGTAACATCCATGGGGAATATCACGCTTGAATTGGATGCAGATGTTGCACCAAAAACTGTCACAAATTTTGTGACCCTTGCGAAAGCTGGTTATTACGATGACGTTACATTCCATCGTGTGATCCCTGACTTCATGATTCAAGGCGGAGATCCCGATGGCACTGGCGCAGGTGGTGCTAGTATTTATGGCCCTGAGTTTGCAGATGAGATTAATCCCAACTCACCTCTTTATAAGACAGGATACGCTGAAGGTGTTGTTGCCATGGCAAACAGGGGCCCTAATACCAACGGAAGCCAGTTCTTCATTATGGACCAGGATAATCAACTTCCTCCTAACTACACTATCTTCGGTCATGTGCTAAACGGACAGGATGTTGTACGGAAGATTGCAACAGTAAATCGCGATCAAGCTGATAAGCCACTGGAGCCCGTAACCTTCCGTGTGCGGTTTAGGAACTAATCTGGCTGGAAAGGTATGATATGCGTATGCTGCGCATCATGCGCACGCGTTTTGCACCATCACCCACGGGAGTACTGCATGTTGGCGGGGTAAGAACAGCTCTCTATGCGTACCTGCTTGCAAAGCAGACGAAGGGACAGTTTTTGCTGCGTATTGAAGATACCGATCAGGCAAGGTCGGTTCCGGGTACCGTCGAAAATATTATCAACACACTTTCATGGTGCGGACTGACGATTGATGAGGGCGTCACACTCAGGGATGGCTCTATCACGGAAATCGGGAAGCTGGGTCCGTATACACAATCAAAGCGGCTCGATCTTTATAAAAAAAACGCAGATCAACTTGTTGCATCCGGTCATGCGTATCCTTGTTTTTGTACTCCGGAACGATTAGATGAAATGCGAAAGATACAACAAGCGGCAAAGCAGGCTCCTATGTACGACCGTCAGTGTCTCAAATTATCTAAAGAGGACGTCGCGCAAAAAATTGCCGCAGGAGAAAAACATGTTCTACGACTAAAAATGCCACATGAAGAAAAGATCACCTTCACCGATGAGATCCGCGGATCGCTTGAATTCATGGGTCATTTGATTGATGACCAAGTGCTGATGAAAAGCGATGGTTTTCCGACGTATCATCTCGCTCATGTGGTCGACGATCACTTCATGGAGATTGATATGGTCATTCGTGGTGAAGAGTGGTTGAGTTCCCTTCCCAAACATCTTGTTTTGTTCCGGGCTCTTGGCTGGAAAGCTCCACGATATGCGCATCTTCCGCTTCTTTTGAATCTGGACCGTACAAAGCTCAGTAAACGTCAGGGTGATGTTGCAGCCGATGAATACAGACAAAAAGGATATCTCCCGGAAGCAATGATCAACTTTCTTGCGTTGCTCGGATGGAACCCAGGAACAGAACAGGAGATATTTTCTTGCAATGAGCTCATTGAAGCGTTCTCTCTGGATCGGGTTCAAAAAGCAGGAGCTGTGTTCGACCTTCAAAAGCTCGACTGGCTCCAGGGTCAATGGATTCGAAAGCTTTCTCTCAGCGAATTTGCCGAAAAGATTCAACCCTTCGTTATGGAAAAATTTCCTGCAGCATTAAACGATGCTGATTTTGAAAGAAAAGCATTGCTCATTCAAGAGCGCATGATTCTTCTTCCTGAAGCTGCCGAGATGTTGTCATTTTTCTATGCATTTACGCCGCCGACTGCAGATGTTCTTCTGAATGCAAAACAAGGAGTCACAAAAGATAATGTGAATATGTTAAAAGAAGTACTTGTTTCGAGCCTCTCATCACTTGATGCAAAAAAATGGAATCAGGAGAGCGTCGAAAAAGTTTTGATGGATGCGTTGGAAAAGAATGACCTTAAAAAAGGGCAACTTCTCTGGACTTTACGAGCACTCCTTACGGGAAAGGCCTTTAGTCCTGGTGCATTCGAAGTTGCGACAGCGCTGGGCAGAGAAGAAACATTAAAAAGGTTGATTAGTTGATTGGTTTTTAGTTTTTGGTACATCAAGATTGGCCAGAGTATTCCTCTCCTATCTCTTCTTCCACAGAACCCTTCCTTGGACTAGACTCATCCCATGAGTACTCATGGAAATCTTGAAGTGGAACTCTCCCACGAGACGGGGAAGGCTATTATTGAAGGGAAAACAAGCATTCCATTCAAAACGTTTGTGAGTCTTGTGTTGCAGCGGAAAGTCACAACACTCTTTAAGAAATGGCAGGATGAACCTGTGGTCATTGGCAGTGAACTGCTTACCAATCTTGCCAGTGCTCCGGATGACAGGCAGGAAGATCGAGCCACATTGGTTCTTGTAAGCATTGGCACAGGCATCCTTTTCGGCGTTTTCTGCTCTGTGATCACCGCTCTTGTTCTTTCACTTCTGAAAATTGATCTCAATGACATGGAATTAGGAATTATTCTGGCGGCACTTGTTGGCATCATACTGCTCGTCACCATTTTGCAACGCATGCAGCAAAAAACGAGTACCAAGCAGAAGATTTATGAAAGGATGGAGAAAGTGACGGATCTGCTTCGTAGATAGATCGTCGTTTGCAGTTGGTTATGAAAGGCGATTGTTATATTGTTAGATCGCTATATTGCTCTTAAGGAGCACACAATGTGCGAATCGCCTGCGAACAATTTAACAATATAGCCATATAACAATTTTGCCCTTTTCAATGCTCATCCAAGAAAACATCTCCATTGGTTCTAAGACAACCATGCGCATTGGTGGGAATGCACGGTATTTTGCGGAATTGGTGGATAAAAAAGATGTCGAAGAAGCTCTCGCCTTCGCACAAACTCAGAATCTTCCCTTCATTATGTTGGGTTCTGGGTCAAACACCATCTTTGCCGATGGAACGGTGAATGCACTCGTCGTTCGACTCAAAAATTCAGAACTTTCCGTGAGTGAGAGTACCGTTCGGGTGAATGCGGGGAAAAATCTTGCAATGCTTATCAACGAACTTGCGAAACAAAACCTAGATCTCTCCCCCCTTACAGGAATTCCCGGAACTATTGGTGGAGCAATTTTTGGAAATGCAGGTCAGGGACCGCAGGGAATCTGGATCGGCTCTTTTGTGAAGGAGGTGACGGCATATATGGATGGTGCATGGAAGACATTTGATCATGATGCATGTGAATTTGCGTACCGTGAGAGCATGTTCAAACATCACAAAGGTCCTCTCGTCATTTGGGACGTTGCTCTTGAAGTTCCTTCACGTCCGCAAGCACAGATTGAAGCGGAGGTACAAGCACTTCTTCAAAAGCGTATAGAAACACAACCCCATATGAAAACAGCAGGATCATGTTTTAAAGCTGTAAATGGTATCCCTGCATGGAAACTCATCGATGCTCAGGGAATGCGTGGGTACCACGTAGGAGAAGTACAAATTGCCGAGAAACATGCCAATTTTCTCCTCAATACTGGCAAGGCATCCTTCCATGATGCAACAAAAATCGTAAACGATGTGCAGGAAAAGATTCCGGGATTGGAAGTGGAAATGCGATTTGTAAAAGAAGATGGAACGCTCGCTTTTTAAAACGGCAAATCTTCAGCCTTAATATCGGATTCATACTTAATATCCGGCACGGCCATTCCTGCGCTCACGGGTTCAGCCTCTTCCTGACGTGATGACTGCTTTGGCATGAACGCGTCTGTAGAGATGTTACTCAAAATTTCCTGATTCTTCACGCCAAGAAGGCTTACCTGGTCTGCGACAATCTCGGTTGTCGCACGCTTCTGGCCCTGCTGCGTTTCCCACGTGCGCGTTTGACTTCTACCTGCGGCAAACACACGTTGTCCTTTCTTCACATGTTGTGCGAGTGCCTTTGCAAGATCTCCCCATATGACGACTGAATGGAACTCCGTTCGTTCCTTCAGTTCATTGGATGCTTTATCTTTCCAGCGTTCATTTGTTGCAATACCAATCGTCAGCACATTCTGACCATTCGTTGTGGTTCGAATTTCAGGATCCTTCGTCACATTCCCAATGACCTGGACACGGTTTAAGCAGGTGGTGACTGAAGAAGCGCTCGCAGGAAGATCGCGCTGACCATCTTTGGGGTCTAGAAGAATCATGTCCATCGCAACAATCTTCGTCTTACTGCGCTTCTCGTTTGTCTTTTCATCATCCCAGCTATCGGTTTGCATGCGCCCGGAAATATAGAGCTGTGCTCCGGGTCTCACATACTGACCTGCAACATCTGCCATAGGCCCCCACAACGTGACCGTGTGGAAACTTTTTCCTGTGAGCGTTTGACCAGCTTCCGTTTTAAACGAATACGGAACAACGATGTTTAAATCGGTCACACTGGTGCCACCGGGTGTTTGTCTGATCTGAACGGGTTGTGTCTGGTAGCCGATGATTTCGATCCTGTTGAGAGAGAACATCTCTAGGTGGGGAATGGGATACAAGGAGATCGCCGAACACAGGTGTACGCTTGTCCTCAAAGGATGACAAGAAAAAATGCTTGTCGGATTTTAAGATGTTGGTCTTGTAAGAAAAAAATCAAAAGAACCGAAGAACCAAGCAATATAAAAATGAGAAAAGGAAAATACAAAAGATTTTTTAAATTTTTCTTTGATGCTTATTTGGTTCTTGGTTCTTTGAACTTGAAGCTTTTTTTGTCTTCCTCGTGCTAAAATCTCTTTACTCTATGCGCCTACGTCTCGGCCTTCTCCCCCCGCTCATTCTTCTTCCGCTCACGTTTGCCCATGCGGAGCGTTTTCGGTCGTTTGAGGAGCGTACAAAGAGACCACCTGTTTCCATGACAGAAATCACACAGGAGATTGAATTCATCAATCAAAATATCAGCAGTGTTCAATGCGGGGGATGGCTTGATGCAGGGGCTTTGAAGACCGATACGCTTGCGGATATTGCAACACCGGATGATGCTAGTGTTCCGGGATACAAAAATAAACCATTCGATGCCATTCAGACTGGCGCAGGCGTGCGAGATCAATATGCATATCCAAACAACGCATATGGATATGCTTCTGCTTGCTGGATGTATGACGAACAATTGAATCCAGACCAGCTCTGCATGATTGGACCGCTGAAAGCGACTCCAAAGGAGTGTAAAGATCTGCACGATAAGATTCAGAAAAAGAAAGAAACAGCTGGCAGACCACTCGATTGTGGTATCCCACGGCATCAATGCTTTGATTTTTCCGGTATTTGTGAAGGACAAGATTGCCGTTGTGGGCTCAAATTCCGCTGTGAAATTGGGGATCCCGGGACGTTGATTTCCATCAGGAATTTGCGTGACCTACAGGCAAATGGATGTTTGCTTGTCCCTGCCACGCCAAATGCAGAGGGTGAATGCACACCTGAATTTAATTATGAGGGGCCGTCTTGTGTGCTCGGTCCATCAGGGGAAATCATCATTCTGAAACCAGCTGTCTATTATGGCGTTATCGCACCGTACTACCGACATTACGGTTTACAGCCAGACGAAAACAAGGTGAACTTCCCTGCCAATCTTTCTTCGTTGCGTGGCTTTGCAATACAAAGCGAAGGACAAACACAGCGAGCCGCCGCCGAATGTTATGAATATCCGTTCGTAAAAGATGCACTCACCAGCGTTGCACAAGACCGGGAAGATCGTTGTGAAATCTATGAAACAAAACAGAGTGATGGAGATCCTCCCGTATGGAAAACACTCTCTCAAAAAGGGGAAGTGCGCCCCAATGGAGGTATGTCTCCTTACACTCCCGATGAATTAGATCCTTCCCGCCCAGACCGCACGGTGGAATTACCCTGGGTGAAAGATGACAAGACAAATCTGACACTTCTCGATATGGATAAGGTACGGGAACTGCGTGAGAACGCCGATGATCGTGAAGAAATCTCCGATTATCTCGCGGTCGTTCACCCCGAGCAGCGTATTGCTGCCATAACCACGCAGGGAATTCGCGCAGACAGTTTTGATGACACCACGAATGCAGAGGGAACATCGGCTGAACAGCGTGCATTCGTGCAGTGGTGGCAACGGCAGCAAAGTGTGCTTACGGACATCATGCAACCACCCACAGTACGCATCATTCTTCCTGCAAGTTATGCAACGGGGTTTGATCCGAACGATCCTCTTCTCCATTTTGCGGGACAGGGGGTATCTTCCATGGATGGAACCGTTGAAATGGAAGTACGAGCTGGGGATGGTCTTTTAGGGTCTGTCTTTTCCGCGCTTGCATCCTCCGTCACGCTCCCCGTTCAAGAAGTTCGTGTACCGGTTGCGGTGCCTCTTGCAACGGATTTAGAACTTGATGCGCTCATTCACGAATGGCAACAGTGGGAAGTTCGAAATGGAAAACAAGGAGCTGCAGAAGGTGTGATTGCCAAATTGAATTCTTACAAAGAGCAGACACAGAAAGTGCGTTTACTTAGGAGCTCTCTTGCAACCACCACCACACAACTTCTTTCTTCCCAGCAGGAATTACGGCAATTCTTTGCGGAATGGTACAAGCGTAATGTGCAGACAATTGCAGCATGGGATAGTGGCGCTGATGCACGAAAAAAAGTGGCCGAAGCATGGCGTGATGTAGCCAAAGAGTTCCTTCGCATTCACGATGACTGTGAACTGAAGTGGTGCAGCAATGCGCGGTTCACACTGCCTGTGTATTCACTGCTGGATACCTGGCTTCCAGACAGACCTAGCCTCACATCATTCGTTGATAATCCCGATTACAATCTCACGGCCCCGGGCACATCGCACTTTCCCAGAACGCCTGATGTGACAGCAGATTTCTCTGCGTTTTCTCTTTCATCGGACAGTATTTCGGTTCCTGTTCTGGATGTCACACAAGTGCGTTTGAATCTTCCGGAACCAAGAGATGGAGTGAATCCGCCAGATCCTTCTACCATGCCGGATATTCCGCACATCCCCGATGAACTTCTGACACCCGAAGTACATATTTTTGATGACATCACTCTTCCAGACATCTCCACTCCCAGTGATGCCATGAGCCTTCCTCCGCCACCTCCTCAAAACTTTGATGGAATCGTCGAAAAATTAAATTCCATCAAGGAAGTTGTGAAACATGCTGGAGATAACTACTGCGCATTCAGAAACAGCACCACAGGAGGAGCTCCTTTGTATCCACGCGTTCCGCCTCAGGCATCCAGTGAATCTTCGGAAGCAGCAGAAGGACGACATTCGGATGAACAGTGGAGGAGAATTGTGCACACAGAATACGATCTCCGTGAACGTGTCTCCCGTCTGTTTGCGCGTCGCCTTCCTCTTGTAAGGCAGGATTACTGGGGAAGAGTAGAGCGTCTTGGCGGAGTAGCACCGCGCTGTACGAATGACGTCATTTGTACAACACTGGAACCAGAACGCATGCTATCTTTCACGTGGCAATTGAAAGCAAATGTGCAAGAGCAGACGTTTGAGGAGGTTACCAATAAGATGAAAGATGCTGTTCGTCCGGAATCACAAGAAAAAAACCCGTATCTGCAATCACTCGATGTCCTGCAGAGGATTTTCTATCCTCTTTCAAAACCTCCTGCTATCGATCCCTTCCCCTCCTCTGCTTCCTCCGTTTCCCCATGAGATCTCGTTTCGTTTCACTGGCCCTTCTTGTTCTTATGCTGGGGAATACATCCTTTGTCTTTGCGCAAAACACGTATTCTGTCCCTCCCACCAATCCTGCAGCGCATGAGGAAACATGCAAAGAACAAGTCACAAATCGGCTGAGTGCCGTTATTGATGAATATCATCAGATCCTCTATGGAAGTACGGGCGCTTCTCTCACATCCGATCAGCAAACAGTCCTTCGTCTTGGAGGTACGCGTCCTCCACCGGACAAAGCGGGTATTTTTGAAACGAAAGGAAGAATGACATCGGAATTGATTCCTCCACTTTTGGAATCGTACCGTGTTCTTCGATGCAACATGCGTTCTGTGTGTGAGCAACTGAAAGGAACGTTAGAAACAGGGAAGTCACCGGAGCAAATGAAAGTGGAGCCACTTGGGTGCCTTGAGCGTGAACTTCCCGGCATGAGCCTTTGTACGTATACGGGGAATCGTTCCATCATTCATGAGCAGGAACTGAACGCCTATTGCACGGATGTGATGAACAAGACGCTCCCCGCAGAGCGGAGCGCTCTCACACTTGCTGTGGCGTACGACGCGAACTACCGCAGCAACGTGCAGACCATTGGCATGTTCGATTCCTTCTTGAAACTTCTTCCTGTCTATCTGTTCCGTCCTCTGCAACAGATGGTGGGACTCCTGGGGAAAATTCATCAGGTCCCCTGTTTCCTCACGCAATGTGACATGCCACCCAGCCCATGAACTCATCTTTTTTTCAGAGTCGGCCCGTTCGTTTCGTAGAAGAGCACTCTCTCCTCTTTGGGACCCTTCTCGTATTGAGCATCATTGCTGGTGTTTCCCAGTGGCTTACGAGTGCCAGCCTTGTGCAGTTCATTGAGGATCCCCTCTATCGTGGTGCTATTCCTCTTCAAAATCCGACAGGATGCACATCGGAAGGATCTCCCTTTGATCCGGAGAAAGATTCTTCCATGAAGAATGCAATCAAGGTCATCGAAAAATTCCATAAAGAGGTCTCGGACGTTGTTGCGGAGCATGAATATTTTCTGAAGACACCATCCAGATGGAAATGTGATGCAAAAACGTTTGATGAACTCATGCCACCCAGTCCCAAACTGCAAGCAATGGCGAAAAAACTTCCGGGTCTTTCTGCAAAAGACAAAAAAGCAGGATTCAGTTCCTTCGTCCCTATTCTCACGGAATATCAGCGGGTTTATGAATGCAGAATGCTTGAATTAACCGAAGGAAGAATTGGAGCAGTGCTGGAGGGGCAAGATACATCGGCATCATCGGTGCCAGATTCCAATGCAGAAGTGATTGATCGTGCCAATTCCCTCACAACACTCCTCGTGAGTGAACGTCACACATCCCGTCTTGCCTTGGAACGGACATTCAATACATTCCGTTCCTTCGAATTGGCGGCTCCCATGAATATTGAGCTGAATTGTCTGCAGAGAGAGGCGGTGGATCTTCGAAATGCCCTGTCCCTCCTTGCAGATACCGCAAGCTGCATGCCGAAAATTTGGGATGCCGCCACATCCCTTCATGAACCAGGCCCATGATGAAGAAATGTTTCATCACAGGCTTTTTCCTGTTCCTCCTTCTGGTGGCGCCGCTGACGCAGGCGCAGTCCATCTTCAATACGTTCTATGACGAAGCAAAAAACAGTACGGAAGAGCAGGCTCCCATTGATGAAGAAATTATTTCCTTCGTGGTGACATCGCTCAAAGAAAGAAAGCAAAATCCTCTCCTACAAATCACGCGCGAAGATGTGCGCGATACCATACGTGGAGGGCTCCCCTCATACTGCCGTTCACCTGAATGCACATCCACTCCTTCCGGTGTTGCATGCGCGAGCGTGGTAGAACAAATTAAAGCACTCGTACGCAGCGAACGAGACATGACAAGCCTAGGGGATCAGCTCTATTCCATTGCCAACAGTGCCGAACTTGCCGCTGCCGACGAACAAGGACGTCCACTTTCCTTTGGTACAGCAGCCCGTACGTTTACGTCCGTATGGCTTGGGACAGGAGCTGTTTCTATTCCATGGCCAGAAGAGGCAAATGCAGCATTCCAGCTTCTCCAATCACAACTTCTTGAAGAGAGCGATGATATGGACCGCATTGTCACACGCTTCCACTTTGGTGTTCTGCGAAGAACGCTGGAGGAAGATGCAGGTGATACATCCTTCTCCGGTGATACAAGCGATGCTATTGCAAGCACACTCCATACTCTGCGCCAGATTCTTGCAAAGGAATCCAAGACACCCATTGAATACATCACACCGCGGTTCTCTGCGGAACGACTCAAAAATGTTTCTTTGTGGGTGAGTAATGAAGATGCAGGACTTTCGTGGATGTACCCAACGCATCTTCCGCGTTTCAACATCTCTCTACCGCTTGAATATCCTCGTCTCTATGTCTCTCCAGGGAATCTTGGAGATTCTACTGCGCTTTCGTATCCGTTCCTCTACAACGCCCCTGAACTCCCCGCGGACTTTGCAAAGGCGCACGTTCCTGCATGGAAAAGTCCTCTGTGTAGTCGTGCAGGAGGAGCACTGGGGTACCTTTGTAAACCACTTAACGCAGGCAGTGATTCGTGTGACAGCGCTCTTGGAGAAGAAAGTGGCATTGAACTCACAACATGCGATGAGAAAGATACAACAACGGTTGCCGGGCCGGATGTGTGTAGCGGATTAGACATGAAAGGAATGTTTTCTCTTTCCAACGATGGTACAAACGTTCCGGTCAATAATAATGAGGGAGCACCTCCTGTCTGTGTTCCCGGAACACGAACATCATCCTCTGGAAGTATGGTGGCAGCGGCATGTTTCACAGCCGCGTGCGTGAAGGAATCTATCAACAATCACTCACTCCTTGGAAACAGGAGTCCTGTTGCCGAATTTGAAGCAAATTCTCCGTATCAAAGCTGCATACTGGAAGATCCCAAGCTCGGCATGGCGGCAGAACTTCCTGCCTCTGCTGCGGTGACGCTTCCTCCGTATACAGGTCACTTTGCCTACAGCGATTTCCTCAAAGAATATTGTCAGATCAATGGTCTTTCGACTACAGCACTGTCTGGCCTGTGCTCGTTCCGTGCAGGAACAAAGCTCACAGATCGCATTCCTTCCATGATTCATCAACAAACTGAAACCGCATTCCAAAATGCTCTCATTCTTGCGCAGGCGGACATTATCCGCAGCGGTCCCATGATTGGTCAGCGCGTTGCACTTCATCAGTTCCTACCTGCCTATCAAAAACTTGGTCAGGGACTGGCGTTATCCGTTGAATCCATTGCAGATCTCCTCAGCGAATTAAAAGATGCACCTCCACCATCGCTCGCATGTCCATGGAGTGGAGGACTGTGTACATCGCAGTGTAATGACGGGAAGGATAACGATAATGACAAAGCAATAGACTTCCCTGCGGATTTTAGCTGTGACAGCCCAACAGATGATGATGAAGAAAATGACAAATCGAAATGCCAAGAATCCAGTGGGGGCCCAGGGTGTATTGATGATCAGGACAACACGACGGAGTATCCCGTTGCTTGCAACGATGGAAATGACAACGATGGCGACGGTGCGGTAGACAGTGCAGATTTCAGCTGTTCATTCCCTTTCGATACAGACGAAGCGAATCCCAAATCTCAGTGTCAGGATGGAAAAGATAATGATGGCGATGGGAAACAGGATCGAAGTGACCCCGGGTGTGATGATGCGCAAGATAACGACGAGCGGGATCTTGCTCAGTGTCAGGATGGAAAAGATAATGACAATGATGGTGCGCTGGACTTCCCTGAAGACTTTAGCTGTAGCAGTCCTTTAGATAATGACGAGCAAGATCCCAAGTCCCAGTGTCAGGATGATGCAGATAATGATGGAGACGGAAAAGCGGATGGGAACGACCCAGGTTGCAAAGACAAGCAGGACAACGATGAAATTGATCCACCACAATGTGACGATGGGAATGATAACGACAACGATGGTGTGACCGACTATCCTAACGAATATGGTTGTACGAGTAAGAGCGATAATGACGAAAAAGGTGCCTGTCAGAACGGCACGGATGATGATGGAGATGGAAAAGTAGATACGAGTGATCCCGGTTGTGACAATGAAGGTGATAATGATGAAACGGATATTCAATGTGCCACCTCTTCTGCTTCATGAAGAAACTACTCATTGCTCTTGGCATTCTCATGCTCCTCCCCTCAGGAGCGTATGCAGCAGAACCACTGTCTCCTTTCGTTAAGGCAGCGCTCAGTCGTGCAGATGCGGCACTCAATTACGCAGAATCACTCCCACCCACTTCCAACTGCTCTTTAGACCAGATGCAAGAGGCAGAAGAGAATGCAGCTCTTCGAAGAGCGGTGGATCCTGATCTCACATCCATCCTTGCTGCAGATAGTCTCCTCACGATGACCGTCTGTCAGCGGTATGACGCATATCTTCTTGAACAAAAAATGAATGAGGTACGAAGTGCCATGCATAGTGCCATTGCGAACAATGCATGCCAGCTACAAACAATCAGTGCCCTCGCATTTTTCTCGAATGATCTGGAGCGCCTGTACCGCTCTGTTGTAGAAGGAGGGTTGGATCCCAGTTACACGGACTTTAGTACTCGCTCCAAGCCAACGTTTGGAGACGCCGATGAAGAGGCACCCGTATGTCCTTTTACAACGGATTATGCTGTTCCTTCTGTAGGGCAGGGTGACGGCGGCATAAAGAGTTATGGCTGTGATGCACATCTCCTGGAATTCATTACGGAACAAGCAGATGTTCCGGAAACACTTCGTATGGAAGCAGAACAAGAAAGTACAACAACAGAAGCACTCCTCAGCCGTGCGCGGGAAACGGCCGGGACTATTCGTCAGTTTCAGGAGACGGTGCTTACATTGCTTGCGCGTGTTCGTGGAAAGCCGCCCCCTTCGTTTCCTCCTATTACTGCAGGGACCGATATGGAGCACGCAAGCATTGTGGGCTGCAAAGCAAATGGTGAGAGCCCTTACAAAGTGGAAACATGGAACCGTTCTGAACTGCCGCAGGGAGTTCTTCTTGCATCTACGTACGATGCCTTCTCCCTGGAAGAAAATACGACCCTTCTCATGAGATTGTATCTTCACGTCCGCCAAACCTTTGCACGCACGCATGCTCTTCCGCAGAGTCTTGTGAGCTCCATTCTTGCGCAACCAATATATGTGTATCCCCTTGCTCCTGTTGTAGAAGATCTCCTCATCATGCATTACCAGGATGCCGCGAGTGATCATGCACGCGCCTCCGCGCTCTACCTTGCAACAGATACCGATGCTCTTGGACAAATGATGACCGCCATGCAGCCACTTCGTCATGCCGTGCAATCGTTCGGATTCATTGCATCCTTCCCATCTGAAGAAGCCATGCAATGCAAGAAGGAAGAAACGCGACCGCAAAGAATGGAGTGTTGTCATTATGTGTGCAAAGACAAGGAGGGAGAAAGTGCCAGTTGTGAACGTCTCTGTAATTCAGACACCCCACTCCTCCCGTCTTACGTTCGTGATATGGCTCTTTTCCTGCGCCGCTCCTGTGTGGATGGTTCATGCAAGATCCTCCTGGACTCCGTTCTGAACCGTAGTGTGAACCCCGCCTGTTATCCCTATGGTTCCGGGTGTTACCAGCGTGATGATTACACGCCCGATGCTTGTTTCAAGAGTACCGATGGCAGCGCACCATTTGATTGCTATCCTCAAAGTTCCAGTACAGGAGCTTGAACGTTAACCCCCGATTTAAATCGGGGGTTAACGTTCACCCGGCGTCTACTATCTTTTTTTCCTGTACAATCAAACTCCATGAAGCCCTCGGATTTTGTTCATCTCCACTGCCACTCTACGTACTCTCTTCTGGAGGCGCTTCCGCAACCGGAAGAGATTGCCGTGCGCGCCAAAGAACTTGGACAAACAGCAGTTGCCCTTACTGATAAAGGCGTGACGTATGGGCTCATTGAATTTTATAAAGCATGTAAGAGTCAGGGTGTAAAACCTCTTCTTGGCATGCAGGTGTACATTGCGCCCCGCTCACGGTTTGATCGTGAGAAAGGAATAGACTCCAAAAACTATCCACTCGTTCTCCTGGCAGAAAATAATGAGGGATACCAGAATCTGTTAGATCTTGCGACGATCGCCGCGTTAGAGGGCATGTACTACAAACCACGTGTAGATGTGGAGGTCCTCAAAAAGCACGGAAAAGGATTGATCGCTTTGTCCGGCCCACTCAGCGGAGCCCTTCCACAAGCGGCGCTTGCTGAAGATGCAGCTCGCATGAAGGAACTTGTGGATGCGTATCATTTCTGTTTTGGCGAAGGCAATCTGTACTTTGAATTGATGGATCTTCCCTCGGTTCCGGGTCAGGCGGAAGTGAACCAGCAGCTCATTCGCTTTGGAAAAGAACTGGGCGTTCCCGTTGTGGCTGCATGCGGCAGCCATTACTGCCGAGCGGAGGATAGCGAAGCCCAAGATGTACTTATGTGCATTCAGAAGAATGCGAATGTGAATGACCCCGGTCGTTTCTCCATGCGCGAGAGCGATCTCTCCATGCGTCCTTTCGAAGAACTGGAGAAAGCTTTTTCCCATGTTCCTGAAGCATTAGGGAACACGCGGGTCATTGCTGACCGGTGCAATGTAGAAATTGAATTCGGACAGTACAAAATTCCCCGTTTTCCTGTTCCGAAAGAAGAAACAGAAGCGTCTCTTCTTCAAAAACTTTGTGAAGAAGGTCTTCCGCGTTTTTACGGATTTTCCCTTCCGCCCAGCACAAAGGTGCAGAAAGGGATCGTTGAGCGTCTTGAATACGAACTTTCTGTCATCAACAGAATGGGCTTTGCAGGGTACTTTCTCATCATTGCAGACTGTATCCGGGAGGCCAAAAGTCGCGGCATTACGGTGGGCCCGGGACGTGGCTCCGCGGCGGGCTCCCTTGTCAGTTACCTTCTCAATATTACAACGCTGGATCCCCTGGAACACGGCCTCCTCTTTGAACGTTTTTTGAATCCGGACCGTATCACGATGCCAGATATTGATATGGACTTTGCCGATACCCGTCGTGACGAAGTACTGGAGTACGTTCGTCAAAAGTATGGGGTTGATCGTGTGATTCAAATTTGTACCTTTGGAACATTGGCGGCACGTGCAGCCGTGAAAGATACCGGCCGTGTGTTCGGAGTACCCTTTGTAGAAATGAATGAACTGGTGAAACTTATTTCAGAGCGTCCTGGCACTGAACTTTCGGAAGCATTGGAATCTGAGGAACTTCGTACGTTTGTTGAAAGTAATGAAACATACAAAAAGATTATGGATATCGCTTTGAAGTTGGAAGGGAAAGCACGTCACGTTTCGGTGCACGCATGTGGCGTCATCATTACGCCAGAACCTGCTGTGCACTACACTGCCCTTCAGCATGCGCCAAAGGACGAAACAATCACTATCACGCAGTATGATGCAAAACCTCTGGAAGCCCTTGGTCTTGTGAAAATGGACTTCCTGGGTCTTAAGAATCTCACCATCATTCAGACGGCGCTGGAAATTATTGAGCGCATGCACGGTATCAAGATTGATATTCAAACGATCCCGACCGATGACAAAGAAACGTTCGCACTTCTCTCCCGCGCGGAGACAACCGGTGTTTTCCAGCTGGAATCTGGTGGCATGCGACGGTACCTCAAACAACTGAAACCCTCCATGTTTGATGACATTACCGCTATGGTCTCGCTCTATCGCCCGGGACCGATGGAAAAAATTCCGGATTACATTAAAGGAAAACACGGTACGAAGGAGGTAAAGTATTTGCATACTGCCTTGGAGCCCATCCTGAAGCCAACATACGGTGTTGGTATTTATCAAGAGCAGATTCTGGAAATGGCCCGCGTGTTCGCAGGATTTTCTCTTGGAGAAGCAGATCTTCTCCGGCGCGCCATTGGAAAAAAGATCAAGCATGAGCTGGATGCCCAGCGCGAAAAGTTCATCGAGGGAACCGTAAAGCAGGGATACAAGCGCGATCTTGGCGTCACGCTCTTCGATGACGTCATCACACCGTTCGCAAACTACGGATTCAACAAATCACACGGAGCAAGTTACGCACGTATTGCGTATGAAACGGCCTATTTAAAGGCGCACTATCCAACGGAGTTCATGGCAGCACTTCTCTCCAGTGAAAATGGAGACACAGATCGCATTTCTATCGAAATCGCTGAAGCCCGTGCTATGGGCATTCGTGTGCTTCCACCGGATATCAACGAATCGCTTGCGCATTTCACCGCACTTCCCGAGAAAGCGATTCGTTTTGGACTCACGGCTATTAAAGGAGTCGGGGAAAGTTCTGTTCGGCAAATTATTGCTCTTCGTGACGAAGGCATCACGACCGGAATGGGCCGCTTTACGAACCTTGAAGACTTTGCACGACGTGTTCCCGCAAAAATTCTCAATAAGAAAACACTGGAAGCACTGGCAAAGTCTGGAGCACTGGACTCGCTGGGAGAACGCGGTACCTTGGTGCAGCAATACGATAAAATTGCAGACTTCTCCAAGTCATCCGGCGATGTCGGCTCATCGCAAGAAGATCTCTTTGGTGGTCTTCAGGAGGAAACGGAAGCAGTGAAGATTTCTTTTGAGTCACAAGCTCCTGCAACTCCTCACGAAAAGCTTGCATGGGAAAAAGAAACACTGGGACTCTTCGTCTCTAGTCATCCCCTTGCAGGTCTTACGAAATACATAAGCAAAAAAGCGCAGTTGATTCGTGATTTAAAGAGAAAGGACGTGAATAAGAAGATTGCGCTTGCAGGCATTTTGGAGAGCGTCAAAACCATGAGAACCAAGAAAGGTGAAGCCATGGCTATTTTAACGATTGAAGATCCTACGGGCTCGATTGAAGTGACACTTTTTCCTAAAACATACGCTCAAGCAGTAGATTTCCTTACAAAGCCCGATACACTTCTCGTGATTGGAGGCACGCTGGATTCCCGCGGAGGACAATTACAAGTACGCGCGGATGCCATCAAGAGATCTGTGCTCTCAACCGTTGTTGAACGAGCAAAGAGCGAAGGATTCTTCGATGAAAAAGAAGCAGAGCAAGGTATTTCCAGAGCGCGTTCTTTAGAAGAGGACGAAGAGCCACGTGAAGAAGAAGTAATCGAAAGGAAATCTTCCTTGAATGGAACAGGACAATTGCTTGGTCCTCTTGCGCAGTGGATTCTGGATGGCATGAATACCAAAGAGCCCTTACAGAAGCTTCATTTAGATGCCGACGTTTCAGCAGAACCAACATCCGATCCTGCTGTGCAAATTTCTATTCACACCATTGAACTTCCCGCACAGGCATCCAAGCAACTCCTTATGGATCTCAAATCTGCTTTTGAAAAATTTCCAGGAAAGGAACGCATTCAGTTAAAGATTGGAGAAAAGATTGTTCCTGTGCCCATGACGGTGACCATCTCCGCCATTTTGGAAAATCGCATTGAGAAGATTTTAGAAAAATATTCTGCACACGCATGAAGATTTTGGATTCATCAGAAAAGTCCATTCAGGAAGCTGCTGCATTCTTGAAAAAAGGAGGCATCGTCATCCATCCCACAGAAACGTGTTACGGGATTGCGTGTGATCTCACGAACCTCGATGCGGTGAAGAGAATGTTTCTTGTGAAGAACCGTCCCATGTACCAGCCCGTCAGCGCTCTTTTTCCATCTCTCGAAGCATCACAGGAATATGTGATTTGGTCTCAAAGAGCCCTAGAGATAGGCAAAAAGTACTTGCCTGGCCCTCTCACCGTCATTCTTTCCGTGGTGCCACACCATCAGCACGATCTTTTTCCACGTGTTGATGGTTCGCTGGAAGAAATGACACTCGGCATTAGAATCTCTTCACATCCCATCGCCATGAAACTTTCTGAACTCGCGAGAATTCCTATCAGCACAACGTCTGCGAATGTCCACGGAAGAGCGGAGCCCTATTCGGTAGAAGATCTTCTTTCTCAATTTTCAGAAGAAGCGCTGGAGCCCGTCTGGATGCTGAATTCCGGCGTATTGCCATCTGCAAAACCCTCTACCATCGTGTCTATAAAAGGTGACTCTATGACCCTTGTGCGGGAAGGCGATGTGTGCTTAGAGTAGGACCTCTATTTTTTCCCTACTACTCTATGTCAGAAAAATTAGACTCTACCGCAGAAGTTATGGATGTGAGAAGAGACGACGAAGTGGATCACGATGTCATCGTCAAAGAAGTTTTTGGAGCACAGGACCTTTCTCGTTCGTTCGATTCGGATCCTGCACTCGGTGGTTTTTGGAAATTTACGAGAGAAGAATTGGAACGCATAAATATAGTATAATATCCCTCCATGCACTGCCCACGCTGTAAGTCTGAAATGACATCGGTCGTTGACTCTCGCCTCACGGAGGATGGTCGTGCCATTCGCCGCCGTCGCGAGTGCGATAAATGTCATCATCGTTTCACAACATTTGAGCGACAAGAATTAGCATCGATGATTGTGGTAAAACGGGATGGAACGCGTGAACCGTACAGCCGATCCAAGTTGGAACGTGGTGTGTGGATTGCATGCACGAAACGTCCTATCACACAGAAGGATATTGATGACATGCTCAATAAGCTGGAAGAAAAATGGAGTGCGAATAAAGAAGAAGTCGCTAGTACCACGATTGGCAAAGACGTCATGACAGCCCTCAAAAAACTGGATGAAGTGGCATATATCCGCTTTGCATCCGTTCACCGTGAATTCAAGGATGTTGAGGAATTTAAAGAGGAGTTAGGGAGGCTGTTTCATTAGGAACGGACCATCAACGCCTCCCGCAGGGCCTTTAATTGCATGATGGAATAAGATGTTCCTTTGAGGACGACGTCAGACAGTCCTTCTTGTTCCATCACTGTGACAAGTTGTGCAATTTCTGAATCTTCGCCGCGTCGAAATAAGCTGTTCCCTTGCGCAAGCTCTGGCGCCGTGGGAAGCGTTGTGCGTGAACTCATATAAAAACACACTCCAAGAATGGCAGCCTGCAATTGTTTGCTCTGATTTTCTGTGACAAAGGAAGTCGCATACGGTTTGTTTTGTTCTATCCATTGCCTTACCTGACTTTTACGAAGACTCCCAATGACATCCTTTTGGACAAAAGAATTTTCTTTATTCTCAAGAATCTCCGTGCAATGCTTTTGCTTTTCGTTCATATTTTCATTTTAAACATATTCCTATAATCAGTCAATAAGTGAATTCACTGTTCTAAAAGCCTCCTTTTCTCTATCCTCTCCATCGTTATGCTTCGTACTCACACCTGCGGCGAACTGACGGAAAAAATGATTGGGAAACCAGTCACACTGTGCGGATGGGTGCATCGGCGTCGCGATCATGGAGGGCTCATTTTTTTGGATCTTCGTGATCGCTACGGCTTCACACAAGTGGTGATTGATCCCGCTCAGAAAGATCTCTTCACTCTTGGTGAAAAAGTACGACCAGAATGGGTTCTTCAAATTTCTGGAAAAGTTCGCAAGCGTTTGGAAGGAGCAGAACGAAAAGACAACCCGACGGGAATGATCGAAGTGATCAGCGAATCGATCACGATTCTCAATGAAGCAAAGACTCCTCCATTTGAGATCGATCAAGAGAAGGATGTGAGTGAAGAACTACGTTTAGAGTATCGCTATTTAGATCTCCGTCGCGAGCGCATGCGTAAAAACATCGAACTGCGCTCAAAAGTGTTCCAGATCATTCGCAACTACTTCACATCGAAGGATTGTCTGGAGATTGATACCCCGTGTCTCATTAAAGGAACACCGGAAGGAGCACGCGAATACATTGTCCCCTCCCGTATGTATCCCGGTGAATTCTTCGTTCTTCCCCAAAGCCCGCAACAACTTAAACAGCTTAGTATGGTGGGAGGGTTAGATCGCTATTTTCAAATTGCTCGTTGTTTCCGCGATGAAGATTTGCGAGGTGATCGCCAGCCTGAATTTCTTCAATTGGATTTTGAAATGAGTTTTTGTGAGCAGAGTGATGTGCAAGACATTATCGAAGGCTCTATTATCGCGATCCTCAAGGAGTGCTCTCAGAAGCCCTTGAAGAACGGAAAAATTGAGCGATATACCTGGCAGCAGGTGATGGATGCCTACGCCTCTGATAAGCCAGATCTTCGCTTCGATATGCCCATCAAAGACATCTCTTCAATGGTAGAAGGATGTGGCTTCGAAGTATTTGAGAAGGCACTGAAAGCAGACGGAACAGTGCGTGCGCTCCGTGTTCCTGGCGGAGCAGAACTTTCTCGTAGTGAAATCGACACGTGGACAGAACTTGCAAAGGAACTAAAAGCAAAAGGACTCGCCTATATCCTGTTTGAAGAAGATGGACCCAAGTCTCCTCTTCTCAAATTCTTCAAAGATGGATTCTTGGAGACACTGCAAAAAGAAACAGGTGCAAAGAAAGGAGATGCACTCTTCTTTGGTGCAGATTCGTTCAAAATTGTCTGCGCATCGCTTGGGCGTATTCGTCTGGAAGCTGCGAAACGATTCAATCTTATCGATACCTCGGTCCATTCCCTCTTCTGGGTGACAGACTTCCCCATGTTTGAGCAGGAAGATGATGGTTCTCTTACGTTCTCTCATCACCCTTTCACAAGCCCGAACACCGAAGAATGGAAGAACAGAAAGAAGAATCCTCTTGGAGTGCATTCCATTTGTTACGACCTTGTTCTGGATGGCTATGAGCTCGGCTCCGGTTCCATTCGTATTCACGATCCAGCCCTCCAGCAAGAGGTTTTTGACATGTTGGGGATCTCGAAAGAAGACAGTAAAAAAAGATTCGGTCATATGCTCCGTGCATTTGAATATGGAGCCCCTCCGCATGGAGGATTTGCTTATGGGATTGATCGCATTGTGATGATTCTTGCCGGTGAACCAAATATTCGCGAAGTGACACCCTTCCCGAAAGATCAAAAGGCGAAGGATCTCATGCTTGGAGCACCATCGATGATTCCGGAGAAACAGCTGAAAGAACTTGGAATAAAATCCCTCTAAGAAGGCCCAAAACCGAGGATTCTCGAAAGGTCGTTTTTCTGCTATAATAAGAGGAATGTCTGACGATCAAAATCCCATCGACCCAGCTCGTGAAAAACAGATGCGAGCTGATATTGAGCGATCGACCAAAAGATCGAAGGAATACTTTGAAGGTCAGCAGCAAAAGAGAGAGGAGAGAAAAGCAGAGACAGAACAAACAAAACAACGTGAACAAGTAGCAGGCAAACAAGAACAGGAGCATATGAAAGAGAAAGAAAAACAGGAGAAAGAATGGACGAAGAAAGAGAAGGCACGGAAAAAGGAACTGGAGGAAGATCAAAAGCGTCGTGACAGAGAACTGAAGCATCAGCAGGAATTGAAAGAGCAATCGCAAAAGGTCCAGAAAGAACATGAGAAGTACATGAAAGACCTGAATGAAATGGGGCGCATCAAGTATGAAATGGAGCGTAGAAAGTCCATGGAGCATCAAAGACAGGTCCAGGCTCGTCATGACATTGGTGAATGGCTGGTGATGGAACGAACTCGTATAGAAGAGGAAGCGCGAAAGGAAATTCTGGCTGCGGAGAGTGCCGAGCAGGAACAGAAATTGGCACTGAAGCAGAAGATTGGTCAAAAATTACATGAAGCAGAAAAGCAAACACATGGACTCCAGGCAGATGCAGAGGGACAACTGCGTCAGACGGCGATGAATGCAGATTCCTTTAAACGTGAAAAGCAGACAGAAATTTCTCATATGAAAAAAATGCCTCTTGAGGCAATTCATAAATTCAATGCAGACACCTCTGTGCATGCAAGGGATATGATGAGGAATGCAGAACAAGAACTTTCCAAGAAGAAGCTGGAGGCAGAGAATCAGCTGCGAACCAAGAAGGCGGCTATTGAAGCGGAAGGTCGTGCAGAGAATGCGAAGATTGAGGCAGACACACGGAAGAAGAAGGCAGAGATTGATCTGACAAAGCGTCAAAAGCTTCACGAAGCAGATCGTGAGGCATCACGAAGGCGTGTTGAAGCAGGGCTATGACAGAAGTCAGAAGGCAGTAGGCAGAAGGCAGAGCATCACGGTAAGCTGACTCCGTGCCACGGTGGCGGAACTGGCAGACGCACCAGCCTTAGGAGCTGGTATCCGCAAGGATGTGTGGGTTCGACCCCCACCCGTGGCACCATTAAAATTGAGGTTCAAGCCTGTCCGACGTAGTCCCCGAAGGGGCGAAGTCGGATCCTCTCTCTCACTTATTTATCTTGCGATCGATAGACCTCTTTTTGCGTATAGAACGTGCTGTTTCGAATGACATCCTGCGCATTCGTGGGAAGCTGATTGATCTGCTCGTCTGTTGGGAAATTCACGGTGTACGTTTCAGCGTCAATTCCCTTTATGAATGCATTCAAAACATCCCTTTGTGCATCATTCAGATTATCAAGAACATCTTTTGGAAGTTCCTTCAGAGCATCCTGTAGTGTTTTCAATTTGTCACGCAGTTCTTTCAGAACAACAATGTCATTTTTACGATCTGTCAGTTTATCGAGAGCATCTTTATTCTCCAGAGCTTTCTTTTCTACGCTCTTCAGTTCCGTTTCTGTTTCTGTAATTTCTGCGTCCAAAGGACCGCGTTTTTTAGGATCTTCCTTGTCGCGCTTGGCCTTCAGAATATCAAGTCTGTCCTTCAGATTCTTTTCTTCCTTCGAGAGATCATCTTTTGCTTCTGTGAGGCTCTTTTCATCTTTTTGAATGGAATCTTCTTTTATCGCAATGAATTCTGTTGCTGTAATGCCAGGCTGCTTTTTCTGCTCTGTACGATATGCATTCATGAGACGTGCACGACGTGCAGGACCATGAACAACATCATTCTGCTCTGAGGTAGCTTCACTACCTTTTTCAGCCATATTTTCAGTAGAGGCATTTTCTGTGGAAGTTTTTGCATCAACACCCTTTCCATTTCCGAACTTCCCATCTAACCAATTCATGATCGTTTCCAAAAAGAGGACAACTCCTTTATCTCGTTCACGATCATCGTTACTCTTCATGAGATTAAAAGCCTTTTTCAAGTCTGTTTTTATGTCACCCGTGCTTTCAACAGTTTCTTCTGTATCTGGGGAATCGGTAGGTTTGTCTGTTGTTTCAACAGAGGGAGATCCGTCATTCAAATTGGGATCACTGCCATCCCCTTCAATGTCATCATCTTTTGGAGCGTCGGGAGTTCCTCCTGCTCCATCACCACCTCCGCCCTGCACCACCTTTTCTGTTACATGATCGGTTGTTTCGCTGACATCTTCCAGAACTCCTTCCACTTCATTAATGGTATCTGGCTTCTGTTCATGAGTTTCTGTTACAGCTGCGGCAGGCGTTTCTGTTACAGCAACATCCCCCGCTGAATCTGCAATACCCATCTCCAGGTGTATTTCACGAAGTGGAACCTCTCCTCCACTCATGGGATTGTGATCTTCCGCTAAGCCTGCCATTTGCGCCTCTGCAAGTCTCTGTTCGGCAGCGCTATGCTCCTCTTCCGCGCTTAATCCTCCACTGCCCAGTGCTGCAGCAAGACGAATACGATTCACATCTTCCTGTGCTTTCTTTAACTCACCCTGAAGATCTGTACTGCCTTTTTCCGCATCAGCTAGGGCTGTTTCGCCAACGGAGTTAACATCTTCTGACGTGCTTTGAGCGTCAATTTTTTCTGTTTTAGGTTTATCAGTCGATTCCTTTTGTTCTGGTCCATCACCTTCAATGGCAGGAAGCGGAGGATTGCTATCTTCCAAAAGATGAATGAGACGGTGCTCTTTATCCTGGAAGTCACTGAAGAAGGAATGTGTGTGTTTCATAGAGATGAGGAAAGCATTTGATGTTCAAGTTGATTCATCACAGCGTCTTCTTTTCCGTTTGTTTCCTCCTCAGCCCACTTGAATGATGCATGTCGATATTCACGAACTTGCTGACGCAGATGTGTGATGTACGTTTCATAGGCTTGATCGTACTGTGCGAACGCCTTTGCATAGCGAGCCATGCGTGCTGCCTTTTCTTCACCAGTTTCCTGACCGTACTTCTGTGAAAGAAGCGGAAGCTCAGAAGAGAGAAGTTCCGGTTCAATGGTCTTCATGATCGCGTCATAGATATCGTGACCAGAAGGAACGCTGGGCGGAGTAGGGATAGTAGTTTGTGGGGACATGAATATTTGTTTTGACGATCCTTCATTATACCACAGATTGATGGTGGTTACCAGAGCACCATCGGAAGGGCATCGCAAGCTGTTTTAAGCGGTTTCGAGTTACGGGTTACGAGGTACGAGAATAGAATTTCCAGCTTTCCTCTTTTTTATGCACATGCATTATTCAAAATTAAAAGTCTGGGATAAATCGATGAATCTCAGTGAGTTAGTGTATGAACTCACACAAAAGTTTCCCAAAACGGAACAATATGGTCTCACTTCTCAAATGCGCCGAGCTGCTGTATCTGTTGCTTCGAATATTGCGGAAGGAAGTCAACGATCTACACGTAATGACTTTGCACATTTTCTTCTTATTGCAAAAGGATCGCTCGCAGAATTGGAAACACAGAGCCTTCTCTCGCTAAGGCTTACATACCTAACTCAGGCAGAATGTAATAAGATTCTCTCAATTGCTGAAGAATTGAGCAGGATGCTCTATACTTTTCGCTCGAAACTCGTAACTCGTGCCTCGTAACCTCGTTGTGTCTAAAGATTACTACTCCATCCTCGGCATTTCACGCGATGCACCGGCCGCGGATATTAAGTCCGCTTATCGCAAGTTGAGCAAAGAACTCCACCCCGATAAACATAAGGGTGACAAAGAAAAAGAGGCAAAATTTAAGGAAGTGAATGAAGCTTACGAAGTTCTGGGCAACCCAGAGAAACGAAAGCGCTACGACCAATTTGGTTCTGCCGATGGTCCACAATTTGGAGGGGGCGGCGGGGGAGGCTTTGAAAATTTTGATTTTTCCCAATTTACCGGTGGGGGATTTGGCGATATTTTTGAAAATTTCTTTGGAGGTGCTCGCGGCGGCAGACGCGGTCAACCAGATCTTCGGGGCAGCGACGTGCAACTTTCTCTTTCTGTTCCTTTTACCGATGCCGTCTCTGGAGTGGAACGGGAAATCAGTTTTGAAACACAAATTGTCTGCGATGTGTGTAGTGGTTCTGGTGCGGAGAAGGGATCGAACCTTAAAACATGTGAAACGTGTAGTGGAACAGGGCAAGTCATGCGCACCACGAATACGTTCTTCGGGATGATGCAGCAGGCGAGTGTGTGTCCTACGTGTAAAGGCTCTGGCAAGGTGCCTGAGAAGGCTTGTAAGAGCTGTGGTGGCGATGGGCGTAAGAAGGGTCGTAAGACGGTCACCATCAAAATCCCTGCCGGTATTTCATCTGGGCAATCCATTCGTATTCGAGGCGAAGGCCAGGCAGGAAAGCAAGGAGGCCCTGCAGGAGATCTTTTTGTGGTGATTGATGTTATTGAAGATAGTCGTTTTGATCGCGAGGGCGATGATATTCGTTCTACTGCTCACATTGATCTCACCGTGGCAGTGCTTGGAGATCATATCTCAATCGAAACAGTTCATGGACCGGTGAAGTTGACTATTCCCGCAGGTACACAGTCGCATCAAATCTTCCGCATCAAAGGAAAAGGAATGCCCGTGCTCAATACGCATCGTCATGGAGATCATTACGTGACAGTGATCGTCGATATTCCGGAGAAGTTATCGAAAGAACAGAAGAGGCTGTTTGAGGAACTCAGAGAAAGTTATTAGTTTTTGGTTATTGGTTCTTAGAAAAGAAACCAACAACTAATAACTAAAAACTAATAACCTATCACCTATACGTCCAGATTTCCTAAATCATCCTCCTCCCCCTCATCACTCTGCATCACAGGGGAAAGCTCCTGTCCTTCTGGCATCTTTTCGTCTTTTAAGCGGAGAACCACCTGGCGGTAACTCCCCTCTCCAATGCTTTCTGTCGCGATGTCGCTGTATTTGGGATCACCTGCAATATGCGTGTGCACAATACGGCGGAAGTAAGGGCTCATTGGCTGCAAGGTGACACGTGCACCTGTGCGACGAACGAAATCGATCTTCTTGTCTGCAATGGTGCGGACTTTATCTTCCTGCATCGTCCTATAACCGTCTGTATCGAACACCAGGAACGGAGCGCGATCCAGCTTCTCCTGTGAGCGAATGATCGATTTGATGAGATGTTGAATGGCATTCAGTGTTTCACCATGCCATCCAATAATGCGGCTTGGTGTATCGCACGTGATGGTCACGCGTTGAAAGTCTCCTTCAGTCGTCATATCAATCTTCTCAAACGTGATTCCCATCTTGGTGAGCACGGTGCCTGTCAATTCCACAATCTGATCTGTTGTCATAACGGGGGAATCATAAAGGCTAGAGGTCTAAATGCCAACTGGATACAAAAATCCTCCTTACGGAGGATTCTTGCTGCTATAACGGAAATGTCTGAATTAGCGAACTGCGTCCTTCAGAGTCTTTCCAGCTTTGAAGGATGGAACCTTCATAGCAGGGATGCTGATCTTCTGCGTTGGGTTGCGTGGGTTCACACCCATGCGAGCTGCACGCTTGGAAACGCGGAACGTTCCGAAGCCCGTGACCGTTACACTGTTACCCTTCTTGAGCTCCTTCGTAACGGAGGAGATGAGGGCCTCGAGTGCATCGGAGGCAGCGCGCTTGGTGATGCCGGACGCATCCGCAATCGCATTGATCAGATCTTGCTTAGACATAGGCAAGGGGGAAAAGAAGTAAACAGACCCATTGTGGAGGAAGAGAAAACGCTTCCGCAAGCCAAAAACAGAGAAAAAAGGTCGTAGAAACCGCTTGTCATCGTCAGAATGGCTTCTGTAAGCCAAATATAAGTATTTTTGAGAGAACAAGGAATGTGCTCACAAAAGGGCGATCAGACCATCAAAGACGCATGGCATACACATTTTTCGTTTTGACAAACAATCCCCCTTCCACGTAGGGTTCCCTCTACCTCTTCCTTATTAAGAGTTCATGTCGACGAATCTTGTCATTGTGGAAAGCCCGACGAAGGCAAAGACCATCAAAAAATTTCTGGGAAAAGATTTCACCGTGGAATCATCCATGGGTCATGTGAGAGACCTTCCTACAAGCACGATGGGAATTGATATCGAACACGAATTTGAGCCGAGCTATGTGATTCCCAAAGAAAAATCTGCAACGGTGAAAAGACTCAAAGAAGCCATGAAGGAAGCTGATGAATTGTGGATCGCAACCGATGAAGATCGTGAAGGAGAAGCAATTGGTTGGCACCTCACGCAAGCTCTCAAGATAAAAGACCCGATGCACGTGAAGCGCATTGTCTTCCATGAAATTACAGAGACAGCCATCAAGAAGGCTATTGAACATCCTCGCACGCTGGATGAGTCGCTTATTCATGCGCAGCAGGCACGTCGTGTGTTAGATCGCTTAGTCGGCTACACCCTCTCCCCTTTCCTGTGGAAGAAAGTCTACCGCGGACTTTCCGCAGGACGTGTGCAATCGGTCGCTGTTCGCCTCATCGTCGACCGTGAACGGGAAATCAAAGCATTCAAACACATAGAGTATTGGACGATTGCTGCGGAACTCACAACACCACGTGATGAACAATTTACTGCGGAGCTCAAAGAGAAGAATGGCGAAAAATTTGTTCCGGGAAATAATGACGAAGCACAGCAGGTTCTCACAGATCTCAAAGATGCATCGTTCTCTGTTCGCTCGATCGATACAAAGGAACTCAAGAAAACTCCTCCTGCTCCATTCACGACATCGACCCTCCAACAGGAAGCGTCCCGCAAACTCGGATTCTCTGTGAAGCAGACGATGGTGGTGGCGCAGCAGCTCTACGAAGGAATCAGTCTTGGTAAAGGACAGGGTCATTCCGGTCTTATTACGTACATGCGTACAGACTCCGTGAATCTTTCGGAGAAGGCGCTTACTGATGCAAAGGAAACCATCGAGCAGAAGTACGGTCGTGAATACATTCTTCCAGAACCACGCACGTACAAAACGAAAGCGAAAGGTGCGCAGGAAGCGCACGAAGCAATTCGTCCGACAGAAATGAACCGCACACCGGAATCCCTCGCGAGCATTTTGGATGCACAACAGTTAAAGCTCTATACACTCATTTGGAACCGTACGATTGCAACGCAGATGGCCGCTGCGGAACTCAAGCGTATTGGTGTTGATATAGCAGCAGGCATCTACACCTTCCGCGCAACAGGGCAGACCGTTGTATTCGATGGATTCCTCCGCGTCTACTTTGAAGATAAAGATGAAGAGCAATTGCATCACGAACAGGCACAAGGTGAAGTGGGTGATGGCGAGAAATTCCTTCCTGTGATGAATGAAGGCGAGGCACTCACATGCCAGAAGCTTGATCCCGAACAGCACTTCACAAAGCCACCACCACGGTACACAGAAGCGAGCCTTGTGAAGAAGCTGGAAGAAGAAGGCATCGGGCGACCAAGCACGTACGCACCAACTATTTCCACCATCCTTCAGCGCGGATACATCAAGAAAGAAGGAAAACAGCTTGCGCCAGAAGAGGTTGCCTTCACGGTGACAGATCTCCTCACGGAACATTTCCCCTCCATTGTGGATCTCACGTTCACGGCGGACATGGAAGAACATCTGGACGGTATTGCGGAGGGAAAACACAAGTGGGTTCCGTTCATCAAACATTTCTATGGTCCGTTCAATGAACTGGTGAAAGAGAAAACACAGGAAGTGAAGAAGGAGGACATCATGAAAGATCGCGAATTGGGAGTGGACCCTGCATCTGGTCTTGCCGTTCTCTTAAAGACCGGTCGCTTTGGACCGTACGTGCAACTTGGTGAATGGAAGAAGGAGAAAGGAAAGAAAGATAAACCAAAGGCCGCATCACTCCTTCCTGGCATCACAGTGGATAATGCAACTCTTGAAGATGCGCTCAAGCTCCTCTCGTTCCCGCGTCAGCTTGGCGTGAATGATCAAGGTGAGATGGTGGAAATACATTTGGGGCGATTCGGCCCGTATTTGAAAGCAGGGAAAGCAACATGTTCCGTTCCAGCCGATGTGCATCCCTTCACGGTGGATCTCGCGAAGGCAAAGCAGCTTATGAGTGATCAAGCTGCAAAGAAGAACGCGGGACCTCTCAAAGAGTTGGGGATGGATCCTGCCTCGGGGAAACCAATTCTCCTGAAGGATGGTCGTTTTGGACCGTACATCACAGACGGGATCACGAATGCATCGCTTGGAAAGAAATTAGACCCAGCAACCATCACGCATGAGCAGGCGGTGGATCACTTGAAAAAGAAACGTGAAAAGGGCCCGAGTAAGTGGAGGGGACGGGGCAAAAAGGGATAGATAATTTGTTTCCTTTTTATTTTCTTAAAAATAGAGATTATGCATATATGCAAAACTCTTCTTTTTATAAAATTCTATTAGAAATAGTACGCTCTCACACGATCATCATCGGATTTCATCTATCTGATATGAGTGAACTGATAGAGGATCCTGATTTTTTAAAACGAGTTCTCTATTTTTGATTTGGCAGGCGCTGTAGGGATCGAACCTACGACCTTCGGTTTTGGAGACCGACGCTCTACCAACTGAGCTAAGCGCCTAGAAAGCCGGAGCGAGTGTAACACGACTCTTTAGCGTTTCGAACCGTTGTTCGGCGCTTGTATCTAATGCTTTTGCAGCATCTATTTCCACCTTTGCTCCTTCACTATCCCCTTTCAAAGAAAGAATCACGGCAAGTCCAATATACGCATCGGTCGCATTGGGATTCCACTGGATCGACTCTTCATATTGTTCCTGTGCTCCATCCCGATTTCCCTTTTGCAAAAGGAGATTTCCAAGCGCTGTTCGTGCAACAACGTACGAAGGATCCTGCGCAACGGCTTTCTCGTAATACGCTATCGCTCCATCTATATTTCCATCATGCTCATCAAGGAAGCCAAGATAGTAGACTGCGTCGGGATTCTCCGGCTCTTCTTCCATCACCGCTTCAAATTGCGTGCGCGCATCATCTACTTGCCCTGCCGCACTGTACGTGAGTCCCGCTTCCATACGGAGCATTGAGGAGTCGCCATACTGAAGACCTTCTTTCAGAACAGAAAATGCTTTCTGAAAGTTTCCTTCAGTTCTGTAGAGCATGCTTACATTTGCACGCGTAAAAGGAGAGGCGGGATACAACTCCATGGCATGTATGTAAAGTGTTTCAGGTGAATTCCATGTCATCGTTTGTAACATCGAAAGAACGCTGAAGATCAGGACGACGATTGTTACTGCGATGTTCTTTGCGAGCGACGATGCATGCCTTGTCCATCGATCAAGAAGATCAGATCCTATCAAAGTGACGACGATAAGAAATCCGATAGATGGAATATAGGCGTAACGATCCACCCCAAAGAACATTTGAGATCCCTTATGAAAGTTAAAGAAGGTAGGACCAAGTGTGATGAAATAGAAGAGGATTCCAAACGAAATCCAGGGAGCCCTTCTGAAAGCCCAGAACGCAATGCCCAAAAGTGCGAGGACAAGAATGATCGGGATGAAGAATGCGGGAGATCCCAGAGAGATAGATCCATCGAATGGATAGAACACGGACAGATGAAGCGGAACGAATAATTTTTCTAGATAAAAGACAGAGCTCTTTGCTGCCATCAATCCTGTTTCCCAGAGAGAGCTGGATGCAAGCACTCTCTCTTTTCCTCCCAAGGCAATGACAAAGAAGACTCCCGAAAGAAGAATGTAGGGAACTTTTTCGAGGATCATTCGTGTATCGATCGATCTCCTTTCTAGAAAGAGGTCAGACAGGATGAGAACAATCGGTAACGTGACGACAACCACTTTCGAAAGCAGTGCGCAGAGGAAGAAGAGAAGACTTACCATCAAAAGTCTCCATCCCCTCTCGTGCGATTTCAGATAGGTGATAAAACTGAGGAGGAAAAAGAGTGTTGCTAGAAGATCTTTTCGCCCTGCAATCCAGACGACGGCTTCTGTATGGAGAGGGTGTACTGCAAAGATGAGAGCGACAGCGATGGCAACACCGCGGCGACTGGTCAAAAGTAAGAGAAGCCATCCCACAAGGAGCGCATTTGCACTGTGAAGAAGGAGATTTGTGAGGTGATAGCTCCATGCAGAAAGCCCGCTCAATATATAGTTCAATTGGAAGCTTACGAAGGTAAAGGGGATGTACAGTTCCGGATCGTATGAGGTGAAGACGGTCTTGAGATGATCCCATGTGATGCCATGCGCAGCAGCGTTATTGATGATGAGAAAACTGTCATCAATGGGAGAAAAATCCTGCGTGAGAGATGCTCCAAAAGCGATGAACACCAGAGCAATGACACAGAGTGCTGCAAGGAGAATGGACCTGTTTCCAAAGCGCATAGACTCGCAGTATAGAAGAAGATGTTTTCTCCCAAAAATGGAGTTTTTAGAGTCTTGAACACACATTTACATGCTTTTGGAATATGTATAGGAAACATTCCATCGTGGTCAGAAAACTTGACACAGTATTTTGCTGTGCTTCAATGGAGCCCTTACCCAAGCCTTTTATGACACTCACTCGCACAGGACTCGTTACCTCTCTGAGCATCATCGGTCTTCTGTCCTCAGTCACACCAGCGTTCGCCGCATACCGTGGAATCAGTCACGATGCTCCTGGCTACGATTCTTCTGGAAGATACCATTCCGTGATGTCAGATCGTCTTGGCGGCGTGTCTATTTGTACTGCCTACGATGAAGAGGGTCGCTGCCTGCGTACACAGGTGTATCGAAATAACTACGACTATGCGAAGGATTTTCCACGACGCACAACAAAGAAAATCTATCCCCGTATGGATCACACGTACGTCGATCAATTCGGAGAGCGTCACTACGATCTCCGCTACTACCGCGTCTACGATTGTGGAAATCAATTCCGTCCGGAAGCATGTACGTACGACTTCAATAATCGCTACTACTTCTACTAAAAGCGTTTCATCTTCTTTTGATGCAGCGCATGTTCTTGGCGAATTACTTCCAGCGCGTATCCACCAAGAATCAAGAGCAACGCGAGGGAGAGTTGCATGAAAGGACTCGCTTTTGAAATCTCCTGTGGTGCCGAATGAGAAGGACTAGAAGAGGGTGCGTTGTGCAACTCCACACGATCCGCTTCTGTTGTGATCTCGTACGATGCACTGAGGGATTGTCCCCCGCCCCAGCCCGTCACAGAGGCATACATGGTCTTGCCAATACTCGTGGAGACGAGGATGGCAGCTGTCATCGCAAGAACGGCAAAGCCGTGAAGGTGGACTGTGAATTTCATGGGTGTTTCCTCTTAGGATAGCAGAAAATGCGCTTTTTCTCAAGATAGAGGATTCGTAAAGACCCCTCCAAGGGCTCGCAAAATCCTTCAAAAAACGCTATAATGAGGGGAAATGCGCATTGAGATACACATTCACCGGCCGCTCCTCACACTCGCGATTCTAGGGGGCATTGCGTGGTGTATTTGGCCATCCTCTGTGTCACACCCCATCATCACCGATGCACAAGGCGGCGTAGAAGAAGAACGAACCATTGCGGAGTCTCAGCAATCTATTTCCCGTGAGCGACTGAAGCAGGCGGTGTTGGAGAGGCGTGAAGAAATTCTTCGCTATGAACTTCAGAAGTTGGAAGAAGAGTCGCAAGCAACTCCCACGGAGTCTGTGAAACGTGCACTGTCTGATCACCGCGATATTCTCCTCACTATTGCGAAGCAAAGACAGGAATCCGAAGAACTTCTGAAGCAATCTCTGGAACAATTGTGGGAAGCACAGGGGATTGATATCGCCGTTTCTGTTCCGTCACGCCACATCACGTTCGACTGGCCGGTAGAACCACTGCTTGGACTCTCTGCACATTTCGATGACAGTGCGTATCAGGAGCGCTTCGGTATTCCGCACCATGCCGTGGACATTCCAACAGAGCAGGGGACTGTAATTCATGCCCCCGCGGCAGGAACAGTCATAACGGTGAAAGATAACGGACTTGGTTACAGCTATGTGGTCATGGATCACGGTAACGGAACAACATCCATTTACGGACACGTATCCGGTTTTATTGCACACGAAGGAGATCACGTGGATCGTGGTGATCCTGTTGCGTACTCTGGCGGTCGCCCGGGTTCACCAGGGGCAGGACTCCTCACCACAGGTCCACATCTGCACTTTGCTGTTCGTCAGGATGGGAAGTTAGTTGATCCGCTCTTGTATTTGAAGAAGTGGAAAGGAATACATTAGAAGGTGTTAGGTTTTGGGTGTTGGGGATTCTTTAACGCAACCTAACACTTAACACTTATAACCTCGATTCTCGTTCCATCGCATAGGAATCTGTCATCCCCGCGATGAAATCTTTTACTGCTTCTTCCTGTGAACTTTCTGTTCGATGCATGATGGTTGTGACTTCGTCAGGAGGATTTTTCATGTAAGCAGTAAACAATCGCGTGATAATGTTCTGTCCTTCTTTTGCTCCAGCCTGCACGTCGTTCGTCATGTACATTTTGTTCCAGAGGAACGAACGAAGCTCGTGAATTTCCGGCGCGAGCTCATTGGAAAATGCGACGAGTGGCTCCGATGCTTTCATCACATCGGCGTAACTTTTGATGGAAGAATGTTGAAGGATCGCTTCGGTTGTTTGATAGAGATCTCGCACGAGTAAGTGAATAAGCATCGAACGAAGGGACGATGTTCCTTTTGCTGTTCGCTGAATGAGTTTTAATTCTCGTAGATCATCTGCCGTAAATAATTCCGCGCGAAGTCCGTCTTCACAGTCGTGTGCGGTGTAGGCAATTTCATCGGCAAGGTTCACCACTTGTGCTTCCAGTGTAGGACTGTGTGTAAGCATGGGCATGGTGCCCGTTGGACGATCGTGCGGTGTGGAATGTTTCATAAGTCCTTCCAAAATTTCGCGATTCAGATTGAGTCCGAACACACCCGGTTTTCGTTCATCCAGTACTGTCACAATCCTGTAACTTTGTTCATTGTGTTCAAAGTTTTTCCCAAGCTGTTTCATGCATGCATCTAATGCTTCTTCGCCGGCATGCCCAAATGGTGGGTGACCAAGATCGTGCGCAAGAGCGATCGATTCCGCCAGATCTTCATTGAGCCCCAGTGTTCGAGCAACATCCCGACTAATTTGTGCCACTTCCAATGTGTGCGTGAGTCGTGTGCGGTAGTGATCACTCGTCGGTGTCACAAAGACCTGTGTTTTATCCTGGAGCCTTCTGAACGCCGTCGTGTGAATGATGCGATCTCGATCTCTTTGAAAGGGGAATCTGGTGTCATCTTCAGTATCCGGATTCACTCTCCCAAGAACACCTTCGTGTGGGATGGCATAGGGAGCAAGGAGGGTATTTGCCTGTGTCATGCGATCAGCGAGGGGCTCCATAAGAAGAGTGTAGTATACACCTCATATGGATGAGTTGTATCGTGACAAAACCTGGCAAGTTCTTCTTGAGAGTGCGCCATTACCGGATGGCCGTGAACGTCGCGTGCCGCGGGTAAAATGCGCTGATTCTGTTCATCTTCTTGCATTTCCTGAGAACGGCCGCATTTTTCTCATTCGTGAATTTCGACCGTATTACGGCACTTATCTGTGGATGCTACCAAGCGGACATGTCGACAAAGAAGATGATGCGGCAATCGGAGCCCAGCGCGAATTACGCGAAGAAACGGGATATCGTGCAAATACGCTTGAACATCTCTGGTCGGTCAATCATTCGGAGCGGCTCATCATGACGAATCATTTCTTTCGCGCTACCGATCTTCAAAAAGATTCCCTTCCCCAGGACGATGATGAATTAATTGAATTGCATACTGTTTCTATTGAAGAGGCATTAGAGAAAATTCACTCTTCTCCAAAAATTCATCTTGCGAGTGCCTATGGTGTCATGCGATGGATGCAGGAACACAAGTAAACCAATAAACTTTTCCATTCATCAAGACGACCGTCGTAGTATTGCTTGCTCATCCCTGGCGTACCAGGTGGGTGACCGCATCCTCGCCTCACAAGACGGGGAGATTAAGCCTCCCGTGATGATGTAATAGAGAAGAAGCAAGCATCTAAGCAGACGAGTCGTCGAGACAATTTCACATTTTACTCTTTTTTTGAAATGCACAAGAATCTCGCGTTGATCGAAACTCATTTATTGTCGTAATTGATTAAGAGATTGTTTTCAGCATGGCAACAAGGTAATTCCTCTTTGTTCGATCCTCTTTTGGCGCATCTGGCCCCGTATTTTTTGCACGCCACGACCAATAGGAAGATGCCATGTGGCATGTGCAGTCGGGGGAGCGCTCGATATGATCTTGTAGAATGTCTGCTGCTTTCAACTGATCGTTCGCACATGACATGAGGTCTAAATGATCGTTCTGAACATAGGGATGCATTGCTGCAGGAAGAACATCATGCCAGCCCTTGAATTCATAACACGCTGCACAAATGGATGGAGCGATGTACACAAAGAGATCGTGAGGATCTGTGTTCCATGTCTTTGAAAGAAGATCGATGTGTTTTTGAATTGCATTGGATGCAAGCCCACGCCAGCCAGCATGCAGAAGTGAAAGGATTTTTTTGGTGGGATCATAAAAAAGAAATGCCTGACAGTCCGCAACTTGAATGATGAGGGCGAGATTTTTTTGATCCGTCGCAATGCCATCTGCTTTCTCCGTTGCATTCAGTGCATCACGTACAACGATGGAGCGATCACCATGGACCTGCTCAATCCACGCGATGTTTGTTTCAAGTTTTTCTGCGATTTCCTGCGCTGCATTGAGAATATCTTTTCGGGCGAAAAAGCGGGCATGAAGATCAGAAAATTGTTCTAGAATACTCATGACAACGTTGTAAGTAGATGAGGGATTTTTGTAATCACGTTCCTGGTGGTATAGCTATAGCCGAATTCCTGAGAAAGCAGCGACCCTGCACGTTTGATAATGGTACTAGCCATGATGCAAGCATCAAAAGGAGCCCTTCCCTGAGCTACTAAACCGGCAATGAGGCCTGCTAATGCATCCCCTGTTCCGCCTACCGTAAGTCCAGCATTCCCGCCCTTTATTTCCTGCATATTTCCATTTGCATACACAGTATCCGTTTCCGATTTTACAAGTACGGTTATACTTGATCCTTGCGTAAGTTTGGGAAGATTTTTTTGATCAATGCCCATACGTTCCAGCTCGCCTAAATGCGGTGTAAGTACAATAGTTTTCCCTTGCGCCAACTTCCATGTTTCGGGTTGTAAGGCTGTTGCATCGCACACGAGTGGGCAACTTGCTTCACTCACGATATTTATGGTTGCTTCCAGGGACTCTTTTGTCCGTGCAAGGCCGGGTCCTATGACAGCACTGTCCATTGTTGCGAGTAGTTCCAGAATGCCATTTATATCGTTCTTTGAAAGATCATTTCCTTGAAAGCAATACACCTGAAAATTCAGCGATTGCTCCATAGCGGCTTCGTGGTGAAGTAAGGGATTGCATACGTAGATCAAATCCACTCCGCTTGCTTCAGCAGCAAGTGCCGAGAAAAGAGGCGCTCCATGCTGATGGAGCGATCCGCCAATGACGGCGACTTTACCGTTTTCTCCTTTATGTGAAGAGGGGTTTCGTTGCATGGAGGTATCGTAGAATGATCATTCTGGTTGTGCCATAAAAAAACCGGGTGTGTGAGTGATGTTGTTGAGACATCCACACCCGGTGGGCTGCTATCCCGTTCCCTGTTCGGGAGCAATGATACCCTCTGCTTTCTTTGTTGCCGCACCTGACGGCTGCGGCGCTACGGGGTCATTGTTTGTGCATAGAACTGTCACTCGGACAACTCCATGCGGTACACATGACGCGACCTTGTCTCAAGGTGGCTGCTTGAGGGTCGCATCAAACGTATCATAAATTTTTTACAAAATATGTCAAGTCTTCATATGAGTGCCTATTTCCTGTGCCAAACGTTCTTTGAATCGGACAAGAGAAAATTGTTCTGCATGTTTTCGAATAACAGCACGATCAAATGTCATTGCTTTGAATCGAGAAATTGCATTCTCCAAACTTTCCTGCGTTTGCTCTGCGAAAAATAATCCCGTTGTTCCATCTACGATCGTATCGAGCGCGCCACCCTTACCCAGCGCAATCACAGGTGTTCCACAGGCCTGTGCTTCCAATGGAACAACGCCTGCATCTTCCAGCTGAGGAAACAAAAGTGCTGATGCATTGCGATAGATCGTTGAAAGTTCTTCGTCTTTCACGAACCCCAAAAATTCCACTGTTGGTCCTGCCATTTTTTTGAGTCTTTTTTCATCATGTCCTCGTCCTACAATTTTCAGAGGCAGTTTTTGTGCATTCGCAAGCTCGATCAAAAGGTCGAATCGCTTATACGGAACAAGCCTTCCTACAGCCAAAAAGTAATGATTCGTTGATGCAGGTCTTTCCATGGAAATTGCAAAAAAATGATCCTCCACGGGAGGATGAATCACCGTTGCCTCACGGCCGTAAATTTCTTGAATGCGTCTTGCCGTCTCACTGGAATTTGCAAGGAAGTGATCCACTCGTCGTGCTGTACAAAGGTCCCATCGACGCAGTTTTCTCAGTGTTTTCTTCGCAATTTTTTTGAGAGGTCCCGTAATACCGAAGTCATGCAAATAGACATCTTCCATTTCCCATGCATAGCGCATGGGTGTGTGGCAGTAACAAATATGACAAGCAGAACTGGGTGGAATAATTCCTTTTCCAATGGCATGCGATGAACTCACGATGACATCGAATCCTGAAAAATCGAACCGTTCCATGGCACGTGGCATCCATGGAAGAAGCATGCGATGTTTTCCAAAAAAGATGTACCAGTTTTGCAGTGAGGATGTCGCGATTTCCGCATCGTTCAGGGCTCCAATAGATCCTCTCTTTGCAAGCGTTGTATAAATGGGTGCGCTTGGCCATAGTTGATGCATGGCAGCAATCACATGTTCTGCACCACCGTAGGTGGGAAGCCAGTCTGCGGCCAAGGCGATCTTCATAGGAAGAGAATATCAAGAAAGAAGACAGAAGTCAGAAATCAGAAGCCAGTTTTCCGTTACACTGTTTTCTGTCTTCTGGTTTCTGCCTTCTCTTTTCCGTTACACTCCCACCTCGCATGGCCTTAAAGCCCCCAAAGCGCATTCCGGCGAAGTTCAACAGAAAACCAAGCAAGCTCATTCAATCTGTTGTGAAACGCCGGTATCCCTTTCGCATGAAGAGAAAATCGGTCCAGGTTCGAAATGTCGTGAAACGCCGGTCTGCAAAAGTAGGGAAAATGGTCATTGCAGAGGTACGTATTTGGCTCATCATTTTGGTGGCAGGTGCGTTTCTTATTGGTATGACAACCATCATTTTTTCTCCGTATCTTTCCATCAAACAAATTACGGTTCGCAGGCAAGATGCGCGTCTGGATATTGAAGAAGTACAAAGAACGCTCAGCCCCCTGTTTGGTCATCGCCTCTTTTTGGTGACAACAGGGCAGGTGAATGCACTCCTTATGGAGGCATTTCCGGATGTGGAATCTGCAAGTATTTCGAAAGATTATCCTTCCACACTCACAGTGGCACTCAAACTAGATCCCCTTATTGCGAAATTGAAAGTGGAGCCTCTGGAAAATTCTTTACCTGTTTCCGGTAGTGGCGTTATTGCGTCCACAGGAGCGATTGTGCAGATAGGTTCTGGAACGTTTGCCTACCTCACTGCGAAAGGATTCATTGTACTTTCTCCTGTTGATATTGCGCACACAACGCTTCCCACGTTTCAAATTCGTGACATAGAGGCTACTCCCATACACCGCTCTCTTCTGTTGGATCCCGCTTTTATTGAGCTCATCTTTGAAGCCAGAAAAACTCTCTACGATGCGTTCGAATTAACGACCAGCGATATCGTCGTCTATGTCCGCGCACGGGAATTTCATCTGACAGCACGCAATATCAGTTTTTGGTTTGATGCAGCAGGTCCACTCACAGAACAATTTGATCGACTGCGACAATTCCTGAGGACCGTTTCACTCCAATCCGTCAAGCAATACATCGACTTAAGGCTTTCGGATCGAGTGGTGTACAAATAAACTATCGTTTGATGCTTCAGCTTCTTAGTTCTGTTCTTCTGCTTGGTACTGTGCATGCATCGGACATGTCCAGTCAGCCCTTTGCGCTGCCGGGAATTCATATGTTGCGTGTTTCGTCTCCCATCAATCTCAGTATTTCCCCAACGAATCTCACCGCATCTGGTGTTCTTCTCTTGGATGGAGAAACAGGTGAGCGATTCTACGAATACAATGCAAAAGTTGCGCGTCCAACGGGGAGTCTTGCGAAAATCATGACGGCACTCATCATTTTGGAGCATCATCCACTGAATCAAGTGGTCACCGTTCCCCCCATTGTGGATGACATGCAGGGAAGTGCACTTGGGCTGAAGCCCGGTCAAACATTTACCGTGGAAAGTTTACTGAAGGCCATGCTCATTCCTTCTGCCAATGATGCTGCCTACAGCCTTGCCGTTCATCATAGCGGAACCGTGCAGGCATTTGTGGAAGAAATGAACGGTCGTGCAAAAGCACTAGGACTCAAAGATACCCATTTCCAAAACCCCGCAGGGTTCGATGGCGCAGGACAACATGCAAGTCCGCAGGACTTGGCATGGCTTTCCATGTCTGCCCTCAGAAAGTCGGTGTTTCGAACAATTGTCAACACACCTTCTACCACCATTCAAAGTTTGGAAGGAAAAGACTATGGTCTCCTCAATACAAATGAATTACTACGATCATTTCCAAACGTCGAAGGAGTAAAAACAGGAACAACAGGAGATGCCGGACAATGCCTCATCACACTATTCCGTGAAAACAATCGCCCCTTTCTGCTTGTAATCATGGGTTCGAGAGATCGCTACCGCGACGCCCGTGCCATTATGGGACAGGTAGGAAAACACCTTGCAAAACTGTAAAGAAAAGCATTAAAAAGTGGCTTTGGTATGCATAGCGCAGGTCTTCAAATTCCTCTACAATGCTTCGGCTCATGCGACAACGAAGAAGTACCGTCCTCCGCTCGCTTTCGCTCCGTGTACGCCTAGCAGGTATCGGCATTTTTCTGGTGTCTCTCTTCTTGCCACCGTACGTTCCGGCAAGTTCCATGACACCGGACGATGACACACTGGAAGTGGATGGGAGATTCCTTCTTGTAGAAGAAGGATTTCTCATGAAAGCGTCACCCCTTACAGAACAAGGTGCGCGTTCGCTCTACACACAGGGAACATTCCATACGGTGGAGCAGGGTGACACCGTGGCGACCATTGCGAAGCTCTATGGTTTGAAACCGGAGACCATTCGCTTTGCGAACGATCTCAAGGACGGGCAGGCCATTAAGCCTGGGCAGAAACTTCTTATTCTTCCCGTGGACGGAGTGATGCACGCCGTGAAGCGCGGGGAAAATCTTCTCCTCATTGCTGAGCGGTACGGTATTGATCCCGATGTTATCCGTCAGCAGAATGATCTAGAGGGAAGCAGACTTATTGCGGGGCAACAACTCATCATTCCGGGAGGAAAACCTGTCACGGCAAAACCACCAACGCAAGTGGCAACAGCGCAACCAACGTCATCCAAGGGAACGAATCCTGCAGTCACAAAAAAACTTCCTGAACAGCCGCTTTCTATTCGTCGCCAGATTTATGAAGACACCAGCGGCGCACTGGGCACACTTCAAAAACCGTGTGACTGTTACATCACGCAATATTTCAGCTCACGGCACTTCGCACTCGACATGCAGAAAAAAGACGGCAAGGGAGGGTTCGGTGGGCCCGTGTTTGCGGCAGATGATGGAGAAGTGATTCGTGCGGATACGGGGTGGAACGGAGGATACGGAAACGTGATTGAAATTGCGCATAAGAACGGACTTGTCACACTGTACGGTCACAATAAACTTCTTCTCATGAAGGTGGGAGATAAAGTGAAGCGTGGTGAACAAATTGCCGACATGGGACGCACGGGACTTGTCTATGGTCCCACCGGAATTCACGTGCACTTTGAAGTGCGTGTGAACGGAGTGAAGAAGAATCCCCTCCTCTATATTGGAGGCTCCGCACCGGCAGCTCCCACCAAATAGCCAAAGAGCCCTTCATAAAGCCATGAAGAAGACTTCCAGAAACGATGATTTTCTGCTATAATAATCTGATGGTTTCCAAACAAACACTCACACTCCTCAAGTACGCAATGTGGGTCCTCACGGGCCTCATTCTCATCCTCGCTATTTCTTCGTGGTACCAAAATCAGTCCACAGAGCAACTTGCAGGGCGTGCACTCAATGCACAGGAACGTGGAGAGACGCCTCGTCAATTCTTTGAGGCCCAACGTGTTGCACAGGGATTTACAGCGCTTGCCAGCACGCACGTTATTTTCACGACGCCATCCGGTAAACGCATCACACGTATGATTCTCTTTGGCGGGCCGGACTACGACAAAGAGCGATACTGGGGATACTGCTTTACGGGTCGTGAGGAGCAAAACAAGGCCGAGGGCAAACGCGGCAAGCAATTGTATGATGGAAAATTTTTCTTCTCTAAGGGCGAAGTAGAAGCGCAGAAAAAACGTCCTCCATCCAATACCGACCTCATTGGCATCATGCGTTCCGATGACCTTGTGCAGCAGCAAAAAGACAATCTCCCCGATTCCGATTTCGATATCTTCAAGGGCGATGAAACCTGTTACTTGATGTCCAACATCAATCTTCCTGTTGGGTTGGATGATGACGGTGATACGCTCAACAACCAGCTGGAGCGCACGATAGGATCCAACCCCCAGAGTGAAGATAGCGATGGCGATACAATTTCCGATGCCGTGGAAGTGTTCCTCATGAAAACATCGCCCTTGAGTGTGGATAGTGACCTGGATGGTCTTCGGGATAACATTGAGGATGTAAACCAGAACGGTAGCATTGAACTGAAAGATACAAATCCTAACAATCCAGATAGTGACCACGACGGTCTGTGCGATGGTGACGGCTACGGTGGCCGATGTCCTGAAGGGGTTACATCCCCCGTTCGCGGCGAAGATCTCAATCAGAATGGCATTGTCGATGAAGGCGAGACAGATCCTCGCAAGGCCGATACCGATGCCAATGGTGTAGATGATCGAGATCAGCGCTGGCACGAGCTCCAGACCCAGCCACTGGGAAATCGTCCGTACACCGGGAACGATCATTACCCATTGTAAATCAACCTCAAAAAAGGTATAATAGTCTGATACCAAAACACTCATGAACAACCGCATCTCGACACTCGGCCTCGCAGCAGTGATCGCTCTCACCGTGATTCCTGTGCCGTTTGCATTTGCCTATCTTTCCCCGGGCGAGGTGTTTGATATCGGCCTTCCTCCCAACAAACGAGGGGCACTACAAGAGGTTACACAACAAAAAAAAGAAGTCCTACGTGATCGCTATGATGCGCAGGATGCACTCACGCCTACAATCGATGAAAACCACGTCGTTAGCTCTTCGGCAAGTTCCGTGCCATCCGATGCTACTCACGGTGCTGCAACTCAATCCAGTTCTGTTTCCTCGCGCTTAGATCTTCTCACAGATGAAGGTCAGTTTCAGCGTCGCCTGGAACGCGAGCAGTCAAATCAATCACCGTATCCTGTCATTTACATTCAGAACGGACAGACAACGGTGAAGGATGCCCAAGGTCGTGTACTTCACAGTGGCGCTCCAAGAACGGCATCGACAGGGCCGGCAGATGTCATGGCAGCGATTGTGTTGTTTGTTGCGGGGACGGCGACGTTCTTGTGGGCACAGCGAAGGCAGAGGGGAGTTGTGGGAACGTAGGGAAAGAAAACAGAAAGCAGAAATCAGAAGGCAGAGATTTTTATCGTACTGTCTTCTGTCTTCTGTCTTCTTACAATGCTGGCTTTTTCGTATGCCACTCCGTCTCCCTCTCAAACGCATACCCCGCACGAAGGAGTAGTTCCTCCGACCACTGCGGTCCGGCAAGCTGAAGACCAATGGGAAGATTGTCTTTGCTGAATCCGCATGGAAGAGAGAGGGCAGGAATACCAGCCATGGCTTGCGGAATGGTGAAGACATCTTCCAAGTACATGGCAACGGGATCTCCCGCATGCTCACCGATTTTCAGAGCAGGATTGGGTGCCACGGGAGAGAGGATGAGATCCACCGTTGTGAAGGCATCGTTAAAATCCTTGCAAATGAGCGTACGGACTTGTTGTGCTTTTCTGTAGTATGCATCGAAGTATCCTGCAGAGAGTGCAAATGTGCCCACCATGATGCGTCGCTTCACCTCAGCACCAAATCCTTCGCTTCGCACACGTTCGTAGTAATCGATCAAATTTTCTGGCTTTTCTACCGTGTGTCCAAATCGAATGCCATCATAGCGAGCCATGTTGGAGCTCACCTCGCTGGGACACAGCACGTAATAGGTTGCAACCGCGTACTTCGTCATGGGAAGTGAGACATCCACAATGGTTGCACCCAAAGACTGAAACACTTTTGCAGATTCCCGGATTGCCGCTTCTACTTCTTTGTTCATTCCTGGGAGGAAATATTCTTTGGGGAGCCCTATCCGAAGCCCTTTGAGCAGTTTTGTGAGACCTGCTTGATAGTCCGGAACAGGAGCATCGCCGGTGGTTGCATCCAGGGGATCTTTTCCGGCGATAGCCTGCAGAATGATGGCGAGGTCTTCCACCGTCTTTGCAAGAGGTCCTGTGGTATCCAGCGAACTTGCCATACTCATGGCACCAAAACGGCTTGTTCTTCCGTACGTCACGCGGAGCCCTGCACACGAACAAAAACTGGCAGGCTGGCGTATGGATCCTCCTGTATCGGTCCCTAATGAAAAAATACATTCATCCGCACTCACGGCTGCTGCAGACCCTCCCGAGGACCCCCCCGCAACACGCGTCTGATCCCACGGGTTCTTCGTGACTCCGTAACACGATGTCTCCGTACTTCCACCCATCGTAAATTCATCGGTATTCACTTTGCCGATACTCAATGCTCCACGTGCTTTCAGTCGCTTCGTTGTGGTGGACTCAAAAGGAGGAACATAATTCTTGTTCCGCAGAATGTTGGAACAGGCCGTTGTTGGAATGCCCACCTCGCAGTAGACATCTTTCGTGAGAAACGGAATACCAGCTAGAGGATCATCAAATGATTTTTTCTGATCGATCTTTTTGGCTTCTTGTAGGGCTCTCTCAGCGTCATGCCAAATGACGGCGTTGATTTTTGTATCCACAGCATCAATCCGTTCAAGGCAGGAACGCATAAGTTCTTCTGCAGAAATTTCTTTCGCTTTCATTTTTTTGTGTGCCTCCGAAATAGTGAGAGAAGAGAGCATTACCCGTGCGCGGAAGGACTGGTAATTTGATGGGACGTAATCGACAAGGGTGAGGACGCAAGGAGATCATCCGGAGAAGCGAGAGGGGGATTCAGTACGACATCGTCACGCAGCACGGTATCTTGCCCTGTCACTTGGGCTGTTGGTGCAACGCCATCGGTCTGGACCTCGCTCAACGTATCGACGTACTTCAAAATGGAAGAAAGTTCCTTCGACATTTTCTCCACTTCGTCCGGCGTGAGACGAAGACGCGCAAGTTTTGCAATGTGCCGGACTTGATCGGCATTGAGGGATGTCATGAGGGCAGGGTAGCGGAAGATAATGAAGGAGAAAAACCCGAAGCACGAAGCTCGAATTCGAAACTTTCGGATTTCGTACTTCGGATTTCGTGCTTTATCCTTCCCTTATGAAGTTACTCCGTCTTTCTGGACGTAAGCGATGTGATCTGGTGAATCGCAAAGGCACAAAATGGAATGGGAAGCATCTTTCCATCAAGTGGCTGAAGGGACCTCCAAAACACCCCACGATAGACCCTTCTGTGCGTGCGTTGTACGTAGGAGTGACTGCATCCACAAAACTGGATAAATCTGCTGTAAAACGCAACAGAATGCGAAGGCGTTGCCGTGAGGCACTGCGCATGACTCTGAAGACCGCGCCACCTGGAGTACCCACCATACAATTGCTCTTATTGCCACGTTCCTCTAGCATGCAGTGCACCTTTGCGGAGCTGGAAGCAGATGTCTCCGCATTTCTTTTCACCCTTTAGCACGTGAATTCAACTCCTCCTGTTCGCAGAAGCAGTCTTGATCTGGTCGTCATGTTTTTGGCGCTCTTCCTTCTGCTCCAATTTGGACTCCCCTACTTCTTCCCGAATATTTTTGGTTCCAAAGATGTCCAGAAGCAGGGCGTTGTTCTCACATCACAATCTGCATCGTTCACGTTTGGTCATCACCCTGTTCTTCTTGTAGAGAATAACATGACTGAGGATTTTGATTTACCCAATCGTTGTCCGCAGCCGCCGGTGGACATTGCCTATATTGATCACGATGAAAGCGGAAAGGAAGTGCTGACAGATTTCATGCCAGACTCCACCGCTATTCCGTGTGAGGCACACCCCAGCGTTCCTGCGGGGAAAACGGTGCAGCTCAGTCTCGCTCCATGGAAGTATTCGTTGTTTGATCGCGTCGGAACGTACGAAGCAAGTCTTGCTGTCACAGGAACAGGAGGACTCACAAATCAAGTTGCGACTGTTCGTTTCGAAATGGTAGAGCCGGGGGGTTTCACAACACTCTTCCGTGGGCTTGTCACAAAGCCTCTCTTAAACGGTCTTATTTTCATTGCATCGTTCATGCCGGAATACAACCTAGGGCTCGCGATTATTCTCCTCACCATCATCGTCAAATTGCTCCTTCTCATTCCAAATCAGCATGCGCTTGAGGGGCAAAGAAAGATGCAACTTATTCAGCCGAAATTGGATGAGCTCAAGAAAAAGTACAAGGACGATCAGCGTAAATTGCAGGAAGAAACGCTGAAGGTATGGAAGGAATATAAAATCAATCCACTGCAGTCGTGCCTGCCTATGTTGCTTCAGTTCCCTATTCTCATTGGACTCTTTTTTGTCATTCGTGATGGCTCCGTTTTGGAGCTTTCCCGCCATCTCCTCTACGGTCCGTATCAAGATCTCTCCTGGCATTTTGGCACGCACTTCCTGGGGTTTGATCTCACCAAGCCTAGTATTTTCATCTTCCCACCGCTCCTGGTTATCTTGCAATTTATTCAGATGAAGCTGGCATTTGCGAAGCAGAAAAAGAAATCAAACGTGATCGACATGTCTGCGTCGAAGAAGATATGGTCTCCGGAAAATATCAATCAGCAGACCATCATGCTGTACGCACTCCCTCTCATGATTGGATTCTTCGCGCTTCAATTCCAAACAGCCGTCTCTCTCTACTGGGGAATTTCCACCTTGTTTGGGATTGCGCAGCAGATGTATGTCAATCGGGAAAAGATCAGAGTCTAAGGTCGGAATGATCGAGGCAGAGAAGTTATTAGTTATTGGTTCTTAGTTTTTAGTTTCTTTCTAATAACCAATAACTAATAACCAAAAACTTCCCCGTTTGTGCTATACTCTCTTTTTCCCAAGTTCTCTTATGCCTTCCATCAATCCCCTTCTGCAAAAGCGCTGGAGCCCTATTTCCTTTACCGATCGCATGCTCACTGATGAAGAGATTGAGACCCTGTTTGAGGCTGCCAGATGGGCTCCGTCCAGTTTCAATGAACAGCCGTGGAGGTATGTTTATGCACGGAAAAATGATGGTGAGAAACGGGAGAAATTAGAGTCTCTTCTTTCCGAGGGAAATGCGTGGTCAAAGAAAGCTCCCCTTCTTGTGATGAGTGTTGCAAAACTTACGTTCACAAAAAATGGGAAGCCCAATCGACACGCACAGCACGATAATGGTTCGGCGATGGAGAACATGTTTTTACAGGCAGCATCTATGGGGCTCTTTGGTCATGGCATGGCAGGATGGGACACTGCGAAGGCGATGGAAATCTTTCAGATCGGCGACGGTTATGAACCGCTTACCATGATGGCGTTTGGAGAACACAATCCAACTCCAACAGATCCTGCGGCAAAAGAACGCGAAGCAAAACCACGCACGCGAAAAGAGCAGAGCGAGTTCGTATTTCATGGGGAATGGAAGGAAATGAATTGAGAATAGAGAATTTTGAATTATGAATGTTGGATTCTCAATTCTAGATTCGAAATTCTCTATTCTTCGTATGTTTTCCTGATACTATCGCCCTACATCCCCATTTTTCACATGTTAACTTTCTCTGACATCACGACAACCTTAGCTGACAAGGCTAATTCACTCCTGAATTTCAATTCTCCCAAGATCAGCAAGGAGAGGCTCCACATGCCTGGCCCAAGCTTTGTGAAGGATATTTTTGGTATTTCAGATCGTTCCAAAGACGTGCAGAAGAATATGCAGCACATGTTCGATCACGGAAATCTTTCCGGAACGGGATACGTTTCCATTCTTCCAGTGGATCAAGGAATTGAGCATTCCGCAGGAGCATCGTTTGCGAAAAATCCCGATTATTTTGACCCAGAGAATATTGTGAAGCTTGCCATCGATGGAGGATGCAATGCTGTTGCATCTACTTTCGGTGTGCTTGGTATTGTCAGTAAAAAGTATGCCGACAAAATCCCCTTCATCGTCAAAATCAATCACAATGAGCTTCTCACGTATCCGAATACATTCGACCAGATTATGTTTGGGACCGTGAAAGAAGCGAAAGACATGGGGGCCCTGGGAGTGGGCGCAACCATCTACTTCGGCTCCGATGAATCTGGCCGCCAGATCACCGAAGTAGCGAAGGCCTTCAAAGAAGCCCATGATCTAGGGCTCTTCACGGTGTTGTGGTGTTACCTCAGAAACTCCAAGTTCAAGAAAGACGGCAAAGATTTTCATACATCGTCCGATCTCACCGCGCAGGCGAACCATCTTGGTGTGACGATAGAAGCAGACATCGTGAAGCAGAAATTGCCGACAAATAACGGGGGATTCAAAGCCATGGGCGCAGATGGTCCGTATGGAAAATTGGATGAGCGTATGTATACGGAATTAAATTCCGACCATCCGATCGATCTCTGCAGATACCAGGTTGCAAATGGCTATATGGGTCGCATTGGCCTCATCAATTCAGGAGGCGAATCAGGCGGAAACGACTTACAGGATGCCATTGCGACGGCCGTCATCAATAAGCGCGCCGGTGGCATGGGCCTCATCTCGGGGCGCAAGGCATTTCAAAAATCACGCAAGGACGGCATCGAGATTTTGAATGCTATTCAGTCGGTGTATCTCTGTGAGGAGATTGGCGTTGCGTAATCAATCGAGCCACACCTCACACGGATCGATTAATTTCGGGAAATGGATCGAGGACCAAGGCCAATCGATAATGTCTTCGACAAGTCCATGTCGCATCGCGTTTCCCTGTACGTAATGGATTGCGGTGGAAAATTGCCGACCGTCGCGGATGCGTTCGTCGTGGTAACCCTTTTGCCATGCGATGGTGTTTTGATTTTCGCGGCCGTATATGGAATACGCATCGATATTTGTTGTGTCGCCCACCCGTAACGGCGGATCGATAATAATCCGCCGTAGCGGCGGTCCCGGGACCGCCGCTAGGCGCGCCTCCGGA
>JALQTW010000019.1 GCA_023263945.1 Patescibacteria group bacterium | reverse complement strand
CATACTTTTCCTTGAAATTTGCTCTTTCAAAGGGCCAATGTGGTCCTTGTAAATGTGACAATCGCCGAAACTGAAGACGAGACTTCCTGTTTTGTATCCAGTCTTTACTGATAGAATATGCATCAACGCTGCGTATGAGCAGATGTTGAATGGTAGACCCAGAGCCACGTCGCAGCTGCGCATGTAAATTCCCATATCGATGAATTTTCCCATTCTGATACTTATTTGAAAAAAACAATGGCACGGAGGCAGCACCATATCGCCCAATTCTGGCGGATTCCATGCGCTGACCACATGCCTGCGCGATTCGGGATCTGCCTTGATCTGTTCGACAAGTGTTTGAATTTGGTCAACGCCGCCAAAATTTCGCCACTGTTTGCCATAGATCGGTCCAGTTTGCCCCTCGTCATACTCAAGACCGCGAGCGCGAATGAATTCCGCGGATGTATTTCCGCGCCAAATATTGACCCCTCGTGCTTCTAATTCCTTAGAATCCGTCGATCCCCTCAAAAACCACGCGAGCTCTTCTAAAACGCCGCGGAGAAAGACTTTTTTCGTCGTAAGTAATGGAAACGTCTCGGAAATATCGTCAAATCTCAATTGCATCGGCGCAAAACAACTGAGTGTTCCATTTCCAGTACGGTCTTGTCTTTCTTGGCCATGTCGCAACACATACTCCACAAGATTGGAGTACATTGCATCACAGTGTGGAATATATCGGTCGGCGCCTGGGGGAACCAGTGGATTCACTGGATCTTTCACATAAACATGTACATGAAACCCATCAAATTGTTTGAAACTGTACAGGTGGTATTTGTCCAAATGGAAATCTCGATCAGATACTCTGGTATCAGCATGCGGAGCTTCAGTTTCAATTGTGCTCAAAATCAGACAATCCGGTTCATACTCGCGCATCGTGCTCTGGATACTCTCTTTTCCACCGATCATGAAGACGTGCTGACTATATCCGATACCTCCATTGGGTAACCACAACAACTCTGGCATCGTCTCTTTTCTTGAGATGGGTATACAGTTTCTGTTGGGAAGATCGCCAACAGATTCATACGTTTTTCGCCCCATAAACATGGTGTTTCTGTACTCGTTTTCCGATAAAGTCGTCACCTTTGCGAAAAGGGATAAATCTTGCGGACAATGCCAAGGCAAAGATCCATCGAACATCCCAAACCCGCCGTCGACTGACCGCGCGGCATAAATAGTCAGCGTTTTCGATCTCACGGACATTTCTTTTTTGTTTTCGAACAAAAAAATCTTGGGCAATTACAGACTTATATGAACGCGATCAACCCTTCTCCACCTGTGCAGGCGGGCGGCATTAAAAAAAAATCAGGGCTCGATGCACTGTTGCAGAAGGAGAAGCGTTTCACCGCGGCGGAAGATCCATCGTTGTCTAATAAGGAAGCTGTACGGCCCGATCCCCCGAAAATTATAGAGGTCAAGGGTGACGGTCTCTGTTTGTTCAGAGCCCTGGTAAAGGGTCTTGAAATCCTGTACCCAGAAACACATCATTTATCCATCGGATCGGGATCATTTGCCAAAAAATACCACGCGAAAATTACAGGAACTATCGATAACGTTCAGCACGGTGTTCGAAAAAATAAAGAAACCATTAAAGCCATGGTTCTGAGACATTATGTCATGAATGCCATACACAATTGCATGACACATGCAAATTGGGAAACACGATATAAAAATCTTCTGAACGATTCGGCGATGTTCAAAGATACAACCATGACGTCTCAGCAGAAAAGGGATGTGTACAGACAACGTATGCACAAAACACACTCCTTCGAATCGCCCGAATTCTGGGGCACGGAGCACGAAATCAGTATGTTTGCGAAGCTTTTTGGCGTGCACGTCTATATTCAGCGCCCTCAACGACCCGTATTGTTTAAAGGAACGAACAAAGGGCAACGGCGCGGCACGATTTACCTTGTGTCGAGGCAGAATGGTGATACACCCGTTCATTTTGTTCTGAATGCGCAAAAAACGTCGCAAAGCCTGCGGGGTGTAAAACGTTTAAGGGACGGCGAAGAGAATAAGAATAGTGCCTATGAAGCTCCAAGTGTTCATACACCGTGTGATTTCCCTCGATATCCGCGAATTTTTAAGTTTCAAAATATGGAAAAAGCCCGTGAGAGTATCGGAGGTAGCGTAAACACGGAGAGTATCGGAGGAGGAGGTGATGGAGATGAAGGTGGAGGAGGAGGTGGTGGAAATGGTGGTGGAGGAGGAGGAGGAGATGGACATGGAAATGGAAATGCTGGTGGAAATGATGGCGGGAATGGAAGCGGAAATGAAGGCGGGAAAACAGACAAAAATGTACCGGTAAATACACGAGAACGAGGAGGGATGAGCAATTGGGTGATGTCGTTACTCGTCTCGACATGCGGCGCTGCTACCCTCTACATGAATGGGATGCTCCCGTTCAAACCCTAAATTCCACTCTGAAACTCTGCGGCCATACTCTTCAAATCGGCACTCGTTTTGCTCTTGACAATCCCGCTTTTTTCCAGGTCGTCTACCGCACTCACAAGTTCGTTGATGACGGCGTCGCCACTGCATCCTACAGGTATTCCATCCTGAGCATTCTGAAGTTCGATGCAAAAAGTGCCATCAATCAATAAAGAAGAAGCAAGGTTGGGATCGACTTTTTTGTTGGTAATGGCTCGCAAAAGAATTTGTGTAGCACGACGCATTTACAAGTTGTTTGAATTCAAACAAGAAAAAAAAACAAACCAAATGCCTAAAACAGTGTCAATTCCTCGACTTTGATGGGAATGATATCCCCTGACAATCGCGGGTGATTTGCACGCCACAAAATGAATGAATCCCACGCCCAAGGCTGTACTCTGCAGAAATGTTTGACGCCATTTGCACTATACAATCCCTTGGCTTGACTCACGTGACATCCATCTGGTAGCGACGATAATCCATCTACTGCGGCCTCGGTGCCAAAATCGAGGACTCGGGTAACAGAACAAGGTCCAGTGCTACGGGCGGCATTACTCGCACACGCGCTCTTCGAAGGCGCCATTGGCTGATACTGGGCGGCATTACTCATCATCTTCTCGTTGTACAATGAATTCAATTTTTGTTCTAGCGCAAAGAATCTCGACAGATTTATCTTGTACAGTGGCCCGGGGCTGATGGGGGCAGGGCGGCATTATTGTACTCGCGTGGAAGAAAAAAATCTTTGGTATTCTCAGTAACGCGAGAATGACGAATACCGACATTTTTCATATCGAAGCACAGCGAAGCCAGCTTGGTTTGAATTCCAAATATGTGTTCGAGGTCGTTGACGGATCTGGTGTTCTCGACATTTACAATCAAGATTCCGCATTGCAAAGTGTGCTCCGCCTTCAAAATGGAACCGTTCAAACGGATTCGCTCATTCTCTCAAATCTGGATTCATCAAGCATACTCGCGACGACGCAATTTGGAAAAGTCGTCCATACAAACACTTCCAAAGAAGATTTCGACACATTCGGCGATCGAATTCTCGAGCTCGAGAACCCCAAAACGCTGAAATCCAATATCATCTACACATCCAATATCATCTCGACGTCAGGCTCTCCGATTCAAATTGAACCTGCTGTATCTTCAAACGCGTTAATTACATCGAATATCCAACCGCCAAATAAAACATTGGTCATTGATGGTGATATCGTATGTAATAATGTTTTTACAAATTTCAATAGCGCACAACAAGCAAATTTGTCTCAGGTACAGACACTCATCGAGTCTCAGCAATTGTTAATTTACGATCTCCAACGACGTATTTCGGCACTAGAACAGTGGTCTGCGCCGTGAAAAAAAATCTTTTCTCATGTCAGAACCCGATGCTTATCATTGATTTCGACGCATATCGACAGCAGCGGCAAATTCGCGCACTGCAGTCAAGTATGGCCAATGTCAGTTTTCAGCCTCTTGAAGATGGAAATCCTCTCCAAAAAT
>JALQTW010000018.1 GCA_023263945.1 Patescibacteria group bacterium | reverse complement strand
TATCGTGGATCTTGCCCGTATACTCCTGTAGCTTGGAAATATCTGCCTTGTCGATCATGTTATATTTAATGGCTTTGCGCAGCGCAGATTTCATATCGGGACCGGATAGATTAATGAAGTTTGGCGGCTGACCAGCTGGGCGCACAAATCTGAGCATTTCTTCATACTCTTCGATAGTGTCCCCGGGCGTTGCAGTAAATAGGTAGACATGCGCCAATGGAGCCCCCGAATTGGTGGTTTGGTTGACAAATGCGTCCAGAGTCTTTTCACGAAGTTTCGCAATCACTTCTAATTCTCGGGGACGTGTGCCAGATGGCTGGAGAAGCTCATGGGCCTCGTCAAAGAGAAAGACGGCGCCGTCTTTTTGAATATGATGCATGAAATCGCGGGATTTTTTCGTGTACCCAGACTGATCACCGTATCGCTCGACTAATTTGAGCGAACTTCCTAATGTTTCAAAAGTCATAAACTCAATGTGCAAATCATGCTTCGAGCTCTTGAGCGCTTTCATCACCTCAGCCTTGGCGGACGCATGTGAAGTTTCAAGTAACATATTGACGATATTTGCGTTAATGCCCGGGAAAAATATGGGTAAGGCCTCTTTATAATACTTTAAGAGCAAATCGGCGTACACTTCCAACGAATTCGATTTCATATTGGCGAGAGTCGTGACCAGGAAGATTCGGCGCCCGGTTTTCATGTACTGCAGCATAGTCCCCAAAATAGAGGCAGTTTTCCCCGATCCCGTGCTGTGGTGCACCAACATTCCTCGCTGTGCCTTATCGTCCGCGATTTTCGACACTGTTTGGATATATTTGCGTTGGTGAGGTAATAATTTCTGGAAATTTGTGATGGATGTCAAGTGTGCCTTCACCCTCTGTCGATGGGCCCTTTTATTGGCATTTTCTCCATTATTAGAGTTGTTACCGCGATTGTTATTGTTAAAAACGGTTCCTCGAATTAAATTCGATAAATTTATATTGTTATTTGTGTTTCTCGAACTCCTCGAGTTTGTACCAGATGTGCTCCCGCCATTATTGGTTCGAGGCCGTTTCGATGGACGACCTCCGCTCATTTTGTTTTTGGACACTTACAAATACTCAAGATTTTTTTTGTCTCACTGAGCGCCAAAGAATCGCTGTTTCCTAGCAGATGTCACACTCCTCCCAATTCTAAAGGCTTCGCGCCTGGTCATCCGGCCGAACTTTGTATTGATGATCTGATCCATTTTAGATCTGGCTACATTGGATTTGCTTTTATACACCCAGCGCCCATTTCTCTTCACGATATCACGTCCCTTCATTAATCCTCCAGGTGTTTGTGCACACCCCATTCGACTTGTCAATACTCCGCGTCTGCTCGTCGTTCTACATTCCTTCTTCTGTCGCGTGGGCATGGATAGCGTTCTAGTAATCTTATTTGTACTCACAAACAAGATTTTTTTTTATCTACCGTGTCACTTGCGCGGCTTCCACAAATTGGAAGATGCCTTCCGCTTCTGTCCCGCGCCGGCCTCTTTCTTCTGGAGAGTATCGTTTTTTCGTTTTTGCGCGGCATATCCGCTTCTAAAAGCTTTCATGAGCGCCATTCGTTTGTATCGCGGCATGGCCTTGATCTCGCATTCGAGATCGTTGATGCATTTCCCGAATTCGCGGCCAAAAGCGTTCCAATTGTTTGACGTTCCCCCCAACATTGAGTTGTACTCACGCTCAAGATTTTTTTGAATCAACGATGAAGAATCATCAGTGAAAAAAAATCTTGGGAAACCCCAGATTATGATACCCTACAGAGCACCCACTGCCATAGTCAAAACGCACCGCATTTCATGGAAAGATTACGCAAATCCACTCGTTGCCCTATCGAAAACGTATCGACGAAAATATCGGTCGTCTATGAGAATCAAACGTATCGAATATGAACTGACCAGATTGGGAAACGCATTATACGATTTCGACGCCCTGCTCTCCAAAGCGTTGACCAGAAAGTTTATGGTCAAAAAGACAACGCGAAAGATGTATTACAGTCTAAACGAAAAGGATATTTCTCTAGAACAATTGAAAGAGCAATTTGATGAATTTACGTACGCGATCGAGAAGATAGAATCGGCTATTGAAACGAACATGTCCACAGAGGGGAAATACAGTAAGCGCCACGCCGATACATTGGACAAATTAATGCACAAGGGACCTCGTATGGTCAAGGGTGAAATACCGGCCGTGTCGCAGATTGTCTACAAACTTGAGTGGATTGAGGAAAAAATCAATAAAGTTGAGGAGGGAATGACCTATGTAAATGACGACGATACCAATAACGAGGAAAGTGAAAAACCAGCGGCCTCCACCATCGGTGGAGCAAAGATCAGCTCTGGACCTTTGGGAGCCATGTTCCAGCAATTGGGCAAACAGCCACCGGCACAGGCATCGGCGGCACAACCTGCTCAACAACAGGAGCAGAAGCAGAAGCAGCAACAGCAGCAGCAACAGCAGGTCCCACTTACGGGAAGTTTGTTTGGAGGACCAGCTAAAAAGCGTCTCTTCTGAGACTGAAAAAAAAAATCTTGTCGCATTGCACTTGTACACATGCCCCCTAAAAAGTCTGCCGCCGACAGAATTTTACAAGATCAGGAAAATTTCATGATTTGCGTCATGAACGCGAATGTCGAAGAATATAAATTGAAGTACCTCAAAAAATTGGACGCCGTGAAAAAGAAGTGGTTTACCATGCCGCTCGGAGATGATAGCGAGACCATGCTCCAAGTAGTCATTCGGTACTTTGTTATGAAGTATGGCCACATTTTCCACAACGCCGCCAATGGAACCCTGCCAAGGCAGCACGTCATGATGGAGCTCTTAATGAGTACCATTGAAAAAAAGAGAATTCCATTACTGACCATGAAACAAGCAGATGGAAGCGGGGTCAATCCGTTCCATACAGCTGCTCTCTACATGTCAGATAAAGATTTCCACGAATTTATCGAGTATTGCGATGCATATAATCTGATTCCAGACGGAACATTTTTCAAAACGATGATGGATAATAAGCACAGTGCCTTTGTCAATAGCAGACACCACGGCAGAAAAATGCATATGACGCCACTCGATATTTTGTACAATATGAACGCATGGGGATCAGATCCATCACATAGATCCACAGTTGCGAATAAAATCGTTTCCGCATATGGAATGGACCCGGGAACATACAAAACATCCAGGAGGAATGCCCTTTTGCGAAGCCACAGAAACAAGGGACTGGATGCATTACTTGCCGATGAGATGACCAGAATGGGATTGGGAAGTCAGACCGGTATTGTGCAGTCGTTGTTCGAAGAGTACGCGCGCCAAGGAGGGTACTCACACAGAGCGCCATCGGCCGAATTTTCCGGCGGAATTTCGTCAGTGGGTTCTTCGCAAATGAATGTGAACAACTCCGTGAGAGTTCGCCAAGCTCATAAGAGGACGAGACAATCAAACTCGAATGCTAGTACGTCTGGGGCTTGATGCGGTTTTTTTTGTTTTGATGATGCAGTGCATCAACAAAATGGACATTTCAGTCTCAAGAACCTCAAATTCTCATGACCATATTTCGCTGCTCTTTCAGGCCGAGGCGCCCTGCATTGCTCAACGCTCCACCATTCATGCCATTATTCAATCGCTGGACCATATTGTACAGTTCTTTGTAAAAGTACTTCAATTCTTGTTTATCTTCATCGCAGCGGACACTATTCTCCAGCACGGCCTTGGACAGTTGATTCCTCTGGGCTTTGAGGGAGTTCAGGTTTCTCTGGACCTTGTGAAGTTTTGCGTCCTTATTCATAATCTCGCTCTTCAGCATGTACAAATTTCTCAGGGATACGTCTGCATTCTCTGGCGTGATATCACCGGTATTGATATTTATATTCGAGTTTGAATTCGAAAGGTTGATGCTCGCAGTCATACCATTGGAATAATTCGGGGGGTGTAAAACGTCTACGGGGGACGAAGGCGGGGTTCGTCCAGGCTTCACGGCCGTGTACTGTGGCGCATTGTGCCTAAAGTGTACGGGCTTGACGGTCTGACGATTGCGTTCGTACATCGGGAAGAGCACCAAATTTCCATTCTTGGTGATGCGATGGTACGCGTTCTTGAACAGGGTAATAATTGCGGCGTTCAATCCAAGGCCTTCGCCGTCCAGTGGAAAGATCTTTGCCTTCTTCGGTCCCTTCTTCAGAGATCCCACGACGCGACTGTAATCCTTCTGGTATTTTACATACAAATCCAGGGCGCGTTTGAGAATTGGGAGGGTCTTGTTTCCATCCGGTTCAGATTTCACGCGCGAGATGATGCTTTCGAACACAACAATATTTTGTCTGAGATACAGGACCTCTCTGAGACCGTGCTTGATATACTCCTGGCGCTGAATCGGGGCGATCTGCACGGGCACGGCCTTTCGTCGCGCCATATCGTAAATTTTGTACTCATTTTTCACACGAGTATGCGCGGCGTTTACGGTCAACGATGGAGGAGATGTTGGGTCAGCTTTTGCGTATCTAGACACAGTGACACCTCCAAGCGGCTGGTTGACGCCACTCGAGCGAGCCTGGACCATCTCGTTCAGGCGCTGCGTCAGTGCCGGGGCACTTTTGGATCTATATGGAAAAAGATCAATTGCTTTCCCAGAGGGAATGACGCGGCGCAATCGACTGAGAGATTTTTGGTAATCGGCCACCACTTTTTTGGCAGTTGCCTCGACATTTGAAATGATGCCGGCGTTCTTCTTATTGGAGACGCTCTTCTTTACATGTTTATAAAACGCCACATTACTCTTAATTACCGCCATCTCCTGGATGATACGCTGTATCATCCGCCGCTTCTTGTCTTC
>JALQTW010000017.1 GCA_023263945.1 Patescibacteria group bacterium | reverse complement strand
CACACGCGTGGTCGATGCAGCTTCTAGTGACGATGTCACATATTTTTTAACGGACATCTTGGATCACAATTGTGCTCGCGTGAAAAATAAACATTATGAAAACAAAGTTTTAGTTACATCAAAATGTATGATTCATTAATCCACAACCTTGACGACAATAAGAGCTGTCTTGACTGGATTGTATGATTTATCGACGAAGACCTGTACGTTAATTGACGTAGACTTTGATGTTTGTTCCGACTGATGAAGTACTCATTCATCGTATCTGTAAACAATTTCGACATCCTCGAAGAATTCCAAGATAATGGCGTCCAAATCGTGTGATTTTGTGGATTCAAATCTTGGAAAGTATGGCCCCTCGAGGTCTGCCAGAGACCAGAACATATGTTCCCTCGTGTATTGCTCCTCCTCCTCCTCCTCCTCCTCATCATCATCATCGTCGTCATCATCATCATCATCATCATCGTCATCCGATGCTGAATAGTGCGTATTGGACATATCATCATCGTCTGTTTCACAAACAAACTCGTCATCTGAATCAATCACGTGATCATGATCTTCGCCACTGTCCTCGCTTGGAGCATACTCATCATCATCTTCGATGAAATCCTGCATTTCATCATCGTCATCATCGTCATCGAGGTCCTCGGCTGGCACCACGAGATCCTCGAATTCCGGTAACCTTGCCTTCCTGAGAGATTTGAACACGCTGTCAACTGCACCGAGACATTCGTAGATGCTCCTGTTTTGTATATCCATATCGATTGTTGAATGTTTGAAGAGTGCCTGTGGATGAATAGCTGAGATAAGATCGGGGTACAATATTGTCTGACAATCAACGCCCGGCGTTCTGTTGAAAAATCTCATTTTGAATACAACTCCATTTGGAAACGTGGAGACAAAATGAGTGCATTTTTTGTGGAAGCCGATAAACACCGACACTTTGCTGCCAGAGTCTTCCACTGTCTCGTGCAGCTGCATTTCAAAGAATCCCCTGGTAATGACATCGTACATTGTCCTCTCATCAGGGTCTTCGACTTCGCTACTGGCGACAAGGTTGACGAGATCTTTTTCATGTTGCAATTCGTGAATGCACTCGTCGATTGACGAATTGGTTTCCAAATGTTCTTCGATAATTTCTTGTGTCCTTTGTAACCTTTTGAACATTTTTCTGATTGCTTTTGACATTGCTTTTGGCGATTCTTTTCCCTTGTCATAGTCAACATGCCCGCTGACCAATTTTGGATCTGTCATTTCAGATCCAATGTAATGGTACATTTTCGCGAGAGATAAAGGTAACATTCCAGTTTCAACATCGTCCATTGTAATGCAATACTTTTGAGGTTTTTCAACAAAGTTGGTCATCAGAAAGAGCTTCTTTTTTCTTTGGGCGGCATTAGAATCAGCGACGTTGACCTTTCTCTTCCTGGAAGATCTGGCGGCATTGTTTTCTCTTGAATTCTGGGCGGCAGAAGATGACATTGTGGCGTTGAAATATTATTAAAATATTTTTGTTTGTGTAACGAGTTTACACGATCTTTATACGTTTTCGCCGGTGGTTTCTGTGAGTTCGGTAATGCCGCCCCGCCACTCGTCAGTGGATGAGGATATCCATAATCATCATGTCATCATCCACCATGAGCAAGATACGGTCATTCCTCGCATCTTTCGAGATCCGGGCTTTATAATACACCATCTCCACAACAGAATGTGGATATAAATAGCGAATGGAATTAAAAACTGTAGCGAAAGGCTGCCCGACGAAGCGGTCCCGCAGGTCTTGAGAAGAAACGGGTGTCGGGATACATGTGCCATTTTCGGCGGTGATGAAGCATTTGTTTGTGAACGAGTACGGTCGTTCAGCACCCTGAATTCGCGTATTTGGATACACTGTTTTCCTGGATACGGGATCGTAGGTGACGAGGATGGCGTTTGGATCGGCGAGTGTAGACCCTTGACCTATGAGATCCCACCGCTGAGGCTTAATTGTTGCCTCTGGGAAAGATTCGCGCAGAATACGCATAGTTTGATTGACGTGCATACCCGTGAGTTCTGGGAATTCGTGCATCCTGCCTTTATTGACCGAGCCACTGCAATAGAGCGCGTCGTAGAAAGGCGTAGCTATGAGGCCGAAATGCAGGACATCATCGCAGTCAATGTCGATGGGAAACTGCCGCTTTCTCGCTTCCTCTATTGCAATGAGAATTTCATCCCTGCAAAATCCCGGTGTATTTCTAGAGATGAGCGTGCATAGACATTTTGCAAAGTAACTTTTATGTTCTGGTGATTCTGACACATATAATTTCCCCAGTTCTGGGACATAATCGACATGTGCGACCGTGCTAGGAATCACACGTCCATCCCATCTGGCCGCGATATTTCTCCATGTTTTGCCATGTTGCGGATACTTCACGTGACACGCATCGAGGGTGATGTGAAGCTGCCGTTCGATGACCGCTTTCTGCTGCCTGTGCAAACTCGAGACATCCGTTTTGGAGAGATACGTCATCTGTATCGGTGTTTTTGTTGCACAAGGTTTTTTTTCCTTTCCGCCCTGATTTTTTTCTCGGGAAATAAAATCTTGTCCAGTGATAACTCGGCAATGTTTGGAATACAGACAAGAGAGAAGCGAACGTTTCAAGTTAGTAGTGAACCAGTCGGTACAGTGAGAATCGAGGCAGGTGTGCATTGCGGAAAGAATGTTGTAGAAATTATCGACAATGCAGACTCCAGAAGTGAAAATCGTGCTGAAAAAGTACTGGCGCGCCCAAACATCGATGCCCCAACAATCAAGTCGTAGAAAAAAAAAATCTTTTATGATGAAAACTCACCATGCAATACAACGCGATAGCTTCACAAAATAAAATTAATTCGGAAGTTTTTGATCATAAAACGACGTATTTACCATCGTCGAATCAGAAGGCATGCGACGAGCATGTCGGGTGTAGAACAATCTGGAATCCACAGAGTGAATACTACGACAAAGTAATGCCTATCAGGCCTGATTCCTTTACCAGGGACCGATTGCCTTCCACAGAAATTTTTGGGGGCGTTTTTAAGCAGAGAGGTGATGGAGAATTATTAAACCCACATGAAGCAGCTACCATAAGGATGGGTGCAAAGTCTGTCGAGGCATGTAAGAAAAAGATCATGGAGCGACAATTTTACCGATCACAATGCGTGGATTTTCCTTTGGCGTATGAACTTTCATATGGAATTGATACGAGACAAGGTGATCAGCAATTTTTCTGCAAGTGATGGATTTTTTGTACAGAGATATGAAGGCAACGACCTTCTGAAACCAGTGGTTTCAGAAGATTTTGGCGGCATTGGCTCGACAGGATTTGTACAAACGATGCATGAGTTTGATATTGGTACAGATAAAAATTTGTACATCAAACGTTCTGTGAAGAAAAAAATGCCGCTCACTATGCAAAAAATGCCGCGCGTTGAAGACTGCCTCGTCTATGCGTCAACGGTACAGGGCAGTACGATTCGAGGCCTACTGGAGACATTGAAAGATGTTGTGTATGAGAGTTGTTTTAAATTCACGAAACAAGGTATCAAACTTGTTACGTTGGATTCATCGAGGAAGAGCCTGGTATACTTGCATTTGGAAGCCCCTTCGTTTGACAAGTATATTTGCAATGAAGAGCTTGTCGCTGGCGTCAACCTTTCCTCATTCACAAAGTTACTGAAAAGTGTGAGTAAGAACATCGTGACTATTTTTATTGAAAGACACGACCCGTACAAACTCGGGCTGATTGTGGAGAATGTGGAAAAGAAACGCGTATCATTGTTTAAGGTTCCCATACTGGATATCGAGTTCAGTGATTTGAAGACACCGGAGGTATCTCACGATACCAAAATCCAGATCCAGTCTGTTGATTTCCAGAAGCTTTGTCGAGAGTTGATAACTCTCGGGGACATTGTCGAGATTCAGACGGATGGGATAAATATATCGTTCAGTGCCGGGAGTGAAACAGGCCCGGGGCAAGTGACGGAGTTTTGTCAAAATTCGGATGATGATGACAGTGATTTCGACGGTGATGACGACAATTTCATCAAGAGAAAGAGGCAGCGAATGCAGCCCTTCTGTGAAAAGTATGAGCTCAAATATCTTTCACTGTTCAGTAAATCAAGTGCCCTTTCTACCTTTGTCGATATCTCGATGTCCGAGAACAAGCCATTGGTACTGAAATACCAGGTCGGAAATCTGGGGGTCCTGATTTTTATGGTTTCACCTTTGGAAGTGTGAAAAAAAACGGTTTTTTTAATCTTGAAAAAATGTAACACAATGAAGAGAACATCACTTGCCGAAACACTCAAGTCAACCCTATCCACCAGACAGGACGATATCGAGGCCGCGGATGTACAGGACGAGATTCGTGAAATGAGCGAGGAAGAAATCGATACTACCGCAAGCCTGGGCGAGCAGAAGAACCCAACAAAATCGAGACTCGCCAGACGGGTCACAACTGCCATGTTGAATCTCGACCAAGATGAAGAGGCAACGATTGATCTGGAACGGGCTCATACCGTGGCAGATTTCGCGGTGATCGATTCATCCTTCAAGAGGCAGATGATTGATATGTTGCAACCGGCATTGCAGAAAGATCTCACATCTGTCATCAAGGGGAGGTATGTGTGGAGACACGTCTCCGAATTTAGTGAAGTATTTTCCAAGACGTGCGGACTTTTGTCGACTATCCTGGCGTTTGCGTCATCTTCAGAGTTGACTGACGATAACACAACACGTATTTTGGCGTTCACCGCCGGGTGTATCGGCTCTGTCGCCATGGTGACAAACATCTTCTCCAATTTCTCAAGAACTCAGGCTCTCGAGCGGAGCAAGGCGTTGTCAGCCATCGTCAAGTCTGCTAATATTCAGGACATTCCAGACGTCACTGAATCGCTGAACGTCCAATCGAATGATTGATTTTGATTTGAAAATGTAAATGTCAAAAAAAAAAAATCTTTTGTGACTGTACACTAATAATTTCAACATGGATATGTACGGTGGTTATGGCATGGGCGGTGGCTCATCAACAATGATGCCCATGATGAGTTCGATGGTAGCAGTATCCTCTTGCGCGGCCGTCGCAATCGGGGGGTACTTATTTTATACCAACCAGCAGAAACAACAGGCCGCAGCAGCGGCCGCTTTAGCTGCGTCATCCACAACAGAGGAGGAACCAGAGAGTTTGACGTCCCAACAAATTGTTCAGGATGATCTTTCCGGTGAGCGTCTCGTGACTATCGGGACATATTCCCTCAGAAACACATCTTCTAATTGTGAAAATGGACGCGTTGGCTTTGCCAGTGGCGTTGACTCGAGCAAATGGCTCTGGAACTTCACCAAGGTCAAAGATTGGGTGAGCTCTGATGGG
>JALQTW010000016.1 GCA_023263945.1 Patescibacteria group bacterium | reverse complement strand
GTAATTGTTTCACCTCTGCTTCGTTGTATATGTGAAGAATATCGCTTTTTGTATCACAACGTTTCTGTGCTAAACATATTCCATTCACCAATAATCGCTGATTTCGGCGAATTGATCCTTTTAATTTTCCTACACACAAAATTCCAGTGTCGGTTAAAATCTCGAATCTTCTATCACCTAAAGCCTTCAATACAATACAGTAGTAATTTTCGGTGTCTAAATCTTTAAAGATCAATTCACCGGCTTTTTGTGCGACGTTACGGTATTTTGTCTTCTTCTTCATTGTTGATGATTTCGTCCAAGGTTTTATTTTTTGAAAAAAAATCTGAACGGTAAATTAGCGGAAGAACGGCAAGTGGTGCTGCGCTGAGAACTTTCGTCATCGCATCAATAAATAGACAGTACCGAGAGTCTTCCCAGAGGATAGATAAGAGCGACGACTGGCATACATTGAAGTAGTGATGCTTCAGAAGATTGTGGCAGATGAAGAGACTCGTCGAGTATAAAGACAATCCGATCACCTTGTTCATATAAAGTACAAACTTTTTTTTTTGTTTTTTTTCTTGCCTTTTCTCAGATGGCAAGTGTATTACAACATTGTCCAGAGTACGTTTTTTATCCGGGAGTTCCCGAGACTCTGTCTGATAATGAGACCAGATTTATCAATAAAGATTCCGTCATCCTCATTCCATCGTCATTCACGGTGTTTTTAGAGCATGAAGGCAAACACGAAACGATTCAGGGGGCAAGGGCACTTGAATGTATGAAAAATATGAAGATAACCGTCAAACAAATTGCAGAATTTCAAGTTCAGGAAAAAAGCCGATATTTGAGGCGATTGGAGGATCGTGTCGAAGAGTTACAGAAGCGCATCAATACAGAAACATTGAACCCCGAGGAGCAAAAGGTGCTGCTTTTACAGAAAGAGTACACGGATCGTGTTCGAGAACAGAGATCGCGTGCGGAACACGATATTTACATCGAACTCGAAAAAATAGGAATTGAAATTGATTTTTTGAAACCCAAACGAGCGAGTCCAAATGTTCTCAAGAGGCTCGCGAGATTGACGCAGATGCAGACCCAGCTTCACGGGGCATTTGAATCTGAAGATCTCGTGGATGGCAAACTCTTCATCACCAGCGTTGATTATCAGTTCACGTTACAGGATTTACAAGAACAGCGCCGAAATGGACTGGGAGATCCAAAGGTTGTCGCTTATTTACAGTACAAAGCAACTCGTCTGCGCAATACAATGACCTCTCTACAAAGAGCACACACAAAGACTATGGCATGCCCTGCGTTTCAACCAGGGGTGGCTATCCAGGACGCGATCGGTAGACGCTTTCAAGTGGATAAAAACGGGGTGTTACACAGAATTTATGAATCTCACGGGGCACCGCCACTGATGAACGTACCGACCCAGATGGTACAGGGATGTCCCATTGGAGCACCTATGGAAATGGTTGAAAAAAGAGTAGCTGAGAATGTGACCACCAAAATGCCTCAGCCATCTGAAATACTGTACATGATTTTTGACGAAAAGAGTTTCTTATCGGGTACACTTTTAGTTGCAAATCATGCCCTGGAACTTGTCGAATACAGCAGAGACCCTAACCTCCTTTTTTCAGTGTCCAGCGGAACCATTCGTCACCAGGCTACCGGTGAGTATCTCGATATCGATGAAGAAGATATGAGTGTAATCATGACACCATACGCTCCGGATGAATTGACGATAGCCCGTTCTCCGAAAAATTTCCAGTACCTCTACACAATCTCAAAAATGGGTCTCCATATCCAGACGGACGGTGAACGACTTGTGCTGAGAAATGGTCTCTCTGGATTTGGGTTCTTCATCATCCCACTGGCAAAAAAATAAAATCTTGCTCATGAGTACAACACATACACATCGATATTTTTCACATGGCTCCAAGAACTCCACAGAAACGACCAGCTAGAAGACCAAAGGTTCCAGGCGCTCCAAAGAAATCCACGCCCACAAAGCGTCGCATGACAACTCCAGCTGCTGGAGGAGCCGCGATGAAGAAACTTGCATCTCTCCTTCAGGCTGCATATAAGAGACAGGCCATTGAAATGATGAAAAGAGGAAAGACTACCAAGCGAACAACTAGACGATAGAAACAATTTTTGACCAAAAAATTTTGAAATGCTTCAATGAAGCACTTCAAAACAATGTACCGTACACTTACAGAAATCAAAAAAAATTATGCAGTACAAGAAACGCACACCGATTCCTCTTCGTCAGACGCCGGCGAGTTCTGAGGCGTGGCCATGGATACTCTCGAAACACTGACTTTCATCGCGCTCGCCGCTGGTTTGGTACGAAGATAATACAGACTCGTTTTCAACCCTTTTTTGAACGCGTACATGTGCATCTTATTCAGGACACTTTTTGTTGGATTGGAAAAGAAAACATTCAGGCTCATGCTCTGGTCAATATATGGCGACCTCGCACATGCATGATCAATGTAATCCTTCATTTTTATGTCAAATGATGTCACATACTTTTGCTTGATATGTTCAGGGACGTTGCATTGTTGAATGGACCCTTCATATTCCAAAATTTCTCCTCGCAATTCCGGGGTCCATAACCCGAGATCAATCAATTCCCTGATCAAGCGCGTGTAGACGCATGCAAATTCACCACTCATTGTCTTTCTCACATAGCACAAACTTTGTATAGGTTCGAAACTTTCCGTATTGCCCAGCAACAGTGATGTGCTCGCTGTGGGCATGAGTGCACAGAATAGCGAATTGCGCGTGCCATACTCGCACACGCGTTCACGCAGGCTTGTCCAATCCAGGGCTGGTTCCAGGTCAATGTCCCACGTATCTGGGTGCAGTACACCACGGCTGAGATCGCTCCCTTCGAATGTATCGTGTTTACCATACACCTTTGCCAACTCGACCGATTCAGAGACGGCAGCGTAATAAATGTGCGCCTGAATTTTTCCAGCGAACTCGGTTGCCGCAGCGCTGTTGAATTGAATACCCATATCGATGCACGTATCGTAAAACCCTTGAATTCCAATTCCCAGTGGCCGGTGCTTGAAATTGCATGTCTTTGTCAACGCTGTTGGATAAAAATTCAAATCTATCACCGAATTCAAATTCTTCACGACCAGAGAGGTCGTATCCATCAATTTCTCATACTCAAAAACACCATCCTTCACAAACGCCGGGAGGGAAATGGAAGCCAGGGTGCACACTGCTTGTTCTTTCCCAGGTTCTGTGTACTCGACGATTTCGTTGCACAAATTTGAGCCCTTTATGGTTCCCAAATGTTTTTGATTACTGTGTTTATTGATCGAGTCTTTATATGAACAGTATGGGACACCACTTTCGATCTGGGCGCTCAGAATCGCATCCCAAATCTTCTTCGCGGGTTCGCGCTTCAGAACGTCCCCACTGGCCTCGATCTCGGCATAGCGTTTCTCAAATGCATCGCCATATAGCGTGACGAGCTCTGGATATTTGTATGGACACATGAAAGACCATTCTTCGTCGTTCTGGACGCGTTTCATGAATAAATCGTTCATCCAGATTCCACAGAACAAGTTTCTGCACCGCTTATCCTCGTTGCCTCCAGGGCGACGAATTTCTAGCCAATCCAAGAAATCAGGGTGCCAAGGTTCCAAAAACGTTGCTAAGGCGCCCTTGCGCCGACCGCTCTGATTAATATACGCGACCTTTGCGTCCAGCATTTTGAGGAGCGGTATCAACCCATCACTCTGGCCACCGTTGGATATTTTTGCCCCCTTTCCTCGAATATGGGTTAAATTAACACCAAGACCACCGCCGCATTTCGATATCTGTGCCATATCGCCCATAGTTGCAAATATCGAGTCGATGGAATCGGCCATGCTCAGTAAATAGCAGTTGGCGAGATTCATGTGTTTGTCACACAATCCAGCGTTGAACAGTGTCGGAGATCCGTGCGTATACATTTTATTGCTCAACAAATCGTATGTCTTGACTATTCGTTCGAAATCGGGGTCATCTTCGATATATTGACCAGTCACGACACAAGCCACCCTGGCAAACATGTGCTGAACCCTCTCGACCAGACCGCCGTCTGATTTCAGACAGTACATTTGCTTGATCAGCTTGATCGAAAAGTAATCGAAATTATGGTCCCGTTCTTGTACAATCATTTTTTCAATCTCATTACCGAATCTCTTGTAAAACTTTTTAAATTTTGGTCCAAGGACCGAAATCTTACTCCATACAGCACGCGCAGATTCGGGAGTTTCCTTGTGCCAATTCGATATCTCCAATCGGGCTGCCAGGACCGCGTAGTCTGGATGCTCTAGCTGCTTCGATATGCATATCGAAGACGATAAAATGTCAACTTCTCGAGTCGGCATTTCATTTGCCATTTGTTTGATAATTTCATGGGATAAGCCGCCTGCATCAACCTGGAGATCCTCTGCCAGAGCTGAAACCCTGGCCTGGACTTTACTGAAGTCGATTGGCTCTTTAATGCCGCTTCTCTTGATCACAAACATCGTCATGTAATTTTCAAAGATTTTTTTATTGTCACATCTCTTCAGACCCGTGAAATGTATACAGACGGCCGCGAGCTCATGGTGGGCGAGAAATGCCGCGCGGGGGTGAGAAAAAAAAATCTTGTCGATTTTCACACGCGCACGCCAATGCCAGTTCGCGATGCTCGTCGGCAAGTTCCGACAGTTTTTGACCGCGGGACAAAAAGATCTAGCGAGCCCATGATGTTCCCGGTTCCAAAAAGAAAGACGGTACAACAAGTATCCAGGTCGTCAAAACGACCACTCGATTCGGTATTCCATGACTTTGTGTACAAAAAAACGAGGAGAAATTCAAGGCCCTCTGTTTCGACATCTTTGCGCCCGAAAAGAAAGACCGGGCCTCTACTGAATACGATTCGAGAGGAGAACCAGCGAAAAAGGATCGAACGGCAAATTCAAGATGTACACGCAGCGTACAGAAAACAGCTCAAGAACTTGACAAACGCTCTCCGCGCAATCTCAGTCTCGACGAAGAGGGCGCGGGGGTGAGTGGGCGGTGCGGCCTTAGCGGCACGCTGAGCGCTTCCGCCACCTGCTCGGGTGTTTTATCCCCGAAATCGCCTTCAACCTCAACAGAAAACGACGAAAGCTTTGATTTTGCTTTGGTGACTTCCGGCACCTCACGCAGCTCGCTCTCGGTAAGTATCTCGCAAGATGCACAATGCATGCCGTTCACGTGAAATGTGTACGTTTTCGTGCTCATAGTAGTGACTATATTCTTTTAGCTTTCAAACGCAGCGAGTTGCCGACAACCGACACGCTGGAGAACGCCATCGCCAAGCCCGCAAACACCGGCGAAAGCATCCAACCGAACAACGGGAAGAAGAGGCCTCCGGCAAGCGGAATCCCCACCACGTTGTAAAAAAACGCCCAAAAGAGGTTCTGTTTAATGCCGCGCATCGTGATCTTCGAGAGGTTAATCGCCTGTAC
>JALQTW010000015.1 GCA_023263945.1 Patescibacteria group bacterium | reverse complement strand
CTGATGAAACTGTATAAACGCGGCCTATTTCCATCGATTCGCCCGGACGAACATATGGCCAAGAAGTGTGCAAGGTGCATTGCGATGTATGCACCAAACTCCAAAGTGGTCATGAAGCATGAAGCCATGCGCATCTTGCTCGAGCCCGAAATTCACGACGTTGATATTCAGAGCGATAGCCCCCCGGCATTTCAACGGTATGGCCACGAGGCCATCGACGAATGTCTTCGAATAGGTACCAAGGAGAGGGTCCTCACGCGACTGAAGCGCGCGCCTCCACAACCTCCAAGGGTGCCTCTACAGGAACAGGAACTACGTGTCCAGGACGATACCCAGAATTCACACGACCACGGTGTCGTGCGATCTATATGTGAAAAAATCAAGACGCGTAACATAACCAAAGTACCCGAGACTGCTGTGGACAAAACGACGCGCGATGTCCAATATCACATCGCAAATCATCGGTGCATGGTCAGTGACGATGCCAAGGCACGAGCTCTGACCGCACTCGAAAGCTTGGGCTCCGAGGTCTACCACCCCGAATTCCTCGTGGATGAGGCGTCCGCACTGCATCATATTTGGAAAGATGCACCGGATAAGGATTCAGTCGTATTGCAATTAGCGGAGATGGTCGAAAATGGAGGCGTGGTCTGTCACACGGGAAAAATGGCCAGAATTATCGGGTGCCTCGATACCACGTGTGACGATATAATTCAACCAATCTGGGCAATCAAGGCCAAACTCCTCCACACGGCGGCATCTATTCGTGACGCCGTCCTCCAACACGCATCTGATACACAGAAACAAGCCTACGAAATGGGCCTCGAGGATGATCTTAAGCACAAGATGATTGACAGATTTCGGTCGAGTTCAAAAGATGAGGTGTTATTGTTACAACCAACTATCGCACAGAATCTTTTAGAAGAAATTGAAAGTGGGTTCTGATCCGCTCAAAACAAGTCTTTATGGAGCTCTGAAGGTTGCCATTGAGGAGATGATAATGTCCTGTAGAACATATCGGCTTCCATGGGCAGGTATTTGTAGACGATCTTCTGTTTTTGCTGATTTTCCACCTTTGTCAAAATGTAATCATCCAATTCATTGATTTCCTCGATTTTTGAACCAAGGTAGTGTAACACAATACCTACTAATATCAGGGTGAAGAACATTTTTGTTCTCTCCCAAGATTTCTTTTCTCGGAAAAAAGTCAAATTCCAGTCGATCCAAAGCCGCCTGAACCTCGTTCAGTCTTTGACGATGCATCATTACCGTCGTCAAAGATCATCTTGAGTCCCAATTGATCAGCCACCCAGCATTTTTCGAAAATCAATTGTGCGATTCGCATCCCCTGCGTCACCGAGAACTCGTCCTTGCCATTGTTGATGAGGAGAACTTTGACTTCTCCTCGATAATCGGCATCAATGACCCCTGCCCCGACATCGATGCAATGTTTCGACGCCAACCCGCTACGCGGGGCGATTCTCCCATACGTGCCATCTGGGCAGAGGACACGCAGACCGGTGGAAACCAATCGGCGATCTCCGGGCGGAATTGTACATTCTTCTGTTGATGAGAGGTCGTAACCAGCTGAGCCCGGGGTCGCTCTGGTCGGTTGCGCGGCATTTTTCAAAGAAACGCAGGACATTGTCGAAATTTTTTTGTATTTGAATTTGGTCGGAATTTCATCTGAACCGATTGTTGTACCGTTTGATGGCGTCGGCCAATGTCCGTTCTTCCCAAAGGATGAAGCGGCTCAGGCTTGCGGCGGTCGTTGAATCGGTCCATCGTTCGGTCGCGCCATGACGTGCAAGGTACGCTTTGCGCTTTGCATTGGCGAGAGTATAGCTCTTTCGACTGTATATGATGAAATCACCACATCCTTTACCGCCAAAGTGCGTAATTGTCCCGTCATCAAAGACTGCGCGGTACTTTTTTGCCGCGCGCGTACTGCGAGTGACGCGGAGGAGTCTTGGGCGTTGTTTCTTTTGTGGTTTCATGTTACAATGCAATGTTTTTTGAAAAAAATCACATCATCATTTTCCAGAACAGTCTGGATTCATCGACCATATCGTCGGTCACGTCATCATCCGACTCGATAAATGGTGCACAGCTTTCACTGACCTGCAAAAATCCTCCGTTCTTCGTGTCGAAGAGCATGGCGAGACCGTCTTCCTGTTCCAAAATCTGGAACTCCCCAGCGGATCGAGTGAGGACCAGGCGGTCTTGCTCACCGACTCCGACATAAGGTCCAGAGCATCTGCCCGCAGCGCTCAAACTCACCAATCTCCGCTTATCATCGATCTTCCATTCTCCCGGGTACCAACGTCGCATCAAGAGCCTGTTACAGCCCCTGAAACTTGAGACCAGAAATTTTTCGCACGATGGCGAGAACAGGCGGAATGACCGCGTCGTCGCATTTACTGGGGCCACTGGCTCGATAGGAGTCCCGGGCGGAGGTGCACCGACCAAAGTAAGTTGGGCGTGAGTCAGACGGAAGAGTATCAGAACCGACAATTTTTTCAACAAAAACATTTTCTCTTGTTTTTTTCTCTGTTGTTGTTGAAATTCAATGGACTTTTGAGCCCCACACCTCCGTGACAATATGGCCATTTTGGCATGGGACAAAGTACTTCGGGAGATGCAGTGGTGGTTTCAGCTACTATCGTTCAGTCAGCTGCGATTCTGGCTTTGCCGATGCTGATGAGGAAAAAGCCATCCTTCTGCTTGACGTCGCTCATCACAACGCCATTATTCATCGAACGAAGATATTTTTTACAATGGCTTTGCACATTGTACTGCATCGGCGAGTCTAGCTGTTCCATACTCCACCAGGATTTGGTATCTGAAACGACTGGTGTTGTGCACTCATTATCATTCAGGTATGGTCCACTCTTGAACAGACTTCGAATACTCCAATCGTCCGTCAAGATCCATGCGCTTGTCACGTCTTTCACGTATGGCGCAAATGACAATGAATTGTCATTGGGGTTCACGCGGAGGGTTTTGAGTTCTCCCTTCTCCATCCACGTGGCTCCGTCGATAATCGCGTAAATATCGCGCTCGATCATCGGTACCATATCCGGGCCTTTCTCGCACAATTCCAAAGTTTCGTACGATGTCGTCTCTGGCATGCCGAATGAAGCGTATATCGCATCTGAAACCGGGCGAAGTCTGCCCTTGTCTGAGTAGTATCGCATCTTTGTCGATTTGTCAAACACGAATTTTCCATTGGGTATCACAGGGCAACGCGTGCTCAGGTTATGAAGTTCACTCTCCAATTCTTTGATGGTATCAGAGGCATCGTTGTACTGTTTGGAAATGTCATTAATCTGTGCCGCCAATTGTCTTTTGACATGCTCGAACCCCTTTACTTCGGCTGCTGCAATTTGTTTCAGGCTCTCGATGGTTTTCGTAGATAACTGGTGGTCCAGTATCATCTGGTCGTACAGTGTTTTCAAATGGACACGCTCCTTTGTCAGCGTATCGACTTGGGTTTGTAGGACTTGAGTTTGCTGCTCGACCGTCTTGATGTAGAGCCTCAATTCTCTAATCTCCTCAGATACCTTTTGTATCTCTGTTTGCGTACCCCCAATTTTCTGGATCAGATTCTTGATTTGAAATTCGTAATCTGCTTTCATTTCATCCGTGATGTTCACATGCGTTCTGAAATTTTCTGTCGCTTTAGAAATTTGCGTCTGTATCTCGGTATTGGATTTCTGTAGATCCAGAATGAGCTGCTCCTTCTTCATCAGTGTATCCTTGGCTATGTTCAGTTCAGACGTTTTCTTCTGAACCTGTTTCTGTAAATCGGAAATCTGGGCCGCCATTTCCTGGATTTTCTTGTCCCTGATATTGAGTTCATTTGTCAGTCGTTCCACACTACTCTTCAAAGCAGCAATCTCGGCGTTTTTCTGTCGAATTTGCTCTTCCAATGATGCCTTGGTGTCTCGGAGCGTTTGGTTCTTGTTCCTCGCATTCTCGAGGGCGTCTTTCGAGCTTTGCAGTTGCGCCTGTAATTGTGTGTTATTTGCGTTCATTGTTTTCAACTTCGATTCCAGTGCGGCAATTGCCGATATCAACTCTTGGATCTGTTTTTCCAAGGCGAGGATGTCAGCATTCACTTGATTCAATCGCGATTGAAGGGTATTTACTTCCTTTTGTAAGGCCGCTTCTTTACTCAAGAGCGCGCTCCGTTGGGTTTTCAAGGAATTGATATCAGCGGTCAGAGAGTTTTTTTGAGACGTCAGAGAGTTAATTTGATTAATGTACGAACTGTAATCTGGAGGTGGAGGTGGTGAATAATACGTTGGTGGCGGTGGCGAATAATACGTTGGTGGCGGCGGTGAATAATACGTCGGTGGCGGTGGCAAATAATAGTATGTTGGCGGTGGTGGAGGCGGTGGTGGAGGCGAAGGTGGAGGTTGATTCTGTGAATTTAACCACGCTGTGTATCCGGCTCGATCTTTCGAAGCTCCAGCATATCCGCTCAAGTTAGAAATTCCCCCATTTTCGTGTATGAATTGGTATTGACTAGGAGAATACGAGTGATAATTTCCCGTTCCCCCGCTTTGCCATCCAGGCATGATTCTTATGTACAGACAAGATTTTTTTCAATCAACGAATCCAAACGTTACATCCCCATTTCTCGCCGCGGAGTACGGGATCGGCTGCGTGCAAAGATTCTGGAAGAATCTTCATCTCTTTATCAGTATTGTACCAGCAAACAGCCCGTCCTTTTTTTGGCTCGACGCTGACCCCAACGTTGGGGAAGCTTGTACAGCCGCCTTCTTCAACATCATTGAGGTAGATATACATCGTCTGTGTTCTAGGCAGGTTTTTACCTCCGTTGCAAAAGTCGTTGCACGCGTCAAAATGAGGTTTATATTCCTGGCCAGGTAGATAATGCACCACCTGGACATCTTCCATTCTACGAATATCCACGCCGGTGTATTTCGATACTTTTTGCTTGATTTTCAATCCCAGAGGCTCGTCGCGGTGTAAAAACACATTCGATGAAGTTCTTGACGAATCTTTGCGATTATTGTGCACGCGGTGCGTGACAGTCGATGGGTGCAACCCAATCTGTCTGGCTCTGTGAATGACCGCATCACATTCTCTTGGTGATAGAAAATTTTCCACAACGGTCGGTTTTAGACTCCTTTTTCGCATGACCAAAAAGAGGATAACGACCACTGCTGCAAGAGTAAGAAGCGAGGGCGGAATTTTCATTCGTGTACTGTGAAGAAAGAAAATTTTTCAAAACGTAGCGCGGAACATTCAAAATGAAGGCGCGCGAACCTTGCCGATTGGAACCAGGAAAATTCCATCTCCCGTCGATGTTGATAACATCACCCCATTTGGAGGGGCGCTGACTAGATACTTTCCGCACACATTTCTGACACTGTATTGCATTGAAGAACCGATTTGTTGCACATCCCATGGCGTTTTTTGATCCGAGAGTGTAGGAACACTGCACTGCGTGTCGCCCAAAAACGGGCCATTCGCGGAAAGACTTCGAAACAGCCATCCGGAATTTTGATCTTCGAGA
>JALQTW010000014.1 GCA_023263945.1 Patescibacteria group bacterium | reverse complement strand
TTGTTGTCCCTGTCCCAGAACCAGTTGTTGTTGCTGAAACTCTAGAGCCAAGTGTTGTCCCTGTCCCAGAGCCGGTTATTATTGAAACTCCAGGGTCAGTTGTTGTCCCTGTCCCAGAACCAGTTGTTGTTGCTGAAACTCTAGAGCCAAGTGTTGTCCCTGTCCCAGAGCCGGTTATTATTGAAACTCCAGGGTCAGTTGTTGTCCCTGTCCCAGAACCAGTTGTTGTTGCTGAAACTCTAGAGCCAAGTGTTGTCCCTGTCCCAGAGCCGGTTGTTGTTGCTGAAACTCTAGAACCCGTGCCAGAAGATGACCCCCTCAATACGGAGACACCCCTCCCTAGGCAAAGGCGCCCCAGGACAAAGAGGATGTCTCGAGTTCCTTCAGTGAAGAAGTGATACCGTATGTATCACTGCCAAGACTTATCGAGCCATGCCCGCTTTCCGTCCGGTGTCAGCACGCGTCTTGTCAACTTGCTCTTTCTGGACCGTTTGGTGATGAAGGAAACTTTGGCATCGTATATACCCTTGCTCAGAGAAATCCCGAGGGATGGCCATGCTGATTTGTACACGTCCAGTAAGATTGCTCCTTTACGCCCCGCCTTCTTTTGATTGGCGTTACATGAACCAGAATTCCGGGGGCATTCATCGACAATATGGCCCCAGATGCTTTTCTTTCCAACTTTGATTTTGACGATCGAGTACTTCAAGTTCTTCACCATTGGAGTGTATACCGCGACTGGGTATAGCATTTTGCATTTCCCCTTCGATGTTTTTAGACAAAGTGGATACTTGTGTAAAAATACCCCGCCGGCACTTTCCGATCCTTTACTGTACAATGTCACCAGGCCCTTTCTTGGGCGCGCGTGGACCGCGCTGAAGAGAAGGGCGGCATATATGACTAGCACGTGGAAATTCACCATTTTTTTCCTTTTGGATTTGACAGAAACTCTATTGACTCGTCCAATGTAAGCTCAACGTAGTCCTCTAGATTGAAGACATACGAGTTTCCCTTTAATGCCGCCCTGGGTGCTGCGTTGAGGGTGAAATCTATATCGTCGCGAATAACACTCTCCACGTGCTCATCATCTTCAGGTTCTATTGCTTCAGATTCATCTTCCGTGTCATTCCCATGATCTTCTTGTTCTTCTTCACTGTATATCTGACAATCTGTCTCATTGTCAGATACATCGTCATCTGACGAAGGCGGCATTATTTCCTCGAGATGTGATGTCTTTTTCATTATTTCGTTTCTCACAGAATCACACGGACAAGTGCCAATAAACCGAGAACTCCGGCAAAGTTGGAATTGGATGTGACCGCGCGGGATATTTTGTAGAGGGCCAAGAGTACGAGCACTCCCGCGACGATGAGAAGTGGCCATGATCTCTTCAGTAATGTGGCGAACCCTGATCTTTCAATTTCCTGAGGAAGGGGCTTTCTACGCCCGATTTGAATCCCGAGTATAATCATGGTCACAGCTGCAAGAGCGAGGAGGGTGACGTTGAATAATGCCGCGACCTTTCCTGTAGTGGCGAGGATTTTTTCAGTCGAGTTTGCGAATTGGAGTGATGGCATTTAGATGCGGAAAGATTTTTTTTTCCGCCAGTAAAAATGAAAGTGTTTGTGTTCGACTGGAGGCCACTGGATTTTGCCGCCTCGGCTCGCTCGGAGGAGTGCCGCGCGTACATTGCCGGAATAGGGAAGGATGAAGATGGTAATGCCGTCTGCGTCAGGGTCCCGTTTTCACCGGGGTTTTATATTCGGTGCAACAATCCTAGGATGTCGTTAGTGGATATCAGGGAAAGATTTGGCGATAGAGTAGATTTTTTATCCCTGGAAAAAAAGGTGCCGTTGATTGGGTTTACAAACAATACACAGCAGCCGTTCATCCGGGCGCGGTTCAAAACGCTCAAAGCGGCGAGGCAATGCATGTATTTCTGCAAAGAGAAGAGGTTCAATACATACGAAGCAAAGAAGGAACCCATGTTAGATTTCTTCCATACGACGGGGATCGATCCAGTGTGTTGGATCGACATTGACCAAGGGGCCCACGTGGATGGGGATGCACCGCGTGTATCCAAAGAGTCTGTCGTGGAGATTGACGTGCAGCACGTATCGTGTATGAAAAAGATCGATTGTATGGACGTACCGCCATTGGTACTGTGTTCGTGGGATCTCGAGTGTGTCTCGGATAGTGGTGGCTTCCCAAATGGCTCTCTCGAAAAGGATCAGATCATTACCATTGGCGCGGTGTATAAAGATTTCAGGACCAATGAGGTTATCAAAACGAGCGTGCATCAATTGAAGAGTTGCGACCCCATTGACAATGTGGTAGTGCATGCGTATGCCGACGAGCATGTGTTAATAAACTCTTTCTTCAAGGAGGTGGATGATATGCAAGTGGACCTGATGGTGGGGTACAATGTGTTTGGGTTTGATTTCAAGTATCTTTCTGATAGAATGGCGGTTCTCCTCGATTGGTGTAGCGGTGATTCCATGATTGATGCCACCCCCCTGGGGAGATTATCTGACAAGGATCTGAATGGGAAGGAGATCAAGAAGAATTTATCATCGGGTGCTTTTGGAGACAATGAAATGGTATACCTGAACACGCCAGGGCGTGTGAATATTGATTTGTTTCAGATCGTCAAAAAAGATATGAAAATGGAATCGTATAAATTGGACGACATCTCGAAGGCAGTCTTGGGAGATGATAGGCACAAGATCGACATGCCACCCAAACAGATTTTTGAGTTTTTCAAAAAGGAGTCCAGTCATAGGTCGAAGATTGCCGAGTATTGTGCACGTGATTGTCACTTGCCCCTGGAAATTATGGAGAAAATGCACACCATTTCTGGGTTGTTTGAGATGGCGAATGCGACCTGTGTCAATGTTGAGTACTTGCAGTTCAGGGGGCAGCAGATCAGGGTCTACTCTCTACTGACGAGGAAAGCCCGTCAATTGGGTTTCGTCGTCCAGGATACAGAGAATGATGAAGATTCAGATGATGGTAAATATCAGGGTGCCACCGTTTTGGAGCCCAAAATTGGATGCTATATCGATGAGGGGGATGTCGTCTCAGCACTGGATTTTGCATCTCTTTACCCATCTATCATGAGAGCCCACACACTTTGCGCGAGTACGATGGTCCTTGACGACACGTATGTGGCATGTGATGGTGTCGAGTATTATAAAATTGATGTCAATGGCCAGCCGTTGAAATTTGCACAGACGAATAATGCACCGATCCCTTTACTTTTGGAGGACCTTGCCAAGTACAGGAAGCAGGCTAAAATCGATATGAAGAACGCATCTACGCCATTTTTGGAGGCCCTCTACAATCAGCGGCAGCTTTCGTACAAGGTTTGTATGAATAGTGTCTACGGGAGTCTGGGCGTGAGCCGAGGTATTTTGACCGGATTGAAGAATGTATCTGCTGCCGTCACTGCTACAGGCAGGCAGATGATTGAATTCACTCGTCAAAAGGTGATGGAACTGAATCCAGGTTCGAAAATTGTCTATGGAGATTCTGTGGCAGAGTATACGCCTATATTCATCAGAAGATACAATTATCATACAGAAGTGACGACATTTGACATTTTAGCAAAAGAGCTGGATTGGGAGGTCGGTATAGATGGAAAGGAGTTTGCTCACACGCCCTGCATCCAGGTCTGGTCCGATGATGGATGGACAGATGTAGAGCGCTTCATTCGTCACAGGCACGATCCTTCGTCGCCGTTGGTACGTATTTCCACACACACGGGGGTTGTTGATGTAACAGAGGATCATTCTCTGTTGAATAGCGATGGCGAAATGGTGAAGCCGCGTGACGTCCGTGTCGGTGATGCCTTACTGCACGCCCCACTCCCATCGTTTCAAAAGCCGGGAGGAGGGTACGATGTTGGCGAGATGACAGAAGATATGGCTCAGATAATGGGATTCTTCTGCGGAGACGGAAGTTGTGGTGTATACGGCACTGACGGGACTGTGAAGTATAATTGGGCGTTGAATAATGCGGATCTCAACATCTTGGAAAAGTACAAGGAACTTTGTGACAGGGTATACCCCCAATTCAATTGGAAAATCATGGATACGTTGAAATCATCGAACGCATATAAATTGAGCCCTCGATTTGGAAAATACGGGGAGATTCGAGATTTTGTGAAAGAGTATCGCCACAAGATGTATGTGGGGCAGAGTAAAGTTGTTCCCCATATGATTTTATGTGCACCGAGGGTAATACAGATCGCTTTCTGGAGAGGATTGTACGATGCCGACGGATTCAAAGACAATAATATGAGAATCGATCAAAAATCTCAATTGTCTGTCGCTACATTTATCGCCCTCTTCAATGAAATGGGATATGAGGTCAGTCTTTCAACCAGAGGGGATAAGACAGACATTTTCAGGGTGACGGCGTCTAACAAATTAAGAAAAGACCCTTGTCGCATCAAAAAAATGTATCATATACCTTATTCTGGGAGCTATGTGTACGACATCACCACAGCAAATCATCATTTTGCAGCAGGACCAGGGAAGATTGTGGTGCACAACACAGATTCTGTACTTTGCATCTTGAAGCTACCAACCCAGCGGCAGCAGAGTGATCTGCTTGAACATGCTGCACTTGCTGAGAAGATCGGTGTCCAGATCACGGAAATGCTTCCAAAGCCAAATGTGTTAGAATTTGAAAAGCTGTATCACCCGTATTTACTCTTCAATAAAAAGCGGTACGCGGGGGTCCAATATTCAGAGCCCGTGTCTCTGGACAAGTTCAAGGTCGATATCAAGGGTCTTAGCTTGATCCGACGGGATAGTGCACCCATATCGAGGAACATTGCAAAACAGGCATTGGATATTGTTCTTTTTGACAAATCTTTCGAAAAGGCATTGGATCAGGTTCACGAGCGATTGAAGGAAGTTTTGAGTTTCGACCCACAGAAAGACGACTGGTCTCCTTACATCATGAGCAAGACATTACGCGCCAGTTATAAAAACCCAGAGTCCTTGCCACATTACCAGGTAGCGCAGAAGAGGCGGAAAAAGGGGGATACTGTCAACGTGGGCGAGAGAATCCCCTTTGTCTTTGTGAAAGAAGACCTGGATTTACTCCAAGCGTACAGGGCATACGACCCCGCGTCTGCGCGAGAGGAGAAGAAAGATCTGGATATTTTGTACTACATTTTCAACCAGATCCTGAACCCTCTCGTGTCATTGTTCGAGTTGAAATATGGAAAAGATGCCGATCAGAAGATCCTCGGACATAAGGTCATAAATGAGAAAATACTACGCTTACAGGTTGAAAATCAATGCATGGCACGGGAAAGCAAACGGGTCAGAACTTTAAAACGAAACAAACAAAGAGAGATCACCTCTTTTTTCAGTAAAAAACCACGGGCTGAGGTTATCTGAGCGGTGGTGGTGGAGGAGGAGGAGATGGTAGAGCTGGTGGAGGAGGAGATGGTAGAGCTGGTGGAGGAGGAGATGGTAGAGCTGGTGGAGGAGGAGATGGTAGAGCTGGTGGAGGAGGAGATGGTAGAGCTGGTGGAGGAGGAGATGGTAGAGCTGGTGGAGG
>JALQTW010000013.1 GCA_023263945.1 Patescibacteria group bacterium | reverse complement strand
TACTGTCCAAAAAGGGCCTTGCATTTTTCAAAGATACGGCCCGTAAAAAGTTTTCACCACCCCCTATTTTGGCGAACATTGAATTTTTACGGGCCGTATATGGCCTATTTTGGCCTCTAAAAATTCTTGGCGAACATTTCAATGTTCGCCAGAATTTGGGGTGTACGACGCTAAGGCCATTGGCGAACATTGAACAAAAAATGCGGCAGCGTCGCGCGTTTTTTGAAATCCTGAAATGCGCGACGCTGGCACTATTTTCGAAATCTGTTTTATCGGCTTACGTTTTTTTACGCAAATAAAAAGAATACAAAAATTATTTCAAAATATGTTTTATACTTTCATAATTGTCAAGGTTTTTGACTCTTTATAAATGCGTAAAAAAACGTAAGCAGATAAAACAGATTTTGAAAAATGCGGCAGCGTCGTGCATTTTGACAAACCCGAAAAACACACGACGCTGGCACTTTTTTTTCTCAATGTTCGCCAAAATTTTATCGGTGTAAAATTTTACACCGATAAAAATCCAATGTTTTACAGTTTGTACTGTACATCCGTGTTCCTGTTGAAAAAAGTCGTGATTTTTTTTCCCCGAAGAATCTTAATTGTACACAATGAAGATCCTGATCGCAGCTACACATCCTCAACAGTGTACAGGCTACGCTCGCGTGGGTGCCATGCTGTCTAATCTCCTTGCAGATAAGGGACACCAGATCGTCTACTTTGGATTCCAGAATCTCGCGCCGTATGCCGGCAGGTCCTTACACAAGAACGTGCACGTGATCGACGTGGGATACGATACGGGCGATCCCACTGGGTTCGGTGAAACGTACCTTCCCAAGGTGATTCGGAAGTATGTGCCTGACGTGGTGATACTGTATAACGATCTCATGCTACTCAATCGGTTTTTGGATACTGTGGTACCCGTACACGCGAACGTGATAACGTATGTCGACTTGGTCCATGACGACGAGTCTGCTGGTCTCGTGCACGGGGTCCTCACCAGGGCAACGAGAGTCTGGGTGTTCTCGGACCATTGGAAACAGGCTCTTCTCACGTCCCATCCGTATATACGGACACCAATTGACGTCGTGCCACATGCAGTCGACCAATGTCTCCTGGACGCGGCCAGCGGGATATCTTCGTCCAAGGACGCCAAGAAGGCACTGGGCATCGACCCGGAGATGTTCGTGGTCCTGAACACCAATCGCAATTCGTACCGCAAAGCCTTGGACCTGAGCGTCGATGCCTTTCTGAGATTTTGGAAGGATCTGGACTACAATGAGAACGTCTGTCTTCTCCTCAACAACGTGATCGATAGTCCGTCCGGCTACGATATTCGAGATCTCGTGATCACGTCTGCCCGACGATTGGGTCTGGAAGATACCGTCATCCCGAAACTCCTCGCGCGACACATCCTCGCCCTTCCCAACGGCGGCTTTTTGGATGAGACCACATTGGCCACGATGTATGTGGCATCCGACGTCGGTCTGAATACGTGTCTCGGCGAAGGGTTTGGTCTGTGTCAATTGGAGGGCGCGGCCCTGGGAATTCCACAAATAGCCACCGAGACGGGGGGATTGGTGGACATTCTCCGCAATATGGAGGGCGTTCATACCCTGATTCCTCCAGTGGCCCATCTGGCCCTCCCACGCGCGTTCGTGGAACACTGTGGAACTCTCGATATTCCCGATACGGGACGTGTTGCCAGGGCGCTTCGTCTCGTCTACGATTCCAACGGGACAGTTCGTCGCAAGGCCGAGAACGTGTCCGAGAACGTCCGCGGGACGTGGTCTGTGAGCGCCTTCGAGACGGCCGTGGAGAACGGTTTTTTTCACGCCGCTCGCGGAGAATGTGGGCTTTAAACTGCTTTAAACGGCGAGGAGTGATCTGATTTTTATGAAAAAAAATTTTGTACGGTTATAGTACTATAGTACTACGAAACATGCCGAACAAAATTGTCTTGGGAAACGATCCCACCGCGATGAGCGTGGGTCACGGAGGAGGCGATATTGACACGAACACGGCCGTTGGAAAGGAGGTGTTTGTAAGTAACACGACGGGCATCCAGAACACCGCGGTGGGTTTCAATGCACTGTACACCAACGGGAACGGTAGTTATGACGTCGCTATTGGGTACAAATCATCACTCGCAAACACATCTGGGTCGTCTAACGTTGCGATCGGAGCGTTCTCTCTAGAAAAGAACACCACTGCAATAGAGTGTACCGCGTGTGGATTTGCCTCGCTGTACTCAAACAGTACTGGTATTCTTAACACAGCACACGGGTCCAAAACACTATACTATAACAGTACCGGAACAGAGAATGTAGCGATAGGTGCAGTTGCGCTCTTCTATAACGATACTGGATCAACGAACACCGCATGCGGTTTGGCTGCGCTCTACTTTAATACCTCTGGATATCGGAACTCGGCATATGGACGATACGCGCTTTTTGAAAATACCGTGGGGATTAATAACGTCGCCATTGGTAACGATTCTCAGCATAGAATGAATACAGGAAATTACAACACATCGTGTGGTGAAGTGTCCCTGTACCACACAACAAATGGAAGTTTCAATTCTGCATTTGGTCGTGATGCAGGGACATATACACAGTCCGGTGCTTACGCCAATTGGAGCGGTACTACATGCCTTGGCACAAATTCACGCTGTAGTGGAAATAACCAAGTGCAATTGGGGGACTCCAGTACGACAACGTACGCCTACGGTGCGGTCCAGAACCGGTCGGACCAGCGCGATAAAGCGGACATCGAATCAGAATCGTTGGGTTTGGACTTTATATCGGCCCTGCGTCCGGTGACGTACCGCTGGGATTATAGGGACGACTATTTCGACAGGAAGTACGTGGCCGCGGTCGATAGCGTAGACCCACTCGGCCTCGATGCGGGGGAGTATCCACTGGTATCCAATGATAGTACGATCGCCACGGCAACGATAGACGCGGACGGCCGTGTCACCCTCTCACAGCAAACAACATACGATACGATGGATGAGGTGCCCACGAGCGGGACCATCGAGGATCTGGAGGTCTCCCTTCGCACCGGGGAAACCCTGGACCCGATCCCCAAGGACGGCTCGAAAAAACGAAATCGCAAGCACCACGGACTAATCGCACAGGAGTTGGTCCAGACATTGACGGTCTTGGGCATCGACGATTTCGCCGGGCTCCAACACCATCTTCATAACCGCGGGGAGGACGTGTACAGTATCGGGTATACAGAGTTCATTGCGCCTCTTATCAAAGCGGTTCAAGAATTGAAAGCTGAGAATGATACGCTCAAAACACAGATGACGCAAGTGGAGGATCGTTTGTCCGCACTGGAATCCGCCTAAATCCGTGTCAAACACGTCGTAAAACGTAACAAGCTCTCTTCTTTCATTTTTGCTTCAATCATCACGTCCACATCGCGACCAAACACAATTATAGGTCCAGAAACGTAATCACTGTGGGCGTGTGGTCGTCGTCCTTCTTGGGATTCGCTCCAATGAACAACTGGGCGAATTCCAGGGGGCCATGTCCCTAGAGCTATATCCATGGCTCGTTGTGCGGATAGTCCACCATCGCAAAATTTATGGTGATGAAGGTCAAATGTGATGGGTACGCCGCATATGGCATGGAGGTATACCAAATCACGAACCGAATACGAATTGGGACGATCATCGTTCTCTATAGTCACTCGCGCTCGGCACCTGGGGGTGAGCATCATATACCGTGATGCCCATCTTTCCATGGACGCGCGTTTATTTCCATATGTGCCACCCATATGAATATTCAATTTATTTTCAGGAGACGCTTCAACGTATCCCATGATGTCCAAGATCATGGAATGCATTTCTAATTCTAGGCAACTCTCGGCCGCATACGCATCGTCCAACGATGCTAATTTAACAAAATGGTCCGGATGGAAGGTCAGACGATGCCCATGGTTTCTCGCATACTCGCCCGCGCGGAACAACGCCTCGGAAATACTGGGCCATTGTGGTATCTGTGAGATATCAACCTTGGTTTTCCACGGGATTATATCACTTGATATGCGGAAGAATCGAATTCCTCGTGCCTCGTTCCATTCGAGAACTTTGAGCAAATCCGTGGCGTTTTGGAGTGCGAGTGATCCAATATACTCTGGCCCTTTGGCGTCAAGTGTCTTTCGAATACATCCTCTGGATGTGAATATCGGCGGCTTGGATTGCCGCAGTTTGGTACAGATGCATGCATATCCGAGGCGTTGGCCCGTTTCATTCGTTTGTGTGGTGGCGGCGAACATTGATTTCTACTGTAATTCATAAATGAGTATATATTGAGATCACTTCATCTTCCATCCAAGTACTTTTTTCACATCGTCGACGGCGAGCTTGAAATGCTCATCCTTTCGCAAGGATTCGTACATATCAGACCGGCAGTGTCCATTGTGCGCACACGAATTGTAATTCTTCTTTCCCGCGACACGACGTCTCCATTCATTGAATTCTTTGAGAATGGCGTTCTCGTCGCCTTGATGTTTCTTCCCAATCTTCTTCAAATTGGTACACCCGCCATCCTTTCCATCGAAACCTTGATTTAATGAGGTGTCGAATACTGTTGCGACTGCCAACATACTTGGGCATTCGATACCGACATGTTTCCAAGCTTTCACTGTTTCGCAAATGTACCCGTCCGTATTCACGAGCGCTTCGAATTGAGATTCTATGAACCGATTCAAGTCTTCTCCACTCAAGTCGTGTATTTTTTTGCACAGTTTTTTGGCGTCGTTTTTATTTGTATGACACGTTTTAGTCAAACCGAGAAGGTCTGGGCCTCCCTTTTTCTTTAGACGGTGTAATACAGGTTCCAAATCTCCCCATTCTGGCTTTCCGTCATTGGCTGTTGTAAACCCCACGAGTCCGCACGTAACGCCACGTTCGGTCCAATCATACGGCAAGAAATCCGCATACTGGAAAACGGATTCACCGTTCTGAGCAAGAAACGTTTTATTCTCGTCTTGATTATCGTGCTCTGATTTCGATATGAGAAGCCAGCACGCTAGCCATTGTTGATAGTCTCGTATTCCTGTCGCGTCGCCTAAAATCTTGAGGACAGATTCATTCAATACCTGTTCAGGTTTCATTCTATAGTAGTGGAATATACCAACATTAAAATTTATCTCGTGTATCTGGAAAACAAATGTTCGCCAGAATTTTTCCATTTTGGTGCCAGCGTCATACTGTCCAAAAAGGGCCTTGCATTTTTCAAAGATACGGCCCGTAAAAAGTTTTCACCACCCCCTATTTTGGCGAACATTGAATTTTTACGGGCCGTATATGGCCTATTTTGGCCTCTAAAAATTCTTGGCGAACATTTCAATGTTCGCCAGAATTTGGGGTGTACGACGCTAAGGCCATTGGCGAACATTGAACAAAAAATGCGGCAGCGTCGCGCGTTTTTTGAAATCCTGAAATGCGCGACGCTGGCACTATTTTCGAAATCTGTTTTATCGGCTTACGTTTTTTTACGCAAATAAAAAGAATACAAAAATTATTTCAAAATATGTTTTATACTTTCATAATTGTCAAGGTTTTTGACTCTTTATAAATGCGTAAAAAAACGTAAGCAGATAAAACAGATTTTGAAAAATGCGGCAGCGTCGTGCATTTTGACAAACCCGAAAAACACACGACGCTGGCACTTTTTTTTCTCAATGTTCGCCAAAATTTTATCGGTGTAAAATTTTACACCGATAAAAATCCAATGTTTTACAGTTTGTACTGTACATCCGTGTTCCTGTTGAAAAAAGTCGTGATTTTTTTTCCCCGAAGAATCTTAATTGTACACAATGAAGATCCTGATCGCAGCTACACATCCTCAACAGTGTACAGGCTACGCTCGCGTGGGTGCCATGCTGTCTAATCTCCTTGCAGATAAGGGACACCAGATCGTCTACTTTGGATTCCAGAATCTCGCGCCGTATGCCGGCAGGTCCTTACACAAGAACGTGCACGTGATCGACGTGGGATACGATACGGGCGATCCCACTGGGTTCGGTGAAACGTACCTTCCCAAGGTGATTCGGAAGTATGTGCCTGACGTGGTGATACTGTATAACGATCTCATGCTACTCAATCGGTTTTTGGATACTGTGGTACCCGTACACGCGAACGTGATAACGTATGTCGACTTGGTCCATGACGACGAGTCTGCTGGTCTCGTGCACGGGGTCCTCACCAGGGCAACGAGAGTCTGGGTGTTCTCGGACCATTGGAAACAGGCTCTTCTCACGTCCCATCCGTATATACGGACACCAATTGACGTCGTGCCACATGCAGTCGACCAATGTCTCCTGGACGCGGCCAGCGGGATATCTTCGTCCAAGGACGCCAAGAAGGCACTGGGCATCGACCCGGAGATGTTCGTGGTCCTGAACACCAATCGCAATTCGTACCGCAAAGCCTTGGACCTGAGCGTCGATGCCTTTCTGAGATTTTGGAAGGATCTGGACTACAATGAGAACGTCTGTCTTCTCCTCAACAACGTGATCGATAGTCCGTCCGGCTACGATATTCGAGATCTCGTGATCACGTCTGCCCGACGATTGGGTCTGGAAGATACCGTCATCCCGAAACTCCTCGCGCGACACATCCTCGCCCTTCCCAACGGCGGCTTTTTGGATGAGACCACATTGGCCACGATGTATGTGGCATCCGACGTCGGTCTGAATACGTGTCTCGGCGAAGGGTTTGGTCTGTGTCAATTGGAGGGCGCGGCCCTGGGAATTCCACAAATAGCCACCGAGACGGGGGGATTGGTGGACATTCTCCGCAATATGGAGGGCGTTCATACCCTGATTCCTCCAGTGGCCCATCTGGCCCTCCCACGCGCGTTCGTGGAACACTGTGGAACTCTCGATATTCCCGATACGGGACGTGTTGCCAGGGCGCTTCGTCTCGTCTACGATTCCAACGGGACAGTTCGTCGCAAGGCCGAGAACGTGTCCGAGAACGTCCGCGGGACGTGGTCTGTGAGCGCCTTCGAGACGGCCGTGGAGAACGGTTTTTTTCACGCCGCTCGCGGAGAATGTGGGCTTTAAACTGCTTTAAACGGCGAGGAGTGATCTGATTTTTATGAAAAAAAATTTT
>JALQTW010000012.1 GCA_023263945.1 Patescibacteria group bacterium | reverse complement strand
AACTGTGCCAGATTTTTAATCTCGATGCTGCCAGTGGACGATCGATATTTTCGTTTTGCGCGGGCGCACAATGTCAAATATCGGCAAAGAGAATCCTGCAATATGATCAATCTTGTTGGGAAAATCTGGTCCTCGTCCTCGGTCGAGAGTACGCATTCGATGTTCATGACCACGACGGCATAGATCCGTGGCAAATGGAGCGATTTTGGCATGCTCTTTTCTGACTTTGTTTTCAAATTTGTCCAAACATCGGGACAATGCCCTTACTTGATGTGTTTTTCGGTCTGGCCATCAATTCTGGGGGTTTGTCGAGATTGTTCACGTAGTTGATATAATGTAAAATATTCGGCCTCATGCTTTGTACGCATCTGTCAACGACAATCATGTTGAGACGAGAGACTTCGCAATTGATATTCGTGGCATGGCTATTGGCAAAGTGTTCATACGCATGCACTGCCACATTGAGTACATCGTCGTGGGATTGTTTTCCTATTTGGACATTCAATTGCGAGAATATTGCTTGAATAATCATCCCGTGAATCTTTTCCAAATTACTTTGACTGAAAAAGACCTTGGCGAGCGGTGAATCTGAACACGTTCTGAGCTGTTTCTGGGCCGATAGCATTGTACTCTTGTACTTGTAAAAGAGTCCAACATTCTTTTTTTTTGAGAAAAAAAAATCATGCCCCATATCAAGAAGAGACGGATAAATGGCGAGTGGATCTTTATTGCAATTGGTTTCCCAAGGAATTGAAAATACGTTGCTCGAATCTGAAGACGCTGACGCATCGAGACCATTTCAACAAGTTTGGAAGGGATATTCGCCATTTGCGTCGAGTATAGAGGATATGCAAATTCAATTGCCGACTGAGACTGTATATGGACAAGAAATCAGGTTCACAGTCCCGAGAAAGGGTGATTTACTTCGAAATTTATACATGCAAGCGTATGTCACACGGACGTCGACCGATCCGTATTTTCCAATGGAAGAATTAATCGATAGCGCCCAGATATTTGCTGGTCGTCAAATGATTGAAGAAATTACCGGAGATTACATTCGATTGCATTCGTTTGTGTACAACACAAATGAAGAGGATGACTCTGTATACCAGTACAGCGACTTCAATATCCAACATGAGCCCTCCGGTTCGAGTAAAACGCTGTTTTTAAAGTTCCCATTCTTTTTTTCGAGACACGAAAGCACGGCGCTCCCGTTAATTTCCATCCAAAATCAAAAAGTTGATATTATCATCAAGTTCAAGCAAAATGTCGTCGCACTTGACAAGTACAAAGAACCGAAGAACATTAAATTTTTGGGCGAGTATATCTATTTATCCAATCCAGAACGCCGTCGCGTAGTGGAAAATAACCAGATGTTGATCGAAAATGTCAAGTACCAAGCGGATACGGTTCAATTACAAAAGAGTCAAATACTCAAGACATTCGAGGATGTCGTGGTGAATATTCGAAACCCTATTCAATACAGTGTGTATGGCGTCAAAGATCAAATTTTACCAGATATTGTCGCGTTAAACACTCCCCCCAGTTTCATTGGAACACAGAGTGTATTTTTCGACTCTGGCATTTCCTGTTCATACATTCGCATGAGTGGATCGATTAAATTGCCCCATGATGGTCCAGCATCCATTATTTGGGCAAGAAGACAAGATATACCGGGAAAAGAGGGCGGATATGAAGTGGAATTCCGTGTTGTTGATGGTATGTATTTGGAGGTATATATCAAAAGAAATTACCAAGTGATTGGATTCCTCAAGCACAGGAATGTGTTCACGTCTCAATTACTGACGATTCGCAGTGAAAATTATATGATGGATGTGACACAGCAGGTATTATCTGACGAAATGGTGATTGAGTTTGATATCGAGCACGATTTGGAAGCTGTTGATACAGAGGCATCTGTGTTTTATACCCTGCACGGCTGCAGTCAGGGTCAATGGCTCGCATCTTCTACGAGTAACGTCCAGTTTACCAGATACTTCCGATTTAATGAGGGGCAAAGTTCCGTCGATTTGTATAATATGCCGTCTATGATCGGATTTTCCACATCCTCGACGACCGAATCTACTTGGGTTACGGGTAAAATACCGAGTTCGACAAATCCTGCGGAGAAGGCCCTATCGATCGGCGTGAAAAAAATGTATATTGTGCCAGTCGCAAACAATTTTTCTGGGCACACGACCCGATTGTTTTTCACGGGCGCGATGCGGTATTTGATGTGGTTTTCGAACTCGGGATCAAGTGATCAGCTCGGTCGGTACACACCCGGGCCGATTGGAACAGGAACAATTCGGTACGATCCGATGTTATGTGCGCGAATTATGCTCAATTCACAACCGAGAACTGGGAATGATTTCCTTGACGATGTATATTTCTCTGCCGTACATCCGTCGAGAGTGATAAAAAAATCCCTCCCTGCAGGCGTGCACATGTTCTCTGCATCGTTGACCCCACGATCACAACAACCAGATGGTTTCATCAATTTGAGTGCCATTAGCGACTGTTTGTTACAGCAGCGCTACAGACGGTACAATACCGAGGTGGACTCCGATCTTAGAAAATTGTACGACAATACAGAAACCTTATCTGGAGCAAAGGAAATCAATTCTCTTCACATTTACGGTATTTTTTTCAATATTCTTTACATTGAAAATGGCGAGATTTCACTTGCCTTTGTGTAAAAAAATGCGCTCAAACCATTCGGAGATGGGTCTGGTAGTGCCGAGGGCTACGTCGGATGACCCGGGCCGAATGACTGGAAAATCTATTGTGATCAACCGCCTCGCGAACGCTTCGCTCTTTTTCTGCTCGTCCCAGAACGACGCCGGTTTATTATCCCAGAATTTGTGTTCGCCTTTCCTGTAATATTTGTGACTGAAAATGTTGATTGACGGACAGTATATATCAATGCCCCTCGTCCATAATTGCGCCGCCATGATACTTTCTTCCCCTTGGAAAAGATTGGGGAGGTAAGGCCACAGTGGCATCTGGGCCGCTGATTTGGGGAGGAAGACGAATCCTGCCGCGGCACAGGCCGTTTTCACGGGTGTTGAGGGACGAGGTATTTTTTCCGCCTTGAATATCGGAAGGTTATTTTTCCCTCGAACTGCTTTGCGGAATACCGCGACCTTGGAATTTGTTTCGATATCGGGATCGTCATATTGAAGAGGGTAAGTCGATAGGCAGCTAGGCTGGGGGCATAGGCGAGCCTGGTCAATTAGTTTGACGTCCCAATCTTGTACTGGTATCATGTGTGAATCAATCTGTAAATAAAAGTCTTCGTTTTTGTACATTTTATGGATGAGACGGCGTGCGTACATTGGCCCCCTCGCCTGATCAGGCGGGAGAACGGTGACCCTGAAATGCGAGGGGTCGACTTTTTGCTTGAAAGTATCGGGTTGTAAACACGCGCGATCCGCTGGATCGTGCTGCTCGCAAATCCCAAAGAAAAGCCGTGATGGATATTTCGCCCTGTCAACCAGTTGTCGAATGGTTGCGTTACACGACGCGTCTCGATAGCTTGCTACGCTGACATAGATTGTTGGTTCTTGGTCCGCCTCGAAAAGTTCCCTTTGGTTCCCATATTTCTTCTTGATGGTCCATATTAGACTTGTAAATATGACGATGGCGAGGACGACCAGGTGCATTTTTCTGTCTTACAGAAAGAAAAAAAAATTTCTTTCGATATTGTACACGAATACTAACACTACAACAATGCCTTCGAGTTTGGTCATGGACTTTTCAGCCTACAATCAATATGATGGCCCGAAAGCCATTTTTGTGACTATGAATGGATGCCCCCATTGCATAGATTTCAAGCCCATGGTAGACGATGCATCGAATCGAGTTCCGATAAAAATTTTCGAGGCTGACGATACGTTCCATTCTGAGATCCAGAGAATGTTTCCCGGAGCTATTCAAGGCTATCCCACATTGTTGTATGTGCATGGCGACCGAGTGTCAATTTTCGACAAACAGCGCACGCCACAAAATGTAGCAGATTGGTTGGCCATTGAGGCATCGAGACCACAATCGTATACATTTTTGAAGATTTGAAAAAAAATATTTCGTGACCTTAAAGATGGCATGTAAAAGAAGTGAAGGATGTCCACAATGCATGATTTGGGATGGGAAAAAATGCAGGTATCCGTCAAATTACAAGCCACCTGCTTCGAATCCCACACCCACCCCTGCTTCGAACCCCACACCATCTGGATGTACAGCCTGGACACAGTACTCGAAATTGGGCCCGGGGGCATCGAGACTCGTTCATAAATCGAATTGTGAAAAAGTTCTCGTATGTTCCGATAATAATCAACACCGTTTTCCCCCAGGGCAATCTCCCAATGTGAACGCGTGTTCAAGCGGCAAACCAACGCCGTCATCAACAGTACCGTCACCGCCGAAATCCAATGGAAATTCCACCACTGGAGGAAGTGGAGGTGGAAGCGGAACTGGTTCTCTGTCGTGTACCACATCGACAAATACGGTCTATTGTGATCATAAATTCCCTTCATCATCCGTGTATAAAAATGCCGGGAAAAAGAGCTCTATCAACGAATGCCAAGATGCCTGTTTCCTCGACGAAAGTTGTCGAGGCTGGCACATCAGGAAAAGCGATGGATCGTGTGAATTTTCCAATCTAGGGAAAAAATCCGATATGAAGTACACGAAAGGGTTTATAGGTGGGCCACGTATCGACACGCGTGCAGGAAGTGCATCTGGATCATCTCCATCTGGCGAAGGTGAAGGCGAGTCTGCGGGTGCCAACGCGGATGATGCGCCGAGTACTGATGAGATTATTCAAGACGATGAGATAGTCACGACTCAATCATGGATTAGTACATGGATTCGCGAAAATAAGGTTCTCTTTTTTGCCATCATAGCCGCCATTGTCCTATTCTCATGCATGAGTTCGATGATGATGATTTTGGTGATTGCCTGAAAAAAAAATGAAATTTTTGCCGCAACTTCGGGTTGAGGCAAAAAAATCTTGGTGTAATGTACACGATAAAATTTGACACAGGTCATGGGTAAATTGACGCCAACGCAACAGGCGTTTGTGAACGCTGTCGACGCCATGGTCAAAACACCCACACAGATGAAGAAACACTATCTGAAGGCATCTCTCAGTCTCCATCCAAATAAAGGTGGTGATATCGACTTGTTCCAGAAATTGAGCCATGTCAAAAACATTCTCGAATCTCCGTATCAACATCAATACCAAATACAGCGATTGAAAAACCGCACGTACGTTGAAAATTTGTCCCGTGGAAAAAACACCTCGAGTTTTTACAGCTCCAGTAACGGCAACAACATGAGTAGCAACAGCAATGGCAACAATGAGTGGAAACCAAGTAAATCCAGTGGCCAGAACCCATGGAGCTCTGGGAGAAAGTACAGGACTCGATACGCATTCCCTTCCGAAAATAAGTTCAAGACGACCAGACTTGCAAACAACACGTTTGAGTTCATTTACAAACGAATCAAGGAGACCAACCCTGTAGAATATCATCGACAAATTCTGATGAAAATTCCAGCGAGACACAGACCCACGCCACCAACGGAAAAGAGCGGGAGTCAAGTGCTGAAACTTCGTCAATCCGATCTGAAAAAAGCGATTCGCGAGTATCGTATGTTTGGCGATTACTACTGGGTCGCCAGTGATTTTGGTAGGCGGACAGTTGCATTGACCGTTCTTGCTTTGGGAGACCCAAAGCTTCGTCAGCTGCTTTTACAAAGGAGCAAGGACTTGGGTCTCGATCTGAAAAAGGTCGTGGTAAATTCGTGATCGAGAAAAAAAATCTTGATGAAAATCAAAATGGAGACGCCACAACCGGTTGCTCAACTACCCGCATTCACCCAGAGTGAACTGAAAGAAACCTCGGCGCAGAGTGTGTTGGGACTTTTGTCCAACACTACCGCCGACGTATCGCCACAGGGCTCTGTGCCAATGAGCGGTACAGAGAGAATCATCATCTCTGTCGCAATTGCACTCATCATCATGAGTTCGATGGTCGTACTTTTTTACAAAAAACCAAGTGGAAGTGAAATGTTCCCGATCATGCAATGAATGCATTACAAAAAAAATCTTGGTGCAGTGTACACAATAAAAATGCCAGCGTTTCTTCAGCCTATTGCATCAAGGGGTATCACCGATTACAGGTCCGAGTGCCAGCGCACTGTTGAATTGTACCGTGATTCCGGGAGTGAAAACGACACCAAATTTAGAGAATTTCTCCAGAACAACGCCCCCCAGGCGCGAGAGCTCGAGAAGCAGAAGATCATGCCTTTCCAACCCTACTTCGATACAACTTGTCCAAAGCATCAGTGATCATTGTCATTTGGTTCAATCATCTATAGGAACGTGAAGGATCTTCAGCATGTGCTTCGCAGCGAGCTGTTCTGCCTTTTTCTTTACTTTATGGACTCCCCATGATTTGCGCCCCTTGAGACAAATTTCCACCCTAAATTCCTTTGTGTTCTCGTCCTTGATCGCCTTGTAATCTGGGAGATCTTCTTTGATTTGGTGTTGGTACCACATGAGTTGTTCTTTATAGTTCTTGTTTTTCTCGATGTTATCCCAATCAACAAATTTTTCCATCGTCTTGATGACGAAGTTCTTGACACTCATCATACCGTGCTCCAAATAAAGTACCCCGATGAGAGCTTCGAACACATCCTCCTGAATCTTCTTGTTATTGATATGATACTGTTTTTCAAACAGGTCATTGGACAAAATAATGAATTTTTCCAACCCTAGCGACTTGGAAAAATTTGACAGAGAGTCTGTATTGACAATTTTTGACCTCGTGACCGTCAACCACCCTTGATCTTTATCGGGAAATTTTGTATAGAGATAGGTGGCAACGCAAAAGGACAAACACGAATCTCCTAAAAACTCTAATTTCTCATAATTAGCGTTTGACGCTTCTGACGCAGAAGAATGCGTCAGTGCTTGAATATACGAATCCATCTGGACAGGTACAACCCCATAGATGTCCTCCACATCTCGCGGCATTATTTGTTGTTGACAGCGCGGCAAAAACTCTTCGGACATCTTTCTGGAAAAATAAAATGTTGCTGGAATCAAACAATGAAGTTCATTTTACACTGTATCAAAAACGATCCCATTATACAAGAGTTCGACAGACGCGGTGCGACCCCCGAGCTGGTGAACAGTGTTCCGCCATTTGGTCATTGTACAGATCTTCCGGGTGTCCAGATTCTTGAAGTGTATTACAAAGACGGTCTCTACAACGGTATCGATGAAGTGAATGAATTTTTGAAAATTTATTTCCCGGAAAAAAGAAAGAGAACCAGAGCGAGGTCTGTCCCAGAGCCGGTTATTATTGAAACTCCAGGGTCAGTTGTTGTC
>JALQTW010000011.1 GCA_023263945.1 Patescibacteria group bacterium | reverse complement strand
GGATATTTGTACCCAGAGATTGAATCCCTGGATTTATCGAATCTGAAGAAAAGAAGATTATTCGTCGATTCCTGCGTGGAAAGACCGGAAAAACTCAAATTGCTGCTGCAAATGATGGATTCGCGCGAGCGGGCTTTTTTCACCACCCAATTGAGGGATGCTATGACGGCAAAGAAATGCAAATGTAGTAACCGCGTGATTCGCCACATTTTCAACCCGAGATTCAAAACTCTCGAGAAATTCAAGAGCGAAATTGCCAAAATTGACGGTGCAGATTGGGCCGAAAAATATATGTGATTTTTTTTTCGTTTTTTTTTTCGTCTGTAAAAAAGTCAAACAAAGTCAGAAAAAGCATGCGGCCATCAACAGCATTGCAAGTCGACCATGGAAAAGTTCAACCGAATCGTTGAACCCAAATTGTTCCACGCCGACGAATTTCAGTGGCTGGAGAAGACTGATAGCTGGATTTTGGAATGGACCGTCCAATCTTGTGGACTGGACTTCGACGGGAGGTGAAGACAGTGCGGACAGTGTCGACGCTGCCGTGATGCACGCAACAATGAATTGTACTTGAAAATCATCGAGACCGGTCAACGCATGCACTTGCTCAAGCGCATCGAACGATCCGAGCTGTGATGCATTAGCTACCAACGCCGCTGATCCGACCATGGCCATGCGGCCAAGCATAACTTCATTGGCCTCGGAAAATCCAATATCGACAGATCGACCGCTCAATTGAGACGTGAATCGTTGAAATCGATACTTCCTCGTAGAAACAGGCCTTGCCTGCTGGACACTGGATACCTGTAAATTGCGCCGTTGCATCTCAAGATGAGAACCGACAAGATTTTTTTTTGTTTAACAAAACCCTCATTTTGTCATTCCCGAAATCTGTGTCCCATGAAAAATGCCAATAAAGTCTTTCTGTCGTTTTTTTCCCAACGATAGAAAAAAACAATTGTAATTCGTACGTTATTGATCAATCTTGAACAAAATGTCACAATCATCAAAAAGAGAACGCGATGACAGTTCTTCAGAAAGTCTGTCATCAAAGCGCTTGGCGACTTTGCCAAAGTAATTCGGCATTCTGGTTTCAGCATATAGGCCTTATTTGACCACGTGTCCACCCAAGGTCGCTCATTCTAATTTTTAAAAAATTGTATGTGCAGATAAAGATGGCAACAATTACGCCTGAAATCAATCTTGAGCAAGTCTTCCAGTCGTTTGTGCAGAGCATTTGCGCAGACTGCAATCGTATCTTGGAAGAAAAGCGATTGGATGATACAGAAGACGTTCGACGAGACATCTGTATCAATTTGATTCCGATCGTTGTCAACAATTTGGTAGAGTCGCTGTATTTCCGAGAATTCAAACCGTATGTCACTGTCACACAGTCTTTGGATGGTGTTGTTGTTGACGTCACGACGACAAACAATAGGATATGTGGTTGGACATGTACCGATACGGCATCTCATTGTGCACGTTTAAGGCCCCAGTACGGAATGGTGCAAGTCGTGGAAGACTTTAAGAACTATGATATGTGATAGGGTTTGACAAAATCCTCATTTTGTCATTCCCGAAATCTGTGTCCCATGAAAAATGACAATAAAGTCTTTCTGTCGTTTTTCCCAACGACAGAAAAAAAACAATTGTAATTCGTACGTTATCGTTCAAAAAAGTTTGTTTTTCAACAATGCTCGTTAGAAGACAAGTTTCGCCAGCGGTAATTGAAGCAGCAATCAGAGACGCAAGAAATTGCCGAGTTGGTGCGACAATCGATCCATCAACGCGGTGCGCACAGTACCAGCGGGAGGGATATTTTGGGCAATTTTTGTACTGTCCCGCTCGAAATGCCAGATTCACTGAAGATAGATTGCTGACTGTCAGTAAGCGATTTGGAAATGCTCGAAGAAACATCCATGGCCGATCGAATTTCGCGAATCAGCCAGGCTATGTCTATGTTATCGTGTTACCGCCACGACGGTGGTGATTTTTGTTGTACATTTTTTTTTGTAAAATGTGAAAAAAAAATCACTCATTGATCGAGTGAAAAATCCCCTGAAATGAAATTCTTGACGAAAATGTCGCCCACAAACTGACCCGTTGGTTCAATTGAAAACACGTCAAACATGGCTAAAATATCCGAGCCAATCGCGGTGAATGAGCGCCGTGACCGAGGGAAGGAACCGATGCTATTAAACGCCGTGTCGAAGAGCTGGACCTTTGTGGAGCTCGACGCGCTGAGGACCCCGTCTCGGGCGCGTAGAGAAAATACATCATCACTCGATAACACGTCCAATAGATTTAATTCGGTATCAAAGAGAAATACTGCGTTTGTCTGGGGCGCGGAAATGCAAATCTTGCCTCCAAAAAAGGCTACAGAGCCCCCGAAACCGTCTGATGAAGAGCTGTGTACATACTTCTTCACATCTTCGAGGTTGTACAGAATCCTGTACACAGTGCCAGATGTCGTTGAAATGCATAGAAACGATTCAAATGCAAAGACCTTGGAAACTGTCACATTGGCAAGTTCTCCTGAAAGGGAGATGGATTTTTCCCTGACATAATTACCCACTGCATTTCTTCTATATAGCACAACGTCATTGGACGTATATTGCACGAGGATATCCTCGTGAAGGTCGATAATTGAGTTGGGAAGTGATACAGTTTTCTGAAGTTTGATAGAAGTCGTCTCTATGGAATAAAAATGCACGCCCACATCAGAGACGACAGCTACCTGCTGATCTGACGCAAAGAAGACTGATTTTCCAAAACCCCCGATACTCGGCGTGAGTGTATGTGACACACTCCACGAAAAGTTGGCTCCGTAGACGTAAAAAACAACCGCACCGGGATACGCGACTGCCACCGTTCTCTGATTTGGAGATAAGAAAACGCCCCATGGATTGAAGAAACGCGTGAACGGTACCTTACTACCGCGAAGGAATTGTACCGCGCGGAGCATGAATTCTGTCTCAAAATACTGTTTTTCTTGATCTGTCACGCGGATGGGGATGGAATATATAATATCACCCGACGGCGGCGTCCTTCCACTCAATACTCCATCCGAGCTCAACCCCACGCCCGGTGGCGGGGACGTAGCCGAGAATGTGCACGTGGAATCGCTGAGAGCCTGGATTTGGATTGAAAAATCGACATTGCTCATGATCTGTGGTAATGTGTCAGTGACAAACTTCGGTCCATCAGACACGGGTATCTGGACAGGCGACGAGACCATTGAATATGGCGAGACGATTTGGAGATCACTGAAACCGGGTTGTAGATTGCTTGTTTCTACATGTAACGTTTCTGAATTGATAAAGATGGTGTTCTGAGCGATAGAATCGACCATGCACACCGCTCCCATTTCGAACTCTGACCCCAGAATAATAAGGTGCCCTTTTGATGTATTGACCGCTTCTTGGCCAGTGCCCTGGAATTCTGACGTCGAAAAAACGACATTAGTTACTGTTGGTATCATGTACCTATTTGTGAGGTATGCTTTATCGATGAAATTGTAATTTCCCGAGACATTCGATATGGTACCTTCGAGCATGCTATTGATTGAATCCGCAACAGTGACGCCTTCCACGACGATGGTATTGCTTTGGAGCGTGACAGTATCCGCACCTGCCTCGAAAATGAGGTGATTTCCCTGAGAAAAACCCACGCGATTTGCCGCATTGTTCACGTACAGACCAAATTGGGAATCTGTATCAAAGACCAGCGCCGGGTTTGCGAAGTCTGATTCCTTTAGAATATTGACTCGATGTTCATTTGTATTTGCAGTCGTGCGAATGATAAGGACCATGATTTATTTTGAAACAAGATTTGAAAAAAAAAGTTTTCAAACTTTTCCTGCGGTATCTCAAGTAATGCCGCCATGTTGTCGAGGAAAATTGCCGATCAGACCAAAGGCCTCACCACCCAAGTAGGCTCTGAGACGTACGAAGAGTCTTTAGATTACTTATTGAAAGCCGTCAAGTTTATCAAGCGCATTGACGACGAGGAAAGTCCAAAAGAGGTATATGAAGATTACTTGTTCGAGGTCGAGGAGAATTTAGACGCGATGCAAGCGCGGTGTATGAACAAAGACGCCTACCTTTGCCACAAGTGTAAAGTCCCCTTACTGACTATGCAAAAAGAAAGCATGCGCACGTGCCCCAAATGCGGTAAAAGCGATATGGTGATCGAGCTCAATGCATCAAATTTGAATTACGAGGAACAAGTCGAAGCCCAGAGCAAGAAACCGTTTGTGTACAAACGAATTTCCCATCTGCACGAGTGTCTCAATGCCGCCCAAGGTCTCCAAAACACCAATATTCCCGAGGAGGTCTTCACTGTAGTCAAAGAGGAATTGAAGAAAAATCGTCTGGATGATTCTCTCCACGCTGTAACGCCTGACCACATTAAAATGTTCCTGAAACGTAGAAATCTGCCGAGATATTTTGAGCACGCGGTATTCATTTTGCGCCAGATTGGGGGCAACGCGGATGCTATTACCATTCCTTCTATAGTTCGAGACGAGATTGTATCTAGATTCATGCAAGTGCAGAAATGTTTTGAAAGAATGAATTTTGACGACAGGAAAAATCTTTTGAGATACAATTACATTTGTTACAAAATTTTAGAGCAGTTACCACACGGGAACAGGTATTTGCACCTCTTTCCCTTACTTAAGTCTAGACAAAAGATTCTGCAGCACGATTCGGTATGGAGGCAAATCTGCTCTGATCTTGATTGGGAATTTAAATCGACAATGTAAAAAAATCTTGTGTGTTCATACAAACACAAATGTTACAAGTTGTATCAATTTTCCTACAAGTGAGTGGACTCGTTGTTATGACAATGGGAGCTTCGAGACTCGGGTCGTCAAATTGTGAACAAGACCTGACAAAGCGCGACCAGCAAAAAAATATCGCATATGTCTTGATCGCTGTTGGCGCTCTCATGTCGTTTGCTGCTCTGACGGCCCTGGTTGTATAATATGAACTTCGATCTCCGGTTGCTTTCTACAGATTGGACAATCGCGGCGAATATCGTCCCTCCGAAACTTCATCAAGCATTTCGAATGAAATGTTTGATGACAACAATTCATTTTTTCCATATGCCCTGCTTTATTGATATTGTCAAAACAGATATGGCACTGCACTTGATTGTGGAAGAATTCCTGATCGAGCATGCAAATGTAACATTCCGCGCCATCGTCCTTGATAAAGTATCGCGCGCAATCGCAAATTTTGATCCTCAGAAATTTCTGTATGGTTTTGACAATATCACGCAGCTCCTCTGCCACAGCCTCTTCTTTGACCGAGAAATTCGCGGCGTAAAAGACTTCTTCGTCCGCGGACCATGAAAGATCGGCATCCATGTTGAAAATTTGAAAGTACGTTCCGTTCGTATCGTCTTCCTCGTCATACTGCAACAGTAGATCAAAATTCATGACAGATGAAGACTCTGGATCGCCATTTGACCTCAAAAACCAGACCAATTCTGGATCGGCCTCGGATGAAACCACCAAGGTATCGTTGTTGCGATGCAGTCTGACTAGGAGCGGCATTACATTGTCTGTCGTCAGATTCTCCATTTTGTACCAAAGAAATTTTTGTAAAAGGAATGTGTTGGCTCCCGAATGTTGCAGATTCAAAACTGAAAAAATTTTTCAACCAAACATGTCTTTCAGGGAAGAGTGCCGGGCGCGGTCATGGATAATGCCGCACACAGACACACGTGTCCCAACACACTTTCTCCTCGACGGCGGGAAATTGAGCGTCCCGGACAAAGATGCGTCCACATTTCTGAATGTATACTTCAAGTTCTTATTGAAGAAGGAGAAAATAGCATTGGTAGAGCGACGAACGCCTCATTTTAAGCTGTTTTTCGACCTGGATTGTGTCTTCGACTGTGACAAGAGCCTCGATGACATGCTGGAGACATTGAAATCGATTTCTTTAATGACGCATCATCTTGCCATGGACTTTTTCACACATGAAGAGGGGAGCAGTACTGTTCATGATTGTTTTGTGTGCACGACAACACCCAAGAACGTGGACGGGGGGCAGAAACTCGGTGCCCACTTGGTTTTTTCGAGCATTATAGTGAATAGTACCATTGCAATGTACTTCAGGGATTATATACTGCAACGCGTGGACGAACTTTGGGAAACGTATAATCGCCCATCTCCTCAAAACGAATGGAATGATGTCTTTGACAAGGCGGTGTTCAACTCAAACGGCCTGCGTATAATATATGCAACAAAGGGAAAAAATGACGACAGAATTTACGAGCCTTGCTTTAAAATTGACTCCAATGGCCTCGGTCCTATAGTTTTAGAGACGCCGTCGGATAAGCGTCAGATCATTCACGCATGCAGCATCAGGCATTTCAACGCTGATCTTACCCCAACTGCTCATGGGGTGGAACATGAGGCGGACTTTGAAGATAATCACAGGGTGGCAGGAGCCCTTGTCAACGGCAAGAAAGTGATGTTGAGTATATACAGCGAGGCCTTCGAGACCTTGATAAAGTCTTTACCTCAACATTACAGCGACGCATCCTTCACCGGAGCTTTTGAGGCGGATACTGTCATTTGGTTGAAAATGAACTCCCATTATTGTCCTAATCTGAAGCGCGAACATCGAACCAGCACTATATTTTTAGAAGTAACCAGGAACGGGATGAGACTGCGTTGCTACTGCAGGAAGGAAGAGTACGGGTGCCCCAAGTTCAAGTCCCCGTTGATCAAGCTGCCCGAGTCCATTATTGAAGTTTTTTTTCCGGCAATAACCTTTATCGAGGACGAAGAAGACATTATTAAGCGGGACGTGGTAGAAAAGTTGGTGAAACGGTCAAAAACGTCAGAAAAAAAAACGTGCCTTGCCGGTTTATTAGCGAAGAATCCTGTACTGAAAGTCAAACCGCCAGTAAAAGCAAAGCGCAGAAAACAAAAAAAAAGTTCCTAGAACTTTTTCTAGAGTTTGAATGTTGGCGCTTTGATTTGACAGAAGTCAAAACAAATGATGAAAGGTATAAAGACGAAGACGAAGGAATTTTTGAAATCACAGACAATGTGATTTTTTTCGAAAGTTTTTTTCTTTGCCATGTGTAAGATGAACGACATAATCGATTTTTGCGAGCTCCAAATCACCGAGTGGACTGCATTCTTGGCCGAGATCAGCCGCTGCGGCGGCGGTACCGATCTGGACAAGCTCTTGACCAAGTTCCCCGACGTCCAAATGCTCTTGGATTATTACGGGTTGCATGAAGAAGGACAGTTTCATTCTGAAGAGGATGAAGAAGATGGTGAAGAAGATGCTGGAGAAGAAGATGCAGGAGAAGAAGATGATGGTAAAGAAGATGGTGAAGAAGATTGTGAAGAAGATGAAGAAGATGAAGATGAAGATGAAGATGAAGATGAAGATGAAGATGAAGATGAAGATGAAGATGGTGAAGATGATGGCGAAGAAGATGATGACGAGGTTATCAACCACATGTGGCAAACTCATATGGCCAAATTTGGCCTGACGATGGGACTCATCCCCGACATCATGCACGTGTTTTTTACAAAAATAATACCGTTTGAAAGTGTGATTCAAGGAAAAATCAGTAAATCGCTACTCAGCGAATGCCTCGACAACCTGGCATTGATCGAACCCGATACGGCATTGAAAATTGAGCGAGATGAGGTCTACCCATACACACCAGCGTGGGTTGCATCGTGTTTGTCCGCACTGGACAGACGAGTCGAAGAAGCAAAGCGGCAATGCGATGCCCTCCAACCACGTATCGTATCACCCATCGGCAAGGCGTGCCTCATGATGATGTACATCTGCTTTGACCAGAAACAACAATGTGCAATCATCGAATCGATGAGAAAATGCCAGTGTAGTCACGATGAGATATTGTGGTTGGACAATTTCGTGGATTGTTGTAGATTATGCATGTGGTTGAGCGACGGCTGCCTCGACCAGGCTGTTGCCTCTGCTGCCTACCTCCAGGACCTTCTCAAGCGCCGCGACATTTTCCTCATTTTGCCGTGAAAAAAAATCTTTCCCCGATACAGGACAAATGAGCCATTCAACAAGACGTGGTGAATTGGACTTTATTCACCAAAATCTAATCTCAATTACCGAGACGGTGGCGAAGTTGGAATCAAATGTGTTTCAGGGGTCTCAGAGGTTGAATTCCTACGAAACTGTTGACCAAATGATTCTTCAGAAATTCGATGCCTTTGCGAACACGTCCAATATCATTATGCAAGAGTACGATGATTTATCGAGTAATCTCAATGTAATAAAAAACGATATCCAAACGTTCATTTCGAGCGAAATCACAGAAAAAGTGAAAATATCAAACATCTTATCCACAAACACATGGCAACAAAGCATCGATGGGAGGAACAGATTCTATTTCGAGCACGGCGCCGAGACGTTGTTTCAAGTACCAATTTCATTTACCGACGAAAACAGCCTACCGATCATGCGCATCGACGGTGCCACAAAGACTGTGATTATCGATGGAAATTTGATTGCCAATGGAACTGTGATCGACGGTAAAGATGCCGTCAATGCAGATATCTTGACCGTGGATTCACTCACGGCAAATATGATAAACGCTGGAGAAATATATGGTCACGTCAATGTAAATTTGGACAATGTCATTGTAGACAGTTCGGTCATTTTCGAAGACCTCGAACAAGTCTTGAATTTATCGACCCTCTCCATCCCCAACGGTCTCCTCCGCCTTGGGGACTACGCGCTGGACGCATCCGGGGGGCAGTTTCAGCTTAAAAACAACACAGACATCCTCGTGACAGTGTTGAAAGATGGGTCCATTTTGGGTAATGGCAGACATCTCGACGATGTTGTCAAGACTCTAGATCCCATCACGCTGCCGAGCGAGGCGAATGCGCTCGTTTTTGCAGACAGTTCGGCGCGTATTGGAGTACTCGGTGGAAATTCTATCAGTATAATGTCAAACGATGCAATATTTCTGGAGTCACCAAATGTCACGGCAGATTTTCTCCGAGCCAACGAACTCGCAGTGGGTGATGTCCTTCTCCTCACCGCGGGCAAAAACAAGGACAAAAAATACAATATCGGATTGGGAAGTGGTAACGTGTTATCGAAAACACGAGAAAGTGACCACTGCATCGCGGTGGGGCACAGAGCCTTGTCCAATATAGAAAATTCATCGGACTGTGTCGCTATTGGTTCTGAGGCACTTGTCCAGTGCCAATCAGGTGGCTGCACCGGTATCGGTCGTTTATCATCGACGAATCTCGTCGCGGGAAAATATAATACATCCATCGGAGCAGGATCTCTATTTTATTGTGTATCGGGCGATGAAAACACGACCACCGGGTACAGAAGCGGGTATCAATTGTTTGGAAACAGGTCAACGGCGACGGGGGCCTATGCTTTATTTAACGGCGGTACTGATTGTGCGGCCTATGGGTACAAATCTCTCGAAAAAACGTACTTGGGAAATGCACACACATTTTCCAATGTGTGCTCCCTGGGATCGTATGCAAAGGCCTCTGGAAATAACCAGGTGATTCTCGGAACAAGCCAAACCGATACATATAGCTTCAAACCTATTCAAATCAATGCCGATTCGAGAGATATGGTATTGATAGAAGACGAAACGAGCGGGATTGATACCATCCACAAGCTCCGGCCGAGAAAGTACAAATTCAAGCCCAGAGATTCCAAT
>JALQTW010000010.1 GCA_023263945.1 Patescibacteria group bacterium | reverse complement strand
GANTGTTTTTTTTTGATTTTCCGTAGACGGCCTCGCCCTCTTCATTTTCCGAGCAGGTTTATAAGCCCGTGCCATCTTCGTTTTTAGGCCCTGAGAAACCTCATCGGGTCCATGATTTGGATGAGAAATCCTTTCTGAGGATGGGATTTGTGTTGGTGACGACTGCGATGTCTTCTTTTTCCTCCCGTGTGCTTTCGCTCGAGTAAATCGTGGCGCAACTTCGTTTGCCTGCGATGCTTTCTCCTAGCAAGCTTTTCATATTCAGTTAATCGACGCCGCCGACGACGATGTTGGGCTCCTCCAGTCTTTTTCTTCATTTATCGTGCTCAAGATTTTTTTCTGATTTTCGTGAAAATTCCGAGTAGTGTAGATGCCACAAGGGCTGTGCATGCCGCAGTCTTTTTTCCTGCCGCCAATGTTATCGAGGCGATAATGAACAAAAGCCCATGCACCACGCGATTGCTGTGCCACCATGCCGTTCCCGTACTGCTTTCGAACGGTCTCATTCTTGATTTTGTCGCGTAGAGCCAAAGAAACGCGATGCCAATACACATGAATACGATGGCAAGGTAGGGGTGATATTGCCGAGAGATGAACAAAGGCAAACTGGCAAGCATAAGCCTCGCTGGAACACACGCGAGCCAAAACAAGAGATTCTTGTTTTCGAGTTTCATTTTCAAATGTTACATTTCACCAAGAAAAAAAAGTTATCGAGTATCGAGCTCAGAAATCTTCATCATCACCACCATCAACGTCGCATGTATCTGGTGTGGCTTTTCTATACTCTGTAGGCCTCACTTCGAAAAAGTTGCACTTTGAATTCATTCCAAGCGTTTCCATAAACGGCAAGGGATTTGCATTCACACCGTAGATTGGCGGTACATCGAAATCGCCGCACATTTTATCAGCTAAAAATTTGATATACTGTGCCATATTTTCCCCATTGATCCCGACCAAAGATGAAGGTAAACTGTCACATATGAACTCAATTTCATTATCAACGGCCTCAGAAATTATTGAATGAACCACAGAGACCACTGGTTTATACTTGAGCTTACGATATAATGCAACGGCGTGTAAATAATGCAAATACTCATCCCTGGAAATGAACGCGTTGGATTGGTACAATCCGGCCAAAATGTTTGGATGGCGTTGCTTCAGCCAAAACAGGCATGAAAATGACCCCGCGAACAAAAGATTCTCAACGCACGCGAATGCGATCAACCGATGCGCAAACCGTTCGGAAAAGTTCATGTGTTTATTTATGAATTGAGCTTTTTGCCTGACAGAGTCAATTTCCGTGATGGCATTGAAACATGCTTTCTTCTCATCCTGATCTTTCACTAAATTATCCAGAAGCTTGCTGTATGTGACATTATGTTCACTTTCCATAAAACTCTGGATAGAGTAAAACAATGTAGATTCTTGTAATTGAACTTCGTTCATAAAATAGGTCATGAGGTTCTCATTGACCAGTCCATCAGCTTGGGAGAAAAACGCAAGAACATTTTTCACAAAACGTTGCTCACCGGGATTCAATTGCTCAAATTCCATGGAATCATCGGCTTGAATTTCATCTGACACCCAAAAACTGGCAACGTGCTGTTTATACAGATCGTATATGTCATCGTGCTGGATAGGAAATGCACTCAATCTGGAATCGCGAAGCACATGTTCCTCAAGAAGATCGCGCAACTGCTCGAAGCCGTAGACCACCTTTTTCTCTGGAGTAACGATCAATGGAAAAGAATTCACATGTTGTTCATCTACAAATGCCGATACATGTGTTTTCATTTCACTCAGTGTATCAAATGATGTTTCAATGTATTGATAGCCATGCTCTTCCAACAGTGCCTTGGCCTTCTCGCAAAACGAACACGCGGCATTAGTCTTGGTGAACAGATGGAACGGCATTTGATCGACGTGATTGATGTGATAACTCAAGATTCTTTTTGACAATCGCATCATCTTTCTCGCCTGAATTGGAGACCAGTTGTTTCAAGACAAGACAATGCCACTGACCGAAGCTGAAACCATATTTGACAAAATCCTCATCGAGCGTGCTGGAACTCAATCTCTCCAGTCCTCGCCGCAAAGAAGCGGATAAGAGCTGGACGGAAGATAGAGGTTATCGCCAGCAAACCGACAAGGCATAGGCCACTGATGGCAGCGCCTGCCATCGCCCCCTGACTCATGCATGCAACGATTGTCACGATCGGACAAATCAAGATGGAAATCGTCGATAACGGGACGGTGAATTTACCGGCCTTTCTCGATGCTGCGCACAAATTCCCTGGAATCACAAATTGTCCTTTTGCATTCCGAATGGCGCGATCTGGTACCGAAAACCCCCAGACATACCCCTGTCCATGTTCATCCCAATTGACAAACCCGCCAATCTCATTTCCAGACATGGCAGCAGCCGGTGGCGGGGCGCGGTCATAATCGTACATAATGTACTTTTCCCCGGTCGTAGTATCGATCCACTTGTGGACTGTTTCTGTCCTTTTTCCATCGCCCTCGAGTGCCGGCACGAGAGATGTCGATGCGCCAGTATACCGCATGACCTTGCTCTCCAGTACAACGGAGCATGCACCTCCGCTATGATTTTATGCATACTTTCGATGCACAGTGTACAGAGTACACGAATCTCAGAACCTAGCAGTCAGTCCTCTATGGATATACAGACGCCGATCGTGGGGGCCTCCCCCCTCACTTTCGTCCCAAAGGACTCCCAGTCCCGTGATTTCGAAAGACAATGCACGACATCACGGTTGGTAAGATCGTCCGAAACCCATATCATGAATGCCCCGGTCCTATCGGCACTAGCGTGGGTGCCGTTCTACCGTCCGAGGACGGCAGAAGTTTCTGAAAGAAACTTGAGGAAAATGTTGAATCCCGCATGAAGATCTCTATCACCGACAAACCCACAACGTGGGTCCACGCATCGGAAGACCTTCTTCGACCCAACATTCTCATTGATAGTTCCACAACAACAGCACGTTTTTGTTGTATACTCCTCGGAAGCAACGTATACGTTCTTTCCCATCCGATCTGCAGTCTCTATCAAGCGCTGTCTGAACAACCCGTGGCTAAGACATGACATCTGCCGGACGGTCTTGGTTTTCAACCGCCGGTCTTGTTTTGATGACATGCCTTTGCTTCCAAAGGCTGGGATCACGATATTGTCGAATGTCGTGCATATCTCGTGAGCAACTTTGTAATGGAAATCCTTGACGATATTGAAGCGCTTGGTTGATAATCGCTCGAACGCCAATTTCTTCCTCTTCCTCTTCCTATGGTCCCGTTCCATGTCGATTTTTGATCGTAAGTTGTCCAATGCGACAAGCCGGGCAAACATTTTGGCCCCGAACCCCGTACCAAATTGAGAGAACCCGGTTGTAGAGAATAAGCTTGCGAACGTTCTCACCCCGGGGTCAATTGCGCAAAACTTGTCCGTCCGCGGTGCCTTCCCCCCCATGGATTCGATATCCACGGGCACTTGTAGATAGAACCTTCCATCTTTGAAAATCAATCGACAGTCGTGCTTGAACTCCAGGTTTCCAATGGGTGTCCTTGTTTTCAGTGGGTCATTGATGAGACTTTTGTACAATACCAGGCCAGTGGGTCCGGTCATGAGACCACTGGCCGATCGTTCGATAGAAATGCTCTGACGATCATTTTTTTTCCTGAACCCGATCCTGAATTTCTTGATGTTTCCATTTCGTTTGTTCGTAAACGCCGCTTTCCTTGCCGTCACAAAATCCTTGACGGCACCTGAACGGATATGTTTTGGTGTCATTTTCATCCACCCCTGGGCTTTCACCAGGTTTTTATTGGTGACAAACCTGTTTCTCAGCCATTGGAAATGATCCCCTCGAGTCTTGATACCGTGTGTGCGTTCATATGCAACGCATTGATTGTACACGTACCTACATGTCCCGAACCATTGCATCAAAACCGGCCTCTGCCCCTGGTCGGGAAGAATCTCGATCGCCCTGATTCTTGTAAACTTGCCTGTTTGCTGTCGCGTACTTTCGTGCCCCGTGAATTTTTGCACTGAAGACAGTGACAATTGAAATGATGTCTTCGACAAGTTCTTGTTCTCTGGTCGTATGGTCGTTACGTGCGTCGCAGAGCAGCCGAACTCCTTGTTCTTCCAGTATGAATTCGATAAGTTCAAATCCAAACCTGGACAATCTGTCTCGATGCGCGACCGCAACATCCGAGACATTTCCTTGCAATGCGAGTCGAAGAATGGTTCTAAGACCTTTGCGCTTCCAGTTGAGACCACTTCCGATATCGGTGACGATATCCCATTCGGGATATCTTCTTCGCATGTATTCGACCTGGCGACGGAGGTCGTCTTTTTGACCAGGGGACGAAACACGACAGTAGCAGATTCTTTTCTTTTCAGGGGGCGTAGAAGACATTGGGTCGTCGATCCAGTACCTCCGCTGTCCACTTGGTTGCCGGACTGAATCGATACTACCAGAGTCTGCCCACTTGGCGATTGTCTGGCCGGTGACACCATAGTGTTTTGCCGCTTGGGATCTGGTGGCAAACATATCAGGCGGCGTTTTCTACAAGTACAAGTATCATGTTCCATTTTTTTTTCAAACAATTCAATATGACTATTGGCACCCGATCCCAAGACTTTTATACAATTTTCAACAATGCCGCCCGGGCATGTCTCATTGTCATCTGAAGAAGGCGGCATTATTTACCTGAGTTTTTTTGTATATTGTTTTGATTACCGGGAAGTTTCGAAAGTATGCACAATTTATTCAACTGTTGCAGCCCATTTCGTAGTATCATATGTGTACATTTTTTTTTTCCCGAAGAACTGACCGAAGCTGAAACCATATTTGACAAAACCCTCATTTTGTCATTCCCGAAATCTATAATTTAGATGGGGTCAATGTTTCTTTTTCATTTCGAAATGAAAAAGAAAAGAAAGTTTGGACAGGACGATATTGCCGCGCGCACCCTCGACCAGTCCAAAAGAAAGACTGGACAGGTGAATAATGCCGCCGGAATCTCCGAAGGACAGGATGACCCCCCGGTAAAAAAACAACGAACCAACCGGAAGAGGGCTGAACGAATCGACTCGGATAGGTATTATAATCGGCATGTCATCAAATGCACGCTGGGACCTTTGTGTAAATTTCAGATTGTCCGTGATGAGATCGAGCAGGCTGTATATTGGCTGTCGAGACTACAGATCCATGCGCACCACGTCATGACCCTATTTGTTGTTCGGAACAATGGGCATCTCCCATCCGGTAAAAATCTATATGGTTCGTGGAATTCGCTGATGAGAGACCTGGCTAATTGCTTATCCAACAAGACACGTCGAGGAGATTATTCAGATCTCTGTGACGAATACTGCGCCAAGGCGGGCCTTGATAGAAATTGGCCCGACGATGTCACCAGCCTGTGGAGAGGTAAATTGCTCGACCAATTGGCCAAGGCGTCTGCAACGGTGCATAGTAACCATCTTAAGACAAACCACCATGGGTTCGTGAAGAGATATGCGAATTACTTGATTTCGGAAGATGACAGGTATAAACAAATCAAGGATCTCGATACGGCAAAGTTCAAGAAAGCTTTTGGTCTGATCGCTGACAGTCTGGACCTCCATGCGACCAAGACCGTCGAAGAGATTATCTGCCTGCGTCCAAAGACAGAGAAGGCTCTTCCACGAGACCATGGTATTTGGATTGTTGTTCAAGACTTGGTAAACGAACTCCGGGTGTTGTATCGTCAAGGGATGTCAGAGGACGATATCTCGTCAACACTGTTCCGTATCCTCCCGATTCTCGAGGACCATTCACAAACTTTGAGACAACGATGGGAAAGTGGAACTCCAAGCACGAAAAAAATGAAGAAACAGCGATGGGCATTTGCCATATGTCCACAAATGCAGTGGCGACCGAAACATCTACTCATTACGACGACGGCGGTCAAGGCATTACTGGAACAGCTGGCCAAAAGCCACTCGTACATGAAGACGCTCCTTCAGGAGTGCCGGGGCTCAATAAATGAAGAAGATGAGGAATGGGATATCAATTACCGGTACTGGGATGCACTCTTCGATTTGAAAAGAATCGTGAGGAAAAAACACCAAACCAATCCACACCACCTCAGATTCGGTAATTTCATTGCCACAGACGGAGTTTCGGTGTCGTGTGTCTTTCAGAAGAGGAAATCCAAACGGGAGTGTGAAATCGAAACCTTGAAATCGGCGGTATCGTCCATGAAAAAAGCCATCAAAGAAGCCAAAGAGACATCCGAAAATGATGTCCCTGAAGAGGATGACGCCGAGTACAAACGTCTGAGTAAATTTTTGAAGGACGCCAATAAAGAGATGCTCAAACGAGCAGCAGAAGCACATTCCGTGGCATCTCTCAAGGATATTGTTGACTTGGAAGAGGTATCAGACGGTGCATTCGAATGCACCAATAACAGAAGGATCATCGCCATCGATCCTGGAATGACCAATCCAGTCACGTGGGTGGAGTACCACTCCCCATACATCTTGGAAAAGTACGAAAGCGGGACCATTTACGGCGGATGGTGGAGGTTCGAGTCGGGGCAAAAACAGTTCACGAAGAAACAGCGGAAGAGAATGGACCGATTTTGTCCCGAATTGAAAAATGCACCGTCCACCAAGACTGCGTGCTTCGAAAGTCTCATCGGTGCCTACAGGTTCCAGGCCGGGCTCTGGTCTAAAATTTGCCCAGCCTACTTCGGTGACGAAAAATGGTTTCAGAAACAACGGATGCGGATGACCGTCAGGAGGCAGAAAGCTATGGAGCGCGTGGTATCCATCTTGACAGGGACCTCCAATAAACGGAGTCAGAGCGACGTGATTATTGCCCACGGTGATGGGGATATGCGAGGCTGTATGCGAGGTGTTCCTCCTGTCATGAGTTCCAAATTGACGAGGAAATTGTGTCATGACACGACCCTCGTATTTGTCAACGAGTACAGGACAAGTATGCTCTGTCATCATTGTCACGAAGTCCTTCATCAGGACAGGCGATTCAGGATAAAAACTTGCACTAACAAGGATTGTGTCCGAACCGTCTTAAACAGAGACGTCAATGCAGCGATCAATATTCTCTACAATTTTATGTACGAGTTATACCACGGAGCTCGGCACGGGAAATTCAAGAGAAATGTGGTCGAATCATGAACGTTTTCGAATCAGCCGTGCTCCAGCAGGACGCGGTGCCAGATACGGTAAAAGAAAGGAACATTCCATTGTTTGATGCTTTGCGTTAAACGAAAATTAAAATTTTTACTGTACTGTAGTACCATGTAAATTAACAATAATTGAGTTTGCCGGGGACACCTACATTCCTATAATGATTCATGATTCCAGAATAATCCATATTCTTGAGACCATTTATCCTTGCATACACTGCGGGGTTAAATTTCCCACAAGATCCTGACCGGGCACCATTTCTCTGTTCTAATATTCCAGTCGACACCCAGTGGTTTGTTAATGCATCAGTGTTGTACCCAAATGCTTTCCTGAGATCACTATATCTATTAGCATATGCAAAAGGGTCGAAATATCTCCCCATAGTAGGATAAGTATCGTTCACCTCCCCCCTAGTGCAAAATTTATCTATATTTTTTCTTACTATTTCTTCATTCTTGTCTAAGTTTGCCCTTCTTAAATTAATCCTTTGTAATTTTGACCTGTTACTCCTACAGAGTCCTGGGAAGTCGTTCATTGGTGGTATTGTTGTATAAGTTCTATAAGTTTCATTAGAATATTTATTGAACACCATCACGAGAATTACTCCGATTACAATAACCGATACGAACACCCAGGTTTTATTTGGTTTTTTTACCATTGTTGAATATACTACACTATACAATACTTTATTATATTGTATGTACAAGAAAATATTTTTACATCACACGCTCGAAGTGGAAGGCGCCGGGTGAATTTGAGGGACAATGGTTTCGAGTCAAGAGACAACGCTTGGATACCGATATTTGATTCAGATCGTGGTTCTCACTGTTCCAACCGACATCATATAAAACCCGGCGGCGGCGTCGAATCCGTTACTCAATGAAACTGCAGATCCATTTTTTGCCTCAATGAATGCATTACATTCATTCGATTTCAATCGGAACAATAATTCATGTTTGGCTTGTTTTTCAAAAATCCATGCATTTTTCCTGTAACTCATCGTGAGCGTCTGACACTTTGATGTGTCGAGATACAAAGGCTGTCCCGCAGCAAGACTTATTATATATCCACCTGGCCCGACAATCCATGCGCCGGCCATATTTTTGGATTCGTAATTCGAAAGCATAACATTTTTCCCATCCGGCGCAACGGATAAAACGCGCAGTAGTCCGCGCTCGTCCCACGATTTGGAATCAACGAAGATGTAGATAGTATGCACTTGCTGCTGCACAGGTGCTTGTGCGTGAACCATAATCGCACTTTTTTTTCTGTATTGTTCAGCGACTTCATTGATTTTTTCCTCCAGCATTTTTTTCTGACTTTCAAACGCAGCGAGAGATTCAGAGTTCACATCTTCTAATCTTTTAATTGTTTCGCGGCTCATCGCGTACTCTTCACTCAATCGGTCATACAAATTCTTCAAATGTGTTTTTTCATCTTCCATAACCTTGACTTTTTCCGCGTAAGTAGCAGTTTGCTCATCAATCGTTTTGCGTAAAATATCATTTTGCTCGGAAATTCGCGTGATTGAATTTTGCATGTCGTTTATGCTCTGTACATTCTGCCCAATCTGCGCTTCTAACGTGTTTCGAATATCGTACGATTCAGAAAGATCAGCTTTCATAGACGCCAGCGCGGCGGTCGTTTGAATTAATTGCTGCTGAATCCCTTTTTTTTGATCCTGCAACGTGAAGATCATAAATTCCTGCTGTTTGAGCAAAATAGTGACGTTTTGCAGTTCTGCCTCGGATAAATTCGTCTTGTTTGTATACAATTCGATCTGCTGATTGATTTGGTTTTGTAATCGATCATTTTCCTGGCGCATTTGCGTAATTTTGTTATGCAATGCCGTCATTTCCGCAACAATATCTTGAGATTTTTCACTCTTTTCCTTTTCCAGTAATGCAGTCACCTCCTTCAGCTGGTTCTGAAGTGTTGAAATAGTCTGTTCCCTTTGCTGCAACAGGTTCATGGCGTCAGCAAGTTTGATTTCCAAGGGAGAAGGCGTTGGTGCTGGTGTTGGTGAAGGTGGAGGTGGAGGTGTGACACCTGGTCTAGGCGTATATCTGTAGCTATAGATGATATCGTTCATATTTCCAACACTATTGACTGCAGATGAGTGTGCATGTCCCTCGAAATTCAAATACCAGAAACACGGCACGGAAACCGGCCCTGAAAAGGTTTTTTTCTTCCCCATTCCGTCTCTTTGACTATATAGCGTCACTTGTTCGCCGGCGTCGACGGTGATTGCGCTCCAATCAGCTACGCGGAGATTATTCAATCCAGGAGATAAGGACAAAACCGATCCTCCATAATCGCAGTCCTGAAACAGTTTGACAGGCATCGCCGTTTCATTTACCCAAGATTTTTTTCTCATTTTTCACCGGGACGATGCGGTGTCGTTGTTGTTGCTGTTGTCATTACTGAAATTGAGCAGTCCATATTGTCCGCTATGATTGCGCCGCCCACGAATTTTTCTGGGTGCCGATTTCGCCGATTTCGCCGATTTCACTCGAGAGAATTGCACGCCAATTGGCGATGTCTCGCCAAATCCTTCCGCGTACCTCAATCGCTTCAAAACTTTGGCACCCAGCCCGAGAACGGACGCTGCAAGAACCCCCGCGGCAATTAATTTTCCCATATGTGGATCTGAATTTGGAGCGAGCGGTCCAGAGCCGCTGGAAAGCAGTGGCGTTGGTTGTGATGATCCGCGGGGGAGAAGAAGCAGTGGCTGTGCAGATGTTTTCGACGCAACTCTTCCTGAAGAGGAAGATGGCAACTGTCCCACGCGTCTCGGTTGTAAAGCGGCTGTAATAGCGCGCATCCCGTTATTTCTATTCCTTGATCGTAAATACGAGCTCGATAAGCCATTGATTCGCATGAAAAATGTGACTGACGATACGAGCACGGAGGCAAGGGCAATTGCCTTGATTTTTCGCTCCAACAGCCTGATTTTCTTGGTTCGTTTCTGTAATGCGGCATTGAGAGCCTGATTTTCGTCCTCCTTTTTCTGCATTTTTCGCTTCATTTCGATTATACCGCGTTCGACAATGTTCAGTGCAGCGATATGGTGGCGTTCCAAGTCATCTCTGCGTTTGAGTGTGTTGTTCTTCTCTTTAACAGAAGCTTCCATTTTCCTCAATGTATTTTTGATCATCGTATTCTTTTTCTGAATTTTATGTTTCATTTCGATTATACCACGTTCGACATTGTTCAGTGCAGCGATATGACGACGATTCGAGGCGTCTCTGCGTTTGAGTGAGTTGTTCTTCTCTTTAACAGAAGCTTCCATTTTCTTCAATGAATCTTTCATCATTTTGACTGTCATTTCGTACTCTTTGATGAGCGCGTCGTTTTTCTC